>CAWCUA010000007.1:0-405921 GCA_963798625.1 uncultured Actinomycetota bacterium
CATTGCCGGGTACGGCGTGATGAGCACCCCTGCTCTGGTTGTCGACGAGAAACTCGTCCTCTCCGGAAGGGTGCCCACCGTCTCCCAGGTCCGCGAGCTGCTGACCCCGCCCGCCCGATAGAAGACTGACCCGACCCTCGACCCGGGATGGCCGGCAGCCGAGCCCGGCCGCCGCCGGTATGGTGCCCGCTGTGCGAGCGCGAGACCTGATGCAGGACTTTCCGGTGGTGACCACCGGCACCGATGCTCTGACGGCAACGAGATTGCTGGTGGAGCGCGCCTTGCCGGGGTTGGTGGTGCTCGATGCCGACGGATTGCCGCTGGTTGTGCTGCCTGCTTCGCAGGTGCTGCGCTTCGCGCTCCCGGACTACATCGAGGAGGACCCGATGCTTGCTCGGGTCATCCCCGAGACCGAGGCGGACCAGCTGTGCCGCGCACTGTCCGGGCACACGGTGGCACAGCTGATGCCGGATAAGGCATATCTGCCGCGCGGGGAAGCGGACCGCCCCATCGTGGCCGCGAACGCCACGGCGATCGAGATCGCATCGGTGATGAGCCGACAGCACTCGCCGATGGTCGCGGTGACGGAGAAGGGGCGGGTGCTCGGCGTGATCACGGTGCACCAGCTGCTCGGCGCCCTGCTTCCTGGCCGGTGAACGACACCAGCGGTTGGCTGATAGCTGCTGCAATCGCGGTGTTCGTCGGGGCGTACGTCCTCATCGCCACCGAGTGGGTGCACCGGGTACGGGCGGCTCTCGGTGGCGCTGCGCTCATGCTGCTGATCGGCGCCAGCACCGGAGACACGGCGTTCTTCAGCGCCGAGACGGGCGTCGATTGGAACGTCATCCTGCTGTTGTTCGGGATGATGGTGGTGATCAGTGTCGTCAAGCAGACAGGCTTGTTCGAATACCTGGCCATCTGGGCCGCCAAACGCGCCAAGGGACGGCCGTACCGGCTGCTCGTGCTGCTCTGCGTTTTGACGGCGGTGTCATCGGCCCTTCTCGACAATGTCACGACCGTGCTGTTGGTCGCTCCGGTGACCCTGCTGGTCTGCGCCCGGATGGGAGTGCGGCCGGAGCTGTACCTGGTCGCGGAGGCGATGGTCAGCAACATCGGTGGCGTCGGCACGCTGATCGGTGACCCGCCGAACATCATCATCGGCAGCCGAGCCGGCCTGAGCTTCAACGACTTCCTGGTCAACCTGGCCCCACTGGCCGTGCTGTTGGTTGCGGTGTTCCTCCTGGTGGCCCGGGTGCTCTTCCGCTCGGCTTTCACGGTGGACTCGGCGTCCGCGCAGGACGTCATGGCGCTGGACGAGCGGCAGGCACTCACAGACCCCGCCCTGCTGCGGCGGGTGCTCGCCGTTCTGGTGGTGATCCTGGCGGCGTTCACCCTGCACAGCGTGCTGCCGTTGGAGCCGTCGGTCGTGGCGTTGCTCGGTGCCGGCGCCATGATCGTCGTCAGCCGGAGTTCTCGCGAGCAATTCTTGGAAGACGTCGAGTGGGAGACGTTGGTTTTCTTCATCGGCCTGTTCGTGATGGTCGGTGCGCTGGTCAACATCGGCGTCGTGGATTACCTGGCCGAGCGTGCCGTGGACGCTGTCGGTGGGCAATTCCTGCTCGCCGCCACCGTGCTGTTGTTCGGCTCCGCGGTGGTGTCCGGCGTCATCGACAACATTCCTTACGTCGCGACCATGACGCCGCTGGTGGCGACCCTGGTCGCCAGCGGCAGTGGCCCGCAGGCCGAGTCGCTCTGGTGGGCGCTGGCTCTGGGTGCAGGACTGGGCGGGAACGCAACCGCCATCGGTGCCAGTGCGAACGTCGTGGTCACCGGCATCGCCAAACGAGCCGGCCACGCCATTTCGTTCGCGACGTTCACCCGTTACGGACTCGTCATCACCGCGATCACCGTGGCGATCTCGTGGCCCTACATTTGGCTGCGGTACTTCGTGCTGGCCTGAACCAGAGCCGAAATCCCGGTTGCAGAGACGCGCTCAGGGGCGCTGGATGGAATTTCGGCTGGTCCGCCGGGTGGCACCCGAGGAGCCATATGGCGCCTGCGAAGGACTAATCGCTGAGCTGACGCATCGGTTGGGCGATCGGGAGATAGCTGCCCCGGCGGAGCGCGCGGGCCGTGAGAACCCCGAGCAGGCCGATGAACCCGGTGATGAGCAGCAGGATCACCCAGGTCAGCGCCGTCTGGCCGGCCGGCTTCTCGACGCCGAGCCAGCGGACCGCCGCGGTGCATGCTGCCGCGTAGGAGAAGGAGAACGCCCAGCTGCCATGTCCGAAAGGCACCTCGAGATACCGCGGGGCCAGGCGGAGTTGAACCATGATCATCAGGACGGCGTAGCCGGCCAGCATCAGCGCCACCGGATCGGCCTGGTATCCGTTGATCTCGAACCACGCGTTTCCCGCAACCACGGGCGGTGCGACCTGGATCGCCATGGTGGGGAGCAAGGGCAGGGGGAGGCCCGGTCCGGTGAACAGCCGCAGGAACAGAATGCTGCCCAGCACCAGCCAGCTGACGGCCCCGTATCCGAACAGCATCAGCGCCAGGCTGTGAAAGCCGAGGGCGGCGCAGCCCCCGGCGGCCAGAAAGCCGCCTGCGACGGTCGGCAGAAAGTACCCGGGGTGCCAACGTGACAGGTCCGGCTCGTTCAACACCCACTGCCCGGTCAGCCAGCCGCCGAGCAGAACGGTGGCGATCATCGCCACGAAGAAGACCGTTTCACCCAGGCCTTGTTGGTATCGGCTCAGGGCCACGCCGAGCATCATCGGGACGATCGGTATCAGCCCGAGGAAGGGCGAGAACGTCGGATCGGTCAGCTCGCCGTTCCAACTGCCGGAGCGGTGCACCGAGACCGTGAACGGAATCAGGGTGATCAGCCACACCGCGCCGGCGAACACCCACAGCAGGTCCGACGGCCACCGGGGGATCCCCTCGAGCGACGACGCGGACGACCAGCACAGCGCCAACCCACACAACCCGAAAGGTGCGCCGAACAGGTTCGCAGGCAGACGGCGTTTCGCGACGGCATTGTGCGTGTTCGGCATACCGGGACGGTAGGACACGATGGCGGACGGACGCCTGTACGGAACGGACTTGTCACACCGATCCGCTGATACCCTGGCCGGTATTGCGCGAAGGAACGTCGGATGCAGGAGGGACGCTGTTCCGGGCGCCTGACAAGCAGCTCGGCCTCATCTCCAGGAGGAAACAGGATGGTTGCACTCGAGCCGGAGTCGATGGGCACTGTCGTGAACAGATTGCGGCGCGCCCAAGGTCAGATCGGTGGCGTCCTGAAGATGATCGAGGACGGCCGGGATTGTCAGGACGTCGTCACCCAACTCGCGGCGGTGAGCCGGGCACTGGACCGGGCAGGATTCGCCATCATCGCCGCGGGCTTGAAGCAGTGTCTGCTGGAATCCGATGGTGAGGAGACCCTGGATACCAAGGTGATGGAAAAGCTGTTCCTTTCCCTGGCCTGAGCAACGGCAGGGCCGCCGCTGCCACCGTGCCGCCGCTGCCACCGTGGCGGCGGGCTACCGGTCAGATGAACAACAGTTGCGCGCCCTCGGTCATCTCGATGAAGTCCGACGCGCTGATGATGCCCTCCACCTCGTCGTACAGGTCGTCCTTCGTCAGGTGATTCATGTCCGCCGACATGCGGCAGGCCCACAGGTGACCTCCGGACGCGACGATCTGCTCGAGGAACTCCGGGACTTCGGGCACACCGATGTCTGCGATGGACTTCTTCAGCTTCGAGGTGGCCATGCCGGTCATCCACGGAAGCCCGCCGAGGCCTTGTGGCATATGTGTGGCTGGGTTACCCAGAACGGTGAACTGCAGATGATCCATGGTCTTCTTGTTGATCATCTCGAAACCCCAGAAGGTGAAGAACAGGTGCGTCTCGATACCTTCACCCAGTGCCGCGTTCGCCAGGATCAGTCCCGGATACGCCATGTCCAGCGTTCCCTTGGAACAGATGATGGCCAGCTTGCGACCGGTTCCTTCGTTGTCGAATTGTGGAACGATCAGGGCAGCCGACTCAGCCACGGTGGTCATCGGTATTCCTTCCTCTCGAGGTGATCGCGGTCAGACGCAGCCTTGCGGCTTGGGTAGACCGGCGATGTAGGCCATCTTCTTGGCGGGCTTCTGCGGGAATAGCTGGAACAGTTGTTTCACCGGTATCCCGCCGGCGGTGGAGACCCTTCTGATCGTCGGTGTCTCGCCCTTGACGGCGAAGTCGGCCCGCAGGAAATTGATGGCCTTCCAGTGGGCGTCGGTCAGCTCGATTCCGATCTGCTGGGCGAGCGTCTGTCCCAGGTCGACGTTCCATTCGGTCGGATCGGTGAGGAAACCCTCGTCATTGACATGGATCTCACGGCCGCCGAGTGTGGTGACGGGCATTGTCCTACTCCTTGCTCTTGCTGCTGCGTGCGTTCAGGTCTTGACCAGATCGGTGCTCTTCCCGGCCATCGACATCTGCGCAGGCAATGGAATCGGTCGACCGGGTAACAGCACATTCCAATAGATCCACCGGAACGCGAGCTTGCCGAGATGGTTGGCACGAGTCTCCTGCAGCAGGCTGAACGGCCCGACGACCGGCAGGGGATATTTTCCGGTGAGCGGTTCGGTGTCGTAATTGAAGTCGATCAACAATCCCTTGCCCTCACCGGATTCGATGAAGCAGTTCGCGTGACCGTCGAAGGATCCGCTCATCTCCTCCCCGGCGATCAGCTGCAGGAAGTTCTCACAGAATATTTCGGCCGAGAAGTGCGCGACCGAGCCGGCCTTGGATGTGGGGATATCCGACGCATCGCCGACCGCGAAGATTTCGGGATGCGCCCTGGACTGAAGTGTGTGCTTGTCGACAGGCACGTAATTCAGCTCGTCGCCGAGCCCGGACCGCCCGACGAAATCGGCGCCCATGTTCAGCGGGACCGTCACCAGCAGGTCGAACGGGATCTCACGCTCGTCGTAGGACACAAGCTTCTTGGCATCCTCGTCGATGTGTTCGACCAGGAAGTCGGTCTCGACGGCAACGCCACGGTCCGACAGCATCGACCCGAGATGTCGCGACGAGATCGGCTTGGTGAACGGTCCGGACAACGGCGTCACGTACACCATTTCGACGTCCTCCCGGATGCCGCGACGGTGGAAATAGTCGTCGGCAAGGAAGGTGAATTCCAGTGGGGCGACCGGGCATTTGATCGGCATATCGGTGATGTGCACGACAAGTCGGCCACCGCGGAATTCAGCCAGTGCCTTCGCCAGTGCTTGTGCCCCGTCGAAGCTGTAGAAATCGAAAATGGAGGTGCGCCACTGCTTTCCCAGCATGCCCGGAGTCTGGTCCGGCCGCGGTGTCGCACCGGTGGCGATGACGAGGTAGTCGTAGGGCAGGGCGCGCCCGTCGGTCAGCGAGACCACGTGGGCGTCCGGGTCGATGGCGTCGACCTCCGCGATCACGAAGTCCACCCCGTCCGGCAGGAACGCATGCCTCGACCGGGTCACCTGACGCGAGGTGTAGGTGCCGAACGGCAGGAACAGGTAGCCCGGTTGATAGTGGTGGGCGTCGTCCTGATCGACGACGGTGATCGCCCATTCGGACGCGTCCAGCCTGCGGCGCAGCTTGTTGACGATCATCGTCCCCGCGGTTCCCCCGCCGAGCACCAGCAGCCTTCTCATGTGACTTCCCTTCGACGCGTTCCGCCTCCTCGCCGGCCATGCAGATACGCGATGGGGTTCGAGTCGGATCGGGTTGCTCACGATGGGCAGTCGGGTGCTGATGCACCGGTGCCCCGTGAGCAGCCTGATACCCCTAAGGGTATGAAAACGCGCGTTGGTATGCCACGGTCGAAGGTCCCGACCTCCGATCAGGAAGCGGCAGAGCCATGACGGCGATCCGTCGGTCAGGCGTCCACGGTCTGCATCGTGGCAGGGTCCATCGAGGGGGTGTGGATCGTTGCGGTCCAGGCGGCGTAGCCACCGAGGAGGTCCGACACGTCGGGAGCACCTGCTCGGCGCAGCATGCTCGCGGCCACGCTGGAGCGCCAGCCGCCGGCGCAGTAGGTGACGATCGGCCGATCCAGGGGAATCTCCTGCACACGTCGATGGAGCTCCGCCAACGGGATGTGCACCGCTCCGGGGATGAAACCCTCATCGCGTTCCGCGGCGTTGCGCACATCGATCACCACCGGGGCGTTGGGGGCCGCCGACGCCTCCGCTAGTTGGTGAGGCGTCAAACGGCTGGCGCGCGAGGTGAGTTCGGGGTGGTCGATGAGCACCGACTCGACGTCGGGCAGGTAGCCGGTGACGTGGTCGAAACCGATGCGAGCCAGGCGGACCGCTATTTCCTGCTCGCGGCCGTCCGGAGCGATGACCACCACGTCATCGGTGGGTTCCAGGACCATGCCCGCTGTTTCGGCGAATCTTCCGTCCGCCGGCACGTTGAGCGCGCCTGGCAGGTGACCACCGGCGAACTCGTGCGCCTCCCTGGCGTCGACGGGGATTGCGCCATCGGCGACGGCACGGCGGAATGAGTTCATCTCCAGCGCCGGAAGCGGACGCTGCGCGTCGTAGACGGCGCGCTCCTTGCGGTTGAGCACCGCGTCGTAGACGAAGTAGTCGGGTGCCGGTGGTTGGCCGGCGGTGACCAGGGCGACGAATTCCGGTTCGCTCATCGGCTGGCAGGCGTAGTTGAAGCGGCGCTGTTCACCGATCGTCGATTGCTTCTCGGTGGACAGGTTCTTGCCGCAGGCGGAGCCGGCGCCATGGGCAGGGAAGACCCGTACGCCGTCCGGCAGGCCCATCAGCTTGTGTTGGATGGAGTCGTACAGCTGGTGGGCGAGTTCATCGGCGGTGACGCCGATGGAGGCCAGCAGGTCGGGCCGTCCGACGTCACCGATGAACAGTGCATCTCCGGTGAGGACGCCGTACGCGACCTCGTCGTCCGGGTGCTCGTACACCAGCACGCTGATGGATTCGGGGGTGTGCCCGGGGGTGTGCATGATCTGCAACGTCACCTGCCCGAGGGAGATCCGTTCGCCGTCCGCAAGTGACCGGATCGGGAATTCGGCCTCAGCGCCCTGGCCATATCCGATCCACGCGCCGGTGGCCTGCGCCATTTCGAGGTGTCCGGAGAGGAAATCGGCGTGGAAGTGGGTGTTGATGACGCCGACGATGCGAAGATCGTGTTCGCCCGCGTCGGCCAGGTACTCGGCAATGTCCCGGCGTGGGTCGACAATGACTGCCTGCCGTGTCGTTTCGTCGCCGATCAGGTATGACGCCTGGGATAGGCAATCGAGATAATGCTGAGCGAAATACACGAGAACCTCCGGATCGCGTTTCATGACTGTCGGGCAAGCGGCGAGAACGACCGCTCATGTCAGGGGCTGCAAACCCCTTCGGAGAACGGCGCGATCAGCGGCCGAACAGGCGGGACAGCATCGATGAGCCACCGGTCGAGCGGGCATTCGGTGCGCAGTCGCAGCGCTTGTTCTGGGGTACGCCGGCCAGTACCTGATCGACATGCTGACCGCATCCGGAGTAGCTGGCTTTACCGCAGGTGCGACAGGTGGCTGGACTGCACATGTGTTGTGACCTTTCGAGAGCGCGTTGACGGCTGGATGTGGGCGGGCCACGTTGTCCGTGTCTGTGCTGACTGCACCGACCGGCTGCACCGACCCGGTGGAACCCATCGCTGATGAGTGTAGCCGATACCCCGGGGGGTATCAAGATAGACTGGTACTGCCCGAGAACCGTCGAAGGAGGATTCCCATGCGCAAGGTGTTGGTCGTCGACGACGAGCCGCACATCCGCACGGTCCTGCGCGGGTACCTCCAAGCGGACGGGTTTCAGGTGACCGAGGCGGCCGACGGTGCGGCGGCACTGACGGCAATGCGCGACCAACCTCCGGACCTGGTGCTGTTGGACGTCATGATGCCGGGAATCGACGGGCTCGAAGTGCTTCGCCGGCTGCGCACTTTCAGCGATGCCTACGTCATTCTTGTCACCGCCCGTGTCGAGGAGATCGACAAGCTTGTCGGACTGGGAGTGGGCGCCGACGACTACATCACCAAGCCGTTCAGTCCGCGGGAGGTCACCGCGCGGGTGAAGGCGGTCCTGCGCCGCGACCGGGGAGTCCGCACCCGAGATGACGGATCCCTGCGTTTCAACGGCTTGACGATCGATACCGCGGGTCGGGAGGTGGCCGTGAACGGAGCGACGGTCACGGTGTCCAGCCTGGAGTTCGACCTGCTGGCCGCGCTCGCCTCGGCACCGGGGCGGGTGTTCTCCAGACAACAACTGCTGGAACGCGTGTGGGGGTACGACTTCTACGGCGACGAGCGGGTGATCGACGTCCACATCCGGAGCCTGCGCGCTCGGTTGGGTGACCCGGCGGGCGATCCGCATCTGATTGCGACCGTGCGCGGAGCCGGCTACAAATTCGTGGGCAGCCCGGAATGAAGATGCGCCTGCCCTTGCGGTTGTTCATCTCTTACGCCGCAGTCGCCCTCGTCGGCGCACTGGTTGCCGATGTGACGGTGCGCCTGTTGGCGCCACGCCTGTTCGATGATCAGGTCGGGAGGATGAACGGCGCGGGCATCGGCACCGGCGACGACACCGGCATGGGCCGGGGGACGGGCATGGGCGCTGCGACTCAGGCCGCCGTGCATGAGGCGTTCAGCTCGGCACTGAACACTGCCCTCACTGTCGGCGTTCTTGCCAGTGTTGCTGCGGCGGTCGTCATCGCCTGGCTGGTCACCGGCCGGCTGTTGCGCCCGCTGGACGCCGTGCGCGCGGCCACCAACCAGATCGCCGCGGGCAGTTATCAGGTCAGCGTCCCTCTCCCGTCGGAGCCCGAACTGGCCGCCTTGGCCACGGACGTCAACACCCTGGCGCACACGCTCGCCGACACCGAGAGCCGCCGCACCCGACTGCTCGGCGAGGTCGCCCACGAATTGCGCACTCCGCTGACCACGCTCGACGGCTACATCGAAGGCATGATCGACGGCGTCTTCGAGGCCACCCCAGAGCTTCTCGCTTCGCTCGGCGAGGAAGTGGGCAGAATGCATCGTCTCGCCGACGACCTGTCCAGCCTGTCGCGGGCGCAGGAGCACGGTGTCGACCTTCATCCCGCCGATGCTGACCTGGCGGAGTTGGCGCGCCGTGCCGCCGCCCGGCTCGCACCACAGTTCCACGACGGAGACGTCGTGCTGGCAGTGGAGGCCGCATCTGCGCTGCCGGTCTGTGTCGATCCGGACCGGATCACCCAGGTCCTGACCAACCTGCTGGGTAACGCGCTGCTCGCAACCCCGCCGGGTGGCACCGTGACGATCAGGGCGCGGCCCTCTGCCGCCGGTGCGGAGGTGGTCGTGACCGATACGGGAGTCGGCCTTTCGGCGCACGACCTGGAACAAATCTTCGAGCGGTTCTACCGCGCCCCCGGCCAGCCGCGCCGGTCCGCCGGGTCAGGAATCGGTCTGACGATTGCCCGCGGAATCGCCCGTGGCCACGGCGGTGACGTCAGCGCATCATCGCCCGGCCCCGGGCGGGGAGCCAGCTTCACCGTCACGTTGCCCTCGAGCTGAAGGGCTGTTCAGTGTCAGCTACCGCTGTCATCCATTCCGTGCCGGGACTGCATGACGGCGCCGTCTTCCGTGCCATGCCCGTCTCCCATTCCCATCCCCAATCCCGTCCCCATCCCCGGACCCTTATCGGCACCCGGTCCGGCGCCGGCTCCGGTGCCGTCACAGGATGACGCGTCGCCGCCGTTCAGCGCGGTGGTGAATGCCTCGAGGTGATGCCGGGACGCTGTGAGCATGTGGGTGAACACCCGTTGCACGTCGGCCTCGGGGTTCGTTGCGAGAATGCCCTCCAGGTCGGCGATATCGGTCTGCTCCAGGGCAACTCCGACCGCATAGGCGTCCTGGACCGAGGTCAGACCCTGAACCTTCCACTGGTCGTACATCTTCTGCAGCTCGGGATCGGCGTAGGTCCCTGCCTGTTGTCCGGCCGCCGGGTCCGCGATCGCATAGGTCGTCAGCAGCGCGCCCACCGCATCGAAATGATGCTGCTCACTGGTGGCGATCCGGTCGAACACGGCGGCGTCGTAGGTGTGACCGAACAGGGTGTAGAGGTCTCTGGCCATCCGCTCCTCCTCGCGGCTGAAGGCCAGGTCCGCGGTCCGACTGGTACCGCTCGTTGCCGATGCTGATGGCGCCGTGGTCGCGTCAGTCGACGGCGGCTGGCCCGCTGCCAGTGCGGTGCCGGCCAGGCCCGCGCCCAGGAGTACTGCCATACCGCCTGCCAGGACTGCCTTGTGGAGAGTGATCATGTCGCTACCTGCCCTTCTGTGGTCCGCCCGATCGGCGGATGACCCCAGTGAACTGCTGGGGGATGAAGCCGCGACTGCGGCGTCGATGAAGAAACCGTGAAAACCACTCGCAGGTCATGGCGGGCGGGCGGTCTGGATTTCATCTATGGTGGGCAATACCCCCCTGGGTACCGGATGTTGAGCTCGCGCAGCGCCGTCACTGGCTGTGACTGCTTCACATGCGTTGCTGTGTAACGTCTCTGGAGGTGCTCGGATGACACCGTTCTTCAGGTTCATGGCCAGTACGAGCGGCCGCGTCACTCGCATCGTTGCGGGCGTCGTCATCGTCGCGGCCGGCGCCCTGCTGGGTGGTGGATGGTGGGCGCTCGCAGCGGTGGGTTTGGTCCCGCTGGCCGCCGGAATTCTCGACGTCTGTGTATTCGCGCCGCTGTTCCGGCGGCCGTTCAACGGGGCCCGGCTGCGGGCGCAGACAAATTCAGCGGTTCGCTGATCGGGCTGGTCCCGGTCCCGCGACGGTGCTGGTGACCGCGGTCGGTCAGGCGTCGGGACCGGGTTTGCGGGCACGGAACACGGTGTCGAGCGCCGGGCGGTCGCTGCCGGCCACGGGCCGCTCCACCCGTTCACGGCGCTCAACAGTCGCCGAGCAGTCGATGACGCCCAGGTCGGCTGTGACGTCCCGCTGGCTGTAGAGGAGGTCGGGGTCCTGTGGGCCGCCGACGCCGTTGGCGAGGTTGTCGGTGTGGTGGGCGACGACCAGCAGGATCCCGTACGGGCCCAGGCTGTTCCACGCCGTCATGATCGCCTTCAGCCGTTGCGGTGCGGGCAGTTGCACATATGCCAGTACCGCGAGGTCGAACGGCGTCGAGGCGCGAAACGTCGTGAGGTCCGCGCACTTCCACTCAACGGTCACCGGCGGGCGGTGCGTGCCGGCAAGGGCCTGTGCTCTGGTCAGGGCGGCCGCGGAGAAATCGACGCCAGTGACCTGCCAGCCGTGTGCGGCGAGCCAGACACTGTTGCGGCCCTCACCGCAGCCGAGATCCAGCGCTCTGCCCGGTGGAAGGCTCGCGACCTCTTGCTCGACCCACCTGTTGGGTTTCGTACTCCACGCCCGATCGGTTGCGCGATAACGGGAGTCCCATTCAGCGGCGGACGTCGGTGTCATGGTGGACCTCTTTCTGTCTCGAAGGCCGTTGTGGGGCAGTCGCACTTTCCCCGGAATCCTGTCCTGACAGCCAGCGCAGGTGCTCTGTGCCGCCGAGGAGTTCCAGGCGCCGCCACAGCACACTGGTGGGTATGGCCTGGCTGACATGAGCGGCGCAGGCGGTTGTCTGCCTGACTCGGCAGACGGGCAACTCGATGTCGATGTCGGTGGGGTCGTGGCCGATGAAGGAGGTGCCGAACTCCCGGTTCAGTTGACTCGCGACCGGGGCGGGCAAGGTCCACGCGAGAACCGGCAGACCCAGCCCCGCCGCGGCCAGCGTCGCCGCTTCTGTCGCGGCCATGTGATCGGGATGGCCGGTCACTCCATCCACGTCGAAGACGAGCAGGCCATCGGCGCCGACTGCGCGAGCTGCGTCGATCACTTCACCTGCCAGAGCGCTCCGGCAGACCTGGCTCAAGGCACCGTCGGGGAAGCTCCGGATCATCGCGTGGGCCACTCCCAGCCCCTGCGCCGCCGCGGCGAACTCCAGGCCACGTGTCACGCTCAGATCCGCATCCACCCCGTGCAGGGTCGACGCCTCGCCGCGGGTCAGGCACAGCACGGTCGTGGCCGCGCCGGCATGGTGAAAGCCGTCCAGGATGGCGCCCAGCCCGAAGGATTCGTCATCGGGGTGAGCAACCACTGCCACAACGGAGTTCCATGCGGGTAACCGCGACCGCTGATCATCATGATCGGGCATCGCTCACACTCCCCGGAACCATCCGCGACCATCATTGCCGCGCCGGCCGGGCGCACGCCAGAGGCGAAGGGCCTGATACCCCCGCCGGTATCCCGACGCACTCTGTGAAGGGTTCGACACCCGTACTCGGCAATCTCCACCAGCAAGACGGAGGACGGGCCCAAAGCCTCTGGTGATACCCCCGGGGGTACGATAGGAAGGAGTTCCCATCGCGAAGGGAATCCCCCATGACTGATGTTGTCATCCTGGGTGCAGGTATCTCCGGACACACCGCTGCGCTTCACTTGTCACGACTGCTGGGACGCAGCAGCCTGGGTAAGGAGCACACGGTCACCGTCGTGTCGCCCAACTCGCAGTGGAACTGGATTCCGTCCAACATCTGGGTCGGGGTGGGAAAGCTCGACAAGAAGGACGTCGTCTTTCCGCTGCAACCCGTGTACGACCGCAAGGGCATCGTCTTCCGGCAGGCTGCCGCGGTGGCGATCCGCCCCGACGGTGATGTCGACGACCCTCGGGGTGCGGTCGACATCGAGTACACCGGTCAAGGCAAACAGGGCATGTCGGAGCGGTTGCGTTACGACTACCTGATCAACGCCACCGGCCCACGGCTGCGGTTCGAGGCCACGCCGGGGCTCGGACCCGACGGCCACACGGTGTCCGTCTGCACGGCCGATCACGCGATCGAGGCGGCGGCCCGACTGCAAGCGGTCATCAAGCGGCTCGCGTCCGGTGAGGAACAGACCCTGGTGGTCGGTATGGGCCATGGGACATGTACCTGCGAAGGCGCCGCTTTCGAGTACGTGTTCAACGTGGACCATGAGCTGCGCGAGGCCGGTGTGCGTGATCGCGCCAGGCTGGTCTACCTGACCAACGAGGCACATCTGGGTGACTTCGGCGTCGACGGGATGACCTTCGAGGACCAGGGTTTCCAGACTTCTAGTGAGCTGTGGACCGGATCACTGTTCCGGGAGCGGGAGGTCGAGGCCATTCTCGGGGCACACGTCGAAAAGGTCGATGAGGGCATCGTCCGGTACGAGACACTGGACGGTCAGAAGCACTCCCTGGCCTTCGATTTCGCCATGCTGTTGCCACCGTTCGGAGGGGCGCGGCTGGCGGCGTACGACCGGGAGGCGAACGACATCACCACACAACTGTTCGCTCCCAGCGGCTTCATGAAGGTCGACGCCGACTACACCGCCAAACCGTACGAACAGTGGCGGGCGGCGGACTGGCCGAGCACCTACCTTGCCCCGGGATATGACAATATTTTCGCGGTCGGAATTGCGTTCGCCCCGCCGCACCAGATCTCCCGCCCGAGAAAGAGTGTCAACGGCACCGTCATCGCCCCGTCCCCGCCGCGTACCGGAATGCCTTCGGGTGTCATGGGCAAAACGGCCGCGCTGACGATTGTCGATCGCATCAAGAAGGGTGCCACTGCACCGGCGCATCAGGCGTCGATGGCGTCGATGGGTGCCGCCTGCGTGGCCTCCGCAGGGCACGGGTTGCGTCGTGGCTCGGCGGCGGCGATGACGATGATGCCGGTGGTGCCCGATTATGTCCGCTACCCGAGCGGGCGCGATCTGAAAGACACCCGTGGCGAAATAGGGCTCAGCGGCCACTGGGTGAAGTTGATGCTCCATTACCTGTTCCTCTACAAGGCCAAGGGCCGCCCCGGCTGGCAAATGATCCCGGAATGAGCGAAATGATGACCACCGAACCGCACCTCCCGGCCGCCCGCACCTCGGTGAGCGACCAGCCGACCGCGGACCTGAGTCGAGCCCCGCTGCCGACGGAGGCGACCCTGCGCCGTCGACGCAACCTCGCGTTCCAGCTCTCCCGTTTCGCGGTCTTCAACGCACGCATCATGCGAATGGTGTCCAAGAGCGGACACTGATCAGACCTGCATGGCGGTATCTGATCCGGGCGGACCCACGGACGCCGGCAGATCACCGGCGCCCGGGGTTCTCGCCCGAGAAAGTGGCGTCATCCCGCCCGCGTCCGGCTGACGCAGCGGAAGCCGATGTGGCTGGTTGCGGTGTCGACGGCCTGCGGTGATCGTGCCGCGGGACGGTAACGCAGGCAGTACTCCGGGGCACAGAGGTGTGACCCGCCCTTGAGGACCCGGCGAGGGATCGTCGAGCCGGCCTCGGCGCTCCCCTCCGGGTCCCGAGACCGCGGACCGGCTGGCGCGCAGCAGGATGGGGACGCAGGAACGTGAGCCGGGTGGTAGTAGTCGGCCGTCCACTCCCAAACGTTTCCGATCATGTCGTACAGGCCGAAGTTGTTGGGCGGAAAGGATCCGACCGGCGACGTGCCGATCCAGCCGTCCGCACCCTGATTGTCATAGGGAAAGTGACCCTGCCACGTGTTGGCCATCAGGCGGCCGTCCGGCCGGAGGTCCTCACCCCACGTGTAGGTGCTCTGGTCCAGTCCACCACGGGCGGCGTACTCCCATTCCGCCTCGGTGGGCAGTTCCCTCCCGGCCCAGAGCGAGTAGGCCGCGGCGTCGTCATAACTCACCTGCACGACAGGGTGTTCGGCCTTGTCCTGCACCGTCGAACCCGGACCGGTCGGTTGCCACCAGCAGGCCCCCGGGACCCATCGCCACCACTGCGAAAAGTCCCGCAGGTCGACCGGCCCCGAGGTAGACGTGAAGACCAATCCACCGGGGGCGAGTTCCGTTGCGGTCAGACCCGGATAGTCGGCAGGTTCCAGCGGCCGTTCCGCGACGGTGACATAGCCCGTGGCCGTGATGAACTCGCGGAACTGAGCATTCGTCACCGGGTACGCGTCGATGTCGAAGCCGTCGACACTGACGCGATGGACAGGCGTTTCGTCCGCGTAGAAGCCGTCGGAGCCCATGGTGAACTCGCCGCCGTGCAGCCGCACCGACAGCGCGCCGGCAGCCAGACTCATTGCCGGGCCAGATGTATCCGCAGTTCGGCCTCCGGGTCGTCGATGAGCTCTCCGCTGACGTCGATCGTCACGTGCTCGATGTGACCGGTGAACCGGAACGGACTCGGATAATCAGGGGTGACCGGAGATCCGGGATTTGACCCGCACGTCAGGGCACCGGGGTTGAAGGCGAACGGCGTGGTGGTCGGTGCCTCCGCTGCCCCCACCAGATCACCGTCCACGTACAGCTGCAACCGCCCGGGGGCGCCTCGCCCTGTCGCGAGGTCCGGTTTCCCGGTCGGTTCGAACTCGAACCGCAACGAGTGCTTGCCTGCTGTCAGCTGTGTCTCGGATCGCACTCCGTACAGGCCGCGCCCGACGTAGTTGTGCACGTAGCGCAGGTAGCCGTCCAGCACGTACAGCGAATATCCACCGGCGGCGGTGCCCTGGCACAGCAGCACGCCTTCGGCGCCGCCCTCTGGGATGTCGACCTCGGCGGTGATGCTGTGCGGACGGTTCAGCACCCGCGGCCCGGCGAAGAACGGGATGGACTGGGTGCCGGGGTAGTAGCGGTAGTGCGGCCGCTGCGGCGCGACAAGGGGCTTCTCGGCGACCATCCGGGCCAGGCCGCTGCCGTCGATGGGCAGCACCCCGTACTTGCCGGCCTCCACATACCAGGTCCCGATCAGCGCGATCAGCCGGTCCCGGTGCTCGTCGGCGACGTTGTCGTTCTCCGCGAAGTCGGCAGCGACGTGATAGAGCTCCCAGCCTGTCGCGTCCAGCCTCGACAGGGTGTCCGAGCTGATCGGCTGACCGAACCCGACGCCTGCTTCGGCGAAGGATGGCCCCGGCCATGGGCAGACCGCGCGCCAGCCGTCGTGGTAGATCGCCCGGTGCCCGAGCATCTCGAAATACTGGGTGCGGCGCGGACTCTCGGCCGTCGCATCGTCAAGGGTGTGCGCGAAGCTGAGGCCGTGGAACGGTGCCTGGGTCACGCCACGAATGGTCTTGGGCGGCTTGATGCCGAGCAGGTCAAGGACAGTCGGAACCATGTCGACGATGTGCGCGTACTGCTCGCGGACTGCGCCCTTCGACGTGATGCCGTCGGGCCAGCTCACCAGGAAGGGATCGCTGACGCCGCCCCGATAGGTTTCCCGCTTCCAGCGGCGGAACGGTGTGTTGCCGGCCCACGTCCAACCCCACGGGTAATGGTTGAAATGGTTCGGTCCGCCGATCTCGTCGATGACCTTGACGCTGTCTTCGAGCGGCTCAGGTGCGTTGTTGAAGAACTGCGCCTCGTTGGTGGTTCCGGTGGGGCCGCCTTCGGCGCTGGCTCCGTTGTCGGAGATCACCATGATCAGGGTGTTGTCGAGCTTGCCCAGTGTTCGCAGGAAGTCCAGCAGTCGACCCAGGTGGTGGTCGGTGTGACTGAGGAACCCGGCGAAGACCTCCATCATCCGACTCGACAGCCTCCGGGCGTCCGGGGACAGTGAATCCCACTCCGGGACATCCGGGTCGTGGCGGGACAGCACAGCATCGGCCGGTGCAATTCCCATTTCCTGCTGCCGGCGGAAGGTCTGCTCGCGGTAGGCATCCCAGCCGTCGTCGAACTTCCCGGCGTACTTGTCGATCCATTCCGCCGGCGCGTGGTGCGGGGCGTGCGTGGCGCCGAAACACAGGTGCAGGTAGAACGGCTTCTCGGGATCGACCTGTTGGGCATCGGCGATGAAGCCGATCGAGCGATCGATCAGGTCCTCGGTGAGGTGGTATCCCTCTTCCGGCGTCCTCGGTGGCTCGACCTGATGGTTGTCGTACACCAGGTCCGGGTACCACTGGCTGGTGTCACCGCCGAGGAACCCGTAGAACCGCTGGAACCCGCGTCCGAGTGGCCACCGGTCATAGGGCCCGACCGCGGTCTCCTCGTTGCTCGGCGTCAGATGCCACTTGCCGACCATGTAGGTGTTGTAGCCGTTCTCCAGCAGGATCTCCGAGAGGAAACCGTTCTCCATCGGCACCACACCGTCGTAGCCGGGGAACCCGGACGCCAGTTCGGTGATCGCCGCCATGCCGTTTGCGTGGTGGTTGCGGCCGGTGATGATGCAGGACCTGCTCGGTGAGCAGAGCGCGGTGGTGTGCATGTTGTTGTACCGAAGGCCGTCCGCGGCGATCGCGTCGAACGTCGGGGTCTGGATGGGGCTCCCGTAGCACCCGAGCTGACCGAACCCGGTGTCATCGAGAACAATCGTCAGCACGTTCGGGGCGCCCTTGGTGGCGCGCACCTGGGTCGGCCAGGCCGGTGACGACTCGTCGGTCGTCCGGCCGATGACGCCAGGGAAGGGCTCGCCCGCCGGGTATTCCTTGATCACCATCTGAGCTCCGTTCGCCTCATCGCGTTGTTCGACGACAGGCCGAGTCGACCGGCCTCTTTGCCCGCTCAGCAGAACCTAGGTCAGGACCTCAGCGCGGCACATCATTCGCTACGGGCGAGAACCGATGAGCGCGCTCGGGCCGGCGCAACGGTCTCCCCGTCAGGGCCACCGAGGGCTGGTTCACCGATACCGCCACGATCTCACTCCGGTCGAATGAGGCAGGACCGGTCGACTCGCGGGATCCTCGGAACGGGTGGCAGGACCACACCGAGGTGGTCCGCCGGGACGGTTGCGACGTGTGCATCGTCCCGTCTAGCAGAGAGGTGGCCGACATGGCCGTTGGACCAGTACAGCTCATCGCCGTGGGATTCCCGAACCCGGATTTCCACGGCGAGATCATCGCCGAACTGGAGAAGCTCCGGGAAAGTGACACGGTCAGGGTGATCGACGCGCTTGCGGTGTACAAGGACGATGACGGTGACGTCGAGGTGGTGCACCTGAGCAACCTGACCCGCGACGAGGCCGTGGAATTGGGCAGCGTGATCGGTGGGCTGATCGGCCTGGGCGAGGACGGTCTCGAGGGTGCGGAAGCCGGTGCCGTCGCCGGTGCCGAGGCTGCAGCGGACGGGTTGGACCTGCTCGGCGAGCCCGACGGTTGGGACATCCTCGACGACATTCCCAACGGGTCGGCCGCGGCTCTGCTCCTGCTGGAGCACCAGTGGGCGGTCCCGCTGCGCGACGCGATCATGAGAGCGGGCGGGGTTCGGCTCAGCGATGGATTCATCAGCCCGCTGGACCTGGTCGAGGTCGGTTTCCACAGCGCCGACGAGGCGGCGGAACTGCACGCGCTGGAGACCAGCAGCACCGGAGCGTCCGCTTCCTGACCCCCGGTGAGGGGGATCGGTACGCCTTCGGAGAGGAGGTCTGAAATGTTTGCTTCTCGTCGAGTGGCTCGTCGAACGAGCCGTCGGGTCAGCCGCCGTCGTTGACTTGCTGAATCGAACGGGTTGAGCATCGCTCGGCCCGGCGAGACATCAGGAGTTCACGGCCTACCGACCGTCAGGCTCGGCATTCGGCCGAGCCTGGCGGTCCACCGCCGGTTGACCGAGCGCCATGTCTGCAGAGGTGGAAAGACTGACGCCGGTTTGGCCTTCATCGAGGAGAACGCATGGCTGCGATCGACGATCTGCTCGAGTTGGTGGAACGCGCGGCAGCCGCGGAGAAAGTTGCTCTGGCCTCGAAGTGGAAGGAGCGCCCGGACGTTGCTGCAGTGATCCTCCGACAGCGGGCCAACTCGGCAGGCCAGCGGGCGGACCTCGAAAGTGCCGCGGCCACCGACCATTCGTCCGGTCGGTGGGTGTCCCTGCGTCGTGCCTACCTGGCCGCCGGAGCCGATGAGGCAGCGGTCGACGGACCGGGCGCAGAGCCGCCCTCGTCTGTCGACCCCGCACAGGCCGAGCGTGACGCGACGGCCGCGGTGCAGTTGGCCCGCCTTGCCCTGACCGACGCAGCGGTGGCGGTGCTGGAATCCAGGCTGGCCCGCATCGATGCCGAAGAACTCGGCCCGGGCGATGCGTCGTCAGCCCGAACACCCGCGCATGGCAGTAACCCGGTCAGCCGGCACGGCCCGGCACTGGCGCGCGGGCTGTCGGGCGAGATCCGGTACATCCTGACCCGCAAGCCCAGGGCCACGGTGAAGAGCCTGGCCATCACCCTGGCGCTCGGCCTGCTGTATCTGGGCTGGATCCGGATAGCGGACTGGGACAGGGACGCCAAGTGGCTGCCGTACCTCGGACTGTTTGTGATCGGGGTCGTCATGGGCGGCGGGGTGTGCATCAATGCGATGAGTTTCGATGCGATGCGGGTGCGGGCCGCGTTGGACAGCGGAGCGCGGTTGTGGCATCTGCTGGTGATCAAGAACCTGGCTTTGTTGTGTTTGGTCGCGCCGATCGGATTTGTGCTCAGCGCGCTGCTGGCCTGGCGCGCCGGTGACCTGTTCGCGTTCTACAAGGCGTGTGCGCTGATGGTGTGCATGATTGTTCTCTGGCTGGGGATCGGCAATGTGCTCTCGATCGTGCTGCCGTCCCGCGACGAACCTCTGCGCCAACGAAAGCAATCCGGCAGCCTGAAGCAGTTCGGCATCGCATTTGTGGTGTCCTACCTGATCGGGTACCTGGTCAACGCAATGCTGCTGTGGCGGGTTTTCGCGGCGCAAGAGCTGACGCAGCGATTGGGAAACGCACTACTGCCTGCGTTCATCGTGGTGATATCAAGTCTGACCATGTGGGTGCTGCTCACGATTGTCGCGGTCGCCCTCGCACAGCAACCGAAGATCCGCCGGACCATGCAGAGGGAAATCGCCGACTACCGTCCCACCGCCACGGGCGCCGACAAAACCCACGCCCCGGCAACTGCGTGACGCTACGGTTGGACGAGATGCATCATTGATCACCAATCGTGGATCCCACCCAATCTGACTGTTGCGGCACCGGTTCCCTCAATTGCCCGGGTGCCCTGATTGCTTCTTCACGCTGACCGAAACAGCACCGAGCACCACCTTTGCCACCAGTCCGATCACCACCAGGTCGACGATCATCTGAATGGTCACCAGAGTGCGGGCGAGATCGCTCTTCGCCGTGATGTCGCCGAAGCCCACGGTCGAGAACACGGTGACGGTGAAGTACATCGCGCCGACCTTGTTCATCGGCTCGCTGAAGTTGCCGGCCCCGGCCTGGCCGGTGAGATAGAAGACGGCCGCGAACACCACCAGCAGCAGCGGGATCCCGGTGATCAGCGTTTGCAGGCCGCGGACCCGCGGGAACGGCGAGGTCAGGATCGCACGTACCTGCCACGTGATCACGGCACCGAGGAACAGCAGGCCCGCGATCAAGAAGACAACCCCGACATCCTCGGGCTTGTTCAGCGGCATGGCGTAGTAGGCGAAGATCAACAAAACGCCGACCAGCGCCGACCGTACGATCAGCAGGGCCTGCAGACGGCGGCGGCGGGACGGCGACAGATCCTCGTATCGCGGCTTTGTTCGTGACATGTGGTCCTTGGCCCGGCCGATCGAAATGAAGTCATGTTCCGTCGCTCCGCGACGGTGCGGTCACGCATTGCGCATATCCCGGCCGTGCGCAGTCACAGCCGGGATGACGAAGACGTCGAAGACGATGTGAATCCATCCCCATGTGGTCGTGGCGAATCGAGAGAATCCCACTTATGGGTGACGACCTTGGAATTCGTCGATCGGTCCGACGATTTCTTCGATGATGCCCAGGACTTCACCGGGGATCAGTATCGCCGGGGATCAGTATCCGAGCCAGGGTGATGATGATGCATCACCCGGACTGGATAATGACGTCAGCGACCCCGTCTGCTGGATCCGGACGGCGCGGTGGAAATCACAATCTAGTCTCCTTCGCATGATGTTCTCCGAGCGGTCTGGGGAGGAAGTTGCTCTGAGTGCGAGCCACGCACAAAACCCACCTCAAAGGAGTAACGAGTCATGTCGGACAAGCAGTTGAGCCTTGCGTTCTTCACCGATGAAGCGGCCGCGGATTCAGCGGCGCTGACCCTGAAGGAATCCGGGGTTGCCGACAGTGACGCCATCGGCGTGCTGGTGCTGGATCCTTCCGGGAAACTCGACGTCGACAAGGTCGGTGCCACCAGCGTGGCCGCCGGTGTCGGGGTCGGCGCGGCGCTGTTGGTGCTGGGACCGCTGTTCCTCGGATTCGGCGCAGGAGCGGCCATCGTGGGCGGCGGCGTCGGTATGGCGGGCGGCGCCATCGGTGGATCCCTTCACCACAAGGGCCTGAAGTTGAGCGATGCGGACAAGGCCCGGGTGGCGGCCGGTCTCACCTCCGGTAAGGCTGCAGTCGGCGTTCTCAGCCCGTACGAGCAGGCTGCTTCGATCCAGGCGAAGCTGACCGAGCTGGGCGGCGCGACGTCGGCGCACGATGTCGAGGACGAGGCGGAACTGCAGGCCGCGGCCGCCACCGCGTGATTGTCGGGAGCGGTCTGCCGGCCGGCTGACGGCGATCGGCAGACCGCTCCGACTCGGTCCGCTGTCGGCCGCGCCGCATCCGGTCCGGCGAAAAGCTCACGCTCGGTGCGGGTGTCGCCGAAGGAGTCCTGCTAAGCCCTCCGGAGAACGACGAGCTGCTGGGTCGCTCGCGTCATCGCCACATACCGGTCGACGGCCCCCTCAATGCTTTCACCGAATCTCTCCAGATCGACGAGGACCACCAGGTCGAACTCCAGACCCTTGGCAAGCTCGGCGGTCAGGTACCGGATGCGCGGGTCGGCAGGGGTGTCAAGGGTGTCGATGTCCGATGCACCGATGACGCAGGCCGCCCCTTCGGTGTGCTCGGCAAGCCAGACATCGAGGATTCCACCCAGCTCTTCGACCGATCCGTGAGCGACCGGAACTCCGGTACTCCGAATGGACGTCGGCACGTTGGCGTTCGGCAGCACGGTACGGATGACCGGCTCCGCCTCGGACATGATCTCCAGCGGCGTGCGGTAGTTGATGGTCAGGCCGGCCACGTCGATGTCGCGGAATCCGGCCCGCAGCAGCCGCTCTCGCCACGACTCGGTAAAGCCGTGACGGGCCTGAGCGCGGTCGCCCACGATGGTGAAGCTGCGGGAGGGGCATCGCGCCACCAGCATCTGCCATTCTGCGTCGGTCAATTCCTGCGCCTCGTCCACCACGATGTGCGCGAACGGGCCGGCGAGCAGATCGGGATCGA
This sequence comes from uncultured Actinomycetota bacterium, assembly GCA_963798625.1. Classification (GTDB taxonomy): domain Bacteria; phylum Actinomycetota; class Actinomycetes; order Mycobacteriales; family Nakamurellaceae; genus Nakamurella. The sequence goes on from CAWCUA010000007.1 coordinate 22,259, forward strand.
GCACCGGCAATTCCGCCTCGTCCACCAGGGTGTTCTGCAGATCGTCCCCGCGCAGCATGGACATGACCGCCATCTCCGAGTCGTCGGATTCAATGAGATGTTCGACGACGCGTGCCATCGATTCGCTGCGTGCGGTGACGGCCGCCTGCCGCCGCCGGCGCAGCTGCTCCGCCCGCGGATCACCGAGCCGCCGCCGAGCCGCATCCAGCAGCGGCAGGTCGGACACCGTCCACGAGTACGGGTCCGGACGCTGCAGTGCGCGGACGTCGTCTGCGCTGAGCCACGGGGCAGATCTCCGCAGGTACGCGGGGACCGACCACAGATCGGCGACGAGGTCGCGTGCCTGGATCAGCGGCCACGCCCGGTTCAGCGCCGTACTCAGCTCCCGGTTCTGCAGCAGGGACTTCGCCAGCAAGTCGCCTGGGGCGTCACCGTCGTCACGGTCGGTCAGGATCGTGAGCATTTCCGCCCGGATCTGGTCGCGGGCCTCATTGTGCTGGGTGCCGGGCTCGACGGCGTCGAAGGCCTGCTGCCAGTCAGCGGCGGACAGATGGATGTCTATCCAGGGTGTCTCGATCGTCATCTCTGTGCTGGGTGGTTCCTCGTAGAAGGCGACCGCACGCTCGATGGCCGTCACCGGATCGCAGGACGACTTGAGCTGCGCCACCTGCGGATCCGTTTCGACCGGCGCTGTCGGGCCCTCGGCGACGAGGTCCCGCAGCGTGCAGGTCTGCACCCCCTCCTCGCCGAGGCTGGGCAGGACGTCGGCGACGTAGGCCAGGTACGGCTGGTGCGGTCCGACGAAGAGCAGGCCACCCCCATGGTGCCCCAGGCGCGGGTCGGAATACAGCAGATATGCCGAGCGATGCAGAGCGACAACGGTTTTGCCAGTGCCGGGACCACCGTCCACGACCAGGGCGCCGCGGGAGCCGGCCCGGATGATGGCGTCCTGCTCGACGGCGATGGTGCCCAGCACATCACGCATCCTGCTCGACCGGCTGCCGCCCAGACTCGCGATGAATGCGGACTGATCGTCGAGCGCAGCCCCCGACTCGAGACCCTCGCGGGTGAATACTTCATCCCAGTAGTCGGTGATCCGGCCCCGTGTCCAGCGATAGCGACGGCGGCTGGTCAGCCCCATCGGGTTCTGGTGGGTCGCACCGAAGAACGGCTCAGCAGCCGGGGAGCGCCAGTCGATGACCAATTGACGTCCCGCAGCATCGGTCAGCCCGAGCCGACCGATGTACACCGGCTCGGCTTCGTCGGTGTGCACCATCCGCCCGAGACACAGGTCCACTCCGAACCGCCGCAGGGTCCGCAGCCGGGCCGTCAACCGGTGGATCTGCAGATCACGCTCCATCGCCTCCTGGCGTTGGCCGCCGGGTGCCCTACGCTCGGCATCGAGGCGGTCCGTCAGTTCGTCGACCGTCTGCGCGAGACTGTGCGCAATGGCGTCGAATTGCTGCTGATCACGGGTCATGAGAGTCGGGTCCGCCTTGCGGCGCAGGGTTGGCGGCAGGTCGAACACACTGGTATCGGCCACGTTCACGTCATCGGCTCCGATCTGAGGTCGCATGCAGCGCTTGCGAAATGACCTCGGCCGGCGATTGTGCTGCACCACCGGGGCCTTGCCGCAAGGCCCCGGGTGCGCTATACGTTGAAAGTGGCAATGACATCTGCTGCCACCGCGAGTCGTTCCCACGCGCGAGTCAGACGTCGCCGCGGCGAAGTCTCCATGCGGCCCAGCCGATCAGGACAATCGCGTAGCTGCACATCACCGAGAAACCGGTCCACGGGCTCAGTGGGTGCGCGACGCCGAAGCTCCCGTCGAGCATGACGGCTCCTGCATTGGACGGCAGGTACTGCACGAATCGGTCGGTCAGCGAAACGGGCAGCAAGTTCGTCAGCGGAGGAATCACGAAGAAGACCGCAACGAACGTGGTGATGGAGGCCGCTGTATTGCGCAGCAGCGCCCCGATCGCGGTGGCGGTGACCCCCGCAACGGTCAGGTACAGGGCCGCACCGACCACTGAGCGCAGGGCGTTCGGATCGGACAGAGCCGCGTTCACGGTGCTGTCGCTCAGCAGTCGCTGTCCGACAAAGAACGCGGTGAATGCGGCGACCAGCATCGTGACGAAGACGATTCCTGCGAACACCGCCAGTTTGGCCCACAACACCGGCAGCCGGCCGGGTACGACCGTCATCGACGAGCGGATCATCCCGGTGCCGTATTCACCGGCGATCAACAGCACGCCCAGTACACCGATGGCCAGCTGGGCGAAGAACGTCCCCGTCAGTGACGTGGAGATCGCGGTTGCGCCTGCGTCGAAGCCGTTGGCCTGACTGGCGGCGATTGCCGAGAACAGGGCGCCAAGGCCCACCATCAGCAGCACGGCGATCAACAGTGTCGCAATGGTCGATCTGAGGGACCGGAATTTGATCCATTCAGCGGCGACGACGCCGTGCCAGGTCAGCCTGTGCCGCGGACCGCGAGCCGGCGTGCTGCGGTTTCCGGCGGTGACGAAGGTCGTTGTCATGCCGCCACCCCCGCGAGGTCGGCAGAGTCGTTGATCTCGGCCGCGCGATATTCGACCGAGTCACCGGTCAGCGTCATGAATGCCTCTTCCAGGGATGTCCGCGGCGTGCTGAGCTCGAAGATGGGTACCTGGTGCTGCCAGGCAAGGGTGCCGACCTGCTCGGCGCTGAGCCCGCTGACGTGAAGCACCTCGGGCTGCGGCGCGGTGACGGTGATGTGCTTGGCTCGCAGAAGGTCTCGCAACCGGGCCGCCTGCGGGGAGCGGACTGCGACGGAATGGTGCGCGGCGCGCGCGATGAACTCGTCGACAGTGGTGTCGGCGATGAGCCGGCCACGGCCGATCACGACCAGACGCGTTGCGGTTTGCGCCATCTCACTCATCAGGTGGGAGGACACGAGAACGGTGTGGCCCGCGGCCGCAAGGTCCTTCAACATGGTGCGCATCCACAGCACGCCCTCCGGGTCCAAGCCGTTCACCGGTTCGTCGAGCACCACCGTCTGGGGGTTCCCGAGCAGTGCAGACGCGACGCCCAGCCGTTGGCCCATCCCGAGGGAGAAACCGCCGACTCTCCTGCGGGCAACCTCTCGCAGACCGACGATGTCGATCACTTGGTCGACGCGTCGATGGCTGATGCCGTTCGTCGCGGCCAGCGCCAGCAAATGGTTTCGCGCCGATCGTGCCGGGTGCATCGCCTTTGCTTCCAGCAGGACACCGAGCTCCGCCATCGGAGCGCCGGCGGAGCGGTAGTCCCGGCCGTTGACGGTGATCCGTCCACCGGTGGGCCGGTCCAGGCCGGCAATCATCCTCATGGTCGTCGATTTTCCGGCACCGTTCGGGCCGAGGAAGCCCGTGACAATGCCGGGCTGGACAACGAAACTCAGTCCGTCGACCGCCAGCTTGCTGCCGTAGCGTTTGGTCAACTGCTGCACTTCGATCATGGTGTGCGCCTTTCCGGGCATGGTGGGGACCGGCGGCACCTTGTTCGATGCGGCCGTGACGGTGGTGAGCGGTGGGTGGCCGATCAGACGGTGATGACGACCTTGCCCTTGACCTTTCCTGCTGCGAGGTAGCTCATGGCCGTGGGGACCTGGTCCAGCGGAAAGATCCGGTCGATGGTGGGGGTGACGCGTCCGGCGGTGATGTGCTCGGTGAGGACCTCGAGGTCGGCTGCGCGTTCCTTGGAGGCGAGGCCGGTCAGCCGTTGACCGACGAACGGTGTCAACAGCATCGCGCGAAGCTGCCGGCCGAGGCCACCGGTCACGTTGCCCTTGCTCTCACCGCCGACGATGACCGCCGTGCCGGTGCTGGTGAGCGCCCGTCGCAGCCGGGCCAGCGAGGAGTTGCCACCGATGTCGATGATCAGGTCGTACCGTTGCGACCCATCGGCGAAGTCTTCGTTGCGGTAATCGATGACCCGGTCTGCTCCCAGAGTCATGACGGCATCCCGCTTCTCGGAACTGCACACGCCGGTGATCTCGGCACCCGCGGCCTTTGCCAGTTGGACCGCGTAGCTGCCGACACCACCGGACGCACCGATGATCAGCACTCGCTGCCCGGGTTCGATGCGACCGGCAGACAGGGCCTGCAAAGCGGTACCGCCGGAGATCCCAACGGCCGCAGCCTGCTGCACGGAAATGGATGCCGGCCGATGGGCGAGCTTGTCCTCCCGGGCGGGGGCGTACTCGGCGAAGGAGCCCCGGCTCATCCCGAAAGCCTCGTCACCGACGGCGAACCGGGTCACCGCGGAACCCACGGCCACGACCGTGCCCGCGACATCGACACCAGGCACCCGGTTCTTGGGCCGGCGGAAGCCGAATCCGATGATGCGCATGAGGTAGGGCGTGCCGGTCATCAGGTGCCAGGTCCCTCTGTCCAGTCCGGCGGCATGCACCTTCAGCAGGACCTCGTTCGCAGCGATCTGTGGGCGGTCGATGCGCGCCATCTCGAAGACGTCGGCAGAGCCGTAGCTGTCCTGGACGATTGCGCTCATGGTGGTCGTTGCGGGCGAGGCTGCTGTCTGTTCCGGCGTCATGTCGTGTCCTTCGTGGGTAAGGGAGCGTACTTAGTACGGGACTGTACTCGTACTAAGTACGAAACGGAAGAGTGTGTGGGAAGTCGGCTGCTGGATGTGCCGATCGGCTTGGCCGGGCGGCCCGACCGCGGACACCGGGGACGCGTACAGTACTAAGTACGACGCGGTTCGGTTCGGGAGGCTCGGTGCGCAAGAACGGTAGTTCGGCAGCGACCGGTGGCGGTGCGCGGTCGGCATCGGCCGACCGCGCGGGTGATCGGCCCGCGTTGAGTCGGTCCAGGGTGCTGGTGGGCGCTGTTGCGGTGGCCGACGCGGGCGGGATCGGCGCGCTGACGATTCGCACACTCGCCGAGCACCTGGGCGTCAAACCCATGTCGGTCTATCACTACGTCGCGAACAAGGACGAGATCGTCGACGGCATCGTCGACCTCGTCTACGGCGAGATCGAGCTGCCGACCGCCGGCGAGGACTGGCGCACAGAGATGCGGCATCGTGCGCATTCCGCCCGGCGGGTCCTGGCGGCGCATCCGTGGGCCACCCGGTTGCTGCAATCCAGGCTGCACCCGGGACCGGCGACGCTGAGGCATCACAACGCGTTCATCGCGACACTGCGCGGAGCCGGGTTCTCGTTGCAGCTCACCGCGCATGCGTACGCGCTGATCGACAGCTATGTCTTCGGCTTCGCGCTCTCGGAGAATTCGTTGCCGATCAACGGGCCGGACACCGTGGCCGACACTGCCGCAACGATGATGACGCAGTTCTTCGACGCCGAGGCCTACCCGGCCCTGCTCGAGTTCACCACGGACCATGTGATGCTGCCTGGCTACGACTTCGGGAAAGAGTTCGATTACGGACTCACGCTGATTCTCGACGGACTGAGCCGGGCGGTGGCCGACGACCACGATGGCAACAAGAATGCCGCCCGCAGAGAACCTGTCCGACTGGGTGCGCCCGGTCAGGCGAACCGAGTTCGGCGCGGCAGCCCGACGGCCTGACCGGTCGTCGGGCGGACGTCAGGTCAGTTGCCGGGCAGCCAGTTCAGCCCGCGATGTGATGCCGAGCTTGCCAAAAACGTTGCGCAGGTGGAAGTCGACGGTGCGCGGGCTCACGAACAGCTGTGCGGCGGCATCGCGGTTCGACAGTCCCTGCGAGACCAGCAGCGCGACCTGCCGTTCCTGCGGCGTCAAATCGTCCGCGGTCGACGGGTCTCGGCGTCGGGCCGTCTCGCCCGATGCCCGCAATTCCTGTGATGCCCTGCGCGCCAACGGAACAGCGCCGAGATCGTCGAACAGGGCCAGTGCGGTCCGGAGCTGCTCACGCGCGTCGACCCGGCGCCGCGACCGGCGCAGGTACTCACCGAATGCCAGGTGCGTCCGGGCCCGATCAGGCAGCCGGGCGGAGCGCTGATGTGCCTGCAGCGCTCGTTGGAAGTGCTCCTCGGCGACCGGACCGTCGGCCAACACGGCGCGGCCGTGCTCGACCACTGCGACCGCCGAACTGCACCCGGTGCCGTCGGCGAAGTCCGCCACCTCCGCCACCCATTGCTGGACCACATCTGTTCGACCGCAACGGTTGGCGGCATCGATCACGTCGAGCGCCGCCATCCGCCGTTGCGCCGGCGCCCGGATCTGTTGCAGCTGGTGCAGAGCCGTTTCCGGCTGGTCGGCGGACCGCAAGGCCTGCGCCCAATGGGCCAGGTCGGCGACGAGGACGTCGCTGATCCCGAGGGGGTGCGCGGCGCGGATCGCATCGACCTGCGCCAGTAGCTGGTCGGCGTCGTCGTCCCCGCGCAGGGTTGCCAGCAGAGCCAGTTCGGCGGTGGGGAGCGCGGTCAACCCCGGGTGCCCGGTGCTCGCCGTCAGCGGTAAGGCTTCGGCGGCGGCGCTGCGGGCGGCAGACCAGGCGCCGGTGCTGATCTGCGCGGGGAATCCTCGGGTGAGCGCGTGTTCCACCATGTTCAGTGCGCCGGCTCGGCGTGCGGCGGTGAGCTGGTGACCGTGCAGGCGCAGGCAGCGGTCGTCGTCGTCGATCAGCATCGCGGCGAGCCCGAGGTTCGGTTGTAGGACGTGATCATCGACCGGGTCGTTGTCTGTGAGCGCGAACGCCGTCCGGAACCAGTGTGCGGCAGCCGCCCAGTCCCGGTCGGCGACTGACCTGAACCCCTGCAGCAGGGCGATAGCCGCCCGTTCGCGGGCCGGTGCATCCCGCGCCGGTCGGGTGACCAGTGCTGCCGGATCGACGGAGCGGGGTGACCGTGCGCCGAAAGCAGCGAGCGCAGTAGCCAACATGGCCAGGTGTCTGGCCATCGCCGGATCGGCGTCGGCGACGACCAGCAGTGCCTGCAGGATGAAATCCAATCCATCATCGGCAGATCTGGTGTTCCACTCGATCTGACCCTGCAGCGTCAGCAATCGCGCCCGCTCCACCGGGTCGACGAGCAAGCCGTCAGCGGCTGCGGCCAGTGCAGCTGCGCGGGCCGGATGAGCGCCGAGCCAGCTTGACGAAGCGGCGAGATACAGCCGCCGGCCCCGGTCTTCACCGCCGGAGGTCAGCTCCGCTGCCCGCGTCCAGGCGGCTGCAGCGGCCTCGTGACCACCCCTGGCTGCGGCTCGCTCGGCCACCGCGTCGAGGTCGGCGACGACCCGCGGGTCCGGCCGGTCCGCCGCAGCGGCGGCATGCCAGGCACGACGGTCCGGGTCCCCCTCCAGGACGGCGGCCAGCACTCGGTGAACGGCACGGCGTTGCGCGCTGGTGGCCGCGCGATAGATCGCCGACCGGACCAGCGGGTGATAGAGGGACACGACGTTGCCGTCGACGCTCAGCAGCCCGGCCCGCTCCACCTCGTCGAGTGCGTCATCCGGTGGCTTGTCGTGGTTGTCCAGACGCGCTGCGGCGTCGATGATCACGGTCAACAGGGCGGTGTCGTCAGCGACCGCCACCAGCAACAGTTGTTGTGCTGCCGGGCTCAACCGACGGTAGCGATCGAGGAATCCGCGTTCGACCCCACCGGTCAGCGGTAGCTGCTGCGGTAACGGCTGCCCGCCAGCGAGCTGTTCACGACTCAGCGCTCCCGCGACTTCCACCAGCGCCAACGGGTTTCCGCCCGTACTGCGCACCAGTTCGTCGCGCACAGCAGGGTCCACCGGCCCACCGGATCGAGCGGCAAGCAGTGCGTCCGCTGCCTCTCCGTCGACGCCGGCCAACCGGACACACGGCAGATCGGGCGCGTCGAAGGCGTACTCCTGGCCATCGCGAGCGGCGAACAGCAGTGCCACCCGTTCCACCTGAAGTCGTCGGGCGACGAACAGCAGGGCGGCGGCGGAGGCCTCGTCGAGCCAGTGCGCGTCATCGACCACGGCGAGCACCGGGTTCTCCTCGGCGGCATCCGCGAGCAGGCTCAAGGCCCCCAGAAATGCCAGGAAACGCTCGCCGGAACCCGCCGTTTCACCGAGCGCGGCGCCCAGTGCTGCCCGCTGCGGCACGGGTAACGCAGGGAGTCCGGATCGCAGCGGCCACAGCAACCGCTGCAGCGCCGCGAAGGCCAGTGGTGACTCCGACTCGACACCCTGGGTGCGCAGCACCGTCATCCCGAGGCCGGCCGCCGACGACATCGCGTCGGCCAGCAACGACGACTTCCCGGAGCCGGCCACTCCTGTGATGACCAGTGAAGCGCCGCCGGTACGCACGTCGGCCAGCAGGGCCGCGATCCGGGCCCTTTCCGCGTCACGTCCGGCGAGCACCGCCCGACCGTACCGGCCCCGACCCACACCGCAACCGGGCCTGACAGTCCGGACCAGGTGGGCCGGCACGGGGGCCGCAGCAGGGACGGCCACTGACCCGGCCGGACGAAGAGGTCGTCGACCAGGGGCTGCAGTTCGACGTGGAGACACTGATGGGACGCAGGCGGATGCGACGAGTGCGGCAGCTTCGTCGGGGGCCGCGGTGACCGACGAGATCCCTGATGAGACAGCGGGTCCCTACCCCGGAGACGGCTCCAACGGCCCGGATGCGCTGCAGCAGAGCGGGATCGTTCGCAACGATCTGACCCACAGCTTCGGCGGGTCCACCGGTATCGCCACCGGCGTTCCGATGACCCTGGAATTGAATGTCCGCGACCTCACGAACGGCGGTGTTCCGTTCGCCGGGGTGGCCGTTTATGTGTGGCATTGCGACCAGCAGGGGCGCTATTCGATGTACTCCTCCGGCATCGAGGACCAGAATTACCTGCGTGGTGTCCAGGTGGCGGGCACCGACGGGGTGGTCCGGTACAAGAGCATCTTCCCGGCCTGCTACGACGGGCGCTGGCCGCACATCCACTTCGAGATCTACCCGGACGAGTCCGGGATCACTGATACCACCAACCTTCTGGCGACGTCACAGGTCGCGCTGCCCCGGGATGTCTGCGAGGCCGTGTACGCCCAACCCGGCTACGAGGCATCGGTGCAGAACCTTGCCCGGGTCAGCCTGCAGAGCGACAACGTCTTCGGCGACGACGGCGGCGCGCATCAGTTGGCGACCGTCATCGGCGACGCAAGTACCGGTTACACCGTGACGCTGCCGGTGGGCGTGGACACCGCCACGACACCGACCGCCGGAGGCGGGTTGGCGGCCGGCCCCGGTGGGCGCGGTCCGGGCGGCTGACCCGCTGAACGTGCTTCCCGTGAAATCAGGCGCCGCAGGCCGCGGTCAGTGCGGTGAACAGCTCGGTGGCGGCCGATCCCGTTGCGGTCACGGCGGAGCCCACCGCGAGCAGATTCTCTGCCCCGCCACCGTTTCCGAGTTGGCCGACTGCGGTCTCGACGCTCTTGAGTGATGACTGCAGTGCGTCGATCTGCGGTTGGTAGTCCTGCTGCCCGGACGCCACGAGGCTCTGCAGATCGGTCTGCACCTGCGCCAGCGCGGTCTTGATGCCGTCGGCGCCGCCGGTCAGCAGCGCCGGGTTCGTCAGGGCAGTGATCGACGCCTTCAACTGGTCACGTGACTGGCAGAGCTGCTCGTTGCCTGCCGTCGCGCCCGAGGCGGCGGTCGCGCTCGAGGCGGCGGTCACCGACGACGTCGCTGCTGCCGGTGTTGCGGCCGTCGTGCCTGTCGACGTCGATGTGGAGCTGCAGGCAACCAGGACACCTGCACAGAGCAGCACACCGAACGCGGGCATAACCCGACCCGCCCGCTGCCGAAGATGGCCGTTCGTCCTCTCTGACGCGACGTGTTGTGCAACCCTCATGTCATTCCTCCTGCGGACGCTGTGACGCGCCTCATCGTGACCAGCCTGCGCAATGGTTGCGCGGCTGTCCTCCCCGTGCGCTCCACGGTGGCGTGCCGGGCGCTGGGGCGCATCCTCCGGTGCGGGTGAAATGCCCGAGTCCGGCTTCGCCGGGTGGAGCGAAGAGGAGGGGCGCAGCGCCATGATGAGCTGGCGGGCACTGCTTCCTCGGTGGTCTTCCGAGGTGGCCGGCAGCGCCTGCGGCCCAGCGATGACAAGGAGGTCATCTCATGAAGGCACTGGTGTATCACGGTCCCGGTGAGAAGCGGCTGGAGGATGTTCCGGATCCGCAGATCCTGCGGCCCACAGATGTGATCGTCGCGGTGGACACGACGACGATCTGCGGCACCGATCTGCACATCCTCAAGGGAGATGTCCCGGCGGTCACGGATGGTCGAATTCTCGGTCATGAGGGTGTCGGAACCGTCGTCGAGATCGGTGACGCCGTCAGCAAGCTGGCCGTCGGTGACCGCGTCGTCATCTCGTGTATCACGTCCTGCGGTTCGTGTTCGTACTGCCACGACCAGCTCCCGGCGCATTGCCTGGACCAGGAGGGCGCGTCCGGCATCGGCTGGGTACTGGGCCATCTCATCAACGGCACCCAGGCCGAGTACGTGCGCATACCGTTCGGTGAGAATTCCCTCCACCTGCTGCCGCCCGGCGTGGGCGACGAGGCCGCGGTCATGCTGTCGGACATCCTGCCGACGGGGTTCGAGATCGGGGTCCGCAACGGAAGGGTCAAACCGGGTGACGTCGTCGCGGTGGTCGGCGCCGGTCCGGTCGGCCTTGCGGCCATGATGACGGCCGGCCTGTACGGAGCCTCGCGCATCATCGCTGTCGACCTCGACGAGAACCGGCTGGCCGAAGCCAAACGTTTCGGTGCCACCGACTCGGTGAACAATGGTCAGACCGGTTGGCGGGAAACAATTCTGGGCATGACCGAGCTCGGGCTCGGGGTCAATGTTGCGATCGAGGCGGTCGGCGTGCCGGCCACCTTCGAGATCGCGACCGAGCTGATCCGACCCGGTGGGACCGTCGCGAACGTCGGCGTTCACGGGCGCTCCGCCGAACTGCGACTGCAGGACCTGTGGATCAAGGACGTTGTGATCACCACCGGCCTGGTCAGCGCCACCACGACGCCCATGCTGCTCCGGCTGGTTGCGCAGGGGCACCTCGATCCGGACAAGTTCGTCACCCACCGGTTCACCTTCGACTCGATCCTGGATGCCTACGACACCTTCGGTCGCGCAGCCGACACCAGGGCGCTCAAGGTGATCATCTCGGATTGAGCAGGTCCGCCGCCGGCCGCACCTCGCGGCCGGCGGATCCTCCACCGCCGTCGAGCGGCCATCAGCCGCGGCTACGCTGTCGGCCGGACGGTCGACCGACCCCGCGAACGCACCCGAGAAGAGCCGTGATGGAAGAACAGCCCGACATCGCCGAAATCACCCAGACGCTGGAGTTCATCGAAGGCAGAGATCCCTCGACCACATCGGTCTCGCGGTACGACAGCGACCACGCCGTCCTGATCAGCCTGCGGGACCGCGTCGCGCCGCTGGTGATCCAGCCGCGGAATCCCGGCAGCGAGGAGGGTCGGCCCGAAGTCGTCGAATTGCTGGACCGGATCGAGAACGCGATCGACAAAAATCGAGCCCAGCGGGAGAGTGCCACGCATCGCGGCTGAATTGGCCCCGGATGATCTTCGGCTCGCTGCACTCAGTGCAGCAGTCGGTCAACAGCAGTCGGCAACATTGCAGTCGGGCACCATGGCGCTGATTCACCCGCCGTCAGACAGCCGCACGTCACATAACTTCTACGACGCCCATCATGCCGGCATCCTCGTGATCGAGGATGTGGCAGTGGTACACGGTTCGACCGGTCACGGGGCCGAAGCGGATGAGAACGATGGAACTGCTGCGAGCCGGCACGTTCACCACGTTCTGCCACGTCGGCTCGTGAACGGCGATATCGCCGACTCTGATGATCTGCATCGGCCAGATGTGAAGGTGGAAGGGATGATCCATCTCGCTGGTGTTCACGATCGTCCATTGCTCCAGCGCCCCGGCGGGCACCCGCTGATCAACCCTCGCCGGATCGAAGCGATGGCCGTCGATGGTGAACGACATGCCCACCGGGCCCTGCATTTCCATCCCCATCGCGAGCGTGATGGTGCGGTACGCCGTCAACTGCTCGCCTCGTAGATCCGGTGGCTTCGTGGTTCGCATGGCCGCCGGTGCGGTCGCGACGGGGGAGCCGGTGACGACGAACTCGGCAAGGTCCAGTGGACCCTCCGGGTGAGGGCTGCCGATGTTCGGCATGGCCATCCCGCCGGTCCCCGTGCCGCCCTGACCCATTGCGCGTGCGCCCATCCCACCTTCTGCGATACCGCCTTCTCCCATACCGCCACCGAAGCTCATGCCCGCGGCGATCCGCGCGACCGGAAAAGCCTGCAGCACAGAAGATCCCGCACCGGCCGTGATGATGACGTCCGCGCGATTGCCGGGCATCAGCAGGATCTCGTCCACCTCGCGAGTGGCGCCCAGCGGCAGATCGATGCCGATCAGGTCCATCCGCTGGCCGTCCAGTCGTAACCGCAGAAATCGGGATATGCAGGCGTTGACCAGATGCCACTGCTCTTCATCACCCGCCGACGCTGTCAGTCGCGGCCCGCGTAGGCCGTTGACCAGCACCATTTCGCCTTCTCGGCCCATCCGGCGCTGTAGTGCACCGGTGGCCGGAACGGTACCGTCCTGATCCAGCGTGATATCCGAGATCACCACTACGCGTTGTGTTTTCGGTGAGGGCCAGCTGGTCGACAGGGCCGTCGTGTCACCGGATGGTCGAGCGGTGGCCGGATCTTCGACGATGATCGCTCCATACAGTCCCCGGAACACCTGATCAGCCGCCATGCCGTGGTGATGCGGGTGATACCAGCATGTTCCGGCCGGCTGGTCGTCCGGTATGACGTACTCGTAGCGGAATGACTTCCCGGGATCGATGACCACGAAGGGGTTGTCGCCGTGGCCGGTCGGTGAAACGGCCAGCCCGTGGGTGTGCAGGTTCGTCGGCTGGTCTGAGGAGTTGACCAGATCGACAACGAGATGGTCCCCGGGGTGCAACAGCAGTGTCGGGCCGGGCACCTGCCCGTTGTAACGCAGCAGCTCGGCCGTGCGGCCGGCCAGCGACGTCATCCCGGCGGAGACCTCCAGCGTGACCTGCAGAAGTCCGTCGGTGCTGCGCACCACCTCCGGCTCTGTCAGCGGCTCAGCCGGCGCTGAACCCTCCGTAGCGGTGTGGTCGGTTGCCCAGTCGAGCCCGGCTGCACCGGCGAGCACCGCCGCAGCGCACAGACCGCACACCTGCAACGCCCTCCTCCGGTTCATCGTCACCATGGCCGCACCCCAGCGTTCGTCGTGACGCCTTCCCGGCCCGGACCTGCGGTCGCCGGAGCCGGCACGGTCGCGCCCTCTTCGATCGTCGGCGCGCCAACCGATGCACAGCAAGGGTCCAACGTCCCGCCCCGTCGGGCGTTTGCATCACATACCCTAGGGGGGTAGCCTACCGATGGGTGACGGAATGAGGACAGGGGTCAGTGATGGATGCCGAGAACCATGATCATGCGGTGCCGTACGGCTACATCAGCCGGAAGGATGATTACCTCAAGCGGCTGCGCCGGATCGAAGGGCAGGCAAGGGGACTGCAGAAGATGGTCGAGGACGAGAAGTACTGCATCGACATCCTCACCCAGGTCTCGGCGATGACGAAGGCGTTGCAGTCGGTCGCTCTTGGCCTGCTCGATGAACACCTGACCCACTGCGTCGTGCAGGCCGCCGCCAGCGGCGGTCCGGAAGCCGACGCGAAGGTCCGCGAGGCGTCCGAGGCAATAGCCCGGCTCGTCCGCAGCTGATCCTCCGCGCAGAAGACTCGAACGAATCATCGACGGGAAGCACCATGAAAACGGCCCTCAAGGCGGGTGGTTTCGTCCGCGGTCTGGTCGCGCTGTTCGGCGCGGCGGCCGGTGTGGGAGCAGCGGTGTCGCCTGATCAGGCGACGGCCGGGACGTCCCGGGAACCGGCGACCGGCGTCATGGCCGGCCATCAGGATGAAGCAACAGAGGACGCATCCGACCACGGGCAGGATGTCCTGCCGGCGGGTCTGCTGGTCTCGCAGGACGGCTACACCCTCGATCTCGCGCAACGCACCCTGCCCGCCCAGGGCCAGGTCCAGATCCAGTTCCGCATCATCGGCCCCGACGGCCGGCCGGTCATCGGGTACGAGATGGAGCACGACAAACTCCTGCACCTGATCGTCGTCCGCCGCGACCTGGCCGGGTACCGGCATGTGCACCCGACGCTGGACGGTTCAGGCATCTGGTCCGCCCCGCTCGATGTGATCGATCCGGGCGAGTACCGGGTTTTCGCCGACTTCACCCCGAGCGGACATCAGCGGCTGACCCTTGGTGCCGACCTCGCAGTGGCCGGCAGCTACCAGCCGCAACAGCTGCCGGGTCCGGTGGCGACCAGCACGATCCGGGACGGCTACGACGTTGCGCTCAGCGGGACGCTCACCGCCGGCCGGGCATCCGAACTCACCCTGACCGTCCGGCGCAACGGCGCCCCCGTCACCGATCTGGAGCCCTACCTCGCCGCCTACGGGCACCTTGTCGCCCTGCGTATCGGTGACCTCGCCTACTTGCACGTGCATCCGGAAGGAGCGCCCGGTGACGGGGTGACGCCCGCCGGCCCCGGCATCACGTTCTCCGCGACGGCACCTTCGGCGGGGGAGTACCGGTTGTTCCTCGACTTCCAGCACGACGGCGTGGTGCGAACCGCCGAGTTCACCGTCCGCGCTGTCGGTGGCTGAGCGGGTACAGCAACGTCGACATCGAACCTCAACCACCAGCACAGCCATTCGAGCTCAACGGAGGAAACCATGAGCACCACCACGACGTACAACGTTTCCGGAATGACCTGCTCCCACTGTGTGGCCGCTGTCTCGGAGGAGGTGGGCCGGCTGCCCGGTGTCAATGCCGTCGACATCGACCTGAACGCCGACGGCGATTCCAGGGTCACCGTCACCAGCGACGCACCACTGGCGGCCGACGACGTCCGCGAGGCGGTCGACGAAGCGGGCTACACGCTGGCCTCCTGACAGCAGGCCGGACCGCAATCAACAACCCCCGCACGAGGACGCCGGACGTCTTCTGCACCACCGATGATCCGAGGAGGTTCGTGGCATGACGCAACAAACGGTCGATCTGCAGATCGGTGGCATGACGTGCGCGTCCTGCGCCGCCAGGATCGAGAAAAAGCTCAATCGGATGCCCGGGGTGCAGGCAAGCGTCAACTACGCCACCGAGAAGGCGCATGTCGTGCTGCCCGAGGGCACCGGAGTCGACGCCGCGATCGCCACCGTCGAGGCGACCGGCTATACGGCCAGGGTGCCGGAGCCGCCCCGGCCGGATCCGGCCGCAGACGCCGGGGATCGGCACGATGACGACGCGGTGACCTCGCTGCGCCGGCGCCTGCTGATCTCCGCGGCCCTCACCCTTCCGGTTTTCCTGCTGGCCATGATCGCGCCGCTGCAGTTCGACAACTGGCAGTGGCTGAGTCTGACACTCGCTGCGCCCGTTGTGGTCTGGGGCGCCTGGCCGTTCCACCGCGCCGCCTGGACCAACGCCCGGCACGGCGCCGCGACGATGGACACCCTGGTCAGCGTCGGTGTGCTGGCTGCGTTCGGGTGGTCGCTGTATGCGCTGTTCATCGGTGACGCCGGCATGCCCGGGATGCGGATGACATTCACCCTGTTCCCCGACGCGCGATCGGGCGCGGACGAGATCTATCTGGAGGTCGCCGCGGCGGTGACGGTGTTCATCCTCGCCGGTCGGTACTTCGAGGCGCGGGCGAAAAAGCGTTCCGGGGCCGCATTGCTGGCGTTGCTGGAGATGGGCGCCAAGGACGTGGCAGTTCTCAAGGGGGATGCGGAGCAACGGATTCCGGTCGAGCAACTGGCCGTGGGCGATCTGTTCGTCGTCCGGCCGGGAGAGAAGATCGCCACCGACGGTGACGTGGTCGAGGGGTCGTCCGCCGTCGATGCGAGTCTGCTGACGGGCGAGCCGGTCCCGATCGAGGTCGGACCGGGCGACACGGTGACCGGAGCGACGGTGAACGCCGGCGGCCGGCTGGTGGTGCGCGCGACCAGGGTCGGCGCGGACACCGCGCTCGCGCAGATGGCGAAGCTGGTGGAGCAGGCGCAGTCCGGCAAGGCCGACGTGCAGCGCCTCGCTGACCGGGTGTCGGCGATCTTCGTACCGATCGTGATCGCCCTTGCCGTCATCACTCTCGGGTTCTGGCTCGGCACGGGCGCCGGTGCCGAGGCAGCGTTCACCGCCGCCGTCGCGGTGCTGATCATCGCCTGCCCCTGCGCGCTGGGGCTCGCAACGCCGACCGCTCTGCTGGTCGGTACCGGCCGCGGCGCGCAGCTCGGGATCCTGATCAAGGGTCCGGAGATTCTCGAGGACACCCGCAAGGTGGACACCATCGTCCTGGACAAGACCGGCACCGTGACGACCGGCCGGATGCGATTGATCGACGTGATCCCCGCCGAAGGTGTTGCCGCGGAAGAACTGTTGCGGCTCGCAGGAGCCCTCGAAGACGGCTCCGAGCATCCCGTCGGGACCGCCATCGCCGACGGCGCGAGGGAGCGCGGTGCGCAGTTGCCCGTCGTCGAATCCTTCGCGGCCACCCGTGGGCTGGGCGTGCAGGGCGTCGTCGACGGCCATGCCGTGGTGGCGGGCCGGGTGTCCTGGCTCGAGAAGGAGTGGGCACTCCCGCTGCCGTCCGGCCTCGAGCAACCGCGCCGCGCCGCGGAATCCGCCGGCCGCACCGTCGTCGCGGTCGGTTGGGACGGCGCGTTCCGGGGGCTCGTGGTGGTGGCCGACACCGTCAAACCGACCAGTGCACGAGCCGTTGCCGAACTGCGCGAACTTGGGCTGCGCCCGATGCTGCTCACCGGCGACAACGCCTCGGCCGCAGCAGCAATCGCGGCGGAGGTCGGCATCGCCGCAGAGGATGTGGTCGCGGAGGTGCTGCCGTCGCAGAAGCTCGAGCGGGTCCTGGAGCTGCAGCGCTCGGGGCGGGTGGTGGCCATGGTCGGTGACGGCGTCAACGACGCCGCGGCTCTCGCCCAGGCCGATCTCGGCATCGCGATGGGGACCGGCACGGACGTGGCGATCGAGGCCTCGGATCTGACGCTGGTGCGGGGTGACCTGCGCGCCACCGTTGATGCCATCCGGTTGTCCCGCAGGACGTTGCGCACGATCAAGGGCAACCTGTTCTGGGCGTTCGCCTACAACGTCGCGGCCATTCCACTGGCCATGGCGGGCTTGCTGAACCCGCTCATTGCCGGTGCGGCGATGGCCTTCTCATCCGTCTTCGTGGTGAGCAACAGCTTGCGCCTGCGCCGGTTCAAGGCGGTGTCCGCGCAGCCGGCCGCGGACGTGTCCATCGGAAGCCGGCGCAGCAAGACGCCCGTCACGGCCGGCTGACCCCGCACGTTTCTGTTCGGAGGGTGGCGTCACCCGCGCAAGGCTGTGACCGCGAGGTCGACGTCATCGGTGGTCGAGTACAGGTGAAAGGCCACCCGTACCCGGCCGGCCCGCAGGCCGAAGCGCACACCCGCCGCGGTCAGCCGCTCCGCAGCGCCGTCGACGGCCGGGACGCTGACAATCGCCGAATTGGAGGGTGCCGAGTCCATTGCAGCCAGGAACTGGTTGGCGAGGGCGACATTGTGCTCGCCGACGGCGGACGCACCGACCGCCGACAGGATTTCCAGGGCGGGGGCCGTGCCCACCCAGCAGTGCCAGGCCGGGGAGATGTCGAACCGGCGGGCGTCGCTTGCGAGTCGCAACGGCAGACCGTAGTACGACGCGTGCACGTCGTCACCGGCGAACCAGCCTGCGGCAAGGGGTTTCAAACGTTCCGCGAAGTGCGGGTGCCGCTCCGCAACAGTCGGATGGTGCGCCAGGAACGCCGTTCCTCTCGGGCTGCACAACCATTTGTAGGCGCTGCAGACCAGGAGATCTGCGCAATCCGGGTCGAACGGCAACCATCCGATCGCCTGCGTCGCATCCACCACGACCATTGCGTCGGCCGCCCGCGCCGCGTCGGCGATCGCGCGCTGGTCGGCGACCTCACCGGTGGCCGACTGCACAGCGGAGTAGGCAACGACATCCACGTCCGGGCCGATGGATTCGACGAGCCGGTCGGCGGGCACGGCTTCGACAGTGACCCCGCGGTCAGCTTGCACCGCCCACGGGAACACATTCGACGTGAACTCGATATCGGGAACCAGCACCCGACTGCCATCCGGTAACGCTGCCGCGGCCGGCGCCAAGAGCTGGGACACGGTGCTGCCGGTGGCAACCGATCCGACGGGCACACCGATCATGCCGGCGAAGAGCTCGCGGGATGAATCCACCGCGGCCGCCCATGGCTCCCAGCTGGTCCGAGCGGTGCGCCAGTCCTGCAGCGCGATCTGCAAGGCGTCCCATGCCGGTCGGGGCGGGGCGCCGAACGAGGACGTGTTGAGGTATCCCGGCTGCACGTCCCACAACGCTGCGGCCTCGGCAACGCTCAGTCCGGTGATGGCCGGCACGGGGCCGGTCGGCCCGGAACCGAAGACCTGCCTATCCGTCATGCCGACCAGTGAAACACGCACTCCCGAGGGCCTTACTCAGCAAACCGGCGGGTTACTCCTGCTGCGGGTTGAGTAGGGCGTGGGTTTGCGGAGTGAGCGCCGGTCAGCGCCGGTCATTCGGTCAGCGCCGGTCATTCGGTCAGCCGGTCAGCCCGTCAGCCGACATATTCCCGCACCGGCCGCCCGATCACCCCGGGAGTGACCTCGAACAGTGATCCGGCCAGCGGTTCCGCACCGTCCGCGAGGCCCTCCCTGGACGTGGTGATGTAGAGCCGATCCAGCTGGGGGCCGCCGAAGGTGCACGCGGTGACGTTGGTGGCCGGGACCGTGACGATCTCCTCCAGCGTGCCGGCAGGGGAGTAGTGCCGGACCTGGGAGCCGCCGTACAACGCGACCCAGACACCGCCCTGGGCGTCGACGGTCAGCCCGTCCGGATGGCCGTCCTCGCTGAGGACCTCGACGAAGGTGCGGCGCCCGGTGAGGCCGGATGTGCTGTCGTAGTCGAAGACATCGATGGCGCCGCTGGGGGTGTCGACGTAATACGCCACGGCGCCATCCGGGCTCCACTCGAGACCGTTGGAGATCGTCACCCCGACCAGTGCGATCTGCACCGCGCCGTCGGCGTCCAGCCGGTACAGCATGCCGCCGCCCGGTGTCTGGTCGTACGCCATCGATCCGCAGTAGAACCGACCGTCCGGATCGCACCCGCCTTCGTTCATCCGGACGTTGTCGTTGTGCCACAACGGATCCAAAGGCAGTAGCGTCCCATCAGGTTCTTCGAGCACGAATCCCCGTTCGACCGCGATCACGGCTCCGCCGCGGGACCGGGGACGCAATGCGGCCGCCACCGCGCCGACCCGGCGCCGGTCGATGCTTCCGTCGTCCCGCAGCGAGAGAACATCGCCGGCCAGCATGTCGACCCACCGCAGGCCACCCCAACGGGCCGACCAGACCGGTCCCTCGCCGTGGAAGGTCACCGGGTCCGTCGCCTGCTCCGCCACCAACACCATGGCCGTCATTCTGCACACGGTGCTCGCCGCGGGTACGCGGGGCTGCGCGGCCACGACGGCAGCCAGCGGCCGGCCGGCGAGGAACAATGGGACCGATCGGACATCGGGGCGGGAACGGCCCGTGCCATGACGCAAAGGGAGAACGACGTGAACGAGCAACTGTCCCGGAGCCGGCGCGCCCTGCACGCCGTCGCAGAGCTGCTGATCGCCGGACCTCAGTACGAGGCGGACGGCGACATCCGGTTGAAGGCGACCGGCGATGGCTTCTCCGGCTGGGTGTCACCGGTCCGAGTCTCCGGCACCGAGCTGATCACGCCCGCGGGGGGCTTTCCGTTGCGCGGGCGACTGGTGGATGTCGCTCGCAGCGCCGGCATCTCGCCGCGGCCGCTGCGTGATGTCTATGCCGGCGGTCTCGAATTCACCGACGACGAACCAGCTGACGTCGACGCGTCGGCCGCGGTGTCGCTGCTCGCCTCGTTCGTTCACGGGGACGCTGCTCTGCGCGCCTTCGCACCGGGCGAAGAACCGGTGCTGTGGCCCGAGCACTTCGATATCGGCATCACCGTCGACGAGATCAACTACGGCGTGTCTCCAGGAGATGCCGGGATCGAAGAGCCGTACGCCTACGTCGGTCCGTGGCAGGTGCCGGTCGGGCCATTCTGGAACCAGCCGTTCGGAGCGGCCCGACCGTTGACCGAACTGCGCACAGCCGAGAGCATCGCCGAATTCTTCGCCGCCGGCCGCGATGCCGCGCGGACGGACGGCGGTCATTGAGCACACACCGCAATGGATGGTGACGCCGTGTCATGCTCTGTTGATGACCTTGAAGCGGTGGGATGCCATCTGGGAGTGGCCGCTGATGGCCGGCGCCATTGCCTTCCTCGTGGCCTATGCCTATCAGGTGCTGTCGAACGTGCAGGGGCCGCCGAACAATGTCGTGTGGATCGTGCTGTTGGGCACTTGGGCGATGTTCGCGATCAATTACCTCGGCGGGCTGGTGTTGGCGCGGCCGCGCGGAGCGTGGTTCGTCAGGCACCTGCTGGACCTGGCGATCGTGGTGCTGCCGATCCTTCGCCCGCTCCGCCTATTTCGATTGCTGGTTCTGCTGGCCATCTTTCAACGGGTGGCCGGTCGCACCATGCGGGGCAAGGTCATCGTCTACGTGATCGGGTCGACGATCATGCTGCTGTTCGTCGCCTCCCTCGCCGTCCTGGACGCGGAGCGCGCCGAGCCCGGCGCGACGATCCACTCCTTCGGCGACGCCATGTGGTGGGCGTGCTCCACGATCACCACCGTCGGATACGGCGATGTGGTTCCGGTGTCGCTCAGCGGCCGGTGCATCGCGGTGGCGCTGATGATCGGTGGCATCGCACTGCTCGGAACGGTGACCGCAACGCTCGCGTCCTGGATCGTGCAGCGGGTCGCCGAAGAGGACGAAGCAGGTCAGGCGGCCACCCGTCAGCAGGTCGAGGCGCTGACCAAGCAGATCGCCGCGTTGCACGAACAAGCCATCCGGCGCGAGCAGGACCTCAGCAATCGGCCACCGGCCGGAACAGCACAACCCCGTAGGCCGTCCACCGCTGTTGGCAGATCGAGCCGTGGCCCGTCACCGCGCCGCCGACGACCTTCGGCGCGGGTCCGTCCTGCACCCTGACGCGCGTCAGCGACTGTCGCGCCTGGCCTGGCGACGGGCGCCGGCCGCTGCGCCGGAAGCCACGCGCTTTTTTCGCGCAGGCGTCTTCGGTCGCCGATCGGCTTTGCGATCCGCCGGCCGACGGGTGTCCCCGCCCTTGGCCGACTTCGGGCGACTGCGCGGATCGCCGGTGGCAGCGGCCGCCGTCGCCAGTCGTTCCACCCGCAGGGCGGTGGCACTGCGCCGAGCAACCGTCGCGAGCCGCTTGCTCACCCGGGCCAGCGCATCTTCGAACACCTCGGCACGATCGCGGTTGCGCTGATTCGACGGTCGGGCGCCGCCCCTTGTCCCGGTCGCCGCCACCCGGTCCGCGGCACCGCGCCGATAGTTCTTCGAGTGTTTGTTCCGGGCCCGGCGCACCCGGTTGTGCAGGTCGACAAGCGCATCCTCGTCGAGGCTTTCGAGGTTCTTGCGTTTGGTCTCCAGGATGAGGACGGTGTCCTTCTCGGTCAGGGACCGCAGTACGGACTGCTTCATTCGGGGGCCTTTCGTCGACGCTGACGTTGCGGCAACCACCGTAACGCGTTGATCCGCCGGTTGTCTCGGATCTTGCGAAACCGCCCGATCAGAAACCGCACCGAAAGCGCAGGTACAAGCCTGGCGGCCGGCATGAGTTGACCGCCGGGCCGGAATTCAGGGGTAGGCTGGAGCACGAACAAGGAGAAAAAATGTCCGTCGAGACGATGAGCCGCAGGATCAGCACGATCGAACAGACCTGGAAGAACGCGAACGAAACGGGTCGCGCCGGCTACATCGAAGAGCTGACGGAGATCTCCACCGGCCTGCGAGCGGTCACGGGTGTCGAAGCCGAGCGCGCGGATTGGTTGAGCCGCAGGGTGAATCGCATGGTTCGCAACATCGGCACCGCCGGCTGAGCGTCGCCGATCCCGCCTGAAGCGCCCTGCCGTTACGTGGTTGCGCACGGCCTGCGATCCTGAACGAGTCTGTCCGACGGCATCAAGCCGGCGACCGAGCAGGAGCCCATCAGTTGAATTCCACCACCTCCCGCCACATTGCCTTTTCCGCTGCCGCGGACCGATTCGCGCGGACAATTCGCGACATGCTGCCCGCGCCGGTGCAAACCCTGGGCCCGGAAATACGCTCGGTCGAGGACGAGAACCCTTCAAGGGCGGGGAAACTCGAATTCCCTGTCGTGAAATAGTCGGGTCGATGCCCCGCCGTCGAAAGCCCATCCTTCCCGCGTCCCTCCTGAAGGCCTTTCTGCCACCAGCGCCATCCCGCCGGCGTGCGAAGCCCGCGAGAGCCGGGGCACGCATCCGCCCGTCGACCGCCCGTACTGCCGCGTCGGGTGTTTCCCTTGCCGGCAGTGGGACAGGTGCCCGCACGATGCCGGGCCGCGGCCGTTGGCGACAGGGCCGCTTCGTCGGCGCGGCCGGCTCCCGGTCCTACCGCGTGTATGTCCCACTCGGGTTGCGCCGAACATCGTGGGCGCCGCTGCTGATCGCGCTACACGGCTGCGGCCAAACCGGCCTCGATTTCGCTGTCGGCACGCGATTCAACGACCTGGCCGACAAGCACCGCTTTGTCGTGGTGTACCCCGAACAGGCTGCAACCCACAACGGCCAACGTTGCTGGAATTGGTTCCGGCCAGGACACCAGTCGCGCGGAGCCGGCGAACCGGCCATCCTGGCCGGCATCGTCCGCGCCGTGACGGCCGAGACCGATGAGTGGCGCATCGATCCTGAACGGATCTACGTGGCCGGCATCTCGGCCGGTGGCGCAATGGCGGTGGTGCTCGCGGCGACCTACCCGGAGTTGTTCGCCGCCGTTGGGGTCCATTCGGCCCCGCCCTACCGCTCCGCAAGCGGCCCTGCGGAGGCCCTCTCGGCAATGCGGGGAACGACCGGGGCGCCGCCGGTCGGCGACCCGGCGATTCCCATGCCGCCGATGGTCATCTTCCAGGGAACGGCCGACGGGACGGTCCGGTCCGTGA
Organism: uncultured Actinomycetota bacterium; assembly: GCA_963798625.1. Taxonomy (GTDB): domain Bacteria; phylum Actinomycetota; class Actinomycetes; order Mycobacteriales; family Nakamurellaceae; genus Nakamurella. The sequence goes on from CAWCUA010000007.1 coordinate 45,445, forward strand.
ACGCGCAACGCCTTGCCGATCAGTGGCTTTCGTTCCGGCGGGCAGCCATGAGCGCTGCGATCGCCGGTCCGCCGGTCGGCCGGCCCCGCGTCACCTTGGTCGCCGGACCCCGGCCGGCCACCGCCCGCAGCCGCCGCGCCCATCAGGTCACCCGCTGGTATGCCGGCGGCCACAAAGTGCTCGAACTCTGGTTGATCCAGGGATTGGGACACGGCTGGTCGGGAGGTTCGGCCGAAGGCTCCTACAGTGATCCGCGCGGCCCGCGGGCCAGTACCGAGATGTGGAAGTTCTTCGCTGCGCACCGATCCCGGACCGCCGCGGCGGTGCTCGCCGGGTAGGGCACCGCTCGTCTCAACGAGATCGCTGGTCCACGAGCAGGGAGATGCTGGCCCGCAGCGCCTCCTGTTGCGCCGTCAGATCGCGGATCTGTGCGGTCAGGACGGCAACCGCATCGATCAGCGAGGCCTGCAACTCGATCAGCTCCTCTGGCACCGAACCGTCGGTCAGGTCGGCGTCGGCAAGACTGACGTCGACGAGATCGGCGTCAGCCACGGCGGCAGTAGCAGTTTCGATGTCGGAGCGGTCCGGGCTGCTGCGGTCGGAGTCTGTGCGTGCGACTCCCGGGCGGCTGTCATCGGTGCGGGTGTCGATGCTGCGGGTGTCGGTGCTGCGGGTGTCGGTGCTGCGGGTGTCGGTGCTCAGTTTCCGAGCCGCGGGCTCTGCGTTACCGGCGTGCTCGGCTGCCACGACCTCCGGCCCGGCCTGCGACGAAGGGCCGTCCTGGGGAGTCCGGGGCTTGCGTCGGGCGAGCAGGCGCCGCCGACGCGCCACCTTCTTCGCCTGCAGTTCGTCGTCGCGCATCTGTTGCCTGTGGCTGACGAACCAGGCCGCCACGGTAGCCGACACCGTACCGATGAGGCCGATGCCGACAACCATGATGACGGAGGCGATCAGGCGGCCGGCGGGTGTCACCGGGTAGGTGTCGCCGTATCCGACGGTCGTCGTGGTGACGATGGCCCACCAGAACGCCGTGCCCAGCGTGGTGATGCTGGCGCCCGGCGCATTGTGCTCCACCTTCCACTCGAGGATGGCGCCGGTGGCGACCACGACCGCGACGATGGTGAACAGCGAACCGGCGATCTTCTCCATCGAGATCGACCGGATCGACTTCCGCAGCAGCAGCACCACCCGAAGGATCCGCAGCATGGGGAGCAAGACCATCAGCAGGTCGAGTTTGTGGGTCTGGACGAAGGGCCAACGCTTGGGCGCCAGGCTCAGCCGGACCACGTAGTCGATCGCGAACGCGAGCCAGATGAGAAGTGAGATGGCGGCGAAGAATGGTTTCCACCAGTCGGGTCCGTCTTCGACCAGCCGATTGGCCAGGAAGGCGGCCAGGAAGATGAACGCGAGCACGTCCAGTGGCCGGCTGGTCGCCGCGACCCAATTCCGGTATTGGCGCGCTCGTCGCTCGGTTCGCGGGTCGTCGTCGGGCTCGGGCTCGACGGGCCGCTGCATCGTGCTGGCTTCGGTCACTGTTCCTCCAGGGTGTGCGCACCCATGGTGCGGTGTGCGGACAAATCACTCAAATTGCCCGCAGTCTCTTGCGTGCTGCTAGGACCCTAGGTAGAGTTAGACCATGGCCGGTGAGAACATCACGTTGACGCGAGCCACGCGCGGGGTGCTCGCGGAACTGATCGCCAACCCCGACCAAGCGCAGTACGTCGCGCAGTTGCACCGCAGCACCAAGCTGTCGGCAGGACAGATCTACGGGGTGCTGGCCCGGCTCGAGGCCGTCCATTGGCTCGAGAGTGGTTGGGACGCGCCAACAGTCAAGCAGCAGGGGTGGCCGCGGCGACGCCACTACCGGCTGAGCTCGGACGGCCTGGCCATGGCACGCGGAGCACTGGCGAGTGCCGCGCACCTCCGAGCGGTACAGCTGCGGCCGGCCTCTGGCTCGGCCTGAATCACATGGCGGCATCGCTGACCAGCGCCGTCAGCTGAGAGTCCCGGGCGGCGCGGTCCGAGCCGGGTCTGATGTCGCGTTGTTCCGGGTCGGCACGGTACCGGTCCGGTCAATCTTCCAGAAAGGCGTTGAGCGCGGTGGACGTCATCCAGGGTCGGACGGAGCACGGGACGTGGCGATGCCGAATTGGCTGGCACCACTACCTCCGGGTGCATGACGACAACCCGGAGATGCGCGGCCACGGTTACCTGCGATGCGAGCGATGCGGCAAGCCCAAGGATCCTCCCGAGTACGGCAAGCCGACTTACTTGAATGTGTACCTGGGCGCGCCCCGGGAGCCGTGAAACGCGGTGTTCGGACCGCGGCCGCACCCACCGGCAAGCTGGCTCCTCGCAGTGGTCGTTCTCGTCTTGCCGGCCAGTTCGAGAGACCGGTACCGGGAGGAGCTTCGCTGTGAGCTCTGCGAGTTCGGCTGGCTGTCCCAGGTGTTCCAGGCCGGCACCCTGCTGGTCGGTTCGGTGTCGTTACGGAAGGCGCTGAGTGGGATGGATGTGATCGAGGATCTGACCGAACTCAGGAGCTGGCGCTGCCGATTGCGGCGTCACCATTACCTGCCCATGCAGGACGACAACCCGGAGATGCGCGGCCGGGGGTATCTGCGGTGCAACCGATGTGGAAAAGCGAAGGACAGTAACGATTACGGGCCGATGCCGGGGACTTCACTCGGCGTGGGCGGCGTCTGAGGACACCACCGTCCACAGCCCCCGGCAACGTGGTCGGCTGTGTTTGTCGGTGAACTGTGATCGCGATGGCCGGACAAGCACGCGAACTCGCAGTGTTGTTCCTGCCCGGCAGCCCGCCGGTCGGGTCGGTATCGTCACGAAAGGTGTTGAGCGAGATGGACGTGATCGAGGAACAGGCCGTCACCAAGGGCCGAAAGTGCCGGCTGGGGCGTCATCACTACGTGCGGATCGCGGATGACAACCCGGAGATGCGCGGCCAGGAGTATCAGCGCTGCAACCGATGTGGAAAAGCGAAGGACAAGAACGAGTACGGTCCGATGTCGCCTGGCCAGGCCTTTGGCTGGGGCGGGGGCTTCTGACGACGGGTGTCGCCGCGACAGACGTGCGGCGCAGAGAGTGGCATCCCGGCCATCCGCCCCAGCGTGCAGTCGGATCTGTGCCGGATTAACTGAAGGGGAATCTCGTGATCGGTCCCCGACCGACTGCCATCGCGGGTCTGCTTCTTGCGGTCGTCCTTCTTGTGCTGCCCGCGCCGTCGCGAGAGCGTTACCGGGAGGAGTTCCGTTCGGAGCTGTCGGAGCTCAACGCGTTCTCGCAGTTGTTCCAGGCCGGCACGCTGCTGGTCGGATCGGTGTCGTTGCGGAAGGCATTGAGCGGGATGGACGTCATCGAAGATCTGACCGTGACCCTGAGCTTGCGATGCCGGCTGGGGCGGCACCGATACATGCCCGTGCAGGGCGACAACCCAGAGATGCGTGGTCACCGCTACTTACGGTGCGACGTCTGCGGCAAACCGAAGGATGAAACCGAATATCCGCCGTTGCCGCCGACGGGGATGGGCGCTGCCGGCCCATCCAACGGTGGCTGCTAGAGCTATCACCGATGTCAGCCACACAGATCGCCGGCCGGCGATTGGTCGCACATCAACGGAGTCGAGTTGGTCGTCGCAGGACCTGATATTCGTGGAGCAGCGGTGATTGGTCCAGTCCCACACCCACTGGCGAGAGTCGTTGTCGCCGTGGTGGTGCAGATCCTCCCCACCACTTCGCGGGACCGGTATCGGGAGGAGTTCCGTTCGGAGCTGTCGGAGCTCGGTCCGGCTGCGCAGTTGTTCCAGGCGGGCACGCTGCTGGTCGGGTCGGTGTCACTTCGGAAGGCGTTGAGCGGGATGGATGTGATCGAGGATCTGACCGTGACCCGGAGCTGGCGCTGCCGGCTGGGGCGGCACCACTACGTTCGGGTGCAGGACGACAATCCCGAGATGCGCGGCCGCTCTTACGAGCGTTGCGCGCGCTGCGGAAAGACCGGGGATCGGCGGGATGACGGCACGCTCGTCAAACCGTGGAGCGGGGGAGCGGCACCGCTGGGGTTTTGACGCGCGCTTCTGACGCGATCGTCACCCTGGCATGCCGAGGCTACGTAGCATAAGACTGTGCCCGAACAGCCCCGGATGACCCAGACGACCCAAGCCGTGTTGCGAGAGCTGCTGGACCGTCGCACCGAGGACGTCTACGGGCTCGAGATCTGCAGTGCCACCGGCTTACCCAGCGGGACCGTGCATCCGATCCTCGCCCGCTTCGAGGCGCTGGGCTGGCTGACCAGCTCGTGGGAAGAGGTCGATCCACGCGAACAGGGCCGCCCACGCCGCCGGTACTACCGGCTGACTGCAGACGGGGCGGCCCTGGCGGCCGATGCTCTGGCAAGGGCTTATCAGGCCCGGACCAGGATCATCACGCGGCTGCGTCCCGCCGGTGAGCTTTCCTGACCCACCGAGCGGGACGCAGTACTTCTGGTGACGCAGTACTTCTGGTGAACGCAGTGACAGCTGGACTACTTGTGCAGCGCGGGAATGATCATGTAAACGCCCCACACGGCGATCGCACCTGCCAGTGCGAGGAAGAAGTAGCCCGTCGCCGTCGCGACCGTCGCAGCCGCACCACCCTTGGCGCGGGCCGGCGAGGTCAGCCTGCCGACGCCCAGCGAGAAGAGGCTGACGATACCGATCGCGCCTGCCAGCGTCACCAGGGCGACGAGTCCGAGAGCGCTCCAGTTGATGGTCATGACTGCGGTCCCTTCGCGGACGTGTCGGTGCTGGTCGGCTGATGGCTGCCGGTCGGCTGGGAAATGATGATCGGTGCGATTGCCTCCGAGGACGGAGCGCCGGCCATCGCCAGCTCCTCGTCGCCATCGTGCGAGCGGCCGAGCTTCACCCTGACCACGACGTCATCAGTGACGTTGTGCGAGGTGACGGCGGTCCGGCGGGAGATCTTGACGATGACAGCCGTACCGGCGATCAGAGCGGCCAGGACGATGATGACGCCGATGGTTCCGCGCAGTGCGATGGCTGCTGCGATGCCACCGAACACGGCGGCCGCCGGCAGCGTGAGCAACCAGCCGTAGAACATCTTGCGAGCCGTGCCCCAGCGGACCTTCTTGATGTTGCGGCCGGCGCCGCTGCCGATCACCGAGCCGGAGCAGACCTGCGTGGTCGACAGTCCGAAGCCCATGTGTGCGGAAGCCAGGATAGCGACGGTCGAGGTGGTCTCGGCCGCGAAGCCCTGAGCCGGGTGCAGATCCACCAGACCCTTGCCCATCGTCCGCATGATCCGCCACCCGCCGGAATACGTTCCCGCACCGATGGCGAGGCCGGCGGCGGCGATGACCCAGGTCTGCGGGCCGCTGCCCGAAGCCTGGTAACCACCGGTGATCAGGACCAGGGTGATGACGCCCATCGTCTTCTGGCCGTCGGACGTGCCATGCGCCAGGGCGATCATGGAACCCGAGATGGTCTGGGCCCGGCGGTACCAACCGGCAGCGGGCTCGTCATCGGCACGCTTGAACAGCTTCGAGATGAGGAAGATGGCCGTTGCCGCGGCAAGCCCGGCGACAAGCGGTGCCATGACCGCAGGCAGCAGGATCTTTGACACGACGACGGAGAAGTTCACCCCGGAGAGACCGGCACCGATCAGCACGGCGCCGATCAGACCGCCGAACAACGCATGCGAGGAGCTGGACGGGAGGCCGAACAGCCACGTCGTGAGGTTCCACAGGATGGCGGCCACCAGGCCGGCGAAGATCATCGTCGGCGTCACCAGGCTGTCGGTGACCATGCCACCCGAGATCGTCTTGGCCACCTCTGTGGACAGGAAGGCGCCGACGACGTTCAGGATTGCCGCGATGAGCACCGCGGTCCGCGGACGCAGCGCGCCCGTTGCCACCGAGGTTGCCATGGCGTTGGCGCTGTCATGGAAGCCGTTGGTGAAGTCGAAGAACAGGGCGGTGACGATGACGACCGACACAATGAAGAGGGTGGTTGTCATGGAGTACCCGCCAGCCACTCGGAGATCGTCATGGTCGGTTCAATCCACCGTTTCTGGGTTCGTGCGGAGGGTGCGGACCCGTTAATACTGTGTTCATACCATCTGTCCGAACAGAGTCCTTTGTCCCGATGTCATCCCAGGTCAAGCATGCGGCCCGGCGTGTCAGTCGGCATTTTCGCCGGGAGATGCCTCCGCATCCTTTCGCATCACGTACAACCTCCGGCCGGGGGTCACTCATTCCTGTGGTGATCGCCCACTCATCTGGACGTAGTGCGGGTTGTACATGACGCCCAGAATGTTGCCGAAAGGATCGACAACCGCTGCGGTGACGAAGCCCTCGCCGCGATTCTGCGGATCCTGGTACGGGCTGGCGCCGAGCGACTTCAGGGTCGCCAGCGTCTCAGGAACGTCGTCGACGTGCCAGTAGACGACGGCTCCTGCGCCCGCTGCCCGTGCCCCGGGAGGGGCATAACGGCTGTCGATGATGCCGAGTTCGTCCTCCTGAGCGCCGACCCTGAATTCGATGTAGCCGGGGACGCGGTAGTAGGGCTCGATCCCCAGCAACTCGGTGTACCAGTCCTGCGCTGCCTGCAAATCATCCGCGTAGAACGAGATGGTGGTCAGTCCCTGCAACATGGCGCTTCCTTCCTCGGTGCGGCGTCCGTCGCCGTTGTTCAGAGCGTTCCGCTGCAAAGTGCTCACCTCTTGAGCACTTTGCGGGGAGACTGGAGAAATGAGGGCTGACCGGCTGGTGGCGGTGCTGCTGCTGATGCAAACGCGCGGTCGGGTGACCGCGGCCGAGATCGCAGGCGAACTGGAGATCTCGGTGGCCACCGCGCGCCGAGACCTCGAGGCGCTGTCGGCCGCCGGTGTCCCGGTGTATCCGCAGGCCGGTCGCGGCGGCGGGCTGGTCCCTGGTGGGCGGGGCCCGCACCGATCTCAGCGGGCTGACGGCACAGGAAGCGCGGGCGCTGTTCCTGTTGGTCGGTACGTCGGCAACCCCGTCGCCATCGGCAAAGGCGGCGTTGCGCAAGGTGATTCGCGCTCTGCCGGAAACGTTCCGGGCGGACGCGATGGCCGCCGCGGATGCAGTGGTGATCGACCCGGCGCGGTGGGGGCAGGACGACCGTGAACGCCCGGCGATGGTCGAGGCACTGCAGGACGCCGTCGTCCGCCGCCGGAAAGTGCGCTTGACCTACGCGGGCCGCACCGGCGACCGGACCGAGCGATCGATCGACCCGCTGGGACTGATCGACAAGGACGACGTCTGGTACCTGATCGCCGGCACCGATCGTGGGGAACGCACGTTCCGGGTGGACAGGGTGGTCGACATGGAGCTGACCGAACACCCGGCGCATCGGCCGTCGGGCTTCGAGCTCTCCGCAGCCTGGGAGCGGGTGGTGGGTGAGGTGGAGCGGCGCCGCTCCGGACTCACCGCGACGGTGACGATCGAAGAGCGTTTTCTCGGCGTCCTCCGCGACCAGTTCGGCCGGCAGTGCACCGTGCGGGGGCCTGCGGGCGGTGGCCGGATGCGGGTCCTGGTCAGCGCTCCGACACCGCTGGACATCGCGCAACAGCTCGCCGGGTGGGGTGCGCTGGTCCACGTCGAGGATTGCCCGCCGGTGCAGGAGCAACTGGCGCGGCTGGGAGCCGAACTGGTGCAGCGCTACGGGGGACCGTCGGTGCCGGCGCCTACGATCCCGTCGGATGGTGCGGCCGATGACGGCGATCGGTCCGTTTCGCCCGCTGCGGTGTCGGCCCTCCGGCACAGACCCGATGACCAACAGACCCAATGACCAACAGACCCGATGACCAACAGACCCGATGACAGGGAGCCCCGTGCCGACCACGACGCTGAACGAACGTGCGCAGGAACACCTCAGGGCACTCGTCGGCTCGCAGGATGCGACGCTGCGGGCCGATCAGTGGACGGCGATTTCCGCGCTGGTGGCCGATCGGCGGCGCGCACTCGTGGTGCAGCGCACCGGCTGGGGCAAGTCGGCGGTGTACTTCGTCGCGACGGCATTGCTCCGCGAGCAGGGCGCCGGCCCGACGGTGATCATCTCGCCGCTGCTGGCGCTGATGCGTAACCAGATCGCGGCGGCCCAGCGCGCGGGAATCCGGGCGGTGACGATCAACTCGGCCAATGCGGAGCAGTGGCGGGAGGTCTACGACCAGGTGCGCGCCGGAGAGGTCGACGTGCTGCTGGTCTCGCCGGAACGGCTGAACAATCCCGGCTTTCGGGATGAGGTGCTGCCTCAGGTGGCGGCCACCGCGGGGCTGGTGGTCATCGACGAGGCACACTGCATCTCCGACTGGGGGCACGACTTCCGTCCGGATTACCGTCGGATCAGGACGCTGCTCGAGGACCTGCCGGACGGCATCCCGGTGCTGGCGACGACCGCAACGGCGAATCAGCGGGTAGCTCGTGATGTCGCCGAGCAGCTCGCGATCTCGCATCACGCGGTGGGCGGTCCTGCCGAGTCGACCGGTGGGACAGCCGATGTCGAGGCCTCCCAGACCCTGGTCCTGCGCGGACCGCTCGACCGCAGCTCGCTGCACCTGGCGGTGGTCCGGCTGCCGAATCAGCCCAGCCGGCTGGGCTGGCTGGCCGACTACCTCGAGCGCACAGCGGGTTCGGGAATCGTGTACTGCCTGACGGTGGCCGCGGCCGATCAGGTGGCCGAGCACCTGCGGTCCAGGGGACTGACCGTGGCCGCCTACTCCGGCCGGACGGACCCGGCGGAGCGTGCGCGCGCGGAGGACGACCTGCTGGCCGGCCGGGTGAAGGCCCTTGTTGCGACCTCCGCCCTCGGAATGGGTTTCGACAAGCCGGATCTGGCGTTCGTGGTACATCTCGGAGCGCCGCCGTCGCCCATCGCCTATTACCAGCAGGTCGGCCGCGCCGGCCGTGGCGTCGACCGCGCGGAGGTCGTGCTGCTGCCCGGGACCGATGACGTGGACATCTGGAAGTACTTCGGCTCCTTGGGGTTTCCCGCCGAAGCCGACGTGCGACAGACGCTGGAGGAGCTGGCCGACGCGGGGCGGCCACTGTCGTTGCCTGCACTGGAACCGCGGGTCGCGCTGCGCCGGTCCCGGCTGGAGATGATGCTGAAGGTGCTCGACGTGGACGGCGCGGTCCGCCGGGTCGCCGGCGGGTGGACGGTGACCGGACAGCCGTGGACCTACGACGCCGAGCGCTACGCCCGGGTCAGCGCCGCCAGAGATATCGAGCAAAAGGCCATGTTGACCTACATCTCGACCGATGGCTGCCGGATGGCATTTCTGCGTGAGCAACTCGACGATCCTGCGCCGGAACCGTGCGGTCGGTGCGACAACTGCGGTGGTCTTTCGCTCCCGAACCAGGCGCGCCCGGAATCGGTCGAAGCAGCGCAGGCGGAACTGGAGGTGCCCGGGGTTGCCGTCGAATCCCGTTCCCAATGGCCGACCGGCATGGCGTCATTGGGTGTCTCGCTGTCGGGCAAGATCGCGGCGGCCGACAAGCCGGAGCCTGGCCGAGCCGTGGGCCGGTTGGACGGCATCGGCTGGGGTTCGGCGTTGCGAGCGGCGCTGGCGGCAGGGGCGGAGGACGGCGAGGTACCGATCCCGCTGCGGCACGCGGCCGTCCAGGTTCTTGACGGCTGGCTGCCGGCAGCTGACGGCGCCATCGACGGGGTCGTCTACATCGAGTCGTTCGGCCGTCCGGAACTGGTGCGCCACCTTGCGAGCGGACTGGCGAAGTACCGATCGCTGCCGGTGTTGACCACTCTGGAACTGCTGGACCGGCGCCCCGCGATCAGCGGAACCAATTCGGCCCGACGGCTGGCCGCGGTCCACCAACGGATCAAGCTCGCCGAACCCGGATCGGTGCGCGGCCGCCGGGTGCTGTTGGTCGACGACAGCACCGACACCGGCTGGACGCTGACCGTTGCGGCGCGGCAGTTGCGGCAGGCGGGTGCCGCGGCGGTGTTCCCGTTCGTGCTCGCCGTGCGTTGACGGCCCGACGCCGTGTCACGAGCCCCTTCTGAGGCGCGTGGATCTGCCGGTGGATTCGTCGCGGTTCGTCCGGTGTCGGCCCATAGTGAAATCCAGGGGGCATTGTCGGTGCTCTGTGTTGTACTGGCCGCGCCCTGGAAATTGTCTTGATCACGCGCGGAGAAACCCCATGGAACACGAGCACGGGCAGACCTTCTCGGCGGACATCGTTCGCCACCCGACCGGCGGGCTGCGATGAGCGCGGCCGTCGAGGTGCAGGCGCTGGTCAAGTCCTTCAAACAGACCAAGGCCCTTGCCGGGGTCGATCTGGAGGTACCGGAGGGCACCGTGCTGGGCCTGCTGGGGCCCAACGGTGCGGGTAAGACCACGGTCGTCCGGATCCTGTCGACCCTGCTGCGCGCGGACAGCGGACGCGCCACCGTGTTCGGCCGGGACGTCGTCGACGATGCGGACGGCGTGCGTTCGATCATCGGACTGACCGGTCAGTACGCGGCGGTCGACGAGTACCTCACCGGTACCGAGAACCTACAGATGGTGGGCCGGCTCTACCAGCTCAAGAAGGCCGACGCCCGGCAGCGGGCGGAGAACCTGCTGGAGCGCTTCGATCTGGCCGACGCCGCCGGACGCATCGTGAAGACCTACTCAGGAGGCATGCGCCGCAGGCTCGACATCGCGGCTTCGCTCATCGCCCGGCCGCGGGTGCTGTTCCTGGACGAACCGACCACCGGGCTCGATCCGCGGAGCCGGATCGGTATGTGGGAGTTCATCGCAGGTCTCGTGGCCGACGGCACGACCATCCTGCTGACCACCCAGTACCTCGAAGAGGCGGACCGACTGGCGGACGGCATCGTCGTCATCGACCACGGCAAGGTGATCGCGCGGGGCACGGCGGATCAGCTCAAGGCGCAGGTCGGCGGTCATCGACTGGAGTTCACCGTCGCCGATATCGCACAGATTCCCGTTGTGCTGGAACACCTTTCCGTGCTTGCCATCGACGCCCCCACGGTCGACGAGCAGACCAGGTCGTTGACCATCCCGGTGCGCGGCGGGGCCGAGGTCCTTCGCGAGGCGCTGCGCAGGCTCGACGGGGCGGACGTCGAGATCGTCGATGTCGGTCTTCGCCGACCCGATCTGGATGACGTGTTCCTGGCGTTGACCGGGCACAGCTCCGAGGACGAGGTTGCCGCCGACGCGAAGCGAGACGCCGAACGGGAAAAGACGCAGGACGGAAAACTGGGCCCGAAGCACGCGGCCGCAGACACCACGGAGGTGCGGTCATGACGACGCTGGCCCGGGCCGTTTCCGACGGTGCGGTGATCACCAAGCGGAACCTGCTGAAGATCAAGCGGGTACCGGACCTGCTGGTCTTCGCGACCCTCTCGCCGATCATGTTCGTGCTGTTGTTCGCGTTCATCTTCGGCAGTGCCATCCCGCTCGAGGGGGTGGACTACAAGGAGTTCCTGATGGCCGGCATCTTCACCCAGACGGTCGTTTTCGGGGCGACGATCACCGGCGCGAGTATCGCGGAGGATCAGCAGAAGGGGCTGATCGACCGGTTCCGGTCGCTGCCGATGGCGCGTTCGGCCGTGCTGGTCGGCCGGACCTTCGCCGATATCGGCAACAACATCGTCGTCATCACCGTCATGTCGATCACCGGGTTGCTGGTCGGGTGGCGGATCCGCACGTCGGTGTTCGAGGCGCTGCTGGCGTTCCTGTTGCTGCTGCTGTTCGCCTACTCCATCTCGTGGGTGATGGCGTACGTCGGGCTGTCGGTGAAGTCACCGGAGGTGGTCAACAACGCCTCGTTCATCATCATCTTCCCGCTCACCTTCATCGCGAACACCTTCGTGCCCACCAACAACTTCCCGCCTGCGCTGAAGACCTTCGCCGAGTGGAACCCCGTGTCATCGGTGACACTCGCCGCACGGGAGCTGTTCGGCAACACCAGTCCAGCACTGCCGCACCCCGACAATTTTCCGGGCCAGCATCCCTTCGTCTACTCCTTGATCTGGATCGCGATCCTGCTGGTGATCTTCATTCCGGTGTCGGTCCGCAAGTACATGTCGTCATCACGCTGAGCAGCACGGGTTGATCGCCGCGCATTGATCGGCGGGCATCGATCTGAGGGAGTTGAACACCGCATTGAGGGGGCGTTGATTGCGCTCGTCGATCGGGACTTCAGGCACCGAGGTGGCGGTGGCCGCCGATGAGCTCCTGATAGTGAGTGGCGTTGTGGACCAAGTGCTCCCGTTCTTCCGCGGTGAGCTCGCGGCGGACCTTGCCCGGGACCCCGGCCACCAGCGAACCCGGCGGGACCTGCGCCCCTTCCAGCACCACCGCGCCGGCCGCGACCATGGAACCGGCACCGATCACCGCACCGTTCAGCACGATGGCTCCCATGCCGATCAGGCAGTCGTCCTGCACGGTGCACCCGTGCAGCACCGCGGCGTGACCGACGCTGACGCCGGAGCCGATCGTCGCCGGGAAGTCGGGGTCGGCGTGCACGACCACGGCGTCCTGCAGGTTGCTGCCCGATCCGACGGAGATGGTGCTGCTGTCCCCTCGCAGGATCGCCCCGTAGAACACGCCGGTCCCGGCGCCGACGCTCACCCGCCCAATGACGGTCGCCGTGGGTGCGAGCCACGCCGTCGGGTGGATGTCGGGGGTGGACCCGCCGAACGCAATGGTCTGTGGCACCGATGGCCTCGCTTCTGTTGGCCCCTGATGTCGGGGAACGACGAAATCGGTCAGCCTGGTCCGGCCCTTCTCCAGGTCGGCCCAGTCACCGTCGACGGCGATCACTGCGATCGCCGAGGTGGGGAACTTCTTCTGCACCCGCTGTAGCGCTTCCCGGTCCGAGCCGCGGCCCGCGAGTTGCTCGGCCAGCGCCGGGATGCCCGGCCCATGACCCACCAGCAGCACGGTGCGGTCGTCGGCCGGCAGCGACGTCAGGAGTTCGATGAGCTCCTCCGGGTATGCCTCGTAGATCGCGCTGGTGAAGTTCACCCGCACGCCGGAGGTCAGGCCGGATGCGGCCAGGGTCTGCCGGGTTCGCGTCGAGGTCGAGCAGATCACCCGGTCGATGCGAGGGTGATGGCGGCTGATCCAGTTGCCGGCCAGACCGGCTTGTGTGACGCCGCGCGGAGCCAAGGGTCGCTCGTGGTCCTGCACGCCCGGCGGATAGGCCGACTTGCCGTGCCGGAGCAGGATCAGCGTCCGTGCTGAGGAAGTTTCCCGGCCGGGATCTGGCGGCATCGGTCCATCCAACCGTCGAGGCCTGCGCCGCGGCGCATCGGGGCCACCACCGGTGACGGACGCGGCCCTCGACGGAACCGGATGGGGCGTACGTGGTGGGATCCGGGGTGGCTGTCAGCTGCCGTCGCCGTCGCCGTCGCCGTCGCCGTCGCCGTCGCCGTCGCCGCGCCCCGCTCCTTCCCGAACCTGCGCGGGGGTCGCGCCCGCGGCGGCGGGCTGGTCGATCTGCTCGCGGACGTACCTGGCGATCACCTGGACCACCGCGACGGCAGGAACCGCCAGAAAAGCCCCGACGATGCCGAACAGCGTGCCGCCCAACGCAACCGCGCCGAGCACGACGGCGGGGTGGATCTTCAAGGTCCTGCCGACCAGCAGCGGTTGCATGACGTTGCCCTCGAGTTGCTGCACGCCCACCACGATCGCAAGCACTCCGACCGCCGTCCACACCCCACCGGAGACGAGGGCCACGAGCACGGCGACGCCGCCCGCGACGAAGGCCCCGACGATGGGTACGAAGGCGCCGAAGAAGGTCAGCACCGCAATGGGCAGGGCGAACGGCACACCCAGCAGCCAGACCCCGATGCCGATGAAGAACGCGTCGACGAACGCCACCGCGGCCTGTGACCAGACGTAGTGACCCAGCGCCGTCCACACCCGGCCGGAGACGACCTCGGCGTGTCGGCCCGTGGTGTCGCCGATCCAGGTCCGCAACCACGGCAGGAACAGCGGTCCGTCCTTGAGGAAGAAGAAGCACAGCACCAGAGCAAGAACGAAGGTGACGACGGCCGAGCCGATGGCGCCCAGACTGCCGATGAGGATCCCGGCGATTTCCTGCCCGTTGCTCTGCAGCTCGCTGATGCCCTTGTCCACCAGCCCGCCGAGCGCGTCGGGGCCGATGTTGAACGGCGCCCCCGCCAGCCAGGTCTGCAGCGACCCCAGTCCGAGTGAGGCCTGGTCGATCAGATCCTGCGCCTGCGAGGTGACCTGCGGTGCCAGCACCGCGATCAGGCCGCCGACGAACGCCAGCAGCCCGATGACGGCGATCAACGCCGCCAGTGCGTTCGGCAGCTTCCGGCGCAGGAAGCGCACCGGCGGCCAGAGGATGGTGGCGAGCAGCAGACCGAGCAGGATCGGTAGCAGCACGCTCCACAGCTGCCCCATCAGCCAGAAAAGCGCCCACAGCCCGGCAGCGATGATGAGCAGCCGAACCGTCCACCGAGCCGCTTCGATCACGCCCTGCTGCAACCGGCGGGCCATCGGCGATCGCCCGATGACCGAACCGGTCGCGCCCGGCGCCGAATTGTCTGCCGGGACACCGCTGGCATCGGCGACGTCCGCCACGTCGCCCGGGTCGTGCTGGGCGGCGGCAGACGCTGCCGCAACCCCCGCGGCCGGGCCGTCCGTGCCGGTTGGCCCTCGTCCTTTGCGCGAATTTGCGGGCCACTGTCCGGCCATGGGAACTCCCTTCGAGCCGCACCTCGGGCGTCAACGGCTCTCCCTATCCTTCCCTGGCACGGGACGGTTCACTCTCGGGCAGGGATGCGCAGGGCCGGTTGTGTCCGGGTCCGGCCCCGGCCGCTCAAGGGGCGGCTTCGACTCCCCATCAACTCCCTCCGGCGGCATGCACCGGCCCGGTGCGCTTCGATGGGCGGGTGCACTCGGTGGAGCTGGTCGTCGATGACGCCACCGACACGTCGATCCGACAGCAGTGGGCTGCGCTGCTCGACGCCGACCTGCCCAGCCAGGGCCGGCACCGGGGGGCATCCAACCGACCGCACATCACCATGGCGCTGGCGGACACGCTGGACACCCGCGACATCAACAGGTTGTCCTCGGCGGTCGCCGTGCTGCCGTTGCCGGTGACGGTCGGCGGCCTGCTGATCTTCGGTGGCCACCGCTTCGTGCTCGCCCGGCTGGCCGTTCCGTCCATCGAAGTGCTGGATCTGCAGAGCGAGCTCGTGCGGGCACTGGCTGCACCGGCAAATCCGCACGGGACCTTCTCCGCCGGCCGATGGACGCCCCACATCACCCTGGCCAGGCGGCTGACAGCGGAGCAGCTGGCCGTCGCGCTGATGGTCCTGGCTGACTTCGAGCCGCTGACGGGCACTCTCACGGCAGCACGACGGTGGGACATCGTGGCCAAACAGGAACAATGGATCGATCCCGCCGACAGTGCGTGACCGGCGGGCCGCCCGGTGCCGTGCGCTGAGCGAAAATCCGGCGGTGGGTGCCCGGGGTCGACCTACTCTGGAGCCCGACATGAGCGAAACCTCAGCGGCGGGAATCTCCACGCCAGTGCTCCCCGATCCCCCCGGACCCGATTCGGCCGGACCCGATTCAACCGAACTCGATTCAACCGGGCCCGATTCGCCCGGGCCCGACTCAACCGGACCCGACTCAACCGGACCCGATTCAACCGGACCCAGTTCGCCCGGACCGGTTCCCGATGATCCGGCCCGGCGGCTGACCGACCTCACCTTGCTCGACGAACGGCGACTGCGCCGACGGCTCAAGGGCGCCCGGCGGATCTCCGACCAGGGGAAGCGGAGCCGGGCGCTGGAGGACGTCGACCGTCAGATCGCCGCGGCGCACAAACGTCTCGCCCGCCGGCAGGCAACCGTGCCGACCCTGACATACCCGCCCGAATTGCCGGTATCCGACCGGGTCAACGACCTGGCTGCCGCGATCGCGGGCAACCAGGTCGTCATCGTCGCCGGTGAAACCGGGTCGGGGAAGTCGACGCAGATCCCCAAGATCTGCCTGCAAATCGGTCGCGGGGTCCGCGGCAGCATCGGCCACACCCAGCCCAGGCGGATCGCGGCGCGCGCATTGGCCGAGCGGATCGCCGAGGAAACCGGCACCTCCGTCGGCGGCGCGATCGGTTACGCCATCCGGTTCGGCGATCACACCGGACCCGACACGCTCGTCAAGCTGATGACCGACGGCATCCTGCTGAACGAGATCACCAGGGACCGGCTGCTGCTGGCCTACGACACGATCATCATCGACGAGGCGCACGAGCGCAGCCTGAACATCGACTTCCTGCTCGGCTACCTCAAAGAGCTGCTACCCCGCCGTCCGGACCTGAAGCTGATCATCACCTCGGCCACCATCGACCCGCAGCGTTTCAGTCGGCACTTCGGCGATGCGCCCATCGTCGAGGTCTCCGGGCGCACCTATCCGGTCGAGATCCGTTACCGGCCCTATGGTGTGGACGACCAATCCGACGAAGAGCCGGACGACGTCGCAGAAGAGTCGCAGGATCTCCCGGCAGCCGGTCCGCGTCGGCGGGGGGTGTTAGGCCGCCGGCCGGCCGGCCGGGCGGCAGGGGGATCGGGGCAGGGTGGCGGGGCTGCGAGGGCCCGGGAGGAGGCAATCGACCAGGCGCAGGCCATCTGTGACGCCGCCGATGAGCTGCTCGCCGCCGGCGACGGCGACATCCTGGTATTCCTGTCCGGGGAGCGCGAGATCACCGACACCGCGGAGATTCTCCGGGGACACCTGGCGGGGCGTCGCGGCGTCACCGAGGTGCTGCCGCTGTACGGGCGTTTGTCGTCGGCAGATCAGCACAAGGTGTTCTCGTCGCATGCCGGCCGCCGGATCGTGCTGGCCACCAATGTTGCCGAGACGTCGCTGACGGTCCCGGGTATCCGTTATGTGATCGACCCCGGCACGGCTCGCATCTCGCGGTACTCGCCCCGGAGCAAGGTGCAACGGCTGCCGATCGAGCCGATCTCGCAGGCGTCGGCGGGTCAGCGGGCGGGGCGTTGCGGACGGGTGGCCGACGGCATCTGCATCCGGCTGTACTCCGAGGAGGACTTCCTGGCCCGGCCGGAGTTCACCGACCCGGAGATCGCCCGCACATCGCTGGCCTCGGTGATTTTGCAGATGGCCTCGCTCGACCTGGGGGACATCTCCGTCTTCCCGTTCCTGGAACCGCCCGATCGGCGGCAGATCACCGACGGCGTCACGGTTCTCACCGAGCTGGGTGCACTCGAGCAGTCGGGCACCGAGCGTCCTCGGCTCACGCCGGTCGGACGGAACATGGCCGGCCTACCGCTTGACCCGCGGCTTGCCCGGATCCTCATCGAGGGCCACACGCAGGGGTGCCTGCGGGACGTGCTGATCATCGTCGCGGCACTGGCCATTGTCGACGTCCGGGAATACCCGCTGGACGAACGGGACAAGGCCGTCGCGGCGCATTCCCGTTTCGTCGACCCGCAATCGGATTTCAGCGCCCTGCTCGGGTTGTGGGCGTACCTGCAGGATCAGGCGAAAGCGCTGTCCGGCAACGCGTTCCGGCGGATGTGCCGACGCGAGTACCTCAACTACCTGCGGATCCGGGAGTGGCAGGACCTGCACGCGCAACTGCGGCAGCTCCTCCGCGGGCTGAAGATGGACCCGGACGCCCGTCCGGCCCGGGTCGATCAGGCGGCGCCGAGCCAGGGATCGGCCGCCCGCAAGGGTTCGGGCAAGGGATCGGGCGCCGGCAAGGAATCGGGCAAGGAATCGGGCAAGGAATCGGGTAGGGGATCGGGCGCCGGTGATGGATCGGGCACGGGCCGGGAAGAGCAGAACAAGCAGGCAACGGGGCAGCAATCGGCGCGGGTCCCGGCCGGCGGCCGGGGGTCGCTGGCCGTGGAGGTCGACACGCCGCGGGTCCACACCGCGCTGCTGGCCGGACTGCTCTCACACATCGGGCTGCGGAAGGAAGCTGCCCGCGAGTATCAGGGCACCCGGGGTGTCAGCTTCGTGATCTGGCCGGGTTCGGCATTGGCGCGATCCGCCCCGCAGCTCGTGGTCGCGGCGGAATTGGTCGAGACCAGCCGGCTCTGGGGTCGCATCTGTGCCAGGGTTGAACCCGGCTGGATCGAGCAGGTTGCCGGAGATCTGTTGCGGCGCAGCTATTCCGAGCCGAGATGGAACTCGAAGCGGGCGAGTGTGGAGGCCACCGAGAAGGTGCAGTTGCTCGGTGTGCCCATCGTCGCGGCGCGCACCGTGCAATTCGATCGGATCGATCCCGAGTTGTCCCGGGAGCTGTTCATCAGGCACGCGCTCGTCGAACGAGACTGGTCGACGCGGCACACCTTCTTCGCCCAGAACCAGCGGGCCATCGATGATGTCGCCGCATGGGAGGAACGCACCCGGCGGCGGGACATCGTCGTCGACGACGAGACACTGTTCGCCCTGTACGACGAGCGGATCCCGCCGGAGGTCACCTCAGGACGGCATTTCGACTCCTGGTGGAAGAAGGCGTCGCGGGCCGCCCCCGACCTGTTGACCTTCGATACCGAGATGCTCATCGCGGCCGGCACCGAGCGGTTCGACGCGGCCGCTTTCCCGGACCGTTTCAGCTCTGGCGGTGTCGATCTCGAACTCGACTACGTCTTCGACCCGGGCCGCCGTGACGACGGGGTGACCGTGACGATCCCGCTGGCCGTTCTCGCGCGGGTCGATCCGGCTGCCTTCGAGCGCCAGATCCCTGGCTGGCGCAGCGATCTGGCCGTGGCCCTGATCCGCACGCTACCGAAGACGTTGCGTCGCAACTTCGTTCCGGTGCCGGACTTCGCCCGCGCGGCGCTCGCCCGTCTCGACGCCCAACAGCGGCCGGCGAACCCGGCCGCCACAGGCAGTTCCGGGCCGGCTGCCGTACAGCAGGGATCTGGAGCATCGCTTCCTGCGGAGCTGGCGGCGGCCCTGACCGCGTTGACCGGAGTCGTCGTGCGGGCAACCGATTTCGATCTCGAGAAGGTTCCGGACCATCTGCGGATGAACTTCTCGGTGGTCGACGACAAGGGTCGCACTGTCGCGACGGGGAAGGACCTGTCCGGCATCCAGAGCAGCCTGAAGACCGACGCCCGGCAGGCGGTGGCCAAGGCCTCCGGCGCGGTCGAACGGACCGGCCTGACCGCCTTCCCCGCGGAGGGCCTGCGCCGCACCGTCACGACAACCGTTGCGGGACTTGAGGTCACCGGTTACCCGGCCTTGGTCGACGAGGGGAGCTCGGTCGGCATCACGGTGTTCAGCACGGCGCGGGACCAGGAAAGGGCCATGCGGGCCGGGACCAGGCGGCTCCTGGTCTCGACAGCCCCGTCACAGCTGGGGGCGCTGCGTCAGTCGTTGACCAGGGAACAGTTGCTGACCTTCGCGGTGACGCCCTACGGCTCGGTGGGTGAGCTGGTCTCGGACGCCACCGAGGCGGCGGTGGACGCGTTGCTGGATTGGGCCGGCGGACCTGCCTTCGACGCAGCCGCTTTCGCGCGCCTGCAGGTCAGGATCACGCCGCACCTGGGTAAGGCGACTCGGGACGTGATGGTCGCGGGCGAGCAGGCACTGCAGGCGGCCGCTGTCGCGGCACGGGCGATCGACGCCGCGGCCGTCGGCCCCGCCGGTGGTGCCATCGCCGATCTGCTGGCAGACATGCGACGTCAGCTGTCCGTGTCGCTGGCTCCGGGCTTTCTGACCAGAACCGGTGCGGCGAAGATTCCCGACCTCGCCCGCCGACTCCAGGCGCTGGCGGTGCGCGCGGAGCGCGCGACGACGGCCCCCGCCCGGGATCGCGAACGGCTGGCGGAGATCCGGGCGCTGGATGCGGAGATCGACCGCGCGGTGGACGCTCTGCCGGAGGAGCGCCGTTCCGACCCGGACGTGACGGCGGTCAGAGATCTCCTCGAGGAATACCGGGTCGCGGTCTTCGCTCAACCGATGCGAACCGCCGTTCCGGTGTCCGCCAAGCGTATTCGGGCGGCGGTGGCCGCGCTGCTGCCGTGACCGCCGGGGTCCCCCGGGCCCGGTGCCATGCTGCGGCGGTTTGCGCGCCCGGGGAACGCCGGCGGTCGGCAGGTGGTCAGACTGCCGTGCTGGGCGGGGGATTCGGCGTGCCCGGCGGCGGGGTGGGATCGACCGGCGGTTGGGCGGTCGGCGGTGCGGGGGGCATGGTGCCGTCCTTGCCGGCCGCCTTGTCGACGAAGCCGTGCAACTTGCCCTCGATCGGATCGACCTTGTCGTGGCCGACCTTGCCGCCGACGAAGCCGCCGGCCTTGGTGATGCCCTGTTTCACGCTGTCCGAATGGTCCGCCAACAGGCCCTGGGCCTTGTCGCGGAGCTGTTTGAAGTCGACCATCGATGAACTCCCTGGTGGTGTCGGCTGACCGGAATGCCCGGCCCGCCCGACAACGAACGATGTCCCCATGAGGTTCCGGTGGCCGGCCACCGGAGCGATCTCACCGCAGCCGGTAGGACTGTCGCGGCACGTCGAGCACGAAGCCGTTCGAATCGACTGTGAACTTCCGCTCCCCGCCCGGCCCGACATGGGTGATGGAAGCACCCTTCTCGTCGAAGCCGTTGGTACGGAACCAGTGTCGTTCAGCGGTGACCGCGAGGCCCGGAACGCCGACCTGCACGAGTTGCACCGTCTCGTCGGCCATCCGGCACTGCAGCCGCAACCTCCGAACCACCAGGGAGATGGTGAAGACACTTGTCAGCAGGTCGACGTCCAGGCAGACGTCCAGATCCGGAGCGGGGGCGGAATAGCCGGCGCCGTCCTGCCACGGGCCACCCGGCGTGTGCGTCAGGGACAGACCGCGGTCGGTCAACGCCGAATCGCTGTGCGCGGACAGCCTCCGGGTCAGACCGGCCGCATCACAGAGCACCGAGTACGACGCACCGAAGCTGTGGCGTCCAAGGGCGACCAGGTGTCCGTTGGCGCGCAGGCCCCGGTCGCCCAGCACGACTCGGACGATCTCCAATCGACGGCCGTCGTCCGATGACCACGACAGCAATCGCGTCGACTCGGCCGGGGGGCTCACGCAAAGTAGTCTACCGACTCCATTCCGTCTCGCTGCGTGATCACGGGTGCAATCAGAGCTGTCAGGGGCGCGTCGACGGTTCCGCGCCGACTCCCGCTACTACTCCCGCGACCACCTCTGGAACAGCAGAGGCAATCGGTTTGACGCCGGTACCCGGTGCCCGCACTCTTGCCCGGTGGGTCATCTGGAGTTCAACGCCGTCAGCTACAGCCTGCCAGACGGGCGGCCGTTGCTCGCCGACGTCACCTTCCGGGTGGCCGCAGGTCAGGTGACGGCGCTCATCGGACCGAACGGCACCGGGAAGACGACGCTGCTGCGGATCGCGGCCGGCGACGAGTCTCCCGAGGACGGCGCGGTGGGCAGGTCGGGCACGCTCGCGGTGATGCGCCAGTTCATCGGGTCGGTCCGGGACGACTCGACCGTGCGGGACCTGCTGCTGTCGGTCTCTCCGGCGCCGGTGCGGGCCGCCGCGGCGGCCGTCGACGACGCCGAACTGGAGATGATGGCCGACGACTCGGACGCCGTCGCGCTCCGGTACGCACAGGCGCTCGCCGACTGGGCCGACGTCGACGGCTACGCGCATGAGACGGCGTTCGACGTGGCCACCGTCGCGGCCATCGGTGTGCCCTATGACCGCGCGAAATACCGTGCGGTGACCAGCCTTTCCGGCGGTGAACAGAAGCGTCTGGTGCTGGAGCTGCTGCTGGCGGGCCCGGCCGACGTCCTGTTGCTCGATGAGCCGGACAACTACCTGGACGTGCCCGGCAAACAATGGCTCGAGCAGAAGCTCACCGCGACGAACAAGGCGGTGCTGCTGGTCTCGCACGACCGGGAACTGCTCTCCACCGCCGCGACCCGGATCGTCACGCTGGAACCGGGTGCGGCCGGCGCCGTGTCGTGGGTGCACGGTGGCTCGTTCGAGACCTACCGGGCGGCCAGGGACGACCGGAACTCGAGGCTGGAGGAGCTCCGCCGCAGGTGGGACGAGGAACGGGCGAAACTCAAGGCGCTGGTGCTGATGTACAAGACGAAGGCGGCGTTCAACGACGGCCTGGCCTCCCGTTACCAGGCAGCCCAGACCAGGCTCGCCAAGTTCGAGGAGGCCGGACCGCCGCAAGCCGTCCCGCTGACCCAGAAGGTCACCATGCGGCTGACCGGTGGGCGCACCGCCAAGCGGGCCGTCGTCTGCCGCAGCCTCGAACTCACCGGTCTGATGAAACCGTTCGACCTCGAGATCTTCTACGGCGACCGGGTCGCCGTCCTCGGGTCGAACGGCTCGGGGAAGTCGCACTTCCTGCGGCTGCTCGCCCGCGGCGGTTCGGATCCGGACGTCGAGCACCAGCCGGTCTCCGACGAGGCCATCGACCCGGTGCCGCACACCGGGACCGCCGTCCTGGGATCACGGGTGCGGCCGGGTTTCTTCCGGCAGACCCACGCCCACACCGAACTCGCCGGCCGGACGCTGCTGGACATCCTGCACCGCGGGGATGAGCACCGCGCAGGCATGGGCCGGGAGCAGGCCGCCCGGGCGCTGGACCGGTACGGACTGGCCAGGGCCGGCGAGCAGACCTTCGACACGTTGTCCGGCGGGCAGCAGGCGCGGCTGCAGATCCTGCTGCTGGAACTCTCCGGTGCCACGCTGATGCTGCTCGACGAGCCGACGGACAACCTCGATCTGCACTCCGCGGAGGCGCTGGAGGTGGCCCTGGACGCATTCGCGGGCACCGTCGTCGCCGTCACCCACGACCGTGCGTTCGCCCGGACGTTCGACTCCTTCCTGTTGTTCGGTGGCGATGGCAGCGTGCGGCAGTCCGACGAACCGGACTGGGCGATGAGCCGGGTGCGCCGGCAGCGGTGACGGCCGCGGTCCCTCGGGGCTGTGGATCGTGGGCTGTGGTTCGTGGGCTGTGGATGGTGGCCGGTGGATCGTGGGCTGTGGATGGTGGGCGGTGCAGTGGGGGCACTCGATCGAGGGCAGGCTTCGCCCGTGCCACCATGGACCGGTGAGTGTCCGACCCCCGCACCCGGCTGCGGCGACCGCCCGGCGGAATCGGTCGGCACCGCAGGCCAATTCGCCGACCGTGCTGTTCGCGGGCCTGTTCCGGTCGGCCGCCGCCTTTGCGATGGCGCTGGCCGCCGCGGCCGTCGTGGCCGCGATCGTCGGCACCGGTGCGACGGACCTTCCGCAGGTCGCCGGGTTGACCGAGCCCGGACCGCTCGTGCGGTACGGGATACCCGTCGCCAGGACCCTGCTGGATCTGTGTGCGGTGACGGCCGCCGGGGTGGCGATCCTCGCCAGGCTGCTCGGCTTCGACCGGCCCGACGACACCGAGCCGGTGATGCGGTCCGCGCGGCGGGTGGGCGTGTGGGCCTCCGCCGGCTGGACCGCCGCGGCTCTGGCGTCCATCGCGCTGCTGACCGCCGAGCTGAACCCGGGGTCCGCGCCCAGCCCGGCAGCGATGTGGCAGTACGTGTCCAACATCGCCGCCGGCAAAGGTCTGATGCTGTCCGCGGTGTGCGGCGCCATCTCACTGCTGTTGGCGCGGCTGAGCCTGCGTCACGGTGAGAACGTGCCCGCCGAGTTGCGGGCCGGGATCGCGCTGTTCGGCCTGCTGCCCCTGCCGCTGACCGGGCACGCCTCCAACTGGGCGTACCACGACCTGTCCATGGTCGTGATGGAACTGCACGTGGTCACCGCCAGCGCCTGGGCCGGGGCACTTGGCGCGGTGATCGTGTTCCTGACCCGACGCCCGGCCCTGCTGGCCGAGGCGCTGCCGCGGTACTCCCGGCTGGCCACCTGGTGCGTGTTCATCGTCGGGCTCAGCGGTGTGTTCACCGGTCTGCTCGAACTCGCGCTGTCCCCGGTCACCTCCCTGCCGGGGTCGTTGTTCAGCACCAGATTCGGCGTGTTGGTGCTGGTCAAGGCCCTGTTGATCGCAGTGGTCGCGGCCATTGCGGTGGTGGTCCGGACCCGCTTGATGCCGGCCATCGCCGCCGGCCGGCGCACCTCGATCGCGGTGTGGTGCGGGTGGGAGCTGGTCGTGCTCGCGCTGGCCTTCGGTGTCGCGGTCGTGCTCACCCGGGCGTCCGTGACGCCGTTCTGACGTCCCGGTTCACCGACCCTGCGTCGAAGGCCCCGATCACGTCGGCGAATGTCGCCACCTCCCGCGGTCCGGTCAGATCCGGCAGGCTGACGAAGACCGTGTCGACCCCTTGTTGTGCCAGGCCCCGGTAGCGCTCGATGTGTCGGTCCACCGTCCCTGCGTGGTGCGCCGCCGCGTAGGCCGTGGCCGACGATCGTCCCCGGTGCGCTTCGACCAGGCGGGCCACGTCGTCGGGTCTGTGGCCGACGATCGGCAGGTCGAGCACGGTGATTCGCAGGTCCGTCGCCGGCCGTCCCGCACGGGTGGCGTGGTCGTGGAACACCCCGATCTTGTGCGGCAGCGTTTCCGGCGCCGAGCTGACGTTGCAGCCGTCGGCGAGCCGGGCGGCGATCTCCAGGGTTCGGCGCTCCCCGCCGCCGCCGACGATGATCGGGATGTTGCCGGGCCGCGGGTAGCACGTGGACTCGGGCAGGTCACCGTACGGTTTCGTGCCCGGACCCCAGAACGCTCGCAGCACCCCGATTGTCGATTCCAGTTCGTCGAGCCTGGCCTTCGCCGAGGGGAAGGGCAGCCCGTAACCGGCATGCTCGCGACCGAACCAACCCGCTCCGATGCCACAGAAGGCGCGACCACCGGAGACGGCATCCAGGCTGGCGAGGATCTTCGCCAGCAGCGGTGCGGCACGGAAAGTCACCGGTGTGACGAGCGCACCGAGTTCGACCCGATCGGTGACCCCGGCCAGGTAGCCGAGGGTCACGTAGGCCTCGGGGATCGGGTCCCACGCGCGGCCGACCTGCGGGATCTGCAGCAGGTGATCCATCACGGCCAGCCCGGTGAAGCCGGCCGCCTCCGCGGTCGTCGCCACGTCGCGCAGCCAGCGCCGCGGGTCCTTCCCCCATGGGAAGGCCGAGATCTGCAGTGAGAAGCGCAGTGCTGCAGGCGGTGCCGTGGTCACCGGATTGTGTGCTGCACCATCCGGGGTGACCGCCGCCTTGGTCAGCGCCCCGCCGCCGCCCGCGTCGGGCGACGCGTCGAGCGTGATGACGCGATCGAAGTCCTCGGCGGCGAGGTCGACGGCGGCCGCGCGTTGGAATTGGGCCTTCAACGCCGGCGCCGGCACCGGACGCGAGCGTTCCCGGTTCCGCCGCCGGCAGACCTCCAGCGCTGTGGTGAAGCGGACCGCCACCACCGGCAGCGCCGCCGCGCGGCCGGCGTCGGTCGCAGCGCGCCGGCGGACCGGATCCAACCCGAGCGTGTCGATGACGGTGGTCAAACCGCGCCGGAGCCGCGCAGCGACGACGGCATCCAGGACGGCGAAGGCGTCGACCGAGGCGTCCAGGTCGCCCTCCCCGCTGCCCACCAGGCCCCGCAGCGCGTCGGAGGACACGACCTCGCCGGCAGCGAAATGCCTTCGCGCCCAGGTGGTCTTGCCGGAGCCGGACGGACCGACCAGGACGACCAGCGCGGGGCGGGGGAGCTGACCGCTGCCGGCGCCCGTCATCCGGCCGTCCGTAGTCAGGTCGTCCGGCGTCCCGCCGTCGGTCACCACGGCGACACCGGGTCAGCCGGATCTGGTGACGGCACCGTCATCGACCGGCCAGCCGGCCAGCGCGCGTCGATCGTCACGGAGCGGCTCCGGGCCGTGGGGCACCGTCCGGTGCGGCGGCCGCGGGGAATCCAGACCCACGCTGCGTGCGGCGAGCCAGGTGACCGCTGACCACGCGACCAGCAGGCCGACCGCCGCCACCCAGATCGACGTCCACGCGACCGGGACCATGTGCAGCGAACTGCCCTGCTCGAAGACCGTCCGCATGTCGCCGATGGTCAGCTGACCCAAATTCGTCGGGGTGCCGAACGCGACCGTCTGGACCCAGATGGCGCCGTACCCGACCAGCGTCACCAGCACCGCACCGACGGCCGCGCGGACGTAGGGCCGCAGCGGCAACAGGAACACCGCGTCCACCGCGATGCCCACCGCCAGCAGCCAGAACGGGACCACGCTCGGCGGGAAGATGGTGAAGGTCAGCAACGGCCAGATCAGGCAGCGGTAGGCGACATAACCGGCGACGACGACCGTCGCCGTGAACCGCCAACCGACCATGATCCTGGCCAGCACCAGCACCGGCACGCACACCGCGATGGCCCAGACCGGATACACCCACGGCGCGATCGGCATCGCGAAGGACTGGATGGCGATGTCGTCCACCGGCCGGCCGATCTGGCCGGCCGCGAAGGTCAGCAGTTCCGGTTCGGCGTAGGGCTGGCCGCGGAACCACGACGCGACCTCGAGGATTCCGTACTCCTGCTGGCCGGTCGGGAAGAACATGTTCTCGAACATGAAGGCCCACAGCGCGATCAGCCCGAACCGCCACTGCCGCGCGTACCCGTCGTCGCCCGGGAACGAGTGGTACCAGTTGCGGATGACGCCGGCCAGCATGATCGCCGTGCCGCCGTACAGCAGCAGATGCGACGGCGACCAGGCGGTCAGGTCCAGGCCGTTCACCCGGTGGTTGATGACGTCGATCGGGCCGGCGAGCACGAAGATGCCGGTGCCGATCTGCATGATCCGCAGCGACCGGCGGTCGGCGCCGTAGCCGGTGAAGGTGTGGGACAGCACCAGTCCGATCGCGATGCCGGTCCCTACGGTGTTCAGCACGTGAGCGGCCGCCAGGTCGTCACGCAGCCATTTGAAGTGCCAGGACACATCCCACGAAGAGCCGAGCAGTTTGAAGGCGAACGCCGCCAACCACATCCGCTGCATGAAGACGGCCAGAGATCGCGGGGTCGGGCGGCCCGGCGCCCCCCGGTTCCAGTAGGTGCGCATGAAGCCTGAGAGGCGATGCATTCTCGGGTCCGATCTGCGGTGATGCCGTCGATGACGCCGGTCGGTCAGGTCTGGACAAAGGGTACGGCCCGCCCCCACCGTGCAGGGCCATGACGGGCGCCCGCACGGCCCGTGCCTCCCGCCTGACGGTGCGTGTCGCGTGCGCGGGGCCTCCGCCGTCGGCCCGAGGTGAGGCGCATCGGCCTTCTTCACGCCGTGTGCTTGTGGGCGGTCACCCGTGCTCGGCGACCTGCCGGATCAGTGGTCCGGTGCGCCGGGGGACGGGCTTGTCCAACGCGATCGCGGTTGCCGTCCGCAGCACCGCCGGGTCACGCACGACGTCGTCGATGACCCGCTGCAGGTCGGCGTTGGATCGCGCGACCAGGCGCACCAGCAGGTCCGCAGCACCGGTGATGGTGTGCACCTCGATGACCTCCGGAATGGCTGCCAGATGCGCCGTGACCTCCCCGCGGCCGCGGCCCTGCGCGATCTCCAGCGACAGGAACGCCGTGACCGGATAACCGAGCGCGGTGGGGTCGATGGTGGGCGCGAGGTCGGCGATGACCCCTGTTCGCTGCATCCTTTCCAACCGGGCCTGCACCGTGCCGCGGGCGGCCCCCACCCGCCGCGCGGCCTCGAGCACGCCGATCCGCGGCTCGGCGGCGAAGATCTCCAGGATGGCGGCGTCGAGCCGATCGATCGACATGGGCTCACACTAGTCACCGTGCCCAGTCAGGAGGCATCAGTGCGGGACAATCTGTGCACGGTGACCAACGTTCTGCGCAACTCTTGCCTACCGGCGGCTCGGGCGGCAACCCTCTGCGGATGACGACGACGCCGACCGCCGCGCCCATCACCCTCACCGGCCAGGAACTGTCCGCCGACCTCGATGCCGATTCGCTCAGCCGGTTGGTCGGCCTGGTGGACTACGACACCAGCAAGGATCCGTTCCCGGTCATCGCGATGGACGCGGTCGTCTTCGTCTGCGGCAACGCCACGCAGAGCGCCCACTACTTCCAGTCGGCGTGGGGCATGGACCTGGTGGCTTACTCGGGCCCGGAGGTCGGGCAGCGTGACCACACGTCCTATGTCCTGACGTCCGGGTCGGCGCGGTTCGTGCTCCGGGGCGGGGTGTCACCGTCCAGCCCGCTGATGGACGAGCACCGCAGGCACGGCGACGGCGTCGTCGACCTCGCGATGGAGGTCAAGGACGTCGATCAATGCATCGCCCACGCCCGCAGCCAGGGCGCGACCGTGCTGGTCGAACCGCACGACGAGACCGACGAGCACGGCACCGTCCGACTCGCGGCGATCGCGACCTACGGCAACACCCGGCACACCCTGGTGGACCGCAGCCGTTACACCGGCCCGTACCTGCCCGGGTTCGTCGCCCGCCGCTCGTCGTTCGTCAAGCGCCCCGGCGCACCGAAGCGCCTGTTCCAGGCGCTTGACCATGCCGTCGGCAACGTCGAACTCGGCCGGATGAACGAGTGGGTGGAGTTCTACAACAAGGTCATGGGATTCGTGAACATGGCCGAGTTCGTCGGTGACGACATCGCAACCGAGTACTCAGCGCTGATGTCCAAGGTCGTTGCCAACGGCAACCACCGGGTGAAGTTTCCGCTCAACGAACCGGCCGTCGGCAAGCGCAAGTCGCAGATCGACGAGTACCTGGAGTTCTACGGCGAGCCCGGGTGCCAGCATCTGGCGCTTGCCACCAACGACATCCTCGGCACGGTTGACGCGCTGCGCGCGGAGGGCGTCGAGTTCCTCAGCACCCCCGACGCCTACTACGACGATCCGTCGCTGCGGGAGCGGATCGGGCACGTCCGGGTTCCGGTGGAGGAGCTCAAGAAGCGCGGCATCCTGGTCGACCGGGACGAGGACGGCTACCTGCTGCAGATCTTCACCAAACCGCTCGGCGACCGGCCGACCATCTTCTTCGAGCTGATCGAGCGGCACGGCTCGCTGGGCTTCGGCAAGGGCAACTTCAAGGCGTTGTTCGAGTCGATCGAGCGTGAACAGGCCGCCCGCGGCAACCTGTAGAACGCCTCTGCCGCCAGGCCGGCGGTCAGTCGCCGTCGGGATACCAGGCATCGACCACCGGACCGGCGTCCCCGCGGCGCACCGCGGAGACATGGCCGCCGGCGGCACCGACCGCGAGCAACTGATCCACCAGGTCGTCACCGTCCAGCGTCACCGGACTGAGATCACCGCCCCGACCATCGAACTGGGTCCGCGCGTCGTGCCCGGAGTCGGCCAGCTTCGCCAGCGAGCCGGTCGAGGCCAGCGAACCACGGGCCACTCCGAGAATGCCCAGGGCATCGTCGACCGCGTCGATCAGCGCCGTCCGGTTGGTCTCGCACATCGCCCGGATCAGTGCCGGCCTTGTCCCCGCCACCCTGGTGCCGTCCGCGAACGACGACGCCGCCAACGACAGCGCCAGCGCACCGCCCTGCTCGCCGACTTGGGCAAGGGCGAGGGCGAGCAGGTGCGGGAGATGCGAGATCCGGGCGACCGCGAGGTCGTGCGCTTCCGGTTCGGTGGGCACGACCCGGCTGCCGATGGACAACGCGAGCCCGGCCACGGCCAGCCAGTCGTCGACCGCGGTGTCGTCGGTCAGCGTCGTCACCCAGGCTGCGTTGCGGAACATCGTCGCCGATCCCGCCTGCCATCCCGATTGCGCGGTGCCGGCCATCGGGTGCGAGCCGACGAACCGTGCCCGCGGCGCCAGGGCGGCGACGTCGTCGTGCACCTGCGCTTTGACGCCGGCCACGTCCGTGAGGCGCACCGTCGGCGCAAGGTCGTCGATGCTGCGCAGCAGCGACGGGAACGCGGTGACCGGTGCGGCCAGCACGACCAGGGCGTCGGTCCGGCCGGCCCGCTCCAAGCAGGCGGCCAATGATTCGTCGACGTCGAACCCGTCGGCCACCGCGGCCCGCCGCGTGTCCTCGCTGGGCGACCATCCGAAGACCGGCAAGTGCGGCTGTGCCGCGCGAACGAGGGAACCGCCGATCAGCCCCCAGCCGAGAACGCACAGCGCAGGCGGCAGGACGGCCGGGTCCGAGCAGGGCTGGGTCGCGTCTGCTGTCATGACCCCATCATCGCCGGGGATGCTGGCTTCGCAACGACAACTCTCCGCACAGATCGGGCCGCATCGAGCCTTCGACGGTCCTGCCGCCGACGGTTCGCGGTGATCGGCAGCGATCCACCGTCACGGATTCGGGTACTGCGTAGCAACCGCCCTGGGGAGGCCGTAACGTTGCGCCCCGTGAGCACCACCAGTTCAGCCACCCCGGAGGGTTTCGGCGTCGCGGTCACCCGTGACGAGTCGACCTGGCGCTGC
This sequence comes from uncultured Actinomycetota bacterium, assembly GCA_963798625.1. GTDB lineage: Bacteria > Actinomycetota > Actinomycetes > Mycobacteriales > Nakamurellaceae > Nakamurella. The sequence continues at coordinate 75,804 of CAWCUA010000007.1, forward strand.
TCACTGCTCGCCGCAGAACTGCTCGACGACCTCGACGGGGTGATCACCGCGCTGCGCCGGGTCGCCACGACCGGTCCGGTTTTCGGGATGCTGGCCGTCGACGACGAGTTCTTCGTCATCGTCCGGCCGATCCCGGGCGGGGCCTCGCTGCTGCTCTCCGACGCCACCGCCGGCCTCGATTACGACATCGCCGCGGATGTTCTTGACCTGCTCCAGGTCCCCGTTCCCGAAGAAGAGGACATCGAGGACGATCCTTGGCCCGAGGGTGACCTCACGCTGCTGGCCGACCTCGGCGTGCCGGAGCAGGAGATGCAGCTGATCGTCGACGAGGTGGATCTCTACCCGGACGAGCAGCTGTCGATGATCGCGCAACGCTGCGGCTTCGGCGACGCCTTCGCCGCCGTGCTGGAGAAGGTCTGAGCCACCGGCTCGAGCACCGAAGCGGTCGACCGAGGAGAGCCCCCGTGTCACGCCGAGCCCAGTCACCCGGACAGAAGCTCACCGACCCCGACCTGATCCGCATCGCGTTGGCCCTCGCGGCAGCGGGCCACCGGGTCCGGTGATGTGCCGGTCGGTGCGGTGGTGCTGTCCGCAGATGGGGTCGTCGTCGGCGAGGGGTGGAACGCCCGCGAGGCATCCGGTGACCCGACCGCGCACGCCGAGATCGTCGCCCTGCGCGCCGCTGCCACGGTGCTGGGCAGCTGGAACCTCGCCGGCTGCACCCTGGCGGTGACCGTCGAGCCGTGCACCATGTGCGCCGGCGCCATCGTCTCGGCCAGGGTGCAGCGGGTGGTGTTCGGTTGCTGGGAGCCGAAGACCGGCGCGGCAGGCTCGCTGTGGGACGTGCTCCGGGACCGCCGGCTGCCGCATCGGGTTGAGGTCCGCGGTGGGGTGCTCGAGTCGGAGTGTGCCGACCTGCTGCGCTCCTTCTTCGCCGCCCGTCGAGCTGCCCGTCCTGCTGCTGGTCGGGGACCAAGGTGGAGAGACAGGGAACAACGCGTTCACCTGAAGCGCTGGAGGCGATATGGAACTCGGTGTCTACAGCTTCGGCGACATCCATCCCAATCCCGTCACCAGGGAGAAGGTCTCGCCCGCGCAACGGATGGCGGACCTGCTGGAGCGGATCCGGCTCGCCGAGCAGGTGGGACTGGACTTCTTCGGCGTCGGCGAGCACCACCGTCCCGATTACGCCGTGTCCGCGCCGGCGATCGTGCTGGCGGCGGCCGCGGCACAGACCAGCCGCATCGGTCTGGGTAGTGCCGTCACCGTCCTGAGCACCGAGGATCCGGTCCGGGTCTACCAGCAATTCGCGACCATGGATCTGATCTCGCGGGGCCGGATGGAGCTGCTGGCCGGCCGCGGCTCGTTCATCGAGTCCTACCCGCTGTTCGGCGCCGACCTGGCCGACTACGACGCCTTGTACGACGAGAAGATCCAGCTGCTGCTGGCCATCGACGACGGCAACCCCATCACCTGGTCCGGGCAGTTCCGCCCGCCCTTGGAGAACGCGGTCATCCTGCCCAGGCCGTACGACAAACCGGGGCTCGGTGAGCATCTGCGGATCGCCGTCGCGACCGGCGGCAATCCCGAGTCCTCCGTCCGCGCGGGTCTTCTCGGGTTGCCCATCAACTACGCCATCATCGGCGGCCAGCCCGCGCGTTTCGCGCCGCTGGTCGATCTGTACCGCCGGGCCTTCGCGCAGAGCGAGCGCCCTCGCGGTGCGCCGGAGGTCAGCGTGTCCGGCATGGGCTTCCTCAGCGATGACGGGAAGGCGCTGGACCGGTTCTTCCCGTACTGGATGGACTCGATGCGCCGGATCGCGCGGGAACGCCGGTTCCAGATGCCCGATCGCGCGTCCTACGAGGCGCAGGCGTCACCGGGTGGTGCCTACTTCATCGGTGCGCCGGAGCAGGTCGCCGAGCGGATCGTCGCACTGCACGCCGACCTGCACCACGACCGGCAGTCGTTCCAGATGGACCTGTCCAGCGTCCCGCAGGTCGATTCGCTGCGCGCCATCGAGCTTCTCGGTACCCGGGTCGCACCGCTGGTGCGGGCCGAGCTGGGCTCACCGGCGGCCGGCGGTGATGACACGGGCGGGGATGACACGGGCGGGGATGTCGCGGGCGGGGATGTCGCGGGCGGGGATGTCGCGGGCGGGAATGTCGGGGGGACCGGCCCGGAGAATGCGCCCGTCCGGTCCACCCGCTGAACCCCTCCCTCGCAAAACCTGGCTCGGCAGCGCGAATTTGTCGTGTAGCGGTTCACTCGACGCTGCTGCCGGCGCGGGACTCAGCTCTCGGCACCCTTGCCGCGCAGAGTGACCCACACCAGAGCGGCTGCGGCGACCATGAGCAGCACCGCGATCGCCGACGTCACACCGACACCGGCGCCGAACGCGTCCTGGGCGGACGAGAGCAGTTGGGACGCCTGTGGTTGTGGCAGGGTGGCTGCCACCGCCGTTGCGCCGCCGAGGGTCTCGCTCGCCGTCGTCGTATCCGCGGCGCTGACCCCGGCCGGGACGACGACCCGCGCGGTGTACGCGGCCGTGAGGATTCCACCCAGCACTGCGGTGCCGAGCACCGCGCCCAGCTCGTAGGCCGTTTCCGAGATCGCCGAAGCGGCACCGGCCTTCGGGGCCGGGGCGCTGGAGATGATGACGTCGTTGGAGATCGTCTCAGCGGCGCCAATGCCCAGTCCGAGCAACGCAAAGGCGCCCATCAAGGCGAACGGGGATTCGCCGGCCGCGCCGAGCAGTACGGCCCCGTAACCTGCGGCGCTGATCAGCAGGCCCCCGGCCACGACCGCTCGTGGGCCCACCCGGCGCACGAATGGCACGACGGCCAGCCCGGCGACGATGGTGACGAGCAGACCCGGAAGCAGGATCAGCCCGGCCTGCATCGGGCTCTCGCCCAGCACCAGTTGCAGGTGCTGCGAGATGAAGAACAGGAACCCGACCAATGAGAAGACGCTCAGCAGGTTCGCCAGCACGGCGCCGCTGAACGCGCTGCGGGCGAACAGCCGGACATCGAGCATGGGTTGGGGCCGGTCCATCTGGCGCCGGACGAACGCGATGCCGGCACCGGCGCCGATCGCCAGCAACATGAGGGAGGCCGAGGTGAACCCGTCGTGGGCGATCGCCTTGATGGCGTAGACGACCGGTGCCATGGCCAGTAGTGACAGCCCGATGCTGGCCGGATCCACCGGTCCCGGATTCGGATCTCGTGACTCGGGGACGAAGATCGGCGCGAGAACCAGCAGCACCAGCAGCACCGGCACAGCCAACAGGAACACCGAACCCCACCAGAAGTGCTCGAGCAGGAACCCGCCGACGATCGGGCCGAGAGCCGCGCCGCCGGAGAATCCGGCGGCCCAGACAGCGATGGCCAGCCGACGCTGCTGACGATCGACGAAGATGTTGCGCAGCAACGACAGTGTCGACGGCATCAGCATGGCCCCGAAGAACCCGAGCGCCGCGCGGGCGGCGATCAGCGCCTCCGCCGAGGGTGCGTACGCGGCGACGACCGAGACGGCAGCGAAGCCGATCGACCCGATCAACAACATCCGCCGACGTCCGAGCCGGTCGGCGAGGCTGCCCATCGAGACCAGCAGTCCGGCCAGCACCAGCGAGTAGATGTCGATCATCCAGAGCAGCTGGGTGCCGGTCGGGCTCAGCGCCTCGGAGATGGCCGGGAGGGCGAAGCTCAGGACGGTGGCGTCGACGGCCACCAGCAGGACTGGCAGCAGCAGAACGCCGAGCGCAACCCACTCGCGGACGCCGGCGCGCGCCGGAGTGCCGGCCGGGGAGCCGCTGAGGGAACCGGCCGGGGAGCCGATGGTGGAACCACCCGATGACGGCTGCGCCGTTCGCGGATGGAGTGTTGCAGACATGGTGAGAACTCCTGTTGGTCGGTGATGACCACGTCACTATACCGACCAGTTGGTGTAGTAACAAGGTGTGCTGGCCTTCACCCCTGCGTGACCCGTCGGCGCCGTCGGCTGCGCCCGCGCCTTTGGCGCGTCCGGCTCGGTGCGGAAATGTGACTGACAACGCCGGCGCGAACCGCTGAGATGGCATCCGAGCGGTCCGAACCGGCGGCCGCCGCGGGAAATCTGTCGGGATCGGGGATAGACATGGCACTTCGCTGGTACAGCACGGTGATCGACTGTCGGGACGTCACTGCACAGGGCAACTGGTGGGCCGCGGTGCTGAATTGGAAGAAGGCTTACGAGTCCGACGACGAGGTCGTCCTGGTGCCGCAACACGCGACGATCTCCTCGATCCGGTCGACCCCGTGGGAGCAGGTGCCACCTGGTCTGGTGTTCGTACCGGTGGCGGAGGGCAAGACCGTGAAGAACCGGTTGCACCTCGATCTCGCACCACACCTGGACGACGATCGCGACGCGGAAATCCAGCGGCTGCTCGACCTCGGGGCGACCCGGGTGGACGTGGGCCAGAACGCGTCGGTGTCGTGGACGGTGCTCGCCGACCCCGAGGGCAACGAGTTCTGCGTGCTGTCCTCACGGGATGCCTGACGGGCGGTCAGCTGTGGGCTGCCGGCGTCTGCGGGGGCCGTCGTGGTGAGGTGCTCGCTACGGTGATGCAGTGCCCCCGCCGCCCGCCGCTCGTGACAAGGTGCTCGACGCCTTCCAGCGACTGCTGATCGAGCACGGGGAGCGTGAAACGACGTTGGACGCGGTGGCGAAGGCGGCCGGCGTGTCCAAGGGTGGGCTGATCTACCACTTCAATTCGCGTGAGGCGCTGATCGAGGGGCTGCTCGCGCGCCTGGAGTCCCTCGCCGATCAGGACCTCGCCGAGATGAGCGCCGCTCCCGACGGGCCGGTCGCCTACTACGTGCGGACCTCTGCGCAGGCCGACAGCCCGCTGGACCTGACGATGATCGCAGCGACCAGGTTGCTGCAGCGCTCGCATTCCCGGACCAGGCAGGTGCTGGCGGCCGTCCATGACCGTTGGTATCGATCGTTGCTGACGGCGGTCGGCGACCCGGCGATCGCCCGGCTGGTGATGCTGGTCGGCTACGGCATGTACTACAACGCCACCCTCGCCGGGGAGGAGGCCGCCGAGCTCCCGCAGGGAGTGGACGGTGCGCCCCCGGAGGAGGGCGTCGACGACGTCATCGCGCTCGTCCAGGAACTGATCAGGCTGCGCAGTCCGGCTTCGACGAGCTGATCAGGCTGCGCAGTCCGGCTTCGACGAGCTGATCTGCGGCCCGTGCGGCTGTCGTCGCACTGGTCGGGAGGCGCCCGGTCCGCCGGTATAGTCGTCGCCGGTAGCGTGTCCGAGCGGCCTAAGGAGCACGCCTCGAAAGCGTGTGAGGGGGCAACTCCTCCGTGGGTTCAAATCCCACCGCTACCGCCATCAGACTCCCGCCGCCGCATCCTTCCGGGTGCGGTGTGCAGAGTCCTCCGGCGCCATCCCTGTGGGGTTCGTGGTCATCGACCGATCGTCATCATTGCGGATCTCGCATCATTCGAAACGGTGAACAGGCGCACTTCGGAGCCATTGTTCGCGCCCTTGGGTGACGAGATCAAATCGTAGCAATATCCCGCGCCATTCTTTTCGCGCCGCTACCGGGTACTGGCATTTGGTCATGCGATCATGGCGCCATGGGGAAACGTGTCATGGGGGTGCTGTTTTCATGCGCTGTGGGAATCGGCGTGCTGGCCGGCTGCGCCGGTGGCGGTCTCAATTCGGTGACGACAGGTGTCACCGGCCCGGCAACCGGAACCGGCGTCACGGGGACGACTTCGGTTGCCGTGGCTTCGTCCGCTGATCCGTCGCGCAGTGCTGCATCCGCCGCGTCTGTACGTGCGGCGGCTCAGCGATCGTCCGCCGCCGCGTCATCGTCAGCAGCTCGATCGGCCGCGGAAGCCGCTGCGGCACTGGCCGAACGGTCCGCTTCGGAACAATCCGAAGCCGAGGCCACCGGCGCAGGGGACGCCTCGTCGCAGGACGCCGAGCCGCCGTTTGACCAGTCGCCGGTTGACCAGGGCGGCGCCGGACAGCAGGACGACCAGACGTCTTCAGCCGATGACGATGCCTCGGTCAACGGCTGGTACGACGAGCGGGGCTGGGTTTCGCCGCAGACCGCAGCCCGGGCACTGGCGGCCGGAATAGCGCCGGGCGGGAATGTTCCCGATTATCTCCGCTGTGGCACCATTTGCGGCGAGGATCCGACTTCCGGAGAAATACAGGCACAGAAATCAGCGGAAGAGGAATCGGCCCGCGCTCAGGCAACGTCCACGACTCCGCCATGCGCCTACATGGTCGTCCGAGGTGTCTGTTACACATCACCCGAAGAGGCGGCCGCCGCCGGAGAATGAGGGTGCCTCGCCAAGATTCTTCGCCTGTGCGGAAGTCCAGCCGGCAGCGATGACTCCAGGAGTTCGTCACACCAGCGAGTAACCGGCAGGTAAGGACCTCCGCCCGGTGACTGCCAGGAGGAGCTCCGCGCCGTCCGCACGCAGCAGGGCCACGTCGGCCGCAAGATGCAGCGCTTCGTGCAGGGCGGACGTCGGCGGCGAGAAGTCCAGGCCGCAGGCGGCGGCGATGTCCAGGCAGTGCACCGTCAGCTCGAACGTGCGGGTCGGCAGGTACCTGCTCAGCCGCATGCCGCCGGCGATCGTCGTGATCACCGGATCGGCCTCGACGCCGTTGACCGCGGCGACCGCCTCGTCAAACAACCTGCGGATCTCGGCAACCGGATCGGTCCCCAGCGCTCTGCCGGCCTGCCGCCCGCGCTCGGTGACTGCCTCGGGGTCGGCGGTGATGATCCGTGCGCTGCGTTGGTAATAGATCGCCGGGGACGGCACGTCCTCGTTGTCCGCCGGTTGCTGCAAATAGGCGATGACCGTAACCAGCGAGCGGCTGGTGTGACCCACCAGGGAGCGGAGGTCCCACTCACCCAGGCCCGGGCTGCCCCAGGCGTCAGCGGGAATGCGGTGGGCGAGGTCGGCAAAGCTGCGACCCGCCTCGACGAAGGTCTCGCGGACATCTGGCACGACGGCAGTATCACCGATCACCGCCGGCGGGCCACCGGTGTCGGCGGTGCGACGGGGTCCAAAGCCCATGAGATCACCCGCTCGGCCGTGTGACCGGAGCGTCGGGCGACAACTCCCGCGCCACTGCGAGCGGGTCTTCGGCCAGGGCCTGGCCGAGTGCGTCGTAGGTGGAGGCGTCGTCCGTGCAGCCGTGGTCGGTGGGCGATGCGAGCGGGGCGCCGAAGCGGTGCGGTCTGCCCGTTGGGCTCGGTGACAACGCCGTCCGGACGCCGCCGCTCGAACTCGTCGACCGTCACGCCTGCAGGGAGAACAAGCCGCTGACGGCCCGAATCACCCTGCAGGCGCGTCACTCGGCGAGGGCGTCATGCGGACATACGGGCAAAATCCGCGCCCGCGTCAGCCCTGCCGTCTCGCCCTGGCCCGGCGCTTGCCCTCGTGCATAGCCTGCACCCGGGCGATGGGAATCGCCCTGCCCTCCTCGACCAGATCCTCGGGCAGCGATTGCGGCGGCGGCATCAACTCGCGCCACGGGTCGTCGTCGCCGAGCAGAGCAACCGCCGTGGTGATGGTGAAATCCGACGGTGTGACCCCGCCCAGCCGGTCCCAGGGCAGCGGAAACGAGACCGGTGCGCCCGGCCGGATTCGTGGGCTGTACGCGGCAACGACGGTCGCGCCGTTCGAGCGTGTCGAATCCACGAAGACCTTGCCGGCCCTGTCCTCCAGCAGGTACGCGGTGGTGGCGATCGACGGGTCGATGCGTGCCGCCCGCGCGGCGATCGCCCTGGTGGCGGCAGCTGCTTCGTCGGCCGACACGTCTTCGGTGAGTGGCACGAAGATATGCAGGCCCTTGGCGCCGCTGGTCTTCACGGCGCCACGCAGGCCGGCTTCGGTCAGCGCCTGCTCGACCAGCCGCGCGGTTGCCACAACGACCTGAAAGTCGGTGCCTTCCGGAGGGTCGAGGTCCAGCACCAGATGGCTCGGGTGCCGGGATCCGGCGGCGATCAAAGTGGGGTGGTATTCGATCGACCGCTGGTTGGCGAACCACAGCAACGTGCGCCGGTCGTCGCACAAGGCGTACCGCACCTCTCGGTGCGATGCCTCCGCCCACACCGTCGTCGTCCGCACCCACTCAGGCGTGTACTTCGGCAGGTTCTTCTGCATGAAGGGCGGCTGACCAGGGCGCACCCGGATCACCGACAGCGGTCGCCCGGACAGCACCGAGACGATGCGGTCCGCAACCCTGTCCAGGTAGTCCACCAGGTCACGCTTGGTCTCGACGGCACCGTCGAACAACGCAGTGTCCAGGCTGGTGAGTGCAACACCGGCGCGTTCCTCGTCGGGGGTCCGTGCGCTCACCGGGGCACCGGCGGTCCAGGCAGCCGCGGTGTTGACTCAACCGGTCTTGACCGGGGCGGGGTGGACAGGGTCGGTGTCGGCAGGGTCGGTGTCGGCAGGGTCGGTGTCGTCATCGCACCTCCGCGCATTCGGGGCCGCCACCGGCGGTCTTCGCTGATGCACGGTAGACCGGAGTCGCCGGTGCCCATCATCGGTCGGACACCGCCCGGTCATCGCGGGCTCGGCATGAGCCCGTCCACTTCGCCCGTTTCGCCCGCTGTTGCCGTTTGGACGGTGGCCCGGCGGGGAAAAGTGGGCGGGTAGCATTGGTGCCCGCTCCGCATCGAACCATTCGATCAATCCATTGATCACCGCCGGTCACAGGTAATCTCGAAGGAAGTTGGCGATCGTCCTTGTCCGCACCAGTCGTCCGTCATTCACGCGCCATGTTTCCGGAGCCGGATGTCGATCAGGGTGATCCCTTCATTTTCCCGGCGCCCGAGGGATCGGGTGGGGCGGGTTTCCGGTATTTCGTCATCGTGACCAGTCCGGGCTTTCCGGTGTACGGATCGGACCGGCCGACCGATCCCGGAAGCTGGGAACGCGTCGGCGACAGCTTTCCCGGTGTCGGTGCGCATCCCTGGGCGTGGGCGCCGTGCGTCCGTCATGTGCCGGAGCTGGATCGGCCGTGGGTGATGCTGTACTCGCTGGCCGGCGGGTCCGGTGATCCGGAGGGCCATCAGTTCCACAAGATCCGTCGCGCCGACAGCCTGTTGCCGGAGGGACCGTACCGGGATTCCGGTGAGGTGCTGACCGCCGACTTTCCCTTCGCGATCGATCCGGATGTCGCCGAAAGATCAGATGGGATGCTGTATCTCAGCTGTGCAGCGGATTACACGGACAGCACTCCCTACGGCACCGGGCTGTTCGAGGCACCGATCTCCGCAGACCTGCGAACTCTGCTGGAGCCGCTCCGCCCGATGGCCCGCGCCACCGCCGACTGGCAGATCTACCTGCTGGAGCGCTCACTTCCGTGGCTCACGATCGAGGGCATCGACTGGGCGGGCGGCGCCACTGTTGCTTGGCACACGATGGAGGGACCGGCCTGCCTGACCTCGCCCGACGGCCGGGACTTCGCTCTCTACAGCGGCGGCAATTTCGCCGATTTCTACGCGATCGGTCTGCTGTCCCGCGATGACGACGGAACGTGGCGCGACCTTTCTGTCGAGCCGGCCGACTGCCTTTTGTCCCAGCGTCCGGCAGACCATTTGTGGGGTCCCGGCCATTGCAGCGTCGCAGACAATTACATTGCCTATCATTATCGCGAGGAACCAGGTTTGCCACGGCAATTCGCCATTGCCGAATTGACCTGGGACGCCGGTACCGGTCTCCCGGCGATCGTCGAGACGCGCGGCTGAGTACCGCACACGGCAGAGAGGCCGCCGACGTGGCGCAGGTCTGGGATGTGCCTGTCGTCGATGTGCGGCCGCTCCTGCCGGACTTGCGGGGTGATCTCGTCGAATTGTTGCGGGTGATCGACGACGACGAATGGACCGGTCCGACTGAGGTGCCCGGCTGGCGGGTCAAGGACATCGCGCTGCACCTGCTCGATGTCGACCTGGGCCGGCTGTCGAGGCTGCGTGATCGCGACTCCTCCGGATTGCTGCACAGCAATGATCTCGGCGGTCTGGTCACGGCGCTGAACGCCAAGAATCAGCGCTGGGTGGACGGCGCCTCCGGTTTGAGCCGCCGGGTGGTCAGCGATCTGCTGCGCTGGGCCGGCCTGGAACTCGCCGACTTCGATGCCGCCGCGGACCTCACCGCGCCGGCGTCGGTCGCATGGGCGGGGGACGGTGGGGTCCCGGCCTGGCTGGACCTGGCCCGTGAGTTCACCGAGCAGTGGGTGCATCAGCAGCAAATCCGGGAGGCGGTCCGGATCCCGGGGACGCATCACCGGCATCTGGACCTGGTGCTAAGGACCTTCGTCTGGGCGTACCCGTATCAGCTGGGCCGGCGCACGGACCTGCCGGCGGGCGCCGTCGTCGCGCTGGATCTGGGTGAGGACCGGCGGTGGACACTGGTACGGGGCAACGACCGTTGGGATTTCGACGGTGCCTTCGTGCGGCCGCCGGACGCGTCGGTTGCGATGGACGGTGACGTGGCGTGGCGGGTGCTGACCGGGGCGACGTTCGATCGGGAACGGGTGACGGTCTCCGGCGATCAGCAGCTGGTGGACGCGGTGCTCGCGGTGCGCGGCGTCCTGGTCTGAAGATTCGCTTGCCCGGCAGTGGTCCGTGGGAGGCGGCTTGATCGCTGAAGGCGAAACCGACAAGTCACCTGTGTGTGGCACCATCCGACGGCATGGCGGGTAGAGCACGGACGGTTGCCGTCGGCGAACAATCAAAGGTGACCTCGATCGAATTGTTCTTCGATCTGGTCTTCGTGTTCGCGATCACCCAGGTGACCGCCCTGATGGCCGAGGATCTCACCGCGCGCGGTGCTGTCCGCGGCATCCTGGTCATCTCGGTGCTGTGGTGGTGTTGGGTCGGGTACGCCTGGCTCGGCAACCTCGTCAAGGCAGACGAGGGCGTCATGCGCATTGCGTTGTTCGTCGCAATGGCGGCGATGTTCGTGGCCGCGCTGACCATTCCGGAATCGTTCACCGACCTTCCCGGTGGCCTGTCCGGCCCCGTCGTCTTCGCGGTCTGTTACTTCGTGGTCCGGCTCGCGCATTTCGGGATGTTCTGGGCTGCAAGCAGTTCGGACCCAGGTTTGCGGCGGCAACTGCTGCGGTTCGTGCCGTCGCTGCTGATCGGTACCAGCCTGCTGCTGGTGGCTTCCCAGCTCACCGGAACCGCGCAGACGCTGATGTGGCTTGCGGCATTGATCGGTGACTATCTCGGCACGGTACTGGCCGGGGCGAGTGGCTGGCGGATCAATTCACCCGGTCACTTCGCCGAGCGGCACGGGTTGATCATCATCATCGCGTTGGGGGAGTCCATCGTCTCGATCGGCGTCGGGGTGACCGCGCTGCCGATCTCCTGGCCGATCATCGTCGCCTCCGTGCTCGGCCTCACCGTTGCCGGCGCGCTCTGGTGGTCGTATTTCGACGTGGTGGCCCTTGTCGCCGAGCGGATCCTGGGCAAGCTGCAGGGCGTCGAGCGCGCCCGACTGGCCCGTGACTCCTACAGCTTTCTCCATCTCCCGATGGTCATCGGCATCATCTTCCTGTCCCTGGGACTGAAGAAGGTGCTGAACTACGTCGGCGGGGACGACGGCCACACCTTGACCGATCGGCTGTACGGGCTGCCACTGATCGCGCTGTACGGCGGGACGTCGCTGTACCTGCTGGCGCATGTCGCGTTCCGCTGGCGCAACACGCACACCGTCAACCCGCACCGGACGATCGTCGCCGTGCTGCTGTTGGCCCTGATCCCGGTCGGTGCGCTGCTCCCTGCGCTGGCCACCCTCGGCCTGCTGGCGGCGATCCTGGTGGCGCTCATCGCCTACGAATCCATCCGGTACGCCGCAGCCCGGGACGCCGTCCGGCACGAGGACGACATCGCCGCCCCCTGACAGTCCGCGACATCGGACCTACCGCATCACAACGCATGGCGGGAACCGGACGGTCACTGCATGCAGCGTTGCCGCCTATCGTTGACCGGTGCGCAAGGCCCCCCTCCCCGTGCGAAACGGGCTCAACCCCAGCCGGGTGCGGCTGCCGGAGAGCGGGCACTGGCCGACGACCCTGGAGTACCTGCTGCAGCGTTTCTATGCCGACGAGGTCCGGGTCCGGGAGAAGGTCGCGGCCGGTGAGGTGGTCGACGGTGACGGCCGCGTCATCGATCCCGAGACGCCTTTCCTGGCCGACTCGTTCGTCTTCCTGTACCGAGATCCGGCGCCCGAGCAGCGTGTGCCCTTCGAGATCGAGATCCTGCACCGGGACAGCGATCTGCTGGTCATCGACAAACCGCACTTCCTGGCGACCATGCCAAGGGGCTTCTACATCGTCGAGTCGGCGCTCGTCCGTTTGCGCCGTGAGCTGGACCTGCCCGACCTCAGCCCGCTGCACCGGCTGGACAGGGTCACCGCCGGAGTGCTGATGTTCTCGCTGCGGCCCGAGCAGCGCGGTGCCTACCAGCAGCTGTTCGCGCACCGGAAGGTCACCAAGTACTACGAGGCGGTGGCGCCCTACCGGCCGGACATCTCGATGCCCACGACAGTGCGGAGCCGGATCGTCAAGGAACGGGGCACGCCCACCGCAGACGAGGTGCCGGGCGAGCCGAACAGCCAGACCCGGATCGAGTTGCTCGATGTCCGCGGCGATCTCGGCCTGTACGGACTGCACCCGGAGACCGGCAAGGTGCACCAGTTGCGGCTGCACCTGTGCTCGCTCGGGCTGCCGATCGTCGGCGACAACTTCTATCCGCGGCTGCTCGATCTGTCGCCGTACGACTACTCGTCGCCGCTGCAGTTGGTGGCCAGGTCGGTCAGCTTCGACGATCCGTTCACCGGGCAGCACCGCGAGTTCCGGAGCCACCGGACGCTGGCCGCCTGGGACGACCGCGCCGGATGACCGGGCCGCTGGCCGGGACCAGAGTGGTCTCGATGGCGGGCATCGGCGCCCTGCCGCTGACGCAGATGATGCTGGCCGACCTCGGTGCCGACGTCGTGGTGGTTGCACGCCGAGTGACCGGCGAATTGGAGATCGTTGCGGTCGAGAACGATCTCGTGCTGCGCAACCAGCGGGTGGTACAGGCCGACCTGAAGGATCCGGCGGACCTGGCCGCGGTTCTGGAGCTGATCAAGGCCGCCGACGTGTTCCTGGAGGCATTCCGCCCGGGGACGGCCGAGCGGTTGGGGATCGGCCCCGAAGCGTTCACGGCGGTGCACCCCGGGCTGATCTACGGCCGGATGACCGGCTGGGGTCAGCATGGACCGGACGCCGCTGCGGCCGGCCACGACCTGAACTACCTCTCGGTCACCGGTGCGCTGCACGCCATCGGGCCGGCCGACCGACCGCCGCCACCGCCGTTGAACCTGGTCGGGGACTACGGCGGCGGCGCGATGTTCCTCGTCACCGGGGTGCTGGCCGCGCTGATCGAGCGGAGCCGCACGGGCCTCGGGCAGGTGATCGACGCCGCCATGGTCGACGGGGTCGGCGCTCTGCTGCAGCCCGTCCTGTCCTGGCGGGCGGCGGGGATCTGGACCGACCAGCGGGAGAGCAACGTGCTGGACGGCGGTCTTCCGTACTACAGCACCTACGCCTGCGCGGACGGCCGTTTCGTCGCGGTCGCAGCACTGGAGAAGCGTTTCTACGACGCGCTTCTCAACGGGCTGTCGTTGTCGGCGCGCGACGTGCCGGACCGTGGGTCGGAGTCCGGCCGCGACACCTTGCGCGAGGCCTTCGCGGCCCGGTTCGCCGAGAAGACCCGGGACGAGTGGACACAGATCTTCGCCGGCACCGACGCCTGCGTGACGCCCGTTCTCACCGTGGCCGAGGCGGAAACCCATCCGCAGTTGTCGGCGCGCGGGACCCTGCGCAGGCGCGACGGCGTGCTGGAGGCGGCGCCGGCCCCCAGATTTTCCCGCTCGGGCGCGCCTGCACCGGTCGCTGGTCGGGTGGTGGAGTTGGCAGACGTGCTCAGCGACTGGGGCCACGCCGATCGGTGACCAGTGCTTCGTTCAGGCGCTTCAGGTACGACGTGTTGCACGAGGCGCACGCGGGCGCAGGATCCTAGCTCCGCTGTCGTCGATCCACTGACGTCCCTGCAGGTTTTGCCGGCGCGGGGAGGCACGATTTCCCTGCGTGCGTGGCACTCGAGGGGTCGACGATCCTGGGTGGCCGTTGGCCGGCCGGAATTCGCGTTTCGTCACACCCGCGACCGGATACTTCCGCAGGCAACCGGCGGTACGCGACACCCGACGACAGCCAGCAGGTGCGGAAGAAGAGGGAGAAGGCGGTTGCCACTCTCGAAGGAAGAAGAACGCAAGCTTGCGGACATCGGCCGGGCCCTCATTCGTGAGGATCCGGAGTTCGCCGAGCGAATCGGTGTGCTGAGCCGGCGACGTCAGCGTGTGACCGCCACCGTCGTCGCGATCATCAGTGCCACGATCCTGTTGCTGATGGGTGGGATGCTGGTCTCGAGCGTTCCAGCCGCGGGCCTGATCGTGGCCTTCTACGGTGTGCTGACCATCGTCGTGGTCGTCGCCGTCTTCATCCGGGACAGCCGAACCGCGACCTGACGCCGGAAGTCACCCCCAGGGCCCGCCCCATCGCAATCCCGGCGCCCGCCGATCCCGCGTTTGCCGGCCGCGAGTCGCGCGTCGCTGTTCGCGCGTCACCGGTCGTGTCGACCTCCGTCAACCGGTGTTGATCATGACGAAACTCGCGGATCGGACGGCGTGTCGCGGTCCTTTGGTGCGAGTTTCGTCATGATCAACAGCCAGAGGTGAGGGCCACCAGTCGGAGGGGAAGCGGGCAGCCAGAGGTGAGGGCCACCAGCCGGAGGGGGAGCCACCCGCCGGAGGTGGGAACCGGCAGCCGGAGGCGGGAGCCGACAGCCGGAGGTGGGCGGGCCGGCGCGGCCGGTCAGGGCTGAAGGACCACCCGTACGCAGCCGTCGGTCTTGTTCTTGAACATCTCGTAGCCCGCCGGTCCCTGGTCGAGCGGCATGACGTGGGTGGCGAGGTGCTCGGTGCTCAGCTCGCCCGCCTGCAACCGGCCGAGGATCTCCGGGATGTAGCGCTGGCCGTACATCTGAGCGCCCATCACCTTCAGGCTCTTGTTCACGATGGCGCCGACCGGGAACTTGTCGACCACCCCGCCGAAGACGCCGAGGATGAAGACACTGCCGCCCTTGCGGGCCGCGTAGATCGCCTCACGCAGCGCCGTCGGCCGGTCCGATTGCAGCCGCAGTTGCTGCTTGACCTGGTCGTACAGGTACTGCGGGCCGGTCCCGTGCGCCTCCATTCCGACGGCCTCGATGCACACGTCGGGTCCGCGACCGCCGGTGCGCTCTTTGAGTTCCGCGATCACCGAGTCCTCGGTGTAGTCGAGGGTGTCGGCCCCGATGAAGGTCGCGGGTCTGCTCGAGCCGCTCCGGGAGCCGGTCGATGACGATGACCTGCTCGGCGCCGCGGAGCATCGCTGCGCGCGCCGCCATCTGCCCGACGGCGCCCGCTCCCCAGACGGCCACCGTGTCACCGGGGGTGATGCCGATCCGGTCCGCGCCGGTCCACCCGGTGGACGCGGCGTCCGACGCGAACAGTGCGGACATGTCCGACACGTCATCCGGGATCGTGAAGGCGCCGTAGTCCGCATACGGCACCCGGATGTATTCGGCGTGGCTGCCGGCGAAGCCGCCGAGCGCGTGGCTGTAGGCGAAGCATCCGCCGACCGACGATCCCCACATGGCCTCGGTGATCGCCGGGTTCGGGTTGCCGTTGTCACACAGCGAGTACTGCTCCTGCTTGCAGTACCAGCACCGCCCGCAGGCGATGAAAGAGCGAGACGACGACGCGATCCCCGACCCGGTGCCTGGTCACCGCACTGCCGGCCTCGACGACCTCGCCCATGAACTCGTGACCGAGCACGTCACCGGCCCGCATCGCCGGGATGTAGCCGCCCAGCAGGTGCAGGTCCGACCCGCAGGTGGTGCTCAGCCGGACCTTCAGGATGACGTCGTGCTGGTTGAGAATCTTCGGCTCGTCCACGTCTCGACGGCGGTCTTGTTCACTCCGGTCCAGCACAGGGCCTTCACAGCAGTCCCTCCCCACCCGCTCGGCGGGTCGCCACATCGAGCACCTTCGAGCCGATGCCACCCGAGCGCTCGCCGTGCGGCGCCGGGTCGAGGAGAAGGATCTCTCCGGTCTCCAGCAGTTGCTTGCTCTCGCGCAGGGCG
This sequence comes from uncultured Actinomycetota bacterium, assembly GCA_963798625.1. Taxonomy (GTDB): domain Bacteria; phylum Actinomycetota; class Actinomycetes; order Mycobacteriales; family Nakamurellaceae; genus Nakamurella. The sequence goes on from CAWCUA010000007.1 coordinate 92,063, forward strand.
GCGCGGACACGCTGAACCGGGTCGTCACCCTTGACCCGGCCGGCGGCAGCGCCGAGGCCGGCCGGCTCCGGCGCTCGCAGCCTCGCGCTCAGCTCGGTGCCGCGGTCCGCGGGCGCCGGGCTGACCCTGACCTCGATCAGGTCACCCAACGCAGCCAACGGCGCGGGCGGCGAACCTTCCGGCATCACCTGATCGGCCGGCAGCAGCACGGTGACCGACCGCCAACGGTTGCCGCCGTCCTTCCCGGCGCCCCCTCCGGAGCGGCCGCCTGCTGCACCTGCGGGTCGGCCCGAGTCCTGCAACCGCCGGACGATCAACCCCGCCGAGGCGGCGGCGGCAGCTGCCGCGGTGAGCGTGACGGTCTGCCGGGTGGTCATGACCGACCACCGTTCGATCCGGCGCTCACCCCTGCGCCAACGGCGTCCAGCACGGCGTCGATGAAGCCGTTCAAGTCCTCCGGCGACCGGCTGGTGATGAGGTTCCCGTCGATGGCAACTTCCTGATCGACCACGGTGGCGCCGGCGTTGCGCAGGTCGGTCCGGATCGACGGGTAACTGGTGAGCGTCCTGCCCCGGAGCACACCGGCCTCGGCCAGCGTCCACGGCCCATGGCAGATGGCCGCCACCGGCTTTCCGCTGTCCACGAACTCCCTGACGAACGCGACGGCGTCCTCGTCGACGCGCAGTTTGTCCGGGTTGATGGTCCCGCCGGGCAGCACCAACGCGTCGTAATCGTCGACGGATGCCGAAGCGACAACACCATCGACGGGGAACGTGCCGGCGTCATCGAGATCGTTGTCCTTGGCACGAATCTCGCCATCATTGATGGAGAGCAATTCGGTGGTCGCGCCGGCATCGTCGAGTGCGTTCCGGGGCTGCTCCAATTCCACCCGCTCGACGCCGTCAGCGGCAAGGAAGGCAATCCTGCGACCCTGCAGTTGCTCGCTCATGTGGTGCACGCTCCTTCAGATCGAGTTCCGCACAGTTCCGCTTCCGCAGCGCTCGGCTGCAGAACACTTGCGTTGCGCGGGTTGGGTTTCCGGTTACGACTTCAAGGGCGGGGGCAACCACCGCCCTCAGCCTTCTTGTTCCCCGCTGCGCGGCTGCAAACCACCCCGATGGCGCGGGCAGGACCTCGCGGAACGGACAAACCTCGCCGAACAATGGTGCTGCGCAACAATTGTCGAGAATTCCTGCTGTGACGGACCCCTCATAGGGGTTGATGGCGCCGAATCAGGCGGGCATAGTTCTTGTCAGGCGCAGGTTGTCGAGCGCGAATGGCGAATGCCTGAGCCGCTAAAGAAACAACGTGTCAATGCATCACGACCGGGTGCGGTCGGGCAATGATGCCGATGGACCACCGCCCGAGGACCGTGAGCTGCCTGGCGGCATCACGGACGAGGCATCGAGACCGGACCTGGACCTATAGATGTCTGGACCGATAGATGCATGGACCCAAGGTTACTGGGACCGATAGATGTGGCGGATCAACAGGTGTGCGCGCCGACGATCGCGCGCCGCTGTTCGCCTTGATGTTTCAGCCCAGACGTTCCGAGCCGTGAAGTTCCGAGAAGTACATCGAGAAGGAGAAACATGACCAGCACCGAGACCTATAGCAACGTTGCAGACCAGGCCCGCACCGCCGTCGAGCGGTCGGCAGATCTGTGGAAGCAGAGCACCCGCTCGCTGACCGAGCAGACCGACCAGTTGTGGCAGCTGCCGCAGGTCGACCTCGGCGACGCCACCCGCAAGTACTTCGAGTACCTGCAGGACGGCATCGAGGTCAACAAGGATGTCGCCCTGAAGTGGGTCGGTGCCCTGACTCAGGCCGCCGAGGCGTGGCGCGATCAGCTGCAGACGGTCACCGACTTCCAGCGGGGCCACAGTCAGGCCATCAGCACCTGGATCTCCAGCGAGACCGAGACCTTCGAGAACGCCGCCAAGGAGCAGGCCGAGCAGGTTGACCGGCTGCAGCGCGAGCAGGTCGAGCGCGTCCAGCAGGCCGAGCAGCAGGCCAACGACCAGGTCCGGCAGGCCCAGCAGCAGCGCGAGGAGCAGGCCCGCCAGCAGCAGCGCGAGGAGGCCAAGGCCGAGCGTGACGAGGCCCGCCGGGTCCGCCAGGATGCCCGCGAGCGTTACGAGGGTCTGACCAAGGCCGAGCTGTCCGATCAGCTCGCCGAGCGCGACCTCCCCAAGAGCGGCACCGTCGACGAGCTGATCGACCGCCTGGTCGCCGCCGACACCAACTGAGCGATGTATTGGTCAGGGCTGTAGCGGCAGTGCCGTAGCAACAGTGCAGCCCGTGACGAAGTGACGTGAACCGAGAGCCGTCGACCCGAAAGGGTCGGCGGCTCTCGGCATATCCCGGGTGCGTTGCTCGGCCGGCGCCCGATGCGAGTGCGAAGCGCGCAGCCGGTCGCCCACGTCGGGACCGCCGGCGTTTGTGACGGCAGGGCGCGGGTACTGCCCGACTGACGACCGCGCCCGGGGGCGCGCACCTGGACCGATCGGGGCGAGATGACCACCACCGCAAGAGACATCATGACGCAGAGCCCCGAATGCATCAGTGAGAACGACACCCTGTTGCAGGCGGCCCGCAAGATGCGCGATTTCGAGGTCGGAGCGCTGCCGATCTGCGGGGACGACGACCGGCTCAAGGGCATCGTCACCGACCGCGACATCGTCATCCGCTGCCTGGCCGAGGATCGGGATCCCGGCGCTGTCACGGCCGGGTCTCTCGCTCAGGGCCCGCCGGTGACGGTCGGTGCCGACGATCCGCTGGAGGATGTCCTGGCGACGATGGCCGAGAACCAGGTACGACGGTTGCCGGTGATGGACGGTGACCGGCTGATCGGCATCATCAGCGAGTCCGATATCGCGCAGAACGCCCCGGCGGAGGACGTTGCCGACACCATCGACGCCGTCACCGAAAGCTGACCGTCGCTCAGGCCCACAAAGCCAAGCCCCGAAAGCCAAGCCCCGGAAAGCCAAGCCCCAGAAAGCCAAGCCCCGGAAAGCCAAGCCCCAGAGAACACAGATCCGGAGTCGCACCTGATGACATCGCTGTGGCTGGACAGGCCCCGAACCGCATACCCACCCGTCACTCCGAACGAGCGTTACGACGTGCTGGTCGTCGGCGCCGGACTGACCGGACTCACCACCGCGCTGCTGCTGGCGCGCGCCGGATGCGCCGTCGGCGTGCTGGAAGCAGGCACGGTCGGCGCCGGCACCACGGGGAACACCACCGCGAAGATCAGCCTGCTGCAGGGCACCAGGCTGTCCGCCATCAGGGCCAGACACAGTGCCGAGACGGTGCGGCAGTACGTCGACGGCAACCGCGAGGGTCAGGCGTGGTTGCTGCGGTACTGCGAGGACCACGGCGTCGCCTACCAGGTCCGGCCGTCGTTCACCTACGCCACCACGGACAAGGGCCGGCAGTCCGTCCTCGCCGAGCTGCGCGCCTGCCAGGAGGCGGGGCTCCCCGTCGTGTCGACCATGGACGTGGAATTGCCGTACCCCGTCACCGGTGCGGTCCGGCTCGACGATCAGGCGCAGTTCGACCCGCTGGACGCTCTCACCGCGATGGCCGCTGACCTGGTGAGCCGCGGCGGCGTCATCCACGAGCACAGCCGGGTGCGCGCAATCAAACCCGGCATCGTGACCACCGCCGTCACCGATGACGGTGCGGTGCAGGCGGATCGGGTCGTGCTCGCCACCGGCATCCCGATCATGGACCGGGGCGGGTTCTTCGGCCGGGTGGAGCCACTGCGGTCCTACGCCGCGACCTTCCGGATTCCGGGCCGGGTACCGCACGGCATGTATCTGTCGGCGGATTCGCCGGACCGCACGGTGCGCTCGGTTCCGCACAGCAGTCCGGACGGCGGCACCGAGGAGTTGCTGCTGACCGGCGGCAACGGACACGTCGTCGGCCGGCACAGCGGCACGGCGGGGCTCGTCGAAGATCTCCTGCACTGGACCCGGCAGCAGTTCCCCGGCGCGGCGCTGACCCATTCCTGGTCTGCGCAGGACTACCACTCCGATCACGAGTTGCCCTTCGTGGGGCCACTTCTCCCGCACGACGACCGCATCCTGGTGGCGACCGGCTACGACAAGTGGGGGATGACGAACGCCGTCGCCGCGTCGCTTGCGCTGACCAGCATGCTGCTCGGCGGGCGTACCGAGTGGGCGGCCGCCATGCGGTCGTGGAGCACCGCGGAGATTTCCGGCGTCGTGTCGGCGGCCAGGATGAATGCCGCCGTCGGCCTCGCGCTGGGCATCGGTTGGATCAAGCCACTGGTCACCGCGCCCGAGAAGCTGAACCCCGCCGAGGGTCGCGGCCGGGTGGAGCGCGGCGGTGCGCAGCCGGTGGCCGTGTGCACCGTGGACGGGCAGACCTACCGGCGCTCGGCCGTGTGCACGCACCTGCACGGCATCGTGAACTGGAATGACGCCGAGCGGTCCTGGGACTGCCCGCTGCACGGGTCCAGGTTCCGCCCCGACGGCAGCGTCATCGAGGGCCCGGCCACCGAAGACCTGCCGCCGCGCTGACCGGTCCGGCCGGCGAACCGGCCCCGTGCGCGCAGCTCAGTCCACGCACAGGCAGAACGGGTGACCGGCCGGGTCGAGGAACACGCGGAAGGTGGTGCCGGGCTGATGCTGGTGCTTGGTGGCGCCCAGCGCGATGACGGCAGCCTCGCCGGCGTCGAGATCGTCGACCATCACGTCGAGATGCATCTGCTGCGGGACCTCTTGCGACGGCCAGTTCGGCGGGACGTATCCCTGCACCTCGTGGAAACCGATGCAGTCACCGTATTCCGCGCGGATCTCTGCGCCGCCGCCCTTCTCCAACGGCGTGACCGGCCAGTCCAGCAGGGCGCCGTAGAAGGTGGCGAGCGTCATCGGATCGGGGCAGTCGATGACGAAGGACGGGAAGCGTGCGATAGCCATGACGGCAGGCTACGGCCGAATCCGGTCGGGCGGCTTCCGGTTTGCGATTGTCCGCCCATCGTTTTCCCGATGAGGCGTGCCGCTGTCAGCCGCCGGCGGCGCGCCGGGCGATCTCGTGGATGGGGTCGTGCCGGTTCAGCAGCGGGCGCCGCGTCCGGCGGCGGTCGAGCACGGCGATGGTGGCATCGAGATCGGCCGGCATCGGACGCCGCCGACGGGCCACCCAGCCGGCTCCGCGCGCCGTCATCAGCACGCCCCGCAGCCAGTCCCGGTTCTTCGGGGCGTCCGCCAGGGTGAAGATCGTGTGCCGGACCGCGCTGCGAAAACGCCGGTGCAGCCACGCATTCCACAGTGTGTTGCGCAAACCGAAGGGGCGGAGCCGGGGAGCGTTGGCGACGCTCGGCCGGTGGTACATCACGGCGTCCGGCAGATACCGCAGGTGCCACCCGGCCTTGAGCAGCTTGAACGCCAGCGTCTCCTCCTCGCCGCCGAGGAAGAACTCGGCGTCGTAACCGCCGACCTCCCGGTACGCCGACACCCTGACCACGCTGGCGCCGCCCATGAAGCTGACCAGGACCGGACCCGGTATCCCGGCGGTGTCCGGCAGCGGACTGGCCGCCATCTCCTCCGAGATCGGGTCCAGGTACTGCTCTTCCTTGACCAGGATCCGGGCGTTCACCAGTGCGAGGCGCTCGTGCGCGTCGAGGAAGTCGGCCGCGGCGACGAGCCCGTCACGGTCGTACCAGCCATCGTCATCACAGAACGCAACATACGGCGTGCGGGCGCGCGCCAGTCCCTCGTTCCGCGCCGCCGCGCCGATGTTGGCCGGCAGTGCAACGACCTGCAGCCGTGGTCTTGCCTGCAGCACCTCGAGAGTGCCGTCGGTCGAGGCGTTGTCGACCGCGATGACCGCAATGCCCAAGTCCAGCAGGTGATCCAGCACCGCCGTGATCCGATGTGCGCAGTTGTAGGTCAGCAGCACCGCCGTCATCCGGTCGGCCGGCCCGGCAGGCGACGGTCGAGCGACCTCGGCGGCTGCCGACTGCAACACGCTGCCCGACTGGAACACGCTGCCCGACTGGAACACGCTGGTGGACAACACAACTCCCTCGGTCTGGGGCCTCGATGATTGGTCCTACGGCCCCCGGACGAACCCGAACCGGAGAACCAGGGGCCGCAGGATCGATACCCGTACCTCCGACCGGCGAAACCGGTGCCGGTACGTCAGCGACGGATACCGCGGGCGGACAGCGCGCCCATCACGGTCAGCGCGCCCACCGCGCAGAGGGCGGCGAGCAGCGAGGCGTCCCACATCCCGGTCGCGTCGTGCAGGGCGCCGAGCACCACCGGTCCGAGAGCCGCGACCGTGTACCCGCCGGTCTGCACGATCGAAGAGAGCCTGCGGTTTTCCCGCAGCGAACCTGCGCGCAGCACCACCACGGTGAACACCGCGACGAATCCGCCGCCCTGCGCGGCGCCGGCGAGTGCGGCCCACAGCGCCCACAGATCGGGCGCCACCAGCAGGCCCAGCGGCAGGCACGCCCACAACGCGCCGTTGACCAGGAACGCCGTCAGCGGGCCGCCGAGGCGGGTGATGATCACCGGCGTGCCGAAAGCGCCGATGATGGCCGCGATCTGGAAGATCGATGCGGCCGCCCCGGCCTGGCCGCGCGTCATCCCCTGCTCGTCGCCGAGCAGGGTCGGCAGCCACGCGGTCATCCCGTAATACGCGAAGGCCTGCCCCGCGAACGCGACGGTCAGCATCCACGTCGTCGGGCGGCGCAGGATCTCACCGACGGTCGGCTCACCGGTGACCGGCTCACCGCCGGTCGGCGCACCCGTCGCAGGGGCACCGGCGGCTGGGCGGTTCTGGCTCGCGGCGGCACCGGATCGGTCGGAACCGTTGCCCGAGGGCACCGTTGCGCGCGTGGTCCGGCTGCGGCGGACGGTCAGCGGCCACCAGACGGCGCCGGCGATCAACGGGACGACGGCCCACATGCCCAGCGCGATCTGCCATCCGAAGGCGTCCGCGACCGGGCCGGTGACGGTGAGCATCAGCATGGAGCCGATGTTCAGGACGGCGGTGTAGAGGCCGGTCATCCCGGCGGCGCGACGCCTGAAGTCACGCTGGATGACGATCGGCGCGACGACGTTCCCGATGGTGATGGCCAGACCCATCACGAGCGTTCCGGCCAGGGCGGCGGGGATGCCACCGGCCGACCGGACCAGGATGCCGACGACGATGCCGAGCAGCGTCACCAACGCCGCCCGCTCCACCCCGAGCCGGGCGATCACGGCGGAGGCACCGGGCGCGGCGAGTCCGAAGCACAGCACCGGCAGGCTGGTCAGCAGGCCGGCAGCGGTGGCCGTCATGCCGAGATCGGTGGTCAGGTCGGTGGTGACCGCGGACACCGCGACGAGCGGGCCACGAAGGCAGAGTGACAGCAGGACCAACCCGGACAGGATCAGCGACGTCGACGGGGCCGCGGTCTTCACCCCGACCCTCATGGTGCCTCGACCGGTCATGCCTGCCGGGCCGTCGTCGGTGGCTGGTCCGTCATGGCAGCCGCGCCGTCACGATGCAGCAGGTCCGTGCAGGAACGCCTCCAGGCTCCGAACCACCAGGGCGTGATCATCGGCCTGCGGGAGTCCGGACACGGTGACGGTGCCGACCGACCCCACCCCGCGGATGATGATCGGGAACGAGCCACCGTGCGCTGCGTAGAGCAGCGGCTGCAGGCCGGCGGACTCGTCGATCGTCCGGCCTGCCGCCGCGAGTCGGCGACCGACCAGGAACGACGAAGCACCGAACCTGTTGACGACGCGCACCTTTCGTTCGATCCACTCGTCGTTGTCGGGCGCGGTGCCGGGCAGCGCCGCGTGGAACAGCTGGTGGCCGTGACGGCGGATGTCCACGGTGATGGGCAGTGTCTCGGCCCTGGCCGTTGACACCAGCAGCACCCCCAGGTTCCAGGCATCGTCGTTGTCGAAGTGCTCGAACTGGAGCCGGTCCTGCTGCTGCTCGAGTTCGCGGATCAGCACCCCGAGGTCTGCCGGTTCCGTCATCGTGTCTCCATCAGGGGCAGGGGGCCGGGTGCGCGGGACCCACTCTGCCGCACCCGGGAGGGTGCCCGGCACCCAGCCGCCCGGCCGGGATGCACGTCACCCGAACCACACATCCGACCGTGCGAAAATCGCATGCCGGGTCCCGGGCGGGGATACCGCTGATGCGGGTGGGAACAGTGCCGGTCGGGCATCAACAACACAAGGCTGGAGCGTCGGGTGATCGCGGAGACGGACGGTACTGCCGGTGTCGCCGTTTCCGACCCCGCCGACGGCAGTGGGCCGGCCCGCCGAAGCCGCCGTGCCCTGTTGCTGGCGGCGATACCGGCCGTTGTCGTCGGGGTCGCGTTGCGGTACTGGGTGGGACATACCTGGCTGCTTTCGCTCAACTCCGACGAGGCGTTGGTCGGCCTGCAGGCGCGTGAGGTGCTGGCCGGATCGTTCCGGTTGATGGTGGCCGGCAACGACTACGGATCGACCACCGAGTCGTACCTGCTGGCGCCGTTCACGCCGCTCGGCAGCAGTGCCTGGCCGCTGCGCATCCTCGCGGCCGTGCTCTCCGTGCTGGCCGCCTACACGCTGTACCGGCTCGCCCGGCCGTTCCTGGGTCGCGCACCCTCACTGTCTGTCGCGCTGATCTTCTGGACCGCGTCCGGCGCGATGGTGATCCTCTGGTCGCGGCCGTACATGGGGTACCCGACCGGGATCGCCGCCGAGATCGTCGCCGTCGCGCTGGCCTGCCATGCGCTCCGGACGGCCGAGACGCTTCCGCGTACCGCACTTCTGGCCGGGTTGGCGACCGGGTTCGCCGCATGGAGCCACCCGATGTTCGGCATCGTCGCAGCGCTGGCGTTGATCACCCCGACGATCGTGCACGTCCGCCGGTTGCTGCAGTGGTGGGTGCCGCTGGCGATCGGCGGCGTGATCGGCGTGTCGCCGTGGATCGTGTACATCCTGCAGCACGGGCGACCGCTGGAGGCGCAGGCCACCGTCGCCGCAACCTACACAGGTCGCCTGCAGATCTTCGCCACCGAACTGCTGCCCCGGGCGTTCGGCCTGCGGCTGCCCGACGGCCAGTGGCTCTCGCCGGCCCCGCTCGCGCAGCTCGCCGCGGCGGTGCTGATCATCGGCTCGTTCGCCGGGCTGGTGCTGTTGGTGGTGCGCAAGCACTTGCCGGCAGTGCCGTTGCTGGTGGCGGCCCTGCTGGCCTTCCCGTGCCTGGCCGTCTTCCCGCAGCTCGCCTTCTCCGCCGACGCCCGGTACGCGCTGCCGTTTCTGCCGCTCTTGCTGGTCGGGCTCGGCGGATGGCTGCTGCTGCTCCCGGCCAGGCTGCGGGATTCGCCGTGGTTGGTGGCGGTGCTGCCGACCGTGTGGAGCCTGCTGCTGTGCGTCCCGGTGCTGGCCCGGCAAGCCGATTTCACGCTGACCGACCCGGAGGCCGCCCCGTCGGCGGTGGTCCGCGAGCTTGACGCGAACGGTGTGCGGTACGTCCGCGGTGACTACTGGGCCACCTACCTGATCGATTACCTCGCCGACGGTCGCCTGCAGGTTCGATCCGACTTCCCGATCAGGCTGCAGGCCGAGGCGGACGCCGTCGAGGCGGCCGACCGGAATGACGTTGCGCTGGTGTATTCCGCCGGGGTCCGGCCGTCGCTGCTGCTGCCGGCATCCGACTACCGGGTGCTGACGCTGGACGGCTACGTCATCTATCTGCCACCCGGTATCGCCGGCTGAGGCGCGACGCCCGATCCAACCGAGCCCCGGTCCCGCAATGCCTTTCGGCGCATCGAACCGCGTGGATCCCGCGGGTGTCGTCGCTGATGGGGACCGGTAACGGACCCGTCCTGGTGCCCGGCGTGAGCGCGTCAGCGCCTGCCTGCGTGCGAGAATGCGGCGACAAATCGGGTACGCAACGGGGGTCGGGACGCCGGTGAGCGCTGAGGCAGACAGCTCGGCGAGCGTCACCGTTGCCGATCCGGATCTCGCTCCGGCTCCCGATGCCGACCGGAGAGCCGGCCGTTTGCTGCTGTTGGCGGCAATTCCCGCCGTCATCGTCGGGATAACGCTGCGCTACTGGATCGGTCACACCCGTTTGTTGGCACTGAACTCCGACGAAGCGCTGATCGGCCTGCAGGCGCGTGAGGTGCTCAGCGGAACGTTCCGGCTGATCGTCGCGGGCAACGACTACGGGTCCACGACGGAGTCCTACCTGCTGGTGCCGCTGTTGCCGCTGGGCAGCAACGCCTGGCCGATCCGAATCCTCGCCGCGCTGCTCTCCGCGGTGGCGGCGTACGCGCTGTACCGGCTGGCCAGGCCATTCCTCGGGCGCGCCCCGGCGATCTGCCTGGGACTGATCCTGTGGACCGTGTCCGGCGCGCTGCTGATCATGTGGTCCCGGCCGTATCTGGGATATCCGACCGGGGTCGCCGCGGAGATCGCCACCGTCGCGCTGGCGGCGCATGCCATGCGAACGGCGCAGAAGCTGACCCGCACGGCGCTGCTGGCCGGGTTCGCGGCCGGCTTCGCCATCTGGAGCCACCCGATGTTCGGGGCGGTCGCGTTGCTGGCACTCGTCCCGCCGACCGTGCTGCATGTCCGCCGACTCCTGAACTGGTGGGCGCCGGTGGCTGTCGGCGGCCTGGTGGGTGTCTCGCCGTGGCTGTTCCACCTGCTGCGGCACGGGTCGCCGCGTCAGGTGACGCCGGCCGTGAAGGCCAGCTACCTCGACCGGCTGCAGATCTTCTTCACCGAATTGTTGCCGCGCGGCTTCGGTCTCCGGTTGCCCAACGGGCAATGGCTCGCACCGTCGCTGTTGACCCAGTTCGCCGCCGCGGTGCTGATCCTCGGCGCGCTGGCCGGCCTGGTGTTCTTGGCCGTGCGCAAGCGGGGACCCGCGCTGCCGGTGCTGGTCGCGGGACTGCTGGCCTTCCCCGCCTTGGCGCTGTTCCCGCCGCTCGCCTACGCCGTCGACGCCCGGTACGCGTTGCCGTTCATGCCACTGCTGCTGATGGGACTGGGCAGTTGGCTGCTCCTGGTCCCGTCACGGGTGCGGAACTCGCCGTGGTTGGTGGTGGTGCTGCCGACCGTCTGGAGCCTGCTGCTGTGTGTCCCGGTGTTGCTGCAGCAGACGAGCTTCGCCCTGACCGACCCGGAGCGAGGCGCCTCCGCGGCCGTCCGGCAGCTGCAGGACGCGGGGGTGCGATACCTCAGCGGTGACTACTGGGCCACCTATCTGATGGATTACCTGGCCGGTGGCCAGTTCCAGGTCAAGCCCGACGGCTCCGTCCGGTTGGGGGAGGAAGCCAACGCCGTGCGGGCGGCGAACCCGGACCAGGTCGCGCTGGTGTACCGCAGCGGGGTGAAGCCGAAGCTGCTGTTGCCGCCGGAGAGTTACCGGGTCAGCAAGGGTGGCGGGTATGACGTCTACCTGCCTCCCGGCGTCGCAGGTCCGGCGGGGTGATTGGGTAGCCCGGTGACGTTCGATGCCTCAGGCAGTGCCAGCACCCCAGCCCTCGACAGCACCGCAGCCCCGATCGATATCGCCGCCGCCACGGATGGCGCCGCGGCCACCCGCGGATTCGGCTTCAGCGTCGGCACCCAGCTGCCCGGCGCACTCGGCCGGACCGGCCGGATCGTCACGCCGCACGGCGTCATCGACACCCCGGCTTTCATCGCCGTCGGCACCAAGGCCACCGTGAAATCCGTTCTTCCCGAGTCGATGGCCGCACTGCACGCCCAGGCCGTGCTGGCGAACGCATACCACCTGTACCTGCAGCCCGGCCCCGACATCGTCGAGCAGGGCGGGGGCCTTGGCGCTTTCATGAACTGGCCAGGACCGACCTTCACCGATTCCGGCGGATTCCAGGTGCTCTCGCTCGGCGCGGGATTCAAGAAGGTGCTGGCGATGAACGTCGACGGCATGCAGGCAGATGACGTCATCGCGCCCGGCAAGAACCGGCTGGCCACCGTCGACGACGACGGGGTGATCTTCAAATCACATCTGGACGGTTCACTGCACCGGTTCTCGCCGGAGATCTCGATGCGGATCCAGCACCAGCTCGGTGCGGACATCATCTTCGCGTTCGACGAGTGCACCACGCTGATGAACACCCGGCCCTACCAGGAACGCTCCGTCCGGCGTACCCATGCCTGGGCGCAGCGGTGCATCGCAGAACACCGGCGGCTGACGCAGGAGCGCGCGGGCAGGCCGTACCAGGCACTGTTCGGGGTGGTGCAGGGTGCGCAGTACGAGGACCTGCGCCGGCAGGCGACCCGCGACCTGGTGGCGCTGGGCTCTGACGGCGGGAGTCTGGACGGCTCCAGCTTCGACGGCTCCGGTTCGGACAGCTGGGGCTTCGACGGGTACGGCATCGGCGGGGCGCTGGAGAAGCAGAACCTCGGCACCATCGTGCGCTGGGTGTGCGAGGAACTACCGGTGGACAAGCCGCGGCACCTGCTGGGGATCAGCGAACCGGACGACATGTTCACCGCCATCGAGAACGGCACCGACACCTTCGACTGCGTGTCACCGTCACGGGTCGCCCGGAACGGCTCCATCTACTCCGAGCAGGGCCGGTACAACCTCACGAACGCGCGGTTCCGGGCCGACTTCGGGCCGCTGGACGACGACTGCGACTGCTACACCTGCGCCAACTACAGCCGCGCCTACGTCCACCACCTGTTCCGCGCCAAGGAGATGCTGTCCGCGACGCTGTCGACCATCCACAACGAACGCTTCGTCGTGCGCCTGGTCGACCGGATCCGGGCCAGCATTTCCGACGGGTCATTCGCCGACTTCCGGGCCGAATTCCTGGGCCGGTATTACCGCCGATCGGCATCACCGGCGGCGGTCCCGGGTCCCGCTCCGGTGACCGCACCCCCGGTTCCGACCTCGACGGCGGCGCCGGGCACGTAATCCGGCTCGTGCCGCTTGATCAGGCCGATCACCGGGTAGGTGACGGGCAGGAAGACCACCTCCACGAGCACCTTGTAGACGTAGCCGGTGATGACGTAGTTGAGGAAATCACCACCGGTGATGACGCCGTAGAAGGCGATGGTGCAGAACACCACCGTGTCCGCCAGCTCGCCGACCAGCGTGGATCCGATCAACCGGGCCCACAGGTGCCGTTCCTTCGTGCGTTGCTTGATCCGCACCAGCACGTAGGCGTTCAGCAACTGCCCGGCGAGGAAGCCGCACAGACTGGCCAGCACGATCCGCGGGACGAATCCGAGCACGGCCTCGAACGCGGACTGGTTCTCGTAGGCGTCCGCCGCCGGGGCGATCTGCACGATCCAGAAGGTCAGCGATGCCAGGATCGACAGGCCGAAACCCATGAAGATCGCCCTGCGCGCCTTCCGGAACCCGTACACCTCGCTCAGCACGTCACCGAAGATGTAGGTCAGCGGGAACAGGAAGGCGCCACCGTCGGTGATGATCGGGCCGAACTGGATGAGCTTCGTCGCGCCGATGTTCGAGATGAGCAACATCCCGCAGAACAGCACGACGATGAGGTCGTAGTTGCCGGAACCTCTCGAGTACCGGCCGGGACGGGACGTCGCCGGGTCGGGCGGCAACTCGGATCGTGATGTCACCGGGTCATCCAACCAGCGTTTCCGCCCGCCGCCGGACGGTCCGGTGGCACGGGCTCACGGCCGGGGCCGGACGGCGGGGCCGACCTCGGGCCGGACCGGGGGACGCACGATCCACGGTTCCCGGGGCACGGCGTGCGGATCGAACCGGCTGAGCAGCTGCTGGACCGTCACCGTTTCTCCGGCCGCGGCCAGGCCCAGTGATGCGCCGATCAGACCGAGCACCTGCGGCGGGTCGATGCCGATCACGGCGAGATCGGCCAGCGTGACGGCCCCGTCCCGCTTCGCCAACCGCTGCCCGTGATCGTTCAAGGCGAGTGGCACGTGGGCGTAACGCACTTCCGCCAGACCCAGCAGATGGCCGAGGTAGGCCTGCCGCGGGGCGGAGGTCAGCAGGTCGTCGCCGCGCACCACCTGATCGATGCCCTGCGCCGCGTCATCGACCACGACAGCGAGGTTGTAGGCGGCGACGCCGTCGTTGCGGCGCAGCACGAGATCGTCAACAGCGCCGGTGAACTCGCCCGCCAACTCGTCGTGCACCGTCCATCTTCCGGCGTCCGCGCGAAGGCGCAGCGCGCTCGGCCGGCCGGTGCGCCGGCGCTCGGCGATCTGCTGCGGAGTCAGACGCCGGCAGGTTCCGGGGTACGCACGATCCGCCGCGGGTGCACCGTTGGGGTCCGCCTGCGGCGCCGAGGCGGCCTCGAGGATCTCCCGCCGGGTGCAGAAGCACTCGTACGTCAGGCCTTTCGCGGTGAGCGCATCGATCGCCGCCGCGTACAGCGACCGACGGGTGGACTGCCGCACCACGGCCCCCTCCCAGTCCAACCCCAGCGCGGCGAGGTCCGCCAGCTGGCGCAGATCCGCGCCCGGCCGCACCCGGTCAAGGTCCTCCAACCTGACCAGGAAACCGCGGCCGGAGGACCGGGCGAACAGCCAGGACAGCAGCGCGGTCCGGAGGTTTCCGACGTGCAGGTCACCGGACGGGCTCGGCGCGAAGCGGCCGCTACCACGCACCGGAGCCGGCTCGATCGTCGTCATCGCCGATCATTGTGCCGGTGCAGACCGCACCGGTCACACCGCATGTGGTCAGCGCGCGAGTACGCCGTCCAGCCAGTCGAACGCGGCGGTCCAGAACACGATGGGTGCCATCCCCTCGCAGTGGCCGGCCGCGCCTTCGGCGACGGTGAACCGACGGAACTGCTTGGGACACGTCAGGTGGTCGAACAGTTGCTGACCCTGGCCGGTGGAGACCAGATCGGTCTCGTTGTCGGCGACGTAGGTGGGACAGCTGATCTTCGCGGCGGTGTCCCGATTGTGGTAACGGGTCATGTCGCTGAAGTAACCGCGGACGGTCGGGGTCCCGTTCGTCACCATGCGGGGCGGGAGAAGCGTTGCCATGGCAGGGTTGTCGAGCATGCCCTGGAAGATCGGGTCGGCGGTGGGGTCGTCCAGGCGCTGAGCCAGCGCGCCGAGGCGGGTCATCACGGCGGCGCCGATGTCGTACTGACCGGGGTCGACCACCAGCGCGGCCAACCGGTGCTCCGTGGACGCACCGCGAGGAGCGATGAGCCCGCCGAAGGAGCGGCCGACCAGCACGAGCCGCCGTGGATCGACCTGCGGATGGGTCAGCATGGCGTCGACCATGCCCGGGACCACGTTCTCCCAGTCCGGGCGCATCGGTATCCGCTGGTCGTACAGCATCGCCCCCTGGCCCGGACCGTCGATGGCGGCGAAGGCATAGCCGCGCTCCAGCGCCGGATACACCGACGCATACAGCTCCTCGGCGGTGCCGTCATACCCCCCGACGTGCAGCAGCGTGGGCAGTGGACCCGTCCCGCCGGTGGGCGTGAACAGGTAGCCGGACAGCGGACCGGTCAGCACCGTGGCCGGATGATCGAGCAGGGGCAGGGCCTTGCGGAACGCCGCGACGCCGGCGGCATAGGCCAGCCGCAGTTCGTCGCCGTCGAGGTTCTCCCGGTGGAAGAAGAACGCCTGCCGCAGATACTCCGCCGCGCGCAGGTACGTTCCACGCGCACTGACCCGATGCCCCGCCGCAAGAGCCGCGTCGGCCTGTTCCACGAGCTGTCGTCCGAACGCCGACCATGCCCGGTACCAGCTGTCCCGATCCCCTGGAATGATCTGCGCGGCGATCGCCAGGCACTCGCCCACATTCGCCATGCCGGAATCGGACTTGCCCACGCTCCGCTGCAGCTGCCCGTCGAAGTTCTCGTCGTCGAAGTACAGCTTCATGGTCGTGCTCCCTCGGGTTGGGGTGATGGCGAGGTGTCGTCGGCCGCTTGCGGGACGGTCGGCCGGGCGGCCTCCAGATCACGCTCCTCCTGTGTGAGCGATGCCGATTCGGCGGACTTCTCCCGCACGATGTCCGGTGGATCGGGCTCGGAGGGGCTGCCGGCGATCAGGTCACTGAGCCAGCGCCACTTGGGATCCCAGCGCGCGTCGAACTTGGCGGCCCGGGCGATCGCCTTCTTCTCCTTGTGTTTGCCCTTGTACAGATGCCGCGCCCACCACGAGGTGGGCCGGGCCAGCCGGATCGCGCAGAACCAGGCGACCAGCGGCAGAAAGCAGCTGATCAGCGCCGCGCGGTACTTGCCCTTCAACAGACAGATGAAGATCAGCGTGGCCTGGATCAGCATGCCGGTCAGCAGCGTCAGCCGGATGCTCAGCTCACCAGTGCCGAGATCGTCGACACCGAGGGGGCTGGTGCCGAGCATCACGAAGCCGATGCAGGCCGCGGTCAGCCCGGCCAGTTCGACCGAGACCCGGCCTTCCTCGGTCCAGTAGACGTCCTCGAGGTGCAGGATCAGCGCGAACTCGTCCAGGATCAACGACGTCCCGACACCGACGATGACGGCCGCGATCTCCAACCACGGTGAGTCGGGACCGCGGATGGCCATCAGCGAGCCGAAGATCAGCAGCAGGATGCCGGGCACGGCGTGATGGATGTGCAGGCCGCCGGACGACACGTTGTTCTTGAACGGGCCGATGCCCGCGCGGATCATCCGGGTGATCGCCCGGGTCAGGATGAACGTCAGCACGAAGGCGGCCAGGCACAGCAGCATGGGTAGCTTGCCGGGCTCGATGATGTTGTCGTAGAACCACCCGCTGCTCATGGACCGATGGTAGGGAGCGGGTGTCCGGTTTTGGGTCTTTCGTTGTTCAAGAGTCCACGACGATTCGGTGTCGGGCGACGGTCGGTGTCGGGTGACGGTGCGTTCGCCCGCTATGAGAGGCAGTGTCAGCCGACGTCCGCCATCGCGGCTGCCAGCTCGGCGCGCGAGTTGATCCCGAGCTTCACGAACACCTTGCGAAGGTGATATTCCGCAGTTCGGGCGCTGATGAACAGGCGCGCTCCGATGTCCCGGTTGGTCAGACCGTCACGGGCGAGCCTGGCGACGTTGCGCTCCTGGTCGGTGAGCTGATCCACCGACTCGGGCGTGCGTACCCGCAGCGTCTCGCCGGTCGCCTGGAGCTCGCGGTGCGCCCGTTCGGCAAAGCCGCTCATGCCGCAGGCGACGAGCACGTCATAGGCGGATCTGAGTTGTTCGCGGGCAGCGAGCCGGCTGCCCTGCCGTCGCAGCATTTCACCGTAGAGGAGTTGGCTGCGGCCGACGAGCATCGGCACCCGCACCCGCCGGAATCGCTCGATCGCTTCCCGGTAGAGCGGCTCCGCGAGGTCGCCGTCGTTCAGCTGGGCGTTCACCATCGCCATGAATCCCAGTGCCCAGTCGTTCTCGCCGACCGGCTCGGTGACAGCGGCGAGCTGTTTCACGGCGGCCTCGGCGACGGCCCGCTCGCCGGTTCGGCAGGCCGCTTCCACCACCTCGACGAGCGTGCGCATCGCGTGGCCCAGTTCGTGGGTGTAGGCAAGTTCACCGCGCGCGGACGCGAGCGCTTCGGAATAGCGGCCGGCCCCGTTGTAGACAAGGGCTTCGGCCAAGTTGGCGACGGTGATCGCGTAACCCTCGCCGCGGGCGTGCGCGTCGGCCCGGAGTTCCCGGGCGCGTCGCTCCACCTCGTCGATCTGTCCGCGGTAGGCCGCGACAAAGATGCGTCCGTACTTCGGCAGTGGCTGACCGGTGACGGCGAGGACGGCGTCGATCTCGTCGCAGATGTCCTCGGCCTCGTCCAGTCTGCCGTCGAACGTCCTGGCGACCATCAGGATGCCCAAGGCCATCGGAAGAACCGTCAGGATGCCTGCCTCCCGGGCCAGTTCCACCTGGCGGGCGGCGAGGCTGCGAAAGGCGTCGGCGTCCCAGAGGTCTTGTGCGGCCCGCCCGGCAAACCACATCCAATGCAGCTCGTGGGCGTCGGGCTGCCGTTCGACGAAGGCACGCAGCGCTCGCCGCACCGTCGGGAGTGCAGCCTGCTGGCCGCGGGCGAAGAGCAGCGCCTGGCCGCGGAGGATGAGGTCCTGGCCACGATCGGAACGGTCGGCTGCGGTCGCATCGAGAATCGCACCGGAGATCTCCGCGACCGCGCCCGGTTCACCGAGCCGGCCCGCGAACAGCGCGGCGGCGAGTGCCTCCATATACGTTGCACGGGCGAGCGACCGGTCGAACGGCTCGAGATTCTTCCCGGCTGAGAGCAGCTGTCGGGGTGAACTCCGGTCCCGGCGCAACGCGTACCGTGCGCGGGCGCGGAGCCGTTCGACCAGGGCCTGCTGAAGGTCGGTCAGCGGAAGGTCCCGTGCGCTGTCGAGCAGACGGAGCGCGATCTCCGGAGCACCCGCATTGTGCTTGGCTTCGGCGGCGGCGATCAGCCGGTCCGCGCGCTGGGAAGGGTCGGGGGAGAGTTCGGCCGCCCGCTCGAGAAAGGCGGCGGCTGCGGCCACGCCACCCCTGGTGCGAGCGCGGTCGGCCGATCGCTCCAGATCGACGGCGACCGCCTCGTCCGGCAGCGCTGTTGCACCGCCGCGGTGCCACGCCCGCCGGTCGGGATCTCGCTCGATGGGCGTTGCGTCGGCGAGGGCCCCGTGCACGGCTCTGCGGTCCTCGGGCGTTGCCGCCTGATAGACCGTTGACCGCAGCAGGGGGTGGCGGAATCCGACGCGGGTGCCGATGACGAGTGCACCGGCCTGCGTCGCGATGTCCAGGTCCGTCGCATCGAGTCCCATTGAGGTGGCTGCCCGCCAGAGCAGGGCCGGATCGCCGGTCGGGTCCGCGGCCGCGAGCAGGAGCAGGGTCCGGGTGGTCCCCGGCAACGGCTCGAGACGCGTGAGAAGGCTGTGCTTGATGCGATTCTCGACCGGCATCGACCGGGCGAGGGCGTAGCCGCCGGCGAGGTCGGTGGGTCGGGGCGCACGGGGGATCTCCAGCAACGCGAGTGGATTCCCCCGGCACTCTGCGATGAGCTGGTCGCGGACACGCCCGTCGATGGCGCCCGGCAGCGCGAAGCGGAGCAGGGTCCGGGAATCGTCGTCGCCGAGTCCTTCCACGACGAGCTGGGGTAGGTCGGCGAACTGCTCGTCGATCTCCCGCATCGCCGCGATGATCACCAGTCCTTCATCAGCGAGGCGGCGGGCCGCAAACGCAACCACGCGCCCGGACACTTCGTCCAGCCATTGCGCGTCGTCGACGATGGTCAGCATCGGTCGCCCACCGGCAGCCTCGCCGAGCAGCCTCAGTACCGCGAGCCCGACGACGAACGGGTTCGGCGGGTGCGCCTCCCGCAACCCGAACGCCGCTTCCAGCGCCTCGCGCTGCGGTGCGGGTAGCTCGCCTGAAGCGGCCATCAAGTGGCCGCACATCAGCTGCAGGCCGGAGTAGGGGAGTTCCATTTCGCTCTCCGACGCGACCATCCGCTCGACGCGCATGACGTGCGCTGCCTTCTCGGCGACGCGGTCCAACAGCGCGGTCTTCCCGACACCGGCCTCGCCGGTGAGCACCAAGGCTCCGCTGTGGCCCGCACGGGCGTGCGACACCAATGACATCAACCGCGCCAGTGGTCGTTCACGACCGAGGAGCGTCGCGGCGGCGGCCGATGAGGCCGTGAACGTGTGACTGCTCACCGGACCGGCCGCGCCGTGCGCCGATGTTCCATCCGCTTCTCCTGCTGGCCTTCCGTGACGGCAATTCGTCAGCCTAAAGGGCGCGGCGGCGTGTGGGTAGCTCCGTCGGCGCCCATGGATCCCCGGTGGTGGATCCCCGGTGGTGGATCCCCGGTGGCGAGACCGGGGACGTCACCGGTCGATGCGACGGACTCCGTCACGCCGCGAGCTCACGACGATCAGGTCATCGCAATTTCGTTTCCGAGCCCATCTCGAGCGGTTCGGTCTTCGTCAGGGGAACGATTCTCATGCCAATGCCGTCGATCGCACCCAGCACGACACGGTCAACCAACAGCACCGGGGAATTTCGGCCTACGGAATCGGCGGTGACGGATTCAGCACGGACGGATTCAAGACTGACGGAATTCCAATCAGTTCGGGGTCGGCTCTTCGGCATTGCCTATCACATTCTCGGAAACGCTGCCGAAGCCGAGGACGTCGTGCAGGAGGTGTGGATCCGCTGGCAGCGGAGTGAGCGCCCGGAGATTCGCGACCGGACCGCTTTTCTGGCGACGGTGACCACCAGGGTGGCGCTCACCGTCGCGACTTCGGCCCGCCTGCGGCATGAGGTGCCGGTCGGTGACGGGATACCGGTTCTCGTCCGCGCCCTTGGTGACCCGGTCGCCGACACCGAATTGGCTGACGAGGTCGCTCGCGCCATCGATTCACTCCTGCAGCGCCTGTCGCCGCTGGAATTCGCCGTCTTCGTGTTGCGGGAGGCGTTCGATTACTCGTTCCACGACATTGCCCGAATTCTTGGACGGGTGGAACCGCATACTCGTCAGCTGGCCCGGCGCGGGCGGCTCCGGCTGTCCGGCGCGAGCCGCGTGTCGGTCGATGCCGGGCAACTGAGCCGGTTGGTCGGTGCCTTTCGTGCCGCAGCGGGTTCGGGTGAGATGAGTCCGTTGGAGCAGCTTCTCGGCGAAGCGGCAGGAGCGGGGATGGTCGCCTGATCCGGCGGGGGAGTCGCGCGAGCCCCTGCTTCGAAGTAGTTCGGTCGAAGCAGGGGCGTCGAACGGTTGATCGCTCACCCCAGGGCTGCAGCAGCTGCCGTGCGCAGGATCATCGCCGTCACCTCGTCGGGGTGTGACACGCTCAGTGCGTGCGAGGCCCCCGCGATTTCGCAGGTTCCGCGAGAGTCCGCACGACCGGCCATGAATCGGATCAGCTCTGCCGGAATGTTCCGGTCGTGGCTGCCGAAGACGAACCACGACGGAATGGTCCGCCAGGCCGGTGCGGTGGTCGGCAGTCCGGTGGTGAGCGCGGCTTCGGTGACCGGCCGCTGCGTTGCGGCCATCAGCTGGGCGGTGCCGACCGGGACGTCGGCCGCGAACTGCTGATGGAACGACTCCGTTGCGATCGTGAACTCGTTGCCGCCCGACGCCAGCGGATGCACGGAAAGTGCCGCACCCAGAGTACTGCCGGGGAACTTGCCCGAGAGTTCCAAGGCGGACTCGCCGTGCTCGGGAGCGAAAGCAGAGACGTAGGTCAGTCCCACCACCCGCTCATTTCCGGCGGCCGCTTCGGTGATGACGATTCCACCGTAGGAATGACCGACCAACACGACCGGCCGCCCGACGGCGTCGATCACGTCACGCACGTACGCAGCATCGCCGGCGACACTGCGCAACGGGTTGGCGGCGGCCGTCACCTCGAATGACTGCCGCTGCAGCTGCTCGATGACGGGATTCCAGCTGGCGGACTCGGCGAAGGCGCCGTGCACCAGGACTATTGCGGGCTTGTTCTCAGACATCGGGTTCTCCTCTATCGATGTGGTGCGTTGTCGGGTGATGTTGTTCGGGCGGTGCTGTCAGTCCGCCGTCCGGATGAATTCGAGATCCATTGCGATGGCGATGCTGTCTGCCACGACGGCGTTGCCCGCGCCGAAGGCGGCGTCATAACTCACGCCGTACGCGCGACGGGAAATGGTCGTGCTGGCGGTGAACCCGGCCCGGGTGAGGCCGGAGGCGTCGACGGTCTCGCCGAAGAACTCGACCGCCAACTCCACCTGGTGGGTGATGCCGCGAATGGTCAGCGCGCCGGCCAGGGTGAATTCATCACCGCTGCGGTCGGTGACCGCAGTGGAGATGAATTGCATGGTGGGGTGGTGGTCCACGTCCAGGAAGTCCGCGGAGCGGATGTGGGCGTCACGCTGCTTCTGGTGGGTGTCCACGCTGGTGGCGTCGATCTCGGCGGTGGCGGATGCCTGTGCAATGCCGCCTGCGCCGACGTACAGGTTTGCCGCGTTGATGGCGAAGGTGCCGCGTGCCCTGCCGACGGCCATGTGTCGCACGGTGAACGAGACGTCGGAGTGCGCGGTGTCCGCGGTCCACGTGCCGGCGGTGAGGGTGGATGCCGTCGGGGATGATGCAGCGGAATTGATCACTGAGCTGGTCATGGTGGGTCCTCCCGGTTGGTTGTTGGTCTGCGCGGTTGATTGGTCGGGGTGCGCAATGCGGGGCCGAGCCCGGGAAGGCCGCCCGGCGTGGACGGCCCTCCCCGGCTTGCGAGCGGTGCCGTCCGGCGTGGACAGCCCCTCCCGCGTCCCGACTACTTGTCGTCGGCCAACCACTGCTCGAAGGTGATCTGCCCGAGCTCGGCGCCCTGCCCCGGGACAAGGGTCCGGCCGTCGAGAGGCACGCCGTAGTAGGGAGCCTGTTCGTCGGTGACGACCGGCCGGGGATCGGCCTTTGCGGCGAGATAGGTGCGCACCAACTGGTCGAGCCGGTACTGCTCGGGCCCGGCGATCTCGCGGACCGCGTTCAACGGCTTGCCCACGGCAACACGTCCGACGCCGGCCGCGACGTCGTCCGCCGCCATCGGCTGGATCGGCGCCGACGACAGCCGAACGACGCCGTCGACCGTGCTGAAATCGGCGATGGCCTTGATGAACTGGAAGAACTGGGTGGCGTGCACGATCGAGTACGGCAGCCCGGACTCCCGGATCAGTGACTCCTGGGCACTTTTCGCTCGGAAGTAGCCGGACACCTGCATGCGTTCGGTGCCCACCACCGACAGGGCGACGTAGTGGCCGACACCGGCCTGCTCCGAATGCTTGAGCAGATTCGTGGTGGCCGTCCGGAAGAACTCCATCACTGGTTCGTCCGCGAACGACGGCGAGTTCGACACGTCGACCACCACGTCCGCACCCTCGAGTACGTCCGACAGCCCTTCACCGGTGATGGTGTTGACACCGGTGTTCGGTGCCGCAGCAACCGCGTCATGGCCGTGCTGTCCGAGCCTGGCGACCAGTTTCGATCCGATCAGGCCGGTTCCACCGATCACGATGATTTTCATGGCAGTACTCCTTCATCCTGCTGTTGGTCTCGCCCGCCGACGGGTTGCCGGCGGGCACATCAGCAAGGACTGGACAGCGCGCGATTTCGTGACAACCCTTCCGGCACGCAGCCGCCCAAGGGTTGTTGTCACCTGCCACCAGCGCTCGGCTGCCACCGCCATCGGTGGAACACGCACAATCGAGTCATGACGACCCGACTGCCACGATCCGTCCGCCCGATACCGCCCGGCCCCGGACAGGAATCGGTGTGGGACTACCCGCGACCTCCCGCACTCGAGCGTTCCGACCGCCGGGTCGTCGTGCGCGCCGGTGCTGTCGTCATCGCCGACAGCACCTCTGCCTGGCGGGTGATGGAGACCAGCCATCCGCCGACCTGGTACATCCCGCGGTCGGACCTCAGCGAGCAGCACCTGCGCAGGTCGTCCGCTCGCAGTTCGGTGTGCGAGTGGAAGGGCGCCGCCACCTATTGGGACGTGGTCGTCAACGGCTCGACGATCCCGGCCGTCGGCTGGAGTTACGAGACCCCGACGCCCCGATTCGTGTCGATCACCGGGCACGTGTCGTTCATGCCGGGGCAGATCGAGTGCTTCATCGACGACGAGCGCGTTCAACCGCAGGCGGGCGGTTTCTACGGTGGCTGGATCACCGGCGACGTCGTCGGTCCGTTCAAGGGCGAGCCGGGGTCCTGGGGCTGGTAACGCCGCTGCTGATGGACGTCAGCCGGCGGACGGCTGCGCAACGGCCGGCGCCGCATGCAGCGCAGGCGGTTTCACCGGCAGCAGCGCGAGCAGGCCCGCGGCCAGCACGAGCAGGATGCCGATGATGCCCGCTCGGTCGGCGCCGAAGGCGAAGGTGAAGAAGCCGAACAGCGCGGGCGCCAGGAACGAGACGGCGCGGCCCGTGGTCGCGTACAGGCCGAACAGCTGACCTTCCTTACCGATCGGCGCGAGCCGGGCGAGGAACGTCCGCGACGACGACTGCGCCGGCCCGACGAACAGGCAGAGGAACAGCCCGAAGATCCAGAACATCGTCGGGCCGGAGACGAACAGCAGGATGCCGCCGGCGATCAGCATGCCGCTCAGCGACACCACGATCACCGTCTTCGGGCCGAGTTTGTCGTCGAACCGTCCCGCGGCCAGGGCACCCACCGCGGAGACCACGTTCGCGGCCACCCCGAAGATCAGCACGTCCGCCGAATTGATGCCGTACACGGTGACGGCGAGGACGGCGCCGAAGGTGAACACCGCCGCCAGGCCGTCCCGGAACAGCGCGCTCGCCCCGAGGAAGTACACGGTGTGCGGGCTGGTCCGGTACAGCTGGCGCAGATCCCGGAACAGCACCCGGTAGGACGCGAAAAAACCGACCCGCTTCGCCGCCGGCAGCGCGGGCATCTCCGGAACCGAGATCAGCACCGGGATCGCGAAGATGGCGAACCAGGCCGCCGCGAACAAGGCCACCATCCGGATGTTCAGGCCGTCGACGTCGGTGACACCGAACCAGCCGACGTCGGGCGCGATGAAACCGACGTAACAGATCAGCAGCAGCACGATGCCGCCGAAATAGCCCATCGACCAGCCGAACGCGGACACCCGGCCGATGTTCACCGGCGTCGAGACCTGGTGCAGCATCGCGTTGTACGAGACCGCGGCGAATTCGAAGAAGATCGATCCCAGGCCCATCAGCAGCAGGCCCAGCCACAGGTAGTGGTAGTCGTTCTTCACCCAGAACAGGCCGATCATCGCCAAGACCGTCAACCCGGTCCAGATGCCCAGCGACAGCTTCCGTCGGCCGCCGGCGTCCGCGCGCTGGCCGGTGACCGGCGCCAGTACGGCGATGAAGAAACCGGCGAGGCCGAGCGACCAGCCGAGCCAGGTGTTGGCGGTGATGTCGCCCGGCAGGTCGTCCCCGACCGCGTCGGTGAGGTAGACGGAGTAGACGAAGGTGATGATCACGGCGTTGAACGCCGCCGAACCCCAGTCCCAGACGCCCCAGGCGAAGATCCGTCCCTTGGTGACCGGCGCGGCGGGCACGTCTGTGGTGCCCGCCGGTGTGCTCATCGATAGACCCGTCTGCCCATGGGCCACAGGCTAAGCCGGTCGCCCTGTCCCGGCACGAAGGCGCAGGCAATGATGGCTCGCGTGAGGATCGACGCGGCGCCGGCAGCAGACGTCGTCGACCGGCTGCGCGGTGTCGTTCGGGGTGAGGTTTCCGACGAGACGCGCCGGCGCGCCGAGTACTCGAGTGACGCCGGCAACTACCGGGTGCTGCCGCAGGTCGTCGTCGCGCCCGCGGACGCCGATGACGTGCACGCCGTGCTCGCGGTCAGCAGGGAGACCGGGGTGCCGATCACCGCGCGGGGCGGTGGGACGTCGATCGCCGGCAACGCAGTCGGCACCGGCATCGTGCTGGACTTCGCGCGCCGGATGAACCGGGTTCTCGACTTGGACCCGGCCGCGGGAATCGCAGTGGTGCAACCCGGGGTGGTGCTGGCCGATCTGCAGCGCGCCGCGGCGCCGCACGGGTTGCGCTTCGGACCGGACCCGTCCTCGCAGAACCGCGCGACGCTCGGCGGGATGATCGGCAACAACGCCTGCGGGCCGCACGCCGTGGCGTACGGGCGCACCGCGGATAACCTGCTGGCGCTGACCGCGGTCGACGGAACCGGTCGGCTGTTGCGAACGGCGCAGGGCGTCGACGCCGTGACAGGTTTGAGCACCCTGGTCGGCGGCCACCTCGATCTGCTCCGCACCGAGTTCGGCCGGTTCCCGCGCCAGGTTTCCGGGTACTCCCTCGAGCATCTGCTGCCCGAGCGCGGCCGCAACCTGGCCCGCGCGCTTGTCGGGTCGGAGGGCACGCTCGCGGTCACCCTCGACGCCACGTTGACGTTGGTCCGGATCAGCCCGGCCAGGCTGCTGGTCGTCCTCGGCTACCCGGACATGGCGGCCGCGGCCGACGCCGTGCCAGCCGTGTTGGCGCATTCCCCGTTGGCCGTGGAGGGTCTCGACGCCCGACTGGTCGACGTCGTGCGCCGGCGGAAGGGAGCAGGCACCGTTCCCGGACTGCCACGTGGCGCGGGCTGGCTGATGATCGAGGTCGGTGGCGACACCGATTCTGCCGCAACGGCTCTTGCCGCGTCTGTGGTGGCCGGCGCCGGGGCGCTCGACGCGATGGTGCTGCCCGCCGGTCCCGCCGCCACGGCGATCTGGCGGATCCGGGAGGACGGTGCGGGACTCGCCGGCCGAACTCCTGCCGGTGCAGAGGCGTGGCCCGGTTGGGAGGACGCCGCTGTCCCGCCCGACCGGCTCGGCAACTACCTGCGCGACTTCGATGCCCTGCTCACCGGCTACGGACTCAGTGGGGTCCCGTACGGGCACTTCGGTGACGGTTGCGTGCACGTCCGGCTGGACTTCCCGCTGGACCGCGACAGCGCGGTGTTCCGCGAGTTCCTGGTGGATGCCGCGAAGCTTGTTGTCGCGCCATGGTGGTTCGTGTTC
This sequence comes from uncultured Actinomycetota bacterium, assembly GCA_963798625.1. Classification (GTDB taxonomy): domain Bacteria; phylum Actinomycetota; class Actinomycetes; order Mycobacteriales; family Nakamurellaceae; genus Nakamurella. The sequence goes on from CAWCUA010000007.1 coordinate 118,520, forward strand.
CGGCGAGCACGGGGACGGCCGGGCCCGCAGTGAATTGCTGCCGATCATGTACAGCGAGCGCGCGCTGGCGTTGTTCGCCGCCGTGAAGGACCTCTTCGATCCGCGGGACCTGCTGAACCCGGGTCTGCTCGTGCGGCCCCGGCCGCTGGACGCCGACCTGCGTCGGCCGTCGGCCCGGGCGGTACCGGCCGCCGGCGGGTACGCCTTCACCGAGGACGGTGGCGACTTCACCAGGGCCGTGCACCGGTGCGTCGGCATCGGGAAGTGCCGGGCCGACACGTCATCCGCGGGCGGTTTCATGTGCCCGTCCTATCTCGCCACCAAGGACGAGAAGGACGTGACGCGGGGCCGCGCCAGGGTGCTGCAGGAGCTCACCAACGGGTCGCTGGTGACCGATTGGTCATCGACCGAGGTTCAGGAATCCCTCGATTTGTGCTTGTCCTGCAAGGCTTGTGCCAGCGACTGCCCGGCCGGGGTCGACATGGCTCGCTACAAGTCGGAGGTGCTGTACCGGAAGTACCGTCGTCGGCGCCGGCCGGTCAGCCATTACAGCGTCGGCTGGTTGCCGCGTTGGCTGCGGATGCTCGACCGGATCCCCCGGCTGGGTGCCGGCGTGGCCAACCGGGTGCTCGGCGTCCAGCCGCTCGCCCGGGTGCTGTTGCGGGCCGGGGGTCTGGACGCGCGGCGGAGTGCACCGCGGCTGGCGCCGGTGAGCTTCCGGCGGTGGTGGCGGGGTCAGGGTTCGGCTCATGCCGGTGCCGGTGCCCGGTCGGATTCGCACGCCCGGCAGCCTGTCGTGCTGTGGGTGGACTCGTTCACCGACGGACTGGATCCGGACATTGCGCGGGCCGCGATCGACGTCCTGACGGCCGCCGGATTCGACGTCTCCGTACCCGACGCCGAGGCCTGTTGCGGTCTGAGCTGGATCACCACCGGGCAGCTCGACGGTGCCAGGCGTCAATTGCGCAGACTCCTGGACGTACTCGGGCCGGTGGCCGCCGCGGGACTGCCGATCGTGGGGTTGGAGCCGTCCTGCGTAGCAGCGCTGCGGTCCGATCTCGTCGACCTGTTCCCGGACGACGAGCGAGCCCGGGCGGTGTCGTCAGCTGTGTGCACGTTGGCCGAGCTGCTCACCGGTGAGCTCCGACCGGCCGGTTGGCGCCCACCGGACCTCACCGGTTCGTCAGTGCTCGTGCAACCGCACTGCCACCACCACTCGGTGATGGGCTTTGCGGCCGACCGGATGTTGCTCGCCGAAACGGGCGCCGAGGTGACGGTGCTGGCCGGATGTTGCGGCTTGGCCGGCAATTTCGGAATGGAACGAGGGCACTACGACCTGTCCGTCGCCGTCGCCGAGACGAGCCTGCTGCCTGTGTTGCGGGCCAGATCCGACGGTTCCATCGTGCTCGCCGACGGGTTCTCCTGCCGGACCCAGGCGGAGCAACTCGGCGGTGTGCGGCCGCTTCACCTGGCGCAGCTGCTGTCCGGTGCAGCCCGGCCGTTAACAGAAGGTTCGGACGGTGGGCAGGCGTCCGGCCGGTGAACAATACGGACAGGCGGCTGGCCAAGCCGGTGGGCTCCGGGTCCCGGCGGTTAGCCTTGCCGGATGTCGCGGAGCGTCTACATTGCCTCGCCGGACGGTGTGTCCGGTAAGTCCGCCGTCGCCCTCGGTCTGGTCGACCTGCTCAGCCGGCGGGCGGGTCGCGTGGGGGTGTTCCGCCCCGTCCTGTCCTCCGCCGAGGAGCGTGATCCCATTGTCGAGCTCCTCGTCGGCCATCCCGGCGTCATGCAGACCTATGACGACGCCTGCGGGGTCACCTACGAGCAGCGGCACGCCGACCCGGCCGGCTCGCTGTCCCGGATCGTCGATCGCTTCGGTGAGATCAGCGCCAAATTCGACGCCGTCGTGGTCGTGGGCAGCGATTACACGGACATCACCACCGGCAACGAGTGGGCGGCCAACGCACAGATCGCCGCCAACCTCGGCTCGCCCGTAGTGCTGGTCGTGCACGGCCGCGGCCGCGACCCCGAGGACATCGTCTCCACCGTCGAGCTGGCCCGCGCGGAACTCGTTGCGCTGCATGCGCATCCGATCGCCGCCATCGCCAACCGGGTGGATCCCGAACGGTGTGGCGAGGTCGCCGAGTTGCTGGGCCGGACCGGTCTGACCGTCGGCGCCATGCCGGAGACGCCCCTGCTCTCTGCGCCCATGGTCGCGGACCTGCAGAAGGCCTGTGGTGCCGAGCTGGTGCGGGGGAATCCTGACCTGCTGCACCGTGAGTCGCTCGGCTTCGTCGTCGCGGCCATGTCGTTGCCGAACGTGCTGACCAGGTTGAAAGAGCACTACACGGTGATCGCCCCCGGCGACCGCTCCGACGTGCTCCCCGGATTGGTGCTCGCGCATCAATCGGCGACCTTCCCCGCCCTTGCCGCGATCGTGCTGACCGGTGGCTACACCCCGCCGGAGTCGGTGCAGCGCTTGCTGGACGGCGTGCGGACAGACCTCCCGGTGCTGGTCGCGGGAGGTGGCACCTTCGACACGGCAACAACTCTGGCCGGTGTCCGCGGCCGCCTGACACCGGAATCTGAGGTGAAGGTGGAGACCGCGCTGCGGGTCTTCGGTGAGGCGGTGGATACCGAAAGACTGCTTGCCGCGATCGATGTTGCGCAGTCCGATGTCGTCACGCCGCTGATGTTCCAGTATCGGGTGATCGAGCGGGCCAGGGCGGACCGGCGACGTGTGGTGCTGCCCGAGGGAGAGGAGGAACGGATCCTGCGGGCCACCGCGGTCCTGCTCCGTCTCGGGGTTGCCGACCTCATCCTTCTGGGCCGCGAGGACGTGATCCGAGCCAAAGCGGCCGAGATCGGAGCGGATATCTCCGGCGCCGCCATCGTCTCGCCGAACGACCCGGAATTGGTGAAGAAGTTCGCGCAGGAATACACCCAACTGCGCGCTCACAAGGGGATGACCCTGCAGATGGCGTCCGAAACCGTAACGGACGTCTCGTATTTCGGCACCATGATGGTGCACATGGGGATGGCCGACGGAATGGTCAGCGGCGCGGTGCACACCACCGCGCACACCATCCGGCCTTCGTTCGAGATCATCAAGACGGCGCCCGGCACCAAGATCGTCTCCAGCGTGTTCCTGATGTGTCTGGCCGACCGGGTTCTGGTCTACGGCGACTGCGCCGTCAACCCCGATCCGACCGCCCCGCAGCTCGCGGACATCGCGATCTCGTCGGCGGCAACGGCCGAACAGTTCGGCGTCGATCCGAGGGTCGCGCTGCTGTCCTACTCGACGGGGACCTCGGGTTCCGGCGCCGACGTCGACAAGGTGCGCGAGGCAACAGAACTCGTGCACCAGCTGCGGCCCGATCTGCTGGCGGAAGGGCCGATTCAGTACGACGCCGCCGTGGATGCGACGGTGGCCTCGACGAAGCTCCCGGACTCGCAGGTCGCCGGGCGCGCCACCGTGCTGATCTTCCCGGACCTGAACACCGGCAACAACACCTACAAGGCGGTGCAGCGCAGCGCCAATGCCGTCGCCATCGGTCCGGTCCTGCAGGGACTGAACAAACCGGTCAACGATCTCTCCCGCGGCGCGCTGGTGGCCGACATCGTCAACACGGTTGCGATCACCGCGGTGCAGGCCCAGGGCGCGGTGGCGCCGGAAGGTGGCGGTGATGCCAGGGGCGGTATCCCGTCGCCCGAGGCCGGTGGCAGCGTCGACGCCTTCGCCGACGCGGCGGCGACCCGATGACCGCAAGGGTGCTGGTCGTGAACTCCGGGTCTTCCTCGATGAAGTATCAGCTGGTCGAGCCCGAGTCGGGCACCGCTGTGGCATCGGGTCTGATCGAGCGGATCGGCGGCGAGGGAGCCGGCACACACAAAGTCGGTGACCGCAGGTTCACCTTCTCCGGTGACATCCCGGACCACGGCAGCGCGCTGACGGTGATGCGACAACTGTTCTCGGAATCCGGGGAGCCGCTGGAGGACGCCGGTGTCGTCGCGGTCGGGCACCGGGTGGTGCACGGCGGTCCGATCTTCGGCGATCCGGTGATCGTGAATAACGATGTGCTGGAACAGATTCGGGACCTGTCCCGGCTGGCCCCGCTGCACAATCCGGCGAATGCGAACGGCATCGCCCGAGGGATGACCGCCTTTCCCGGGGTGCCGCAGGTGGCTGTGTTCGACACCGCGTTCTTCCGGGACCTCCCGGCGTCCGCCGCCACCTACGCCATCGACCGCACTGTCGCCGCGGAACAGCAAATCCGCCGCTACGGATTTCATGGCACCTCGCACCAGTACGTTTCCGGGCAGGTGCCGGCAATTCTGGGCCGGGACGCCGCCGAGCTGAAGCAGATCGTGCTCCATCTCGGGAACGGCGCCTCCGCCTCGGCGATCCAGGGCGGATCCCCCGTCGACACGTCGATGGGCTTGACACCGCTCGAGGGACTCGTGATGGGCACGCGCAGCGGGGATCTCGATCCCGGCGTCGTGTTCCTCCTGCTGCGCAATGCCGGCATGTCTCCGGACGAGGTCGACGACCTGCTGAACCGGCGGTCGGGTGTGCTGGGCCTGTCCGGCGTCAACGATTTCCGCGACCTTCACGCATTGATCGCCTCTGATGACAGCTATGCGTCCGCGGCAGCGACCTTGGCCCTGGACGTGTACTGCCATCGCGTGCGTAAGTACATCGGTGCCTACCTCGCGGTGCTCGGCGGCGTCGACGCCATCACCTTCACCGCCGGCGTCGGCGAGAACGACGCAGTCGTACGGGCAAGAATCGTCGAAGGGCTTGCGCCGCTTGGGATCTCCGTCGACGAAAAGCGGAACAGCTGCCAAGTCGTCGGATTCACGGGTCATCTCGCCGGACGGCGCGGATGTTGCCGTGCTGGTGGTACCGACGAACGAGGAACTGGCGATTGCGCAGGCGACGATGCGGCTGGTGAGGTAGGGCGGCGTGCGCCCAACTGCGGCGTCAGTTCTGGCGGCGTGGTGCCAAAACGATTGGGCCAAACGAGTGGTCCCGAAAATTGGCGGTTGACAGCCCGCGGTCGGGGCGCCAATCTATGTCTGTCAGCGATGCCAAACCGATTGGGCAGTGATGAGTCAGACAGCGACGATCCGGGACGTGGCCAAGCGGTCGGGTGTCTCGGTCACCACGGTGTCTCATGTGCTCAACGAGGTCCCGGGCAAGCGGATCAATGAGCAGACCAGGGAGCGGGTGCGGAAGGCGGCGCGGGAGCTGTCCTACCGTCCGAACCGACTGGCGCAGAATCTGCGCAAGCAGCGGTCGGAAACCATCGGCTTTCTCAGCGACCGTATCGCGACCTCGCCGCATGCCGGCTTGACGATCGTCGGGGCTCAGCAAGCCGCCGCTGATTACGGGTCGCTGCTGTTGTTGATGAATTCCGGCACGGATTCCCAGCTCGAGGAGCGTGAGATCCGGGCGTTGCTCGATCGCCAGGTCGACGGCATCATCTACGCCGCCGAGTATCACCGGGTGCTGGCGCCCCCTGCTCTTCTCGACCCCACGAAGACGGTGCTGCTCGATGCCCGCGCCGAGGGTGGCGAATGGGCTTGCGCGGTCCCGGACGAGTTCGGTGGCGCGGTGACGGCGGTCGCAGAGCTGCTGGCGGCAGGTCACCGCCGGATCGGCTACCTGTCAAATATCGACGACATCCCTGCCACCGTCGGGCGTCTGGACGGCTATCGGCACGCGCTGAAGAAGGCCGGGATCAACCCGGATTCGACTCTGGTCGCCACCGAGACGTCCGATTCCCATGGCGGTTACCGCGCTGCGATGGCATTACTGGACCGACCGGACCGGCCGACAGGGCTGTTCTGCTTCAACGACCGGATGGCCATGGGTGCCTTCCAGGCGGCAGCCATGGTTGGTTTGTCCATCCCCGCTGATGTGTCGATCGTCGGCTTTGATGATCAGCAGATCATTTCCGACGGTCTTCGACCAGGACTCACCACGGTCGCGCTGCCGCATCTGGAAATGGGGCAGTGGGCCGTTCACACGTTGATGAAGTTGATCAACTCCGAGGACCATCTGCCTGTAGAGCAGGTGGTCCTGAGCTGCCCGCTCGTGCAGCGCGCATCGGTCGGCCCGCCGCCCGGCTGCTGAGACCGGGCGGCGAGTACCGCCCCATTTCCATCCCGCCCGCTGTCACGGGCGGTCAGTCGTCCGGATGGCCCGGACTGCAATGAGTTGGAGGACTCCGTGGTATCGCACACCCTGAAGCGCCTCGCAGCGGCCAGTTTAGCCGCAGCCTTGGCGTTCTCCCTTGCCGCGTGCGGCAAAGGAAGCTCCAGCAGTAGCGACAGTGGGACCGATGCCAACGGCACCGCGACCCTGAAGTTGTGGACGCACAATGCCGGCAATGAGACCGAATTGGCGGCGATCAATCAGATCGTCACCGATTACAACGGCAGTCAGACCAAGTACAAGGTCGAGGTCCAGGCGTTCCCTCAGGATTCCTACAACCAGTCGGTGACCGCCGCGGCGGCGTCGAAGACGCTGCCCTGCATTCTTGACATCGACGGCCCCAACGTCCCGAACTGGGCGTGGGGAGGCTATCTGGCTCCGTTGGACGGACTGGACGAGCAGCTTTCGAAGTTCTTGCCCAGCACCGTCGGGACCTATAACGGAAAGAACTACTCAGTCGGTTACTACGACGTGGCGCTCGCGATGTACGCCCGGAAGTCCGTTCTCGAGAAGAACAATATCCGGATTCCGACGATCGACAAGCCGTGGACGGCCGCAGAGTTCAATGCAGCCCTCGCAACCTTGAAGGCGACGGGTGAGTGGAGCAATCCGTTGGACATGGCGACTGCAAACACCGGTGAATGGTGGCCGTATGCGTACTCGCCGTTGCTACAGAGCTTCGGCGGTGATCTGATCAACCGGACCGACTACAAGAGCGCCGACGGGGTCCTCAACGGCCCGCAGGCGCTGGCCTGGGCAAAGTGGTTCCAAGGCCTGGTCACCGACGGCATCATGGCGGCGAAGTCCGGCAAGGACGCGGGCGCCGACTTCCTCAACGGCAAGAGCGCGATCGTGTGGAACGGTTCGTGGGGCGCCGAGGCGGCGCGAGAGAAGCTTGGCGATGACGTGCTCTTCCTGCCGCCCCCCGACTTCGGCAACGGACCGAAGATCGGTGGCGGTTCCTGGCAATGGGGTGTGAGCGCGGGCTGCAAGGACGCGGCCGGTGCGCTGGACTACCTGAAGTTCTCATTGCAGGACAAGTACGTGGCCGCGGTGTCCGATGCGACCGGCACCATTCCGGCCACCGATGCCGCAGCAGCCCTGGTGAAGGGGTATGAAGCCGGTGGAGTGAACGACATCTTCCGGCAGTACTCGAAGAAGTTTTCCGAGGTCCGCCCGCAGACTCCGGGCTACCCCTTCATCGCGACGACATTCACCAAGGCTGCACAGGACATCGTCAATGGCGGGGACGCGCAGGCTGCCCTGGATCAGGCGGTCGCCGATATCGACGCAAACCAGAAGTCGAACGACTACTTCCAACAGCAGTAGCCCCCACTGAACCGACCGTGCGGGTCGCGGGCGCTTGCGGCCCGCACGGTCCTAGGGCTCTACCAGGAGACCCCACATGACACAAACTGCGACAATCGAACCGCGGGTGCCCGAAAGCCTGGTCACCGACCGATCACGCCGGCCCGGCCGGACCCACGGCCGCGCTGCCGCGTGGCTGGTGGCACCTGCCGTCGTCCTGATGGCGACATTCGTGCTCATCCCCATCGCGCTGACCTTCGGTTTGGCGTTCACCAACGCAAAACTCATTTCTCCGGAACCGGCGTCGTTCGTCGGCATCGACAACTTCACCCGACTCTTCCAGGATCCTGTCTTCTTCAAATCACTCCGGAACACCATCCTGTTCGCCGTCTTCGTCGTACCACTGCAAGCAGGATTGGCCCTCGGGCTCGCGCTGCTGATCAACGTGAAGGTCCGCGGGGTCAATTTCTTCCGCACGGTCTACTTTCTACCGGTGGTCACGTCCATGGTGGTGATCTCCACGTTGTGGCAATTCATGTACCAGCCCGACGGTCTCATCAATTCTTTCCTGCGCGCCATCTCCGGCGGCGCCATTGCGGGAACCGACTGGTTGGGGAATCCCAACACCGCACTCGCCGCGATCCTGTTCATGTCGATCTGGCAGGGCGTCGGATTCCATATGGTCATCTGGTTGTCCGGACTTCAGACGATCCCCGGAGACCTGTACGAGGCGTCCTCGCTGGACGGCGCCAGCACCTGGCAGAACTTTCGGTTTGTCACCTGGCCATCGCTGCGCCAGACCAGGACCTTCATCCTGGTCACGATCAGCATCTCCGCCTTCAGTCTCTTCACCCAGGTTCAGGTGATGACCCAGGGCGGGCCGCTGGACTCCACCAGCACCGTTGTCTTCCAGGCGGTCCGGGCCGGATTCGCCCAGCAGCAGACCGGTTACGCGTCCGCGATCTCGCTCGTGTTCTTCATTCTCGTCCTTGCCGTCTCCTTGGTTCAGCGCTACCTCACCCGTGACAAGGATGTGAAGAAATGAGCGACACTTCTGTCGATGTGGTCCCGTCCACTCCGGTGCCATCCGGACCGGCGGCGCCGGGGCATTCCGGCCGCGGTGGCCGAATCGGTTGGCTGATCGTCAGGATCACACTCTGCTTCGTCTTCGGGCTGCCGCTGGTCTTCATGCTGGTTTCCTCGCTGAAGCCCGATATCCAGATCTTCGGCGACCTGACGTCGTTGAAAGCGTTCCTACCAGTCGGCGACGTCTCGCTGAACAATTACACCCAGGTCTTCAATCGGGTTCCGTTTTGGCAATTCTTGATGAACTCGGTGATCATCGCCGCGCTGACGGTCGTTCTTGGGCTGATTGTCAACAGCATGGCCGCGTTCGCCCTGGCGCGCTTGAAGTTCCGTGGGCGGCAGGTGCTTCTCGGAGTGATCATCGCAACGTTGATCGTCCCGTTCGAGACCCTGGCCCTGCCGCTGCTGTGGTGGGTCAACAAGCTTCCGTACTACGACGGCACGATCGGCTGGCTGGACACCTACGAGGTGCAGATCATCCCGTTCATCGCGAATGCCTTCTCGATCTACCTCTTCTACCAGTACTTCGATTCCATCCCGAAGGAACTGGATGAGGCGGCGATCGTCGACGGCGCCGGCTGGTTCACCATCTACCGCAAGATCGTCATGCCGCTGTCCGGGCCGGCCATCGCGACCGTCGCGATCCTGACCTTCCTGCCTGCATGGAACTCCTATCTGTGGCCCCTGATGGTCGTACAGACCGAGGACCTCCGGCCCGTGATGGTCGGGCTCGACTACTTCAAACAACTCAACACGTCTTGGGGTCAGCTGATGGCGTACGCATCCTTGATCACCATTCCGATCCTCGCGCTTTTCATCGCGTTCCAGCGCTCATTCATCAACAGCATCGCCTCCAGCGGCGTGAAGGGCTGATCATGTTTCGACTTCCGGGATCCTGGACATGGGATTTCTGGCTGGCAGAGGACGACGGCACGTATCACTTGTTCTTCCTTTACGCTTCCAGAGCCCTGCATGATCCGGACCGGCGCCATCTGCGGGCAGCAGTCGGGCACGCCGTTTCCACCGACCTGCTGCAATGGGAACAGGTGCAGGACGCGCTTGTTCACGGGGACGCACCCGACTTCGACCAGACCGCCACCTGGACCGGCTCGGTGATCAAAGGGCCGTCGGACACCTGGTACATGTTCTATACCGGCACCACCCGCGAGCTGGATGGCCGCTTGATCCAGCAGGTGGGCGTTGCGACCTCCCGTGACCTCCACATGTGGACCAAGCACCCTGGCAATCCCGTGGTCAGCGCGGATCCTCGATGGTACGAAAAGGGAGGTACGGCGCCCTGGCAGGACCATCACTGGCGAGACCCTTGGGTGCTGGCGGACCCGGGCGGCCACGGCTGGCACTTGCTGATCACCGCGCGGGCGAACTCTGGACCGAATGACGACCGCGGCGTCATCGCCCACGCCACCTCCGAGGATCTCTTGCACTGGCACGTGCAGCCTCCGTTGTCCCAGCCGGGATCGGGCTTCGGGCACCTGGAAGTCCCTCAGGTGGTCACCGTCGACGGACGCGATTTGTTGATCTTCAACTGCCTGCCCTCCGAGTACTCCGACGCGCGTCGGATACGAGGCGATCGCGGTTCCATCTGGGCGGCTCGCGCCGACACGCCGCTCGGGCCCTACCACATCTCAGACGCAGTCCCATTGAGCGACGATCGGTACTACGTCGGCAAGTTGATCCAGGATCCGCTCGGCCATTGGGTCATGCTGGCGTTCGAGAACCGGGGCGCTGAAGGGAACTTCGTGGGCGCCCTGAGCAATCCCATGCCGATTCGATGGAACGGCGATGTTCCCTCGGTCGAGGGCACCTATCTCGAAGCTGTTGCCGGAGACGCATGAGGATCTGGCCGGCTGAGCAAATACGGTAGGTGTACCAGGCGCTGCTGACGGTGGCAGGGTGATCACATGGCTGACGAGACCGCCGGGTTCGAGCGGGGAACCGACGGCCCGCGGGTCATCGTCGTCGCTGTCGACGGGTCGGTGACCTCGCTGCGGGCGGCGGCCTATGCCGCGGGGCTGACCCGGCGGCAGGGCGCGCAACTGGTTGTGGTGTTCGTCAACACCGGTTCGGCGATGGCCAACCTCATCCCCGAGGCCGGTCTGATGATGACCGACGCCCATGACGCGGTGGCCGAAGAATTGCGCCGGCAGGTGCAGGACGGCGCCCGGCTGACCGGCATCCGGGCGAGGTTCGTGGTGGTCAAAGGCGATGCGTACACGGAGATCTCACGTGTGTGTACTCAGGTTCTGGCGGACGCTGTCGTCGTCGGGGCGTCGACCTCCGCCGGCCATCGCATCGTCGGCTCGATCGGCGTGCGGCTGGTGCGTGCCGGTCGCTGGCCTGTCACCGTGGTGCCGTGACAGGTGCGGCGAGCGCCGGCCCGAGGTAGGAACGCGAGGACAGGGGCGTGCGACAGGAGGTCGCGTTCACTCCGCCGAGGCGCCGGCGTCGAGGTCCACCACGTCAGGATCACCGAGATCCGCCTTGCCCTCACGCTCGTCCCGCTCCGCCCACTCCAGCAGTTGCTCGATCGAGAACACCGCGTCGTCGATGCCGGCGTGCAGGTCACCGAGCGCGGCGAACCGAGCGGGCACCGTGGCGATCGTGAAGTCGGCCGGCAGGGCGTCATCGATCTCGTCCCAGGCAATCGGTGTCGACACCGTCGCCTGCGGCACTCCGCGCACCGAGTAGGCGCTGGCAATCGTGTGGTCCCTTGCGTTCTGGTTGTAGTCGACGAACACCTTGCGGGGATCGCGGTCCTTGCGCCACCAGGTGGTCGTCACGTCGTCGGGTGCCCGCCGCTCGACCTCACGGGCGAAAGCCCAAGCCGCCCTTCGGACGTCGGCGAATCCCCAGCGGGGGTCGATCCGCACGTAGATGTGCATTCCCTTGCCGCCGGAGGTCTTCGGCCACCCGACCGCGCCGATCTCGTCGAGCACCTCGTGCGCAACATGGGCGACGCGGCGGATCCGTGGATAGTCGCACTCGGGCATCGGGTCGAGATCGATCCGCCATTCGTCGGGCTTCTCGGTGTCCGCCCGCCGCGAGTTCCACGGGTGGAACTCCACCGTCGACATCTGTACCGCCCACAAGACACTCGCGAGTTCGGTGACACACAGCTCGTCCGCCGTGCGCTTGTACCGGGGAAAGAAGACGTTCACCGTCTGCACCCACGGCGGCGCCCCGCGGGGCAGTCGCTTCTGATGGACCTTGTCCCCGCTGAGCCCCTCGGGGAACCGGTGCATCATGCACGGCCGTTCCCGCAGCGCACGGACGATGCCGTCCCCGACGCTGAGGTAGTAGTTCGCCAGATCCAGCTTGGTGGCTCCGGTGGCCGGGAAGTACACCCGCTCCGGGTGGGTGATCCGCACCGTGCGTTCGCCGACGATCAGTTCCGCCGGCTCACTCGAGTCGCGCTTGCCGGCCACGGCGGACCTCTTTCCTGGGGGCAGGCCTGTCTAGGAACCGCTGACCAGAGCGGCGACAGCCCCGTCGATGGGGACGTCACCGCTGATCAGGTCGAGCGACAAACCGGCGGTCCGGGGTTCGTCGAGCAGGGCCAGGAGCACTGCGGCGACGTCCTCACGGGAGATCTGGCCACGGGCGGCATGCTCGGCGAGCTCGACGTGCCCCGTCCCGGACGCATCGGTCAAACCGCCCGGCCGGAGGATGGTCCAATCAAGGTCGCGTCCACGGATGTCGTCGTCGGCCGCTTTTTTCGCTGCCAGGTAGGCGGCGAACACCTCGTCGTGGTCGGGCGTGGGGGCGGCATCGGCACCCATCGCCGAGACCATCAGATAGCGACGGACGCCGGCCAGTTCGGCGGCGTCGGCCAGCAGGACCGCCCCGCCGCGGTCGACGGTGTCCTTGCGCTCGACGCCGCTGCCCGGCCCGGCGCCGGCCGCGAAGACCACCGCGTCAGCGCCTTTCAGGATTTCGGCCAGCTCGGCGGCAGTGCCCGACTCCAGGTCGAAGATCTCCGGATGCGCACCGACGGCGACGAGTTCCGCCTCGTACTCGCGCTTGCGGATCAGGCCGACCGGGTGGGCCTCCCGCTCGCCGAGCAACCGCGCGAGCCGCAGCCCGACCTTGCCGTGTCCTCCTGCGATGACAACTCTCATGCGGACACCGTACCCACGGGCCGGTCACTGCCCACGTTGTCCCCGGATCCAGGGCGCAGGAAGGGGGGTGGATGCGGTCAACCTCTGCGGTAGGCATCATCGACAGATGCCGGCATGGTTGGGTCTTCTCCTGCTGGTGCTGCCGGTGCTCATCGTGGCCGTGTTCGGCACCCGCCAGGTACGAGAGACCGGTGGCGACCGGACCATCACGACGGTGCCGGACGGGTGGGTGCCTGCCCGCGGCGTCGTCGTCGACGAGCGGACGTGGCATCGCAAGCGGCGCACCCCGGACGGCAGTGTGCAGCCGATCCGCCAGCCGGTGATCACCTTCCAGTCGACGGACGGCAGGGAGATCACCTTCACCTCCCGCCTGCACGCCGCCGGCCTGCCCAGGCCCGGCGCGCTCATCGGCGTCTTCCACGACCCTCAGGATCCGACCAGGGCGTGCATCTCGCCGGAGTCGCTGAAGAACATGGCGACTCCGCTGGCCACCGCGTCCAAGGTGCTGATCGCGACGATCTGGGTGATGGCGGCGCTGACGACGCTGATCTTCATCCTGGTGCTGTTCGACGTGTGACCGGGCAGGCCGGCGACTTGGCCCCGAGGGCCGCTAACGGCCCGGAACGGCGCATTCGACCAGTTCAAAGGATGTCGGTCACGCGGTGAGCCTGCGGATCTCGGCCATGGCGTCCCAGACTTCGCTGTAGGACAGCGGTAGTGGCGACAGGCCGATCCGGATGGTCTGCGGCGTCCGGAAGTCGATGAGCACCCCGGCGTCGATGAGTTGCGCGCACACCTGCCGCGCGTCCGGCCGGTTGATGCTCACGTGCGCGCCCCTGCGGGCGCTGTCCCGGGGCGACGCGAGCGCGAATCCCTGCGGCACCAGCCATTCGTCCGTCAGTTGTACGACCATGTCGGTGAGCCCGACGGCCTTGGCCCGAATGGCAGAAATGTCGGCCTCTGCGATGACGGTGGCTCCCTCGCGGACGGCCAGAATGCCCAGCAGCGGAGGCGTGCCGGACAGCATCGAACGGATGCCCGTCGCCCGTTGATACCCCTGCTCCATCTCGAACGAATCCCGTCGCCCGAGCCAGCCCCAGATCGGCTGGTCGATGTTCTCGTGGTGCCGGGCGTTGACGTAACAGAACGCAGGTGCACCGGGGCCGGCCCCGACGAACTTGTATGTGCACCCGACCGCGAAGTCGACATCCCATGCGTCCAGCTCGATCTCGGTGGAACCGACCGAGTGGCACAGGTCCCAGACGACGAGAGCACCGGAGGAGTGAGCGATCTCGGTGATCCGAGGGGCGTCGGTCAGATATCCCGACTGATAGGCGATGTGGCTCAGGGTGACCACGGCGGTGCGCTCGTCGACGGCGGCCGCGACGTCATCGGCGCTCACCCCGGTGCCCGATTCCGGCTGCAGCCACACGAGTTCCAGATTCAGATCACGCGCCAAAGACTCGACGACGTACCTGTTGGTCGGGAAATTGTCCCGGTCCAGCACCACCCGCCGCCGGTCCGGGCGCAGATTCAGTGCCGCCCGCATCGACTTGTAGAAGTTGACCGTGGTGGAATCGGCGATCACGGTCTGCCCGGGCGCGGCGCCGAGCGCGGCCGCCGCGAGTTCGTCACCGACGACCTGCGGCAGCTCCATCCAGCCCTCGGACCACCCCCTGATCAGCCGCCCCGCCCACTGCTCGGAGGCAAACGATGCCCATTTCTCTGGGATCGAGGCCAGCGGCCGGCCGAGCGAGTTGCCGTCGAGATAGGCGATGACGTCGTCGGTCTGGGGCACGAACCGGTCCCGGAACCCGGCCAGCGAGTCCTGCTTGTCCAGTTCGGCTGCGGCGGCCCGGTCCAGCAGGGATCGCCCTTGAAGGGAGGACGGCACGCTCATCGGTCGCCTTCCTTCGTGATGCATGGCGGGTACGGCGCGGGTGCAGCCGAGAGTCGGGGTGCAGTCCAGAGCGCGGCTGCAGTCGAGAGCGCGGGTGCAGTCGAGAGCGCAGGTGCAGCCGAGCGCCAGGTGCCCGTCATGGCCCGATCTCCGTCCGCACCGCGAACAACTCGGGGAAGAACGTCAGCGACAGAGCGCGCTGCAGGAAAGCAACCCCGGTGGACCCACCGGTGCCCCGCTTGTAGCCGATGATGCGCTCGACGGTCTTGAGGTGCCGGAAACGCCAGGTCTGGAAGGTGTCCTCGATGTCGACGAGTTCCTCGCAGGTCTCGTAAACCCCCCATTGCGGCTCCGGATTGCTGTAGATCTCGGTGAAGACCTTGACCAGGTCGGTGTTGAACTCGTGCGGCCGGGAGAAGTCGCGTTCCAGTTCTTCCGCCGGAATCGGATAGCCACGGCGCGCGAGATAGGACAGGAACACGTCATACAGGCTCGGCTCCTGCAGGGTGTCCTGAAGAATGCGCTGGGCGTCGCGGTCGTGCGCGAACACGGCGATCATCGCGGGATTCTTGTTGCCCAGCAAGAACTCCAGGGTCCGGTACTGCACGGACTGAAAACCCGACGACTTACCGAGCCGATGCCGGAATTGCGAGTATTCGGTCGGCGTCAGCGTGGCGAGCACTGACCATTGATCCGTCATCTGGCGCTGCACATGCTTGACCCGGGCGAGCCGCTTGAGCGCCGGGCCCAGTTCGTCGGCGGCCATCAGCGCCATCGCTGAGCGGATCTCGTGGATGACCAGCTTGATCCACAGCTCGGTCGTGTGGTGGACGATGATGAACAGCATCTCGTCGTGATGGTCGGACAGTGGGCGCTGCGCGGCGAGCAACTGATCCAGGTGCAGGTAGCTGGCGTAGTTCAGCCCCTCCAGATCCCGTTCGATGCCTTCCTCGAGCGGTCGGATGTTCTGTTGTGTCATGTCCACCTCCAGCGGTCCCCCGACTGTATTGGGTTCGCTCGGGTTCCTCAGAACGAAGACGGGGGGAGCCGTGTCCGGTGTGCGCTGGCCCCCAGACCACAATGGGCGGTCCTGGGTCGGTGCCGGCAGGTCTGGGTATTGACGAGCTGAGCTCTCGACCGAAGGAGCGATGACCACGATGAACGAGCGCGAACACGCAGAACGCGAACACACCCCCGGGTCGATCCCGCCGCATTATCGAAAGCTGGCGTACATCTTCGCCGGCAGCTTCTTCGCGGTTCTTCTCGCGGCCGGGTTGGTGCTCAAATTGGCTGCGGACGTGCCCATCCCGTGGTTCTGGATCGTCGTCACGCCGATCTTCACCACCGGCCTGATCGTGTTCTACCTGTGGGTCCGGCTGAGCGATGGTGAGCGACTGAGTTGTTGGGCGACTGAGTTGCTGAGCGACTGAGTTGTTGGGCGACTGAGTTGCTGCGGGCCTGATGGACCGCGCCGCGAACGGCCGTCTGCGGCCCGTGCGGCCGACGCGGTGGGCAACCCGGCACGACGGACAACGTCAGGGTGGATGTCACATTCGTTGCCGCCGTGGTGCTCTACACGCATGGACCTGGTTCGGGAACGGGGTGTGGCGACGGCCGTGCCGGCACGGCAGTCAGCGGCGGTGGTCAATGCCGGTCGTGAACAGGACGGGGGGACCAGGGTCGTGCCGCTGCCGCGGTCCGTCGACGGGGCTGTGCGCGCCGACCTGGGCGAAATCTTCCGTCGCGACTACGGGCGGGTCGTCGGCGTGGCGGCCCGGGTCCTGGGGACGAGAAACGAGGCCGAGGACGTCGCCCAGGAGGTGTTCCTGACCTTCTCCCGATCGGCCGTGCCGGCGGCCGAAGCGTCGGGCTGGTTGTCTGTCGCTGCCGCGCACACTGCACTGAACCTGCTGCGGTCCTCGCGGCGCCGGTCGTCGCGGGAGAAGTCTGTTGCCGCGTCGGATCACACGGTCGTCGGTGACGTGGCCGATGCCGTGGTGACGCTGGACGAGCGCAGCCGGGTCCGCGCCGCGCTGGCGCAACTGCCACGCAAGCAGGCCGTGACGTTGGTGCTCCGGCACAGCGGTCTGAGTTATGCCGATGTCGCCGCGGCGCTGAAGGTGCCGCCGGGCAGCGTCGGCACCACCGTGCGGCGGGCCGAAGCCGCTCTACGCAAGGAGTTGAATCGTCATGCGTCATCCGACTGAGGGAACGCTGCGCCGTCTCATCGACGAGCCGGCGGGCGTGTCGGACGCAGATCGCCGGCATGTCGCCGGCTGTCCGCAGTGCGCCGGGGCCCTGGCCACCATCGGTGAGGACGCGGCGCTGGTGCATGCCGCACTCGGGACGGACAGCCAGGACGTCGACACGGACAAGGCATGGCAACGACTTTCCGGGGCGGTGCTGGACGCCCAACCCGCACGCCGCGAGGGGCAGCGGATGGCCCGATCGCACAGACGATCCCTCGGGTTCCTCAAGCGCCCGTTGGTGGCAGCAGCGGTCGTGCTGGCGGTGCTGGCAGGCGGTGGAACGGCCGCCGCCAACGGCTGGCTGCAGATCTTCCGCACCGAGCAGATAGCGCCGGTGAACCTGAGCACTGCCGACCTGATCGCCTTGCCTGATCTCAGCGCCTACGGGGACCTGGTGATGACCGGCGGCGGGGACCTGCACGGCGTCCCCGATGCGGCCACTGCGGCCGCGCAGACGGGGCTCGATGTGCCCGATGTGAGCGAACTCCCGAAGGGCGTCAGCGGCGATCCGGTCCTGCAGGTGGTCGAGCAGATCAGCGCGACGTTCACCTTCTCCGCGGCCAAGACCGCGGCCGCCGCCGGCCAGGAAGGCAATTCCTTGCCGCCGATGCCACCGGGGCTGGACGGGAATCAGGTACGGCTCGTCGCCGGGCCCGGCGTGGCGCAGGTGTGGTCGCAAGCCCAGGGCGTGCCGTCACTGCTGGTGGGCAGGGCCGTTGCGCCCACTGCGTTCTCCTCCGGCGTCCCGTTCGAGACGGTTCGCGATTACCTGCTCTCGCTTCCCGGCCTGCCCGATCAGGTCGCGGCGCAACTGCGCACGTTCAGCGCCGACGGTTCGACTCTGCCGCTGCCGGTGCCGGCCGACCAGGTCGACACCTCCTCTGCCGACGTCAACGGGGTGTCGGCCACGGTGCTGACCAGGAAGGACCGGACGATGGCGGCGGTGGTGTGGGTCGCCGACGGCGTGCTGACCGCCGTTGCGGGTCCGCTGGATGCCGACGAAGTGTTGTTGATTGCGAGGAACCTGCGCTGACCATGGCCGCCGAACCCCTGGGACCGAACGCTGTCGGCGAGTCCACGGCTGCCCGAAAGGCGGCCGTGGACCCCGCACGTCCGGACCCCGCCCGTTCGGACCGCGCCCGTCTGGACCCCGCCCGTCTGGACCCCGCCCGTCTGGACCCCGCCCGTTTGGACCCCGCCCGTCCGGACGAAGCCGCTGCGGCTGCACAGTGGGTTTCCGCTCTGCCGCCGGCTCCTGCCGTGTGGTGCTCCGGACTGCGCAAGCGTTACGGCGGCCGGTCAGCGGTGGAGGATGTGTCGCTCGAGGTCGCCCGCGGCGAGGTGGTCGGGTTGCTCGGTCCCAACGGCGCCGGCAAGACCACCGTGATCAAGATGCTGCTCGGTCTGGTTCACCCGGACGCCGGTGAGGTCCTGCTCCTCGGCCGACCGTCAACGGATCCGGCGTCACGGGCCGGCGTCGGTTATCTCCCGGAGCTTTTCCGGTATCAGCCGTGGCTGACCGCGGCCGAGGTGCTCACCTTGCACGTCCGCCTCGCCGGTGGGCCTGTACCGCCCGCCGAGCAGCGTGATTGCCTCTCGCTCGTCGGTCTCGCCGACCGCGCCCGTGACCGGGTGGGTGGCTTCTCCAAGGGGATGCAGCAGCGGCTCGGTCTTGCGGTCGCCCTCGTCGCCCGCCCCGAGTTGGTGATCCTGGACGAACCGACCAGCGCGCTGGACCCGTTGGGCCGCGTCGACGTGCGGGACATCGTGTTGGCCCTGAAATCCAAGGGCGTCGCGGTGCTGCTCAACTCGCATCTGATCGGTGAGGTCGAGCGGGTCTGTGACCGCGTCGTCATCCTCAACCGGGGTCGGGTCGCGACCTCCGGCTCGCTCGCCCAGCTGCTGGGCCGGCGCGAGGTGAAGCTCGAGTTGTCGAACGTGACCGCGGCGGCGCTGGACCGGCTCGCCGCGACCGGGAAGGTCGAGCGGGTCGGGAACTGGTTCACCGTGGCGCTTCCCGGTCAGGATGGTGCCGGCCAGGATGCCGATGAGGCGGTGTCCGACGCGGGGCCTGGCCTGGTGCCCGATCTGGTGCCCGACCTGGTGCGCGACCTGGTTGCGATGGGCGCCCGGGTGCACGCCGTCGAGCCGGCCAGGATCAGCCTCGAGGAGCGGCTGCTGGGGATCCTGCGGGACGACAACAAGCACGAGAGCCAGGCGGATCGGTGACGTCGGCGCGGACGGTGCTGACCATCGCCGGGCTCACGCTGCGGGAGGCGACCCGCCGGCGGGTGCTGCTGGCGCTGGCGGTGCTGACCATCGCGCTGCTGGTGCTCAGTGGCTGGGGATTCTCCCGGCTTGCCGCCGAGTCCGACTTCGGCACCCTGACCAGCGGTCAGGCCCGGTTGGTCGCCTCCCAGCTGCTCAACCTGGTGATGTTCGGCCTGAGCCTGATCGCCGCGCTCGGCACCGCGTTCCTCGCGGGTCCCACCCTGGCCGGCGAGACGGAGTCCGGCATTGCGCTGGCCCTGCTGGCCCGGCCGGTCCGCCGTTCCGCGGTCCTGGCCGGCAAGTGGCTCGGCCTGGTGGTGTTCGGGAGCGCGTTCGTCGTCGTCGCCGGTCTCGCGCAGTGCCTCGTCGTGTTGCTGACCGTGGGCTATTGGCCACCGGAGCCCGCGGTGGCACTCGCACTGCTGGCCGCCCAGACCGTTGTCCTGCTGACGCTGGCCCTGCTGCTGTCCACCGTCATCTCGCCGATGGCATCAGGGGTGGTCGCGGTCGGCCTCTTCGGCGCGACGTGGATCGCGGGCGTGCTGGGCGGCATCGGTGAGGCGCTCGGCAACGACGGGGTCGCACGGGTCGGCACCGTTTCCCGGATGTTGCTGCCCACCGACGGTCTGTGGCGCGGTGCCATGCACGCGTTCCAGGACCCCGCCGCGTTGGCACAGTTCGGAGCCGAGATGGACGGCTTCCCGTTCCTGAGTGCGGCGCCGCTGACCGCGACGTACCTTGCCTGGGCGGCTGTCTGGGTGCTGATGGTGGGCGGGCTGGCGGCGACGTCATTCGTGCGCAAGGACCTGTGACAGCGCATCCGGAGTTCGAGCGTTCCTGCGTCGAGCCCGCCGCGTTCGCCCCCTCGCGGAGCGACGCTGGTTGCGCGGAAACGTTTGACCCCTGAAGTTGTTGCAGGGGACATGAAGAAGATCGGGTTCCTGTCGTTCGGGCATTGGACGCCCTCCCTCCACTCGCAGACGCGCTCGGCGTCGGACACGCTGCTGCAATCGATCGAGTTGGCGGTCGCGGCCGAGGAACTGGGTGCGGACGGCGCGTACTTCCGTGTGCACCACTTTGCGAACCAGCTGTCCGCACCGTTCCCGCTGCTCTCGGCGGTCGGCGCGCGCACCAGCAAGATCGAGATCGGCACCGGCGTCATCGACATGCGCTACGAGAACCCGCTGTACATGGCCGAGGACGCCGGAGTGGCGGACCTGATCTCCGGCGGCCGGCTGCAACTCGGGATCAGCCGCGGATCGCCCGAGCAGGTGATCGACGGGTTCCGGTACTTCGGGTACGAGCCGGCGGCCGGATCCGATCACGCGGCGATGGCCCGGGAGCACACCAGTGCCTTCCTCGAGGTACTCAAAGGTGAGGGTTTCGCGCAGCCGAACCCGCGGCCGATGTTCGCGAACCCGCCCGGGCTGCTGCGCCTGGAACCGCATTCCCCGGGCCTGCGTGAGCGGATCTGGTGGGGCGCCGGTTCACGTGGCACGGCCGAGTGGGCAGCCGAACAGGGCATGAACCTGATGAGTTCGACGCTGCTCACCGAGGACACCGGGGTGCCGTTCCACCAGTTGCAGGCCGAACAGATCCAACGCTTTCGCGACGCATGGCGGGCTGCGGGGCATCCTCGCGAACCGCGGGTGTCGGTGAGCCGCAGCATCTTTCCCATCGTGAACGACGTCGACCGCGCCTACTTCGGCGGCGAGGCGCGCAGTCGCGATCAGGTCGGCATGCTCGACGGTGGCAAGGCTCGGTTCGGCAAGACCTACGCGGGTGAACCGGACCAGCTGGTCAAAGATCTCGCCGGCGACGAGGCCATCGCCGCGGCCGACACCCTGCTGCTGACGATTCCCAATCAGCTCGGCGTCGACTACAACGCACATCTGCTCGACAGCATCGTTCGGCTCGTTGCGCCGGCGCTGGGTTGGCGATAACCGCTGAAGCGTCGAGCCTCTCGGCTCGTTGCGCCGGAGCCGGGTTGGCGATAACCGCTGGAGCGTCGAGCTTCTCGGCTCGTGGTCGCGCTGACGTCCGGCGTCAGGCAGCCGTCCGTGCGCTGATCAGCACCTGTGGTCGCCCGGGTGGCGTTGGCGGCATGGTCAGCACGGCATCGACGTCGAAGCCGGCGTCGACGATGACGGCGGTGAGTTGCTCTGGCCGCCACAGGTGTGTCGTCCAGCTGACCGGCACGCCGCCGTAGGCCTCGGTCCGGACCACGTCGTCGTCGCCCACATGGGTTCCCATCAGGAACCTTCCACCAGGTACCAGCGCCGTGGCGTACGAGCGCAGCACATGTGCCAGCACGTCACGTGGCAGGTTGAACAGCGACCACCAGCCGAGGATGCCGGCGAATGATCGGTCCGCCAGTTGTAGCTCGGTGGCAGATGCGACCCTGAAATCCAACCCGGGATGAAGTCGCCTCGCGTGCTCGATCATGCGCGGCGACAGGTCGACGCCGGCAGTTTCGACCCCGAGGCCTGTCAGGTGAGCCGTCACGGTGCCCGTTCCGCACCCGACGTCGAGCACCGGACCCATTCCGCGGACCCCCTCGGCGAACACCGCCAGCGCCGCCCTGAGCCATGGCAGCCGGGTGATGTCGCCGATGTCCATGGCGGCGTAGTTGTTGGCGACCCGGTCGTAGGAGTCCCGGACCGCGGCGAGGTCGGTCGGCTGCGGAATGAGTGGCACGCGAGTAATGTATGCCGTTGCCCCGACAGCCTTCTCGGGATCGCGGCGCCCCGGCGCGCACGACAGACGGTCGTCTGACAGTCACTCTGATCGGTCAACGCCGCACCCGATAATGCAGGTGAAGAACCCGGTTGCCCTGAACAACGACGTCCGGGCCCTCCAGCAGGTGCTGCGCGTCGACGGAGCCGAAGTAGCGCTTACCGGACCCGAGCACGACGGGTGCGACGTCCATGCGTACCTCGTCGACCCAACCCGCGGCCAGCGCCTGGCCGCCGACGTCGCCGGCGGCGATCTCGACAGTGCGGTCACCCGCAAGCTCCTGCGCCTTGGCCACGGCTGCCCCGATGCCGTCGACAAAGTGGAACGGCGCCCGGAGGTCCCAGCCGTCGGGCGCACCATGGTGACTGACCACGACCACATGGTCGATCCCACTCGGAGGTGTCCCGTCCCAGCCGTCGGTGATGTCGAAGGCGTGCCGACCGGCGATGGTCACACCGATCTCGTCCCAGTACGGCCGGACGTAGTCGAATGAAGCCTGCGACACCTTCAGGACGCCACCGTCGTCCAATGGCACTTCACCGCTGACCAGCCACTCGAAGATCGGACCGGGGTCGTCGTTCTCGGCCGCGATGAAACCGTCCACCGAAACCGACGCGTTCAAGACCACTTTCCCCATGGATTCCTCCTCCGTTGGACGCCCGAGTCTGGTGGGGGGTGAGCTGTCGCGCTTGTACGAAATCAATCGGCCGGGAGCGGCCAGCCGTCCAGGACGTGGTCGGGATGGTCGCGCAGAAATCGCCGCCGGACTTCGGCGTACCGGGTCGGCGTGAGCCCGGTGAACTCCCGGAACTCGCGCACGAAGTGGGCCTGGTCGAAGTAGCCCGCGCCAGCGGCGACGTCGCCCCAGTCGATCGGCGCCGAGACGTCGAGCGCCAACACGGTGGAGCTGAAGCGGTAGCTGCGAGCCAGCCGTTTGGGCGTGACACCGACGACGGCCTTGAACCGCTTCGCCACATACGTGCTGCTGGCACGGGCCGCCACCCCGATGTCGCTGATCGGCACGGTCCCGCCGGTCGCCGCGACGGCAATGCTCATGTGGCGCACCAGGTCGAGACCGTCGATCGTCCGCAGCCGTCGCACCAGTTCCTCCTCGAGCACCATCAGCATGTCGCGCGGTGCGTCCGTCGAGGCCAGTCGGTGTCGCAGATCGGCGATAGCGGGCTCTCCCCAGATCTGCTCCACCGTCGCGGGTCGGTCGCACAACTCGGCCGCTGGCATCGGAAGAAACGGTGCCAGGCCCCAGGGCCTGAAGTGGACGCCCACGGACCGGGTCGGGGTTGGGTAGCTGAACTCCCACGCCCGTGTGGGCGTGCTGACCGCGCAGCCGTCGGCGAACTCCACGGCGTCTGTGTCGGTGCCTGCGCGGATGAGAAATGGCGCCCCGAGGTTGACGATGAGCAATGGCGCGGGCGCCGCCGGCAGCATCAACCGGGAGTACGGCGGGGCGCCCGCCAGGTAATAGAGATCGTCGATCAGCCCGTCCAGCGGCGGACCGGGCACCCTGGACACATACTCCACGCCGACATCATTGCCGACGGCCCAACCGGCATGACGCTCCGCCGCGTGCATTGATCCGGCGCCGATCTCCGCCGAGCTCGTCGACGGCGCCTGCTCGCCGCCGCCTCTCGCCGCCGCCTCTCGTCGCCGCCTCTGACCGCCGCCTCTGATCGCCGGCGGTCAGAGCCCGCCCGGCTGCTCGTGGGAGTCGCTGCGGGTGAGCGCAGCAATCCGCGAGCCTGCCCCTGGGCACAGGCGCTGCAACGCATCTCGGTCGCCGAGTTCGAATTGCGACCAGTCGAATCCGGGGGTCACGACCGTTGACACCAGGCACCACGCGCCGTCGACGGAGGATCCCTGCCACCAGTGCGCTGGCACCGCGAACTGGGGTTGCTGCCCGGCGCCGACATCCGATCCGATCAACACTTCGTGGGCGGCATGATCGGGATCGATGAGCAGAATCCGCAGCGGTGCACCGGCGTGATGGAAATACACCTCATCGCTGGTCAACCGGTGCAGGGCCGAGAAGTCATCACCGATGAGCGCGAAATGGATGGCGGTTGCCTCGGGACCGGTATAGGTACGGCGGAACAGACCGCCCTCGAGCGGCAGTGGTTCCAGTCCGAGGGCAGCTGCGAGGTCGCGGCCGGCCTGTAGGTCGTGGGCCGTGTACTGGGGCGGTTCCGGTTGCGGCTCCGGGTGCGGGTGCGGTTCCGGTTGCAGGCCCGTGAGCGGATGGGGCCCGGCGTGCCGCATCGAACTCACCCGGCGAGAACGGGCACGCCGGCCAGCGCCGCGACGAGGGCGTCGTCGGACAACCCGGAGTCGACCATCCGGCCGCCGAGGTAGGCCTCGTACGCGGCGAGATCGAGGAGGCCGTGTCCGCACAGTGCCGTGACGATCACCTTCTCCTCGCCGGACTCCTTGCAGGCCAGCGCTTCCGCCATCGTGGCGGCCAGTGCATGGGTCGGCTCGGGCGCCGGGACGATGCCCTCGGTGCGGGCGAACCGGATGGCCGCGGCGAAGCACTCCGTCTGCTCGACCGCGATGGCCTCCATCAAGCCCAGCTCGTAGATGTGCGAGATCAGCGGCGCCATCCCGTGGTACCGGAGGCCACCTGCGTGTATGGGATCGGGCACGAAATCATGGCCGAGCGTGTGCATCTTCATCAGCGGGGTGAACCCGGCGGTGTCCCCGAAGTCGTACCGGTACTCGCCACGGGTCAGCGACGGGCAGGAGGCGGGCTCGACCGCGCGGATCACCGGGCTCTGTCGGCCGGCCATCTTCTCGCGGAGGAACGGGAAGGCCAGGCCGCCGAAGTTGGAGCCACCACCGGTGCAGCCGACGACGAGGTCGGCGCCGGACTCCCCGGCCATTGCAAGTTGGAGTAGGGCCTCCTCGCCGATGATCGTCTGGTGCAGCAGGACGTGATTCAGGACGGACCCGAGCGCGTACTTCGTGTCCGGGTCGCCGGCGGCGACCTCGACCGCCTCCGAGATGGCGATGCCCAGCGATCCGGTGTGGTCTGGCGCGAAGGCCCGGCCGGCCGATGTCAGCGTCGACGGGGAGCGATGGACCCTCCCGCCGAACGTCTCGATCAACGTCCGCCGGTGCGGCTTGGCATCGTAGGAGGCGCCCACTTGCCAGACCTCGCAGTCGATGTCGAACAACGAACAGGCGAAAGCCAGTGCGGTGCCCCATTGTCCGGCACCGGTTTCCGTCGTGAGCTTCCTGACGCCTGCCTTGGCGTTGTAATACGCCTGCGGCACAGCGGTATTCGGCTTGTGTGAGCCGGCGGGGGAGACCCCTTCGTACTTGTAGTAGATCCGTGCCGGCGTGCCGAGGGATTGTTCGAGCCGGTGCGCCCGGTACAGCGGCGAGGGACGCCACAGCCGGTAGATGTCCTGCACTTCGTCCGGGATCGGGATGTAGGAATCGGGAGTGACCTCCTGCATGATCAGGTCCATCGGGAACAACGGCGCGAGATCGTCCGGTCCCACCGGCTCGTGGGTCCCGGGGTGCAACGGCGGCGGTGGTGGAGCCGGCAGATCGGGGACGATGTTGTACCAGCTCGTCGGCATCTGCGATTCGTCGAGCAGGAACTTGTGTTGCCGAACAGTCATCGGTAACCGCCTCGGGTGGTGGGGCCCTGCGGCGGCCCGGTCCTTCGCAGGCTAATACGCGACCCGGGCGCCCGGTGTGGAAGGGGACAGAACGGCGCTGCCGGGGCCGGGCAACCAGCGCGGGCCGGGCAATCAGCGCGGGCTGGGCAACCAGCGCGGGTTGGGCAACCAGCGCGGGTTGGGCAACCAGAGTGGGCCTGATAACCAGAGTGGGCCGGGCAACCAACACGCTTGCTGACAGGATGTGCCGGTGCGCGCGGTCGTCGTGTCGGCTGTCCGGGGCCGACCTGAGGTCCAAGAGGTGGACGAGCCGATTGCGCCGGCCGATGGCGTGGTCGTGAAGGTGATGGCGACCGGGATGTGCCGCAGTGATTGGCATGCCTGGGCGGGGCACGACGAGATCGTCTTCCCGCATGTGCCCGGTCACGAACTCGCCGGCGTGGTCGCCGAGGTCGGTGCCGACGTTCATCGGTGGAAGGTTGGCGATCGGGTCACCGTCCCGTTCGTGTGCGGCTGCGGGCGTTGCAGCTGGTGTCTGTCCGGCGACGCCCAGGTTTGTCCCGACCAGCAGCAGCCGGGCTTCACGCACTGGGGATCGTTCGCCGAGTACGTCGCACTGCACGCCGCGGACACCAATCTCGTTGCCGTTCCCCCTCGGGTCGACTTCGGGACTGCCGCGAGCCTGGGGTGCCGATTCGCCACCGCCTACCGTGCGATGGCCGGACGGGCGCGGGTCCGCCCCGCCGAGTGGGTCACCGTGGTCGGCGTCGGCGGCGTCGGGCTCAGCACGGTGATGATCGCCAGGTCGCTGGGCGCACGCGTCATCGCGGTCGACCGGAACCCGGAGGCGCTCGCGGTCGCGGCTCGCCTCGGAGCCGAACACACCCTGCGTGCGGACGACGGCGACATCCCGGCGATGGTCAGCGATCTCACCGGCGGCGGAAGTCACGTCGCGGTGGATGCGGTCGGCAGTGAAGAGACGTGTGCGATCGGGATCCTCAGCCTCCGTCGTCGAGGACGGCACATCCAAGTGGGATTGCTGCCGCCGGTCGACGGTCATCCCCGAGTGCCGATGGCGCGGGTGATCGGGTGGGAACTCGACCTGCTCGGCAGCCACGGGATGGCCGCTGTCGACTACCCGGCCATGATGGCGCTGATCGATACCGGCGCCCTGCAGCCGCAGAAGTTGATCCAGCGAACGATCGGACTGGATGAGGCCGCGGCCGTGCTGCCGGGGTTCGACCGGGCGGCACTGGCCGGTATCACGATGATCGACCCGGCCCGCTGATCTCGAGCCCCGTCGGCTTGTCCCACCCGCAGCGCTGGGCGAATCAAGGTTCTGTCACGACATGTCCCCTGCACCAGAAGCGGCCGGCGCGGCGAGTCGCCCGGACGCCGCTCGGATCAACACGCCGGCCCACGTCCGGTACGGCCGCCAGGCCTCGGCGATGTCCAGGAACTGCTCGCGTGTGCACGGCTCGGGCAGCCGGTACAGCTGCGTCACCAGATCCCGCAGCATCGGCTCATCGGCCGGCGGGATGTCGGTGAAACCGACTGCCCTGATGGTGATCAGCGACGCATAGAACGGCCCGATCCCCTTCAGCCGCAACAGGTCGTCGGTACTGGCATCGGGACCGATGTGCCGCAGCCGATCGACGTCCAGCAGTCCCTGGTCCGCTTTCCGGGCGATGCCGTGCAGCCGTTCGATCTTCTCGCCGGTCAGTCCCGGGAACTCCGAGACACGAAGCAGCTGTGCCGGTGTCGGTAGCCCGGCGAGCGTTTGCCCGGCCACCGTGAAGACCGCTCCGAACTGTTCCGACAGCCGGCGCCGCACCTCCGCCATCTGATTTGCCGGTCGGCGCGCGCTGATGATCGACCAGACCGCCGCCTCGTACGGTGAGTAGAACAGCACCGGCAGCAAACCGGGCGCGACATCCTGCAGTTGGCCGATGACGGGATCGCGCACCCCGACCTCGGAGAAACCGGTGGCGTCATGGTCGAGCGACAGGACCCTGGCGACCTGTCGTCGGATTGCCTCGACATCGACCGTTCGTCGGGCGTTCTCGACCGTGCGGATCGCACCGTGCACGCCCCGCTCGTCCTGGCGCAGCTCTACGCCGACCTGGGACTGGTATCCGTCCACGCAGAACGCCATCCGCATGACGCCGTCGAAACGGTCGCCTGCCCGCCCGCCGAACCCGAACTCCGCCGACTCGCGCAGGCTGTAGGCGGAGGTCGGGACGATCGTGAAGTCGCTCATCGCGACACCTGGCAATGGGCCCGATTTGTGTGCACGGTTCCTCCTGTTGATCCGGTTGGGAGGAAGCCTGCACCCGACCACCGACAGTCCCGCGTCCGTTCGCGACTGGGTGCCGGCAGGTGATCGAGAAGCTGCCCGTCGACCGACGTTTGTGCAGGGCAATCCGGCGGTTTCCGGCCGAATCTCCCTGCAGCAGCGACGGTCGAGGTCGGGAACGTGGCCCGTGCTCGGCGCGGAACGCCGAACGGCCCTCCCGGTGTCGTCGATCAACACCGAGAGGGCCGTTGCTGTCGGAACCCGGACGTACGCCGCAGGCTCGGGCCGCTGCGACTCAGGCCGTCCGAATCAGCCCGAAGCGGGGTCTGGCCGCCGCGGTTCAGCCCGGCGCGAGCTCAGTCGCTGCGAATCAACCCGCTGCGAATCAGGCCGCTGCGAATCAGGCCGCCGCGAATCAGGCCGCTGCGAATCAGGCCGCTGCGACCACCGGCGCATCAGAGGCCTGCGCAGAGGGCTCCAGCGCCTGCGCCAGGATCTGCGCCACGTCGCTGACCGGGTGCACCGTCAGGGCCTCCAGGACCTCGGCGGGCACGTCGTCCAGGTCGGGCTCGTTCCGGGCCGGGATGAACACCGTCGTGACGCCTGCCCGTTGGGCGGCCAGCAGCTTCTGCTTGACCCCGCCGATCGGCAGCACCCGACCGTTGAGCGTGACCTCACCGGTCATCGCGACGTCCGAGCGGACCGGTCCGGCCGGTCGCCAGCGACACCAGTGCGGTCACCATCGTCACGCCCGCGGACGGTCCGTCCTTGGGAACGGCACCGGCCGGCACGTGCAGGTGGATCCGGCGGTCCAGCGCGGCGGGTCGATCTCGAACTCGTCGGCGTGCGACCGGACGTAGGACAGCGCGATCTGCGCGGACTCCTTCATCACGTCGCCGAGCTGCCCGGTCAGCGTCAGGCTGCCGTGGCCGGACTCGGCCGTTGGCACGCCGTTGGCCTCGATGAACAGCACGTCGCCGCCCATCCCGGTGACAGCGAGACCCGTCGCGACACCGGGAACAGCAGTGCGCTCGGCGGTCTCGGAGGTGAACCTCGGACGCCCGATCAGCTCGCGCAGATCCGGCTCGTCGACCACGATCGGCGCCTGCGCGCCGGTCGACAGCCTGGTCGCGACCTTGCGGAACACCTTGGCCAGCAACCGTTCCAGCTGCCGGACGCCCGGCCTCACGGGTGTAGTCGGCGGCCAGTCTTGCGCAGCGCCGCGTCGGTCAGCTCGACCTCGTCGGCGTTCAGCGCGGCCCGCTCGACCTGCCGGGGCAGCAGGTGGGTGCGGGCGATCGCGACCTTGTCCTCCTCGGTGTAGCCGTCCATCGTGATCAGCTCCATCCGGTCCAGCAACGCGGACGGGATGGTGTCGAGCACGTTCGCGGTCGCCAGGAACAGCACGTCGGACAGGTCGAGGTCGATGTCCAGGTAGTGATCCCGGAAGGTGTGGTTCTGCGCCGGGTCCAAGCACCTCGAGCAGCGCCGCCGCCGGGTCGCCCCGGTAATCGGCGCCGACCTTGTCGATCTCGTCCAGCAGCATGACCGGGTTCATCGAACCGGCCTCGGTGACCGCCCGCACGATCCGGCCGGGCAGCGCGCCGACGTAGGTCCGCCGGTGACCGCGGATCTCGGCCTCGTCGCGCACGCCGCCGAGGGCGACCCGGACGAACTTGCGGCCGAGCGCCCGGGCGACGGACTCGCCGAGCGAGGTCTTGCCGACGCCGGGCGGACCGACCAGCACCATCACGGCTCCGGAGCCGCGGCCGCCGACCACCTGCAGGCCACGCTCGGCCCGGCGGCTGCGGACGGCCAGGTACTCGACAATGCGGTCCTTGACGTCATCTAGCCCGTGGTGATCGGCGTCGAGGACTTCCCGGGCCGCCGTGACGTCGGTCTTGTCCTCGGTCTTGGTCTGCCACGGGAGTCTCCAGCACGGTGTCCAGCCAGGTGCGGATCCAGCCGGATTCCGGGCTCTGATCGCTGGCCCGCTCGAGCCGGCCGACCTCGCGCAGCGCCGCCTCGCGGACCTTCTCCGGCAGGTCGGCCTGCTCGACGCGGGTGCGGAAATCGTCCGCACCGTCCGGCTCGCCCTCGCCGAGTTCCTTGCGGATGGCAGCGAGCTGCTGGCGCAGCAGGAACTCCCGCTGGTTCTTCTCCATGCCGTCGCGGACGTCGTCGCGGATCTTCTCGGCGACGTCCATCTCGTCCAGGTGTGCCTTGGTCCAGCTCGATCAGCAGCTCGAGACGCCTGGTGACGTCAGGGGTCTCCAGCACCTCACGCTTCTGCTCGTTGCTCAGGTACGGCGCCCAGCCGGCGGAGTCGGCCAGCACGGACGGGTCGGTCATCTTCTCGACGGTGTCGATCACCTGCCAGGCGTCACGCTTCTGCAGGTTGGCGATGACCAGCGACTTGTACTCCGCGGCAAGCTCCTTGGTGCGGCTGCGTGACGGGCTCGTCATCGATCAGCTCGGCCTGCACCCAGAGGGCCGCGCCGGGGCCGGTGACGCCGGTGCCGATGCGGGCGCGTCGGCCGGCGCGAAGCACCGCCGCGGGTGCGCCGCCGGCGAGACGGCCGACCTGCTCGATCGTCGCGACGACGCCGAAGGCGGAGTAGCGGTCCTGCAGGCGCGGGGCGAGCAGCAGCTCGCCGACGCCCGCGGAACCGTCCGCGGTGGGGCGAGCGGAATCGCCATCTGGTGTGTGTGCGGACTGTGCTGCGTCGACCGCCGCCTGCGCCGGCTCGTCGAGCTCGATCGGCACGACCATCCCGGGCAGGACGACGACGTCGGTGAGGGACAGCACCGGCAACCGGCGGATATCGGACATGTGGATCCAACCCTTCAGAGTTGAGCGTGTCTGACTCAATGCGCTGGAGCGCGGCTTTGTTCCGTGAACGTTCATCTCTTCGCTGACGGCGAACGCGGGCTGCGGGTCAGGTGTCGCGCCACCTGACAGTCATCTGACGCTGGTGTGGGCGTCACCCGGCGACGCACAATCAGGAACACAATTTCCGCAGTGACGGGAGTAACCACCGCGCGCCGGTGGTTGTGCCGAGCAGTCGACAGACGGGCGGTGAGCCGGTGGCAGGTGCGGGTGGCAGGACGGTGCGACAGGGACCCCGTCCCGGTGACGACGAGCTCAGCTATGCCTCCGCCCGCGGCAAGTGGGTGCTCGCGGCAACGGTCCTGGGCAGCGGGTTGGCCCAACTCGACGGCACGGTCGTCAACGTCGCGCTGCCGCGCATCGGCGAGGATCTCGGCGGTGGGCTGACCAGCCTGCAGTGGACGCTGAACGCCTACACGCTGACCCTGTCCGGGCTGCTCCTGCTCGGCGGCTCGCTCGGTGACCGGATGGGCCGGCGGCGGATCTTCATGGTCGGCGTCCTGTGGTTCACCGCCGCCTCCGTGGGCTGTGCGCTGGCGCCCGGAACCGAAGTGCTGATCGCGATGCGTGCTCTCCAAGGGGCCGGCGCCGCGCTGCTGACGCCCGGGTCGCTGGCGATCCTGCAGGCGTCGTTCCGCAAGGAGGACAGGTCGACGGCGGTCGGCGCGTGGTCGGGACTCGGCGGCGTCGCCACCGCGTTCGGGCCGATCCTCGGCGGCGTGCTGGTGGGTGTGGCCCCGTGGGGCTGGCGGCTGGTCTTCCTGATCAACCTGCCCATCGCGGTCGTCGGTCATCCTGCTCAGCCGCAAGTACATCCCCGAATCGCGGGACGAGATGGCGACGGGTCAGCTCGACATCTCCGGCGCCGTCCTGGCTTCCGTCGGACTGGGCGCCCTGATCTACGGGTTGACGGAGGGACCGGGGGGCGGCTGGTCGACGGTGGACATCGTGGTGACGGCGGCGGGTGTAGCGCTGCTCATCGCGTTCGTCGTCCTCGAGGGCCGCAAGACGAACCCGTTGCTGCCGTTGAGCTTGTTCTCCTCTCGGCAGTTCACCGCCGCCAATCTGGTCACGTTCACCGTCTACGCGGCGCTCGCCGGCGCCCTGTTCCTCCTGCCGGTGCAGCTGCAGCTGGTGGCAGGCTTCACGCCTGTGCAGGCGGGCGCTGCCACCCTCCCGATCACGGTGATGATGTTGCTGCTGTCGGCCCGGATGGGTCGGCTGTCCCAGCGAATCGGGCCGCGCCTACCCATGACGGTCGGCCCGATCGTCGCCGGCCTGGCGATGGCCTGGCTGACGAAGGTAGGCCCCGACGCCACCTACGTCGGTGACGTGTTCGCACCCATGGTGCTGTTCGGGCTGGGCCTGTCGTTCACAGTGGCGCCGCTGACGTCGACAGTGCTTGCGGCGGCTCCGGACCACCAGGCGGGTATCGCGTCGGCGATCAACAACGATGTCGCGCGGGTCGCAGGACTCATCGCGGTGGCCGTGCTGCCGTCACTGGCCGGGATCACCGCGGAGGCCTACGGCGACCCTGCTTTGCTGTCCGCCGGGTTCCAGCGCGCGGTGCTCATCGCGGGCGCGCTCTGCTTTGCCGGTGGGGTCCTCGCACTGCTGACCATCAGGACGCCCGACGACTCCGGGTACGACGGCGCGGGTCCCGACGGTTTCGGTCCCGACGGCTCCGCCACGGGTGAGTCCAAGCTCGATGATCCGCTGCGGGAGGGTTCCGGGGCCGCGGCCCCTGCGGCGGCCGGTTCGGTGACCTCGAGCTCGGTGACCGCGTCATCCGGCTTCGACACCGACCCCCACGCCGGCAGTGTCGAGCCCGGCCCGGAGGTGCGGCGGCGACGGCACCGGCCCCATCTGGATCCGGCCGTCGGCTGCGCCGCTTGCCCGGTTCTCGCTCCGCACATCCGGCCCCGGTGAGGCTCCGTGCCACCGCCGGCGTGGTGGTGTCGGCCTCGATGGCGGCGTTGATCATGACGAAACTCGCGGATTTCGACCGCGACACGCCGACATATCTGCGACCTTTGCCATGATCATCACGAACTGGGTCTGAGGACCAGAAAGGAAGCGCCATGGCTACGACTCGCGGGTTCTTCGGGCGGACCCACAAGGAGCGGGACCCCCGATTACCGCCTGGCCAGTACGACGTCGGTGCCGACTGGCCGGTGCTGACCGCGGAGGTGACGCCGCGGATCGCACCAGAGCGGTGGAGCATCACCGTGGACGGCCTGGTCGACACCCCGACGACGTGGACCTGGGCGGAGGCGCACGCCCTGCCAGCATCCACCTATGAGGGCGACATCCATTGCGTCACAACGTGGTCGAAGCTGGCCACCAGCTTCGAGGGGGTCAGTGTCGACACCCTGCTTGCCGCCGCAGGGCCGAAACCGGAGGCCTCCTTCATCCTCGCGACGTCCTCGACCGGGTACACCACGAACCTCCCGCTGGATGACGTCACCGACGGCAAGGCGTGGGTCGTCTGGACGCACGAGGGCAGGCCGCTGCCGACCGACCACGGCGGTCCGGTCAGGATGCTGGTGCCGCACCTGTACTTCTGGAAGAGCGCGAAGTGGATCTCCCGGATCACCCTGCTCGACCACGATCAGCAGGGGTTCTGGGAGCGGAACGGTTATCACGACAGGGGAGATCCCTGGCTGGAGCAGAGGTATCAGGGTGACTGACGTCAAGGACGCCGGGCCCGGCGGTGGAATGTCGGGCGGCGGCATGACGACCTGGGCGGCCGCCCCGATGGACCTGTCCGGCGCGACCCCGGGGGCGGCGCTCGCCCAGCTGGCCCGGCCGAGACCGGACTCGAAGCCCGCCCCGACCGGCGCCTGGCGAACGGCGAAGGTGGCCGAGGTCAGTCATCCGACCCCGCGGTCGGTGGTGCTCCGGCTCGACGTACCCGACCGCATCGACCACCTACCCGGCCAGCATTACGTGGTCCGTTTGCGGGCCGACGACGGCTACGTCGCGCAGCGCTCGTACTCGGTGGCGTCGCCGCCGTCCGATCCGCTGGTGGAGCTGTGGGTCGAGCGGCTGGAGGACGGCGAGGTTTCCGGCTTCCTCGCCGACGTCGTCCAGCCCGGTGACGAACTCGAGGTGCGCGGCCCGATCGGCGGCTGGTTCGTCTGGGACGGCTCGATGATGGCCGTCGGGGTGGCCGGCGGCAGCGGCGCGGTGCCGCTGGTCGCGATGCTCCGGCACGCCGCGGCGATCGGGCGGCCCGAGATGCTGAAACTGGCGGTCTCTGCCCGGACGCTGGCGGACCTGCCGTTCCCGGACGAGCTGATCGCGGCGGGCGCGTTCATCGCGCTGTCCCGCACCGATCAACCGACCCGGCCGGCGGGGCGGTTGACGGCAGATGAGTTACGTCCGTTGGTCGTTCCGGAGGCCGTGACGTTCGTCTGCGGCTCTGCGGTGTTCGCCGAGTTCGCCAGCACCCTGCTGGTGGAGCTCGGCTGCCCGTCCGCGGACGTGCGGGTAGAACGTTTCGGGCCGAGCGGTTGATCGAGCTGCAGTGCCGCTGCCGCCGAACGGCTCTCAGCCGGAGGAGGCTGGGACTCGCTGCGGTGCAGCGGGATCCGGTGGCAGCGGCCCCGCGTACTTGGCCAGCGCGATGGCGCCGCTGACGGCGACCAGGAACCCAGCCGTCGCGACCAGCGCGTAACCGGAACGCACCTCGTCGCCCAACACGAGAATGCCGACAGCTGACGGCAGAACAGTGTTGGTGGTGAACGTGACCGCGGCGACGACGGTGACCTTCCCGCGTTGCAGAGCCATGGCGAACAGCACCGTGCCGATGATCCCGTCCACGACGATTGCCCAGAGGTCCGGTTGAAAAAGGATCCGCCACAACGGGTCCGGCACGTTCAAGCCCCGGGAGGCGACCGCGACGCAGGTGAACGCGAGTCCGGCACCGAAGGCGAGTAGCACTGCGGACCAACTGCCGCGCAGCCTTGCCCCGTAGAAGGCAAGGGCACCGAGCGGGACGGCCATGCCCAGCAGCAGCCACGGCCAGAACGGCGCCAGCGGCGGGACGTCCTCCGCCTGAGATGACACGCCGAGCAGCAACAATCCCGTGACCGATGCGGTCAGCGCGAGCCACCCCGAGCGCCCCAGTGGCCGTCCGGAGGCGGCGACGATCAAGGCGGTGACGCCGACGCTCGAGGCGACGATGGCTTGCACCAGGAACAACGGCAAGATCTGCAGTGCGATGACGGTGCACGCAAACCCGAGCAGATCGACCGTCAGGCCGGCGAAGTAGACCGGCTCACGCAGCAGCGGGCCGAGCTCGCCTGGTCGTGCGCCGTGTTGCGCCGCCCGGCGGATGCCGAAGGCCTCGACCGCTGACCCGATGCCCGAACCGAGCGACGCGAGGATCGCAAACGTCAGGCCGACGAGCATGGCGGCAGTCTCGCATCCGGCGCCGTCCATGATCGGGGAGCGCGCCGCGTTGTCCTCGGTGGGGACGAAGGTCGGGGACGGTCAGCGCGCCGCCAGCCCCAGCCACATGTGCGATAACGCTGCGTCGAAGAAGCGCGCCCGCTCTGCGGCCGGCCCGTCGAGCAGATCAGCGAGTTCAAGTTCGACCAAGCCGTGCACCAGCGCCCACAACGTCGACGCCATCTCGTCGGCATTGCCGGTCACGCTCACGCCGGTGTGCTGGTGATCCTGGGTCTGGTGTGCCTGATGCTGACCGGCGCCACCACGCTCACCGGCTTCTCGCGGTGGCTGGCCGGAACGGGCGTCCTGGGCGCGGCAGTGATGATGTCTGCCGGGTTCTTCCTCTCGGCGATGGGTGCCGGACGTACGTCACCGAACCGGTGGATCGCGTTGATCTTCACCGGGGCTGCTGCGCTGGCGGCGGGGGTCGTGACGCTGGCGGTCGGTCTGTTGTTCGCGGGATGACGTCGGGCGAAGCGAGAGCGCAGGCCCGCCGTGGTCGGATCGCGTCGTGGCTGGTACTGATCGAGCTGAAGATGATCGACCGGTCAGGTGTCCCGCCGTGGCGGCTCCGATACCGTCGCCGACCGTCCGGTCCATCCGGCGATCAACTTCCCCGCCGCAGTCATCCCGCCCACGACCACATTGCGGCCGACCGACAGGTAGCGCCCGTTCACCACCTCGACAAGGGTGTCGACCGCATCCCAGGACAGCTTCCCGCCGGACAGCAGGGCCAGTGCCCGCAGCGGGGTCTGGTTCATCGCCGTTTCCTGCGCGCGAAGCAGCCTGGCGTCGTCAAGGTTCCCGAACGGGATCGCCCGGAGAATGGCTCGGGCGAACAACCGGCCAATCGGATGGGCTGACAATTCGCCGAGGGTGGATTCCCGGGTGAACGGCCGACTCGGGTGCGGTACCGGAATCGGCCGGCCGATCAGCCGGGCGAATTCGGCCTCGCTCGCGGCGATGAGCGGGCGTCCGGGACTGTCCGCGGCGCTGTGCACGCCTCCGGTGATCTCGACGCCCACGACATGCACCACATCGGCGCTGGAGCGGGCGATCTCCAGGTCGAACCTGCCGTCGGGGACAGCCCATGCTCCGAGATCGACGTCGTAGAAGGAAAAGGCCCTGGGGCCGAGGGTCATGGTGACCTCAGCGCTCGCACCCGGGTCGAGCAGCACCTTGGCGAAGGCCCGCAGCTCACGCCGTGGCCGCACCACCACTCCGGTGCGGTCGTGCACGTAGAGCTGGACGACATCGGAACCTGGACGGGAGCCGGTGTTGGTGACCGCGACGGTGACGGTGACGCAGTTATCTGCGCTGATGCGAGTCCGGTCGATTCGGGGGTCGCCCCAATTGAACGTCGTGTAGCCGAGCCCGTGACCGAAGGGAAACAGTGTCGCCGGTCCGGAAGTGACGTGGTGGCGATAACCGACGAAGAGGCCCTCCCGGTATTCGACCTGCCGCGGTTGTCCGGGAAACCACGGGTCGGCTGCGACGTCGGACTGCGAACGGGGCAGCGTTTCGGCCAGCCGGCCGCCGGGCTCGGCGTCGCCGTACAGGACGTCCACCAGGGCGCTGCCGCCCGCCTGCCCGCCTAGCTGCGTCTCCAGGATCGCTGACGGCCGGTCCACCCACGGCATCACGACGGGAGCCCCGTTCGACAGCACCACAACGGTTTTCGGTTGCGCGTTGCAGACGGCGCGCACCAGATCGTCATGCTGACCGGGAAGCCGGAGGTCCTCCCGGTCGGTGCCCTCGCTCTCGTACCCGGCGGGCAGCCCGATGAGAACGACGGCGATGTCTGCCGATGCGGCGGTCTCGACGGCTTCCGCGATGAGCGTGGGGTCGGGCTGGGAATCGACCGGGTCGTAACCGGGTGAGTATCGCAGTTCCGTACCCTTCTGGCGGAATGCGCCGAGGGCAGTGTCGATCCGGGTCGGCAGGACCGCCGAACTTCCGCTGCCCTGGAACCGGGGGTGTTCGGCAAAGGCGCCGATCAGCGCGACCGTCAACCCGGAATCGATCGGCAACACGCCGTCGTTCGTCAGCAGCACCGTCCCGGCGGCCGCTGCCCGGCGGGCGAGCGCGTGATGATCATCGGCGGGTATCTCCGTCGGTTCCGGCTCCGGAGAGGATGCCACCATGTCCAGGACGCGTTGCGCAGAGACCTGGACGAGTGCCCGGTCGGCGCCGTCGGTCGCCGTGGCTGCCAGCAGCTCGGCATCGAAAAGGCCGCCGCTGGAGGGCATCTCGAGGTCCAGGCCGGCGCGCAGCGCGCCGACCCGGTCCGAGACAGCACCCCAGTCGCTGATCACCACACCGCGAAACCCCCACTGCTCACGCAGGACGTCGCCGAGCAGGTGGCCGTTGCTGGTGCAGGGCAGACCGTTCACCTGGTTGTACGCGGCCATCACCGCCCGCGGCGCCGCGGTGCCGACCACTTCCTCGAACGCAGCGAGGTAGATCTCGCGCAATGTCCGCTCGTCGACGACGGCGTCCACCACGAAGCGATGCGATTCCTGGTTGTTCACGGCGAAGTGTTTGACGCAGGCTCCGACACCGGTGTCCTGGATCCCGGTCACCAGCGCCGCCGCCAGCCGCCCGGTGAGCAACGGGTCTTCGGAAAGGTACTCGAAGTTGCGGCCGCACAACGGGTGTCGCTTGATGTTCATGCCCGGGCCGAGGACCATCGCGACACCGAGCGCGCGTGCCTCCCGGCCGATCGCCCGCCCCACCTCCGCCGCCAACCCGACGTCCCAGCTGTTGCCGATCGTGGCCGCGGGCGGGAAACAGGTCGCGGGAGTGTCGCTGGCGACGTCCACCGTCGAGGGCCCTCGCGCCTGCACCCGGATTCCGTGCGGCCCATCGGTCAGCAGAACTGCGGGAATACCGCGTTCCGGCAAGGCTTTGGTGGTCCAGAAGGCACCCCCGGACAGCAGGCTCACCTGCTCGGCAAGGCTCAGATCGCGCACCTCGGGCGGGCCGGTCACGGCCGGCGGCCGATCCCGCGTGAGCCCGGGAAATGCAAGGCGGTCGCGAGGACAGGCATATGACCATGATGGCGCGAAATAGCCCGATTGCCCACAGTCGGCGGACGTGTCGGCAACTCCCGCACCGGGTGAGCGGTCGGGGTCGTACTCACGGTGTTGCCGGGCGATGTTCTCCAGGTCCTCGAGTGATGCGGTACAGCGCGAACGGTGCATCGTCGTGGGCCGTGTCGGAGCCCTCCACCAGTCCGGGCGCTCGGATGATCTTCACAAAGTTCATTCCGAGTCGTTCCATCACGGCGCGTGAGGCGTGGTTGTGCACCTCGGTGTAGGCGACGATCGCCGGGTAACCGAGCGTTTCGAACCCGAAACGCATTCCGGCCGCACCGATCTCGGTGGCATATCCCTGGCCACCCATTGCGTCCCGCATGGCCCAGCCGAGTTCGACCCTGCGCTGCCGATCGACGACGGCGAGGCTGAGTCCGCCGCGGCCGACCAGTACTCCATCCGACCGTCGATGGGCGATCCACTTGCCGACGCCGTCCCGCGACCATCGCTCGTGCATGTCCAAGGCGAAGCGTCGCGCGTGTGCCTCGGACCAGGCGCCGGCGTTCCAGTAGGCCACGTTCGGATCGGAATGCAGCAGAACCATGTCGTCGGTGTGCTCGGGGCCGATCGGTGTCAGGACCAGCCGGTCCGTCACGACCTGCATGAGGTCATGCCCGCAGAACCTTCTCCATCGACTTGCCTTTGGCGAGTTCGTCGACCAACTTGTCCAGGTACCGGATCTTCTGCATCAACGGGTCGTCGATGTTCTCGACCCGGACCCCGCAGATGACGCCGGTGATGGATGACGCCTTCGGGTTGAGGTCCGCGTGGGCGAAGAATTCCTCGAACGTTGTGCCGTCCTCAAGCCGGTCCTGCAACGTGGTCTCGTCGAAGCCGGTGAGCCACTCGATCACCTGGTCGAGCTCGGCCTGAGTGCGGCCCTTCCGCTCCACCTTCGTGACGTAGTGCGGATAGACGGACGCGACGCTGACCGTGAAGATCCTGCTCATCGACAGGAGCCTACTCAGTCAGACGTGGTGTCGCGGTGGTGTTTCCGTTTGGCGGGTCAGAGGAACGAGGTGGCGGCAGGGTGCTGAGTGATCCGAGATCGGTGTTGCGCTGCCGAAGGTGAGTGCGGCGGAGTGCCTATCGCTCGCGGACGGTGTACGTCAGGTGCGTGACCCTCGCTGAGTGCTCCGAGCGGACCTGGGTCAGTGCGATGCGGCCCGCGTCCACGCCCTCGAAAAGACGGATCCCGGAGCCGAACAGGACCGGCGACACGGCGATCGTGAACTCCTCGATCAGGCCGGCGTTCACGTACTCCAGGATGGTGGCGCCGCCGCCCGCGATGCGGACGTCCCGGTTGCCGGCGGCGTCGCGGGCCTGGTGGAGCGCACTGCCAATGCCGTCGTTGACGAAATGGAATGTAGTGCCGCCGGGCCGCTCCCAGGGCTCGCGCTTCTCGTGCGTCACCACGAACACGGGGGTATGGAACGGCGCGTTCTCCGGCCACATCTGCTCGCCGGCATCGAACATGCGCTTGCCCATCACGCTCGCGCCGGTGCGTTCGAACGTCTCCCGCACGATGTCGTTGTCGCGCCCCTCCTCGCCGCCCTTGCCGAGCGTCAGGTTCTCCCGGAAGAACCGCGTCGGGAACACCCACCGCTGCAGTTCCATCCACTGCCGCCCCATCAGCTCCTCGCTGGATTCGGGCGCGATGAATCCGTCCAGGGACATCGACGCGCTGAAGAAAACCTTGCTGGCCCTCACTTCTCGCCCTGCGTTCCGAGGGTCTCGGTGACGTAGGCAGCGAGATTGTTCAGGGTCTGTCGGCCGCCCTCGATCGCGTGATACTGCTCGACTGCTTGGTTGCGCATTTCCTTGGTGGGGAAGACGGTGCGCATCTGGATTCGGGTGGCCGCGCCGTCCGGCTCGAACGTCAGGACGGACTCGAAGGCGTTCGGATCGCCGCGAAACTCGCCGTGCTGCAACGTTATTCGCTCGTTCGGCGCAATCTCCGTCCAGGAGATCCACTCCGGGTAATCCGTGCCGTTCGGTCCGTGCATGACGAAAACCCACTCGCCGCCGATGCGGAACTCGAACGCCCGCGTGGTGGTGGTGAAACCCTCCGGTCCCCACCACCGCGACAGGTGCCGCACCTCGGTGAATGCGTCGAACACCAGCTGCGGTGGCGCGTCGATGACCCGGGAGATGACGATCTCGCGGTCGGCCGTCACCGACTGAGCAGCCGATCGTTGACCCGCACTCGTCATGGGTGTTCCTCCTTGTTTCGCTGCCCAAGCTCTTGCACGTACGCGTCCAGCCGGCCGAAGCTCTCGTTCCAGAACCGCTCGAACCCACCGGTCCACTCGTGGACCGGTCGCAGCCCGCGCGCGTCGAGCCCGTAGAGGCGCTGCTTGCCCGCCTTGCGGTCGCGCACCAGGCCGACCTCCCGCAGCACCCGCAGGTGCTTGGACGCCCCCGGCTGGGTCATCCCGAGTTCCACCGCCAACTCGGTCACCGGGCGCTCACCGGACCGCAGCAGGATCAGGATGTCTCGGCGCTGCGGCTCGGCAATCGCGTTGAAGACGTCCGACGTGGTCGCTGCCCGTGCCATGATGACATCATATGCCGATATCGGCATGCGTCAAGCTGATGTGTTCTCGGCTTGTCCGGTCGGGCGGAGGTTCGGGTGGTCGCGAGCGTGGCCGCGGGGGGACATAGAGACCTTGCCGCTGTGCGCGGGCCGCGGCCAGTGTCCTGGTCGGTGCGTCGAGTTTGTGCGGGACGTGCTCGAGGGGGGCGGCCACGGTCCTGGGTGCCACGACGAGGCTGCGGGCGACTTCTCCGGTGCGGTGGCCGGGCAGCATGTAACCGCCGGTTTTCTGTTCCGTCAGGGTCCATACGGTGGAGGCGATCTCCCGCCACCGGGACGGGAACAACCCGGCGCCCCAACGGACGAATCGTGGCATGTCCGCCGACAGATAGAACAGGAACAAGCCGAACGTGAACAGGCTGAAACCGCGACCACAAACGATCCGACGACGCCGAGCAGGTTGACCCCGACAGCGGCTGCGGCGGTGGTGATCTCGGCGGGGGTCTGGTCGACGGCGGCGAGGATGTCGTCACGGGAAAGGATTGAGAGAAGGTGCTGTTGCTGCAGGACAGGGCCCCGTCGATGACGGTGGGGATCTGCGTGATGAACTGCCCGAGCTGCTCGACGAACACGTCGAGTTGCCCCACAACACCGTCCCGTCGTCGGCAACAACGGTTCGTCGATCGGGGCCACCGGACCACGGTGAACATCGTCGAAGTCCTGGGTATCGGAGAACGGCAATCGACCGAGCACATCCGCCTGCTCATCGACAGTGGACTCGAATGCCGGCTTCGCCGGCTGACATGCGGCCAGCATGCCAGCGGCCATGGGGATCACCAGCCTTGATCATTTCGAAACGGGCAGACGCGTATAGCTTCTCACCGTGCGGGGCGACAGATAGCCGGTCCGGCCGCCACAAGCCGCCCGACCACGGGCCATCCCGCTGGTCATGACTGTTGCTCCAAACCTGAGTGCTATCGGCGGGGCACCCCGGACACGAGATGGCGGTCAGCTTGTCTTGATCATCGGCGGCTCGCTCCAGGTCCCGTCGATCACCGGCGCTTCGGGGCCGTACAGCCGGAAGATCGCGGTCCATCCGCCCGCCGGGGTGGGGAGCCAGTTCGCGCGGGCTGCCGAGTCGGCTGGTTCGTCGTGCTGGAAATACAGGGTCAGCGACCCGTCGTCGCCGTAGACGAGGCCCTTGGTGCGGTCACCGATCGAGTACCGGTCTAACGGGTTCGCGACCAGTAACCGGTTCGGCAGGTCGTAGAGGGTGATGGACCAGAACAGTTGCACCGGCGGCAGTCCGCCCGCGGGGAAAGTCACCGTGTAGTTGTTCGCCCCGGTCAACCAATTCTTCTCGGCGTCCAGGTGCCACCCGATGTAGATGGCTTCCTCGGCGTTGTTGCCGTAGATGCCCATTGCGGCGGCGGTGGCGCGTTTGAGGTATTGCTCGCCGAGGGTGTCCCTGCTGCCGAACATCCCGATGGACGTGAAGGAGTGCGCCATCGAGTCCTGCAACCGGGCGGTGCCCTCGGCGACTCCGGCGTCGATCGCCGCCAGGGTGTCCGCGTCAACGGCAACCGGGTCGAACGGCATGCCGGGTCCGATGCCGATGCGGGCGAAGCGGGCCAGCAGGTCGGTCTCCCGGGGGTGCGGGGGCTGCGTGTACTGCAGCAGGAAGTTCAGGTACCCGACGAAACCTCTGCCGTTCGCGGCTTTCTCGTCCCACGTCGGCCAGTCGGGGGTCGGCGCCGCCGGTGGAGCCTGGGTACCGGTGAAGGCGCTGAGCGGGGCCAGCCGGTATTGCTGTTGCAGGGCGGTGACGTTGGGCAGATCGTCGGGTCCGTCGACGGCGGTCCGTCCCAGGCAGCCGATGAATTGGGTTTCCGAGCGGAAGACCTTGTCGATACGGGCGGGGACGTCACCGTCGAAGTCAGGGCCGGCGAACAGATAACTGCCGCCCTGCCGACCGGTGGACAGCACCCCGACGTAGGCGAAGTTGTAAGTGAACAGGTCGAACCACTGAAAGGTGACGTACCGGTCGCCAGGAACCGGTGGAACCGTCAACACCCACGGTTCGGCCCGCAGGTCCAGCCACGCCCAGGAGTAAGGGGTGTCGTTGTTCGCGGTGACGATATCGGTATCGGCCGGGGTGTAGACCCGGTCGTAGTTGCGGAATCTCCCGAAACCGCCGACGTAGCCCGGGAACTCGGTGTTCAATACCTGGTTGAACAAGGTCTTGTAGTTGAACACCATCGGGTAGGCGTAGACGAATGCGTCGGCGACCGTCTGCTGGATCTCATCGTGACCGGGTGCGGCATCCTGGCCCATCGGCTTCCCCTCATCGTCCGAGGTCGTCTTTGTTGGCCCCTGACCACAGTCTTGCCTGGGCGGGAGGGAATCGCCGCAGCGCCCCCAAGTCGCAATCCGCTCGACCGCAGGAAGGCGCGCGAGCGAGCAGCGGTGAGCGGGCATCGGAACGGTGAGCCCAGAGGTGAGACCGGAGCGCAGCCCATCACGGGACTGGTGCGCACCCGGCTCTCGATGTGCGCTGGTCACAGGGCGGAGGATGGGGGATTCGAACCCCCGAGGGCGTTAACCCAACACGCTTTCCAAGCGTGCGCCATAGGCCACTAGGCGAATCCTCCTGGCCGGCGATGCGCTCGAAGTCCTGCGGACTTCAG
Source organism: uncultured Actinomycetota bacterium (assembly GCA_963798625.1). GTDB lineage: Bacteria > Actinomycetota > Actinomycetes > Mycobacteriales > Nakamurellaceae > Nakamurella. Next base: position 162,029 of record CAWCUA010000007.1, read on the forward strand.
TGACCTTGGCCGCCCTGAGGCGGCGCGGACACAGCAACAACGCCGCCGAGCAGTCTAACGGGCCGCCCGGGATGCTCCCGACCATCCGACGACCTGACGGTGGCAGACATCCGGACCGGCGGCGCTCAGGTCGCATCGGCCGATCCGGCGGACGAGACTGCGGCGACATCCTGCGATCGACGGCGCCTGAGCACGATGAAGGCAGTGACGCCCGCCGCCATCACTCCGAGGACGGCGGCCAACGCCCACGGTGAACGTGCAGCCAGTGCGAGCGCGGCCTCGAACGCGGCGATGCCGATGGTCGCGTAGATCAGCGCCCAGGCCACGCAGCCGATGACCATCGCGACCGTGTAGCGCACCCACGGCATTCGGATCAGGCCGGCCGCAGCGTTCACCACGGTCTGCAGCCCGATCGTCAAGAACGACACCGTGACCAACGGCAGCCCCCAACGGTGCAGGGCGACCGTTGCCCGCTGGGTGCGGGGGCCGGTGAGCTTGGTGGCGAGCGAGGTCTTCAGCACGCCGGCGCGGACCGCCCGGGCCAACCAGTAGGTGCCCTGCGCGCGCAGCAGGACGATGACGAACAGCACCATGACGGTGACGGCGAAGGGCTTGCCGTCATACCAATCAGTCATGGCCCACCGGTCCGGCGTCGTGATGAGTCTCCGGTGCCGTCGCGGGTGACCAACGCCCCCGGGCGCCCGAAGGCGAATGCCGACAGAGTAAGCGCCCGGTGGCGCGGTCGAGGTGGAAGTCGCGCAAGGAACCGGACATCGAACTCCGATGACCATCCGGTCAGGGGGTGCGGTCCGGGGTGGGGTCAGTCGATGCGGTCAGGTGTGATGCCCGGCGAGGTGGTCAGGCCGCCTGTGCGGTGAGGCGGTCAGGCCGCCTGCGCGGTGAGGATGTCGCGGATTTCCCTGGTTTCCTCGTCGCTGTAGCGGTCGATGATGGCCTCGATCTCGAGCCGGTCGGCGTGGCTACGGTACGCGGCCAGCTCGTCGACCAGGTGCTGATGCTCGGCCCGCTCTGCGCGTCGCGCGGCCAGGGTGTCGAAGACGTGAAGATGCATGATGGCGTTTCTCCTTGTGCTCTGTCCGGGACCTCGTGGAACATCGATGGAGGCCGTCCCGGGGCAACCGTTCGATCCATCTGAATCGATTATGCTCCCTGCTCAGGCCGCATTTCGATGATCTTGGGTGTGTCCTTCGACGCAGTCCGCTGATGGCAACCGTCCGCCCGGTCGAAGCGTCGGGCCGCTGCCGCTAGACTTGTTGCCGGACCCCCGCGGCGTCCATCTCATCAACCCCCCCAGGGCCGGAAGGCAGCAAGGGTCCGTGAGCTCTGACGGGTGCGGGGGTCCCCTTGTCTGTTCAGACAGCTGTCAGGCTGTCCACCGAGGATTCGCTCTGCGGCCGACTGTCGTCCCGCTGCCGTAGCCTCGGTCCGTGGCGCTCGCCCTGTATCGCAAGTATCGACCCGCGACCTTCTCGGAGGTGGTGGGGCAGGAGCACGTCACCGAACCGCTGCGGACGGCGCTCGCGGCCGGCCGGATCAACCATGCGTACCTGTTCTCCGGCCCACGAGGCTGCGGAAAGACCTCGTCCGCGCGGATTCTCGCTCGCTCGTTGAACTGCGTCCACGGCCCGACGCCGGATCCCTGCGGTGAATGCCCATCGTGTATCGCACTGGCTCCGGAGGGTCCCGGCTCGCTCGATGTCGTCGAGCTCGACGCGGCCAGTCACGGCGGTGTCGACGACACCAGGGACCTGCGTGACAAGGCCTTCTACATGCCGTCCGAGTCGCGGTACCGGGTCTTCATCATCGACGAGGCGCACATGGTCACGACGCAGGGCTTCAACGCCCTGCTGAAGATCGTCGAGGAGCCGCCGGAACACCTCGTCTTCATCTTCGCCACCACCGAGCCGGACAAGGTGCTCACCACCATCCGGTCGCGGACTCACCACTACCCGTTCCGGCTGATCCCGCCGACGACGCTGCGGGCGCTGCTCGAGCGTCTGTGTGCGGAGGAGGGCGCGGTCGTCGAACCGGCGGTGCTGCCGCTGGTGATCAGGGCCGGCGGCGGTTCGGCGCGCGACTCGCTGTCGGTGCTGGACCAGCTGCTGGCCGGCGCCGGCCCGGAGGGCGTCACCTACCGCAGCGCGGTCGCACTGCTGGGCGTCACCGACGCGGCACTGATCGATGAGGTGGTCGATGCCCTCGCCGCCGGTGACGGGGCCTCGGTGTTCGGCGCTGTCGACAGGGTGGTCGAGGCCGGTCACGACCCGCGCCGGTTCGCCGCCGACCTGCTCGAGCGGCTGCGCGACCTGGTCATCCTGAACGCCGTCCCCGACGCGGTCTCGAAGGGCCTGATCGATGCTCCCGAGGACGAGTTGGCGGCGATGGTCGGCCAGGCGGATCGGCTCGGCGTCGCGACGCTGACGAGGATGGCGGAGGTGCTGCACAGCGGTCTGGTGGACATGCGCGGCACCACGTCACCGCGGTTGCTGCTCGAATTGCTCTGCGCCCGAATGCTTCTGCCTGGATCCGCCGCAGGCGATGCGTCACTGCTGCAGCGCCTGGAGCGGATGGAACGGCGGATGGACATCGCCGCTGATCATGCTTCCGGTGATGGCGAGCGCGGCAACGCCCCTAGGGTCGGTCAGCGGTCCGGTCCGCCGCGATCGACAGCCGGACCTGCCGCCGGGTCGGCCGCCGTCGGGCAGGGAGAGGCCGTCGACGGCGGGGCGCGGGCGCGCGGTGCAGCGGTACGCGGCAGCGAGGTCCCCGACCGCACGGGCGGATCCGGCGTCAGCGCGAGCACTGATGTCGGTGGCCCATCGAGCGACGTCGCACCGACTCCGTCACGCGCCACCACGGCGTCCCGTTCTACGCCGCCCGTTCGCCGGGCCGGTCCGGATCTCGGGCTCCCCGTTCCTCCGACCCTGAGCACGTCGACACGAGGCCGAGAGACCCCTGCCCCGACCGCCGACGGCACGGGACGTCCAAGTGCGGCACCTTCCAAGGGCACCGCTCGGGAGCGCCCGGCCGCCGGTGGCCAGCAGGACGAAAGGTCCTCCAGCGGCAGAGATTCGGCGCCGTCCGAGTCGACGCAGGCACACGGCGCACCCGTTGGCGCCAGGAACAGCCGCGCGTCGTCGTACGCCGAGCCGGCGAGCGATAACGCCTCGGCGACAGACGTTTCCCGCAAAGCCGCCTCATCCGGCGACGCGGTACCGGCCAATCCCGCGCCGACCGATTCCTCAGCAACGGACCGATCACCGACCGGCACGTCACCTACAGCTGCCGCACCGTCAGCTGCCTCGCCGACAGAGGCGCCCCCGGCAGACGCCTCCCCGACAGATGCTGGAACCATCGGCGTCACGGATGTGCGCCGGGTCTGGCCGGAGGTGCTGGCCGCCGTGAAGGAGCGTCGGCGGACGACGCAGATCCTGCTCGAGTCGGCGACCGTCGTGGCGGTGGAATCGGGGGTCCTGAAGTTGACGATGCCGTCGGCCGGGACGGCACGGCGGGTCCTCGAGCCGGCCAACGCGGACCTGCTCCGCGGGGCGGTCAAGCACGTCCTCGGGGTCGACTGGTCAATCGCCTGCACCGCGGGTCACGCCGGGGCGCAAGGGCCGCAGGCGCCGGCCGGCGGACGGACGGCGGGCACGCCGGCAGGCAACGGCCAGCGCGGTGGTTCCGAGTTTCCCGCCGCCGCCGCCGAGCCGGTTCCGCCGCCGCCCGAGGACGATGACATCCCCGACGACTACGGCGAACCGGTCGACCCGTCGGCCGGCGCCGAAAGCGTTCGTGACCCGGAACAGGTTGCCATTGCGCTGTTGTCGGCTCAGCTGGGGGCCAGGCCACTGGACCCGTCGGTCTGACCCGGCTCAGCTGGGGTGCCAGACCGCTGGACCCGTCGGTCTGACCCGGCTCAGCTGGGGTGCCAGACCGCTGGACCCCTCGGTCTGACGCGCCGGATCCCCTTGGGCAACGAGGTCACCGGTCCGGTCTGACCCGCCCGAGGCGTTTGGACGGAAGGTCACGGGTTCCGCGGGCGTGAACCCTTGGCTCAACCAGACGCCGGCCCGCTAGCCCCTTCGGTGTGAACCTCGCGGCCCAGCAGGGCGGCCAGGCGCTCGATGGCAGGGGCATCATCAGGCACGGTTTGCGGATCGGCGAACCGTCTGCGGCCCGGCGGTACCCGGCTCAGGTTCTGCCGGGAGAACACGATCTCCTGCTCCGCAAGGTCCTCCGGGAACTGCGCATCTGCACCGGTGGCGACGGCGAGATCCCAGCCGTGGACCAGCATCTCGATGATGCGAAGGTTCAGAGCCACGGCGCCGGGGATGGTCCCGAACGGGACGGTGATCATCCGCGTCATCGCATCGGGAGTCGAAAAAGCGTGCAACAGCAGTTGTCCGGCGATGTCGAAGGCGGCGGGGAGATCGGCGTCAGGTGACTCCAGGTACCGGGTCGTGTCTGCGACGGTCGGCGGTGCGTCCGGCATCAGGGCGTCGGCGAACAGGTGCTTGCCGAGGATCAGATGCACCACCACGTCTCGGACCGACCATTGCGAACACGGCGTCGGTGCCGACCATTGAGCCGGTTCGACGCCGGCGATGACGCCCGCGCACACCTGGGTCGCACGGGCGAGTTGATCAGTGTCGGCGTCATTCATCCGGCGAATGATCCCGGGCACCGGCCGCGGATGTCCAGTGCGGGACTGCTCGGTGACCGTGAGTGAGAAATTGACGCTGCGCGAGGCAGTAAGTCACCCGTCAGTGGAAGGGATGACCGACTTTGGACACTGTGCGTGAGCTGTGTGACCCGCTTCACTGGAAGAACCCATGGCGTCGGGGAACCATCGGATCGGAGCGGGATCATGACGGACACGACCATGACCGACACGACAGGGCAGGAATGGCGCGGGGTGCCGCGGCGGACGGTGTTCAAGGCTGCGGCCGGCGCCGGCGTCGGGTTGTTCTTCATGACATCGCTCGGTGGCCGAGCCGTTGCGCTCGAGGCGGCGGCTCCGTCACTGGCACAGACGCTCCTGCCGCCCGGGGAGATCACCAAGTTCGTCACACCGTTGCTGGTGCCACCCGTCATGCCGAAGGTCGGTCGGGTCACCGTCCGCGGCGGGAAGAACGCCGACTACTACGAGATCTCCATGCGGCAATTCCGGCAGCAAATGCTGCCGCTGCCCCTTCCGGCGACAACGGTGTGGGGTTACGGGCCGGTCGCCGGGAAGGGCCCGCACGCCGTGACGCTGTACAACGCACCCAGCCTGACGATCGAGGCCGACTGGCGCAGGCCCGTTCGGATCAAGTGGGTCAACGAGCTGGTCGACGACCAGGGTCGATATCGACCGCACCTGCTCCCGGTCGATCCGACCTTGCACTGGGCGAATCCCCAGGGCGGCGTGAGCGGTCGAGACAGCAGACCGACGTTCACCCACACTCCCGACGGCTACACCGGTCCGGTCCCGATGGTGACGCACGTCCACGGATCCGTCGGTGTCGGGGATGAGAGTGACGGATACCCCGAAGCCTGGTTCCTGCCCAAGGCCACGAACATTCCGGCGGCCTATGCGAGAACGGGTACCTGGTACGACTTCTTCCACCACAAGGCAATCAGCGGGCTCGGCGTCGGCTGGTCCCCTGGGTCCGCGACATCCCAGTATCCGAACGATCAACGCGCCGCGACGCTGTGGTACCACGATCACGCGCTCGGCCTGACGCGCCTCAACGTGTACGCCGGTCCCGCCGGCTTCTTTCTGATCCGCGGCGGACCCGAGGGTGATGACGCGGTCCTCGATTCCCGCACCGGGCGCCGGGCGGTCCTGCCCGGTCCGGCACCGAAGGACGGCGACCGGTTCCCCTCCAACAAGACCTATTACGAGATACCACTGGCCATCCAGGACCGGTCGTTCCAGCAGGACGGTTCGCTGTTCTACCCCGACTCGAGAAGCTATTTCGACGAAACAGTCGCACCCTATGTGCCGGACACCGATATCCCGCCGATCTGGAATCCCGAATTCTTCGGCAACACCATCATCGTCAACGGAAATACCTGGCCGTATCTGACGGTCGAGCAACGCCGTTATCGATTCCGGCTGCTCAACGGGTGCGATGCCAGGTTCCTGATCCTGGACTTCAGCAAGATACCGGGTGCAAAGGTGTGGCAGATCGGGTCCGAGGGCGGATTCCTGGTTGCACCGGTCAATGTCACCGCCGGTGGCAAAAATATGCTGCTGCTGGCGCCGGCCGAGCGGGCGGACATCATCGTCGACTTCACTGCAGTGCCGCGCGGGAATCACATCCTGCGCAATGCCGGGCCCGACGAGCCGTTCGGTGGCCTTCCGGTCGAGGATGCGGCGGATCCGGACGGCACCGGGCAGGTGCTCCAGTTCCGGGTGATCAGGGCTGCGGGACCCGACCCGACGACACCCCCGTCGTTCCTCAAACTCCCGGCCGTGCCACCGCTGGGTGCCTGCGCTGTCCGGAAACTGGTTCTGGCCGAGGAGATGTCGATGGACGCCGCCGACGCGCCGGTCGCCGCGAAACTGGGCACGGTGGAGGCCGACGGTCGTTTTGTCGCAAGGATGTGGAGCGACGACATCACCGAGAATCCGGCCATCGGCGCGCTGGAGACCTGGGAGCTCTACAACACGACAGCCGATGCGCACCCGATGCACGTGCACGACGTCCTGTTCCAGGTGGTGAACCGGCAGGCCGCCCTGGTGGACGAGGGGGCGGGCACCGTGCGCGCCGACCCGGCGAGTGCACCCAGGCCACCGGAAGCGGGCGAGAAGGGCTGGAAGGACACGGTGATCGCCTACCCCGGCGAGGTCACCAGGATTCGGATGAGGTTCGGCAGGGGCGGACAGTTCGTCTGGCACTGTCACATCGTCGAGCACGAGGACAACGAGATGATGCGACCGATGCGCGTCGGTCCGGTGCAGCCTGGTGAACCAGCGCCGCACCACATGTCGTGACCGCAGCAGTGGTGTACATCCGGTGAGCGCACTGAGCCGGCCCGGCGGGCTCTCTCAGTGCCCGCGAACCACCCAGTCGTCGAGCTGAGGCGCTTCTGCGCCGATGGTCGTGTCGTCACCGTGACCGGGGTGCACCACCGTCGCCGACGGCAGGGTGAGCAGCTTGCGGCTGATCGAATCGATGATCGTCGGGAAGTCGGAGAACGATCGACCCGTCGCGCCCGGACCGCCGGCGAACAACGTGTCACCGGTGAACACCGTCTCCAGTTCCGGCACGAAAAAACTGACAGCGCCAGAACTGTGGCCGGGAGTGTGCAGCACGTCGATGTCTGTGCCGGCGACGCTGAGCACCTGGCCACCGTGCAATTCCACGGCCGGCTGAACCGCCGGGTGCGTCATCCCCCACAGCGCGGCGTCGGCGGGATGCAGCCAGATGTTGGCGCCCGTGCGCTTGGCGAGGTCCGGTGCGGCGTTGATGTGATCGTTGTGGCCGTGCGTCAGGAGAATGGCCACCACCCGGCGACCGCCGATCTGCTCGGCGATGGCCTCGGCGTCGTGCGCGGCGTCGATGACGACCACCTCATCGTCGTCACCGACCAGCCAGACGTTGTTCTCGACGTCCCAACTTCCGCCGTCGAGGGTGAAAGTTCCTGCTGTCACAACCTTCTGGACCTGCAAACTCACACGGTCACCCCGAGTCCCGGATAGAGCGGATGGGCGTTCGCCAGTGCGGTCACCCGCGCCCGCAATGCAGTGCGAACCGCCGGGTCGAGTTCCCCGACCGGCGCGGTCAGCGCGGCGGCGATGATGTCCGCGACCTCGACGAAGTCCCGGTCCTGGAAGCCGCGGGTGGCGAGCGCGGGCGTTCCGATCCGCAGGCCGGACGTCACCATCGGCGGCCTCGGATCGAACGGCACCGCGTTCCGGTTCACCGTGATGCCGACGTCGTGCAGCCTGTCCTCCGCGGCGCGGCCGTCGAGGTCCGATTCGCGCAGGTCGACCAGCACGAGGTGGACGTCCGTGCCGCCGGTGAGCACCTGTACACCGGCGTCGGCGACGTCGGACTGCACGAGGCGCTCGGCAAGGAGCCGCGCGCCGAGGATGGTGCGCTCGGCCCGCTCGATGAAGGAAGGATCGGCGGCCATCTTGAACGCGACGGCCTTGGCCGCGATGACGTGCTCCAGCGGGCCACCCTGCTGGCCGGGGAACACGGCGGAGTTGATCTTCTTCGCGATCGCCGGGTCGTTGGACAGGATGACGCCGCCACGCGGGCCGCCGAGGGTCTTGTGCGTGGTGGTCGTGGTGACGTGCGCATGCGGCACGGGGGAGGGGTGCAGCCCCGCGGCCACCAGACCGGCGAAGTGCGCCATGTCGACCAGCAGGTACGCATCGACCTCGTCGGCGATCTCCCGGAACCGTTCGAAATCGAGCTGACGCGGGTAGGCGGACCATCCCGCGATGATCAACTTCGGTCGGTGCTCACGGGCGAGGCGGGACACCTCGTCCATGTCGATCCGGTAGTCCTCCTTCGAGACCTCATACGCGGCAACGTTGTAGAGGAGCCCGGAGAAGTTGATCCGCATGCCGTGCGTGAGGTGTCCGCCGTGCGCGAGGGACAGTCCGAGGATGGTGTCGCCGGGCTTGATCAGCGCCTGCATGGCCGCGGCGTTCGCCTGCGCGCCGGAATGCGGCTGCACGTTCGCGAAGCCGGCACCGAACAGCGCCTTGATCCGCTCGATCGCCAAGGTCTCGATCGCGTCGACGTGCTCGCAGCCGCCGTAATAACGCCGGCCCGGGTAGCCCTCCGCGTACTTGTTGGTCAGAACGCTGCCCTGTGCCTGCATGACCGACACCGGGGCGAAGTTCTCCGAGGCGATCATCTCCAGCGTCTGCTGCTGGCGCTCCACCTCGAGGGCGATGTAGTGCGCGACCTCAGGGTCGGCAATCTCCAGCGGGGCATTCAGGCCCGGCCAGGGCGCGGCGGCGGCAGTCGCCCGGTCCGCGATAGCCGCGGCCACTTCGGTCGTCGTCATGGCAGGTCCTCTCGATGTGTGCGGCGGGGCGGGTCCTGTTCGGTCGCGGATCGCGCCGATCGCAGTGTCCACCGTAGTGGCCGACGTCGGAGGGACAGAATCCGCCGATCGGCGGCTGCGCACCCCGATCGTGGAGACGTCACGGTTCCGTAAGGGTTGATCGGCCCGTCGAACGGACACAACGGGCATGATCAAGGAGTCGTTCAGCGATCAGTCGTAGGAGAGGGGACCAGTGGCGCGAGGAACTGTGAGCAGTCGTCGGTTGATCGCGGTGCTGGCTGCCATGACGCTCGCGCTGCTGGGCGGGTGTGCGGCGTCGGAGTCCACGGGCGCAGCTGCGCCGGCGAGCGCGACCACTGCGTCTGCCGCGCCGGCCACGTCTGCTTCGGTGGCCGCCGCTGCGCCTTCGGCCGCTGCGTCCACGCCGGTGGCATCCTCGGCCGCTGCATCGTCGCCCGCGGCTTCGTCCGCTGACGCTTCGACGACGGCGCCTGGCACGTCCGAGGACCAGGACGGAGCGCCATCCCGCACGCAGGAGCCGGGGTCAGCTCCGTCCGCGGCCGACGCGGAACCCGTTGCCGTGCCCGAGCAATTGCAGTTCACCGCCACCACTCTCGACGGCGCCTCGTTCGATGGCGCATCGCTCGCGGGGAAGCCGGCCGTGCTCTGGTTCTGGGCACCGTGGTGCCCGAACTGCCGCGCCGAGGCGCCGCAGGTGGCCGCGGCCGCCGCGGCGAATCCCGACGTGACCTTCATCGGGGTCGCCGCACAGGACGACCTGCCACCGATGCAGGCATTTGTCACCGACTACGGCGTCGGCGGATTCGAGCACCTCGCTGATCTCGACGCCTCGATCTGGCAGCGTTTCGGGGTCACCTACCAGCCCGCTTATGCCTTCGTCGGTGCTGACGGGGCCGTGGACGTCGTCAAGAGCCGGATCTCCGCCGAGGAACTCAACAGCCAACTCGCGGAACTCGCTCGCTGATCGCCGCCTGTCATGGACCTGGACACCCTCGCCTTCGCGGTCGCAGCAGGTCTGGTCGCCGCGGTGAACCCGTGCGGGTTCGCGATGCTGCCCGGATACCTGTCGCTGGTGGTGGCCGGGGAGACGGCTGACGCCGCGACCGCGCGGACGGGTGCGGCGGGCATGAATGAGCTCCGAACCGGTGCGACCGGGACAAGTGCTCCTTCGGCGGCGTCCCGTGGCCGAGCCGTCGGCAGGGCGCTGGGCGCGACCGCGGCGATGGCGGCCGGGTTCGTGCTGGTGTTCGGGACTTTCGGGTTGATCATCGCGCCGCTGACCACGTCCATCGAGCAGTACCTGCCCGCCGTCACTGTGGTGATCGGCGTCGCCCTTGTCGCTCTGGGTGCCTACCTGCTCAGCGGCCGGGAACTGACATTGCTGCTGCCGAGGCCCGGTAAGGGCGCACCAACTCGGCGAATCGGATCCATGCTGGGCTACGGGATCGCCTACGCGCTGGCGTCCCTGTCGTGCACCATCGGGCCGTTCCTGGCCGTCACCAGCGCGACGTTCCGCAGTGGTTCGGCGATCTCGGGGTTCCTCGCTTACGTCGCCTACGGGCTCGGAATGGCTTTGGTAGTGGGAGTTCTCGCCGTCGCGACGGCCCTGGCCAGCACGTCGACGGTCATGCGAACGCGCAAGTTGCTGCCGTACGTCAACCGGGTCAGCGGCATTCTGCTCGTCGTCAGCGGCCTCTACGTGACGTACTACGGCATCTACGAGCTGCGGCTGTTCGCCGGCAACGGCACCGCGAGTGATCCCGTCGTGGACACCGCCGCCCGGATCCAGGGCACGCTGGCCGGCTGGGTCGACGCGATCGGGCCGTGGCCGCTGTTCGGCCTGCTGGTCGTCCTGGTCGCCGCGACAGTGTTCGCCGCCAAACTGCGAATCCGCCGGCTGTCTTCGCGGCGAACGGTGGAAGCCGCTCCGCCGGAGTCATGACCCGGAGTCATGACACTGACCGTTTGTGTTGTCGGCCGAGTCACCGACTGTGACGTACGGTGCTGGACTGACTGGCAAAGGTAACGATGCGGTGACAGTGTGCGCGTCGGGATGAACCGGCGTTTACGGTGCCATGAGCACGACGCAGCTGCGGCCCACCTCGGGTGACAGGCGGCGCGTCGGGCGGTGCGCTTCGGCCCTGGATCGGGCACGGGTTCGCTCTCGGGTGCACACTCCTGCGGACTGACTTCCGGTACGCAACGGGGCGGGCGCTTGGCAACCGACAGCGTCCCGGTGTCGACCGGAGTCGTCGAGGAGTACCGGAAGGCAACCCCAGCAAGGCAAGTCGCCAGCACAGAACGCCGCAGGACCTGCACCACCGCTGTAGTCAACATCCCGGTAACAACGCCGCTGTAGACAGCTCGGCGGCACCGCCACAACGCCCTGGAGGTAGTAAAGCGTGAGACGTCACCTGTGGATGGGGGCCGGCCTTGCCGGCGCGCTCGTCCTGACCCTGACAGCGTGCGCGAGTTCGGATCGCGGCAGCGAGACCAGCGCATCGAGCGAAGCTGCAGTCTCCGGCTCGGCATCCGGCGAAGCCGGTGCTTCCAGCGCCGCCGGTGGTCCCGCCGACCCCAACGGGCAGATCATCTTCGGTGCTGCCGGCGCCCCGAGCATGTTCGATCCGCTGTACGCGACCGATGGTGAGACCTTCCGGGTGGTCCGGCAGATGACCGAGGGTCTGGTCGGGTTCAAGCCGGGGACTGCCGAGGTAGAACCCGCGCTGGCCAAGTCGTGGGAGCAGTCGGACGACGGTTTGACGTGGACGTTCACCCTGCAGGATGGCGTGAAATTCCACGACGGTACGACGTTGGACGCCGAGGCGGTCTGCTACAACCTCGACCGGATGTACAACCAGACCGGGGCAGGCGCCACTCAGGCGCAGTACTGGTCGGACACCATGGGCGGTTTCAAGGGTCAGAAGGACGAAGCCGGCAAGCCGGTGCCGAGTGTGTACGAATCGTGCACCGCCGCCGAAGATGGCACCGCGGTCATCAAGCTCACCCGGTACACGTCCAAGTTCCCCTCCATCTTGGGTCTGCCGTCGTTCTCCATCCAATCTCCGACGGCACTGAAGAAGTACGACGCCGACAACGTCAAGGCCGAAGGTGACTCCTTCGTGTACCCGGCGTATGCCACCCAGCATCCGACAGGCACCGGCCCATTCGAGTTCCAGGCTTACGACAAGGCCAACAACACCGTCACCCTGGTCCGCTACGACGACTACTGGGGCGACAAGGCAAAGTCCAAGACGTTGATCTTCAAGATCATCCCTGACGAGACGGCCCGAAAGCAGGAGCTGCAGGCGGGCACCATCGACGGGTACGACCTGCCGAACCCGGCCGACTGGCAGAACTTGCAGTCCGACGGCTTCAACGTCGCGATCCGGCCTGCGTTCAACATCCTCTACCTGGGCATGACGCAGGGGAAAAATCCCGCGTTGGCGGACCTCAAGGTGCGGCAGGCCATCGCCTACGCGCTCAATCGCCAGCAGTTTGTGGATTCACAGCTACCGCAGGGCGCAGTGGTGGCACCGCTGTTCTATCCGGACACCGTCACGCCGTACACCGAGGGCGTCGAGACCTACGACTATGACGTGCAGAAGGCCAAGGACCTGCTGGCCGAGGCCGGGCAGAGCGACCTGACATTGAACTTCTGGTGGCCCACCGCGGTGTCCCGGCCGTATATGCCGGACCCCAAGAGTGTCTTCACCGCATTGAAGGCTGACCTCGAGGCCGCCGGCATCACCGTGAAGGAAACCTCCAAGGACTGGAACGGTGGATACCTCGACGGCGTCGAGGCCCATCAGGCCGATCTGTTCCTGCTCGGCTGGACCGGTGACTACAACACGCCGGATAACTTCATCGGCACCTTCTTCACCCGCACCGACAATCGGTTCAATACCGCGAAAGCCCCTTGGGGCGCCGAACTGTCGGACGCGCTGAAGGCAGCGGATGCGATCCCGGACGAGACCGAACGCAACGCGGCCTATGACGACATCAACATGAAGCTGAAGAGTGACTACCTGCCTGCGGTCCCGATCTCCTCATCGCCACCGGCGTTGGTGCTGGCCGCGGACCTGCAGGGCATCACCCCGAGTCCGCTCACCGACGAGAAGTTCGTCGACGCCTACAAGAGCTGACTGTTTTTCCGAGGGGCGGCGGCGCCTGCGATCGGACCGATCGTGAGCGCCGCCGCCCGACCCGGGCAATCTCGATCCGCGCCGGGCGGCGCCGGCCGTGGCGTGATCATGTGACAGGAAGGATCGCCGCATGCCGTCGCTCCTGGCGTGTTCCGGCCGTCGCCGTCCCCGACCCCGGCAGCGGGCCGCTCGTTGCGGCCATGATCTCCTCCCGGATAACCATCGACCGGGAGGTTGCCGATGCTGAGGTACACGGTCCGGCGGGTCTTGCAGCTGTTCCTGGTGCTGTTCATCCTGTCGCTGCTGCTGTTCATCTGGCTGCGCAGCCTGCCCGGCGGCACGGTCACCGCCATCCTCGGTGACCGCGCCACCCCGGAGAAGCGCGCAGAGCTCACCGCGGTCCTGGGCCTGGACCAGCCGATCATCGTGCAGTACTTCAAGTTCCTCGGCCGGATCCTGCAGGGCAATTTCGGCCAGTCCACCGGCGTGTCCCCCGGCACCTCGGCGGTCGACGTCTTCATCACCCGCTTCGGTGCGACCATCGAACTGGCCATCGGCGCCATGATCTTCGGACTGGCCCTGGGCATCCCGCTGGGTTACATGGCCGCCAAACGGCGCGCCGGCGCGCTGGACAACAGCCTGATAGTGGTGTCGCTCGTCGGCATCGCGGTACCGGTCTTCTTCCTGGCCTTCCTGCTCAAGTACGTTTTCGCGGTCAAGTGGGGTCTGCTGCCGCCGTCCGGTCGGCAGACCCCTGGGATCGACGCCACCAGGGTCACCGGCTTGTTCATCCTCGACGGCCTGATCACTCGGGAATGGGACGCCGCATGGGACACCTTCAAGCACCTGCTGTTGCCGTGGATAGCGCTGGGCACCATCCCGTTCGCCGTCATCTTCCGCATCACCCGAGCGTCGGTGCTGGAGGTGCAGGGTGAGGACTTCGTCCGGACCGCAGAGGCGAAGGGCCTCACCCGCACCACGATCAGGAACCGGCACGTCCTGCGGAACGCCATGTTGCCGGTGATCACGGTGACCGGCCTGCTCAGTGGCCTCCTGCTCACCGGAGCCGTCCTGACCGAGAAGGTCTTCGCGTACCCGGGCCTGGGCGAGGCGCTCTACCTCGGCTTCACCAAGAAGGACTATCCGGTGGTCCAGGTGATGATCCTGGCGGCCGCCGCGGCGTTCGTCATCATCAACACCCTGGTGGACCTGGCGTATGCATTGGTCGACCCGCGGATCCGGGTCCGCTGATGGCCACCACCTACTCGGGTGCGCGCAAGCAGCGCATCGACTCGCTGGTCACTGCCGATGACGAAGGAACGTCGCTTCTCAAGGACGCCTGGACCCGGCTGAAGGGCTCGCCGCTGTTCTGGGTGGGAGCCGTCATCATCGGCGTGTTCCTGGTGTTGGCGATCGTCGCACCGTGGATCGCGCCGCACGATCCGGGCGACCAGCTGCTGATCGGGCAGACGTCACGGGCCCGCAATGCCATCGCGCCGGCGCAGCCAGGATTCCCGCTGGGCGGGGACACCCAGGGTCGGGACCTGCTGTCCAGGCTGATGGTCGGGGCGCGTCAGACGTTGCTCGTCGGCATCTTCGCCACCCTGATCGGTCTGCTCGGCGGACTGATCCTGGGCCTGTTGGCCGGTGCCTTCGGCGGCTGGGTCGACACGGTGATCATGCGGATCGTCGACGTCCTGCTGTCCATCCCCAGTCTGCTGCTGGCCATCTCGATCGGTGTGCTGTTCACCAACCCCAATCTGACCAGCGTGATCATCGCCGTCGGCATCCCGCAGATCCCTGTCTTCGCCCGGCTGCTGCGCGGCCAACTGCTCGCTCAACGCGAGTCCGATCACGTGCTGGCGGCGCGAGCGCTGGGCGTCAAACGGGGCCCTATCGTGTTCCGGCACATGCTGCCCAACTCGGTGTCCCCGGTCATCGTGCAGTCCACGCTGGTGGTCGCGACCTCCATTCTCGACGCCGCGGCCCTGTCGTTCCTCGGGCTCGGTTCACAGGACGTCTCGCAACCGGAATGGGGTCAGATGCTGGGCGAGGCGCAGGGCAGCATCGATTCACACCCGCAGCTCGCCTTCTGGCCGGCCGGTGCGATCATCGTCGTGGTGCTCGGTTTCACCTTGCTGGGCGAATCGCTCCGAGAAGCCATCGACCCGAAGAACCGGCGGTGATACCGCGATGACTGCGCTTCTCCATGTCGAGGACCTGTCCGTCCAGTTCAACAGAAAGGGAGTCGCGCCGTTCACCGCGGTGGACGAGGTCAGTTTCGACGTCGCGCCCGGGCAGACCGTCGGACTCGTCGGCGAATCGGGGTGTGGCAAGTCGGTGACGTCGCTGGCCATCATGCGGCTGCTACCGCAGCGGGGCACGACGATCAAAGGGACCGTCGACTTCGAAGGCACCAACCTGCTGACCCTGTCGCTGGACGACATGCGCGACCGCCGCGGCCGGGATCTGGCGATGATCTTCCAGGATCCGCTGTCCTCGCTGAATCCGGTGGTGTCCATCGGCATCCAGGTCACCGAGGTGCTGGAGCGCCACCGCGGGATGAAGCGGTCCGCCGCGATGGCCGAGGCCAGGGAGTTGCTGGACTCGGTCGGCATTCCCGATCCGACCCGCAGGCTCAAGGAGTACCCGCACCAGTTGTCCGGCGGGATGCGGCAGCGGGCACTGATCGCCATGGCACTCGCCTGCCGGCCAAGGTTGCTGATCGCGGACGAACCGACCACCGCCCTTGACGTCACCATCCAGGCGCAGATCCTGGCGCTGCTCAAGACTCTGGTGGTGGAGCACGGGACGGCGCTGATCATGATCACCCACGATCTCGGGGTGGTCGCCGGTCTGGTCGACGAGGTCAACGTGCTCTACGGCGGCCGGGTGGTGGAGCGGGCCGATCGCCATGAGCTGTTCTCCACCCCGCGGCACCCCTACACGCACGGGTTGCTGGAGTCGATTCCGCGGCTGGACGCGCCGCCCGGAGAGCGGCTGACGCCGATTCTCGGGTCGGTGTCGGACAACATTCCGTGGCCATCGGGGTGCGCGTTCGCCCCGCGCTGCGGGAACGAGATCGAGAGGTGCACCCAGGTGACCCCCGCGCTGGAGCCGCTGGCCGAGCAACAGGAGCACCTGCTGCGGTGTCACAACCCGGTGCTGCCGGTTGCGGTCGGCGCCGCACCGGTCGCCGAGGCGGGAGAGCTCGCGTGACGGGCGCGGCGTGGGAAGGCGACGCCACCCGGCTGGACCCGGAGGCGATGACGGCCGAGGCCGCCACCGAATCGCAGCTGGACGGTTCCGCGGAGCGTGGTGCGCGCGGGCACCAACCGGAGCCGACCGAGCAGGTTCCCGCCACCCGGCTGAGCGCTGACACCGCCGACACCGACGTGCTGCTCGAGGTCAACGACATCAAGGTGCACTTCCCGATCAAGCGGGGCGTGCTCATCGACAAGACCATCGGCTTCGTCTACGCCGTGGACGGCGTCAGCCTGGCCGTCCGGCGCGGCGAGACCTACGGACTGGTCGGCGAATCCGGATGCGGAAAGACGACTCTGGGTCGCGGGATTCTCCGGCTGGTGGAACCGACCGCGGGATCGGTGATCTTCGATGGGCAGAACATCGCCGAGCTCAAGCCGGAACCGCTCCGGCAGGCCCGGCGCCGGATGCAGATGGTGTTCCAGGACCCGCTGGGCTCGCTGGATCCGCGGCAATCCGTGCAGTCCATCCTAGAGGAGGGGATGAAGGCCCACGGGCTGGACGACTCGTCGGCGAAGACGAACGCGCGGCTTCGCGAACTGCTCGCAGAGGTGGGTCTGCCCAACACAGCGCTGCGCAAGTACCCCCACGAGTTCTCCGGCGGTCAACGGCAGCGGATCGGGATCGCCCGCGCGCTGACGGTGAACCCGGACCTGATCGTCGCCGACGAGCCGGTGTCCGCACTGGACGTGTCGGTGCAGGCGCAGGTGATCAACCTACTGGAGGACATTCAGCAGGACCTGGGGCTGACGTACATCGTCATCGCGCATGATCTCGCTGTGGTCAAACACATCTCGGACCGGGTCGGGGTGATGTACCTCGGCGCGCTGGTCGAGGAGGCCGCGTCCGCCGACCTGTACCGCGAGCCGCTGCACCCGTACACCCGGGCGCTGATGTCGGCGGTGCCGGTGCCTGATCCGATCGTCGAGGATGCTCGCGAGCGGATCCTGCTGACCGGCGACCTGCCCTCCCCGGCGAATCCGCCCACCGGTTGCCGCTTCCACACCCGGTGCCCGTGGCGGCAGCCGACGCTGTGCGACACGGAACGCCCGGAGCTGGTCGAGCGGCAGCCCGGCCATCGGGTGGCCTGCCACTACGCCGCCGAGATCGCCGCCGGGACGCTGAAGCCGCACGACGTCAGCGTGGACGTGATCTGAACTCGGACCGCCGGGACACCGCCGGTGGCAGCTGTTCTCAGCCTGCGCCGAGGTAGTTCAGCACGCCGTTCGCCAGCCCCTGCGCCACCTGCTGGTGTCCGGCGTCGGACTGCATCAGGGCGGCGTCGGCGGCGTTACGCATGTTGCCGGCCTCGATCATCACGGTCGGTCGAAGCGAGAGATTCAGTCCGGCAAGGTCATTGCGCGGCCACAAGCCCTCCGAGCCGAGATGATTCGACGGCGACAGACCGGCACTGACCAGTCCGTCGCGGACGTCGACCGCGAGACTGCTGGATCGGGCGGCCATCTCGGCGCTCGCCGGGTCCTGCTCGGCAGTCATGACATAGAAGCCCTGGGCCGAGGCGTCGTCGCCGTCACCGTGGATGGAGATCACCACATCGGCACCCGCGTCGTTCCCGATCGCGGCGCGCTTGTTGACACAGGGGCCGACGCCGTCGTCGCTGCTCCTGGTCATCACCACGGTGATGCCCTGCGCCTCCAGCATCGGGCGGAGATCGTTCGCGACCGCCCAGGTGAAGTCGTGTTCCGGATAACCGTCGTTGGTTTCCGTGCCGGTGGTGTTGCACGGCTTGGTCTGACCGAAGCCGGCCGGGACGAGCGCATTGATGACGTCCGGCGCGTCGGCGTTCCCGCCGTTGTGTCCGGGGTCGATGACGACCACCTTTTGCCCGCTGATCGGCCCGCGCGGCGCGGGATCACGGGTCGCCGGAGTCGGCGGCGGCGCCGGGGTGTTCGCGGCGGGGGTGCTCGGCTCCTGGGTGGTCACCGGTTCGGGCCCGGGAGTGTCGACCGGAGCCGCCACCGTGGTGGGCGCCGGAGGCAGCACCGGAGCGGCCTCGCTGGTCACTGCGCTGGTCAACGGCGCCGTCGTCGTGCTGGGCGGCAGCGTTGATGTGGTCTTCGGTGCCGCTGAACTCTTGGGGGGCGACGACAGACTGGGCACCGTGACAGGTGGACCCGACGGCAGCGTCGCGGACGGCGACGGGCTGAGGGTGCTCGTTGACGGGGGAGTCGCCTGGTTGGAAGGCGCCGCGCACGCGGTGACCAGCACGGTGCAGGCCGCGGCCGCCGCCAACGCCGCGCGGAGGGCGGCGGAGGTCGTCCGGCGGGCAGTCATGAACTCACTGTCCCATCGCACGCGCGACGGACGTGGCATTTTCGTCCGGCCCGTCGGTGTGGTTGTCCCGGTCGCTCGCCCCGCACCGTCCGAGCCGCCCACTACTGTTGCGGTGACGCGCAGGGGCCCCTTCCGTGCGCGAGGAGAGGAAGACGCCGATGATGCCCGGAATGCCCGACCTCAGTCAGCTTCTGATGCAGGCGCAGCAGATGCAGGCCGACATGGCGCGGGCGCAGGCCTCACTTTCCGAGACCGAGGTGACCGGGTCAGCCGGCAGCGGCGTCGTCACCGCAGTGGTCAACGGTGCCGGTGACCTGCTGCGGATCCGCATCGATCCCGCCGTCGTCGACGCCTCCGACGTGGAAACGCTGGAAGACCTGGTCGTTGCCGCCGTCCACGACGCACGCCGCGCCGCCGAGAAGGTGGCAGGGGAGGCGATGGGATCGGTCGCCAGCGGGCTTGACCTGTCGGCAATGGGGCTGCCGGCCGGGATGGGACTCCCGGGTCTCGGGGGCGGCTTCGCGGACGCAGTCGACGAGGACGACCTCGATGAGGACGAGTTCGACGAGAACGACGACGAAGAGGACGACGAAGAGGACGAAGAAGAAGAGGCTTTTGCCGACGCCAGGGCTGTCGACGAGGAAACCGACGAGGTCTACCGGCGTGAGTTCGAGCAGAACGAGCTCGAGCGGAACCAGCCCCAGCAGAGCGGCCCTGCTACGCCGAGCGGGGCCTGACCGTCCGTGTACGAAGGCCCGGTCCAGGACCTCATCGACGAACTCGGCCGGTTGCCGGGGATCGGTCCGAAGTCCGCTCAGCGCATCGCCTTTCACCTGCTGACGGTCGATCCGGCCGATCTGGGGAAACTGCAGGCCGCCCTGCAGCGGGTGAAGGAAGAGGTCCGGTTCTGCGAGGTGTGCGGCAACGTCGCCGGTGACGTGCGGTGCCGCATCTGCAACGACCCGCGCCGCGACGACGCGGTGATCTGCGTCGTCGAGGAGTCCAAGGACGTTGCGGCGATCGAGCGCACCAGGGAGTTCCGCGGCAAGTACCACGTGCTCGGCGGCGCCATCTCGCCGATCGACGGGATCGGTCCCGACCAGCTGCGGATCAAGCCGCTGCTGACCCGGATCGCCGAGCCCGGCGTCCGTGAGGTGATCCTCGCAACCGACCCGAACCTGGAGGGCGAGGCGACCGCCACCTACCTGAGCAGGTTGCTGCGCAGCTTCCCCGACCTGTCCGTCACCCGGCTGGCCAGTGGTCTGCCCGTCGGCGGCGACCTGGAGTACGCCGACGAGGTCACCCTCGGGCGTGCGTTCTCGGGCCGCCGTTCGGTGGATGCCTGACATCCGCGCGTCGGCCGAGCGGGCCACTGCGCTGTTGCTCGAACGGCCGCCGCGTGTCGGACGGACCCGCCTCGGCGTGGTGGACGGGCCGTCGGGGTCGGGTAAGACCACCTTCGCTCAGCTGTGGGCCGAGTCGGTGCGAGCGCGGGGAACGTCCGTCGCGCTCTTCTCCTCCGATCTGCTGGCCACCTGGACCGACCCGTTCGGCTGGTTCGATCGCTTCGACGACCAGGTGCTCGGCCCCGTCGCTCGCGGCCGGCCCGGACGGATCCAGCTGACCGATTGGACCGGCGATGAACCCGGCCCGGGGGACTGGCGGGACATCCCGGTGACCGATGTGCTGATCCTGGAAGGCGTCTCGTCCGCGCGTACCGGCATCGGTGGTCGCACCTCGGTGATGGTGTGGGTGGAGATCGCTGATCGTGCGGAGCGGCTGGAGCGGGCCGTCGGCCGGGACGGCGAGCCCTCCCGGCGTTTCCTGTCCGCATGGCAGGACGACGAGGATGCGTTTTTCGCCGCCGACCGTACGTGTTCGCGCGCAGACCTGGTGATCGGCGGACCCACGACGGCCCGCAGGGCGAACGAGCGACCGCTTGACGGACGCGTCCTGACGGGCCGAGCGCCGAGAGGCGGGACGCTGTGAACGACCAGGACAGGGAACGCAGCTACCGCTGGCGCGATCAGCTGCGGGACACGGTCCGCGCGCTCAGCCCGGACGACACCCAACCGCTGCCGCGGATCACGCCGGAACCGGAGCCCGCCCCGCCCGGGCTGGTGGAGCTGCTGCGCGCGCTCGGCGTGGCACTGCTGAACAGCGCTGACTCCGCAGCGACCACGACCGAGATCCTGCAGGACGTCTCAGCGGCCTATGACGTCGACATGCAGGCCATGGTCATGCCGACCGGGATCCTGTTCCGGATCGGGCCGGACGAGGTCGACCTCGTCTCGGTGCCGAACAAGGGCCTCCGGCTGGACCAGATCGCCGAGATCAACGACCTCGTCGTCGTTCTGCGACGGGCCGCGGTGACCCCGTCGGTGGGGCTGCAGATGCTCCACCGGATCCTCACCTCGAAGCCGCGGTTCGGCTCGTGGGTGGAAATACTCGGGCAGATCATCCTCAGCGTCGGCTTCGGCCTGCTGCTCAACCCGGACCTGCTGGCGCTGCCGGCGTATGCGGCCATGGGTGCCTTCGTCGGGATTCTGCGACTGATCGCCGGGCGCTGGGCGACGCTGTCGGTGGCGCTGCCGGTGATCGCCGCGTTTCTGGTCACCGTCATCTCGGTGAAGCTGGTCGCGCCGTTCGTGCAGGACGATCCGATCCGGTTGGTCGCCCCCGCGTTGGTCACCTTCCTGCCGGGCGCGACGCTGACCATCGCCACCATCGAACTCGCCAGCGACCAGATTGTCTCCGGCGCAAGCAGACTCGTTTGGGGCGTCTCGCAACTCCTGCTGCTGGCGTTCGGTGTGTTCGTCGGGCTGAGCCTGGTGGGCACCGTCGACGGGCAGGGCGCAGAACAGGCCGGGGTGTGGGCGCCGTGGGTGGGCGTTGCGCTGGTCGGCATCGGATATCTGCTCTTCGCCAGCGCACCGCCAGGGTCGCTGCTGTACCTGTGGGTCGCGCTGTTCGCCTCCTACGCGGCGCAGACTGTCGGCGCCGTGCTGCTGGATCCCGCACTATCCGGATTCGTCGGTGGCCTGGTCATCGTGCCGCTGACCCACGCGCTGTCCCGGTTCCGGTCCGCGCCGCCCGCCGCGGTGATGCTGCTGCCCGGCTTCTGGCTGCTGCTCCCCGGCGCCCTGGGCTTCCGTGCGGTGTCGGGTCTGGCGACCGGCGACTACGGCGGCGCCACTGATCTTGTCGTCACCGGCATCTCGATCTTCTCGGTGGCACTGGGCGTGCTGGTCGGCCAGTCCATCACCAGGGATGCGCAGGCGGTGAGCAGGACGTGGCGGATCTCGTTCCGGCGCTGATCTCCCGGTTCGGCTTATCCGCGCCGAGCGTCGCGGTTGCGCCGTTGTGCGTCAGCCCTGGCCGACCGGTTCCTGCACCTGCGCGAGCAGCCGGTCGAACACCCGGGCCAGCAGCGCCGGTGGGGTCGGCGGCAGGCCGGCAATCGTCGAGAGATAGACGCCGTTGCCGACCAGGCGCATCATCTCTGCCTGCACGGGGTCGGTGACGGCCGCGCGCATCGGCGCCTCCCACGCGCGAAAGATGTCGGCCAGCAGTTCGGCGGCCTGGGCGTCGGTGTCCGGCCCGGTGCGGACGGCGGCGATCAGCGAGGTGAAGAAGCCGCCCTCGGCGTCATCGGCCGGGATCGCGTACTGCAGGTAGGCACGGGGGGCGCCGACCTGCTCGGTCGCCCGGGCCATGTCCGCCACCACCCGGTCCCGCACCGCGGCCAGCAGGCCGAGATACAGCTCGGACTTGCACGGGAAGTGGTACAGCAGGCCGCCTTTGGAGACGCCCGCCGCTGCCGCGACCGACTCCAGCGTCACCGCTGCCGACCCGCCCGAGGTGAGCAGGTTGCGCAGTGCGACCAGAATTCGTTCGCGGGCATCAGAAGCCACGTCGTAGACTGTACCGGCCGGACGGTAAAGCGAAGAAGACTGGTCGCCGGCCACCAGCACTACCGGTGAGGTCCCCGTCGTGTTCGGTCCCTATCTGCAGGTCTTGCGCCGCCCCGGCGCGGCCCGCTTCTCCGCTGCCGGCTTCCTCGCCCGGATGCAGATGTCGATGGCGGGCCTCGGCGCCGTCCTGCTGTTGTCCGCCGAGCGCGGTTCCTATGCCGTGGCCGGTGTCGTGTCGGCGATCTTCGCGTTGTCAGCGGCCGTCATCGGTCCGCAGATATCCCGGGCGATCGACGTCTTCGGGCAGCACCGCGTGGTCCCGCTGCAGCTGGCCGTCCATGTCCCGGCAGTCGTCGGCATCGTCGCCGTCGCGCTGACGACGGACGCCAACTGGCCCATCTTCCTGTTGGCGGTGGCCGGCGGCGCCTCGGTGCCCAACATCGGTCCGTTGGTCCGCGCGAGGTGGTCGGCGCAGCTGCACGGAACCTCGCTGCTGCGAACCGCTTTCGCCTGGGAGTCGCTGGTCGACGAAGCGGTGTTCATCCTCGGCCCGCCGCTGGTGACGGTGGTGGCGCTGCAGGTGTCGCCGAGCGCAGGCCTCATCCTGGCCACCATCCTGCTGGTCATCGGGACGCTGCTGCTGATCACCCAGCGGTCCACCGAGCCACGGCCCACCGGGCGGAAGAGCGGGCCGAGGGGCCGTCCGGCGATCCTGCTTCCGGGGGTCGGCGGCATCGCCGCGATCTTCGTCCTGCTCGGTGGGATCTTCGGTTCGTTCGAGGTGACCACCGTCGCGTTCACCAAGGCGGCCGGTGTGCCCGGTGCGGCCGGCCTGCTGCTGGCGCTGTACGCGGTGGGGTCGCTGACGGCCGGCTTGATCTTCGGGGCGCTGCCGATCCGGGCCTCGCTGGTCCGGCAGTTCCTGATCGCCGTCGCGGTGCTGGCGGTCGTGACGCTGCCGCTGCCGTTCCTGGGGCAGGTGTGGCTGGTCGGTATCGGGTTGTTCGTCGCCGGCATCGCCTGCTCGCCGGTCTTGATCTCCGGCATGTCGCTCATCGAGCGGATCGTGCCGTCCGGTCGGCTCACGGAGTCGATGGCCTGGGCGAGTTCCGGGTTGGCCGTCGGCATCGCGACCGCGACGCCGCTGGCCGGGGTGATCATCGACCGGTCCGGACCGCAGACCGCGTACTGGGTGACCTCCGGATGTGCCATCGGCGCCCTGGTGATCGGTGTGCTGGTGGCGCGCTCCCTGCGGCGGGCCCTGCAGAATTCCGAAGTGCCGATCGACCGGGTACTCGCCCAGGGCACCGCCGACGCTGCGCTTGCCGGCAGGTCCGACGCTGCGCTTGCCGGCAGGTCGTCGACGCTGTGCCCGGCGGCCGGTCGGCCGGGGAAGCCGCTCGCGACAACGCTTCTGCGAGCCAGGAGAGCCCGGTGCGCACGCAGGTACCGTGATCTTCATGCATCCCGGACTGTTCGGCCCCGGCAGTATGACCTGGCGGGTACATGCCGATCCGGTGTTCCCGATCGCCGGGGTGCGGGCCCTGATCATGCAGGCGTTGCACCCGTTGACGATGGCCGCCGTCGCCCAGCAGCGGGGGTTCGAGGAGGACTTCTGGGGTCGGCTGGAGCGCACCGGGCAGTACGTCAGCGCACTGACCTACGCTCCGGAGGCGACGGCGCTGCGGACGGCGGCGAAGGTGCGGGGCATCCACCGGCGGATCCGCGGCACCGACCCGGACACCGGGGCCAGCTTCCGGTTGGACCGGCCCGACCTACTGCTCTGGGTGCACTGCTGTGAGGTGGACTCGTTCCTGTCGACGGCTCGCCGGGCAGGTGCACCGATCAGTCCACAGGACGCCGACGACTACCTGCGCGAGCAGGTGCTGGCCGCGACCCTGATCGGCATCCCCGAGCAGATGGTGCCGTCGTCGGTGGCCGGGATGGCGCAGTACTTCCGGCACATCCGGCCGCAGCTCAAGCTGACCGACGACGCCACCCGCGCCGTCAAGGCGCTGATCACACCGCCGATGCCCAAGCGAGTCCGGCTGCTCACCCCCGCCCGACCGGCCTGGGCTTCGTTGGCCGGTATGGCTTTCGCGCTGATGCCGTCGTGGGCTCGCCGGATGTACCGGATGCCGGGCCTGCCGACCACCGACCTCGCCGCGACGGCGGCTCTGCGGGCGCTGCGCGCCGGCCTGCAGGTGTTGCCCGACAAGTGGACAGGGCCACCGGAGGTACAGGCGGCACGGGCGCAGTTGGAGGCGCTGACCGCCGAACAGTCGCGACCGGACGAGACCCTCACCGACCAACGCGCCGGATGACGACGGGGCAGGGGCAGGACAGACCGAACCAGGTGCGGCGCAGCGCCATTGCCCTGTCCGCGCTCGCGCAGAGCGGGCTGACCTACGCGCAGAACGAGTACGACCTCGACCGCTACCGCAAGCTGGCCGCGCTGGCCGCCGACCTGCTGGCCGCCGTCACCGATGAGCCCGCGGAGCACTGGCGGCTCGAGATGGGCAAGGACGCCGGGTACGCCACCCCGAAGGTCGACGTGCGCGGTGCGCTGGTCGACGACGACGAGCGGATCCTGCTGATGCGGGAGCGGTCCGACGGCCGGTGGTCGCTGCCGGGCGGCTGGGCGGATCCGTTGGACACCCCGTCACGGGCGGTCGAGCGGGAGATTCTCGAGGAGACCGGGTACGGCGCCACCGCGGTCAAGCTCGTCGGGGTGTGGGACCGGGAGACGCAGGGACACGTTCCGCCGCTGCCGTTCTCGATCTACAAGTTGTTCTTCCTGTGCGCGGCGACCGGCGAGGTCCGCGCACCCGATGCGCTGGAGACGCTGGACGTCGGCTGGTTCGCCATCGACGAGCTGCCGGAGCTGTCGCTCGGCCGGATCAGCGAGCACCAGCTGCGACGGATCCTGGCGCACCGCCGAGATCCCGGGCTGCCGACCGAATTCGACTGATCCAGGCGCGCTCGCACAAGGGGCGATATCGTCAGGCGGTGTGTCGTCAGGCAGGCTTCGTGGCCTCTGAGCTGGCCGGCACCGGGGACTGTTCTGACGGCGTCGGGGACTCTGGAGTCGCGGCGGGGCGGTCCTTGAGGAACAGATACCAGTAGGTGCCGGCCACGAAAACGACGGCGCCGACAAGGTTCCCGGCGCCCGCGAGCAGCCAGTTGACGGCGGTGTTCCCCCAGTCGATGCCGGGGACGCCGGCGAAGATGGCCGCCGGCAGGAAGAACATGTTCGCCACCACGTGGTCGAACCCCATCGCCACGAAGGCCATGATCGGGAAGAAGATCGCCAGGATCTTCCCCGAGACCGACGTCGCCGCAAGGGACATCCACACCGCGAGGCAGACCAGCCAGTTGCAGCCGATGCCGCGCAGGAACGTCTGCCAGCCGTTGTGACTGGTCGCCTTGTCACCGGCGATCTGGGCGAGCCGCTCGTAGGTCAGTGCGCCGCTCCCGGTGGAACCGGCGTGCCCGATGACGCCGGTCTGGACCGCCAGGAAGTACGCCACGAACAGTGCGCCGATCAGGTTGCCGATCAGCACCAAAACCAGGTTGCGGGCGACGTCGCCGGTGCTGATCCGGCCGCGCATCCGGCTCAGTGGCACCAGCATCATGTTGCCCGTCAACAGGTCTGAACCGGCCACCAGGACAAGGACCAGGCCGAGGGTGAAGGCGATGCCGGTGAACAACGTCGGCAGCGTCCCCCAGATCGCCGGTTTCAATCCGGACGAGACGGTGATCGCGACCATGGCACCGAACGCGATGTACGCGCCGGCCAGGAACGAGCTGAGCAACACCTTGTCCCAGCTGCGGTGCACCTTCTTGGCGCCGACCTGCACGGCCACGTCGGCGATTTCCTGCGGTTCCCGCGCGGTCATGACGTCTCCGGGTGTGTTCGTGCTCAGCAGCATGTGGTCAGGGCATGTGGTCAGGACTTAGGCGGTCAGGACTACGCGGTCAGGACTACGGGTCAGGACTGTGTGGTCAGGACTACGGGGGTCAGGACTGAGTGGTCAGGACTGTGTTGCGCAGTAGTGCTGGAGGTGGCGTGACGCCGGAAGCGGCGGCGCCGGTGACGCCGTCCGGAAGTCCCGGACGCTACCCATTCCTCTCCGCGGGCGGCGCACCGTGGTGATCCACGCCACGTTCGGCGGCGGCCAGGTGATGATCGTGTTTCCGTCGTGGTCGAGACGACCGCGAGCTCCTCGTGCACGGGGCTATCGGGCGGTCACCCGGAGGAGTAGGTCGTCGACGTCGGTGGGACGGTAGGGCAAGCCACCCGTTTCGGTGACAGCGGCAGCGATGACGCGGAGTTTGCTGTTGTGGTTCTGGCTGGCCGTGGTGAGCAGACGGAAAGCCTGCTCTGCGGTGAGCCGATGCCGGCCCATCAGGATGCCGATCGCCGTTCCGATGGTCCGGTTCGTCTGCAACCCTTGGCGCAGCTGATCGGCTCTGGCCTCCGCCGTCTCGACGGCAGACTCGCGGAGCACGTGCAGTTCGTGATTGGCCCGGACTCTGGCGAGCAGTTCTCGGGACGAGAACGGCTTGGTGATGTAGTCGTCCGCGCCGGCGGCGAGGCCTTCGCCTGCCGCGTCGGGTCCACCGCGACCGGTGATGAGCAGAACCGGAATCCGCGCCGTCCGTGGATCGTTGCGCAACTCCCCCAGCAGGTGCAGCCCGCTGCGACCGGGCAGCATGATGTCGGTGATGACCACCGCCGGCGGATGCTGCGCCTGTGCGAGCGGCAGTGCCGCTTCGGCATCCGGCGCGGCGTCGACCGACCAACCATCGGCAAGGAGCAGCCTGGTCAGGTAGGCGCGCAGGTCGGGGTCGTCCTCGACGACCAGCACCCGGGGTCCGGACTCGTCCTCAACCTGAGGTCGGCGCGCTGTCGCAACGGATTGCGTCTCGCCGCCGCGCAGCGGCACCGTCACGGTGATGGTGGTGCCGTGACCGGGTTCGCTGGCGAGCTCGACCCGACCGTCATGCAGGCGGACGAGATCGCCGACCAGGGCGAGCCCGATGCCGGCACCGGACCCGGGGTTTCCGGGTTCGGCGCGGTAGAACCTTTCGAACACTCTGGCTTGCTGATCGGGGTCGATGCCGATGCCTGCATCTGCCACGGTCAGTACGGCGTTCGACCCGTCGGACTCGAGGATCACCTCGACGCCGCCACCCGCTGACGAGTACTTGACGGCGTTCGATACGAGGTTGGTCACGATGGTCGACCACATGGACCTGTCGACCGCCGCCGTCAGCGGCTCACTCGGCAGCCGCAGCGCGAACGAGAGCCCGGCACGTTGCGCGGTCGAGCGGAACATTCCGGCCGCCTCTGAAGTGGACACTGCGAGGTCGACGGCGCGTCGGTCAGGCAGTACCACCCCGCCCTGGCCGCCGGAGAAGTCCAGGAGCGCGTCGACCATCACCCGTAGCCGTTCAGCCGCGCGGACAGCCGCCTCGAGGTCGGCCCGGTCTGCCGGATTTTCACCCTGCGCGGCGAGCAGATCCTGCAGCGGCGCGAGCAACATCGTGAGCGGGGTACGCAGTTCGTGACTGACGTTCTGGTAGAACTCCGTCTTCGCCCGGTCGAGATCGGCCAGCACCAGCAACCGGTGCCGCTCGCTCTCCCGGGCGGCGGCGTCGGTCAGCAGGACACGTAGTTGCCGGCCGATCAACGACAGGAAGCCCTGGTAGTCCTGGTCCAGCGGACGGTAGGGGCTCAGGCCCAGCATGATCGCGCCCACAGCATCGGCGCGGCCACTGACCGTCAACGGAATCAACATGGCGGTGTCCGGCAGCAACGGGCCTACCGGACCCGGTAGCACGACGTCGTCCGACAGTCCCCGCAATCCGCTCAGCATCTCCGGGTCGCCGCTGCTGATGACGCGGTCCGCCGCGACCGCCCAAGCCGTCGGCGATGCGTCCGGCGTCGCTGCCATGGCCAGGCCGTACGCGGCGACCTGGCGCGCTCTGTGCGTCGAGTCCATGCCGACCGCCGGCGCTGCAAGGAATGCGACCGCGAAGGGAATGCTCTCGCGCGCGGTCTCCAGCACCCGGACGACTGCACGGCAGGTGTCGGCGATGGCGTCCGCCCCCGATTCACCCGCGACATCGGTCACCGACACCGCGCCGAGTTCGCGAACAACCCGCATCCTCCGGTCAGAAAGGACCTGGCGGGTTGATTCGGTGGCCACCGTGAGGATGCCACCTGTCCCGCCGTCCACATCGACGATCGGGCTCTGCGCGAACGAGAAGTAGCACTCCTCGGGATACCCGTTGCGTTCCAACACCTGTCGCTCGTCCTCGTACCGAATCGTCTGGCCATCGTGGAGGACCGCGAACAGCCGTGGACTCACCCACTCCCAGGCCTCCGGCCAGGTGTCCTTCGGCGACTGACCGACGGCGCCCGGGTGCTTGGAGCCCAGCAAGGGCGCGTAGGCCTCGTTGTACAGGGCCACCATCTCCGGACCCCAGTTGATGACCGTCGGGAAGCCCGAACGGAGCATCGTCGGCACCATCAGACGCAACACCGGTGACCACGACGTCGGCGGGCCAAGGGGCGTGCACGACCAGTTTTTGTCCTCCAGCAGGCGGCGAAGTTCTCCGGTAGCACCGTCGAACAGCGATGGATCGTTGTCGCGCGCCGTCATGGGAACCATCGCCTGTCGGGAGAAAACCGGATGAGTGGGTGCTTCGTCCCAATTGCCCTACCCGGAAATTTAGAACAACGGCACAGCGGTCACAAGGATCACGCTGCATTCCGGTCAGCCGGTCAGCCGGTCAGCCGGTCAGCCGGTGCGCTTCCGCGATGCAGCGGCCCGCGGTGGCAAACGACGCGGAATCCAGTAGCCGAGCCAACCGGTGCCGAAGAACCCCACCACGCCCATCGCGGCGATCCCGGCACCGAGCGTCGTGAGGGCCGCAACGCCGGCGATCACGAAGGGGCCGACCCCGTTGCCCGCGTCATAGAAGACCCGCCAGATGCCCAGGAACACCGGCCGCTGACCGGGCAGCGCGAGATCGGCGCCGAGTGTCATCACCAGCCCCGAGCTCATCCCGTTGCCGACGCCGATCAGCAGACCGACGGCCAGCAGCGTGCCGGCCGAGTGGGTCAACGGCACGAGCAGCAGGGAGATGGCCAGCACGGCCATCGACGGCACCGCGACATAGGCGCGGCCGTAGCGGTCCATCACCTTGCCTGCCGGGTAGAACAGCAGCATGTCGATCGCGCCGGACAGGCCGAAGATCACCGAGATGGTCGTCGGTGACAGGCCCAGATAGGTGCCCCACAACGGCAGCACCACCTGGCGGGCGGCCCGGATCGCACTGATCACGGTCGCGCCGACACCGAGAGTGGCGAACACCGACCGTTGCTCGCGTAGCACCGTGCGGACCGGAACCCGGGCCGTGGACGGACCCGTGCGGTCCGCGCTGTCACCCGGAGTCAGGTCCTTGACGACGAGCAGCACACCGGCCGCGGCGACCGCCGCGACGATGTGCACCGCATACGCGCCCCACAGCCCGGTGAAGTGCACGACCGCAGCGCCGAGGAACGGCCCGATGAACAGCCCGATGCGAAACACGCCGCCGAGCGTCGACATGGCCGTTGCCCGTAACCGGTAGGGCACCACCTCGGCGACGTAGGCCTGCCGGGCGAGCAGCCAGACCGCCGTTCCGGACCCGGTGACGAAGATGCACAGCGCGAACAGCAGCAGGTTGGGCGCGAAGATGCAGCCCAGCAGTGCCAGCACCGTCAGCGCCGCGGCGCCGATCATCGTCGGCCGCTCGCCGTACCGGTGGACCACCGTGCCGGCCGGGATGTCCGCCAGCAGTTGCCCGAGGCCCGCGGTCGCGATCACCAGCGCGGCCATTGCAGGTGTCGCACCCAACTCGGTGGCCGAGATGACGACCACCGGGGCGATCGCGCCCTGGCCGACGGCGAACAGTGCCGGCGGCAGGAAGGCAGCGGGCGCGATCTGCCGCAGCGTCAGCGATTCGTCGGTCATCGCCCGTCATCCTGCCCGGTGCTCCGGTGCGGGGTGGTGCGCCGCCGGGTCCCTCGCCGCCGCCGAGTGACTCTTGTGCCGCCGGGCCCGCCGCCGAGTGACGCTGGTGCTCGCCGGGGCCTCGCCGCAGGGTGAAAACGCCTCGCGGAGCGGATTTTCCCTGCAGGACCGTCGGTCGAGCCGCGCGGATCCGGGGCACCGAGCCATCGCCGTCGGCATGCGGAGCCATCGCTGCCGGCGGGCGCGGCGCAAACCAGATGCAAATCCGGCCCGCGTCAGGCGTCCTCGTCGCTGTTCCGGGCTGCCCGGTTCACCGCCGACACGACCGCCTTGAGCGATGCGGTGGTGATGGAGGAGTCGATGCCGACGCCCCAGACGACCTGCCCGCCGATCGCGCACTCCAGGTAGGCCGCCGCCCGGGCGTCACCACCGGCGGAGAGCGCGTGCTCGACGTAGTCCAGCACCCGGACGTCATAGCCGGCCTCGCCGAGGGCGGAGCAGAACGCCGCCACCGGTCCGTTCCCGCTGCCGTGCACGACGAGTTCCTCACCGGCAGAGATGATCCGGGCCGCGAGCCGGTCGAACACGGTCTCGTCCTCGGCGTCCTCGGGGTTTTCGATCCTGGTCCGGATCAGGTGCAGCGGCGCGCTCGGCTCCAGGTACTCCTCGGCGAAGTACCGCCACATCGTCGCGGCGTCCACCTCGCCGCCCTCGGTGTCGGTGTGCTCCTGCACGACCCTGGAGAACTCGATCTGCAACCGTCGCGGCAGGTCCAGGCCGTGCTCGGTCTTCATGATGTAGGCGACGCCGCCCTTGCCGGACTGCGAGTTGACCCGGATGACGGCCTCGTAGGAGCGCCCGACGTCCTTCGGGTCGATCGGCAGGTACGGCACCTGCCAGGTGAACTCATCGACCGGGACGCCAGCCGCCGCGGCGTCGCGGTTGAGGTGGTCGAAGCCCTTCTTGATCGCGTCCTGGTGCGAGCCGGAGAACGCGGTGTACACCAGGTCGCCACCGTACGGGTGGCGTTCCGGGACTGCCAGCTGGTTGCAGTACTCGACGGTGCGGCGGATCTCGTCGATGTCGGAGAAGTCGATCTGCGGGTCGACCCCCTGGCTGAACAGGTTCAGCCCGAGCGTGACCAGGCAGACGTTGCCGGTCCGCTCGCCGTTGCCGAACAGGCAGCCCTCGATCCGGTCGGCGCCGGCCAGGTAGCCCAACTCGGCCGCGGCCACGGCGGTGCCGCGATCGTTGTGCGGATGCAGGGACAGCACGATCGCGTTGCGGCGCTCCAGGTTTCGGTGCATCCACTCGATCGAGTCGGCGTAGATGTTCGGGGTGGCCATCTCGACGGTGGCCGGCAGGTTGACCACCATCGGGTTCGCCTCCGTCGGCTGCCAGACCGCCGACACGGCGTTGCAGACCTCGACGGCGTACTCGAGTTCGGTGCCGGTGTAGGACTCGGGGGAGTACTCGAACCGCCAGTCGGTGTCCGGATACTTCTCGGCCCAGCGGGCGACCTCCTCGGCGCCGTCGGTGGCGATCCGGGTGATGCCCTTGCGGTCCAGCCCGAACACCACCCGCCGCTGCAGCGTCGAGGTGGAGTTGTACAGGTGCACAAGGGCGGACGGTGCGCCCTCGACGGATTCGAAGGTGCGGGCGATCAGCTCCGGCCGGGCCTGGGTGAGCACCTGGATCCGGACGTCCTCGGGAACGGCGTCCTGCTCGATGATCTCGCGTACGAAGTCGAAATCGGTCTGGCTGGCGGCCGGGAACCCGACCTCGATCTCCTTGTAGCCCATCGAGACCAGCAGGTCGAACATCCGCCGCTTGCGGGCCGGCGTCATCGGGTCGATCAGCGCCTGGTTGCCGTCACGCAGGTCGACGGCGCACCACTGCGGCGCCTTCGTCATCACCCGGGTCGGCCACTGCCGGTCCGGCAGGTCGATCGGCGGGAAGGGTTGGTAGCGGCCGGTCGGCATCGCACTGTCGCGCTGCCGGTTGTAGGCGGGCTGGCCGGCCGGGATTTCGCCGGCCGGGGGACGCAGTCGGGAAGGTGTGGGGGTGCCCATGGTGGTTGTCCTCGCAGATTTCAGGTGACCGACCGCTCGCAGCCGCGTGCGCGGGTCGGGAGGGGATGACCGGCAGCACGACAACCCGCGACGGAGGAGCCAGTCCGGAAATCAGGCTCCGTCGCGGCGGCGAAGAAGCAGGCCGGTCATCGCGAGGACGCCGGGCGCTGCGGTGCGCACCACGGCTGGGACTCTACCCCCGCAGGTCCGGGCACTGGCAAGCACTTGCTGCGCGCTGTTCTCATCCGGGCCGGCCGGTTCCCGTCTGGGCAGGCCGGTGTTCCGAGGGCGGGTGTCCCCGGCGTCGTGTTGATCATGACGAAACTCGCGCTGGAACCGGCGTGTCGGGCCCCGAAAGTGCGATCTTTGCAATGATCAACAGTGTGGTGTCTTCGGCGGGGTGTCTTCGGCGGGGTGGGGGGCTTCGGCGGTGGCCGGGTTCTGGGGCCGGGATCAGCTCAGCTCCGCCGAACCCTCGCGGTAGATGGTGACGTCCAGGATCAGACCGTCCCGAACCTGGTAGAACGCGGCGATCGGAAAACTCTGCCGCCTGCCGTCGATCGTGATGTCCTCGCGGAGCCGGGCGGCCACGGTGTCCTGCTCCCGCACCAGCAACTGCACCGATAGTGCGGGCTGCATTGCCCACAGTCCGTCGTCGAACAAGTCCGCCAGCTCTTGGTGCCCTGTGACGGTGCTGGTTCCGGTGTGCCAGCGGGCGTCGGGAGCCAGGCCCGAGATCAGGCCGGCGGTGTCGTGCCGGTTGAACGCGTCCAGATGTGCCATCACGACGTCCCGTGCATCGGCGAGGTTGGCACTCATCGGATCATCGTCGCCGCTTGTCGCAGGTCCTGCGAGTCGCGATTTGCGACGTCCGACAGTGATGACCGGTGTCTAGCATGAAGCATGGCCGACTGGACGTTCTTCACCAACCATGCCCACGTCCTGTTGTGCATCACCCGCGACCCCGGGATCCGGATCAGGGACCTCGCCGACCAGGTGGGCGTGACCGAGCGGGCGGCGCAGCGCCTCGTCGCCGAGCTGATCGAGGCCGGGTACCTCGATCGGACCCGGGACGGCCGGCGCAATCGGTATCAAGTGCGGGCAGATCTGCCGCTGCGGCATCCGGTCGAACAGCCGCACCGCGTCGGCGAGATCCTCGATGTGCTGATGGATGTCCCGGACCGCACGACCGGTGAGCCGCCACGGACGCCGGCCGGCTCTGCCTGATCGCTGCCGTGCCCACCCGCCGAAAGAATGGAATAGACGCTACCTGATACACGTCTCTTGACACACGCTATACATGTCGCATATTCATGTTCGCATGAGTGCGAACGGGGTTCCGGGATGACGGGCGGCCTGCTCATCGCCGCCGTGCTGTTGCCGCTGATCGCGGCTGTCGGTGCCGCCGTGATGGGTCCGATGCGCGCCGAGACGGCGGGCCGGGTGGGTGCCCTTGCCGCCGGAGCCGGATTCCTGGTCGCGGTGGCGCTGACAGCGTCGGTGCTGCGGAACGGTCCGGTCGCCGCGACGCTCGATGGCCGCGGCGGGGTCGGGGCGGGGTTGTTCGCCGACGAGATCCGAGTGGCCCTGTTGCTCCTGGTGTTCGGCGTCAGCGGCGTCGTCCAGTCGTTCGCCCGGCGTTACCTGCGGGGCGAGGCGCAGGCGGTTCGGTTCTTTGCGGCCACCGGGCTGCTGACGGGGGCGACGGTCCTGATGGTGACGTCGGTGACGCTGCTGATGTTCGCCGCCGCGTGGACGGTTGCCGGCGTGGCGCTGTGCGTATTGCTCGGCCTCTACTGGCATCTGAGCAGCGCGCGGTACGGCGTTCGGGTCACCCTGCGTGCGTTCCTGATCGGTGACATTGCCCTGTGGGGCGCGGTTCTCGTGATGACCGCGCAATCAGGAATGGTGGACCTGCGAGACCTCGCCGGTCCGCTGAACACCTTGGATGACGAGCCCGTGCTGCTCGCCGCGGTCGCCTGCCTGCTGGTGATCGCGGCCGTCGCGAGGTCGGCGCAGCTGCCATTGCAGAGCTGGCTCCCCGCGACACTCGCTGCGCCCACACCGGTCTCGGCGCTGCTGCACGCGGGCGTCGTCAATGCCGGCGGTGTGTTGCTGATCGTCATGAGCCCCGTCTTCACCGCCTCCCCGCTCGCCCTGCATCTGGCGTTCTTCGTCGGTGCGGCCACGGCGGTGTACGGGACCCTGCTGATGCTGACCAAGCCGGACATCAAGGGTGCGCTCGCGCATTCCACTATGGGCCAGATGGGTTTCATGATCATGACCTGCGGCCTGGGGTGGTTCGGTGCAGCACTGTTCCACCTCACCGCCCACGGGATGTACAAGGCCAGCCTGTTCCTGGGCTCCGGCTCCGCCGTCCACAGCCAGGTGCGCCATCGGAAAGCCCCGCCTGCGCCGGCGATGTCGCGGGCCGCCGTGGTCGGTTGCGTGGCCGCCGCCCTGGTGCTGCCGACGGTGGTGATCCTCGCCGCCGCGGTCGTGCTCCCGCCGCCGAGCGGGAACGCCGAGATCCTGCTGGTCTTCGCTTGGATCACCGCGGCCTGGGCGACCTGGGGCTGGCTGCGGCGTCACCCGACTCCGTCAGGGACACTCGCTGCAGCGCTGGCGGTGTCGGTGTTCGGGTTTGCCTACATCCTCGTCGTCGACCTCGTGACCGGATTCTTCGATCGGGCGCTTCCCACTGTGCCGCCGGGAGTGTCGCCGTGGCTGCTGACGCTGCCGCTTGCGGTGATGGGTCTGGTCGCGCTGGTGCGCTACGCACCCCGCTCCTGGGGTCTGCAGTCGCTGAGCCGCCCGCTGTACGTACTTGCGCTCAGCGCGGGTCACGTTCGCGGCGTCTCCCGCCCCGTTCGCCGTCGACCGACACCGGCCCCCGCCGCTGTGCCCCTGCTGGTCCCGGAGGTGCGGGCATGACGACGCTGTCCGAACGGACCCGGATCCGCAGTGAAGTGAGCCTCGCGGCAAGGATTCTCGCCACCAACTGGCCGATCGACACCTTCATTGCCGTCAACCCGCTCGGCGGGCTGGAGGGTCGGCCGTTCGGTGAAGCGGTGACGACGATGGCAGATGCCCTCGGTGGCAAC
The DNA here is from genome assembly GCA_963798625.1 of uncultured Actinomycetota bacterium. Lineage (GTDB taxonomy): Bacteria > Actinomycetota > Actinomycetes > Mycobacteriales > Nakamurellaceae > Nakamurella. Next base: position 197,907 of record CAWCUA010000007.1, read on the forward strand.
GGCTTCCCGCAGGAGGCCGTCTTCCGGCAGGCCTATGCCGACGGCCGGATCACCGAGCGGGATCTGGAGGTCGCGGCCGCCCGCCGCTTTCCGGACCTGCTCGAACTGCCAGCGACGTCGCTGGGTGGCCGAATGTTCCAGCCTGTCGAACTCATCCGATGCGACCTGGTGCACGGCGCGCCGGGACCCGCGCCGTCCCGCCGGTTCAGGATGCGCAGCGAATCCGCGGCGCCCGCCGTCGCGGACGCCGTTGATGCGGAATCGGCCAAGTGGTGCGCGGCGTATCTGGACGGCGGGCAGGCGTCCTGGACGATGCCGGGCCGGGAGAAAGGCTTCTACGCCGCGTGGCGCGATCTCGTCCGGATGGATCGGGGCCTGCCCGGTCGGGTACGGGTCCGCCTGCGCGCGCTGCCCTACGCCCCCGAGGACGCCGTGCTCGCAGCGCTGTCCGACCTCCGAGTGCCCGATTCGGACGTCCGCGCCTACCTGACGGCGCACCTGACCCGGTTGCCCGGGTGGGCCGCCCAGGTGAACTGGCGGGGGACCAACGGCGAAGGCATGGACGTGCTGTCCTATCTGGCGATGCGACTGAGCTATGAAGCAGCCATGCTCGCCGAGGAGCGCGTCGCCGTTCCCGGTGGCCGTGTCGTCCTGGAACGCCGCTCCGACAACTCCGCCGCATCACCGATGCACCGAGCCGAACAGGTCGCCGCGGTGTTGGCCGAGCAGGCGGCGACCGCAACAGAACTGGCCGATCTGGCCGCCGTGCTGGAGCGCGTCCCGGCGGCCCACCGGCAGTTGCTGTGGCTCGATGCGCTGGAGTTCGGCTACCGGGACGACCTGCTGACCCGGCTCGGTCCACCGCGGCGGATGCCGACCGAGGTTCGTCCGGCGGCGCAGTTGGTGTGCTGCATCGACGTCCGGTCAGAGGGTCTGCGCCGGCGGGTGGAAGCGGCCGGTCGATACGAAACTCTCGGTTTTGCAGGCTTTTTCGCCGTGGCCATCCGGTTCCGGGAGTTGGCCGGGGGTGAGCCCAGCGACTTGTGCCCGGTGCTGCTCAAGCCGCGCAACGACATCGCCGAATCCCCGCTGCCGGGCGCGGAGGCCGCTGCACGCCGGCGGGTCTCGGGTGACCGGGTGCTGGCCGGCGGGCAGGAAGCCTTCCACGCCGCAAAGGACGACATCGCGGCCCCCTTCGCGCTCGCCGAGGCGGCCGGGTGGGTCGCCGGCCCTATCGGTGCGGTGAAGACGTTGAACACCAAGGGCTTCGGAGCGCTGCGGCGCAAACTTCGGGCTGTCGCGACGCCGCCGGCACCGACCCAGTTGAACGTGACGGACGGCTTCACCTTCGAGGAGCAGGTGCTGTTCGGGGAGGTCGCCCTGACGATGATGGGTCTGACCCGCAACTTCGGCCGGCTGGTGGTGCTGTGCGGCCACGGCAGCAGCACCGAGAACAATCCGTACGAATCGGCGTTGGACTGCGGCGCGTGCGGCGGCAACCGTGGCGCTCCCAACGCCAGGGCGGCGGCGGCCATCCTCAACCGGCCCGCGGTCCGAGAAGCGTTGATGGGCAGGGGGATCGCCATCCCGGCGGACACCTGGTTCGTCCCCGCGGAACACGACACGGCGATCGACCACGTCGAGCTGCTGGACCTGCACCTGGTTCCCGACGATCACCGTCGCGAGGTCGATGCACTGGCGGTCGATGTGGCGGCTGCCGGGGCGGAACTCGCTGCCGAACGGGTGGTGTCGCTGCCCGGCGCGCGCCGGGGGCTGCGGCCGGCAGCAGCGGCAGCACACGTTCGGGCCCGGTCCACGGACTGGGCGCAGGTCTTCCCGGAATGGGGTCTGGCCGGGAACGCAGCGTTCATCGTCGGGCCGCGGTCGATGACCCGCGATATTGACCTGCAGCGCCGGACCTTCCTGCACTCCTATGACGCCGATGTGGACACCGACGGCTCCGCCCTGGAGACAATCCTGACCGCGCCGCTGGTGGTCGCGCAATGGATCAACTGCCAGTACTACTTCTCGACCGTCGACCAGCAGAGCTTCGGTTCGGGCAGCAAGACGATCCACAACGTGGTCGGCGGTGTCGGGGTGTTGTCCGGCCACAACGGCGATCTCCGGCTCGGGTTGCCGTGGCAATCGGTGAGCGATGGCCGACGGCTGATGCACGAGCCGCTGCGGCTGTTCGCGGTCGTGCAGGCGCCGTTGGGCCGGATCCAGGACATCATCGGACGGAACACGGTGCTGCAAAACCTGTTTCACAACGACTGGGTGGCACTCGCCGCTCGGGACGAGGCTGCGGCGCCATGGCACCGCTACACGACCGGCGGTTGGATCCGCTGGTCGGCAACGGAGGGAACGGCGCGATGAATCGCGATCAGCTGACCAGGATGGCGAAGGTCGAAGTGGTGGTGTCGGGCGCCACCGCTCCCGCGGTCCGGGATCTCTTCAAGGCCATCGGAGCCACCGGGTTCACCAGCGTGTCCGGCGTCTCGGGGCTGGGGCACCACGGATACCACCAGGGCAGGCTGCTGTTCAACGAGCAGGCGACCCTGGAGATGTTGATCACCGTGGTGCCCGACGAGAAGGTCGAGCCGTTGCTGGCCGGACTGCGGCCACTGCTCGAGTCCTCGTCGGGCGTGATGTTCTTGACCGACACTTTCGTCAGCCGGCCGGAGTACTTCTCGTGAGCAGCGCCGCCGACTTCGATGCGCCCCCTCCGTCACGACGTCGCACCGCAGGAGACCACCTGACCACCACGGGCGGGTGCGGCCGCGGCGCCGCATCGTGGCCATCCAGTGCGCGGGACCGGCTGCTGTCCGCCTTCCGGGTCCTCAACGCGCACGGCATCACCGCCGTCGGTGGGTTGTGCGACGAACCCGAGACCGCGCGGGCTGCCATCGCGGTGCACCTGCGGCAACGGGACCTCGCCGCCGCGGCGTCCTACGTCTTCTGGACGGCGTCGCAGGACGGTGCCTTTGACGGTGACGGGTCGCTGCGCACATCACTCACGCTGTTCACCAGCGGACCGGCGGTGGTGCGCGCGGTGCTGGCCGCGCTGACCGAACAAGGCCTGTGCGGAGTCACCGGATCGGATGGCTCGGTCGGCGTACTGCCGATGCCGGCCGGGGGGCCATCGCTGAACTGACGGGTGCCGGTGCTGAAAGGGTGACCGGAACAGCTCGAGACCGATAGAGGCAGGCCACCGTTCGGACGGACCACCGGTCAAGGGAAGGGCGGGACTCACCTGTAGTGCTGGACCACCGGTGTGGAGCGTTGTCCCGCCGCGAGACATCCCCAGATCATCGACACCACCCAGATGAACGGCCACCACACCAGCCATCCGAGGCCGAAGGTCAGCAAACCGACGACCGCCCCACCGAAGATCATCGCCGCCAGCATCACCAGGGCCCCGGCGACCGTCGAATAGAACATCCCGAACGGGCCGAAGAAGAACGTCAGCACCAGCGCGACGCCCACCGACTTCCTCGGTCCCATCACCACGACGGTGGTGCCGCCGTTCGGCCCGGCACCCGGGGCGGTGTGGCCGCTCCAGCCCGCACCGTCCCACCATCGTTGCGCTGGCAGACCCTGCGGGTCCGGGTACCAGCCCGGTGCGATGGCGGGTGCGATGGCCGGGGTGGCCGGCCCGGCGAAGGTCCCTGACCCGGTGAAGGTTCCCGACCCGGTGAAGGACTGAGCACCGGTGAAATCCGTCGCGGGCCGGGCCGCGTTGTCGTCGATCACGGTTGCCAGCGGGTAATCGGCAGCAGACCATGCCACCGGCGGCTGACCCTCGAGTTCGGAAGGATGCAGCAGCGCCGATCCGGCGCCGCCCCTGGTGTGCGAGGTCCACTGCGAACCGTTCCACCAGCGCTCACCGGACGACTCCGGATCGGCATACCAGCCTGCTTGCAACCGGAGGTGCTCAGTCGTCATGGCAGACCTCGGATTTCGCCTGAGTAGCAGCGTGTTCGCGCCTGGTGGATGTCCTGTTTGTGACAGTAGCAGCGGCGTCCGACAGCCTCCCGTGCCATCGGACGGCCGGCGTTCTGGGACTGCGCCGCCGCACGCCGGTCCGGGCCGCGGGGTTGGTGACGCGATGATGGAGTGGTGACCGCACCGTCTCCCGGCTTTCCGGATCCAGTTGCCGCCCCGACCACGGAGCCGCCCGTCGAGCAGCGGGTTGCGGCCCAGCCCGCCCCGGAGAACCGCCACGGCGGTGCCGATCCACCGACCCAACCCATTCCGCTGGTGCCCCGGTCCGAGCCCGCCGCCCACGTCCAGCCGCAGCCGCTGCACAACCAGAGCCCGACCGTCGGCGCTGACGCGGGGTCGGGACGCCTGCCGGTCACTCCCTGGACCTTTGTCGACGTCTTCGCGGGTCTCGGCGCGGTGTTGCTGGTCAGCCTGCTGATCACCGCGCCGTTGCAGATCGCGCAGTGGCGGGGCGGCAGCGCCGTACTCGTGCTGTCGGCGCTTCCGGTCTGGATCGGGCTGTTGGGTACCGCGCTGTGGGCGTCCCGGCGACACGGCAGCGGGAGTCTGATCCGGGACCTCGGGTTGCACTTCAAGTGGATCGATCTCGCGATCGGTGTCGCCGCCGGGCTCGCCCTCCGGTTCGCGGTCGGAATCTGGACGGTGGTCTACTCCGCCCTCACCGGTCAGCAGCCCACGTCGAATCTCGAGTCGGTGCTCACCAACGGACTCGGCACCGGGTTCTGGCTGGTGGTCAACGCGCTGGCAATCGCGGTGATCGGGCCGGTGATCGAGGAGATCTTCTTCCGCGGCGTCGGCCTGCGGTCCGCGCTGGCCAGCCTCTGGCGCCGGTCCGGCACACCGCGCTTCGCCGATCCGCGGCGCCGGATCTGGGTATCGATCGCCGCGACGTCCTTCATCTTTGCGCTGCTGCACCTGTCCGAGGTCAACGACCTGACGTCGGCAGCGGTGTTGCTGCCCGGGTTGTTTCTCGCCGGCTGGGTGCTGGCCAGGCTGACCATCTGGAGCGGGCGGCTCGGTCCGGCGATCGTCACCCATGTGGTGTTCAACGGCGTGGCGGTCGCAGCCCTCCTGGCACTGAGCTGATTCGTCGGTGCACGATGTAGAACTGCGGGGAGCTATCAGGTCGACCGTGATCCGGCCAGTGATGCGAACACGATGATGTTGGATTCGTAGCTGCGAGCGTTCTCATCGAATTCACCGCCGCAGGTGATCAACCGGAGACCTGCGTGGTCCAGGTTGCCGTAGACCTCCGAGGTCGGGAAATCACTCTTCTGGACGGTGCGCACGGTGTCGACGGTGAAGATGGCGACGGTGCCGTTCTTGCGTGTCACATCAATGGCATCGCCGGGCTTCAACTGGTTCAGTGAGAAGAAGACCCCAGGGCCGAATTCTCGCGAGTCGACGTGTCCGAGAATGATCGCCGGCCCGAGAGTTCCGGGCACGGGGGAGTTTTCGTACCAACCCGGTTTCGAGTCGGGATCGTCCAGCGATGGCACTTCGATCGCGCCGTCCGGTGTGCGACCGAGGTCGATCAGTGAGGCATCCACGCCGATCGCGGGAACCGACAAGGCCACCGGTGGGGAAGGCGGCAGGATCAGCGCATCCGGCGCCGGCTGGACCGCACCGGCGATCGAGGGCGCCATCGGGGGTTCCGAGGTCGGCGTCGAAGAAGGTTTGCGGAGATGGTCGTGCGGACGAGGGTTGTGCGGACGAGGGTTGTGCGGACGAGAGTTGTCGCGGACGGTGGGGCTGTCGGCGACGGCGATGCCGCTCGGGTCGGCGCGACGGATGCTGCGGACGGTGACGAAATCCGCAGGCTGCGCGGCTCCGGTCGTGCTGACGTCCATGCCGCGCGCGTCGTCCGGAGCCGGAGCTCCTGCGCAGCTGATGAGCAAGGCCATCCCGGCAATGCAGAGCGCCGCACGGGCGCTCATCCGGCGCGCGGAGCCTTGGGTTGTGCGCACGTCGTCATCCTCACTGCTTGCCGTGCCAGGTTCCCACGGAGTTCCCGCCGGGACTATCTATGTGTCATTCGGTTCCACGACCAGCGCGGATTGGTGGCGCGCAGGGCGAGTCTGCGGTGTCACGGCGGGTTGTCAGCACCGCGAAAGTGCCAACAGGGTCCCATCCGTTGGCGCCGTGGCCCCGAATCGTCCATAGCTGCTCACCGCCCCGGTCACGAATTCCGGTTCGGGGAAGCAAAAGCTTCACTGCCAATCCGCCAGGACAGGAAGAGGCCACACCGTGATCGGTCCAGCCATCGCGCCGACCGGGAACGGGTGAGCGTGACTGACACTCCGCGCAGACCTCGGCGGCTGGCACGCCGTTTCGGTCTGCTCGGACCGGCTTTCGTCGCCGCCGTCGCCTACGTCGATCCCGGCAACGTTGCGACGAATCTGCAGGCGGGTTCACGGTACGGCTACCTGCTCGTCTGGGTGCTCGTCGTTGCGATCGCGTCGGCCGGACTGGTGCAGTTCCTCTCCGCCAAACTGGGTCTGGCATCAGGGCTGTCGCTGCCGGAGCTGGTCGGTCGGCAGCTGGGCCGCACCAGCCGGCTGGGCTACTGGCTGCAGGCCGAGGCCGTCGCCATGGCAACCGATCTCGCCGAGGTGGTCGGTGGTGCGATCGCGCTGTACCTGTTGTTCGACGTGCCACTGTTGATCGGCGGGCTGATCGCAGGTGTGGTCTCGCTGCTCGTGCTGGCAGTCCAGAGCAGACGTGGCCAGCGATCATTCGAGCGGGTGATCACCGGGTTCCTCATCATCATCGCGGTCGGATTCGTGGCGGGACTGTTCGTGGCGCCGCCGGCCGTGGGCGAGGCGGCGGCAGGACTGGTGCCCCGCTTCGCGGGCATGGACTCGGTCATCCTGGCTGCGGCAATGCTGGGTGCGACCGTCATGCCACACGCGGTCTACCTGCACTCGGCACTCACCCGTGACCGCTTCGGCCGGATCGAGCCGGGCGCCCGGCGCCGACAGTTGATCACCGCGACGAAAACCGATGTCGTCCTTGCGATGTTGCTCGCCGGCAGCGTCAACATCGCGATGCTGCTGACCGCGGCGGCCGGGCTCCGCGACCGCGAGGGCATCGACACCATCGAGGGCGCTCACGCGGCGATCAGCGAGACCATGGGGACGGTGGTGGGGACCCTTTTCGCGGTCGGCCTGCTGGCCTCCGGGTTGGCGTCCACCTCGGTGGGAAGTTATGCCGGCAGCGTCGTGATGGAGGGACTGCTGCATCGCCGGATCCCGCTGCTGGCCCGCCGGACGATCACCCTGGTGCCGGCCCTGATGGTACTGGCCCTGGGCGCCGATCCGACGGCGGTGCTGGTGATCTCGCAGGTCGTGCTGTCCTTCGGGCTCCCGTTCGTCCTGATTCCGCTGATGCGGTTGACCTCGGACCGCGCCGTCATGGGGGCGGACGCGAATCGACGAATGGTCAAAATAGTCGGTGGCACCATCATCTGCGCAATCATCGCGCTCAACGCGGTCCTGGTGTTCGGCGTCATCGGGCAGTTGTGACCGGAGATTTGCAACCCTAACGTGGACCAATCCGCGATGACCTTCGCCGCGAATCGGTGATGAGGCCAAAAGGTCCTCAGACGCTCATTGAGAGGCGTGGCGGATGGGAAATCGAAGGATATTCGACGGGAAGCCGGTGCTGGAGTTCAGCACCGGAATCCAGCGGCGGAGCTTCCTGAAGTATGCGGGGCTCGTCGGTGTTGGTACCGGATTCGCACTGGGGGGCGGGTTCCTCATGGCGCCGGCCGCCGGTGCGGCGACAGCAGGGATCGACATGAGCGATGTCGACATCCTGAATTACGCGCTGACCCTGGAATACCTGGAGGCGGATTTCTACTCCCAGGGCTTGCAGGCCGGCCTGCTGACCGATCGTGAACTCGAGCTCGTGACGCCGATCGGCGACCACGAGAAGGAGCACGTCACGGCAGTCACCGCCGCGGTCAAGGCATTCGGCGGGACGCCTGCCGCGAAGCCGAAGATCACCTATCCGGCAGGGACCTTCGACAGTCGGGACAAGTTCCTGGCGAACGCTTCGATGTTCGAGGAGCTGGGAATCACCGCCTACCACGGGCAGGTGCCGCTGATCAAGGACCCGGATGTTCTCTCGTCCGCCGCCTCGATCGCCGGTGTCGAGTCGCGGCACGCGGCCGTGATCGCCAGCATCATCGGCGGTAATCCGTTCCCGAACCCCATCGAGAAGAACGCATCGATGGCAGATATTCTCGCGGCCGTCAAGCCGCTCATCAGCTGATAAGGAAGGAGAAACTCATGTCACGACAAGACTTTGTTCGCGGTCAGCAGGCTTTCGTTTCCGCCCCACAGGCCCTGGGAGCACTGAACAATCGATGGGCACTCGCGGCGCCAGGTGATTTCGCCAGCGACGTCGACGTCCTGAATTACGCACTGACCCTCGAGTACCTCGAGGCAGCCTTCTATCAGCAGGGCAATGCGGCTGGGCTGCTGGACGGCGTCGAGAAGGACTATCTGGCGTCGATCCAGTCGGACGAGGAATATCACGTCAAGGCGCTGTCCGACACGATCACCAAGCTCGGCGGGACACCGGTCGCCGCACCGGGTGTCGATTTCGGCGGCGCATTCGCCGACCGCAATTCCTACCTGACGACCAGCGCCACCTTCGAGAACGTCGGCGTCGGTGCGTATCTCGGAGCTGCCGGGTACATCAAGGACAAGGCGATCCTGCAGGCCGCGGCCGGGATCTTCGGTGTCGAAGCACGGCACGCCGCTGTCGTTGCCAGCCTGCTCAATCTGCCGGCCGAAGGAGGCGTCTACAAGGGTGCCTTCGAGACGCCGATCTCCAAGGCTGACGTGCTCACCGCAGTCACCCCGTTCCTGGCCCAGATGACGGGCGGGATGCCCTCGGGTGCACCGGAAACCGGTGGCGGAAGCACGGCAAGGACGGACAGCAACACCGGACTGATCGTCGCCGGTGGCGCGGCTCTGCTGGGTGCCGCCGCGTACGCGGGTCACCGGGCGACCTCACACGACGTCGCCGAGGACTCGCAGTCCTGAGCACTCGAACTTCCTCGGTGTGCGGGATCGGTCCCGTGACGGACCGATCCCGCACACCGGGCAGTGCGCAGTGCCCAGCGATCCATGAAGCGTGAGATCGACACCGATCACACAGCACAAACATCGAACAAGGAGTGAGTCATATGGGTGGATTATCGTGGTGGCACTGGCTGATCGTGCTGGCGGCATTCGTGTTGTTGTTCGGCGCGAAGAAGCTCCCGGACGCGGCCCGCGGCGTCGGTCGCTCCTTGCGCATCCTGAAGTCCGAGGTCAGCGCCATGAATGACGACGACGCCAAGGATCCGACCACCGAAGCTGCTCCCACGCCGGTGACTCCGGTTCTCGTGGGTGCCCCCGTGGCGCCGCCGCTGCAGCCGTCGGTTCCGCTCCCGGTCGCCGATCAAATTTCCGAGCAGGACAAGTTGGCCGCGCCGATCGTGCGGTGACCGCCGGGCGGCAGCAAGGTCGCTCCCCTGCCATACCTGAACCCATGTGGAATCTGAGGAATAGCGGCCATGTCCCTTCGCCTGCCCCGGATCAACCTCCCGATACCGCACCGTCGTCGTGCCGACCGGCCGACCGACGGAACCATGTCCCTGATGCAGCACCTGTTCGAACTCAGGCGCCGGCTGTTCTTCGCTGTTCTCGGCGTGCTGTTCGGCACCATTGCCGGGTTCATCTGGTTCGGTCACGGCATTCCGGCCATCGGGTTGCCGAAGTTTTCCGAGATCCTGACCGGCCCCTACTGTGCTGTCCCGGCCGCCGATCGGCTCACCTTCGGTGATTCGTCGGAGTGCAAACTTCTCGCGACCGGACCGTTCTCGGCACTCGAGCTGCAGCTGAAGTCGGCGCTGATGGCCGGCGCGGTCCTGTCGTCACCCGTGTGGCTGTACCAGATATGGGCGTACGTCACGCCGGCGCTGTACTCGAAGGAACGCCGCTACGCGATCACCTTCGTGGCCACCGGCGGGCTGCTCTTCGCGCTCGGTGCGGTGCTGGCCTATGTGGTCATCAGCGAAGGTCTCGCCGTTCTACTCGGGTTCGGCGGTGACGCGACGATCGCGGCATTGTCGCCGGACAGCTATTTCTCCTTCCTGATCGCGATGCTGATCATCTTCGGTGTCTCCTTCGAACTCCCTCTGCTGCTGATCATGCTGAACCAGATCGGCGCGGTGACCAGCGCGAAACTCGCCCACATTCGCCGCTACGCCATTTTCGGCATGGTCGTGTTCGCCGGATTGGTCGTACCGGGGAACGATCCCGTCACCATGGGAGCGCTCGCCGCTGCATTGATCGTGCTGTACGAACTGTCGGTGCAGATCACCGGGCTGCATGACCGTCGCCTGGCGAAACGTCATGCACGGTCGGAGCTCTCCGACGACCAGGCGTCCGCCCTGTCCGACATTTCGACCTCCGGAAACCACCATGACGTCCAACCCGTCGCTCCCGCGACCCTGATCACCGCACCGGGTCCGGTTCCTCCGCCCCAGCACGACCGCTGAGCCGACACCGGCCGGCGGCCACACCCCGACCGCGACGGTCGGGAAAGCAATCAAGGATGGGAGTCCGTATGTTCGGCCTTTCCTGGGGACAGATCGGCATCATCGTGCTGGTCGGACTCTTCGTCCTCGGTCCGGAACGGATCCCGACCGCGGTGTCGTTCGTGACGGGCGGCCTGCGCAAGGCACGGTCGATGGCCGAGGGGGCGCAAGCCGGATTGCGCCATGAGATCGGCCCGGAACTGGACGAGCTCCGCCGGCAGATCGCCGATCTGCAATCGTTGGTCAACGTGCAGGAACTGCGCGACCTGCACCCGAAGCAGCTGATCGGCAAGAACATCCTCGGCGAGGAGTTCTCCGGCGGATGGGGCGGACTCCTGGGTCCGCCCGGTCCGCCGGGGGACACTGCGGCGATCGCGGCAACCCGGTCGGACAGCCCACCGCCCGGCACCCCGCCCGCCACCGCCTGAGGGCGGGCGGCGCTGCGCCGACGGGTACTCTCACTGGCAAAATGTCCCCGGCCTGAGCACGGGACAGCAGCGGAAAGCGGGACTTGCAGTGGGCCTGGTCGTCCAGAAGTACGGCGGTTCGTCGGTCGGCAGCGCGGAGCGCATCAAGCGCGTTGCCGAGCGGATCGTCGCCACCCGTAAGGACGGTCACGACGTCGTGGTGGTCGTCTCGGCCATGGGGGACACGACCGACGAGTTGATGGACCTGGCGCAGCAGGTGTCGCCGTCACCGCCGCCGCGGGAACTGGACATGCTGCTGACCTCCGGCGAGCGCATCTCCAACGCGCTGGTGGCGATGGCGATCTCGGCCCTGGGCGCCGAGGCACGGTCGTTCACCGGTTCGCAGGCCGGAGTCATCACCGACTCCGCGCACGGTAAGGCCCGGATCATCGACGTGACGCCCGGCCGGATCAGGGCCGCGCTGGACAAGGGCTACATCGCCCTGGTGGCCGGTTTTCAGGGCGTCAGCCAGGACACGAAGGACATCACCACCCTGGGTCGGGGCGGGTCGGACACCACCGCCGTCGCCCTCGCCGCAGCGCTCAATGCGGACGTCTGCGAGATCTACACCGATGTCGACGGGGTGTTCACCGCAGACCCGCGCATCGTCTCCGACGCCGCGAAGCTGGACACCATCACCTACGAGGAAATGCTCGAGATGGCCGCCGCCGGCGCAAAAGTGCTGATGCTGCGCTGCGTCGAGTACGCCCGCAGGTACAACGTGCCGGTGCACGTCCGCTCGTCCTACTCCGACAACGACGGCACCCTGGTCAAGGGCAGCATGGAGGACCTCACCGTGGAACAGGCACTGATCACCGGCGTCGCGCACGAGCGGGGCGAGGCCAAGGTCACCGTCACCGAGGTGCCCGACCACCCGGGCGTGGCCGCAAAGATCTTCCGCTGCATCGCCGACGCCGAGATCGACATCGACATGGTGGTGCAGAACATCTCCCGGGCCGCCGAGGGCCGCACCGACATCACCTTCACGCTGCCCAAGGCCGACGGTCCTAGGGCCGTCGGTGCACTCGAGACGCGCAAGGACGACATCGGTTTCGGTCAGATCATCTACAACGATCACGTCGGCAAGGTCTCGCTGATCGGCGCCGGCATGCGGTCGCACCCCGGCGTGACCGCCACCTTCTGTGAGGCGCTGGCCGAGGCCGGCGTGAACATCGACATCATCTCCACCTCCGAGATCCGGATCTCGGTGCTGGTGCGGGATGTCGAACTGAACACCGCGGTCACCGCGCTGCACAACGCGTTCGATCTTGGCAGTGAGCACGAGGCCGTGGTGTACGCGGGAACAGGGAGATGAGCGACATGACCGGCGCATCAAGAGGTCTGCGGGTCGGCGTGGTGGGGGCCACCGGCCAGGTCGGCGGCGTGATGCGGCGCATCCTCGCCGAGCGGAACTTCCCGATCGAGCAGATCCGCTACTTCGCCTCCGCGCGCTCCGCCGGGACAACACTGCCTTGGAACGGTGCCGACATCACCGTCGAGGACGCGGCTCTCGCGGACCCCGCCGGGCTGGACATCGCACTGTTCTCCGCGGGTGCGACCACATCCCGCGCGCAGGCACCGAGATTCGCCGCCGCCGGCGTCACCGTGGTGGACAACTCCTCGGCCTGGCGGATGGATCCGCTTGTCCCGCTGGTGGTCTCCGAGGTGAATCCCGACGCCGCGCTGACCGCGATCGCCGAGCGCGGTCCCGGGGTGATCATCGCGAACCCGAACTGCACCACCATGGCGGCGATGCCGGTGCTCAAGCCGCTGCACGACGCGGCGGTGCTGCGCAGGCTCGTGGTCACCACGTTCCAGGCGGTCTCCGGGAGCGGCCTGGACGGGGTGGCGGAACTGGACGGTCAGGTCAAGGCCGTCGTGGACCAGGCGACCACACTGACCCATGACGGCGGCGCGGTCGAGTTCCCGGCGCCGAAGAAGTACGTGCGCCCCATTGCTTTCAACGTCATCGCGCAGGCGGGCAACTTCGTCGACGACGGGTCCGGCGAGACCGACGAGGAACAAAAGATGCGCAACGAGTCCCGCAAGATCCTGTCCATCCCAGAGCTGCTGGTGTCCGGAACCTGTGTCCGGGTACCGGTTTTCAGTGGTCACTCGTTGTCGGTCAACGCGGAGTTCGCGAAGCCGATCAGTGTCGCGCGTGCGACGGAGCTGTTGTCCACGGCGGCGGGTGTCGAGCTGACCGATGTGCCGAACCCGTTGCAGGCGGCCGGGGCGGACCCGTCGTTCGTCGGCCGGATCCGCACGGATCCAGGGGTGCCGGACGGCCGCGGCCTGGTGTTGTTCATCTCCAACGACAACCTGCGCAAGGGAGCCGCCCTGAACGCGGTGCAGATCGCCGAAGTCGTCGCCGCGGCCCGGTAGGTGCCGACGGCCGATTTTCGCACGGCAGGCGTCGATCTTGCGTCCCAGGACAGCAACACCGCGCTCGCCGAGATCGGCTGGCACGGCTGCACAGCCACCCTCGAGTCAGTACGGACGGGCGTCGGCAACGACGAGATCTCCGCCTGCGCACAACGTGTCGACGTGGTGGGCATCGATTGTCCGCTGGGCTGGCCGTCCGCGTTCGTCGACTTCATCGTGGCAACCCGGGACGGCTCGCTGGCCGCGGACGTCGCCGCAACGGCCGCCGGTAAACAGCGACTTGCCTACCGCCGCACCGACATCGCCGTGCGCCAGATGGTGGGCCGGTGGCCGCTGAGCGTGTCCGCGGACCGGATCGCCTACCCGGCAATGCGGTGCGCCGGGCTGCTCGCGCGGCTGGCCGCGGAGGGACATCCGGTGCGGCGCAGCGGTCTGCGCTCCCGTGTCGCGGAGGTGTATCCGGCGGCCGCACTGATGCTCTGGCAGCTGGACGGGCGGGGCAAGAAAGCCGATCGCGGCGCATTGGCCGCGCTGGTGGACGAGCTGGTGCGCCGCACGCCGTGGCTCGACTGGGCGGGCTGGGCAGTCTCGTGCCGAAGAGATCACGATGCGCTGGACGCCGTGGTCTGTGCGCTGGTGGCGGGCGCGGTCAGGATGGGAGTAACCGTGGGTCCTGCTGAGCAGGCGCTCGCCGACGAGGAAGGGTGGATCCACCTGCCCCACAAGGACTTTCTGGACGCCGGCCCGGCGCCCGACCCCGCACCCCGGCCGGGCTGATTGCAGTGCTGATTGCAGTGCTGATTGCAGTGCTGATTGCAGTGCTGATGGTCGGGCCGGCAGTCTCCTGACGGCGGGCCGTGCCGGGGTCAGGAGTCGTCGGCCGCGCCCTCGGCAAACACCGGTGGCGGCGCCTGAAAGTCCCACGCCCGCATGAGAACTGCGTTGCCGACGCCGACCGCCTTGCCCTGCATGGCGGTGAACATCTCCAGCAAAGTCCGGGCCGGCGGGTGCCCCGGGATCATCGCGAGGTACTCCCGATGTGCCTCGAGTGCGGCGATGCCACGCTCCAGTGGTTCACCGGTGACGTCGATCCAATGCGTGGGCTGCGAATGGCCGGGGACCAACAGCCAGCGAGGTGAACACGGCTCGAGGCCATCCTCCAGCAACTCGGGAAACACCCAGCGGTTCCCGGCGTCACGCACCGCGTCCACCACCGCCAACCCGGCCACCCGGTGGTCCGCCTGATTCAGCCCGGCGACGAATTCCATCTCCCAGCTGCCGGAGACGACGGCGTCGGGCCGATATCGGCGGATCGCCCGGCTGATGTCCCGGCGCAGATCGTTGCTGTACTCCATGACGCCGTCCGGGTAATCCAGGAAGTCCACCGCCGTCACCCCGGCCGCTGCGCCGGCAGCGATCTGCTCCCTGGTCCGCAGCACGCTCGTCTCGGCCGGCGATACCCCGTCCATACCTGCCTCGCCGCGGGTCAGCATCAGGTACGCGACATCGATACCGGCCGCCGTCCAGGCAGCAACAGCGGGGGCGGTGCCGTACTCGATGTCGTCCGGGTGCGCCACCACACACAGGACCCTGGTGAACGCATCGGAGGGGAGCTGGCGAAGTTCCGCGGACGTCATGAACCCGGACACTAGCGACATCGAGCCGGGTGCACACCTTGTTCGGCGGCGATCCTCGTTGCGACGTCCGGTCGCTATCGGCAGGTCACCACGGCCAGCGACCCGTTGACACCGCCGGGTCCGCCCTCCGACGCCACGACGTAGCCGCAGCCGTCGGCCGCCGGCGCCACACCCTCGGCCTGCGGCAGACCGCTGAGTGGGAGTCGTCGATGCGGCCAATCGGGAAAGCTGCTCAGCGGGGCGTCCTCGTGCGGTGCGGTGTACTGCTGCACCTCGTCATAGGTCAGCAGCAGCACCCGACCGGGCGCCGCGGCGATGTCGGTGACGACGTTGCCGGTGATCATCGTGCGGAACGGTTGCTGCGCGTCCGGCGGGCGGAACTCGCGGACCAGCACCAGCTCGCCACCCCCGGGGTCCCCGCGGTACAGGCGGTGCGGGGGCGTCCCCGCCCGCCCGGGTTTGGTGACCACCAGCACCGAGCCGTCGGTGTCGATCATCATTCCCTCGGCGTTGTGCGCGCCGTCCGGGTAGGTGTATCGCCACTCGTCCGCGGGAAGCGGATCATCGTCGCTGCCCGTCGCCGATGCGCCGGGAAGGTCCGGCTCCGCCATCCGGTACACCGCGATGTCGTCACGCCGGGCGGCGTTGTCACCGATGTCGCCGACATACAGGCAGTCGGATGCCGGCGGTCCGGGTGACGGCGTAGTACCGCACGGACCGGAGGACAGGGCTTCCGCGTTCCCCGCGGACATCCCGGCGACCGGAAAGCGTGCGAGCAGTGCGCCTTTCGCGTCGACCGCGACGATCTCATTGGTGCCGGTGGCGTCATCGACCAGGAAGTAGGCGCCCGGTGTGCGGGTGGAAACCGCGACTCCGCTGGCCTCATCGGACACGCCTTTGGCGAGTTGAACGATCGTCTCGTGCAAGCCCGGCAATCCAGAGGCGCTGGTCGCGGGCGCGGCGGCTGAGGACGGTGGTCGCTGCCCGGCAGAGGTCGCCGTGGTGCCGGGAGGTGAGGCCGGGGCCGGTCCAGGCGATGGAAGGGGTGATGACACGGTTCCGGTGGGAGCGGCGGACCGCGTGGACGACGACGGGAGGGCGCCGGTGGGTGTCGCGTCCCCCGAAGCGCCCGCGCTGCCGCAGCTACTGACCAGCCACGCGAGCAGGACGGCGGGCATCAACAGTCGTCGCACTGCGATGACATCCACCCCCAGGTATCTCCGCCGTCGGATCTGCCCACCGTCGGACCAGTCACCAAACCCCCTACTGCCGGTGACAGGCACACCCTACGGTCGGCCGGGCGAAGTTCGGGTGAGTTGTAGCGCGGGAAAGTCCGCTTGGTGCGCCGCAGGTCCGCTCAACTCGGCACGACGGCCGGCCCTGGGGCCTCTCGCTCGAGCTCCAGTCCTGACCCGTCAGCAGTGCGGGTCCCGTCGCCCACGGCACCCTGCCGTCACCGGCCGGGCCCACCGCAAGGCAGGATCGACGGGTGAGCATTCGGGTGGTGGGCATCGGCGGTTCGGTCGACCGCGGGTCGCAGTCGGACCGGGCGCTGCGTGCGGTGCTGTCCGCGGCGCAAGGGCTGGGCGCCGAGGTGCAGGTCATCTCGGGCCTCGACCTGGACCTGCCGCCGTACCACTCCGGCGCGGTGCTGCCCGACCCGGCGCTGGACTACGTGAACGCCGTCCGCGGCGCCGATGCGGTGGTGATCAGTTCGCCCGGGTACCACGGCACGGTGTCCGGTCTGGTGAAGAACGCCCTGGACTATCTGGAGGAGCTGCGGGGAGATCGGCGGCCCTACCTGGACGGTCGACCGGTCGGCCTGATCGCGGTGGCCGGCGGGTGGCAGGCAGCGGTCGGCACACTGGCGACACTGCGGCAGGTGGTGCACTCGTTGCGAGGCTGGCCGACGCCGATCGGACTGTCGATCAACAGCAACACCACCACCTTCGACGAGAACAACGACACCGCCGATGAGTCGACCGCGACGTCGATCCAGATCCTCGCCCGGCAGCTGGTGGAGTTCGGCCGGCACTGACCTGCGGTCCGCCGGATCCGGTGGAATCCTCGAACCCAGCCGGCGCCGTCGATAGCCGCCGGCGGGAGGGAATCGTCGATGACGGCGCAGCACACGGCAGCCACCGATGAGGTGCGCATAGCCCGCGACTTCCTGTTCGAGCAGCGCGACGATTACCGGGCGGCCGTGCAGGGTTTCCGCTGGCCTCGGCCCGCGACGTTCAACTGGGGTACCGAGTGGTTCGACGTGCTGGCGCTGGAGCGGCCCGCGCAGCCGGCCCTGGTGATCGTCGAACAGGACGGCAGTTCACGGTCCTGGACCTTCGCCCAGCTGTCCCGGCGGTCCGACCAGGTGGCCGGCTGGCTGCAGGCCAACGGGGTAGACCGTGGTGACCGGATCGTGCTGATGCTGGGCAATCAGATCGAGCTGTGGGAGCTGATTCTCGCGGCGATCAAGCTCGGTGCGGTGATCATCCCGGCGAGCACGCTGCTCACCGCGGATGACCTCGACGACCGGGTGCGACGCGGCTCTGCCAGGTTCGTCATCGCCCGTGACGTCGACGCCCCGCAGTTCCGCCGGGTCCGGGGCACCTTCGTCAGGATCGCCGTCGGCCGGCCGGTCGAGGGTTGGATCGAGTATGACGACGCCGCCGACTTCGCGCTGCCGTCAGCGGGTTTCATCCCGCAGGGGCGATCCGCTGCCAGCGACACGCTGCTGCTGTACTTCACCTCCGGGACCACGGCGCTGCCGAAACTCGTCGAGCACAGCCAGATCTCGTATCCGATCGGTCATCTGAGCACGATGTACTGGATCGGTCTCCGTCCCGGGGACGTGCATCTCAACATTTCCTCGCCGGGTTGGGCCAAGCATGCGTGGTCCAACATCTTTGCGCCGTGGCTGGCCGGTGCGACCGTGCTGGTGCACAACTACACCCGCTTCGACCCCATTGCGCTGATGAGAACCATTGCAGAACAACATGTCTCGACGTTCTGCGCCCCGCCAACGGTGTGGCGGATGTTGATCCAGGCCGACCTGAGTCAGCTCAGCGCGCCGCCCCGGGAGGCGGTCGCCGCCGGGGAGCCACTGAACCCGGAGGTGATCGAGCAGGTCCGCCGAGCCTGGGGGGTGACGATCAGGGACGGGTTCGGTCAGACGGAGATGACGCTGGCCGTCGGCAACGCGCCGGGCCAGCCGGTGAAGGAGGGCTCGATGGGCCGGCCGATGCCCGGCTACTCCGTGGCGCTGCTGGACCCGCTGACGGGCGCGGCGGGCACCGAGGGTGAGATCTGCTTCGATCTGGCGGCCGGAACCGTCGGATTGCTGACCGGATATGCCGGCGAACGGGATCGCACGGCCGACGCGACACGCGAGGGTTACTACCACACAGGCGATATCGGCGCCGTCGACGCCGACGGCTACATCACTTACGTCGGCCGCTCCGACGATGTGTTCAAGGCGTCCGACTACCGGATCTCGCCGTTCGCGGTGGAGTCGGTGCTGCTGGAGCATCCGGCCGTCGCCGAGGCGGCGGTGGTGCCGTCACCCGATCCGGTCCGGCTCGCCGTACCAAAGGCGTATGTCGCGCTGACCGAGGGCTATCACCCCAACAAGGTCGCCGCCCGGCTGATCTTCGAGCATTCCCGGCGGCGACTGGCGCCGTATCAGCAGATCCGCCGCTTGGAGTTCTCGCCGTTGCCGAAGACCATCTCCGGCAAGCTGCGCAGGGTCGAACTGCGCGCCCTGGAGGATCAATGGCACGGACCGGGAGCAGCCAAGCGCAGCGACGGCGGCGTCGAGTACAAGATCGAGGACTTCCCCGAACTGCCATGATCTCCACCGGGCTGATCTCCACCGGGCTGATCTCCACCGGGCTGATCTCCACCGGGCTGATCTCCACCGGGCTGATCTCCACCGGGCTGATCTCCACCGATCACGGCAGGAGGATGACCTTCCCGCTGGTCGTGCGGGATTCGGCGAGCTGCAGTGCGGCGGACACCTCGGCCAGCGGGAACGTCGCGGCGATCCGGGGGGTGATGGCCCCCTCCCGGAGCAGTTGCAGCACCGCGCTCAGATCGTCGTGCTGACGTGCGCGGAAAGATCGCAGCGACACCGTGTGCCCGGCCCAGAAGTTGTAGAAGGTTGCCCGGCGCTTGTTCGGCAGCACCTTCCAGCTGTAGATCCTGGTCAGCATCGCCAGGAACATCACCATCATCGAGTTGTCGTCGTCGAGTCGAGCTGCTGTGCCGTAAGCGACCAGCGTGCCTCGAGGCTTCAGCAGCGGAAATGACGTGCGGACGCTGTCCAGTCCGAGGTGGTCGAAGACCGCATCGACGCCTGCGGGCGCCAGTTCGCGGACCCTGGCCGGCAGATCGGGGTCGTGGTAATCGATCGGCTCGACGCCGTAGGACCGCAGCAGCTCATGATTCCGAGGTGCCGCGGTGCCCAGTACGCGGATGCCGTTGTGGCGAGCCAGTTGCACCAGGACGCCACCGACGCCACCACTGGCGCCGTGCACCAGGATGGTCTGACCCGACTCGACGCGCGCACTCCGGTACAGCATCTGGTAGGCGGTGATGCCGTTCACCAGCAGGGCCTCCACTTCGGCCGGGTCCAGGCCGGCGGGTACGGGAACGAGGTCGGCCACCGCGACGACGGCGTGGCTCGCCCAGCCGCCCGTCTTGGTCACCGCCGCCACCCTGGTGCCGACCAGCGTGCCTTCATGATCGGCACCGTGATCGGCGCCGGGGTCGGCGACGGAATCGGGGCCGACCGCGATAACGGTGCCGACAAGGTCGTATCCCGGGGTGAACGGGAACTTGGGTTGCCCCGGATACCGCCCGCGGCGCATCGATTGCTCGGCGAACGACACGCCCGTCGCTTCCACCCGGATCAGCGCCTGCCCCTTTCCGGGTGTCGGCAGTGGCCGGCGGTGAGTCTCGAGACCGGCGGGCTCGACCGGCCCCGGCAGCACCACCTCCGTCATCGTGTCCGCGCTGGGGTGGTGAGCATTCATGGAGAACTCCTTCGATCGTTACGCTATATCGCTTACGTTATAGACTGTAACCACAGTAGAGTCCTCTTCACAAGAGCAACGGAGGAGAACCTTGACGGAGTCGCCCGAGAGCCCCCGCGCCCGTTACCGCAAACAGGTGCGCGACGAGGTGCAGGCCATCGCCTGGGAGCAGATCACCGAGTCGGGGATATCAGCGTTGTCGCTGAAGGCCATCGCCTCCCGGATGGGGATGACTGCTCCGGCGCTCTACCGCTACTACGGCAGCCGCGATGAGCTGCTCACCGAAATGATCCTGTCCACGTACGGTGACGTCGCCGACTTGTACGAGGCGGCGGCCGGCTCGGGTGGGACCCCCGGTGAGCGGCTCACGGCCATTGCCATGGCGCTTCGCGGGTGGGCGGTCGACCACCCGCACCGCTATCTGCTGCTGTACGGCACGCCGGTTCCCGGCTATCACGCACCGGAGACCGCCACCGCTCTCGCGCGACGAATGTTCGCCACTGTCCTCGACGGATTCGGCGAGGCCACGGGCAGGGACTCCGCGGATCCGGCGGTGCTGCACCGCTCGCTGACCTTTTGGACGCGCCTGCACGGCGTCCTCGGTCTCGAAGTGGCCGGGCACTTCACCGGCATGGGGTTCGACGTCGAGCAGCTCTACCGTGACGAGGTCAGGAGCTTGCTGCAGCCGACGTCAGCGATCTGAAAGCCCCAGAATCTTGCGCACGAAACCGATCTCACACGCCAGTTGACGCAGCCGCTCGTCGACGACCATCGATCCGTGCCCGGCGTCGTAGCGGTACATCGCGTACTCCACCCCACGGCCGGCGAGCGCGTCGAGATAGTTCTCGATCTGCCGGATCGGACAGCGCGGGTCGTTCTCGCCGGCCAGGATGAGCACCGGCACCTTCACCTGCTCGATGTAGGTGATCGGCGACGAGTCGCGGTAGGCATCCGGCAGCTCCTGCGGCGACCCACCGAACAGGGCGCGGTCGTAGGCGCGCAACTGCTCCATCTCGTCCTCGTAGGCCGCGACGTAGTCGGCCACCGGGACGCCGGCGACGCCGGCCGCCCAGCGCTCCGGTTGCACTCCGACGGCGAGCAGGGTCAGGTACCCACCCCACGAGTAGCCCGAGATGACCGACGCCTTGGGGTCACTCACCCCACCGGCGATGAGATGGTCGTGCACGGCGGCGATGTCGGCGAGCTCGATGTGACCGACCCGCTCGCTGAGCGCATCGCGCCAGGCCGACCCGTACCCCGTCGAGCCCCGATAGTTCACCTGGACGACCGCGAAACCCGCGTCCAGCCAGGCCGCCCGGCTCGCGTCGAAGGAGTCCTCGTCGCTGGCGGCCGGTCCGCCGTGCACCGAGAACACCGTGGGCCAGCCCGCTTCCGGCCGAATTCGTTCGGCGGCGGGGGGTACAGCCACCAGTGCGTGGATCCGGCCGCCGGGCCCGTCCACCCAGACGTCCTCGACCGGCTCGGATCCTGGGGCCGCCGGACCGCCCGGCGCGAGCAGCACGCCATCGGTGCCGTCCGCGTCCAGCGAACGCAGCTGACCGGGAGACGCGGCGCTGGACCATCGGTACCACACAGAGCCGTCGGGTCGGACCGACGCACCAGAGACGACTCCGATTGCCACCGGGAGGTCGGTCAGGGTGCCGGATGAAAGGTCGTACCGGTGCACCGTGGTGCGCCCGGCATGGGTGTGCAGGACCAGGACGGCCCGGCCATCGGGATAGAAGTCGCCGTGCAGGTCGCCCGGCAGGTCGATCGCCAACTCCGTGACTCCGCCGTCGGGCAGGCTCCAGATCAGCAACTCGTCGCGGCCCCGTCGCTCGTGTCCGACCAGCAGTCGCTGGTCACCCGGAACGGGGGAGAAGGCCACGGCGTGCAGGCCCTTGCCCGGGGCGTCCGACAGTTCGGCAACCACCTCGCCCGACGGCAACGAGAAAGCGCGCAGCGCGGGGTATCTGGTGTCCCCGTGCTCCGAATGCATCAGCACCCAGACACTCTCATCCGTGGACAGCGACCCCACGCCGCCGTCCTCGGCGTGCCGGTAGACAAGCTGCGGCTCCGCGCCCGGCGGCTGGGTATCTCCGGTGCCGAGATGGACGCGGGTGCCGTCGTCATCGGAGAACCCCGCCAGCACAACGTCTCTGCCCACTTCGAGACCGGCGGAATAGCCGGGTGCGACCGACGGCAGAGCAAGGGTGGCCGCACCTGCGGCGGCCGCGCTGCCGAACGGCTGCGCCCGCCAGGAACCGAACTCGTCACCGTCGGTGTCGTCGAACCACCACAGCCGGCTGCCGTCCGCGGAGACCACGGCATGGGTGGTGCCGTCCGGTCGGTCCGTGGCGATGGTGTGGGTGTCGGTACCGGTGTCCCAGCACGAGACCTCGTACCGGCCGGTTGCGTTGGAGACGTACACCGCATGGTCGGCGTTGTCCCGGGCCCAGTGCGGGAGGCTGATCCTGACCGCCGAGAACCTCTGTCGCCAGCGCTGCTCGCGGGCAGCCTCGTCGAACAGCTGCTGCGGGACCTCGGCTACCGGGTGCCGGTGCGGTGTTTCGGAGTCGGCCATGCCAGCATCCTGCCTCGTCGGCAACTCTTTCCGTGGCATCGGCGCCGGTCAGCGGCGGACTTCCCGGGCCAGTACGGAAGCCGCGCGGCGCAGTCGACGGACGGCCCCACCGACCCGGTCCGGGGTCAGCTCGTCGACATGGCCGGAGAGGCCGATCGCGAGGGTGTGGCCACCGATCGGCACAGCGACGCCGCGGACGTCCGGCAGGCGTTCCTGGTCACTCATTGCGAAGCCCTCCCCTCTGATCCGGTGCAGCTCCCTGCGCAGGTCAGCTGTCGAGGTCAACGTCGCCGGCGTGGCCGGCTCCATGCCGGCCGCTTCGACGAGCGTGACGACGGTGTCGTCCGACAACTGGGCGGCGATCGCCTTGCCCAGTGCGGTGCTGTGCAGCATGTCCCGGTGACCGACATTGGGAATCCGGGGGTCTTTGCTCGCCGCGGCCACCCACAGGCATCGCACCGCATCCCCGTCCAGCGTGCCCAGCAGGCACACCGGGGCTTCCGGGGTGAGCAGGCGGATCATGATGGGACGGGCGACCGCCACCAACCGGTCGGCGACGGTACCGGTAGGCAGGGTGTGTCCGGCCAATGGTGCACCGAGCCGGTAGCCGAAGGGATCGTCGGTCCGTACGACATAACCGCGCACCTCGAGGGCGGCGAGATACCGGAAGGCCGAGCTCTTGGGCAGGTCGAGCGTTGTGGCCAGAAAGGAAAGGGTCACGCCCTCGGTGTTCTCGGCGAGCAGGTCGATGATGTCGCAGACCCTGTCGACCGCGCGTAGCGGGTACAGGTTCTGCCGTCCCTCCCCTGAGTCGGTCACACCGGTATCCCTTCCTACTTGCGTTCCGATGCCCGACCCCGTGCGGACTGCTGCCATTCGAGTGGTTCCCCCCGAGGAACCGCGACGGCGAGATGGACCGGCAGACCTCTGCGGCTGCTCGTCCTACCCGCCCACGGTCATCAATGTTCCAGACGGCCGCGCCGAGGCAGCGGCGACCGGCCCGCAAGACGGGCGATTGTGTTGATTGTTGTCCGAAATAATCATGGCAGCGGACGGGCCACATGGGATGGAGCTGGGAACCGGAGACTGACCCGGGCAGGGGCCCGACCGCTGAGATGACGGATCGGGCCCCCGACCTCTGGTCGGGGTGACAGGATTTGAACCTGCGACCTCTTCGTCCCGAACGAAGCGCGCTACCAAGCTGCGCCACACCCCGAGGACTGAACGAGTCTAGCCGATGCGGCCGGTGCTCCGGACCAGCGGAACGCGCGGACGAAGGGTGATCAGCGTGGCTTCGGGCCGGCAGCAGAAGCGCATCGGCATGTACGGACTGGTGCCCAATCCCGCCGACACGTTCAGCATGGTGTGGGTTCCCCACCGGGACAGGCCGCGGGCCCTTGACCGGTCGATGCCGCAATTCGTCACCAGTGCACCGAATCCCGGCACCCGGATCTGCCCGCCGTGGGTGTGTCCGGCCAGCACCAGGTCGTAGCCGTCTGCCGCAAAGCCGTCCAGCACACGGGGTTCGGGCGCGTGGGCGACCCCGATGCGGACGACGGCCGTCCTGTCCGCCGGCCCTGCGATGAGCGGGTAGCGATCCCGCCTGGTGTACGGGTCGTCGACGCCGGCCAACGCGATGCGCTGCCCGCGAACCGTCAGCGTCTGCTTGGAGTTGGTCAGGTCCACCCAGCCGTGCTCGGTCTGCGCCGCCCGCAGGTCCCGCCACGGAAGCGGGGCCCCGCGCGGAACCGACTGCTGGCCGGGAAGGAAGTAGCGGTGCGGAGACTTGCGAACCGGTGCGGTGAAGTCGTTGTTGCCGAAGACGAATGCACCCGGCAGGTCGAGCAGGTCACCGAACGCCGCCACCGCGACGGGCACCGACTTCACGTGTGAGAGCGTGTCGCCGGTGTTGACCACCAGGTCCGGGCGCAGGTCCGCGAGCGAGGAAACCCAGGCGATCTTTTGTTGCTGGCCGGGCCGGATGTGCAGGTCGGACAGGTGCAGCAACCGGATGGGCCAAGCCTGCTCGTCGAGCACCGGCAGATCGATCCGGCGCAGGGCGAACATCCGGGGCTCGGCCAGCGTCGACCAAGCGGCGGTGGCGACGCCGGCCGCGACGGTGGACCCGGCCGCGAGCAACAGGCCCCTGGCGGACGGTGCGATCAGGCACCGCCGGCCGAGATGAACAGCGTCACAACAGATCCCGGCAGCGCGGTAGAGCGGGGACTCTGATCGACGACGACGTTGACCGCCGTTCCGGTGTTCTGCCGGGAGGCCACCGTGACGCTGAAACCGGCCGCCGTCAGTGCGGCTTTCGCCTCGTCCACATTCCTGCCGATCACCGTCGGCACCTGGGTGGCGGCCGAGCCGGTCAGGTACGTCGGTGACGCCGGCCGGAAGAACGTGTCGGGCGTTCCCTCCTTGAGCGGCTTCATCGCCGAGAACCAGGTCTGCGCGGGCACCGACCCACCCGACATGCCGTTGCCGGCCATCGCCTCGTCGGTGCTGCAGGTGCGGATCGGGTCCTTGCAGATGGACTGGGGTCGGGGCTCGGAGTCCCAGACGATCACCGACGTGCTCATCTCGGGGGTGAAGCCGAGGAAGGCCGACGACTTGTATTCCTGGGTGGTGCCGGTCTTACCGGCCGCCGTCCAGTTCCATCCCGCGGCGGCGGCGGAACCGGCAGCGGTGCCGTTCCCGGTCAGGTCGCCCTCCATGGTGACCGCGAGGGTGCGGGCGAGATCGGCGGGCACAGCCTGGTCGCACGCGGCCTTGTCCCAGGTGACGAACTTGCCGTCGCGATCGGTGATGGTGTCGATCGGGGTCGGCGGGCACCACCGGCCGTCGGAGGCCAGGGTCGCGCCGACGTTGGCCAGTTCCAGCGGGCTGACCGGGGATACCCCGAGGGTGAACGAGACGATCTTCTGAGCGACGACCTGCTGGGTGTAGTCGGTTCCCGCATTGGCGAAGGCGGGATCGACCTGCCCTGCGTCAAGGGAGTAACCGCGCAGGCCCAGCCGGACCGCCATCTCGGCGACCTTCTGCAACCCGACCTGGTCCTCCAACGCGACGAACGCGGTGTTCGGCGAGGTGTGCAGCGCCTCGGCGAGCGTCATCCGGGCGGGGAAGTTGCCGGCATTGCGGAAGGTGTTCTGCGGTGTGAGGGCGCTGACGTACTCGGGCGGTGACTCGATCTCGGAGTTGGCGCCGAGCCCCTGCTCCATCGCCGCGGCGGCGGTGAAGACCTTGAACGTCGATCCGGCGCCGAGCGGCGCGAACGTCGTGGTCAGCCGCTGGACGGTCTGTCCCTTCGTCGCGTCGAGCCCGTACGGCCGGTTCGCGGCCAGGGCCAGCACCTTGCGGGGTTCGTCCTTACCGACCACGGCAACCGCATTGGCGATCCGCTCGACCCCGGGCACGGTGGGGTCGGAGTTCTTCGTGGCGGCGGCCTTTGCCGATGCCATCACCTTCGGGTCCAGCGTGGTCTTGACCGTCCAGCCGCTGCTGGCGACGGTCTTGGCATCGAATCCGGCGTTGGACAGGTAGTCCAGGGCGTATTGGCAGAAGAACCCGTTCGTCTCGGAGTTGTCGGCCGGGATGCAGCCGTTCCTCGTCCGTTTCGGGTTCAGCCCGAGGTCCTGCTTCTTCGTCTCTTCGGCGGTCGTCTTGGACAGCCGGCCCGCGGAGACCATCACGTCCAGAACGAGATTGCGCCGGTCTCTGGCGTCCTGCACGTGGTTCTCGTCCAGCGGGTTGTACTTCGGCGGGTTGTTCACCATGCCGGCGAGCAACGCGGCCTGGGCCAGCGTCAGCCGGTCGGCCGAGGTGCCGAAGAACCACTGCGAGGCCGCCTCCGCGCCGTACTGCGACGGGCCGAACGACACCAGGTTCAGGTAGCGCTCGAGGATCTCGGCCTTGCTGAGGTTCTGTTCGACCGACAGCGCCATCTTCGCCTCGCGCAGCTTGCGGATCGGCGTGGTCGCGATGGCGTCGGCCTTCTCCGCCTCCGTCTGCGCCTGCACCAGGTACAGGTAGTTCTTCACGTACTGCTGGGTGAGCGTCGACCCGCCCTGGGCGGCGCGATCTGACTGGGCGTTCCGCAACAGCGCGCGGACGGTGCCGCGCCAGTCGACGCCCTGATGCTGATAGAAGCGCCGGTCCTCCATCGAGATCACCGCGACCTGCAGGTAGTCCGAGATCGAGGAGAGCGGGACGTAGACACGGTTCTGGTCGTAGAACGTGGCGATCGGCTTCCCGGCGGCGTCGGTGAAGGTCGTCCGCAGCGGGATCTCACCGTCCAGCGGGTCGGCTTTGGCGTCCTCGATCGCTGAGGTGACCGAGTTCGCGGCCATCCCCGCGCCGATGGAATAGGGGAGCAGCAGACCGGCCACCAGCGCCCCAGCCAACAGGGTGCCGAGCACCAGACGTCCTAGACCGCTCATGACACGCACTGATCCAGGGTACCGGCGGCCACGTGTGAGCCAGGTGATCTCGACCTGGGAGAGCCGGGCGAGTGTGCGCCGCTCGAGCGCCCGTGACCACGATCCCGACGACGCAGGTGGTGACCACCCTCACAGCTCGCGGGCGGTTTCGTGCCCCGTCGTCGAGCGGGTCACGCAGCGGTCAGGCGCCGCCCGATCTCCCGGAGCGCGGGAACGTCGTGGGCATCCGAGGGCAGCGCGGCCACCTCGATCACCGGCAGATCGGCGTGCACCCGGTTGAACCGCTCCTGCATGTGCAGTTCCGCCGCCCGCACCGCCAGTCGTTCGGTGTGGATGGTCAGCACCGCGGTCGCCAACGACGCCTCGTCATTGATCTTTCCGATGGCCAGTTCCGCCGCCCCGGTCCGCAACTGCGCGAGCGGCGGGTGTGTGCGGTTGAGGATCAACCCGGCGAGCGGCATGCGCTCGGACCGCAGCCGGTCGGCGAAATACGACGCCTCCCGCAACGAATCGGCCTCGCAGATGGACACCACGACGAACCGGGTGCCGCTGGCGCGCAGCAGTTCGTAGGTGGCCTGCGCCCGCTGCCGGAACCCGCCGAACATGTCCTCGAAGAGCTGGACGAACTGCGCGGCGTCCTGCAACATCTGGCCGCCCAGCACCGTGGTGACGGCCCGGGAGAACAACCCCAGCCCGGCGCCGACGACCTTCATCACACCGCGGCTGGGCGCCGAGAGCAGCTTGATCATCCGGCCGTCCATGAACGACGACAGCCGCTGCGGCGCGTCGAGGAAGTCCAGCGCGGACCGACTCGGCGGGGTGTCCACCACGATCAGGTCGAACTGGTTCTTGCCCGCCAGCGTCGACAGCTTCTCCATCGCCATGTACTCCTGGGTGCCGGAGAACGAGGTGGAGATGACCTTGTAGAACGGGTTGGCCAGGATTGCGGCGGCGCGGTCCGGCGTCGAGTGGGTGGCCACCATCTCGTCGAAGGTCCGGCGGGTGTCGAGCATCATCGCCCACAGCTCACCCTCGGGGTCGGCGAGGTCGATGTCCACCCGACGCGGATCGTTGTCCAGCTCCTCCAGACCCAGGGACTGGGCGAGCCGCTTCGCCGGGTCGATGGTCAGCACGGCCACCTTCCGGCCGGCGTCGGCCGCCCACAGCGCCATTGCCGCCGCAGTCGTGGTCTTCCCGACACCGCCTGATCCGCAGGTGACGACGATCCTGGTGTGGGTGTCGGCCAGCACCGGTCCGAGTTCCAGCGTGCGGCGCGTCATGAGATCCCCTGATCGAGCAACCGGTCGGCGAGTTCGTACACCCCGCCGAGATCCCCGCCATCGACCAACCGCGGCAACGACAGCAGCGGGATGCCGGTGGCGGCGAGGGCGGCTCTGCAGTCCGCTTCGTCGAGCACCCGGACCGCGTGCTCCGTGGCCTGTTCGGCCAGACCCTTGACCAGAGCCGGATTCACCGTGATCCCGGCGGCCGCCAGATCGGTGGACAGCTGTTCCGTGTCGAGCTCGCCGCGGGCCGCCGGCGCAAGGGACTCCGCCGGCAATCGCGCTTCTGTCGCGGCGTTGACGATGATGGTGCCGACCGGCAGGTCCGCCTCTCGCAGGTGCTGCACCGCCTCGATGGTCTCGGTGACCGGCATGTCCTCGAGCAGCGTCACCAGATGCACGATCGTGTCGGGCGAATGCAGCAGCCGCACGACGCCCTCGGCCTGACTGTGGATGGGCCCGCGCTTGGCGAGGTCCGACATCGCCTCGGTCACGCCGAGGAAGGTCGCCACCCGACCGGTGGGCGGGGAATCCATCACCACGTCGTCGTACACCGGCCGGTTGTCGCTGCCGCGGCGGGTGACTGTTTCCTTCACCTTTCCGGTCAGCAACACGTCCCGCAGACCGGGAGCCAGGGTGGTGGCGAACTCGACGGCGCCGAGCCGCTTGAGGCTGCGGCCGGCGAAGCCCAAGTTGTAGAAGAGCTCGAAATACTCCAGCAGCGCCTGCTCGACGTCCACCGCCAGCGCCCGGACCTCGCCGCCGCCGGTCGCGATCGCGACTCTGCGCTCCTCGTACGGCAGCGGCGGGACGTCGAACAGCCGGGCGATGCCCTGCCGCTCCTCGACCTCCACCAGCAGTACCCGGCGCCCGTTGGTGGCCAGTGCGATCGCGAGCGCCGCTGCCACCGTGGTCTTGCCGGTGCCACCCTTGCCGGTGATCACGTGCAGCCGGGCGCGTCGGCAGGCCGACGTCCACGCCTCGGTGACCGGTCGCCCGGCAGGCGTCAGATCCGTTGCCTCGGAGAGCTTTTCGGCCTGCTTTGCCTTCGCCATGGTCGCGCCCTACCGTCCGGCCGGCGGCGCGGTCGGCCCGCTGCCGGTCGGCCCGCTGCCTGTCGACTCGGTGCCTGCCAACTCGGTGCCTGCGGACTCTGCACTCGCAGAGAGGACGGCGGTCGGTCTGCCCTCGCTGCCGTCGGCCAGGGTGAGTTCGACGTCGGCGCCGCGTTCGAGTGTGCGTCCCACCGTGCAGTTGCGGGCGATCGCCCGCCGGACCACCGTGACCACCCGGTCCCGCTCGGCCGGCGCCAGCCCCGAAAGGTCGACCACCAGCTCCTCGTGCAGCGCCGGGTAACGCTCGTCGTCGACGTTCTTGATGCCCGCCACGTTCACCGTGATCGGCACGTCCGGTCCGAGCCGGCGGGAGATCGCGTTGTCGGCGCTCATCCCGGCGCACCCGGCCAGGGCGATCTTCAGCAGTTCCCCCGGGGTGAAGACCGCTCCCGCCTCCGCGGGTCCCATCTTGACCTCGGCGCCGCGAGTGTTGCGGCCGGTGTAACGGCGGGTGCCGACGCGTTCGGCCCACAGCCCGTCGGTGTGGGAGCTGCCGTCCGGTGCGGCAGCGGTGTCGACACTCATTCCACGATCCTGCCAGCCGCGCCCGGAATCGGAACCGTCGGCCGTCCGGGTGTCTCTCCGCAGCCCGGTCACAGGGGTCATAATCCGGGCGTCCCCGCCACCGAAAGGGTCTTCATGTCCGACTGGAACGACAGCATCATCTCAGAATTCCGCGCGAACGAGGGTCGGGTGGGAGGGCCGTTCGCCGGCGCTCCACTTCTGCTGCTGCACAGCAAGGGTGCCAAATCCGGGCTGGACCGGGTGGCGCCAATGATGTATCGGACCGTCCCCGGCGGGTGGGCGGTGTTCGCCTCCAAGGCCGGCGCCGACACGAATCCCGACTGGTACCACAACCTGGTCGCCAACCCGGAGGCGTCGGTCGAGATCGGCACCGACACCGTCGAGGTTCGCGCGAGGGTCACCGAGGGTGCGGAGCGGGACGAGATCTGGACTGCGCACAAGACGGAGTACACCGGCTTCGCCGATTACGAGCGCAAGACGACCCGGCAGATCCCCGTCGTGGTGCTGGAGCCTGTCCGCTGAGGGTTCCCGGCCGCGACAGGCAGCGGGGTCGGCTGCCGTTCGGCGTCGCCCTCGGCCTGGACATCGCGATCCTGGCGGCAGCGAACATCCTGGGCCACCGCGTCTTTCCAGACGCCGACGCGGCGGTCGGCGTAGGCATGGTGGGCGCGCTTGCAGGGGTGGCCGCGGCCAGTCGGCTGACCGCGGACGACCTCGGGCTCGCGCGGCGACGGCTCTCCGCGGGGGCGAGGTGGGGTGGCGTCGCAGCGGGCGCCGTGGTGATCGGCTACGGCATTGCGGCCTTTGTGCCGGCGGTGCGCGAAGCGATTCCCGCGACGACAGCGACCTGGGGCGAGACCCTGCTGCGCGCCCTGGTGGTGATCCCCCTGCTGACCGTGATCCCGGAGGAGTTCGCCTTCCGGGGCGCGGTGTGGGGCCTGATCCGGCGGCAATCCGGCCGTTGGTGGGCCACCGGCGTGTCGTCCTTGCTGTTCGGTCTGTGGCACGTGTCCTCGGCGCTGTCAGGGAGTGCCGCCAACCAGTCGGTGTCCGGCGTGCTCGGGGACGGCGCGGGCGGCACCGTGCTGCGGGTGGTCGGCACTGTTCTGTTCACTGGTGCAGCAGGAGTTCTCTTCGCCTTTCTCCGGGACCGCAGCGGCAGTCTGGTCGCTCCCATCGCCCTGCATTGGGCCGTCAACGGGTGTGGTGAGTTGTTGCTGCAGTTGGGCACCGGCTGAATCGCCTGCTCCCAACCGCCAGTTTCATGACGGATACTGCCTCCCGTGATCGATGTCCGAAATGTGTGGCGGGGATTGACGCCGGGGCTGACCGTATGACGCAACCGGGCACGGCCGCGGACGACCGGCTGCCGGCCGGTGAGCCCATTGCGCAAGCAAGTGAGGCGGCATCACCCAGCGAGCCGGTCATCCCAGGTGAGTCTGTCGACGCACCACCACAACCGCAGCGTCGCAAATGGTTTCGCTACACCCTGCCCGGTGCGTGGGTGGCGTTGCTGTTCGTCTGCCTGTCCTTCACGCCGTCACTGTTGCCCCGTCCCGCGGCGTTCCAGGGCTTCGTCTGCGGCGTCAACGGTGCAATCGGGTACGGGCTCGGCGTCGTCGGCGCCTGGTTGTGGCGGCAGTTCGCCGATCGCCCGACACGGCGCACCCGGCCGCTGTCGTGGCGGGTGTTCCTCGTCGTCGGCGGTGTCGCACTGATCGTGGCCTACCTGCTCGGCAGGCGTTGGCAGAACCAGATCCGCGAGCTGATGAGCGTCCCCGCAGAGGGTTTCGGCACGCCGATCCTGGTGCCGATCGTTGCGGTGCTGGTGTTCGTCGGCCTGGTCGCCGCCGGACGTGGCCTGCGGGGGCTGTTCCGCTGGGTCGCACGTCTGCTCGGCCGTTGGATGGGGCAGCGCGCCGCCCGCGGGGTGGGATGGGTGCTGGTCGCCGCCGTCACCGTCGGAGTGCTCAGCGGGGTCGTGCTGGACGGTGCGATCGCCGTCGCCGACCGCAGTTTCGCCGTCCTCGACACCACGACGAACGAGGCCGTGACCGGGCCGCTGAACGCGTCGAGGTCGGGCGCCGCCGATTCACAGGTGCCGTTCGACACGCTCGGCTTCCAGGGGCGCAACTTCGTCGGCACCGGTCCCACCGCGGCACAGATCGCGGCGTGGTCCGGGTCCGCAGCGATGGAGCCCATCCGTGCCTACGCCGGCATTGCATCGGCGCCGGACCTGGAGGAACGCGCCGCACTCGCGGTCGACGACCTGATCAGGCTCGGCGGGTTCGACCGCGAATACGTGCTGATCGCGGGCACCACCGGAACGGGCTGGGTCGACCCCGGCGGCATCGACAGCCTCGAATACATCACCGACGGCAACGTCGCGAGCGTCGGGATCCAGTACTCGTATCTGCCCTCCTGGGTGTCGTTCATCGTCGACCAGACGCGGGCCAGGGAGGCGGGACGCGCGCTGGTGGACGCCGTGTACGACCGCTGGATCGACCTGCCCACGAACGACCGACCGAAGCTGCTGGTGTTCGGCGTCAGCCTCGGGTCCTTCTCCACCGAGGCCGCGTTCAGCGGCGAGTTCGACCTGCGTAACCGCACCGACGGAGTGCTGTGGGCCGGGCCGCCCAGCTTCAATTCGCTGTTCACCGAGTTCACCGACGGCCGCGATCCGGGGAGCCCGGAGATCCAGCCCGTGTTCCGCGGTGGCCGGACCGTGCGATTCACCGACAACCCCGACACCATGCCTCCGCCGGCATCGGCGGCGTGGGACGGGACGAGGGTGCTGTACCTGTCACACCCGTCGGACCCTGTCACCTGGTGGAGCACCGATCTGCTGCTGCGCCGGCCGGACTGGTTGGCCGAACCGCGCGGCGCGGACGTGCTGCCCGAGATGGTGTGGATCCCGTTCGTGACGTTCTGGCAGGTGACCGCGGACATGGCCGAGCCCGTCCCCGTGCCGTCCGGCCACGGACACAGCTTCACCGGTCAGTACGTCGACGGGTGGGCGCAGGTGATCAGGCCGCCGGGGTGGACAGCGGAGAAATCTGCTGCGCTGCAAGCGATCATCCTGGCGAACTCGGACTGATGGCTCGCCTTTGATCGTTCGCCGGTGATCGCTCGCCGTTGATGACTCGCCGTTGATCGATCAGCGTGATCGGTCAGCATTGATCGGTCAGCGTTGATCGGTCAGCGTGATCCGGTCAGCGTTGATCAGTCAGGGTTGAGCAGGCCGGCGCGGGCGACGACGAGAGCGGCGGCCACCGCCCGATCCGCGGAATCCTCGGTCACCTCCTCCGCCGTGACCAGCAACCGGAGATAGATCGGCGCGATCACAGCCCGGAGCAGCGCGCCGGGGTCGGTGGCGCCCGGCAACTGGCCACGTTCGACCGCCGTGCGCACCAGCGGCTCCGCCGCCGCGACGCGGCCGGTGAAGAAGCGCCGCCGGGACGCCGCCACGGTGGGCAGGCGGGCGGCGTCGGACTGCAGGACGGCGAGCACGGCTCGGCCGGTTGTGCTGTTGAGCCAGCTCACCAGGCCGCGGGCGAAGGTCCGCAGGTCGAGGTCGATGTCCCCGGTGTCGTCCAACGGAAGCGTCGCTGCAGCAAGGTCGGCGACAGCGTCGGTGACCAGGGCCTCGCGGTCGTTCCACCGGCGGTAGATCGTGGTCTTGTGCACGCCGGAACGGCGGGCGACGTTCTCGATCGTCAGGCCGGCGTACCCGACTTCGGTGAGCTCGGTGAGCGTCGCTGTCAGGACGGCGATGCGGACCTTCGCGCCCCGCCCGACCACGCTGATCGACCGGGTGGTTGATCGAGCGGACGGCTCACCCACCGCACGGCTCATTCACCGGGCAGCTCATCGGCCACCATCGCAACTTCGAGTTGCGTTATACGCGTTGCGTGGCATAGTTCCACCGTAACGCAACACCGAGTTGCGATACGAGGGTGGAACCAATGGATGGTCTGAGGCTGCGGAACACATCGCGGCGATTGGTAGTCGAATTGGTGGCCTGGGGCTGTTGGTAGGGCTGCCGATCGAGTTTCCTGCGGAAGGCGCGGCTTGGGGATTTCTGGCGCAGCACCCGACCTTCGCGCTGCACGCGCTCGTCGGGACCGTCGTGCTGGTCGAAGCAGTGTTGTTCGTCGCGGTGATCGTTGCGGGCAGCGCGGTGGCCGGCCGCGGGCGGAGCCTGGTCATCGGCGGGTGCGGCCTTGCCTGCGTGCTGCTCGCCTTCGGGGCGGGGATGTTCTACGTGAGCGACGGGCAACACGGGCCGTCGCTGAATCTGATGACCGCCGGTTGGGTCGGCGCGCTGGCCGCGTACATCACCGGCTGGGTGGCGGGCCGGCGGGCACGGGCGCGTAAGCCGCACCCGGCGGTTCAGCGTGCAGGTGGGTCTCCCGCCGGGGAGTAACGGCCGGCTGACAGGTCGAGCAATACGAGGCGGTTGCCGAACGGGTCCTCGACGACGGTGATCCGGCCGACCGGCACGTCGAAGGCAGCGACGAGCACCCGCCCGCCTGCGGCGGCGAACAGTTCGGCCGCGCCGTCCGCCGAGTCCACCAACCAGTTCGGCTCGTACTGCTGCTGGGTGCTGATCACCAGTTCGCCGTCGCCGTCGGGGAGCTGCAGGCCGGCCTGACCGACGGCGTCGTTCCGCCACAGCAGGCGATGCCCGAGGCGGTCGCGGTAGAAGGCCAGCCCGCTGTCGAGGTCGGGGACGGGCACGGTGACGGCATCGATCGTGCGGAGGACGGCACCGTCGGCACCGTCGGCAATGTTCGCACCGTCGGCACTTCGCTGGTCGGTGGTCACCGTCGTACGGCCGCGGCGCTTGAGGTCAGTGAGCGTCGTTGTGGGTGTGCGGCTTTCGGCCCAGCTGGCGCCAATCGGTCTCGGCGACGTCGACGTCGTAGTGCGCCGCTGCCTTGCGGATATTGGCGAACGCGAGGTCGCGTTCGTCGTCGGTGACGTCCTTGACCTGGTCGAACCGTGCCAGCGCGGTGCGGACATGCCTGGCGTCGGTCAAGGGTTCCTTGCGCTTGTCCGGAAACGCGTACACCGACTCAGGGAGATCCTTGCGATCGGCGCTGCTGAGTTGCCCGTGCTCGGTGTGCGCCTTCCAGGTACTGGCGACCATGGCGGTGTCCCTTCTTGCGGATCCCTCTTGGTGCTCTCAACGGTGTCTGTTCGGTGCAGTTGTCTGTTCGGTGCAGTTGTCTGTTCGGTGCCCCTGGCTGCAGGCGGGCAAACGCCCGGACCGGGGCAGCGGGACGACAGCGGCATCGGAGTTGTCCGTCTGCTGCTCTGCCGACCGGGACGTCGGTCGGCTTCCCGGTCGGCTTCTCTGTCGACTTCTGTGTCGGCTGGGTCGATCCGGTAGGTCAGTCGGCGAGGGCCATCACCAGCAGCACGATCAGCGGCACCACCATCAGCACGCCGCCCACCCAGAGCGGCAGGAACAGTGCGAGCAGGAAGCCGATCGGCACCACGATGAGCGACGGCAACGCGCGGACGGTGGCTTGCCCGGTGGTGAGGTTCGGCCGCTCGCGCAGCGTGTCGTACCACAGCAGAACAAGCACGAACAGCAGCAGCGCGACGATCGAGGCAGCCGCCCAGTGCCATCCGTCCGCCGCCATCCGGCCAGACTATTCAGCCGCGTGCTTCAGCGCGCTCCTCGATGTTGCGGCGGCCGGGGTTCGCAGCCCGGTGTGAGCGACCTAGAGTCAGGGCATGTCCAATCCCACAGCATCGAGCCCCGCCGGCCGGCGGACGTTCGAGTACGCCACCGTTCCGCTGATCACTCACGCCACCAAGGCGATCCTGGACACCTGGGGCGAGGACGGCTGGGAACTGGTCCAGGTGGTGCCCGGACCGAATCCGGAGCAGCTGGTGGCCTACCTGAAGCGCGAACGCGGATGAGCGCGTCGGAGCGGCTGGCCGAACTGGGCATCGAGCTGCCGCCGGTGGCTGCGGCCGCGGGCTCCTACCTGCCCACGGCGCGGACCGGCAACCTCGTCTATACCGCCGGCCAGCTGCCGTTCAGCGAGGGCAGGCTGCCCGCCACCGGCCGGGTCGGTGCGGAGGTGTCGCCCGAGGACGCGAAGGATTACGCCCGCCAGGCCGCGCTGAATGTCCTTGCCGCACTGCATGCGGAGGTCGGCATCGACAACGTCGAGCGGATCGTGAAGGTCGTCGGCTTCGTCGCATCGGCCGAGGGATTCACCGGTCAGCCCGGCGTCGTCAACGGTGCTTCCGACCTGTTCGCCGAGGTGTTCGGCGAGGCCGGCCGTCATGCCAGGTCCGCCGTGGGTGTTGCCGAGCTTCCCCTGGGATCGCCTGTCGAGATCGAGGCCATCGCGCAGGTCAGGTGACTTCTCGCCTGTTCGAAGCGACGGGCCGCACGACATCTCCCGCCGTTGCCGCCACAGCAGGCACGGAGCATCCGGTTCAGCACGTCCT
This sequence comes from uncultured Actinomycetota bacterium, assembly GCA_963798625.1. Classification (GTDB taxonomy): domain Bacteria; phylum Actinomycetota; class Actinomycetes; order Mycobacteriales; family Nakamurellaceae; genus Nakamurella. Next base: position 234,449 of record CAWCUA010000007.1, read on the forward strand.
GGACTGTCTCAGAGACTGTGGCGTCCACCCAATCCGCTCCGTCCAACGGTGTCGTCACTTCGAGACCTGGCCTTCTCGGCATCTGCATCATGGGAGCGGCGTGGGCAGGACGCTGAATGTGACTCGAGTCTGACACGGTCGACGTCGCCGGCTGGGCTCAACCGGCCGTCGTAGCCGCGCAGAAGAAAGGACCTTGGGTTGGTTAAGTTGAGCCGATGACGACCGCACCTTTCGCCGGCGCATCAGACCCGTCGGGTGGAGGCGGCTTCGCTGCGGGTGTCGCCGATGCGACTGCTGAAGACGTACCGATCCGCGATGCGGCGACCGTCATGCTCGTTCGCGATGCCGTGCCGTTCGCGGAACCGGGCAACCGCGACGCCAGTGATGCGTTGGCCTACGACAACCCGGACGACCAGCCCGGTATCGAGGTGTTCGTGCTCCGCCGGGTCGCCGCCATGGATTTCGCGGCGGGAATGACGGTGTTCCCCGGCGGTGCAGTCGACGAAGGTGATCGCGTCGAGGGCCAGGGTTGGATGGGTCCGGATGCGAAGTGGTGGGCGCAGGCGCTCGGCGCGGATGCAGCCAAGGCCGGTGCGCTCGTGGTGGCGGCCGTCCGTGAGCTGTTCGAGGAGACTGGGGTGTTGCTGGCCTGCGCGGCGGATCCGGGACGCACGACGGCCATCCCGGACGACGCCGCCCGGCTTGCGGTCCTGCACCGGCGGCGGGGGCTGTCCGATGTGCTGGCCGATGCCGGTCTGCAGATCAGGGCGGACCTGTTACGGCCGTGGGCGAACTGGATCACGCCACCGGGGCGCACCCGGCGGTATGACACGTTCTTCTTCGCCGCTGCGCTGCCGGCCGGTCAAGAGGCGAGAATGCTCACCACGGAGGCGGAGTCGGGTCAGTGGCGGACGCCGGAGGCGCTACTCGCCGAGCATGCGATACGGGCGACCGCGCTGATGCCGCCGACGGTGGCCATGCTCACCGATCTCGCCGACTTCGGGTCGGTGGCCGAGGTGATGGCGGCGCATCGGGTCATCAGCCCGGTCCGGGTGCGGGCGGCCGATGTGCGTGACGTCGATGTGGCCAGTCTGCGTGCGCTCGACCCTGGTTCGGCGCGCTCCGACGCGCCCAGAGGCGCCGGACCATGACCGAACCCGAACCGACGCGGGTCACCGCGTCAGCCAGGGTGCTACTTGCACCGAACCACGGCCCAATGACCTTGGACGGCACCAACTCGTACCTGCTGGCGGGTCCGGGTGCCGGCACCTGCGTGGTCGTCGATCCCGGGCCGGACGACGCCGGCCACCTGGCCGTGCTGTCAGGTGAACCGGTGGAGCTGATCCTGATCACCCACCGGCACCACGATCACACCGACGGCGCAGCCGAACTCGCCGCGCGAACCGGCGCACCCGTGCGCGCCTTCGATCCTGCGTTCTGCCACGGCGGGCCGCCGCTGACCGATCGCGAGATCGTCGACGCCGCAGGTCTTTCCATCACCGTGCTGAGAACGCCTGGGCACACTGCGGACTCGGTCTGCTTCGTGGTGCCCGACGACGGCGACACCGGTTCGGTGCTGACCGGGGACACCATACTGGGCAGGGGGACCACCGTCATCTCGCCGCCGGACGGCGATCTTGGTGCCTACCTTGGCTCGCTGGAGCTGTTGTCCGGCCTCGGCCCGCGGGTCGTGTTGCCGGCGCACGGCCCGCAGTTGCCCGATCTCACCGCAGTGGCCGGCCGCTATCTCGCGCATCGCCGGCAGCGACTGGCCCAGATCCGTTCGGCCCTGGAGGTTCTCGGTGACACCGCGGAGGTGGGCGCGGTCACCGATCTCGTGTATGACGACATCGATCCATCAGTACGGTTCGCTGCCGAGCACTCGGTCGCCGCTCAGCTGGAGTACCTGCGCGGGTCCGGTCCGCGGCAGCCGTGATCGAGCCGGCGGTGACCGGGTCGGCGCCCACCGCGCTGGAGGCCGCGCTGCCCCTGCTGCAGTGCCCGCACTGCCGGGCGGCACTGCGCGGGATCGACCGGAACGTGGTCGGTTGTGACAACGGGCACCGGTTCGACATCGCTCGGCAAGGGTATGTCTCGTTGCTGGGCAACAGGTCTCGCACTGACACGGGTGACAGCGCCGAAATGGTGGCCGCGCGCGTCGAGTTCCTGGCGGCCGGGCATTACCTGCCGATCGCGGAGGCCGTCGCCTCGGCGGTGCAGCGCGGCCCCGTCGTGGAGATCGGCGCGGGCACAGGCTATTACCTCGCTGCCGTGCTCGACCGGCTCACCCGCCGCGGGCAGCGGGCGGTCGGGGTCGCGCTGGATTCCTCCCGGTACGCCGCACGGCGAGCGGCCGCTGCGCACCCGGCCATGGCATCGGTCGTTGCCGATGCCTGGTCTGCCTTGCCGCTCCGGGACGGCGCTGCGGGTGCGGTGCTGAGCGTGTTCGCGCCGCGCGACCCGGCAGAGATCGTCCGGGTGCTCGCCGCGGACGGCGTGCTCGTCGTGGTGACACCGGAACCGGAGCATCTGTCCGAGATCCGTTCCATACTGAGGCTTCTCGCGGTGGACGCAGGGAAGGCCGAGCGCCTGTCCGTCGTCTTTGCAGAGGACCTCGAGGTCGTCGAACAGCAGTTTGTGCGCCGTGAGATGAGTCTGACGCCAGCCGATGTCAGCGCGCTGGTTCGCATGGGGCCGTCCGCACGCCACCTTTCCGGCGATGAGCTCGCGGCGGCGGTCGGCACCCTGCCCGGCGTGACCGTGGTGACCCTGGCCGTGACGGTCAGCGTCTTGCGCGCGGCGTCCGGACGCGGCCACGGCAGCTCGTCCAGAATGAGCACCGTCTTCGTGGACACGACGTCGGGCATGGTCTGCAGCCGGTTGAGCACCAGGTCCCGCAGCGCCGCGGCATCGGCGGCCCTGACCAGCAGCGCGAGGTCGTCGTCACCGGAGATCAACGCCGCGTGCTCGACCTCAGGGATCTCGCTGATCCGGTGCCGGACCTCCTTCCAGGACTGCTGCGCGATGCGCAGGTAGATGTAGGCGGACACCCCGTACCCCAGCCGGGCCGGATCGACCACGGCCGCGTAACCGGTGATGACGCCGATCTTCTCCAGCCGGGACACCCTCGCGTACACGCCGGCTCGGGACAGATGGACACGTTCGGCGAGCGCCCGCATGGACAGCCGGCCGTCCGAGCTGAGCGCCGAGATGATCGCGCGATCGGCCTCGTCGAGATCCACCTGTCTCGCCGGACCGGGTGGAAGCGGTACGCCAATAGTCATATGGCTCAGCGTCCCAGGTATCGAGGCCAGTTGTCCAGCATCGCGCGAACGGGGCAGACGAATGGCAGGTGCGCGCCGCATACTGATCCAACGTGCTGTGGGTCACAGCCAACCCGGAAGGCTGCCGCCGATGTCTGTTCTCAGCGATCACCGAAGCTCCGCCCTGCTCCCCTCCGACACGCCCCTGCAGATGATTGACGCCCATGGACAGGCCGTCCCGGGTGCTGATGTGGCTCCTCCCTCGCACGTCGACCTGCTCCGCCTGCATCGCGCAATGGTCATCGGCCGGCGGTTCGACACCCAGGCCGGCGCACTCGTGCGGCAGGGGGAACTGGCCGTCTACCCGTCGTCCCGCGGCCAGGAGGCCTGCCAGGTCGGCGCGACACTCGCGCTGGATGACGGTGATTGGCTGTTCCCCACCTACCGGGACTCGGTCGCGCTGGTGACCCGAGGCGTCGACCCGGTTCAGGTGCTCACCCTGCTACGCGGGGAATGGCACGGCGGGTACGACCCGTACGAGCGGCGGGTGGCGCCGCAGTGCACGCCGCTGGCCACCAATGCGCTGCATGCTGTCGGCCTCGCGCACGCAGCTCGCTACAAGGGCGAGGACACCATCGCGCTGGTGATGATCGGCGACGGCGCCACCAGCGAGGGCGACACGCACGAGGCGCTGAACTTCGCCGCCGTCTGGAAGTGCCCGGTCGTCTTCCTGGTGCAGAACAACGGGTATGCGATCAGCGTCCCGCTGTCCAAGCAGACAGTGGCACCGTCGTTGGCGCACAAGGGAATCGGCTATGGGATGTCCTCGGTGCTGGTCGACGGCAACGACGCCGCCGCGGTGTTCTCTTCTGTCTCGGACGCTGTCCGGTCCGCCCGCGCAGGTGACGGGCCGACGCTGATCGAGGCCGTCACCTACCGGATGGATGCGCACACCAATGCCGATGACGCCACCCGCTACCGCTCCCTGGAGGAGGTGCAGCGGTGGGCGGCCAAGGATCCGATCGACCGGCTCGAGCGGTATCTGCGCGATCGCGGGCTGCTCGACGACAATCTGCTGACGGCGGTGCGGGATGACGCCGAGACCTTCGCCCTCGCGCTCCGCGAGCGACTGCAGGGCACAGCGGCTCCTGATCCGGGTGAGCTGTTCGCGCACGTCTACCACCGACCGACCGCGGCGCTGCGGCGCCAGCAACAGCAACTGGCGCTAGAACTCTCGGACTGGCCGGAGCCCACCGAAAGGTCCGCGACATGACCGACGTACTGCAGTCGCCGGTCACGCCCGACGGATCCGACCGGCCCGGCCTGAAGGCCACCGACGGTGGACGGGACCGCGCGCCGTCACGATGGCCGGTGCGCTCAACCGGGCGCTGTCGGACAGTCTGGCCGCGGATGGTTCGGTGCTGGTTCTCGGCGAGGACGTCGGGACGCTCGGCGGGGTCTTCCGGGTGACCGACGGGCTCGCCGAGAGGTTCGGTGAGCACAGGGTTGTCGACACGCCGCTGGCGGAGTCGGGCATCGTCGGTACGGCGATCGGCATGGCGATGAACGGCCTCCGGCCGGTGGTCGAGATGCAGTTCGACGCATTCGCCTACCCGGCGTTCGAGCAGATCACCAGTCACCTGGCCAAGCTGCACAACCGCACCCGCGGGGCGGTGACGCTGCCGATCGTCATCCGGATTCCCTACGGCGGTGGGATCGGCGGCGTCGAGCATCACTGTGATTCGTCGGAGGTGTACTACACCCACACGCCCGGGCTCCGGGTCGTCACGCCTGCTACGCCGGCGGATGCCTACCTGCTGCTGCGGGAGGCGATCGACTGCCCCGACCCGGTGATCTTCCTCGAACCGAAACGACGCTACTGGTCGAAGGAGTCGACCTCGCTGACGACCGACGGGCCGGCCCTTGACCGTGCGGTGATCCGGCGTCCCGGCTCCGACGTCACGGTGATCAGCTACGGCGGTACGGTCGCCACCGCACTGGAATCTGCCGAGGCCGCCACCGAGGAGGGATGGGACCTCGAGGTGATCGACCTCCGATCGCTGTCTCCGTTCGACGACGAGACGGTCGCCGCTTCGGTGCGGCGGACCGGTCGGGCCATCGTGGTGCACGAGGCCGCCGGCTTCTGCGGGTACGGCGCGGAGGTCGTCGCCAGGCTCACCGAACAGTGCTTCCACCACCTACAGGCGCCGATTCTGCGGGTCACCGGTTTCGACATCCCCTACGCGCCACCAAAACTGGAGCAATACCACCTGCCGAACGTCGACCGGATCTTGGATGCCGTGCAGCGTCTTCAGTGGGACGACACCCCGGTGCTGCCTCGATCGGAGGGGCATCACTGATGCCGGATTTCCTGCTGCCGGACCTGGGTGAGGGACTGACCGAGGCGGAGATCGTCTCGTGGCTGGTGGACGTCGGTGACGAGGTCCGCACGGATCAGCCCGTTGTCGAGGTCGAAACAGCGAAAGCCGTTGTCGAGGTGCCGGTTCCGTTCTCCGGAACTGTGACCGCGCTGCACGGACGGCCCGGCCAGTCACTCGCCGTCGGTCGGCCGTTGATCACGGTGGGGCCTGGTGTCGATGATGCCCGCGGCCTCGTGGAGCCGGGGATGGTGAGTGGGCCGCGGCGGTGGCAGCACCGCAGGCAGCGGCAATGTGCTCATCGGCTACGGGACGCCGGCATCTCCGCGGCGAGGGCCGGGTCGACGTCGGCGCCGCGCCGTCAACTCATCCGCCTGCGACTCCACCGGTCGTCGTCTCACCAGCTGTGACTTCACCGGCTGGAATGGCACCGGCTGGAATGCACCGGCTGCGAATGTCACCGGCCGTGATCTCACCGCCGGTCCGGATGCTGGCCAAGCGCGCCGACGTGGACCTGAAGGATGTCCCCGGTACCGGCGCCGGCGGGGTGATCACCCGCCGGGACGTCGAGGCAGCGATCGCCGTCCAGACCTCGGGCAGTGCGGCATCGGACGATCCGGTCCCGCAGCAAGAACGCCCCATCGTCAGCCGACCGGCCGAACACGGATCCGGGGACCGCCGTGTCCCGATGACCGCCGCCCGCCGCTTCATCGCCGACAAGATGACCCGCTCACGGCGCGAGATCCCCGAGGCCACCGTCTGGGTGGACGTCGACGCCACCGATCTGCTGGCCGCCAGGAGCCAGATCAACCGGCGCGATGGTGATCGCCAGGTGAGCATCCTCGGGTTGTTCGCCCGCTTCGCGCTGCTCGGAATTCGCCGATACCCGGAACTCAACGGCCGGGTCGACGGCACCGACATCGTGTTGCCGGCGCACGTCCACCTCGGGTTCGCGGCGCAGACAGACAGGGGACTGGTGGTCCCGGTACTGCGGGAGGCCGATCGGCTGACAGCTCGGGAACTCTCGCTGCAGATCGGAGCGATGACCGCGTCCGCACGGGCCGGCTCGCTGACGCCGCGGGAGATGTCCGGCGGCACTTTCAGCGTCAACAATTACGGCGTCTTCGGCGTCGACGGATCCGCCGCGATCATCAACCACCCCGAGTCGGCGATGCTGGGCCTGGGCCGGATCATCGACCGGCCATGGGTTGTCGACGGTGAGGTCGTGCCGCGCAAGATCGCCCAGCTCTCGCTCGTCTTCGATCACCGTATCTGTGACGGGGGCGTCGCCGGCGGCTTCCTGCGCTTCGTCGCTGACTGTGTCGAGTCGCCGTTGGGTGCCCTCGCCGATCTGTGACGCATTCCGTCATCGCGCGCACGGTCACCCGTGCACGTCAAGATGGGTCCGGTGGTGTTGGTTGCCGTCGACCGTGAGCGCAGAAGGGCGGTTCGGTGTGAACGACGACGATCGCGCCCGACTGTCCGCGCAGACCCTGTGGGCCACCGACAACGCCAGCCAGGCCCTCGGAATGGACCTTCTCGACGTCGGCCCCGGATGCGCGTCGATCAGGATGACCGTGCGCGCGGACATGGTGAACGGGCATGGATGCTGTCACGGGGGAGTGGTGGCGACCCTGGCCGACAGCGCGTTCGCCTTCGCGTGCAACAGCCACGGGATCGCCACCGTGGCCGCCGGCTTCGACATCACGTTCGTCGCACCGGCTGTGCTGGGTGAGGTGCTGCTGGCCACCGCCGTGGAGCGGGTGCGACACGGCCGCAGCGGCTTGTACGACGTCACCGTCAGCCGCGCCGACGGGACGGTGATCGCGGAGTTCCGTGGGCGCAGCCGGTCCACGGGTCGATCCATCCTCGAGGATCGCACGGTGGAGTGACGTCCAGGATCGCCTGCAGTTCCACGGAAGGGCCGGAGAGCCGACGGTCACATCCACGGCCTCAGCACCACTTTCCCGACGGCTGAGCGGCTTTCGATGAGCCGGTGGGCTTCATCGGCCTGGTCGAGCGGCAGCACGTGACCGATGTTCACCTTCACCCGACCGGTCGTGATGTATCCGATGAGGGTTTGCAGCGCTTGCATGGCGACCTGCGGGCGGAGCCCGAAATAGAGACCGATGTTGAACGCGTGCAAGCTCTGACCCAGTGCGGGTGTGTAGAAGAACTGCCGCACGGTCTCCCGCCCCAAACTGAGCGGCTCCCCACCTGCCATGCCGGCCACGACCACCCGGCCGAACGGAGCCAGGGTGCCGAGCGACTCGGTGAAGATCCGGCCGCCGCTGATCTCGAGCACCAGGTCGACCCCGGTGCCTCTGGTCAGATCCTGCACGTGTCGAGCCCATCCGGGCCGGGTGTGGTCGACGACATGATCGGCACCGGCGGCAAGGGCCGCGTCACGACGAGCGGGGGTGCTGGCGGCGGCGATGACGGTGGCGCCGAGGAGTTTGGCGATCTGAACGGCATAGCCGCCGACGCCCCCACCGGCGCCCTGCACCAACACTGTCTGTCCCGTTTCGACGTGCCCTGCGTCGGTGAGCGTCAGCATTGCGGTGGCCCCGGCCACCACGATGCCGGCGGCCTCATCCGCGCTCAGGCCCGCCGGGATCGGGATCACCTGGTCGGCGCTGGTGACGGCGTACTGCGCGTACCCATTGGAGCCATCGTTGCCGACCAGAGCGAACACCGGGGTACCGACAGGTGGACCGTCGACGCCGGTCCCGAGTGCTTCGATCGTGCCGGCGACCTCGCTGCCGGGCGTGAAGGGCAGGGTTGTCGGGAACGGGTACGGGTCGTTGCGCCGGCGCATGATGTCGGCGAAGTTCACCGCGGCGGATTCGACGCGGATGAGGATCTGCCCAGGGCCGGGAGACGGGACAGGAGCGTCATGCAGGGTCAGGACTTCCGGTCCACCGAACTCGGTCTGACGGATGATCTTCACAGGGACCTTCCAAGGTTCGTCGTGACGGGAGCGTCGAACGACGTCCCGCACACACGACGGCGTGGGGTGGCGGGTCCAGGACACCTGGCCGAGATTTTCTCGAATTCCACATCCGATGGGCCACAGCTGTCCTCGGCGGACCTGCGGGCGCGTCGTTTCCTGTGACGGGCGGCGCACCTGCAGCTCGGGCACCCTGAATTGACCACACCGTGGAGGATCGATGAAGTACCTGTTGCTGCTTGCCAACGCCCCGGACGCGTGGGACGACACGCAATCCCGACCGCCGGATGGGGTCGACGACGGGGTCGTCACCGAATGGGTCGCTTACACCAGGGCCCTGCACACGGCGGGCGTCCTGATCGGCGGCCATGCGCTGCACGACGCGGATACGGCGACGTCCGTCCAAGTGCGACAGGGGCGCCGGTTGCTGGTGGACGGTCCGTTCGCGGAGACCAAAGAGCACCTCATCGGGTACTACGTCATCGACGTCCCACATCTGGACGTTGCGCTGGACTGGGCTGCTAAGGCGCCGAACGCCCGTACCGGGACGATTGAAGTCCGGCCCCTGCAGCCGGGCTCCGACCCGCAGACGGTGCTTGCCGAGGGTCGCGCGCCAGGCTCCGGGTGACGACGCAGGACGCGCCGCGAACCGCGGAAGGCGCACTGCATGCAGCCTGGCGCGAGGAGCGCGCGGCGGTGCTCGCCACCGTCGCGCGCCGACTGGGCGACCTGGAGAAGGCCGAGGACGCCGTTCAGGAGGCCTTCGCCGCGGCGGCCGCACGATGGCCGCTGCATGGGATCCCGGAGCGACCCGGGGCCTGGCTGACCACCATTGCCTGGCGTAAGGCGGTGGACGCACTCCGTCGGGATCGACTTCCGCTGACGTCGCGGGTCAGCTCCGATGGAGATCAGGACCAACACGGCGGGCTGCAGCAGCGAACGGACGACCATTCCATGGATTCCGACCTGCAGGACGATGTGCTCTCACTCGTGCTGACCTGCTGTCATCCGGCCCTGTCCGCGGAGGCGCAAATTGCGCTGACCCTCCGGCACGTCGCGGGATTGACCGACCGGCAGATCGCGTCCCGCTTCCTCGTTCCGGAAGCGACCATGACCAAGCGCCTTGTCCGCGCCCGCGCCAAGATCCGTGACGCACGGATCACCTTCGAACTGCCTGATCGAACTCGACTCGGCGAGCGCATCCCCGAAGTCCAGACGGTCATCTATCTGATCTTCACCGAGGGGTATCTCGCCGGTGGGGACGGACCGTCGGTGCGTCGCGAGCTCTGCGACGAAGCCGTATGGCTCGCTCGCCAGCTGCACAGGCTTGCTCCCGACGACGAGGAGACGGCGGGGCTTCTGGCTCTGCTGCTGCTGCAGCATGCGCGGGTCGACGCCAGGCAGGACGAGCCGGCCGCACCTGTCCCGTACGAGGAGCAGGACCGCGCCCGCTGGGACGTCCAGGCCATCGAACAGGCCAAGCGCATCCTGGCCACCACCGGGCGCACCACCCCGGGGTTCTACCAACTGCAGGCGGCCATTGCGCTGCTGCACTGCACCGCCGCCTCGGTTGGCGACCTCGACTGGCCGCTGATAGCAGATCTGTACCGAGCGCTTTCCCGAGTGCAACCTTCCGTCGTGGTGGAGGTCAACCGTGCCGTTGCGGTCGGCCGCGCCAGCGGTCCACAGGCCGGGCTGGCCGTTCTGCAGACCGCCCTGGACGATCCCCGGCTGGCCGACTATCCGTCCTTGCACGCGGCGCACGCCGACCTCCTCGAACGTTCGGGGAACCCGGCCGCGGCCATCGTGGCGTGGACGAGAGCCGCAGAATGCAGCACCAACGCGCGGCAGCGCGAACGCCTGCTGCAGCGGGCCGCGGACGTCACCGGGCGCCACATTGTTGAGACGCCGTTGTTGTCGTTGGACTCGAGCCGGGCATCAGAGGCCGCGGACAGCATTGATGATCAGCAGCACGCCCAGGATCAGTAGGACGACCGCCACGATGATCGAACTGTGCCGGGTCATCCACCGGTCCGTCGCGTCGAGAACGGGTTCTGCACGGCTGCCCAGGACGAGCGGCAGTACCACCGGCGCCGCGACACCGATGCTGCCGACAAGAGCGAAGACGACCAGCGCGACCCCCTGCTCCAACGGTCGGTACGTCGCGTCCGCGATCACCGTGGCCCCGCTGACCACCAGCAACAGGTTCTTGGGATTGGCACAGGCCAACAACAGGGCCAGTCGGAAAGCCTTGCCGCCGTTCATTGTTGCCACCGACGACATCCACTTCGCGGGCTCCGGTTCGACGCCTGCGGGAGTACGGGACAGCCACTTCCGCGCGGCCAGCGCAACAAGTGCGATACCCAACCCCAGCTTGACGTAGCTGAGCCACTGCGGATGCACCTCGGGTCGGACGATGGCATCCGCGGCCGCGATGACGACCGCCCCGACCGCCAGCACCCCGGCCAGCCAGCCAGCGAGAAACGCACGCACCACACCTGCCGGACGGTTGGTTGCCAGCGTCAGCGGGATCAGCACGATCGGCAGCGCCGCCAGCGCCAGACCGACGGCGACCGGCAGCACCTCCAGAATTGCCGTCATGGCAATGTCCGAATCATCACGATCGATGACGCTACAGTTCCGCGCCCGGAGGGCTGTCTGCTTCAGCCGCTGCGGCTCGCGAACTAGTGTGCTCCGTGCAGCAGCGCTTCGAGCGGGGCGACGGTCACCACCGACCGGGCAAGCTTCGCAAGGTCCGTGTCGAGGGTGATGAACGCATCGGCCTGCAGCTGGGTCAGCGCCAGGTACTCGGCGGCAAAGGTGTCGGTCATCTGGAGTTGGTCCGCGACCTTCCAGGCAACGCTCTGCAGCACCCGGTCACCGAGCAGCCGGATCCGCAGCCCGCGGATGTAGTCGAGGTGGCGCTCGGCGTCGGACTTGGTGAGGCCGCCGTCCCGCACCCTTGCGTACAGCAACGAGAGCACCTGGGAGCGCAGCAGGGTCGGGGCGACCAGGTGATGTCTATCGGAGATCGCGGCCTGCTCCGACGCGAGCCGCACCGCGACGTCCGGCCCGATCACGAACCTGGTCATGGCAAGCCCCTTTCGACGGTCATCGGATGAAGACCGAGGCTAGAACAGCGACGGCCGCGCCGCAGACAACGCCGGGCGGCCGGGACCCGAGGGTCCCGGCCGCCCGCGCTTGCCTCAGGACGCCGGCGGAACCGGTGCCTTCAGCGCCTCGCGGATCAGCATCCGGCCGTCGTAGTCGGTGATGAAGCCCTGCCGGACAAGGGCATTGGTGTCCTTGACCACCGCATCGACATACGCCCGGTGGCTCGGGTACAGCTCGCGCAGTTTCTCTGCGGAGAACGGCACCTCATGACCGGCGATGAAGCAGAACGAGGCGCCGGTGGAGCTGCCGTACCAGGTGGACGTCGGGACGTCCAGGTACGGCGATCGCAGCCCGCCCTGCACGTTGCCGAACTCGTCGAGGACCGGTTGTCCGTCGTCGACCACGATCGGCGAGCCGTGCGGCGGCGGGATGTCCTTTCGGACCCAGCGATCGAGATTGCGCAGGATCGCGTCGAAGAAGATGGAGCTCGGGAACCGGCTGCGCGGGCCTTCGTTGCAGCTCGCCGGCGGCACTTCCCGGCCGCCCTTGATGATGTCGGCCGGTGCCGCGGCGAAGTTCAGTTCCGTCGGCGTGGCGTGGCCGGCGCCGGCCATCTCGTACTGCCGGTACCGGTCGGTGATCCAGTCGCTGTCCGGCCGTCGGGACGCGATGCCGATGAGGTAGTCCGACTGCGACATCACATGAATGACCGGGACACCGACATTGCTCAACTGCCGCCGCGAGTCGGTCACCGGCGGCGCCGGCTCACACTGGTTGATCGGGTACAGGCCGGCGAAGTTTCCGCCGGCCACCGCGACGATGTAGGCGTCGTAGATCGAATGCCCGGTCTGCTTCTCGGCCAGCGGCGCGACACCGTTGATGTAGTCGTACATGTAGCCGCCGGTCTGCGAGTACCCGAAGCCGTACAGCTTCAGCCCTGCCTTGGGCTTCTTGCCGCCGTAGGCGACCGGGTTCTTCGCCGAGGTCGAACGGAGAAGCTCACCGACCTGGCTGTAGATGTCCCACGCCAGCCCGTTCTCGGTTTCCCGTCTCGTGTCTGCGGGCAAAGCGCTGCCGTTCGGCAGTTCGGTGCAGTTCGCCGGATCCGACAGCGGCAATGGGTTGTCCATGGACAACGGCGCGTACCGGGTGGGATTGAACGTCTTCAGCGTTTCCATCGACACCGGCTTGACGGTGATCCCGACCCACACGTCACCGTTGCGGATCAGCTGCTCGTGCATCAGCCCCCAGCCGAGATTCAAATCGAACAGGTTCGACGGGTTGAGCGGCTCGACCACCACGTTGCCGCTGAATTTCGCGGCCTTCGCCGGTCGCCTCACCAGGACGCGGGTGGTGTACGGGGCATCGGCGGTACGCACCACCGCGGGTCCGGGCGCCGGCCAGGTGTAGACGTTCGCCAGTCCACTGACGAAGTATTCCTCTTCGACATAGCCGATGGCGGCGAGGTTCTCGGGAACGGCGGTGTGGGCGGCGGCCCCGAAGGGATACGACGACTTCGTCACGGGGATCGGTCCGGTGATGTTCGGGACGCTCGCCCCTGCCGTCAGGTCCCCGCGTGCTGTGAGGGCTCGCAGGGCCGAGGTCGGTAGTGCGCCAGCCGCGTCAGCCATCGTCGACACCTGGGTCGCGCCGGGCGGCCCGCCGATGTCGTCGGCGGCCGCGAACGACATCGGTGCGGTACCCGCGAGCGTCGCCAGCGCGGCGCCGAGCACGACTCCCTTGACCAACGTGCGGTGCCGCGGGCGTCGGTGCGTCACAGCTGCTTCGTTGCCGTCTGTCAGCACATGTGCTCCTGCTCTTGACGTTTCTCGCCGGCCTGGGCCGGCCTGCCACCGGAGGCGGCATTGCGCGAAGCTAACCGCCCGACCTTCCTATGACAAAGCGCACACGTTCGGCAATGCCGAACGATCGACCATCCGGCGTAGTCACATTGCGGACAGCCGGACCAAGAGGGACGAGAAGGGACATTCCCGAGGGGGCAGCGCCGACAAGTCAGCTCCAGAGCGGGCTATCGGATCTCATCGTCCTGGTGTTCCTGCCGTCGGCAGGATCTCGATGTAACCGTCGGTCCCGTTGACCCGAATGCGCTGCCCGTCCCGGATCAACCTGGTGGCATTGTCGACGCCCACCACCGCCGGCAATCCGTATTCCCGGGCTATCACCGCGCCGTGCGTCATCATCCCGCCGACCTCTGTCACGACGGCGCTGATCCCGACGAACAACGGCGACCAACTGGGATCGGTGTAGGTCGTCACGAGGATGTCACCCGGTTCGACGTGCGCCTGTGCGATGTCCATCAGGACCCGCGCCCGGCCCTCCACGATCCCGCCGGAGACCGGGAGACCCGCCAGCGCCCCGGTCGGCAGGTTCTGGCGCCGATATCTGCCGTTGACGACCTCGCCGTCCGAGGTGAGGACCCGGGGCGGCGTCAAGGCCCCGTACGACCGGAACGCCTCCTTGCGCCGCTGGATGAGTTGCCGGTCCACCCGGCCGGTCCGGGCCGCCTCTCCGAACTCGTCGAACGAAAGATAGAAGGCGTCCTGCATGTCGGCGAGCACGCCGGCGTCGGCGAGGTGCCCGGCCTCGGCGAGCAACGCCTGCTTGTAGAGGAAGAAACGTTGGATCAGAGCATATTTGGGGTACTCGCGATATCCGATGAAGGTGCGGACGCGGCGGATCATCCGTTCGGCCTCGCCGGCCTTGGCCGCCCCGTCCGGCAGCGCCCGCAGTCGTCCCAGGATTTCGCGCTCCTTGTCCGCCGCCTCCAGCAGACCGCGCTCGAAAAGCTCTGAGCCGGCCCCCGCTTCGAAATGGTCGATGTTGCCGAGAATGACGGGGAGAAGCGCGCTGGGCTGTTCGGCCCACCGCGGCCTGGTGATGTCGATCTCTCCGACGCACCGCATCCCGTAGCGGTCGAGGAATCCCACCAGGGCATCTCGCGCCTCCATGCCGCCAGGCAGATCGGCAAGGTCGTCGAGGAAGGAATCAGTGCGCACCGTGCGCAGGAATGCCACCACCTGCGGGTGCGGGCGGATCGCGTCGGCGACGTCGAGCAGCGCGAGGCCCATTTCCGAGGTGACGTTGCCGGGGGCGGATTGGGTGAGCACGTCGGCCGGGTTGCTTTCGCCGAGCCATTCCTGCAGGTGCTCGTTCAGCCACCAGGTGGCCTCCATTCCGGCCATGATCGCCTGCATGCTCCGGCGGTCACTCAGTGCGCGTTTGTGCTCGGCGAATGCCTCGACGAGAAAGTCGAACAGAGCCGGTCCCGACTTGGTCACGATGGCGCGGGACAACTCGTCGATCGACGACCGGCTTTTCTCGATCAGGTCGGTGACGATGGCCGGATCGGTGTCGATGGCCGCGCCCGCGTCGTGGGATGCGGCCGGCCCGCCGATCGGCTGCCGGGGCGTGGGCGGCTCCGGTAACGAGGGAACGAAATCGCCGCGATCCAGAATGGTCTGCAGGGCATCACTGATCAGGGGATCAGACCTGCCGGCGAGCGTGAGGAACGCCGCCCGGTTCGACGGCGTGACCAACAGCCTGGTGGCGTCGACGAACAGCCTCCCGCCGGCATCCAGCATCGGCGCCAGCGCCGTCATCTGCCAGACGGATAGCCCCAGCGGCTTCATCGGGTCGGTCATCATCTGCTGGTGTCCGACCGACAGGAAAACGTGGTTCCCTTCGTCGCCGGTAACAGGAATCGGGAACAGCGTCGTGATCGGCCGGCTCTGGACTATCTGAAAATCCCCATCGGCAAGACACCATTCAATGTCCTGTGGTGCAGCGAAATGTGCCTCGATCCGCCGACCCAACTCGACCAGCCGAACGACCTGCTCATCGGTCAGCGAGGATTGCAACTGCTGGGCGGGGTCAACGGGCCGGATCCGGGTTCCGCCCGCCGGTGCGGTCAGGACGGCGCGCTCCTTGGCGGTGATCGTCCGCTCGATGATCTTGCCGTCGCGCACCCGGAACACGTCGGGATTCACCAGACCCGAGACGAGCGCCTCGCCCAGCCCGAAGCTGGCCTCGACCGCAGCCACTCTTCTGTTGGAGGTGATCGGGTCCGCGGTGAACAACACTCCGGCGGCGTCCGGGACAACCATGGCCTGCACCACCACGGCCATCCCGACCCTGCGATGGTCGATTCCCAACCGCCGCCGGTACGTCACCGATCGCATGGTGAACAGCGAGGCCCAACACCTGCTGATGTTGTCGAGGATGGCCGGCGTTCCGACCACATTGAGGTAGGTGTCCTGCTGGCCCGCGAACGAGGCGGCCGGCAGGTCCTCGGCGGTCGAGCTCGACCGGACGGCATAGGCGGCGTCGGTTCCGAGATCGTCGATAGCGGCGGCGATGTCGGAAGCCAGGTCATCCGGAAGCGGGAGTTGCTCGATGGCTTCGCGGAGTTCCTCGGCCATCGCCTGTGTCGCGGCGACCTCATCCGTCCCGCATCTGGTCATGCGGTCGAGCAGGTCGATGATCGCGGGTTCGGCGTAGACGGCCCGGGAGAATGCGTCGGTTGTGACGCAGAAGCCGGGCGGAACCTGCACTCCCGGAATGTGCAGCAGTTCGCCGAGATTGGCGCCTTTGCCGCCCACCGCTGCAAGATCGGTGCGATCGATCTCCGCGAGAGAAAGCACGCTTCTGTTCGCGTCACGAGTGCTGGTGATCGTTGCCTTCGAGGGCATGGTGTTTCCTCCCATGGACTGCCCGGCGCGAGCAGGTTCGCCAACGGCTGGTCTTCCGCGGCGGGAAATGGCTTGAGCGAGAGAGTGTGCGCCCCGCAGGGGGTCTTGCCACAAGACCACCTGCGCGC
Source organism: uncultured Actinomycetota bacterium (assembly GCA_963798625.1). Classification (GTDB taxonomy): domain Bacteria; phylum Actinomycetota; class Actinomycetes; order Mycobacteriales; family Nakamurellaceae; genus Nakamurella. Next base: position 250,991 of record CAWCUA010000007.1, read on the forward strand.
TATACGTTGAAAGTGGAGATACGCGATGTGCTCGCTCCCGCATTGCGCCGCTCGTCGCTTGCGGATCCCGCCGAAGACGGTTCCTGCGTCAGGCCGTGGCCGGAGTGCTTTCCGTCGGCCCCGACCCCGTCAGTCCCCAATCCCGTCATCCCCAATCCCGTCATCGCAAGTTCGACGACCGCCCGGGTGATCTGCGTCCTCGGGATCCGTGACGTGGGCCGATACCACTCGGTCAGTGAGTTCACCATGCCGAACAGCAGCCGAGAGACCAGCCGCGGTTCGATGTCGGCGCGGATCTCGCCGGCATCGGCGGCCGATCGGACCAGCACCGCCAGTCGTTCGTCGAAGGCGCGGCGCCGGGCCAGCGCGGCCCGCTCGACATCTGTGTTGCCGCGGACCCGCAGCAGCAGGGTGACGTAGGGGAGTTCGGCGAGCAGCACTTCGGTGGTCCGTCGCAGCGCCTCCGTCAGCCGGTCGACCGGTCGGGCTGACCGGTGACCTGTGGGCTCGTCATCGAACACCACCGAGAGGGCGTCCAGCGCTCGGTCAACGGCCATCCCGAGCAGTTCTTCCTTGCTCGAGACATGGTGATAGAAGGTCGATTTCGTGAGTCCGCTGGCCCGTGCCAGGTCCTCCATGCTGGCGGCCTCGTAGCCGCGCTCGTTGAAGACTCCGACGACCAACTCCAGCAGATCGTCCCGGGTGTAGCGAGCGGGCCGGCCGCGGCCCCTGCCCGCTGCAGCGGCGCCTGGCGAGGCCGACGTGCCGGCGCCGGTCATCGCGGGCGGTGCGGTTGACATGAGCTGATTGTGCCGCACATAATTTACTGACCGTTCGGTCGGGAACTACCGCCTGCTCCGAAACTCACGCGCGTGGACCACACGGGAGGCCGCATGTACGGCAGCGTCGACGTCACCGATGAGTCGAGCCAGGCGGTGGACGCGGCTTTGCAGCAGCGCTTCGACGACCTGATCGCCGCGGACCAGCGCATCGAGCCGCGGGACTGGATGCCCGACGCCTACCGCAAGACGCTGATCAGGCAGATCGCCCAGCACGCGCACTCCGAGATCATCGGCATGCAGCCGGAGGGCAATTGGATCACCCGGGCGCCCAGCTTGCGACGCAAGGCCATCCTGATCGCCAAGGTGCAGGACGAGGCCGGTCACGGCTTGTACCTGTATTCGGCGGCCGAGACGCTCGGCGTCGATCGGGAGGACCTGCTCGACCTGCTGCACGCCGGAAAGCAGAAGTACTCCAGCATCTTCAACTATCCGACGCTCACCTGGGCCGACATGGGCGCGATCGGCTGGCTGGTCGACGGCGCGGCGATCATGAACCAGGTTCCGCTGTGCCGGTGCTCCTACGGGCCCTACGGTCGGGCGATGGTGCGGGTCTGCAAGGAGGAGTCGTTCCACCAACGGCAGGGCTTCGAGATCCTCAACACCCTCTCCCATGGAACGCCGGCCCAGCACGCCATGGCCCAGGATGCGGTGAACCGGTTCTGGTGGCCGTCGCTGATGATGTTCGGCCCGCCGGACGGGGATTCGCCGCATTCGGCGCAGTCGATGGCCTGGGGCATCAAGCGTTTCAGCAATGACGAACTCCGCCAGCGCTTCGTCGACATGACCGTGCCGCAGGCCGAGGCGCTCGGGCTCGCGCTCCCGGATCCGGACCTTCGGTGGAACGCCGAACGCGGGCATTACGACTTCGGAGCGATCGACTGGTCGGAGCTCACGCGGGTGATCAAGGGCGACGGCCCGTGCAATGCGCAGCGGATGGAGCGCCGACGGACCGCCCACGAGGAAGGTGCCTGGGTGCGCGCGGCCGCCGACGCCTACGCCGAGAAGCAGGCTGCTGCAGAACCTGCGCCCGCCGCGGACCGGATGGGCGCGGTCGCATGAGCGAGCCCACCGCACCTATCAGCGCGCCCACCAGTGGACCCGACCAGCCGGTCGACGGCACCGGGACGGACCTGACTGCCGCGGGTGGCCACGGTGCCGTACCGACGTCGGGAGTGCCGGTGCCGCAACCCGTTCCGGCTCCCGCAGCGAGCGCGCGCAAGGGCTGGCCGCTGTGGGAGGTGTTCGTCCGCGCGCGGCGCGGCCTCTCGCACCAGCACGTCGGCAGCCTGCACGCGCCCGACGCCGCGATGGCGCTGCGGAACGGTCGCGACGTCTACACCCGCCGCGGTGAGGGTGTCTCGATCTGGGTGGTGCCGTCCGCCTCGATCGTCGCGTCCAGTCCCGACGAGAAGGACCCCTTCTTCGATCCGGCGCTGGACAAGGCCTACCGCCACCCGACGTTCTACGAAGTGCCCGAGGGAGTGGCGCACCTGTGAGCGCGCCGCAGAGCGCCGTGTCGACAGCCGCTCTCACCGAATACGTCATCGGTCTTGGCGACGACGCACTGATCCTCGCGCAGCGACTCTCGGAGTGGGTCACAAGGGCGCCGCAGATCGAGGAGGACATTGCGCTGGCCAACATCTCCCTCGACCTGCTCGGTCAGGCGCGGACGCTGCTCAGCTACGCCGCCGAACTCGAGGGTGCCGGCCGGGACGAGGATGACCTGGCGTTTTTGCGAGAGGAGCACGATTTCCGCAACGTGCAGTTGGTGGAGATCCCGAACGGGGACTTCGCGGTGACGGTCGCACGCCAGTTGGTGTTCTCCGCCTACCAGTACGAGTTGTACGCCGCACTGCGGCACTCGACCGACCCGACCCTCGCCGGGCTTGCCGCGAAGGCGGTGAAAGAGGTCGCCTACCATCGCGATCACGCCCGCCAGTGGACGCTTCGCCTCGGCGACGGTACGGCCGAGTCGCACACCAGGATGCAGGTGGCCGTCGACCGGGTGTGGCCCTACGTCGAGGAACTCTTCGAGACCGGACCCGCCGTGCAAGAGCTGCGGGGGGCCGCGGCGGACCCTGCCGGTCTTCGACCGGGGTGGACGGTGTTCGTCGAGGCCGCCCTCGCCGAGGCGACACTCACGGTGCCGCAACCCACCTGGCGGGCCAGGGGTGGCCGGCGCGGGGTGCATACCGAGCACCTCGGGCACCTGCTTCCCGAGATGCAGTACCTGCACCGCGCGCACCCCGGAGCGAATTGGTGACCACCGTGAACATCCCCTCGACCACCTTGCCGCCCATACACCGACCATCTCCCCGGGCGTCGCCTCGACCACCCTGCCGACTCCCATCCCGGGCACCGACCTGGCCGCCACCGCCGCTGACCGGGACGCCGAGCGGACCCGACTGCGGGCCGTTGCCGGCGCCGTCCCCGATCCCGAGATCCCGGTCCTGACGCTCGATGATCTGGGCATCGTGCGCGACGTCGTCGTCGACCGGGACGGGTCCGTCGAGGTGACGCTCACCCCGACGTACACCGGCTGCCCGGCCACCGCGGTGATCGCGGCGGATGTGGAGAGTGCCGTGCGCGCAGCGGGTGTGGAGAAGGTTGCGGTACGCACCGTGCTCTCGCCCGCGTGGAGCACCGATTGGATGAGCGACGCCGGCCGGGAGAAGCTGCGCGCCTACGGGATCGCCCCGCCCGGTGCGTGCAGTTCGGGTCCGGTCGCTCTGACTCTCGCCGCCCGTTGTCCCCGGTGCGGTTCGACCAGGACCAGGCAGATCAGCCGGTTCGGCTCGACGCCGTGCAAATCACTGTGGTCGTGCCTGGCCTGCCTGGAACCGTTCGACTCCTTCAAGGCCATCTGATGTCCTCTCCGGTGACGGCTCAGCCGCCTGCGCTGCAGGCGGAAGCGGCTGCAGCGCAACAGGTTCAGCACGCAGGATCCGCGAGCCCTCGACGGCACGCTGTCTTCCATCCGCTCGAGGTGGCGACGGTGGACCGGTTGACCGATGACGCGGTCGCCATCACCTTCCAGGTACCACCGGAATTGCGTGCCGAGTTCGCTTTCGCTGCCGGACAGCATGTCTCCGTTCGGGTGCCGGGTCTGGGTGACGACGTGCGGCGCAACTATTCGATCTGCGCCCCCGCCATCGACGGTCCACTGCGGATCGGCGTCAAACGAATCCCCGACGGGGTGTTCTCCGCCTACGCGGCCGAGCGGCTGCGTCCGGGAGACGTGCTGGACGTGATGACACCCAGCGGGACCTTCTCCACGCCACTTCATCCCGCGCAGACCAAGCGCTATGTCGCGATTGCCGCCGGCTCGGGGATCACCCCGGTGCTGTCCATCCTGTCCACCGCGCTGGCGGTCGAGCCGGGCAGCACTGCGGCGCTGATCTACGTCAATCGGCGGACCTCGACGATCATGTTCCTGGAGGAACTCGAGGACCTGAAGAACCGGCACCCCGATCGCTTCGAGCTCATCCACGTGCTGGGTCAGGAATCGACGGACGTCGAGATGCTCTCCGGCAGGCTGGATGTCGAGCGGCTCGGCAGGATCCTGGACAGCATTCTGCCCACCGACGACGTCGACGAATGGTTCCTCTGCGGCCCGCTGGAGATGACCGAGACGGTCCGCGGCGTCCTGCTCGAGCGGGCCGTTGATCCGTCGCACGTGCATCGCGAGCTGTTCCATGTCGGGTCAACCCCTGCCCGGCGCCCCCCTCGGCGGGACGCGAACGTCCCACACAACGCCGCCACCGTCACGGTTTCCCTCGACGGACGCTCGCTCGACCTGACGCTGGACAGGGACGGTGACGCCATCCTCGACGCCTTGCTCCGCGTCCGGCCGGACGCGCCGTTCGCCTGCAAGAACGCGGTCTGTGGAACGTGCCGGGCGAAGGTGCTCGAGGGGCGGGTGGAGATGGACTCCAACTACGCACTGGAGCCCGACGAGCTCGCCCGCGGTTACGTGCTGACCTGCCAGTCACATCCGGTCACCGACCGGGTCGTGGTGGATTACGACCAATAGTCGCCCGCCGAAGCAACCGCCCGACCGGCGCTGCGTGCATACAGCACTACCAGGCATACAGCATTACCAGGCATTCACCCTGATGAGATAGCCATGAGGAGAACAGCAATGACGATGGTCGTGGACAGTTACGCGGCGGGCCGGTGGATCGTACCGGCCGGACCGACTGCCGAGTTGCTGAACGCGTCCACCGCCGAGCCGGTCGCCGTCATCGGCACGGACCCGATCGACCTGGTACCGGTGATCGACCACGCCCGTTCGGTCGGTGGCCCGGCGTTGCGCGAGATGCCCTTTCACGAGCGGGCGATGGCGCTCAAGCTGCTGGCCATCCACCTGACGGCGAAACGCGATGCCTTCTATGCGATCTCGGAGTGGACTGGAGCCACCCGCCGTGACTCGCTGGTCGACATCGACGGCGGCATCGGGGTGCTGTTCACCTTCGCCAGCAAGGGCAGGCGCGAGCTGCCGAACTCGACGGTGCTGTTGGACGGTCCGGCGGAGCAGCTCGGCAAGGGCGGTCAGTTCCTGGGCCAGCACATCTACACGCCCCGGCGCGGCGTCGCGTTGCAGATCAACGCGTTCAACTTCCCGGTGTGGGGAATGCTGGAGAAGCTGGCCCCGGCGTTCCTGGCCGGGGTGCCCACCGTCGTCAAGCCCGCGTCCCAGACGTCCTATCTCGCAGCCGCTGTCGTCCACGAGATCATCTCCTCCGGACTACTGCCGGAAGGCAGCCTGCAGTTGGTCACCGGAGGCTCTCAGGGTCTGCTGGACCTGCTGGGTGACCAGGACACGGTGGCCTTCACCGGCTCGGCGGACACCGCGGCACACCTGCGGTCGCACCCAGCCGTGCACCGCGGGGGAGTGCGCTTCAGCTCCGAGGCGGACTCGCTGAACTTCTCCGTCCTCGGGGCCGACGTCACCGCCGGCAGTCCCGAGTTCGATTTGTACGTCCGGCAACTCGTCACCGAGATCACCTCCAAGGCCGGCCAGAAGTGCACGGCGATCCGTCGGGCGCTGGTGCCGCAGGCGCTGGTGTCCAGCGTCATCGACGCCGTCGGCGCCCGCATCGAAACGAAGGTCAGGGTCGGCAATCCCGGTGCCAAGGGCGTGACAATGGGCGCTCTCGCCGGGCTCTCGCAGCGTGAGCAGGTGCGTGGCAGCCTGGGACGGCTGAGGAAGGCCGCCGACATTGTCGTCGGGAACCCGGACCGCTTCGACGTGGTAGGGGCGGATCCGGTGACGGGCGCCTTCCTGCCGCCGTTGCTGTTGCGCGCGAACGACCTCGCACGTCCCGAGCCGCACGAGGTGGAGGTCTTCGGTCCGGTCAGCACGATCATCGGGTACCGGGACACCGCACACGCCGTCGACCTGGCGGCTCGAGGTAAGGGCAGCCTGGTCGGCTCCGTGGTGTCCGCGGACCCCGCGGTGGTCCGCGACCTGGTGCTGGGCGTTGCGCCCTGGCACGGAAGGGTTCTCGTCCTCGACCAGGACAGCGCCCCGGAATCGACCGGGCACGGTTCGCCGCTGCCGCACCTGGTGCACGGCGGGCCCGGCCGGGCCGGCGACGGAGAGGAACTCGGCGGCATCCGCTCGGTGCTGCATTACATGCAGCGCACCGCCGTCCAGGGTTCGCCGAAGGCCATTGCCGCGGTGACCGGGACCTGGGTGCAGGGAGCACCGCGCAACACCGAAGGTCTACACCCGTTCCGCAAGAGCCTGGCGCAGCTGCGGGTCGGTGATGCGGTTCAGGGCGGCCCGCGGACCGTGACCCTGGACGACGTCGACGCCTTCGCCGATCTGTCCGGTGACCGGTTCTACGCGCACATGGACGAGCAGGCCGCCGCCGCCAACCCCTTCTTCGAGGGCCGGGTCGCACACGGGTATTTCGTCGTCTCGCTGGCAGCCGGCCTGTTCGTCTCGCCGGAACCCGGACCGGTGCTGGCCAACTACGGGCTCGAGCGACTGCGGTTCCTGACGCCGGTCTACCCCGGTGACACCCTGCGGGTGACGCTGACCGCCAAGAGCATCTCGCCCCGGGTCGATGCCGATTACGGCGAGGTGGTGTGGGACGCGATGGTGGTGAACCAGAACGACGAGCAGGTTGCCGCCTACGACGTCCTGACCCTGGTAGCGAAGGAGTGGCCGGCCGGCTGACACCTCGCGGTGTGCGTCGCGAGCATGGTCGGGCCGTTCGGCCCTGGCAGCCGACGGCTCGCCCGCGGTCAGATGGACGGGCTCGACGGACTGCGCCGCGGAGGTGGAACATGCCGCATCTCGGACGTGCCGCGCTGCTCACGGTGGCAACCGGCTATGCCGCGCTACAGGTTCTCGGTCGCCGCTCCGGAACCACCAGGCACGAGCGACGGTCGAGACTGCCCGGTGACGACGTCGTTCCGTCACCGCAACTGGTGACCGATCACGCGATCACCATTGACGTTCCAGCGCAACGGGTCTGGCCCTGGCTGACGCAGATGGGCTGGCACCTGGGCGGCTACTACAGCCCTGCCTGGGTCGACCGGCTGCTCTTCCCGCAGAACTGGCCGAGCCTGGAACACCTGGATCCGGCACTGCTGCGCCATCTCGAGGTGGGGGACCAGATCCCCGACGGTGAGCCAGGCACGGCCGTGTACACCGTGCACCAGGTGCAGGCCCCGCACGTGCTGGTGCTCCGGTCCACCACCCACGTGCCGCCCGGCTGGGACGTCAAGTACGGCGCTTCGCTGGTCTGGACCTGGGCGTTCGTCCTCACCGACCAGTCCGACGGCCGGTGCCGGCTGCACCTGCGGGTCCGCGGCACCATGTCGCCGTGGTGGTTCACCGCGCTCTATCAGGCGGCGGTGGTGCCGTCCGACGCCGTCATGGCGACCGGCATGCTGCACGGGCTGCGTCGGCGGGTGGAGACCGACCCGACCCCGCAGTTGTCGGGTCGGCACCCGTACATGACTCAAGTGGAACCTGCGGCCTGAACAGATCGGAAATTCCAGCGCCACCACTGCCGCAGGGGGCCCTGCTGGTCGACGCCTATGCCGCCGTTGCGATGCGGTCCAGCCGTGCCCGAGGATGTGCTGATGCGCGCGCGGAACGGGTGAACATCGAGGCGACCCAGGAACGCCAGAAGGACGGCCTGTCGATGACCCTCCCGTCGAGCCGGACGCCCTCGAACTGTCGGTGTTGGGCCCCGGAGGCGAGGACCTGGGCGGTGTACACGTACAACATGATGATTTCCCTTCGTGTTCTGTACCGCTACAGAACTGCTATACCGCTACAGTAGCAGGACTGCTTTACCGGTCAAGCGCTTTTTGGGTACAGTCGGGCAGGTCACAAGATCGGCGACATACTCGTGAGAGTTCGGTCAGTCGGCGGCGAAGAAGGAGGCGGTCATGCCTCGCATCACGCTGCAGACGGTCGCCGACAAGGTCGGCGTCAGCCGGATGACGGTGTCGAACGCCTACTCCCGTCCTGATCAGCTCTCGGCGGAGTTGCGGTACCGGATCCTCGCCGCTGCCGAGGAATTGGGCTACGTGGGGCCCGATCCGGCGGCACGAGCGCTGGCCAGGGGCACCACCGGGGTCGTCGGAGTCATGCTCACCTCCGTCATCGGCACCGCGTTCACCGACGAAGTGGCCACCCGATTTCTCGGCTCGATCGCCCAGGGACTTGCACCGTCCGGTCTGTCGATGACCTTGCTGTCCAGCGAAGAGACCGGCCGCCACGTGCCGGCGCGTGACGTCCCGATGGACGGCACGCTGGTCTACCACTGCGATCCCACCTCGCCGGCGCTGTCGTGGTTGCAGCGACGGAAGCTGCCACTGGTCTTCGTCGATCAGGAGCCCACCCCTGGTGTCCCCAGCATCAACGTCGACGACCGTGGTGGGGCGCGAAAGGCGGCCGAACACCTGGTTGCGCTGGGTCACCGGCGGATCGGTGTCGTGAACTCCGGGGTCGTCGGACCGCACGGCCTGCAAACGGGGACATCAACCCAACCGGAGGCCTATGTGACGACTCAGCGGATGCGCGGTTGGCGCGATGGACTCGCGACCGCAGGCATCGAGCCGGTGGTGATCAAGCAGCCACACGGGACCGAGGACGCCGGCTATGACGCGCTCGGGATGCTGCTGGCCGCCGATCCCCATATCAGTGCTGTGCTGTGCTTCGCCGACACGATCGCCCGCGGCGTGATGCTCGCGGCCCAGGATCAGGGCCTCGACGTTCCCGGCGATCTGTCCATCGTGGGGTTCGACGACAGCCCGATGGCGGCAAGACTCCGACCGGCGCTCACCACTGTTCGACAGGATGTCGCCGAAAAGGGCCGTCTGGCAGCTGAATTGCTGATCAGGACGGTCATGCCTGATCTGAGGTTCCCCGCCGACGACAACCCCGGCAACGACAACCCCGGCAACGACGACCCCGGCAACGACGACGCTGGCAAGGACGACGCTGGCAAGGACGACGCGGCGGCGAAAGCCGGTCAGGCAAGCCTTCACGTTCTGCTGCCGACGGAGCTGATCGTCCGGGACAGCACAGGCCCCGTCCGCCCTTAGGGGCGTCCGGGGCGGGAGCGGCCGGGCCGGGGCGCTTCAGCGGGCCCGGCGAACCAACCGCTCGGCGTCGAGCAGGACGACGCTCTTGCCCTCCAGACGCAACCAACCGCGGTGCCCGAAGTCGGCCAGAGCCTTGTTGACGGTCTCCCGGGAGGCGCCGACCAGCTGGGCGAGTTCTTCCTGGGTGAGGTCGTGGGTGACCCGCAGGTGGCCGCCCTCCTGCTGACCGAACTGCCGGGCCAACTGCAGCAAGGCCTTGGCGACCCGTCCGGGCACGTCGGTGAAGATCAGGTCGGCCAGCGCATTGTTGGTCCTCCGGAGCCGGCGGGCGAGCACCCGCAGCAGCTGCTCGGCGATCTCCGGGCGCTTGTTGATCCACTCCTTCAGCGCGTCGCGGTCCATCGTCGCCAGCCGGACATCGGTGACAGCCGTTGCCGAGGACGTGCGGGGGCCCGGGTCGAAGACGGACAATTCACCGAACATGTCGGACGGCCCCATGACGGCGAGCAGATTCTCCCGGCCGTCGGGTGAATGCCTGCCGAGCTTGACCTTGCCGGAGAGGATCACGTAGAGCCGATCACCCAATTCGCCCTCGGCGAAGATGGAGCTGCCACGCGCGTAGTCGACGGTCTCCAGCTGCGATCCCAGCGCCATTGCTGCTTCGGGATCGACCCCCTGGAAGATGCCGGCCTTGGCGAGTGTTTCTTCCACCCTGTCCTCCTGATCGGACCACTAAGAATCGACACCGATGACAATTGACACCGAGAGATGGACGCCGAGAGATGGCGCCTCCGGCTGAGACGCAGAGCACAGTGTAGGGGTCCGTCTCCCAGCGCTGCCCGCCGCTGCCAGCTGAGTCGGACGATCAATCCGGTGTGCTGCGTCTCAGGACGGGGACGAATCCTTCGGCTTGCGCCGGAATCGCGGCCGGCGCCGGAGCCTGAACTTGGCGAACGCCTTGGTCCAGCCCTCGCGGATCAGGGTGTTGACCTCCTCGGGGCGCGCGGTGTCGAGGAACTCCTGCACGTCCGCCTCGCTGACCGTGGACGTCTGCAGCCGCTTCTCGACCCGCTCCATGAAGAGCGCGAACACCATCAACAGCAGTGGGATGAGCAGCACCAGGAAGACAGTCATGGTGCCGACATCATCCCCCATCGGGTTCTGTGCCCTGGCACCCGCCGCCCAGCGGCGCGCCTTGCGCTCCGGGTGGACGCGGCAGGCGGACGCTGCTGGGAACCGGGGTGGGAACCGGGGTGGGGGCGGGGCCGGAACTGCTTTGGGGAGTCGGGCCGGAACTGATGTTGTTAGTCGGGCCGGAACTGCGTCGGGGGCCGGGATGGCGGCCGGTCGGGAACCGGGTTGGGGGCCGGGCGTCAGATGCTTATGGCAACCTGGCAGCGTGCCCACCCCCGCACGGCCCTCAGCGCCGCAGGCGGCAGCGCAGAAGCCGCGGCAGACAGCGCGCCCTCGCGCCGCCAAGGTCCCCGCGACGCCGCTGGCGCGTACCCGGCGGGCGCGGCAGCTGGCTGCGCGACTCGCCGACGGGTACCCGGACGCACACTGCGAGCTGGACTTCAGCACGCCACTGGAGCTGGCGGTGGCGACGATCCTGTCCGCCCAGTCGACGGACGCGCGGGTGAACATGGTGACCCCCGCACTGTTCGCCAGGTACCGCACGGCGGCGGACTACGCGGGCGCCAACCGGGCCGAGCTGGAAGAAATGATCAAGTCGACCGGCTTCTTCCGCAACAAGACGACGTCGCTGATCAGCCTGGGGCAGGCGCTGGTGGAACGCTTCGACGGCGAGCTGCCGTCCACCCTGCCGGAGTTGGTGAGCCTGCCCGGCTTCGGCCGGAAGACGGCGAACGTGGTGCTGGGCCACGCCTTCGGGGTACCGGGCATCACCGTGGACACCCACGTCATGCGGATGGCGACGCGCTGGGGACTGACCACCAACACGGACCCGGTGAAGGTCGAATTCGATCTCAACGCCCAGCTGCCGTCGGCGCAGTGGACCGTGTTCTCCGACCGGGCGATCTTCCACGGACGGCGGTTGTGCCATGCCAAGCGCCCGGCCTGCGGCGCTTGCTTCCTGGCGCCGCTGTGCGCCTCCTACGGCATCGGGACGACGGACCCGGAGGCAGCGGCGGCGCTCGTCGTCGGTGCGGAACGCCCGCACCTGCTGGCCCTGGTCGGCATTCCGGACGGCGGCTGATGACCTCCGGCGGTCGACCGGCCGGAGGTCAGCCCGGACCGCTGGTCGCGCCGCCCGGCCTGGACGACCGCGGTCGGCGGTTGGTTCCCGACGAGCAGTTGCCGGCCTGGATGCACCGGCTGATGCGCAACGTCGACGGCACGCGGCTGCCGGCGCCCATCCGCAGCCTGGCCGTCCCGGCGCCGCCGCACGCCCGGCACAGTGCCGTGCTGATGCTCTTCGGTGACGGCCCCCACGGTCCGGATCTGCTACTCACCCAGCGTGCGTCGACGATGCGGTCGCATGCCGGGCAGCCCGCCTTCCCCGGCGGCGCGACTGATCCCGGTGAGGACGACATCGAGTGCGCGCTCCGGGAGGGTTACGAGGAGACCGGCCTGCTGCCGTCATCGGTGCTGCCCGCCGCGCTGCTCCCCGAACTTTTCCTGCCGCCGTCGGGCTTCGTCGTCCGCCCGGTGCTGGCGTACTGGCGCGAACCGGGGGAGGTCACGCCGGTGGACCCGGCCGAGACGGCGGTCGTCGCCAGGGTTCCCGTCACTGAACTCGTCGACCCGGCCAACCGCGGCCAGGTCAGGCATCCCAGCGGCTATGTGGGCCCGGCGTTCCAGGTGGCCGATCTGCTGGTCTGGGGCTTCACCGCCGGGCTGGTCGACATGTTGCTCGAGCTGGGTGGGTGGGCGGCGCCGTGGGACCGGGAGCAGACCTTCGATCTCCCGGACCTCGGATGAACCGGCCACCTTCCCCACTGCCGATCGGGCAACCGGGACACGGACGGCAGACGAGCCGGTGGGCGCAGTGACCATCGTCGACATCGTCGTGGTGCTGCTGGTGCTCGCCGCTGCGGTCAGCGGTTATCGGCAGGGGCTGATCACCGCCCTGTTCACCCTGGTCACCGCGATCGCCGGTGCGGTGGTCGCGATCCAGCTGGCCCCATACCTGATGGAGAAGGTGCAGGACCCGACGGCCAAGATCGCCATCGGCATCGCCTGCGTGGTGGTGGGCGTCGGCATCGGTGAGGTCGCCGGGTCCACCGTCGGGCGGGCGATCTCCCAGCGGATCAGCTGGCGACCGGCGCAGGCCGTCGACCGGACCCTCGGATTGTTCGGCAATGCGGTGGCAGTGGTGGTGGTCATCTGGCTGATCGCGGTCCCGCTGGCATCGGTGCCCTACCCGTGGCTTTCCTCCGCGATCCGCGGTTCCGCGGTGCTGGCGAAGGTCAACGACGTCATGCCGGCGCAGGCGCAGGACATCTCCACCAAGCTCCGCCAGGTCTTCGACGACTCGGGTTTCCCGGCCATCCTCGACCCGCTGGCGCCGACCCCGAACAGCTCTGTCGACCCGCCGGATCCCGCTGTCGGCGCTAACCGTGCCGTCGCCGCGGCCGAGAGTTCGGTGCTCAAGGTGCGCTCGGTCGCACAGTCCTGTGCGCGGCGGATGGAGGGCACCGGTTTCGTGATCGCACCCGGCAGGGTGATGACGAACGCGCACGTCGTGGCGGGTTCGGACCGGGCCGCCGTCGAGACTGACGGTGGCACCCTGGATGCCTCGGTGGTCGTGTACGACTCGCAGCGGGATCTGGCCGTGCTCGACGTGCCGGACCTGGACGCCGCGCCGTTGAAGTTCGCCTCGGCACCGGCGGAGGCAGGGTCATCGGCCATCGTCGCCGGGTATCCACTGGACGGGCCCTACACGCTGACGCCGGCCAGGGTCAGGGCGTCCATCGACCTGCGCGGACCGAACATCTACTCGAGCTCCACCGTCACCCGCGAGGTGTACACCCTGCGGGCGCAGGTGCGGCCCGGCAACTCCGGCGGTCCGCTGCTGGCCCCGGACGGCACGGTGCTGGGAGTGATCTTCGGGGCGGCGATCGACGAAACCGATGTCGGGTTCGCGCTGACGGCGGCCGAAGTCGCGCCCGTCGTCGAGGCGGGCCTGACCGACGACACCCCGGCGTCGACGGAGTCCTGTACAGCCGCGTGAGGTTCGGCGGCTATGGACTTGCAGCCGCGTGATTTCGGCGGCTGTGAAAAGGGCAGCCGCGTGAGGTTCGACGGCTATGGACTTGCAGCCGCGTGATTTTCGGCGGCTGTGAAAAGGGCAGCCGCGTGATGTTTCGCGGCTGCGGAAAGGGCAGCCGCGTGATGGTTGGCGGCTGTGAAGGGCAGCCGCGTGATGTTTTGCGGCTGTGAAAGGGCAGCCGCGTGAGGTTCGGCGGCTGTGCTCAGGGCCTCCTGAAAGGTGCCGGCCGGCAGTGGTTCAGCTGCCGGCCCTGGTGGCCAGGTCGGCGATCATCCGGGTCAGCATCTCCGGCGCCTCCTCGGCCGGATAGTGACCGATGCCGCGGACCGTGGACAGCGTGTACCAGCCGGTGCACTGCTCGCGCGCGTCCACCAGCGATGACGCGGGCGTGAAGCGATCGCCGTCGCCGACGACGTGCAACACCGGCACGGTGATCGGCGACGCGAGGGCCTCCCGGTGACGGTGACCGTCCGTCCGCAGGGGTGAGCGGCCTGCCCATCGGAGGTGCTCGACGGCTCCCCGGGCCGCGCCCGGCACCCTGATCGCCTGCCGCATCTTGACCATCGTCTCGGCGAAGTCGGCCGACGCCTTCCACGCCGGACCCGACTGCGAGCGGACAAGCCGCTCCAGCAGCGCCGCGTTGCCCGCGATCAGATGACGCTCAGGCCAGGCCGGCGCCGCCGCCCAGGCCAGCAACCTGCCGTACCGATCCGTGGAGAGGGGACGACGCACCCTGGCCAGCCGGATCGGGTGCGGCGCCGCGATGGCCACCACGCCGCGGACCTGCACCGGATTCATCACCGCGGTGTCGAAGGCCAGCACGCCGCCGTAGCCCTGCCCGACCACGATCGCGTCCCGCTCACCGAGCGATCGGATCAGCCCCGCGACGTCGGCTGCGAGATTGAAGGCGTCATACCCGCGCTGCGTCTTGTCGGTGTCGCCGTACCCGCGCAGATCGGGGGCGACCACGCGGAAACCCGCTTGGGCGAGGCCGGGCAGTTGATACCGCCAGGACCGCCAGTACTGCCCGAACCCGTGCAGCAGCACGATCAGTGGGCCGGAGCCGGCCTCGGCGACATGGAACCGGATGCCGTTGGCACTGATGTCGCGATGCCGCCACGGCCCCTCGTCGCGCAGCATCGACCCGTCGGGGACGGGATGGTCAGCGCTGTCGGACGTGGCGGTGTCGGACGTGGCGGTGTCGGACGTGGCGGTGTCCATCATGGGCTCGGCGGGCGCCAGCATGTCCTCGAGGTCCGCGGCGCTCTCACCGCCCGCCGCGGCCGCCGCGGTCGGGAGTTCGGGATCGGGACGGTCCTCCGGCACGGGCTCGATCTGCGTGACCGGGTCGTCGGCAGCCGGCGTCAGGAGCCGGTGGCAGCCGTCTTCAGCACGGCCGCCGTCTGCTCGAGGGACGCAATCGTCTTCTCCGGCTTCTTGACCTTCTTCACCTTGCGCAACCCGAGGAAGGCGAACGCGCCGGCGATCAGCACCATCAGCACGAACACGATGGTGAACGCCGCCCATTGCGGCAGCCAGATCGCGATGATCTGGGCGACCATGAACCAGAAGAACCAGAGCGAGAAGGCGCCGATGATGCCGGCGATCGCGAACATGACGCCGCCGGTGGCGCCGGTCTTGACGGTCTGGGTGACCTCCAGCTTGGCCAGCTCGATCTCCGAGCGGACCAGGGTGGACATGTGCGTGGTGACGTCCTTGACCAGCTCGCCCATCGAGCCGTTGCGGTCGACGGCAGGCTCGGCGACCAGCGGGATGGAGGCCGGCGTCGACCCGGGGACGGTGAACTGGTTCGGCGGGATCGGCGTCGTGCCCGAGGTCATAACTGCCCTCTCCTGAAGGTCGCGGGCCGCCGGCGATGCGGCCGAGTGCACTGTGCGGTCTCGTACTGATCGTGCGGTCTCGTGCTGATCGGTGCTGATCAGGTGGTGCTCAATGCGTCCCGGCCAACCCGGTGGCCGGAACAGCATCGTTGCTGCCTGTCAATGCCCCGGGGACGAACGCGCCAATCGGTGCGTCGAGTCACCGGAGTACTCGGCGGGGTTCATCGTGCCATGCCTGGTCAGCGCCCGTTGCCGCCAGGGGCGCGTCGCTCGGTCAGCGGCGCGCTCCGAAACCGGTCGATGCTGATGCGCATCGTCACGCCCGCGGGCCGGCGCGACACTACTGCCCCAGCAGCCAGCGATCGGGCGCTGCCAGCTCGGCGGCCGCGGCAGGACCCCAGCTCCCCTGCGGATAGGCCTGTACGGCCGGCCGGTTGTCCAGCACCGGATTGAGCACCTTCCACGCGCTGGCCAGCCCATCGGGACGGGTGAACAGCGACCGGTCACCGATGAGGACGTCATGGATCAGCCGGACGTACGGTGCGAGCGCGTCGGAGCCCTCGACGTCGCCCAGCATGATCTTCGCGTCGGTGACGGTCAGGTCCAGGCCCGGGCCCGGCTCCTTCACGACCATGGACAGCTCCACGGCGCCGGTGCCGGCCAGCGAGAGGGTCAGCACACCGCCGTCGACAGGCACGTCGAACGGGGCGTGCTCGGGCTCGCGCAGGATGATGCTGACGCGCTGCGTCGCGCCGGCCAGCCTCTTGCCGGTCCGCATCAGGAACGGCACGCCGCGCCACCGATCGTTGTCCACCCACATTCGGGCCGCGACGAAGGTGTCCGTCGTCGAGTCCGGTTTGATGCCCTTGACGTCCAGGTATCCCTCGTACTGGCCGAGCACCACCTCGGCGGGGTCCAACGGGCGGAACTCGGAGATCACCTGCTCGCGGGCCGACTGCAGGTGCTCGGCGGACATGCTCTTCGGCGGCTCCATGGCCACCTCGGCGGCCACCTGGAACAGGTGCGTGATGAGCATGTCGAGCATTGCGCCCGTCGCGTCGTAGAACAGCGCGCGGTCGTCGATGTCGAGCTTCTCCGGTGCGTCGATCTGTACCGCCTTGATGTGCCGGTGGTTCCAGGCTTCACCGAACAGGCTGTTGGCGAACCGCAGCACATGCAGATCCTGGGTGGCTTCCTTCCCGAGGAAGTGGTCGATCCGGTAGACCTGCGATTCCTTGAGGACCTTGTGCACGGCCTTGTCCAGCGACCGGAAGTTCTCCGGTGAGGTACCGAAGGGCTTCTCGTAGACGACGCGAGAATTCTTGACCAGATTGTGCGCGCCCAGGGCAGCGGTCAGATCGGGGAAGGCGGAAGGCGGGACCGCGAAGTAGTGCACCATCTGTGCTTTGTCGCCGAGCTGTGCGTTGGCCTCGGCAAGGACGTCGAGCAGGCTGCCGGGATCGTCGCTGTCGAAGCCGCCACCGGCGAATCGCAACCGGGACGCGAAGTCCTCCCAGGGGCCGGTCTCCGGACGCGGCCCGAACTCCGTCAGCACCTTGTGGACATGACCGCGGAAGTCCTCGTGCGAGACGTCGCCGCGGCCGTTGCCGACCAGCAGGTAGTCGTCCGGCAACAGCTTCTGCTGGGCGAGGGAGTAGAAGGCGGGGATGACCATCCGCTTGGCGAGATCACCCGTGGCGCCGAACAACACGAACACGATGGGAGTGCTGGAGACCGGCAGGCTCGACATGTTCCGCAGGTTAGCCCAGGGAGTTGGCGGTGCAGCGGAAGACGCCGCACCGCCAACCCTTCCGGTGTGTCAGTCCTCGGACTTCGCGTTCGACAGGCCGCTGGAGATCAGGTTCAACACGTTGCTGTCCTGCAGCGTGGTCGCATCGCCGACGGCCCTGTTCTCGGCGATGTCGCGGAGCAGCCGGCGCATGATCTTGCCGGACCGGGTCTTGGGCAGCTCCGGTACGACCAGGATCCGCTTGGGCTTCGCGATCGGGCCGATCTCCTGCGCCACATGGGCTTTCAGCTCGGCGACCAGGGTGTCGGTGTCGTGCGCGGATCCCCGCAGGATGACGAAGGCGACGATGCCCTGACCGGTCATGTCGTCGTTCGCGCCGACCACCGCCGCCTCCGCGACGGACGGGTGGGACACCAGCGCGGACTCGACCTCGGTGGTCGAGATCCGGTGACCGGAGACGTTCATGACGTCATCCACCCGGCCCAGCAGCCAGAGCGCGCCGTCGGTGTCGTACTTGGCTCCGTCACCGGCGAAGTAGTAACCCTGGCTCGCGAACCGGGACCAGTAGGTGTCCTTGTACCGCTCGTCGTCACCGAAGATGGTCCGCAGCATGCCGGGCCACGGCTTGTCGATGACCAGGTAGCCGCCCTCGCCCTTGCCGACGGGGATGCCCTCGTCGTTGACGACCTTCGCGCTGATCCCCGGCAGCGGCAGCATCGCCGAGCCCGGCTTGCACGGCGTGACGCCGGGCAGCGGGGAGATCATGATGCCGCCGGTCTCGGTCTGCCACCAGGTGTCGACGATCGGGCAGTTGTTGTGGCCGACGTTCTCCCGGTACCACATCCAGGCCTCGGGGTTGATCGGTTCACCGACGCTGCCGAGGACCCGCAGCGATCCCAGGTCGTACTTCCCCGGGATCTCCCTGCCCCACTTCATGAACGTGCGGATCAAGGTGGGCGCGGTGTAGTAGATCGACACCTTGTACTTGTCGACGATCTCCCAGTGCCGGCCCTCGTGCGGGGCGTTCGGGGTGCCCTCGTACACCACTTCGGTGGCCCGGTTGGCGAGCGGCCCGTAGACGATGTAGGAGTGCCCGGTCACCCAACCGATGTCGGCGGTGCACCAGTACACGTCCTGGCCGGCCTTGTGATCGAAGACCGCGTTGTGCGTGTACGCCGCCTGGGTCAGGTAGCCGCCCGAGGTGTGCAGGATGCCCTTGGGCTTCCCCGTCGTGCCGGACGTGTAGAGGATGAACAGCGGCTGCTCCGCCGGGAACGCCTGCGGGGTGTGCTGATCGGACTGGGCGTCCACCAGCTCGTCCCACCACAGGTCCTTTGCGGCGTTCCAGTCGACGTCGATCCCGGTCCGGCGGACCACCAGCACATGCTCCACCGGGGTATCGGCGCCGGAGACGGCGTCGTCGACGGCTGCCTTGAGTGAAACAGCGGTGCCGCGCCGGTACTGCCCGTCGGCGGTGATCACCAGCCGGGTCTGCGCGTCGCCGATCCGGGTACGCAGGGCTTCGGCGGAGAAGCCCGCGAACACCACGGAATGCGCAAGACCCAGCCGCGCGCAGGCGAGCATCGAGAAGATCGCTTCGGGAATCATCGGCAGGTAGATTGCCACCCGGTCGCCGGCGGTGAGACCGAGAGAGGTCAACGCGTTGGCCGCCTTGGAGACCTCACGCAACAGTTCGCCGTAGGTGATCGTCCGCGAATCGCCGGGCTCGCCCTCCCAGTGGATCGCGACGGTGTCCCCGAAACCGTCTTCGACGTGCCGGTCGACGCAGTTGTAGGCGACGTTCAGCGTGCCGTCGGAGAACCACTTCGCATGCGGTGCATCGGACCAGTCCAGCACTGTGCTGAACGGGGTTGCCCAGGACAGCCGGTTGGCCTGCTCGGCCCAGTAGCCCTCGAAGTCCGCCTCGGCCTGCTTGTAGGCCTCCGCGGTCAGGTTGGCCTGGGCGGCGAACTCGGTCGACGGGGGAAAGGTGCGGGATTCGGTGCCCAGGTTGTCCAGGGCAACGGCGACGGCTGACGGGGCGACTTCTGCGGGGGACGTGCTCGCGGGACCACTCACAGGGGTTCTCCTTGGTGACGGCAGTGTCATTGTCGGGTGTCGATCTCGGTCGCTCACGCTGTGCGGCTCGACGGGCGGATGCTGGGTGCTCGTCGAACAGGGGACGTCGGTCTGTCTCTCCGACGTCGCGGGCTCAGGTTGCCGCGACCGATGCTGCGATCGCCGCATGGTGCCCTGGGTCCTGGCGCCGGGGGTGTGTGATGCAACCCCCTTGGTGCTGTCCGGTCTTCGTTGCTGTCCGGTCCTGGTTCCCGCCGGGTGGTTTCCCGGCCGGGCTTGTTGCGCTTCGGCTCGATTTCGGCCGGGCCGAAAGACCCAACCCGGGTCGGTCGTGGGTGGAAGGTATCGCTGGCCGCGAAATCTCGCCACGCTTCGTTGGTCGGATGGGTGATCGGCCGGCGGTCCTGCTCCGATTCGGCCGGGTATCGGTCATTGCCGGTCCCGCCGCTTGCTGGCTGCAGGTGCCTGGCTGCTGGTGGCTCGTCGGTGCCAGGGCCGCACAGCCGTCCGTGCGGCGTTCGTGGTCGCCGGCCGGTCGTATCGTTCGGCGGTGACGTCGTGTGCGGGTGCCGGGTGAGCAGGCAGGATCGGTCGATCGGCGCCGATCGCATCACGGACGCCGAGCTGGCGGTTGCGGTCGAAGAAGCGAGGGCGGCGGTGTCGTCGCTCCGGATGCATCCGGCGAACCGCACCGGATGGCCACGGAGTGCGGCGGCAGCCTCCGTCCGGGCCGCCCGGGCCTCTGCTGCGCTGGACGGCGCGCCGCTGGTGCTGGACGCCACCGCCTCCGCCGTCACCGACCCGATCCTGGCAGGCTCACTTCGGGTGGCGGCCGCTCTTGGATCGATGGTGGCTGTGTGGCCGCGATCGCCGCTGCAGGTGCTGGCACGGTTGCACACGCTGGCCGCCGCGGATCTCGCGGAGTCCTCGGATCTCGGTCGTCCGCGACCGGAGGCCGGCCGCCATCTTCCGGCGCTCGCCGCTCTGGTGACGACGGCACAGTCTGCCGGTCCGGTTCAGGTGGCCATGGTTCACGGCACCCTGTTGGCGCTGCGACCCTTCGATGAGGCGAACGGTGTGGTCGCCCGCGCTGCCGCCCGCCTGACGATGATCAGTTCGGGTTTCGACCCCGCCGGGCTGTCGGTGCCGGAGACGGCCTATCTGCGCGCCGGCGCGCGCTATCGGGCCGCGGCAGCAAGTTTTGCCGGTGGCGAGCCCGACGACGTCGCTCGATGGACCTGGTTGAGCTCCCGCTGGCTGTTGGACGGAGCAGTCGAAGGCCGGTCGATCGCGGACGCGGCGGTGTGAGTTCGCCCGCTGGGGAGGCCATGCGGCGCGACACGGGCTGTGCCGTGCGAAGCGTAAGAGCGTCCATCGCTGATGACGCGGAGCAACCGCCAACTTCGGTGGAAGCGATTCCACCACGAGGAATACGCCTGTCGAGCGATTTGTCCGCGAAACGAAGGTTCATCCCGATCGCGCGATCACCACCCGGAGGGGAGTCTGGACACCGTCGGGCGGTGCACCGGTGCGGGGCGCTTTCGTATCGAACTCCATACTGCTGCATAGAGTGTTCATTCAGTGACGGATGGTGCCAAAATGGTGATATCGGGCGTGTCGAAGCGTGTTCGTCTGAACGGGTGATTTTCCCAGCTGACTGATTACGCCATCGTCGCACCGAGGGGTCGGCGGTCCGTGCGCGGGCCAGCGCTGGGCCGGGCTCCGCCGCACGCCCGAACGCGAGATGACTGTGGCTGGAGTTCGTCCATCCCCGTCGCGCGCCGGTGACGACAGCCGTTGACAGCGCGACGGACAAGTTCATCAGGCGTGTTCGCAGACCGCGCACATGATGTTCGCCGGTGCTGTTCCGAGCGCCGCCGCGTCGGACATGAAGACGGCGCCTCACCGAGGTGAGGCGCCGTCTGCGCAGGTTGACCAGCTACCAAGCTTCACCACGACTCGTCGTGACGGGCTCCGCGACCTTCGTCGGTAACCCTGACGACGTACCTCCCGCGGCTTATAGCGGTGAGTGGGTACCGGGACCTACGCGGGGAGCTCCGACCGGGGTTGGCGGAATTTCTCTTCCACTCCGTCTCTGGCCGACCAGGGGTCCCTGAGATAGTGATACGCCGTGCCGTCCCGGGGGGCAACAGCAAGGCGGCGGTCGTTTGTCCCGGACCGATTCAGATACACCCGAATGGGGTGGGTGATGTCGGAAGGTGAAGATCTTTGCAACCTGTCGGCGTCTTTAGGTGACGAACCCCTGACCTCGGGTCTACAGTGAACTTGTCGGTTTCCACCCCCCCGGGAGCCGACCACTAGGTTCAGCTCAACCCCCCGGAGCTGAACCCCGCGGCCCCCGCCCTCCCCCCTGGCGGGGGCCGCCCCTATTCTCCGGCATGAAACGCAGGCGGCTACCCGCTGCGGTCATCGGTGCCGATGAAAACGGTTGCAATAACTCTGATCCCGCTGATTGCTCTGCCTCGCAAGGTCAGCGGCGGCATGACCGCGATGTCCCGGCAACGGTGACGCGGGCGCGGCTTCCGCAGTTCATGCGCGGCCGGTGGTGGTCAACTGGGACGGACCCACGGCGGCGGAATGGCCGTTCAGGCGCACGGGGTGCTCACGGGTATTCCGATTTGTTCCCTTTGGGCTTTGGACTGACCGCGCCATTTTGTTGGGCCACCGGCGGTTATCCACATTTGGCCCAACGGCAGCCCACGATGCCGGCCGATCGAGGCCTACTTGTGGCGGCACGCCGATGTGGCTGCCGATGTGGCCGCCGCGATGTGGCTGCCGCGGATTGGCTGCCGGATGTAGCGGAGGATCTGTGGACCATCGGCCGTTGTTGATCACCGATGACGACATCGTGCGCGACCACGTGCTACGGGTGGCGGCCGCCGCAGGGTTGGAACTCGACCACCGCAGAGCCCTTGTCTCCCATGCGTTGTGGCAATCTGCACCGCTCATCATCATGGATGCGGCCAACGTCGCCGATGCTGTGGCACGACGGGTCCGCCGCCGTCCCGGAGTGACGGTGGTGACCTCGGACGACCCGTCCGCGGAGCTGTTCGAAGGCTGCGTCCAGCTCGGTGCCGAGCGCACGCTACCGATTCGCGGCTCGGAAGAACTGCTGATCGCCACCTTGTCCGATGCCGTCGCCGGCGGGCGTGGTGACACTCCCTGCATTGCCGTGCTCGGGGCGTGCGGTGGCGCGGGCGCCTCGGTGTTCGCGGTCGCATTGGCACTGGCGGCAGCGAGCGACGGCTCCGACACGCTGCTGATCGACGGCGATCCCTGGGGCGCGGGCTGCGATGTACTACTCGGCATCGAGCAGGTACCGGGCTTGCGATGGCGGGACCTGGGCACGTCATCGGGGCGGCTGCCGGTGGAGGCGCTGCGGCAGGCTGTGCCCACCGTTCCGGCGGGTCGGGGCCGGGTGGGCGTGCTGGCATCCGGCCGTCTGACCACCGAGGACATCGATACGCGTTCCATGGATCTCGTGCTGGCGGCAGGTCGTAGGGCAGGCGGCGTCACGGTGATCGACCTCCCGCGTCAGCCGGGCGAGGCTGCCGACCGGGTGCTCGAACTCGCCGATCTCGCAGTGGTGGTCTCGCCCGCTGACGTCCGCGGCTGCTGGGCGGCGGAGCGTATCGGTGCCCGCATCGCCGGTTTCGGATGCCGGGCCGGCGTCGTGGTGCGTGGGCCGTCACCGGGAGGGCTTGGTGCCCACGACCTGGCCGAGGTACTGCAGTTGCCGTTGCTCGCCTGGATGCGGGCCGACCCGACGCTCCCGCGGGATCTCGAGATCGGAATGTCGCTGGTGGGGCGCCGGCGCCGACCGCTGGCGTCGGCGGCCCGCAAGGTGCTCGCCGAGGTTGTGCCGGCGCCATGACGGCGCAGACCGCGCATCCCTCCACGGCCGCCACCGGACTGCTCACCGAGGCCGTCATCGAACGGGTCCAGCGCCGGTTGGTCGACGAGAATTCCGATCCGACTCCGGCTGCCCTCGCGCGGGCGTTGCGCGCTGAGTCCGCGGTCCTGGTCAGCGACGCCGAAATGCTTCGGCTGCTGCACGCATTACAGCGCGAGCTCGTCGGCGCCGGTCCGTTGGCCGAGTTGCTGGCGGATCCGGAGACCAGTGACGTCGTGGTGAACGGGCCGGACGACGTCAGGGTCGATCGCGGGCGAGGTTGGCAGTCCACCGGCATCCGCTTCGCCGACGAAGCGGCCGTGCAGCGGCTCGCCCGCCGACTGGCCACCGCGGCAGGCCGGAGACTGGACGATGCGCACCCCTACGTCGACGCCCGGATGGCCGACGGCACCCGGCTGCATGCCGTTCTCGCCCCGGTCGCGGCCTCGGGGACGTGCCTGTCGCTGCGCGTCCTGCGACCCGTCCGGCACGACCTGAACGCTCTGCTCCGCCGCGGAACCCTGCCCGGAGTCACGCTTGCCGCCGTCACTGCCATCATTCGCGCCGGCCTGTCGTTCCTCATCTCCGGTGGCACGGGATCTGGCAAGACGACCCTGCTGTCCGCGCTGCTTGCCGCCAGTCCGGTGGAACAACGTCTGGTCATCGTCGAGGACGCCGAAGAGCTCCGGCCACCGCATCCCCATGTGGTGCGGTTGGTCGCCCGTCAGGCCAATGTCGAAGGCGCCGGATCGATCTCGCTGCGCGACCTGGTGCGACAGTCCTTGCGGATGCGCCCCGATCGGATCGTGGTCGGTGAGGTCCGTGGCGCTGAGGTGGTCGACCTCCTGGCAGCCCTGAACACGGGGCACGACGGCAGCTCCGGCACGCTGCACGCCAACACGGCCGGCGACGTGCCTGCGCGGATAGAGGCGCTGGCCGCCCTCGGCGGGGTCGGGCGCGACGCCGTGCACGCGCAACTTGCCGGTGCCGTGCGGGTCGTCCTGCACGTCAGGCGGGCGGGCGGGTCGCGTGTCCTGAGCGAGATCGCCGTGCTGCGGCGCGGTTCCGACGGGCTGGTCGAGGCACTTCCCGCTGTGGTGGGCGGTGAACCTGTGGGCGTCGGGGCCCCCATCCTGGCCGCTCTGCTGCGGGGCGCCGGTGAGCCGGTGCCGTGGTGATCTCGCTGCTGGTGGCGGCGGCGTTGATCTGCTGGCCGGCGCAGCCATTGCAGGGTCGGCGTTTCGGGCAGCACAACGACCCCGGCCGCCCACGTTTCGGCGGCGAGCTTCCCGGACCGGCCGCGCTGCAATGGATGACGGCGGCGGCCGTCGTCGCCGCGATTGCCGCAGCGGCCGCGGTCGCCGGTGCAGCCGCCGGAGCCGCCTTGGCCATCGTGGTGTGCACGGCCAGAGTCCTTGCGCAGCAGCAGCTCTCACTCCGCCGTCGTCGGCGTGGGCTGGCGGACATCCTCGCGGCCGTGCGGATGCTGGCCCGTGAACTCCAGGCCGGGGCCGAGCCGGTCGCCGCGACCAGGAACGCCGGTGCGCTCGCACGCGGAGATGGCGCGATCGTCATGCACAACCTGGCACAGATGATGCAGGCCCAGGACAGGGACCGTTCCGGGGTCACAGCTTTGCAACGGACCTTTTCCAGAACTGCGGGCCGGACGGCACCGGGTGGTGACGGCGGACCGGATGGGCGCGGCCGGACCGGTACGGCGCGGCAATCGTCACCCGCGGCCGATGCGCTGCGCAGGCTGGCGGCCGGGTGGATCCTGAGCAGTCGCTTCGGAGTCGCGCTCGCCCCGCTGATCGAGTCTGCGGCCGCAGAGATGGCGGAGGCGTTGGCGGCTGACGCGCGCAGGGTAGGTGAGGTCGCGGGTCCTCGGATGTCCGGGTACGTGATGTCCGGGTTGCCGGTGATGGGACTGGTGCTCGGTGCCGGCATGGGGGTCGATCCCGTCGGGGTGCTGCTCGGGACGACCGTCGGTCACGTCCTGCTCGTGACGGGAGTCCTGCTCACCTCCGTCGGCCTGCTCTGGTCGGCGCGGATCGTCGGGTGATGATCGGTCAACCGGCGGCGCGAGCGGGGGACCGATCTGCAAAGTCGCGCGTCGCGGTAACGGCATGGTGATCTCGGCATCGGGCACCGTCAGCATCGCCATGGTCCTGGGGGCGGCGGCGCTGATCGTCATCCCGGAACGGGTGCATATCCCGCCGGTTCGCGCTGCGGGCAGCGGCCCGAAACGGACCCCGAGGTCGGCCCGGTGGCGCGCGGCGGTGGCCGGAAGTGGTGTGGCGGCAGCGACTCTGCTGCTCGTCCCGGACAGGTGGTGGATCGCGTTCATCGCCGCGGCGATCACCGCCGCGCTGGTCGGGAGGCATCCGGCGCGCCGCTCGGCCGGTCAGCGGAAGGTCGACAGACAGGTGACCGCGATCCACGCGGACCTGTTCGCGGCGTGTCTGGACGCCGGGATGCCCGTCGGTCCGGCGCTGCGCGCAGCGTCGGCGGCGATGACGGCAACCGGGTTCTCCGGTGGCGGCCCGCGCGACCGCGGGGGGACCGTCCGAGATGGCGGTCGCAGTGTCCGGGGTGGTCGGACAGCGATGCTCCCGCAGGCGGTCGCTGATCACACGGTGAGCGCAGATGATTCCGTGCTGGGCCGAACGTCCCCGTATGTCGAGCCGCGCACGGTCGGTGCCGCGAGATCGGCGGACTCGCCGCCGTTGGCTGCGCTGG
Organism: uncultured Actinomycetota bacterium; assembly: GCA_963798625.1. Classification (GTDB taxonomy): domain Bacteria; phylum Actinomycetota; class Actinomycetes; order Mycobacteriales; family Nakamurellaceae; genus Nakamurella. The sequence continues at coordinate 276,960 of CAWCUA010000007.1, forward strand.
AGGCGGTGGCGGCGATGCTGTCCCTGGGCGCCAATCCCGACATTGCCTGGCGCGCAGCTGATGACGTCACTGAACTTGTCACGCTGGCGGCCGCGGCACGTCGATCGGCCGCCGGAGGTGCTCGTCTGGCGGACGCCGTGCGGGAACACGCGTCGCTCCTGCGGGCCGATCAGGCTGCGTCCGATCTCCGGGCCGCAGGCCGCGCCGGTGTCCTGATGACCGCCCCGCTCGGGATCTGTTTTCTGCCGGCCTTTCTGTGTCTTGGGCTTGCTCCGGTCATCGTCGGTTTGCTGGGACAGCTCGACATCTTCTGACCGCATCGGTGCGGGCTCTGACCTCATCGGTGTGGGCTCGGGAACGCCGCGACTGACCGCTCCGAATGGTGCACATGACGGGATTTGATCCACATCGGCCGCCGTGGTCTGCGGTGTTGTGTGTCGGCGGGCGAGGCTGGACGCAGTGCCGGCGCCCGGCCGGTGACGAGGGGAGTCGTTGTGTTGCAGAGGATTGTAGTGGCAGAGTCGGCCGCCGTATCGCTGATGGAGCCGGCCACCGCGCCGCTACCGGCATCGGCCGCCGTACACCCGTCGCGCTGGGGTCGTGCCCTTCGTTCCGGCGAAAAAGACTGTGTCGAAGGTGAAGTCGTCGAAGGTGAAGTCGTCGAAGGTGAGGTCACGGTGAAAACATCCGCCGACGCCGGGATGAGCACGGTCGAATACGCGGTGGGAACGGTGGTGGCCGCGGCGTTCGCGGCCGTTCTCTACAAGATCGTCACGGGTGACTCTGTCGTAGCCGGCCTGACGAACTTGATCAACTCCGCGTTGTCGACCACCTTCTGACGTGCTGCGTTGATGGACAGATCCGGGGTGCGGTGCCGTCGACGGGGGCGGCGCCGACTCCGCCTACCCAGCGGAGATCGGCGTCTGGTTGGGCCGGCCGGCCGTTGTCCGGCGGACAGCTGGGTGGTGCTGCGTCGTCCGCGCTGTCCGGACGACCACGGCCTGACCGAACGACCGGACCAGACGCGTGGCTGGCGCGCTCACGACCGGTTGAAACAGCCGTCACCGCACCGACGGCCGGAAGTGGCTGCTGCGCACAGCGTTTGCCTGTCGGCGCGGGACGGCGGTGGCGTGACGGTCGAGGCCGCCATGGCCCTGGCCGTGTTGGCGTTGGTGCTCGTCACCTGCCTGGGAGGGCTGGCGTGCATGCTTGCCCAGGTTCGCTGCGCCGACGCGGCGCGCGAGGCCGCCCGGCTCGCCGGTCGCGGTGACAACGCAGGTGCCGCTACGGCTGTCGCGACATTGGCACCTCCTGGCGCGTCCCTGGTCCTCGGGTCGTCAGGGGATCTGGTCACGGCCACCGTCTCTGCAAGCCCTGTTGGTGGCCTGCTGCCTGGTGTCACCATCCGCGCGTCCGCCGCGGCGGCGCGGGAGCCGACCCGATGAGCTCCACGCCTTCGTGGCCCCGCCTCGACGGAGGAGACCGCGGAGTTGCGACGGTGTATGCCTGCCTCGGTTGCGTGCTGCTGCTGGTCGTCACCGGACTCGGTGTTCAGCTGACCGCCGGAGTGCTCGCGCGACAACGCGCGGAAACCGTCGCCGACCTGGCAGCGCTCGCCGGGGCCGGAAAAGTCTTGCGGGGGCCGGACATTGCCTGTCAGGCCGCAGTCGCCGTGGCTTCCGCGAACGACGCAGCGTTGGAATCGTGTTCCGTCACCGGCGCGGATGTTCTGGTCACCGTCTCGGTGCGGCTGCGGGCCGGTCCGATGACCGGATCGGCGACCGGTCGGGCGCGCGCTGGACCGGTCGCACGTTGATCCTGATGCCGCTCCCGCGCAGGTTCGTCACCCGGTGGAACGTTGGGTTCGTCGCCACAACTGATCGGCCGGAGCCGAATGGAGGCACCAATCGACCGGTCAGACCCGGGATGTCAGACGGCTGAAGCGGTTCTCCAAGATCGCGCCCGACTCAGCGATGGACGTGACGGCTCCGGGTGCGACTCGCCCACCACGGATCAGTTCGCGCCCGCAGATGCGCCCTCACTGTCCTGCGGCCGGGATGGCTTCGCCGTAGGGTTTTGTGTCGGGATCCGGACGCTGATCCCGTGGTCCAGCAAGGAGATGGGCGCCGATATGCAGGGTGAATCATCGTCGGAAGTGGTCCGGAACACGGTTCAGTTGGATCGACTGGATGGCCAGGCGAAGGCTCCGGCGACGCAGCGTATCCATGCGTCGGCATTTGATCCATCGACCACCACGACGTTGCACTGGCTCGGGATGGCCGGTTTCTTGATCAACAGTCGCGGCACGACCGTCATGATCGATCCGCTGCTGGGTGGCTTCGACATGCCGATCATGATCCGGTTTCCGATCACAACAGCCGACGTGCCGCAGATGGACGCGATCCTGATCACCCACAGCGACAACGATCACTTCAGTCGGCCGACGTGCCGGGAGCTGGCACCGATCACGGGGGCGTTCCACTCCACCAGCTACGTTGCCTCGTTGATGGCCGAGGAGGGTTTGAGCGGGGTGGGGCACGCCATCGGCGATGTCTTCCAGGTCGGGTCGGTGCGGGTGGAGGTCACACCGGCCGATCACGCCTGGCAGAACGAGATCCCTGGCGAGGACGAGCATTTCCATCTGCCGGAGGACGCATGCGGGTTCTGGTTGCAGACGCCGGACGGCACGATCTGGGCGCCCGGGGACTCCCGGTTGATCCCGGAGCATCACCTGAAGATGCCGGCGCCCGATGCGATGTTGTTCGACTTCTCCGACAGCGACTGGCATTTCGGCCTGGCCGGGGCGGTTCAGATGGCGAACACCTATCCGGACACGCCGTTGCTGCTGCAGCACTGGGGTTCGGTGGCGGCCCCTGATTTCCCGCCGTTCAACGGGGACCCCGAGGGCTTGTTCGACGTGGTCGTGAACCCAGGACGGATTCGAATCCTCGCGCCGGGCGAACCGTACGAGCTGATGAGGCGGTCCCGGCCCGCCGTCTAGAGCGGGTGAGGTGGTTCCGCGGTGAGGGGTAACAGCAGTGACTCCCACCCCCGCACGTCGCGGGCTTAACGTCGTAGCCATGGACAACGGCAACGAGGTGCGGGACTTCCTTGTCTCGCGCCGGGCGCGGATCACGCCGGCACAGGCCGGCGTGGTCGACGACGGCAGCCTGCGCAGGGTGCCGGGTCTGCGGCGTCGTGAGGTGGCGGTGCTGGCCGGGGTGAGCATCGAGTACTACACCCGGTTGGAACGGGGCAACCTCTCCGGAGTGTCCGATTCGGTGTTGGAGGCGGTCGGTCGGGCGTTGCACCTGGACGAGGCCGAGCGTGCGCATCTGTTCGACCTGGCCCGGACGCAGGGGCCGGCCCGCAAGAGAGCCGTGCACCGCCCGCGGCAGATCCGCCCCGAGGTGCAGGCCACCCTGGACGCGTTCACCGGCGGCCCGGCGTTCGTCCGCAACGGACGGCTGGATGTGTTGGGCACCAACCTGTTGGGCCGCGCCGTCTACGACGAGATGTTCCAGGACAGGCTGAAGCCGCCGAACCTTGCCAGGTTCGCGTTTCTCGACGAACGGGCGCACCGGTTCTACCCGGACTGGAACCGCGCGGCCGACGACACCGTCGCAATTCTGCGGACCGAGGCCGGCCGCGACCCCTACGACGACGACCTGACCAGGCTGGTCGGCATGCTGTCGACACGGTCCCCGGAGTTTCGGGAGCGATGGGCCGCCCACAACGTGAAGCAGCATTACAGCGGCAAGAAACACTTCCATCACCCGGACGTCGGGGACCTGTATCTGACGTATCAGGCACTGGATCTGTTCGCCGAGCAGGGCCTGTCGTTGCTCGTGTACAGCCCGCAGCCGGGTACCGGAACCGACGAGGCGCTTCGTCTGCTGGCCAGTTGGTCCGCCGCTCCCGCCGGATCCAAGGCCGACATGCCCGCCGAAGCGCCCTGAGCCCACCGACCTGACCCGCGTTTCGCCCGCACTGCAGATTCCGCACCGCCGGGTCGGTGTACGACGCTCAACGTCGCCGACCTCAGACGCTGGCCACGAGGTCGGGCCGTCGCGGGTACGTATCAGCCATGACCACTTCGGCATCGGCGACCAAGACCTCGGCGACCAAGACCTCGGCGACCACGACGCTTCGACCCGACATCAACGAACCACTCCGACAGAAAGGAACTCACCATGCACACTCGCACATTGGGTCAGGGACTCGAGGTCTCGGCTATCGGCATGGGCTGCATGGGCATGTCGCAGAGCTACGGCCCGAACCCGGGCAGCCGGCAGGAAATGATCGGCGTGCTGCGCGGGGCCGTCGACCTCGGCGTCACGTTCTTCGACACCGCAGAGGTCTACGGCCCGTACGTGAACGAGGAACTGGTCGGCAAGGCCCTGGCCCCGTTGGGGGACCAGGTTGTCATCGCGACGAAGTTCGGCTGGCAGATCCAGGACGGCAAGTCCGTCGGCTTGAACAGCCGGCCCGAGCAGATCAAGCGGGTTGCCGACGCATCCCTGCAGCGCCTGGGTGTGGACAGCCTGGACTTGTTCTACCAGCACCGAGTTGACCCGACCGTGCCGATCGAGGACGTCGCAGGCGCGGTCGGCGAGTTGGTCGCCGCCGGGAAGGTCCGTCACTTCGGTCTTTCCGAGGCGTCCGCCGCGACGATCCGCCGGGCCCACGCGGTATACCCGGTCACCGCGGTGCAGAGCGAGTACTCGCTGTGGACACGCGATCCCGAAGCCGAAGTACTGCCGGCACTGGCCGAGCTGGGTATCGGATTCGTACCGTTCAGTCCATTGGGTAAGGGGTTCCTGACCGGCACCGTCGACCGGGCCAGCCAGTTCTCCGCCGGCGATGTGCGGACCACGATCCCCCGGTTCAGCGCCGCTAACCGCACTGCCAACCAGGCATTGGTCGACCACGTCATCGAGCTGGCCACGGCTAAGAAAGCGACCCCCGGCCAAGTTGCGTTGGCCTGGCTGCTCGCCCAGCAACCGTGGATCGTGCCGATCCCCGGCACCCGCCGGATCGAACGGGTCCGGGAGAACGCCGCCGGCACTGCGGTCCCGCTTTCGGCGGATGACATCGCCGACCTCAACGCCGTGGCGGCGCGGATCGGCGTCGCCGGTGACCGCTACAACGAGCAGCACATGGCCCTCGTCGAACACTGACCGGCCAACTCTCCTGCACGACAACCCATTTCACTACTGACCGCCCGAGGAGTTTCACAATGTCCACCCCACAGCAGTCCGGCGCGCAGCGAATGTTCGGCGATTTCGCGCCTGCCCTGGTCGACTACACCGACGACGTGCTGTTCGGCGACGTCTGGAAAGACGCCGCCCTCGCCCCTCGGGATCGCAGCCTTGTCACCGTCGCCTGTCTGGTCACCTCGGGGAGCACGGACCAACTCGTCTACCACCTCGGCCTGGCCAAGGACAACGGCGCCACCGAGCAGGAGCTGATCGCCGCCATCACCCACCTGGCGTTCTACGCCGGCTGGCCCAAGGCAATGGCGGCGATGGCTGTGGCCAAGAACGTCTTCCGCGGCGACCACTGACCGAAATCCAAACGCGCGCGCTCGCCGATCAGTTCAGCCGATCAGTTCAGCCGATCAGCCTCAGCCGATCGGTTTCAGCGACGGACCGCGTTGACCAGCGAAGCGGCGTGCCCGACTGCAACGGGCCCGACTGCAACGTGCCCGCCTGCAACGCTGCGGTCACCAGCTGAAGCACCGTGACCGCACCGTTCTTGTCCAAGGGGTTGTTGCCGTTGCCGCACTTCGGCGACTGCACGCAGGAGGGGCAGCCGGCTTCGCACGGGCAGTCCGCCACCGCCTCCCGAACCGCCGTCAGCCAGTCCGCGATCACGGCGTGGCCCCGGTCCGCAAAGCCGGCGCCGCCGGGATACCCGTCATAGACGATGACGGTCGGTTCCCCGGTGTCCGGGTGCAGCGCCGTGGACAGGCCGCCGATGTCCCACCGGTCACAACCGGCGAACAGTGGCAGCAGCCCGATCGCGGCGTGTTCGGCGGCGTGCAGCGCGCCGGGCACCGCCGCCTCGGCGATGCCCGCGGACAGCAACGACTCGAGCGAAATGGTGTACCAGACAGCCCTGGTGTGCAGGGTGTGTTCCGGCATGTCCAGCCCGATGACGTCCAGCAACTCACCGTTCGGCCGCCGGCGCAGGTAACCGATGACCTGCTCGGTGACCTCGACCGGACCGACGCCGACGGTCACACCGCCTGAATGCACTCGCCGCTGCTGGTCGAACCCCATCGTCACGGTGGAATGGGATCGGGCGATCGTCGACCACTCCGGTCGTTCCTGGCGGACCAGGGCAACGCCGTGTTCGAGGTCCAGGTCCTGCACCACGAAGCTCTCACCCCGATGCAGGTGCACGGCTCCGGTATGCACCGCCGACGGCGCCCGATGCAGGTCAACCGTGCCCAGCAGCCGGCCGCTGTCCTCGTCGACGATCGCCACCATGCCGCCGCCACCACCGCGCAGGTCGACGCCGTCGGCGGGATGACCCGGCTCGGCCCAGTGGTAGCCGGTGGGCCGGCGCCTCAGCACCCGGCGCGCAACCAGGTCGTCGAGTACCGGCCGGATCGCCTGCCCACCGAACAACTCGATGTCGGCGGCCGTCAGATGCCGCTCGGCGGCCGCGCAGGCCAGGTGCGGACCGAGGACGTAGGGGTTCGTCGGGTCGGTCACCGCGGACTCGACCGGATGGCCGAAGACCCGTTCGGGATGGTGCACGAGATAGGTGTCCAACGGGTCGTCACGGGCGACGAACACCACCAGCGCCCGCCGCCCGGAGTCAGCGCGCCGCCCGGCCCGGCCCGCCTGCTGCCACACCGAGGCCAACGTCCCCGGGTACCCGGCGAGCACGGCTGCATCGAGCCCGGCGATGTCGACCCCCAGCTCGAGGGCATTGGTCGACGCGACGCCCATCAGGTCGCCGCACCCCAGCGCGCGTTCGAGCGCGCGCCTGTCCTCGGGCAGGTAACCGCCGCGGTAGGCGGCGACCTTGTCGGCCAGGTCGGGTGCGGTCTCCTCGAGCCTGCGTTGCGCCGTCAGCGCTGCCTGCTCCGCGCCGTGCCGCGACCGGACGAAGGTCAGCGTCCGCGCATCTGCCGCGACGAGGTCGGCCATCATCCGGGCTGCTTCGGCGGGAGCGGAACGGCGGACCGGGGCACCGTCCTGGCCCTCAGCGCCCTGGACGACCCCCGGCTCCCACAGCACGAAGTCGGCGCCGGGTCGGGGCGCACCGTCGTCGGTCACCGCCTTGACGGGCCGGCCGATCAACCTTTCGGCAGCCTGTTCGGGATCGGCGGAGGTGGCCGAGGCCAGCACGAACACCGGTTCCGATCCGTACATCCGGGCCAGGCGCGACAACCGACGGAGCACCAGGGCAACGTGTGAGCCGAAAACGCCGCGGTACGCGTGACACTCGTCCACGACCACGTATGCCAGCCGGCGGAGCAGGCGGGCCCAGCGTGCGTGCGCGGGAAGCATGCCGCGGTGGAGCATGTCCGGGTTGGTCAGCACCCAGTTCGCATGCGACCGTGCCCAGTCCCGGTCCGGCATCGGGGTGTCGCCGTCGTAGGCGCCGGCATGCAGCTGCGTCAGCCCGAGCGACTCGAGCGAGTGCAGCTGGTCGGCACCGAGCGCCTTGGTCGGCGCGAGGTAGAGCACTGACGCCCGTGGGTCGGCGGTGATCGCGGCCAGCGCGGGTAGCTGGTAGGCCAGCGACTTCCCGGAAGCGGTACCGGTCGCCAGCACCACGTCCACCCCGGCCCTGGCCAGCTCCGCCGCCCGCACCTGATGCGACCACGGAGTGTCGATCCCCTTGGTACGCAGCGCATCGCGGACCGAAGGCTGCAGCCACTCCGGCCACGCCACGGGGCTACCGGCCGAAGCGGTGAGGTGCTCCACATGGGTGATACATGATGTGACTGTCGTCTCTGAATCGGTGTCACACTGCTCCAGCACGGTCAGCAAGCCGCCAGGATTCGCGCACGGCTCCGGTGATGTCACCGCTTCATCCTCTCGCGCTCCACCGACAACCCGTTTCACGTCCCGACGCAGGTCGTTGACGTGTCGTGGGCCGCGACCTCAGGATGGGCGATGGACGTTACCGGTGCTTTACAGTACTCAGCGTCACGCCGGGTGACCGGCGCACGATGCCGTAGTGACCAGCGCCGGTCCGCAACGAGTTGACCGGTCCAACTTTTGTTCCCCGAATTGGATCAGGAGCTCGATGTCTTCCCAAACAGCCGCGGACCTCGTGGTGACAGGCAGCGACCAGGCCATTGTCATCGGCGTTGCCGTGATCGCGCTGATAGCGCTCGTGATCGCCTTCGTGCTGCGCGCCGGCGTGCTCGCCGCCGGCAAGGGCACCCCCAAGATGCAGGAGATCTCCGCGGCCGTGCAGGAAGGTGCCGCCGCGTACCTCGGCCGGCAGTTCCGCACCCTGAGCATCTTCGTCGTCATCGTCTTCGTGCTGCTCTTCGCGCTGCCGGCGGACGACACCGGCCAGCGGGTCGGCCGGTCGATCTTCTTCCTGCTCGGTGCGCTGTTCTCGGCGTCCATCGGCTACTTCGGGATGTGGCTGGCCACCAGGGCCAACGTCCGGGTCGCCGCGGCCGCCAACGGTGACGGTGGCCGTGAGAAGGCCATGCAGGTCGCCTTCCGAACCGGCGGTGCGGTGGGCCTCGCCACCACCGGTCTCGGCTTGCTCGGCGCCGCTTCCGTGGTCCTGGTGTACGCCGGCGGTGCGCCGAAGGTGCTGGAGGGCTTCGGTTTCGGCGCCGCCATGCTCGCCATGTTCATGAGGGTTGGCGGCGGCATCTTCACCAAGGCCGCCGACGTCGGCGCGGACCTGGTCGGCAAGGTAGAGCAGGGCATCCCCGAGGACGACCCCCGCAACGCCGCCACCATCGCCGACAACGTCGGTGACAACGTCGGCGACTGCGCCGGTATGGCCGCCGACCTGTTCGAGTCCTACGCGGTCACGCTGGTCGCGTCGCTGATCCTCGGCAGCGCGGCCTTCGGCGCCAAGGGCCTGGTCTTCCCGCTGATCATCCCGACGATCGGCGTCATCACCGCCATCATCGGCATCTACATCACCCGGGCCAAGGCCAACGAGGCCGGCCTGGTCACCATCACCCGCTCCTTCTACATCTCCGCGGTCATTTCCGCGGCGCTGTCCGCGGTCGCCGCCTTCGTGTACCTGCCGAGCAACTTCGACGACCTCGGAGTGGAAGCGGTCGCCGGCCTGCCGGGCAACCCGGCCGTCATCGCGATCAGCGCCGTCGTCATCGGCATCGTTCTGGCTGCCGTCATCCTGTGGCTGACGGGCTACTTCACCGGCACCGAGACCGAGCCGACGCAGGGCGTCGCCCGCTCGTCGCTCACCGGCGCGGCGACCGTCATCCTCGCCGGCATCTCTGTCGGCTTCGAGTCCGCCGTCTACACCGCCCTGGTCATCGCGGCCGCGGTCTACGGCGCCTTCCTGCTGTCCGGATCGCTGATCGTGGCGCTGTTCGCCATCGCCCTTGCCGGTTGTGGTCTGCTCACCACCGTCGGCGTCATCGTCGCGATGGACACCTTCGGTCCGGTGTCGGACAACGCCCAGGGCGTTGCCGAGATGAGCGGTGAGGTGTCGCCGGAGGGCGCGAAGATCCTCACCGAGCTCGACGCGGTCGGTAACACCACCAAGGCCATCACCAAGGGCATCGCCATCGCCACAGCGGTGTTGGCGGCCACGGCACTGTTCGGCTCGTACTCCGATGCGATCAAGACCGCGCTGGTCGAGGCCGGCGAGACGGTCTCCGAGTTCACCGCCAACGTGGTGTCGCCCAACACGCTGGTCGGCATGCTGCTCGGTGCGGCTGTGGTGTTCCTGTTCTCCGGCCTGGCCGTCAACGCGGTCGCCCGGGCTGCTGGCGCCGTCGTCCGCGAGGTACGCCGCCAGTTCCGGGAGATCCCCGGGATCATGGAGGGCACCAACAAGCCCGAGTACGGCAAGGTCGTCGACATCGTCACCCGCGACTCGCTGCGGGAGCTGGCGACGCCTGGTCTGCTCGCGGTGTTCGCCCCCATTGCCGTCGGATTCGGTCTCGGCGTCGGTCCGCTGGCCGGCTACCTGGCCGGCACCATCGCCACCGGCACGCTGATGGCCGTCTTCCTGGCCAACTCCGGTGGCGCCTGGGACAACGCGAAGAAGATCGTCGAGGACGGCACCCACGGCGGCAAGGGTTCGCCCGCGCACGAGGCCACCGTCATCGGTGACACCGTCGGTGACCCGTTCAAGGACACCGCTGGCCCGGCCATCAACCCGTTGCTCAAGGTGATGAACCTGGTCGCGCTGCTGATCGCGCCCGCGGTTGTGACCCTGACAGTCGGCGCCTCGGAGAACACTGCGGTGCGCTATGGCATCGCCCTGGTGTCCGTGGTGATCATCGTTGCGGCCGTCGTGGTCTCCAAGCGTCGCGAGTCCCACCTGCACGCGGAGGAGACCCAGCCCGTCTGACACAGGCTGGTGCGCCGGCTCGGCTGACTGGCCGGTGCTGACCCGCACGGACACCAGAACACAGCTCCGGCGATCATTCGGCGGGGACATCCGTGGAACACGCGGGTGTCCCCGCCGAAGTCATTTCTCGCTGGTAGCGGTACGTTCTGCACGGTCAACGTGGGGTAACTACTGGTGGGGACGAGTCGGCTCGCCCCGTTGCGCACTTCTCGGGGGGCGGGTCCGCCCGTGGACGGCGCTGCCACACGACAGGTGTGCCGGGTCGGCCGGTGCACCGCGTACAACGGAAGGACGCGTCAATGAAGCGCACACTCTGGACGGCCGTCCTCGCGGCGGGTGTCCTGCTGGTGGCGGGGTGCAGTTCCAACAGCGCCGGGACGGGATCGGCGGCATCGACCACTGCGGCGGCGTCCTCCGCGGCGGCCAGTTCGGAAGCTATGACGTCAGAAGCAATGACGTCAGAGGCAATGACGTCGGAAGCCATGACCTCTGGCTCGGAGAGTTCCGCGGAATCCAGCGGGTCCGGGTCGGCGAGCGTCGCACCGGCAGCTCTTGATGAGCAGACCACGACGTGGTTCACGACGCTGTGCGAGGGGGTTGCGCCGATCGGTGAACTCGCCAACCTGGACACCTCCGGCCAGGATGCAGCGACCGCTCAGAAGACCGGCGTGCAGGCCCTGCAGCAGTTCGGCACGGTGCTCAGCGAAACCAGCGCAAAGCTCGCCGCCGCCCAGCCTCCGACCTTCGAAGGGGGAACGGAATTCGCCAACCAGGTCACGTCCGGCCTGGCCGAGTCCGGGCCGAAACTGACCGCGCTGGCCCAGTCCTTCGGTGCAATCGACCCGAAGGACACGGCAGGTCTGCAGCAGGCGTTCCAGGGACTGTCCGGAGAGCTGTCGTCTGCCATCGCTCCGCTCCAGGAACTGCAGCAGTTGCCGCCGGCGGTGTCGGAGGCGGTCAAGAAGATCGCCGCTTGCCAGGCTCTGGGCAGCTGATTGCCTCGCCGATCCGGGTGATCCCTTGCCGGACAGTCCCTTCCGTGGTGTCGGGGCTGTCCGGCATGATCGCGTCAGCGTTCGTGAGGTGTCGATCGCAGGCCGGGACCGATGGGCGACGACCAATGCCCGTGACGTTCCACGCTCTGCAGATACGAGAAGTCTTCGGCGGGCCGTCGCCGCCAGTGCAGTCCTGCCACACAGCAGTCGACCTACCACCGTCCGAGACGCACTGCCAGTGAGGAAATTCCATGAGGCGCAGCAGTTCCGTGTGGGCCGCCGGCGTCTGCGCCGCCGTGCTGTTCGTGGCCGGCTGCTCGTCGACGGTTGAGGGGTCGGCTCAGGTCGGCTCAGCAGCGGTCACGTCGTCGACCGTGACGTCGAGCTCTTCCGGGTCGTCCACGACGGAGTCGAGCACCACGGAGTCGAGCACCACGGAGTCGAGCACCACCGAGTCCAGCGACACCAGCACGAGCACATCGGACACCAGCACGTCGGACACCAGCACCTCGGCGACCGAGTCGTCGACGTCGGAATCAACAACCTCCGCGTCGACGACGTCGGACGACACCTCCACGTCCGACTCGTCGAGCGGCTCCGCAACCCCGACCACGCTGGATGCCACCACCGCGAAGTGGTTCACCGCCTTCTGTGACGGTGCGACGGATCTGCAGCAATACGTCTCGCCCGATACCACCGGTCAAACCGTCGCGCAGGCCCAGGACACCGTCGTGACGACGTACACCAACATCTCCAAGAGCGCGTCGACGACGGTGGGCGTGCTGCAGGCCACCCGGCCGCCGACGGTCCCGGGTGGTGACGACCTGCAATCGATCGCCATCGAACGGTTCACCGCCGTGTCCGACGTCTACGGCAGGGGTGCGCAGACCATCGCTGCACTGGCCCCGCGCAGCACCTCCGATCTCAAGTCGGCCGTGGACGCCGTCGAGGCCGAGGCGAAGGCCTCCACTCCGGACAGCATGGCGTCGGTCGACCCCGCCGTCATCGCTGCCGCTCGTGCACTGCCGGCCTGCAAGAACGTGTTGGGGTAACTGCACTTCCGCTATCCGCTACCGCTGCCCCGATCGGAATCGAGACAATGCCCTGGACGGTCCTTACTCGACTGAGTTAATGTTTACTCATGCCAGTAACGTTGCAGGGGCTTCCGTCCTCTGCCACCAATCAAGCCCGCCGCCGCCAGATCATCGAGGCTGCCATCTCTGTGCTGGCGGAGAGCGGTTACGGCAGAGCGTCTTTCGCACGGATCACCGAGCATGCCGGGCTGTCCAGCACCCGCCTCATCTCTTACCACTTCCGCGGTAAGGACGACCTGATGACGGCAGTGGTGTCTCACGTCATCGGAACGCTCGGTCATCATGTCGGCGAACTCGTCCGATCCCATGAGACGGCCCCGGGGCAACTCCGCGCCTACATCGAGGGCGTCGTGGGCTTCGTCGACAGCCACCGCGCGGAGATGATCGCGCTCACCGAGGTGATGATGGGCGCCGGATTCGAGGACGGCATCAAGGCCGACGAGTCGGCGGCCGGGCACCTGGAAAAGATCCTGTTGCGCGGTCAGCGGCGAGGCGAATTCAGGCCGTTCGACGCCGCCGTGATGGCAACGGTCGTCCAACGTTCGGTGGACGGTCTGCCGTTCGCGCTGCGGGCGAATCCGTCGATGGACTGCCGGCACTACGCGCGCGAGCTGGCCACGCTGTTCGAGCTCGCGACCACGGCGGAGGGCGGATGAGCTCCAGCCCGCCCGATTTCGGAAGGTCTGGGCTTGGGAGGTGGGCTGGGAGGTCCGGGCTTGGGAGGTCCGGGCTTGGGCGGTCCGGGTTTGGGCGGTCCCGGTCGGGCCGCTCCACCTTCAGGCGGCCAGAGTTCCGCCGACTTGTGTCGGACCTGCCGGGCGTGTCGCGACGATTCCTCCGCCCAACTCGCGGGGCCACCGACGGTCGGCGACGGGTATTCGACGTGGCGGTACGCGTCACCGTCGGGCTTGCTGCACCGTTGGCGATCTATTACCTGCTCCGGGTGGCCGGCGCCGGTGTGTACCTGGCGTTGCTCGTGTCGACCCTGGTTTCTGCCGTGCCGAGCCTCGCCGCGCTGGCGCGGCGGGAAAGCTCAACCCGCTCTCGGCGTACTTCACCACGATGCTGCTGGGCAGCGTGGTGGTCGCGTTCATCGCCGGCAGCACGCAGTTCCTGCTGGCCAAAGAGGCCGTGCTGACCGGCGTCACCGGCGTGTGGTTCCTGGTCAGTGCGTTCACCAGGCGCCCGTTGTCGTATGTGATGACACGTCCGTTGCTGCAAGGCAGGCTGCACTGGCCCGATCACTGGGACCAGCTGTGGGACAGCTCGCCGCGGTGGCGCACGATGTGGCGGTGCTCGAGCCTGATGTGGGGTTGCGGCACGCTGGCTGACGCGGTTCTCCGGGTCGTCTTCGCGTACACCCTGCCGCCGGATGCGGTGCCCGCGTTGGCGACGGGGCTCATCGCCGTCACGACACTGGTGTTGATCGTGAGCACCAATGTGATGTACATCGCTTGTGGGGTCTTCAATCCACGCTCGGCTCTCTATCGCGATCCCGCCCGCTTCGCCGAGCCGGACTGAACCGACCTGACTTCCTTCGGGGCGTGGGCGCCCCGCCGGGTGTCGTGGGATGGCGCCGAGCGCGCACCGTCGGGTGGCGCCTGCCACTCGCGGCCGCCGGTGGGCGCTACCCTGTCCGTCCGGGGTGAGGGGGACGAACGTGACGCAACTGTCGCTGTTCTCCGCTGACCTCACGCCACCGCAGCTGACGGATCTCGGTGGTTTGCTCGCCGCCCACGGGCAGCTCTCGGCGAGCCCGGACGGGGTGCGCCTGTCGATCCTGCTCGGCGACCACTGGCGAGCGACGGCCCTGCTGCGGGAGTGCCGGGTGCGTGACGTGCCCGCCGAGATCACCGAACCTGCGCGGGTTTCCGACCCTGAACACGTTCCTGAACCGGTCCGGACCCGGAAGAGGTAGGGATCCAGGAAGCGGCACGGATCACCGAACCAGCGTGGATGCCCGAAGCCGTTCGGGCGGGCGAACCCGCCGATCGCGCGATCCGCCCCTTCTTCCGCGGCATCCTGCTCGGCACCGATCGCGTTCCCACCCTCCGCGCCGTCGCGGCCGACTGGACGCGCGGCGCCGTCAAATCCGTTCCCGAGGACCTGGTCATCACAGCGGGATTCCTCCGGTGCTGGACGCTGGCCGCCGGCCGCCCGGCCGAGATCGGCTTTCTGCTCGGGCTGGACCCGCACGCGCCCGACACTCACGAACCGCTCGCCGCGGCCTGCGCGGCCGCCGGATTGGCCGGTTCACTGCTGGGGGTGCGCGGGGGCGGACCCGCCGTGCGTATCGTCGGACACCGGCGCTGCGCGCGACTGGCCGAGATGATCGGCACTCCGCCGCCTGAGGCGCCCGCGCATTCCTTTCCCGTGCAGGGCCACCACTAGGCCTTTCGGGTGTCCTTTGACGGCCACCGCATCGACAACGGGGAACTGTGCGGGGCAGGTGATCGTGAAACAAGCACGGGATCGGTCACCCACTGTGGCATCCTGCACGCGTCGCCCGCAGCGAAGCAGCCGCACAGCCCCGGATGACCGGCACGACCTGTTTCCCGCCGGCGCCCACCGAGAGGTCGGCACCGCCGGAGCGCATATATAGAGGAGAGCGTGAGCCTGATGGCCACTGGTAAGACATCGGCGAGCCCGGGTTCGGGTGTGCGCCTGGTGGTCGTCGAGTCCCCGAGCAAGGCCAAGACGATCTCCGGGTTTCTCGGCGACGGGTACATCGTGGAGTCCTCCGTCGGCCACATCCGTGACCTGCCGCGCGGCGCGGCCGACGTGCCGGCCAAGTACAAGGGCGAGCCGTGGGCCCGCCTGGGTGTGAACACCGAGAACGGGTTCGAGCCGCTGTACGTCATCTCGCCGGAGAAGCGCGCGCAGGTGGCCAAGCTGAAGTCGCTGCTGGCCGGCGCCGACGAGCTCTACCTCGCCACGGACGAGGACCGCGAGGGCGAGGCCATCGCCTGGCACCTGCTGGAGACGCTCAAGCCCAAGGTGCCGGTCAAGCGGATGGTCTTCCACGAGATCACCCCCGCCGCGATCCGGGCCGCAGCGGAGAATCCGCGGGCGCTGGACGACAACCTGGTCGACGCGCAGGAGACCCGGCGGATCCTGGACCGGCTGTACGGCTACGAGGTCTCGCCGGTGCTGTGGAAGAAAGTCATGCCCAAGCTGTCCGCGGGGCGCGTGCAGTCGGTGGCCACCCGGATCATCGTGCAGCGCGAGCGTGAGCGAATGGCGTTCCGGGCCGGCACGTACTGGGGCCTGGACGCGTCCATGGCCCCGACCTCGGCGGAGGCGAAGGACGCGTTCAAGTCGTCGCTGTCCTCGGTGTCGGGCCGTCGGCTCGCCGCCGGTCGCGATTTCGACCCGGCGACAGGTGGCATCAAGGCCGGTTCCGACGTCCTGCTGCTGGATGAGGACGGCGCCCGCACGCTGGCCCGCCAGCTCGAGGGCGGCACCGCGACGGTCAGTTCCGTCGAGGAGAAGCCGTACACCCGCCGGCCGTACCCGCCGTTCATGACGTCGACGCTGCAGCAGGAGGCCGGCCGCAAGCTCGGTTTCAACTCCGAGCGCACCATGCGCACGGCGCAACGGCTGTACGAGAACGGTTACATCACCTACATGCGGACCGACTCCACCACGCTCAGCGCCACCGCGCAGGAGGCGGCGCGGGCGCAGGCCAGGGAGCTGTACGGCCCCGAGTACGTGCCCGACGCGCCGCGGCAGTACACCCGCAAGGTGAAGAACGCCCAGGAGGCGCACGAGGCCATCCGCCCCGCCGGGGAGACCTTCCGTACCCCGGGTCAGGTCGCACGCTCGATCAACGGCGACGAGTTCCGGCTGTACGAACTCATCTGGCAGCGCACCATCGCCTCGCAGATGGTCGACGCCAAGGGGCTGACCCTCTCGCTGCGGATCACCGCGACCGCCGACGGCCAGGAGTGCATCTTCAGCGCCTCGGGGCGGACGATCACGTTCCCCGGTTTCCTGCGCGCCTACGTCGAGACAGTCGACGCCGAGGCGGGCGGCGAGGCCGACGACGCCGAGCGCCGGCTGCCGAACCTGACCGTCGGGCAGCAGCTCGACATCAGGGAGCTCATCCCGGCAGGTCACGTCACCACCCCGCCGGCGCGCTACACAGAGCCGTCACTGATCGGCGCGTTGCAGGACCTCGGGATCGGCCGGCCGTCGACGTACACGTCGATCATCCGCACGATCATCGACCGCGGGTACGTGTGGAAGAAGGGCCAGGCGCTGGTCCCGTCCTGGATCGCGTTCGCCGTGATCGGCCTGCTCGAGACGCACTTCGCCCGGTTGGTGGATTACGACTTCACCGCGGCGATGGAGGACGAACTCGACGCCATCGCTGACGGCCGGATCGGTCGCACCGATTGGCTGGGCGCGTTCTACTTCGGCGGTGACCTCGGGCCGGACGGCTCGGTGGGCCGCACCGGTGGCCTGAAGAAGCTGGTCGGTGACCGGCTGGAGGACATCGACGCCCGCGAGGTGAACTCGCTGCCGCTGCTCACCGACGCCCAGGGCCGGCAGGTCACCGTTCGGGTCGGCCGATACGGGCCGTACCTGGAACGTGCGGCGCAAACCGACGGCGATGACGACGGTGGCGACAGCGCCGGCGTCCAGCGCGCCAATCTGCCCGAGGACCTGCCACCGGACGAAGTGACCGCCGAGGTCGCCGAGGAGCTGTTCGCGCAGGCCGGCGACGGGGCGGAGAACGAGCTCGGCGTCGACCCGGACACCGGCCACATGATCGTCGCGCGGGACGGTCGCTACGGCCCGTACGTCACCGAGGTGCTGCCAGAGCCTGACGCCGTCAACGGCTCCGCGGTCAACGGTGCCTCGAATGGCAACGGGGCGAACGGCGGCGGGGGGACCGGAACGGCGACGAAGCGCGCCGCGAAGGCCGTCAAGCCGCGCACCGCGTCATTGTTCAAGTCGATGTCACTGGCGACGGTCGACCTGCCGACAGCCCTCAGATTGCTCTCGCTGCCGCGCGTGGTGGGTGTCGACCCGGCCGACGGCGTGGAGATCACCGCGCAGAACGGCCGTTACGGGCCGTACCTGAAGAAGGGCACCGACTCCCGGTCGCTGGCGAACGAGGAAGCGCTGTTCGACGTCACCCTGGACGAGGCGCTGGCCCTGTATGCCCAGCCGAAGACCCGCGGGCGGTCGGCCGCGACGGCCCCGCCGCTGCGCGAAGTCGGAGTCGATCCGGTGGGCGGCAAGCCGATGGTGATCAAGGACGGCCGGTTCGGTCCGTACGTGACCGACGGCGAGACGAACGCGTCGCTGCGCAAGGGCGACGAGATCGACACGCTGACGGTGGAACGTGCGGCCGAGTTGCTGGCCGACCGCCGGGCACGCGGACCTGCACCGAAGCGCGCCGCCGCCAAGAAGGCACCTGCGAAGAAGACCGTCAGCAAGTCCTCGACCGCCAAGAAGGCCGGCACGACGACCGCGAAAAGGACGACGGCGGGCACCGGACGCGCCCGATCAGGCGGCTGACCGCGCACGGAGCGTAGAAGCGCAATGTTCCCCGGATCATCACCGGTGACGCCTACGATGCAGGCATGACGGCGGCTTTCGACGCCGAGCGCGGGACGGGCACGTTCACCGACGCGCTCAGCGGTTCTGACGGCACCGGGGACCCGTCTGTGTTGATGCCGGTGCTCGACGTCTACCCGGACGCGCTGTCCGCGCCGATGCCCGTGGATCTGGTGCCTGTGATCGTCCCGCCGACGCCCCGGCCGCCCGAACCCGCAGGGGTGCGGGCAAGCCCGGTGACGGGTCCGGCGGCCGCACGCCGCGCGCCCGCTGCTGCTGTTCGGGCGCCCGCCGCGGCGCGCGGTCAACGCCCGAGCCGCCCCGCCGTTCCCGGGGCTGTCGACCAGTGGGGCAGGCCGCTGGGCCCCGGCCCGGCCCGGCCGGTCGGGCCGAGCAGCGCAAACCCGCCGGCGCGGCAGGCAGCTGCGCGACCGCCCGCGTCACCGCTGACCTCTCGGGGCCGGACGATGACGGCGGCCGACCTGAGCGCGATGTTCCGCTCCATGCGTTCGGGGCAGTCCGAACAGATCGACCGGATTTCCTTCCAGGCAACACACCCGCAGTCCGGTGGCTCGGGTGCGCCTTCAGCGGTGGCGCCGGCGGCACCGATGGCCTCGCATTACTCGCAACGCGGGCAGACCCGCAGCACCGCCCGTGACCAGGCCTCGGAGCGGCGCCGCACCAACAGCATGGGGCCGACCAGTTCTCGCCCGAGAAAGGGTTCGAGCACCTGGGCGGTGATCGTTTTCCTGATCGTGATCGCGTTCTCCACGGGTCTGGGCCAGCGCGTCATCGATGCGATCAACGAGCTGTTGAACAGGTGAACCGCAAGCGCGAGCCCAACTCGGTCGGTGTGCTGCTCCGCATCCCGGTCTTCCGGCGGCTGTGGTCGGCCATCGCCATCTCCAGCCTCGGCGACTGGCTGGGGCTGCTGGCCACCACCGCCCTGGCCGCGTACCTGACCAAGGATTCGTCCAGCCTCGCCCAGGGCGCAGCTGTCTCCGGCGTGCTGCTCACCCGGCTGCTGCCCGACCTGATCCTCGGCCCGGTCGCGGGCGCCCTGGTCGACCGCTTCGACCGGCGTGCCGTCGCTGTCGTCGGGGACAGCCTGGCCGGGCTGCTCTACATCTCGATCCTGTTGTCCGGGAACCTGGCGTGGCTGTTGGTGGCGCAGTTCCTCGTCGAGGCGATCGGGTTGTTCTCCACGCCGGCCAAGCAGGCGATGTGGGTCAACATCGTTCCGCGTGAGCGGCTCGCGGTGGCCAATCAGCTGAACTACGTGTCGGTGTACGGGATGGTGCCCGTCGCGGCCACCCTGTTCGTCGTGCTGTCCACGGCGGCGTCGTTCTTCGGTGCGCCCGACGTGGCAGGCAGCGGCAGCGGTGCGCTGATCAGCGGCTCGACCAACACCGTTGCCATCGACATCGCTCTCGGCATCGACGCGCTGACGTACTTCTATTCGGCCGGCATGGTGTTCGCGTCCCGCCGGCTCATCCCGGCGTTCGTCGGAGACCGCAGCACGACCAAGAACATCTTCTCGTTGATCGTCGAGGGCGTTTCCTTCGTCCGCAACAACCGGCTGATGCGCTCGATCTACATCGGCATCCTCGGTGCGTTCGGCGCCGGTGGGTTGGTCGCCGGCGTCGCCCAGGCCTACGTCGCGACCCTCGGTGCCGGCAACGCGGGATACGGCATCCTGTTCGGCTCGGTCTTCACCGGCCTCGCGTTCGGCATGCTGATCGGCCCGAAGGTGCTGCCCAACGTCCCGCGGCGGATGATCTTCACCCCGGCCATCGGGTTCGCCGGCATCTCGCTGATCGTGATGTCGATCCTGCAGGACTTCCTCGGCGCCGCGATCACCGCCGCCGTGATGGGGATCTTCGCCGGCATCGCGTGGATCAACGGCTTCACCATGATCGGCCAGGAGGTCAGCGACCAGCTCCGCGGCCGGGTGTTCGCGTTCGTCATGTCGTCGGTGCGGATCGTGCTGCTGGGCACCATCGCCGCCGGACCGATCCTGGCCGGTGCGATCGGCACGCATCCGGTGACCGTCGGCGATTTTCGCTTCGACATCACCGGTCCGGCGATCGTGCTGGCTGTCGGTGGTCTGATCGCGTTGACGGTCAGCGGCATCATCGGGCGGCAGATCGGTGGCCTGACCTCGGGCCTGACCCGGCGGGTGTTCGGGCGCCGTGGGGTCAACATCTGGGACGACCGTGACGAGCACGCCGGTGCGCTGATCGCGGTCGAGGGTGCCGACCCGGTGGCCGTCAGCGACTACGTCGAGGCGGTCCTGACCCAGCTCTGCGCCCAGGGTTGGTTGACGGTGCGGGTGACGGCGCCGCACCCGACCGTGGAGCGGGGCGCGCCGCCGGAGAGCCTGGCCGACGCGCTGCGGGCGTCCGCTGACCTGGCCGACCTGACCAACGAGCGCGTGCTGCCGGCCCTGCAGTCCGGGGCCGTGGTGGTCGCCGAGGGCTTCACCGACGCCACGATCGTCGCGCACCGGGCCGCCGGCGTGGAGGAGCAGCGGCTGGCCAGGGTCGCGCAGTGGGCGGTCAACGGGCTCAAGCCCGATCTGACGGTGCTGGTCGACGGGTCGCTCTCGGAACCGGACCCCGTGCTCGCGGACCGGCCGGACCTCGCCGGTGCTGGTCCGGTCGGTGCTGCGCGGGTCGGTGCCGCTCCGGTGGGTGACGCGCGGCTGGGTGACGACGCGGCCGCTGAGGCCTCAGCAGAAGTGGGTGCCGCTGGTGCACCCGGTGCCGCGCTCGACGCCGCGGTCGCATTGGCGGAGGCGGACATCAAGGATGCCGAGGGGCGGGATGCCGAGGCGCGGTCGGCCGAGGGGCGGCCGGCCGGAGAGCGTTGGGTCGAGGGCCAGCATGCCGAGGCGGTGCCGGCCGACGGCTTGCCGGGAGGGGGGCAGGAGACCGAGGCGCAGCAGGCAGAGGCTCAGCAGACGGAGGCTCTGCAGGCAGAGGCTCAGCAGACAGAGGCTCAGCGGAACGAGGCGCCTGAGGCCGAGACGGCGGCCGGGGAGCCGGACGACGAGCCGGTCGACCCGGTACAGGGCTACCGGGACCGGGCGTCCTACGCACCGGAGCGCTACCTCATCGTTCGCCCGCTGTCCGAGGAGCGCGGCGTGATCAACCCAGAGGTGACCGAACGCATCAATTCGGTGCTGCGCCAGCGCTCGCCGTCGCTCGCCGAGCCGCGTCCCGATGAATCCGCTACGGACCGCGATCCGGCGCGCGGGCCGGTCGCCCGGATGGCCGCCGAACGGAGTGCGGGGAACGGGCACGCCGCCGAGGCAGCCGAGCAGGAATCCGCGGACGCCGGCACGGTGCTGCACCACGCCTGACCAGGCGCTTTCCGTCGTTGATCATGCAGCTCAGCACGGTCCGATCGGCGTGTCGTCGGCGTGTCGCGTGCTGGGCTGCATGATCAACACGAGCTGCGGCCCCAGCGGCGGGATCAGCGCGGCATAGGCAGCAGATCCGCCAGCGGTACATCCGGATCCGCCAGCGCGGTGAGGTCGACCGCGGTGCCCGCCAACCCGGCCCGTACCAGGTCGGCAATCGCTTCGGTGACGTCCCAGACGTTGGCGTTCATCCCCGCCAGCACGGCGCCGTTCCGCACCCAGAAGGCGACGAACTCGGGCGCGGGGGCGCCCGGGTCGGTGGGCACGGTCGGGTCTCCGCGGAAGACCACCTGGTCGTAGCCACCGGGTTGAACCCATCCGGTGTATTCCATGCCGAGGTCGTACTGGTCGGAGAAGAAATACGGTAGCGGCGCGTACTGCTCCGTCCCGCCGAGCATGGCGCGGGCGGCCGCCGGGCCGCCGTTGAGGGCATTGGCCCAGTGCTCCACCCGGATGCGGGTGCCCAGAAGCGGGTTGAACATCGAGGCGACATCGCCACACGCGAAGATGTCCGGGTCGCTGGTCTGGAAAAGAGCGTCGGTGACGATGCCGTTGTCGACCGTCAGCCCCGACGACTCCGCCAGTTCGACCGCCGGCGTGATCCCGATCCCGGCGACCACCAGGTCGGCGGCAACCTCCCAGCCGTCGTCCAGCACCACGCCGCTGACGTTTCCGCCCGTCCCGCGGATCTCCCGCAGGCCGGCGCCGAAGCGGAAGTCGACGCCGTGCGCAGCGTGCAGGTCGCGATAGACCGCCGCCACCTCGTCGCCGAGGACCCGCTGTAGCGGAAGGTTTCCGCGTTCGACCACGGTCACCGCGCAGCCGTGCTGCCGGGCCGCCGCCGCCGTCTCCAGTCCGATCCATCCGGCGCCCACCACGACCACGTGGCCCGCAGCCTCGAACCCGGCGACGAGCGCGTCGGCCTGCTCGATGGTGCGCAGGTACCGGACACCACCCAGGTCGGAGCCGGGCGCATCCAGTGTCCGGACACGGGAACCGGTTGCCAGCAGCAGCTTCTCGTAAGCCACCGTGCCGGTCGGCGAGAGGTTGACCATCCGCGCCGTCCGGTCGATCGCGACGGCCCGAGTGGCCGGCATCCACTCGATATTGTGATCGGCGTACCACTGGCCCTCGTGCACGAACGCCTTCTCCCGGGGCTCGTTGCCGAGCAGGTAGCCCTTGGACAGCGGCGGCCGCTCGTACGGCGGCTCGGTCTCCTCACCGATGAGCACCACCCGGCCACCGAAACCCTCGGCGCGCAGCGTTTCCGCTGCCTTGGCACCCGCCAGGGAGGCGCCGACGATGACATAGGTCTGTTCGCTCATGCGGCCAGCGTCCTCTTTGCCATGACCGCCGGGCAACGGGGCCCGGTGGAAAGGGACTGTCCGACGTGTCGGCTACCGTGGCCGAGCCACCGGATGGTGGTGAACCGGAGGGGGACGGTGTGCTCGGTACGTCGGGGTCTGCGCAGGCCGGTGGCGCACGTCCGTGGACTGCCGCCGACACCGAAGGCGCCAGCTGCTGCGTCTGCGGTGCCCTCGGCGACCCTCTCTACGACAACGATCCGTTCGCCGTGGTCCGCTGCTCCTCGTGCTCGCTGGTGTTCGTCTCGCCGCGGCTGTCGGCGCAGGCGTTGCAGCGGCTCTACGACGCACCGTCGTACTTCGAAGGCGGTGTGTACGGGGCACAGGCTGCGTGGTCGCCGGCGATGGTGCTGCAGCGAGTGTGGATGGCCGGCCGGTTGGCTGCCATCTCCCGGCTCCGGCCGCCGCCCGCCCGGCTGCTGGAGGTCGGGAGCGGGTACGGCCTGTTCCTCGAGCGTGCCCGCGACGCCGGGTATGACGTGCGCGGCGTGGAGCTGTCGGCGACGGCCGCCCACCATGCCGGCACCCGGCTCGGCCTGGATGTCTTTTGCGGCCAGCTCGGGCAGGCACCCGCCGGGCAGGCCGATGTGATCTGTTTCTGGGACACCCTCGAGCACGTCCCGGATCCGGTTGCGTTCCTGCGGGAGGTTCGCAGCCGGCTCGCTCCCGGCGGGCTCTTCGCGTTGTCCGTCCCCAACGTTGCCTCGGCGCCGGCGAAGGTGCTGCGCGGACGGTGGTGGACACTCAAACCTGAGCAGCACATCTGGCACCTGTCACCCGAAACGCTGCGCCTGCTCGCGTCCGCGGCGGGTCTGGTGATCACGACGCTGGTGACCTCGCCACTGCGACGGCCGAACGCGGGGCGAACGGACTCCCTGTTCGCCATCGGGCGCGTGGCGCACTGCGGCGAGCGCACCGGGGAAGCGGGATGACGGCAACCCGCCCGGCGACCGCCGTTTTCGATGACGTGATCGGGCAGCAGTCCGCTATCGACGTCCTGATGCTGGCCGTGGCGGCGTCCCGAGCCGAGTCCGGTGTTGCCTCCGCGGCGATGACCCACGCCTGGCTGTTCACCGGCCCGCCGGGTTCCGGGCGGTCAGTTGCGGCGCGCGCCTTCGCTGCCGCGCTGCAATGCGAGTACGGCGGCTGCGGCCACTGCTCACACTGCCGCACCGTGCTGGCCGCCACCCATGCCGACGTGCGGACGGTCACGCCTGAGGGCCTGACCATCTCGGTCAAGGAGATGCGCGCGGTCGTCCAGTTGGCCGCGCGGCGGCCCGCGACAGGACGGTTCCAGATCGTCCTGATCGAGGACGCAGACCGGCTGACCGAGGGCGCCTCCAACGCCCTGCTCAAGGCCGTCGAGGAGCCGCCGCCGCACACCGTGTTCCTGCTCTGTGCGCCGTCGACCCACCCCGACGACGTGTCGGTCACCATCCGGTCGCGGTGCCGGGTGCTCGCGTTGCGCACGCCGACCGCCGACTCGATCGCCGAGGTGCTGATACGGCGCGACGGCATCGAACCCGACATGGCGCAGTGGGCCGCATCGGTCTCCGCCGGGCACGTCGGACGTGCCCGCAGGCTCGCCACCGATGAGGAGGCGCGGGAGCACCGGCGGCGGATCCTCGCGGTTCCCGGGGCGCTCCGCTCGATCGCCGACGTCTTCGCCGAATCCGGTGACCTGCTCGCGTCGGCGAAGGGCGAGGCGCATTCGGTGTCCGACCGCAGGGACGCGGTCGAGCTGGAAGAGCTCAAGACGGCGCTCGGCGCGGGTGGCACCGGTAAGGGCGCGGTGGGCGCGGCCCGGGGGAGCGCCGGGGTGGTGAAGGAAATGGAGCGACGGCAGAAGTCGCGGGCCACCCGGACCGAGCGGGACGTGCTGGACCGCGCACTGGTCGACCTGTCCGGGTTCTACCGCGACGTCATCGCGCGCAGCTTGGGATCGACCGCGCCGCTGATGAATCCCGACGTCGAGCGCGACATCGACGTGGCCGCATCCCGCCTCGGATCGGACGGAGCCCTGCAGCGGCTGGATGCGGTGCTGGCCTGCCGGGAGGCGATCGAGGCGAACGTCAAACCGCAGATCGCCGTCGAATCGATGATGATGACGCTGTTCGCCGGGCCGGTGCGTATCTGAACTGTTTCCGGCGGTGCCCGCCCGCGCCGGTGCGAACCTGATCGGTTTCGGCGGCGCCCGTCCGCCCAGATGCGAACCGGAACGGTTCCGGGGGTGGCGGTTGACCGCGCTCGCGCGAACCTCGACCTGTCCGGGGTGCCGCCCGCCCCGGCCGGTGCGAAGCCGCTGTCATTGCGCCGGGCGGGTGGCGGCGTACGGTGACCGGTCATGGGCATGTTGTGCGCGGTCACGTTCTCGGCGAACGGCCAGCTGCACTACGCCGAGCCGGGCGAGCTCCGGCCGGAGGTCGGCGACATGGTCCTGCTGCCGACCGATCACGGTCCCGTTACCGCCCGCGTCGTGTGGGGGGCCGAGTACTCGCCGGAGGACACCGACGGCTTTCCCGTGCTGATGGGGATGGCCTCGGAGGCGGACCTCGCCGCGACCGAGCAACAGCGCAAGACCAAGGCGCGCACCATGGTCGCCAGCCGCAAACTGATCCGCGAGCATCAGCTGCCGATGAAGGTGCTGGCGGTGGATCCGCAGCCCGACGCGGGCAAGACCGTGATCTTCTACTCGTCACCTGAGACGGTGGACTTCCGGTCGCTGCTGCGCGACCTTTCGGCCACCCTCGGCACCCGGATCGAGCTTCGTCAACTGGCCGCCCGGGACGCGGTGCGGGTGACCGGGGCCATCGGGTCGTGTGGCCGGGACACCTGCTGCTCGACGTTCCTCAAGGACTTCGAGCCGGTCACCCTGGCGATGGCGAGGGATCAGGAGCTGCCGGCCAACCCGATGCGGATCTCCGGTGCCTGCGGGCGTCTGATGTGCTGCCTGAAGTACGAGCACCCGCTGTACCAGGACTTCAAGGCCACCACCCCCGCGATCGGCGAGGACGTCGACTCACCCGCCGGTCCGGGCCGCGTGGTCGGTCACTCGGTCCCGGGGGAGTCCGTCGTCATCAAGTTGGCCGCGGACGGCTCGCGGCAGGTCTGCTCGAAGGCGTCGGTCTGTGGATCGCGAAAGGCATACGAGGACCACCACCTGCAGGGTTGAGGCACGTCGGTCCCAGCCGCTTTCGGCTCGAGTGGTTGCTCAGAAGAGGGACGCCAGCAGCGCCCCGCCGGCAAAGGCGGCGGCGGCAATCCAGATCCAGGTGGGCAGATGCTTCATCGCTGACTCCTCATCCCGGTGTGCTCATGGTGATGCCTGCGCTGTCGCGCTCAGCGTCTGTCCCGCGCCTGTCATCCGCGGTACACCGATCCGTCCGTGACCTTCACCGGCACCGGCGGCAGCCCTGAAGGCGCGGGTCCGCCGACCACCGACCCGGTCGCGGCGTCGAAGGTGCTGCCGTGGCACGGACAGGTGATGACGCCGTTGGCGACGTTGGACACCAGGCAGCCCTGGTGGGTGCACACCGCAGAGAAGGCGTGCACGGTGTCACCGGTTTCCCGGGTGAGGACGACGGCCTGGTCGGTGAGCACGACGCCGCCGTTCTCCGGGATCGCCGCCACCGTGCTGAGCGCCGCCGCTGACCCGTCCGCCGCACTGGCCGGCGGGTAACCCGCCGTCGCGACGACGTCAGCCTTCACCGGCGGTTTCGCGATGGCGTAGTAGGTGAAACCGGCCGCCCCAGCGACGACGGCAATCCCGGCGCCGGCGATCAGGGCGCGGCGACTCGCGCCCGCCTCGGCTCGGTGATCCGGAGCCGCGCCATGGTCTGTCTGCGCGATGGGTGCGCCCCCGCCGACCGGATCACCGCTCGATGACGCCGGTGCGCCTTGCCCCGGATAGCTCCGGGCCGCCTCGTACTGCTGCGGCGTCCCCGGGTACCCCTGAGCCAGCGGTTGCCATCCGGGCGGTGGACCGGTGCCGGCGCCCGGGCTCTGCTGGAAGCCTTGGGGCGGTTGGCCTTGCCATCCGGGCGGTGGGGCGGTCGCGGGCCCCGGACCCTGCTGGAAGCCTTGGGGCGGTTGGCCTTGCCATCCGGGCGGCGGACCTGCGCCTGCGCCGGGTCCCTGCTGAAAGCCCTGCGGCGGTGGACCTTGCCATCCGGGCGGTGGGGCGGTCGCGGGCCCCGGACCCTGCTGGAAGCCTTGGGGCGGTTGACCTTGCCATCCGGGCGGCGGACCTGCGCCTGCGCCGGGTCCCTGCTGAAAGCCCTGCGGCGGTGGACCTTGCCATCCCGGTGGTAGGCCTTGCCATCCCGGCGGCGGGGTGGTCGCGAGCCCCGGGCTCTGCTGGAAGCCTTGGGGCGGTGGGCCCTGCCATCCCGGCGGAGGACCGGACCGCGGTTCCTGTGCCGTCGACAAAGGCGGTGGTGCGGCGCGCCATTCGGGCGGGGGCGCAGCCGGTCGCGGTGGTGGGTCGTCGAGACGCGCGTCGGCAGGAGATTGCGGGGGAGAGCCCGCGGACGGCGGTGTGGGGCCACCCGAGCCACCGAACGGCGTTCGGATCTGCTCGGTGATTCCGCCGTCGGCCGGGGCCGCACCTGTCGACGGTGGGCCAGCCGTAGGGTGCGGCGCGTCGGGCGCGGTGACACCGGGCAGCCGGATCTGCTCGGTGACTCCCGGCTCGGAACCGGCCGGATCTGCGGGCTGCCGGGCCGGTGGCGTCGAGGCTGCGCCGTCGGGCTGGTCAGGCGAGGAATCGGTGGAACTCACGGCTGCTCCAGGATGTCTCGACGATCACGAAGGACGGTCACAGCAAGGGCACGCCGGGCTGGGTGAAGTACCAGAGCGCCGAGCTGAACCAGATGATGACCAGCAGCGCGGCCAGGGCTCCGCCGAGGACCGGCAACGTCCAGCCGGGCAGCCCCTTCAGGCGCAGCGACAGCATCTTGGCGGCGAAGACCCCGTAGAACAGGCAGCCGGCGACGGAATGGATCAGTGCGCGCGCCGGGGAGTCGGCGAATCCGAGCGACCAGATGCATTGGAAGGCAACGGGAAGCGTCAGCACGAAGGCGATGACGCCCGACCACCGATGAACCGGGGTTGACCAGGCGGGTGAGCCGCTGACGCCAGGAAGTCGCCCCCACATGGCCAGTGCCGACACCACCTGCACGACCACGAACACCAGCGCCGCGGTCGTCAGCCAGGTCTTCATCGCCAGCAACGCAGAGAAGCCGAAGCTCCAGATCGCCGTACCGCTGCCCTGGTGGACACGCGCGTAAGCGGCCAGGATCGCCGCCACCGCGAGACCGAGACCGGTGACCGCAGCCAGCCCCCACCGCGGGGCTTGGACTACCTGCGATGTTCGAGTTGCCGTCACTGTTACCCCCACATGTGCGGCGGGCGGCGCGGCCGGCTCGGCGACGCCAAGGCGGCTGTCCGTTGAACACCCGTCACTCCTGATCGTCCCATTGCGGGGGGCGTTCCGCGCAGTGATTTCCTGCGCCGCGACCGATCCGCTCGACGGCGGGCGTACATCGGACGGTCACTGCTGCCGTACTCTGGGTGTTCAGATGGCACGGCGTCACGTGTGGCGTCGCAGGGGTGGGTGCCTGTTATCCGTTCGAGTCCGGGAAAACGCCGTCAATTGCGGCGCTTTTGATCCGGTTGGCGGAATTATGGGCTCTGGGAGTCAACGAGCCGTTGCCCCGCGCGTCTGACCAGCACACGCCTGATGTGATCCGGCGCTCTGCCGCCTCACCATGAACAGTTCGCGAGAACTGCGTTGGGCGCCTGCACCTTGGGTTGGCCGTCGAAGTATTTCGGAGGACATATGCCGTTGCACCGCTCCCGGCGACCCCGCGTGGTTGCCGGCTTGATCGCCGCCGGCATGCTGCTGGCCACCGCGGCGTGTACCAGCTCGGGCGGCGGGCTGTCGTCCGTGGAAACCGCCGGCGTGAGTGTGGTTGCGGCTCCGGAGAGTTCTGCCGCCGTGCCGCCGACCGCCGGTGCCACGGTGACCGAACCTGGCGGAACGACGCAGAGCAGTGCCCCGACGTCCACCAAGCCCCTGCCGCCCGTCGCCGCCGTCACCTCAGCGCCCGCGTTCGGTGACGAGGAGCTTTCGCCGAGCGAACCGGTCAAGGTGTCGGTCGCCAACGGCACCATCACCGACTTCACCTTCACCAATCCCGAGGGCAACGCGGTCAAGGGCACTCTCGCGAAGGACCGCACGTCGTGGACGCTCGGTGAGCCGCTGGGTTACGGGCGGACATACACGGTCGCCGGGAAGGCGACCGGCACCGACGGCAAGACCGTCCCGATCAAGGGCACCTACACGACGGTGACGCCGGTCGACCAGATCACCACATCGATCTCACCGGGCGACGGCGCGGTCGTCGGCGTGGCCGCTCCGGTCGTGGTGCGGCTCGGCTACGACCCCGAGGACCGCGCTGCGATCGAGAGGCACATCACCATCACCACCACGCCGAAGGTCGAGGGCGCGTGGGCCTGGATCACTCACGACGGCGACCAGTGGCCGTCCCTGGACTGGCGGCCGAAGAAGTACTGGCCGGCCGGCACCAAGGTGCATGTGGAGTCCGACATCTACGGGCTGGACTTCGGGGGCGGCTACTACGGCGGCGACAACGCCACCAGCGACTTCACCATCGGCCGCAACCAGGTCGTGAAGGCCGATGCCAACGCGCACAACATCGTCGTCCAGCAGAACGGCAAGACGGTGGCCACCTACCCGGCCTCCTACGGCAGCGGTGACGACATCGGTGACCCCAACCGGGTCACCCGGTCCGGAATTCATGTGGTGATGGACAAGCAGGAAGTCACCAAGATGAGCAACCCGGCGTACGGCTACCGGAACATCACCGAGTACTGGGCCGTGCGGATCAGCAACAACGGGGAGTTCATCCACCAGAACCAAGGCACCGTCGACGACCAGGGCGTGGTCAACGTCAGCCACGGTTGCATCAACCTGTCCGCGGAGAGTGCCGAGGCCTACTTCAAGTCAGCCATCTACGGCGACCCGGTCGAGGTCACCGGCACCAGCGTGCCGCTGTCGGAGGCCGACGGCGACTACTACGACTGGGCCATCCCCTGGAGCGAGTGGAAGGCGATGTCCGCTCTCTGAGCCCGGCCCGGCGCGGGTCGTGGCCCTGCGGGGCGTGACCGGTGCGCGTTTTTGGCCGGCGCGGGTCCTGGCCGGCGCGCGCCGTGGCCGAGTTGGGAGGAGTTGCTGCGTCATTCCGGCCCCGGAGCGCGCGGTAGGTCGGCGTAACTCCGCGCGGGGGTTGCAGCGGTTCGGCGCGTGGGTCTTGGGGTGACTGTGGCGCACCGGTGCGGGTCGTGGCCGAGTTGGGCGGAGTTGCTGCGTCATTCCGGCCCCGGAGCGCGCCGTAGGTCGCCGCAACTCCCCGTCAAGCCGCAAGTGTCCCCGCCGGCGGACGGGCGCGGCACCCGCCCGATCGTCCGTGGGCGCCGGCGGAAGCAGTTAGACTCTTCCACGCCGCCGCTGTAGCTCAGTCGGCAGAGCGTCTCACTCGTAATGAGAAGGTCTGGGGTTCGATTCCCCACAGCGGCTCAAGTTCGACTCCCATCCGTCGATGGCGGATGACGTGTGACGGGCCGTCCCGACCACGCTCACGACGCACCTACGATGGCGCGAATGCGTTCCGTTCCGGGCTGGGTCTGGCCGAACGTCGCCATGCTCGCCGCGGTCGGCGGCTACCTGTGGTGGCGTCTGGTGAAGGGCAGCACCCGGCCGGGGACCACCTCACGCAGGTTGTGGACCGGCGTCCTGGTCGTCATTGCCTCGCTCGGCCCGATCGCTCTCATCTCGCAGTACGCCTTGCCGATCCCGGCCCAACGATTCGTCGCTCCTGTCGGCTGGCTGTGTTACGGGTTGGTCGTTTTCCTGGCCACCGCGACGGTGCTCACGGAGCCGGTGCGGGTCTGGTGGTGGTGGCAGCGCCGCCGGCGCAACGCCGGGTCCACCGCGACCGGAGCAACCCCATCCGGAGACCCCGCGACCGGAGCGACGCCCACCGGAGCGACCCCTTCCGGAGGCCCGCCGTCCGAAGCAAACCCGACCGAACCGGTTCAGCCGACCACACCCGCGAACCCGGATCGTCGGCTGTTCTTGCAGCGGGCGTTGGCCGTGGGCATCGGTACTGCGGCAACGATCGCCACCGGCATCGCGGCGAGGTCGGCGTTGGGCGGGCCGGCGGTCCGGACGGCGACCATCTCGTTGCCCGGACTTCCCGCAGAGGCCGTCGGCCTGCGGGTCGCCCTGGTGAGTGACCTGCACCTGGGCAGCGTCCTGAGGAAGGAATTCTGCAGATCTGTGGTCGAGTTGGTGAACGGTGAGCGACCCGACGTCATCTGTTTGATCGGCGACCTGTCCGACGGGTCGGTGGCGGAACTCGAGGAGGACGTGCGACCGCTGGCCGATCTACGCGCCCCGGAGGGCGTCTTCGCCGTCACCGGCAATCACGAGTTCTACTTCGACCCAGATGGGTGGCTCGAGTTCCTGCCGCAGCTGGGGATGCGGGTGCTGATGAACGAGAGTCAGCGGGTGCGGGGGATCCTGCTGGCCGGCGTCCATGACATCGCCGGCCGACCGTCCGGCCGTGGCCCGGACATGGACGCGGCCCTGGCCAGTCGCACGCCCGGGCAACCGGTGATCATGATGAGCCACTCGCCCAACCTCGTGGACGATGCCGTGCAGCGGCAGGTGGACCTGATGGTCTCCGGGCACACCCACGGCGGGCAGTTCTTTCCCGCCACTCTGGCCATCGCGGCGACATCGCGCGCGGTGTCCGGCCACCACTTCTTCTCCGGTACGCAGTTGTTCATCACCAACGGCGCAGGCTTCTGGGGTCCGATCGCCCGTCTCGGCGCGCCGCCCGACGTCACCATCCTGACGCTCGTGGCGCCGGGGACGACGTCACCGATCTGACCCGGCGTCGGTCAGGCTGACGTCCTGCATTGAGCGGCTGGGTGGCAGGGCGCCGTGCCGGAACCCGCGCCCTCCGATACTGTCCCAGCGTCAGCGAGGATCGTCGCCCCACCGGTTGTGGGGGTGGGCCGGAGGTGTCGCATGTCGGAGCGGATCGACCAGGAACTGCTGCCGCCCGAGGACGCGTTGGCGCAGACCGTGGAGGCGAGGAGCGGCGCGGGGTCGGGATGGGCGCGCGCGCTGCGTGAGCTCGGGGCGGTCGACAAGGCGGTGTACCGAGCTGTGGCGGAGACGCCCACACCGCAACTCGACGCCCATGTCCGCAGGCTCTCCAACGCCGCGAACTATTCACGGCTGTGGCTCGGCATTGCAGCCGCCGTTGCAGTGGTAGGTGGCAAGAACGGTCGCCGGGCCGCCCTCGAGGGTGTGGCTGCCATCGGCGCGACGTCGGCAGCCGTCAATCTGGGAATCAAGCCGCTGGCCCACCGGCGGAGACCCGAGCGGGCCGTCGAAGACCACGACACCCATCGCGTGCGGATGCCGGAATCGACCTCCTTCCCATCCGGTCATTCAGCGTCCGCGTTCGCCTTCGCCTACGCGGTGGGTCGGCATGTGCCGGGACTGGCCGTCCCGATCAGACTGCTGGCCGGCGGCGTCGCCTACTCGCGCGTACACACTGGTGTGCACTACCCGGGTGACGTCGCCATCGGCTCCATTCTGGGAGCGGGGACGGCGGCCATCGTCGCCGCGGCATCCGACGGGATATCGCGCAAGCGTCGGCGACCTGGGAACGACTGAGAGCGTCCCGGCCCTACAGCAGGAGGCTGTAGCCGGCGTCCGCATCGCACGAGGCCCCGATCGAAGCGAGGAACCGTACCTCGTTCGCGGGAGCAGACTTGTCGTCCGCCCGCTGGCACTTCGTCGTTCATTTCGGCGTGCTGCTTGCTCGCACGACACCTGTTCCGATGCCCAAGGAGTGGGAAGGTTCATGCCGCCCAAGGGATCGGGTGGTCACCGAGCGCCACCAGACTGCCGGCGAGTTGCCGAGTACCCACCGTGCTGATCCCGCACCCGAGCTTTGCTTCAACCTGTTCGCCATCTGACGCGAATGAAGCCCCGGTGTTCTCGATGCTCCGCACCTCGACGGCCAGTGCGCCGGCAGCCGTGACGTCGGGCAATGCTGTCAGTCGTTCGGCGACCTGCACACAGGTCCGTCGCAGTTCGTCTCGGGAGACGTCGCCCCCGCCCACAATGCCTGATGCAAGGACCTGGAATTCGTGCGGCAATGAACACGCTGACACGTACCCTTTCGTCCAGTCGCGGCCCGCACCACAGAATCCCAGCACATCCCGCTGATTCCCGGTGAAAAACGCATTGCGAAGGGTGCCCTGGTAATGGCGGACGTCCGTCTGGCCGATGGCCGGGATGAACATTGCGCAAGCAACCCAATGCTGCCCAACTGCCTGTTGCAGTGGCGACGGACTGATCGGCGCCGCGAACGCGAATATTCTCGGGGACCAGTAACGGAACTGCGTGACGCCCCCGTCGTAGCTGTCTGACTTTTCGAGGCAGGCTTCGGGGTTGGGATCATGCACCGGCCCGCTTGCCCCGCCTTGGTTGGCCACGGAAGGCTCGGCCGGGTCGTCGAGAACGGCGATGACTTCGCCGAACCTGAACTGGTCGCAGGCTTCGAATCGAAGCTGAGGATAGACATACGGGTTGGTGGGCCAGGTCGTCGGGTCCACGGGATCAGGGACACAGTCACCCACGCTCGGTGGACCGGGCGCTGACATGGCCTGCGCGGTGCCGGCGACCCGACGAGGCTGGACCGCCACGGAAACCAGAACAACGAGCATCGCAACACCGAGAAGCGCTACACCTATCCGTCGACGCTTCATATTGACACGGTATTCCTCGGGGAGTCCTCCGGAAAGGGTTTGCAGAGTGCGGATCAGCGGCTGGCCGCAGCACGCGTGACATTGGCCGACAGGCGAACGACAATAATGCGTGTTCATCAAAGTCGGCCTGTCTCCGGTGCTGTTACGTTCCGATCATTCTGATCGACACAGCGTCAACGGTCGGGCATGGATACGAATTCAAATGACGCATTGCGTAGATCCCGTGTGGGGTGGATGGCCATTGCCATATCGTCGAGAACACGGGCGCACTGAAATTCGCCTCGCGACCGCATTCGGAGCAGCGCCGGCGCCGGCGGACAGCGGCGCCGGACGGAGCAGCGCCTCGTCCCTCAACGCACCGAGCACGTCGCGTGATAGTCCCGTGCGGCGAAGTTCTGCTGCCAT
The DNA here is from genome assembly GCA_963798625.1 of uncultured Actinomycetota bacterium. Lineage (GTDB taxonomy): Bacteria > Actinomycetota > Actinomycetes > Mycobacteriales > Nakamurellaceae > Nakamurella. Next base: position 311,230 of record CAWCUA010000007.1, read on the forward strand.
TCCTCGGCCGTCAGATCCCGTCCGGCGACGGCGCACAGGTGTGCGGTCCATCGGTCGAATCGACTGTCCACCCGGTGGACCGCGCCGTCGGTGGTGGCGACCACGGCGATGTGCTGGTCCGGAGCGATGGTGGCGACGACAGGCGACTCGTCCTGTCCGACATGCAGACCGGTGATCGATGTCCCGTCGATGCCGTTCCAGAACCAGACCCCGCCGTCGAAGGACGAGGTCACCAGCGTCCGGCCGTCGGGGGAGAACGACACGGCGGTGACGAACATCCGGTGCACCTTGCCCGGAGCCGCCAACCAGTCCCCGCTGTCCAGGGACAGCAGCCCCACTTCACCCGCCGAGCCCCCCACTGCCAGCCGAGCGCCGTCCGGTGAGAGCGCAGCCGCACTCGGCTCGAAACCGAGGGCTCTGCCCGCCACCACGGCGGACGCCGCGAAGTCGATCTCGGCCGAGGTGCCGTCCTCGAGCAGCGCAAAGGCGGAATCCGCATCGCGCCCGACGACGGCGACCACCGGGTGATCGAGGTGAACGGTGCGGTCCGGCGCCAGGGTGGCGGTGTCGACGCGATGCACGGCACCCGAGCGTTCCCCGATGACGATGGACTTGCCGTCCGGGGCGGCCGCAATGGCGGTGATGACGTCGGTGCCGGCGATCCGCTTGTCGACCAGCGTGCCGCTCGCCCGGTCCCAGACCTTCAGGACGGGTCCGGCGACCGTGACCACCCGGCGGTAGTCCGGCGGGAGCCAGGCGGCGAGCGGTGCGCTCCCCGGATCGGCCACCGCGGGGCTCAGCCGGCCGGTCGCGATATCGAGGAACCGGGTCTGTTCGCCGGTCGAGGTCGACCCGGTGTAGACCACCGCGCGGCCGTCGGGCGATGGCACGGCCGTTCCGCCGACCCGGGTGTGACGCGCGCCGTCGACGACGCGCTGAGCGAACTGGCGGCGCCCCCCGAGGTCCCACACCAGCAGGTGCCGATCGAGACCGCCCGTGTAGAGGGTCTTGTCGTCCTGGGAGAAGGCGACGGCGGTGACCGTGTCGGCGTGCCCGGTCAGCGTTTCGAGCGCGGCGCCCGTCGCCAGCTCCCACGTCATTGCGGTGTGGTCGTTCGAGCCGGTGGCGAGCAGTCGCCCGTCATGAGAGAACTGCAGAGCCCGCACCAGTCCGCTGTGACCGCGAAGGACGGTGCGCTTGGTCAGGGTCGCCGCGTCGTACAGGCCGACGTCGTTCAGTTCGGCAACGGCGATCGTCTTGCCATCTGGGCTGATCTCGAGACCGTTCGACAACTCGTCCCAGATGGTTGTGAGGTTGCCCGTTCCGGCCTCCGGTTGGGGCAGCGCCATCACGCCAGGCAGCGCAACCGACCGCACCGTGTCCCCCGTGCGCAGGTCGATCGCGGTCAGTTCCGGCTTGTGTGTGCCGACAAAGAGGTACCTGCCGTCGCGGCTCAGCTCCACCGCGAAGGCCGGCACGTGGCTGGTGAAGACCGGTTGATCAAGATGGTCGAGGTCCCACGCGATGATGGCGGTGTCCACAACCTTGTAGAAGTCATCGGTACCGAAAGCGGACAATGCGAGGAATCGGCCGTCCGCGCTGTAGTTGGCGTCCTGCGCGAACATGAAATCGCCCCTGAGCTGGGGCGTCTGAAGGAACTGCAGTCGCCCGATGCGCGGCTCGGTCACCGCCACAGGTACCTGGTTGTCCCCCTCGCCAAGGTAGTGGCCACCTCGGCCGACAAGGAGCAACTGCCGACCGTCGGCCCGGTAACGCGTTGTCCACGCCCCCTGATCGAAGGTCGCGATTTGCTGCAGGGTGTCCGCGCTGTACTGGACGGTCCTGCTGTCCTGGCCGACCAGTAAGGTCCGGCCGTCCGGGCTCACAGCGAGAGATTGGACGGGTTGCTGCGTCGGCAGTGAACGGATGAGCGCAGGGTGAGCAACGAGCAGGTCGGTGAGAACCTGCCGTGTATCGACAGAGTCGTGAATTCTGTTCCCCTCCAGGGCCAGCAACGCCGAGGTGTCGAAGGCGGGTGCGGCGCGCGCGGCGTCATCGATCCGGTTGGCTTCGGTGACGGCGGCCGCGAGGTCGGCTGCTTCCCGTTGGTGCTGCTGGCGAACCGCAAGGACACCGGCAACGAGGGCGACGATCAACAGCGCGACACCGCCGCTGACCAACATGCCGGTGCGCCGCCGGGTTCGCGTCTGCTGACGGGCCTGTTCGTCGGCAGCCCGTTTCTGGAGGTCCTCGGCTTCGGCACCGGCGGCGAGGAAGTCGCGTTCGATCGCGGTCAGGTCGGGGTCGGCCGGCTCGGCGGTACCGGACGCACCCGGTCCCGACCGGTGAGCCGACCGCCATTCCAGCGCCTGCCGCAGCCGGGCCCCGCGGTAGAGCTCACTGTCGGGTCTGCCCATGCCCTCCCACGCGTCCGCGGATGCCGTCAGGTGCCGCAGGATCCGCTGTCCCTCCACGTCCTCGTCCAGCCATGTCATCAGCCGCGGCCACGCCGACGTCAGACACTCGTGGGCGATCTGCACCGTGTCCCGATCCGCGCTGACCAGCCGGGCCGCCACCAGTGCCTCGACCACGGCTTCCCGTTCCGGATCGCTCAGCAGCACCCGGCGCGGCACCCGGTTCCGGACCGGCCTCCCGTCGTCGTCGGTACTCACCAGACGCAGCAGTACCTGCCTGAGCATCGGGCGCCGGCGGGTTGTCAGCGATTCGTACAGCTGCTCGGCGGTCTGTGCGACGCATCCCTCGATGCCGCCGATTGCCTGGTAAGCGCCGACGGTGAGTGTCCGGCCCTCCCGGAGTTCCCAGGTCCGCCGAAGCGCGTGTGACAGCAGCGGCAGCGCGCCCGGCTGCCCGACCACGTCGCGAATCAGCAGGTCAACCAGACCCGGTTCGAGGAGCAGTCCCATCGCCTCCGCGGGACCGGTGATCGCCGCACGAAGGTCTTCCCGGCTCATCGGACCGAGCAGGTAGAGCCCGCGCTCCACGAGCCGGGCCAACTCCGGGAACTCGGCGACCGCGCCGAGCCGGTCGGCACGCAGGGAGAGGATCAGCGGTGAATCGGCAGCCTCCGCCACAAGACCGCTGAGGAATGCGGCTCGCTCCTGGGCGTCCGTGCATGCTGTGAACACCTCCTCGAACTGGTCGACCACGAGCACCCCGTCCGGGGTCGGCGTCTCGCTGAGCAGGATGGTGGGGCGCGAACCCGGGGTGACGACGACCGGACGACGCCCCGTCCGGACCAGTGCCGCCGTCACCCCGGCTCGCAGGAGGGAGGACTTTCCGCTGCCCGACGGCCCGACGACGGCGAGCACTCCGGCCGTGTGCAGCCGCTCCAGACAGTGCGCGAGATCCGCCTCGCGGCCGAAAAACAATTCGGTGTCGGTGACGTCGTAGGACAGCAATCCCAGATACGGGCAGGTGCTCGAGGTGCTGCTGCTGGCAGCAGCCCTAGAAAGCCGCGGATCCTGCCGCAGGATCGAGTGTTCCAACTCGGTCAGCTCGATCCCGGGATCCAGACCCAGCTCGGTCCGCAGCACGGTCCGCGCCCGGCGCAGCGTCCGCAGCGCGTCGGCCTGTCTGCCTGCCCGGTACTGGGCCTGTGCGAGCAGCGCCCAGCGCTGTTCCCGCATCGGTGCCTTGGCCACCGCGGCCTCCGCCGCCGCGAGGACCTCTTCGTGATGACCGGACTGCAGCGCCGCGCGGATCCGGCACTCCTGCGCCTGGAGGTTCAGCTCGCCCAGTCGGGCGGCCTCGATCCGCCCGGCCTCGTGGCAGTCGAGGTCGGTCAGTGGTTTCCCACGCCACAGGGCGAGCGCCTCGTCCAGGGTGTAGCGGGCCCGCTCGGGTTGCCCCACGGCCAGCAACTCGCGGCCCCGGTCCAGCAGACGCTGGAACCGTTGCGTGTCGATGTCGTCGGCTGCGGTCGTGAGCCGGTAACCGTCCTGGACGGTCTCGATCGCCTCGGCACCGAGCACCTGCCTCAACCTCAGGACGCAGCCCTGCACCACCTTCTTCCATGATTGCGGCGGGCTGCCCCGCCACAAGGTGTCGGCCAGCGACGCGGCGCTGACGACGTCCCCGGGTTGCAGCGCCAGCGCGGACAACACCACCCGGTCGCGCGGCGACAACCCCACGGTGTCGCCGTTGACAGCCAGCGGACCCAGAAGTGCGATCCCCGGGGTGGCCATGACCGCAGTGTCGACCTGCCGCGAGACACGGTCAATCGGGCTGATACCGGCCCGATACCGGCCTTGCTGAGGTCCTGGGGCCGTTCGGCCACAACAAGAGCTGATCACCCTGACCCGTAACCGGCAGCCTCACTCGGTCCTGATCTCCGTCGATGACCACGAGGCGAATGGGGGATGACCGCGGCCTTCTGAGTCTGCGTGGCGTACCGCTACCGACCCGTCGCGGGATTCGGCTGATTGCCTGCCGCGGATCTCAGCGCAGCAGGGTGCGGACCCAGGCGACATCAGGATTGGTTCGGGTTTGGTCGTTGAACATGACGGTCGGCGTGGTGTGGTCGCCTCCGTTCTTCGAGCGCACAATCGCCTGGGCCTGCTTGTCGACGGAGCTGTCGATCCACGACATCCGGCGCCCGGTCCGACCGACCGCGAGGCGCAGTCGGATGCAGTAACGGCAACCGGGCTTCCAGAAGACGAGCGGAGCTTGTCCCGCGGTGGCCCGTTCCAGTGCTACCTGTAGGTCCGCGCTCTTCGGATAGATGGCCGGGCTGACCATCAAGGCGTAGCCGCCCAACAGCACCGCAATCACGATGCCCACCAGGCCGTTGGACGCAATCAACACGGCAACAGCGCCGAGGGCGACGATGACTGGTGGCCACCAGCGGCCGATCACTGTTGGCATCGCTCCACTGTAGATCGGCGGTATGAGGTCGACGGCGCATCCTCGTCGATGCTCGGCACGTGTGGATTCGCGTTCGCCACTCGCCCACTGGATCTTCGGCTCTCCGGGGACGGGTGGTCCTATGCGCCTGGGTGTACGGCTCGGACGATGGCGGCGTAGGAACCGACGCCGAGCAGTCGATCGGGGGCGATCGGGCCCGATTCCATGATCAAGGCGTCCAGCCGTCCGGTCGCCTGGTCGAACTCGACGTTCCGGACGGTACCGACATCCTCACCAGCGGTGGTCAGCACTCGTTTGCCGGGCAGTGCGTGGCGGGCCCCGGACAACTTGGTCAGGTAGTCATCGGGAGTGATGATCGCCTCTGCGGTCGGCACGGTGACCGCGTCGTTCCCGACGGCCATCACGTTCGCCCAAGGGAGGACGCTGCCCTGACCGGGGGTCTTGGACAGGATGAGGGCAACCACTGCCGGTACCTCCGGATCGACCAAGTAGTCGGCGACAACGCCGACGGTGGAGGCGTTGTCGGTACTGACGACCTTTCGGCCGGTGAGTTCGGTGAAGAGCATCTCCGATCAGCCGCCCCGGAGCCGGTGACGAAAGGTGTCGACGGCCGCGCCGAACCCGGCAAGGTCGTCGGTGACGAAATCCTGCGCGGCGGCAGGCACCATCAGGTGCTCGCCTGATGCGGACAACGTGTCGGGCAGCGGGATCAGCAGCCTGCTGCTTCCATGGCTCCGACCGTCTGCCGGGTCGATCTCGTAACCGACGACGTCGGCCTGGGACTGGCCGCCGCCGGTGACTTCGATGATCACATCGACGACAACCCCCAGGGCGGTGCCGGTATCGGTCAGTACCTGCGAACCGATGACATCGGCCGGCGTCCCGCCTGAGTCGGCACCTCCCAGCAGCATCTCGATGGGAGCCAGCACGTCGTCGCCGGGGATGACTACGGCATCGGGGCCCAGCCCGGTCACCGCCGCCCAGGGCAGCGCCACGTGCAGTGGGCCGGCGAACAGGCCGCGACCATTGAGGGTGAAACCACCGAGCTGGCCGCCATCGGCGGCGTACACGACGTCCTTGACCTGTGCGACGTCCTCACCGGCGAGCGTCACCACCGGCAGCTTGATGATCTCGCTGGACCGCAGCAGGACGCTCATCTCGTATCCGGCCCCTTCGTGCGGTCACTGATGATGACTCCGCCGGACCGGCGGCGCGCCTGCACTGCCAGGAAGCCGCCCACCACCGCGACGATCACCAGTACCGCGATGATGACCCATACCCACCACTGCATGGCCACACCTCACCCGAATCGGTCGCCGACCCGGTCACCCGTCCGGGCCCTTCTCTCCACAGTAGCCTTCTCCCAGGTCGCGGCCTGGGCAGACCGGGCCAACCTTCTCGGAGGCATGTGGCACTCTCATGACCGCACTGCGGGCCTTGTGCCTTCGGGTTGCTACTACGCGCAGGGAGGCGCCGACCGGGAATGACGCGTTGTTCCGGAGGCCTGATCGTCGGTCTGCGCTTCGGTGAGTGTGCCCAGAGCTTGAACTCGAACCAACCGTCTGCATTCTTGCGCATGGAAAGTGCGAGCCGTGGGGGCGACCCGCGACGGCGAATTCCGGACCGGATTTCTTTCATCAAGCGGAGTCATCGGGGCCCGCCGGTACGACCGACGGGCCCCTCGCCTGATGCCTACAGTGTCGCTGCGACGTCCTCCGGAATGAGGACGGAGTCGATGACGTGGATGACGCCGTTGGAAGCGTCGACGTCCACCGCGGTCACCGTGGTGCTGCCGTTGATCTTCACGCCACCGTCGGTGGTGATTGCGATCGTCGAACCTTCCACCGTGGCCACGTCACCGGCGGTGACCATGTCCGAGGTGACCTTGCCGGGGACGACGTGATAGGTCAGCACCTTTGTCAGCGTCTCTTTGTTCTCCGGCAGCAGCAGCTTGTCCAGGACACCTGCCGGAAGTGCTTCGAAGGCCGCGTTGGTCGGCGCGAAGACCGTGAAAGGTCCTGTCCCGCTCAGAGTCTCGGCCAGACCGGCGGCCTCGACTGCGGCGACCAGCGTGCTGAAGTCCGGGTTGCCAGAAGCGACTTCCACGATGGTGCCGGCTTCTTCGGACGCCGCGGAGCCCACCGCGTCGGAGGTCATCGCCTCGGAGGTCATCGCCTCGGAGGTCATCGCGCTCGGAGGTCATCGCGTCGGAGGTCATCGCCTCCGATTCAGTCGCGGCAGCCGACGTGGCGGCGGCGCTGGTCGTGGTCGTGGCTGCCGTGTCATCGCTACTACTGGAGCAACCGGTGAGGATCAGCAGGGCGGCGGCGACCCCTCCGGTCACCGCTGTCTTGATTTTCATCGTGAACTCCCGAGCTATCAGTGAGGCCGCCGTGTGCGACGCTTCACCAGGTATTCCCTTCCGGTGCGACGACCGGATGCATTGGGCGGATCACATTCTGATTTCAACAATTGGGTGCGGGTGGGCGCGTGATGCACTTGCGCAAGTCACACTTTCGCCGCGTTGTGCGCTGCGTCATGGACGCGTTGGGGTTGCCGGCTGCCGCGGCGGCAGGACGGGAGCGCGGTCAGCGGCGTCGCCGAAGGTCCAGTCATGGGCCGGTAATGACGATGCTGGCGAGCGAACCTCGACAGACCGATGGTGGAAATGTGCTGCCACTGAACCAATGTGAGCAGGTGTAAGACGCCGGCGGCCTTCACTGTCGAACTTGCCGTTTCACATCACCTGCCGCCGAGTGTGTTTGACCTTTTCGATGAGCGTGTCCCTCGACGGCCACATCGTCGGTCCGGACGGCCGATGAGGCTGGTCGACGCCGGGCGATGGGGTGTTCCGCTTCGCAATCGATGAGATTCGCGGCGTCCCAACCGATCTGATGGAACGGCGGCTGTACGAGACGATGCGGGTACTTTGAGACCGCGGATCAGGATCCGACTCTCGCACGGAGCTTCAGGCGTTCCCCTGTCGTCACGGCGCCCGAAAATCGATCAGCAATCCTTGCCTGCCGGGACCTCGCCGTGCTTGTCGACGGCTGCCAGAATCGTCTCGCAGATGTCGCGGAAATTCGCCAGCTGCTCGGGACTGAGCGGGTCGAACATGATCGAGCGCACGGTCTCCGCGTGGCTCGGCGCCACCTCGACCAGCCGCTCGAAGCCGGCGTCGGTGAGCTCGGCGATGGCGCCCCGCCGGTCCCCGGGGGCGGGCATCCGCCGCACCCAGCCGGCTTCCTCGAGCCGGGCGACCGCATGCGACACACGCGATTGGGAGGCTCGGACCTCCTCGGCCAACTGGTTCATCCGCAGCGACCGTCGCGGCGCCTCGGACAGCATCGCCAGGATCAGGTAATAGGCGTGCGGCATCCCCGCCGCCTGCTGCAGATCACGCTCGATCCGGCCGCTCAGCTGACCCCAGACCCGAAGGAACTCGCGCCAGACGAGTTGTTCCTCGTCGGTCAGCCACGGGTCCTCGCTCACGCGCCGATTATCCGTCAGCCGAGCATTCTCGGCGATCCCAAGTACTTGAACGCTCATGTAAAGCAGCGTACGCTGGCCGTTAGCGCGCCGTAGAGACCCTGAGCGAATCGAGTCGATGTGACCAGCCAGACCAGTCCCGTCCAGCCGGAGACGGCCCGGATGCCGGTGCTGTACATGTCGCACGGTGCGCCGCCGCTTGCCGACGACACCACCTGGACCGCCCAACTGAAGTCCTGGAGCATTGACATCCCGCGGCCCGCGTCGATCCTGGTGGTCAGCGCACATTGGGAATCGGCACCGCTGACCGTCGGGGCGACCGAGACGGTTCCGCTCACCTACGACTTCTGGGGGTTCCCGGAGCGCTACTACCACGTCACCTACGAAGCCCCGGGCGCCCCACAGTTGGCCGGCGACGTGCACGGCCTGCTCTCCAGGCCCGGCTCGGAGGTGCACCAGGACCCGCAGCGCGGCCTGGACCACGGCGCCTACGTCCCGCTGGTCGAGATGTATCCCGACGCCGACATTCCTGTTCTGCAGGTCTCGATGCCGACGCTGGACCCGCGTCGGCTGTTCGAGATGGGCCGCAGCCTCGCGCCGCTGCGCGAGCAGGGTGTGCTGATCATCGGGTCCGGCTTCACCACCCACAACCTGTCCGAGGCCAACTTCGGTGACACCACTGGCCAGGCGCCGCAGTGGGGCCGGGAGTTCGACGCGTGGGCAAAGGAGGCCGTCGAATCCGGCGACGTCGACGCCGTGCTCGACTTCGAACACCGGGCACCGGCCGCCCGCCGCGCCCACCCGCGGACCGAGCACTTCGCGCCGCTGTTCGTCTCGCTCGGAGCGACCGCGGAGACCTGGTCCGATGCCCACAGCGCAGTCGACGGCTTCTGGTTCGGCATGGCGAAGCGGTCGTTCCAGATCAACTGACCGGCTTGCTCCGGCGCCTGGAGATACCGACGCCGACCAGCGAGATGACGCCGCCCGCGATGGCGAGCGGCACGGGCACCTCGTCGAGGAACAGCCAGCCCATCAGGATCGCGATCGGCGGAACGGCATAGGTCGTGGCTCCGAGCCGACCGGCCGACGTGCGGGAGAGCGCGTAGGCCCAGCTGACGAATGCTGCGGCCGTCGGGACGACACCGAGATAGACCATGCCCAGGCCCGCGCTTGCCGGGGCCGACGACAGATCGGACAGCAGCGCCGGCAGGAAAGGCAGGCAGGCGGCGGTGCCGATCAGGCAGGCCAGCCAGGTCACCTGGAGCCCGGGGACCCTGCGCAGCACCACCTTCTGAGCGACCACCGCCACGGCGTAGACCACAGCGGCGAGCAGGACGAGCAGGACGCCGGCGACGTCCACCCGGCCGGTGCTGGTCGCGATTCCGATGACGACGGTGCCGGCAAAGGCCACCAGGCCGCCGATGACGAGCATGCGAGGGAAGCCCTCACCGAGCAGCAGGCCCGCCAGGATGCCGATCAGGATCGGCGCGATCTGGATCACCATCGCCGCTGTCCCGGCGTCGACCAGTTGCTCGCCGGCGTTGAGCGCGACGTTGTAGACGCCGAACCACAGCACGCCGATCATCACCGTCAGCGCCCAGTCCTGGCGGCTCATCGGAACCCACCGGCGCCCGACGAGCATGGTGATGCTCAGGCACACCGATCCGATCGCCAGCCTGCCGAGGCTCAGCCCGCCGGGCGAGTAGCTCTGCCCGACGAAGCGGATCACCACGAACGCCGAGGCCCACGCCAGGACGGTGAAGCTCGCCGCCAGCACGACCCGCCAGTCCGGACCGGGAGTGGACGCGGCGGGTGCCGGCACCGTCGTCTCGCCACCGACATCGATGTTGCTCAAGCGCATCTCCCTGCTCGTTCCCACGCCGTGGGCGGCATCCCCATCCCGCTCGGCTGCGCTTCTGCTGACGCCCGAGTTCGGCGATCACGCTCCTACTGTGCGCGAGTGGCGGTCGTGAGCACCAGCAAGTATTCGTGATGCCGACCGTGCAGCCGTCCTGACTGATCACGTGGCGGGGATCAGGTGTTCGGGCCGGCGCCCTGAGCCCGCAAACTGTAGCGATGAGTGCACCCGATCTCGGCCCACCGGAACTGGCAGCTTTGCAGCGCGCCGTTGCGCTGGCGGGTCAGGGCGCCGGAACGGTGCTGCCCAACCCGGTGGTCGGTTGCGTACTGCTCGCGCCGGGTGGCTGGACGGTCGGCGAAGGGTGGCACGAGCGGCCCGGCGGTCCGCATGCCGAGGTGGTCGCACTGGAGGCAGCCGGTGACTGGGCGCGCGGTGCCACCGCAGTGGTGACGCTGGAGCCGTGCAATCACTCTGGCCGGACCGGCCCGTGTTCGGAGGCATTGATCGCGGCCGGGGTTGCCCGGGTCATCGTTCCGGTGCAGGACCCCTGGCTACCTGCGGCGGGCGGAATGGACCGGCTCCGGGCGGGCGGGGTGGACGTCGTCGACCTGTCAGCGGTGTACGGGGACGGCACAGGAGCCGACCTCGGTGCCGGGACGGACGTTGCTTTCGGGGCGGAGGTCGCTGCCGTGGTCGCCGCTGCGGAGGACGTCAACCGGGTGTGGCTGACCGCCACGCGGCTCGGACGACCGTTCGTCACCTGGAAGGCCGGGATGACGATCGACGGCCGGGTGGCTGCGGCAGACGGCACCAGTCGCTGGATCACCTCCGCCGCCGCGCGGGCGGACGTTCACCGACTGCGGGCCGAGGTGGACACCATGATGGTGGGCGTCGGGACGGTGCTCGCCGACAACCCGCAGCTGACCGTCAGGAACGCCGACGGTGAGCCGGTCGGACGACAGCCGCTGCGGGTGGTGCTGGACTCGACCGGCCGGACCCCCGCCGGTGCAAGGGTTCTCGATGATGCCGCGGAAACCTGGGTGGCCACCGTTGCCGACATTGGCGCACAGGGCGACGGCCGCGTGAAAGCCGCAGTGCTGCTCGAGCAGCTGTACCGCCGCGGCCGCCGTCATGTGCTGCTGGAGGGCGGACCTACCGTCGCGGCGTCCTTCTTCGACGCCGGGCTGGTCGACGAGGTGGTCGTCTATCTGGCACCCACGGTGCTGGGTGCAGGACGTCCGGCGGTCGACGGCGGCTCGGTGAGCACGCTTGCTGATGCGCACCGGGCACAGCTGCGGGAGGTGACCCGGCTCGGCCCCGATGTGCGGCTCCGGTTCGCCGTCCCATCTTCCGCGCGGTGACCCGGCGCTCAGCATGGCTTGCGCGCTGCCCCACGACTACCCCTTGGCGGGCAGCCCCCGGCCGGACACACTGACTCGATGGCCGTTTCCCTGTCGCAGCACTTCATGTCGGTCGTCCTGGATCTGCGGTACGAGCCGACCCTCAAGCGGATCCGGGTGCAGCTCGGCGCGGATCCGGTCGCGCAGACCGATCGCGGAATGCTGATCTGGGAACCGTTGCGGGTCGTGCCGTCATATGCGGTGCCGGAGGCGGACGTCGCTGCGACGCTGCTTCCTGCTCAAACCCCAGCGGCGCAGGAGGGGAGCCGTGGCGTGAAGTTCGGCGAGGGCGGCCCGCCGTTGCTGGATCCCAGCGTCCCGTTCGACGTGCACACCGCGGACGGCGACCGACTGACGGTCCGTGTGGGCGAGGCAGAGCGGGAGGCCGCGGCCTTCCGGCTGCGCGACGTCGACGTCAACGGCTACGTCGTCCTCGACTTCGATGCCTTCGACTGGTGGGAGGAGGACGAGCGCATCGTCGGTCATCCGCGCGATCCGTTCCACCGGATCGACGTCCGGCGAACCTCGCGTCGCATCCGACTCGAATACGAGGGCACGGTGCTCGCCGAGAGTGACGCCGCGCGACTGTTGTTCGAGGGCACCTTCCCCTTGGCGCGCTGTTACTTTCCCCGCGCGGACGTCGCCGTGGACTTGGTGCCGGGGCATGCCGACACCACCTGCGCCTACAAGGGCCACGCGACGCATTGGAGCGCCGCCGTCGGCGGGCGGACGTTGAACGACATCGCCTGGAGCTATGAAGATCCACTGTCCGACGCCGTCGCGGTGAAAGGACGGGTCGCCTTCTATCAGGAGAAGCTCGACGTCTTCGTCGACGGCAGGCTGGTGGAGAAGGTCCGGACTCCCTGGTCGTGAGTTGCGGTGACCCGGGCCGGGCGACCTGATCACACCGACCTACCAAGGCAGTGCGCCGATCCGAAGAGGGCTGCTGTCCGAAGTGCGGGCGAGGACCGGCGACTCGCTTGCCAAAACCGGACAAACTGAGCCATGCTCACGGTCGGTGACCGACCGGCGTCAGTCGGTCAGAGGCGCGGGCGTGAGAACCAGTGAGGGCGACAATGTCGGAACGCCGGGCGTCCCACCACACGTTCCTGTCGCGCTGCCTCGCGGTGAGCCTGATGCTGATCGGGTTGCTGGTGGCGCCATCGTGGGGATCGCCCGCCGACGCCTACCCGCCGCTGGATCCGACGGCCTCGAGCCGGTCGCTGGACTCTGCGGCTAGCGCAGCGCTCGGTGTCCCACGAGCGGGAGTCGGAGCGGCCAAGGTTCCCGTCCCGGCCGACGTCGCCGCGCTGGTCGCGAAGGGCCCGGCGGACATCATCGTGGGGATCGACCCGGCACCGGGGATGACGGCGGCCCAGCCCACCGCAGCCGCACCGACCACGGCATCACCCGGTGCAGTCCTTCCCACCGCTGCGGAGCGGCAGGCCGGCGCCGATCGTGCGGCGGCCGCGTTCGGACGGCAGAAGAACACGGTCCTGGCACACACCGGGTCAGCAGTGCGCACCGTCCGCGACTGGGATGCGCTGCCGGTGCAGTTGCTGCGCGTCGACAGCCCCGCGGCATTGGCGGCGCTCGCAGCGGCACCCGGCGTGACGTCGTTGGCTGTGCCGGCCGCCCGCCGGGCCGCCGTCGACACTGACCTCGCGCTCATCCGCCAGCCGCAGGCGCAGCAGGCCGGTTTCACCGGCGCCGGGGTGGTGGTGGCGGTACTGGACACCGGCGTGGACTACCGACTCGCAGGGGTCGGCGGCGCCTTCGGCGACTGCCGGGGCGGTCCGGGGACTGGCTCCTGCCGGATCGACCATCTCGTCGATGTCACCAGGACCGGGGTGCTGGACATCGACACAGGCGGTCATCACGGCACCAACGTGTCCGGGGTCGTCGCCAAGACGGCGCCGGGTGCGCATCTGGACGTGTACGGAGTCTTCGACTCGGACCTGAGCGCCTGGGACGACGACATCATCTCGGCCCTGAACGCGGTGGCCCGGACCGGCGCCGCACGGAATGTCCGGGCGGTCAATCTGAGCCTCGGCGACGCTTCGTTCCACGTCACCGAATGCACCGGCTCTCCCTACACGGCGGTCTTCTCGTCGCTGCGTTCGGTGGGAATCCTGCCGGTCGTCGCGGCGGGCAACTCCGCGGCAGATCTCTTGGGCTTCACGTCCGGCGTCGCGGCACCGGCGTGCGCGACCGGTGCCCTGCGGGTCGGCGCGGTGTATTCGGTGAACTCGGCGTCCGACTACCTCTGGTCAGGATGCGAGGACCGCAACCCGAGAGTCGACCAGATAGCGTGCTTCTCGCAGGGCGGCCCCCTGCTGTCGCTGCTGGCGCCAGGGATCGACATCACGGCGGCCGGTGTCACCGAGTCCGGGACATCCCAGGCAGCACCACATGTCGCCGGCGCGATTGCCGACCTGGCCGTGGCCAATCCCAGTGCGACTCCCGCGCAGATCGTGCAGGCGTTGACGAGCACCGGGTCGTCGGTCACCGACGTCAGGGACAACAACCGGGTGTTCCGTCGGCTCGACATCGCAGCGGCCGCCAATGCCGTTCAATGCCGCAGCCCGCTCGGCGCCGCGGCGGCTCCCTCCAGTTGCCCGTCGACAGCGCCCGGGACGTTCAGCGCGCTCACCCCGAGCCGGTTGCTCGACACCCGGTACGGAGTGGGGGCTGCGGCTGGGCCGGTGGGCGCTTCCGGCTCGCTGTCCGTGCAGGTCCTGGGTCGCGGCGGCGTCCCTGCCGGCGGCATCTCGGCGGTCACGCTGAACGTCACGGCGGTCGCACCGACCGGCTCCGGCTACCTCACCGTCTGGCCATCGGGTGCACCCCGGCCGCACACGTCGAACCTGAATTTCTACACCGGCCGGAACACCCCGAATGCGGTCGTCGTGCCGGTCGGTGCCGACGGAAAGGTCAACCTGTTCAACGGATCCGGCGGAACGGTCCAGTTGCTGGCCGACGTGTCCGGCTATGACCTGGCGGGCGTGCCGAGCGCAGCGGGGGCCTTCACAGCCGTCCCGACGAACCGTGTCCTGGACACCCGGTCCGGGACGGGTGCGGTTCCCGGGCCGGTGCCCGGTCTCGGCACCCTGGCGGTCCAGATCGCCGGTCGGGGAGGGGTCCCCGTCGGCGCGTCTGCCGTCGCCGTGAATCTGACAGCCGTCGCACCGGCCGGTTCCGGCTACCTCACCGCCTGGCCATCCGGAAGGTCACGGCCGGTGGCGTCAAACATCAACTTTTCGGCCGCGCGGAACATCTCGAATCTGGCCATCGTGCCGATCGGGACCGATGGAAAGATCAACCTGTTCAACGGATCCGTCGGTACCGTCCAGCTGGTGGCCGACGTCGCCGGCTACTTCCTCGGCGGCGGAACGCCCACCTTGCTCGGAGCATTCCAGTCGCTGGCGCCGAACCGCCTGCTCGACACCCGCACCTCGAACGGCGCGTCTGGGCCGGTCCGGGCACAGGGTGTGGCCACCTTCCAGATCACCGGCCGGGGTGGGGTTCCGGTCACCGGAGTGACCGCTGTCGTCCTCACCGTCACCGTGGCCGCCCCGACCGCCGCGGGGTACCTGACGGTCTGGCCGTCGGGCCAGGCCCGGCCCAGGGCGTCGAACCTCAATTTCGTTGCCGGTCAGAACGTCGCCAACACGGTCGTCGTCCCGCTCGGCGTCGGCGGGAAGGTGGACCTGTTCAACGGCTCGGGCGGCAGCCTGCAGTTGCTGGCCGATGTCGCCGGCTATTACCTCGCCGGCTGAGCCTGCGGTTCCCGGGGGCGGCCCTCCTGGGATTCATGACGGCGCACGAAACTCCAGGCCGCGCTCGGCAAGAGCGGTCCGCAGAAGTCGGATCGCCCGCGGACCGACGCCGTGCAATGCCAGCAGTTCGGATTCGGTGTGCTGCGAAACGTCGGTCAGTGACCGCATCCCGGCGGCTTCCAGCGCTCTGAGCGCGGGTCTGCCGATGGCGGGGGGCAGCACAGCTGCGCCCGAATCCGGAAGTTGCACGCCCACGGGAATCCCCTCTGTCGATCGACTCTGCTGTGCAGACCGTCCGGGTCGCGCCGACTGATCGCCGTCCGGGGTCCTAGTCTGTGACGGTGAGTGTCCGGAAGGTGGCGTAATGATGACGTCGTGCGATCTTCGGGACGTCACCGACGGCAGTGCCGCGGTGTCGGGGGGAGGGCCCGAGATGATCACTTCGGAGGACCGGCCGATGTGGGCCCCGTGGGGATCGAACCCACAACCCGCGGATTAAAAGTCCGCTGCTCTGCCAATTGAGCTAGAGGCCCGCGATGGGTGTCCGCAGGCCCCCGGTCGCCACGCGAGCCTACCGGCTCGGTTGGATGGAACAGACACCACCGCGAGGGGGATGGCATGAGCCGGGACGATGACGGGCGCTCCATCGACGACGAGCGCCCCATCGGTGGGGAGGGGCCAAACGGTGACGAGACCACCGCCATCAGCGACGGCCGGCATGCCGCACCCGAATACAGCGCCGGAAACGCCGGCATGGACTCCGCCGTCATGGACTCCGCCGTCACCGATCCTGCCGTCACCGATCCTGCCGTCACCGATCCTGCCGTCACTGATTCGGGCGTCACCGATCCCGTCGTGACCGACCGGGGCACCACGGATCCTGCGGGCACGGATCCCGCCGACGCACGGACTCCGGCCGGTACTCGTCCGCGGCGGGCGGCGCGCAGCGTCCGGCCATCGACCCGCCCAGGCCGGATCCGGAGCGTCAGCAGGTCGCGCTGCCGCCCGGACCAGCTCTGGTCGCTGTCGAGCTCGGCCTGCTGACCAAGAACGGCTGGGTGTTCCAGGACATCAACCTGACGCTGCGCCAATCATCGGTTGCCGCCATCGTCGGGCCGGCGGGGACCGGTCGGACGACATTGCTGCTGGCGCTGGTCGGCCGCATGGAGGCCAACACCGGGACCCTCACGGTCGCCGGCCACTCCCTGAAGGATCGGCCCCGCAATGTCCGGATGGTGACATCGGTGGCCCGGGCCGGCCGGCTGATGGCGCCAGAACCGGGCCTCACGGTCAGTGAGTCGGTCGCCGAACGATGCCTGATCGAGGACGAGAACGTCCTCGCAGGTCGCTCCAGGTTCGAGGAGGCCTGCGCGGCGCTCCGGCTGGAGCTGGACCCGACGACACTCGTCGGGCGCCTCGCCGGCGAGCAGGCCACCCTGCTGGCCGTCGCGCTCGCCTGCGTCCGGGTGAGTGCGGTGATCATCCTCGACGACCTGGACCGGGACGTCTCCGCGGCCACCCAGCAGCGGATGATCGACGCGCTGATCCGGCTGGCCAAGGCGATGGGGCCGACGATCATCGTCAGCACCACGGATCGGATCCCGGTGATGGAGGCCGATGTCGTGCTGGATCTGACGCCGATGGACGGGGCAGCGATCTGGGAGCTCGACCCGCGTAACGCACCCACCGAGGTCATCTCCCATCAGCTGGACCAGTACCAGGGCAGCGTGTGGGCGGGGGAGTTGCCGGTCGTCGACGCCGACCCGGATCCGGATCAGAACGCCACCACGGATGACGCCGAAGGCGGGGACGGTCACGGGCACCCCGGCACCGAGTGGGGCAGCACCGACAGCACCACCTCCGGCACAGACACAGCAACTGCATCGCCCGGCCCTGACTACGACGGCCGCTGGAGTCGCGAGCGCTGGGAGACCGACAGCACCGACAGCAGTGACAGCAGTGACAGCAGTGACAGCAGTGACAGCAGTGACCGCACTGACAGCAGTGACCGCACTGACAGCACTGACAGCACCGACAGGGGCGGCGGCGACGCGACGACCAACCCCGGCCCCACGGAGGACGCTCGATGATCAAGACCGTCAAGCTCGCCTCGTTCGAGGTACGCCGGTTCAAGGGTCCGCTGCCGATCGTCGGGCTGCTGTTCCTGCTGCTGGTGCCGACCCTCTACGGCGCGCTGTACCTGTGGTCGAACTGGGACCCCTACGGCAAGACCGACCAGGTCCCGGTCGCCGTGGTCAACCTCGACGAACCGGTGGAGGTCGATGGGCAGCAGGTCTCGGCAGGCAACAGGTTGGTCACCGAGTTGCAGAAGGACGAGATCTTCGACTGGCAGTTCGTCAGCGAGGATGAGGCATCCGACGGCCTGGCGGCCGGCAGCTATGAATTGGTCGTCACCATCCCGCCTGAGTTCTCGGCCGACCTGGCCAGTGGCGCCGGACAGAACCCGACCCGGGCGATCGTCGTCCTGCAGCGGGATGACGCCAACGGCATCGGGATCGCGTTATTGACCGCGTCGGCGCAGAGCCAGCTCGAGGCGGCGATCGACAGATCCGCCATCGGCGCCTATTTCGACTCGGTGTTCGCGAACCTCGACACCATCCGGACCGACATCGGCAAGGCCGCAACGGGTGCCGCTCAGCTGACCGCCGGGGTAGACACCGCGCTCGCCGGCTCCAAGGAACTGTCCACCGGCATCAAGACGGCGAAAGCAGGTTCCGCCGAACTCGTCTCGGGCCTGGCGACCGCGAAGCAGGGATCGAACCAGCTCGTCACCGGCGCCTCCGATGCCAAGGCGGGTTCGGCCTCCCTGGTGACCGGGCTGACCAGCCTGGAGTCCGGGGTGACCCAATTGGTGCCCGGAGCGCAGCAGGTCGCTGACGGCAATCAGCAGCTCGCGAGCACCGTGGTTCCCGTGCTGAACGCGGTGTCCAGCGCGCTGCCGGCACTCGGGCAGGCCGGTGCGAACATCACGGCCGCGACGACAGATGTCAGCGATCTGGTGAACCAGTCGCTCGCCGCGCAGTCGGCAGCAGCCAACGACGCCCTCGCCGCCATCGAGGCAGGCAATACCGACCCGGCTCTCGCGCCGAGCATCGACGCGTTGAGCCAGGCACTTGCCGGAATCAGCCAGTCGACCACCGACCTCTCGACCGCCGCCGGCCAGGCCACCCAGGTCGCGAACGAGGTGAACACCGCTGCCGAATCAGTCGGATCGGCCGCCTCCGGTGACCTCTCGACGGCCAGCTCGGAACTCACCGCACTCGCCACGGGTTCGGCGCAGGTGGCGACAGGTGTGCAGTCCCTGAGCACCGGCATCAGCACTGCCAGTGCCGGCGCCTCGACTCTCGATGCCGGCATCGGTCAGCTTTCCGCGGGCGCCACGGCGCTCGACTCCGGCATCGGGGAGCTGCAGATCGGAGCGCAAAAGCTCGATGACGGCCTGGGCACCTTGGAAAAGGGTTCGCAGACGTTGGTGGACGGCCTGACGAAAGTCGACACCGGCGCCAAGGACCTGTCCACACAATTGTCCTCGGCCGCACAACGCATCCCGACTCTCGATCCCGCCGAACGGGCCGACGCCGCGCAGGTGCTGTCGTCACCCGCCGACGTCCAAGAGGTCGTCGACAATCCCGCGGGCTACTACGGCCGAGGACTCGCGCCGTTCCTGTTCGGCCTTGCCATCTGGGGGTTCGGCATCACGGCGTTCGCGCTGCTACGGCCGGTCTCGGCGAGGGCACTGGCCGGCCGCGCGCGATCGTCCCGCATCGCTGTCGCCGGCTGGCTGCCGGTCCTGGGCATCGGCGCGGCCGGCTCGCTGCTGTTGTTCGGGATCGTCTGGCTGGGACTCGGCCTCGACCCGGTCAACGCGTGGGGGGCACTCGGAGTCGTGGTGCTCGCGGCCGCCAGTTTCACGGCGATCGCCCACCTGCTCCGGACCTGGCTCGGCACGATCGGTTCGGCGATCCTGTTGGTCCTGCTGTTCGTCCAGCTGACCAGCGCCGGGGGGCTCTACCCCGTCGAGGTGCTGCCCGCGCCGTTCCGGGCCGTGCACAATTTCATCCCTCTGACGTATGTGGTCGACGCCCTGCGGATCACCTTCACCGGTGGCCCGACCGACCGGCTGTGGCGTGATGTCGCGGTGCTAGGTGTCCTCACCCTGATCGCCGTCGGCCTGGTCATCTATGTGGTCCACCGCAAGCGGCGGTTCCGACCCGGCGACCTGCATCCCGTGCTCGCTTAGCGGCTGCCGCGGCTGCCGCTGCTCCACGTGGGCGGTCTGTGGGCACTCCGGGTGGGCGCTCCGGGTGGCGCTCTGGGTGGAGCGCTCCTGCTGGGCGGAGTGGATGGGCGCTCGATGTGTGCGCTCGCTGGCACTGCCCGCCCAGCGTCTCTCAATGTGCCGCCGGGAAGTTTCTTCGCCTCGCTTGCGTTCTCCCCCTCGTGGACGCATGATTGCATGCGGCAACTAGATGTAGGTAGCAAGCAATTAATGCGTTGCGGTCTGGAGGATCGTCATGAACACCACCGGCGCGGTCGACGAAGCGGTGTCGCAGGCGGTGGTGCCGCAGTCAGCGGACTCATCACCCTTGAGCGCAACCTCGGATCCGCCGGCAGCGGCATCCGCGGCGGACATCGAGATCGGGCAGCCCGAGACGGACCGATCCGACCTGGACGTGTCGTCGGAGGACATCTCGGCCGCGATCCTGGCCATGATGCGACAGCTGAACGGCATCAAGTCGCGGATCGCCACCAGCCCGAACGGCGAGCACTCCCCATTGCTGCTGTTGTTCAAGTTGGCCCATCAGGGCCCGCGCCGGGCCAGTGACCTGGCCGAGCTGCTGTGCGCGGATCCGTCCACGGTTTCCCGGCAGGTCGGCTGGCTGGTCAAGGAGGGCCTCGTCGAACGACGGGCCGATCCGGACGACGGCCGCGCCTCGATCCTGGTGCCGACCGACAAAGGCCTCGCCACCGTGCGGGAGCACACCACCCGCCGCGGCGTCACCATGCAGCCCGTCATCGCCGACTGGCCCGAGCAGGACCGCGACGATTTCCTGCGTCTCGTCACGAAGTACACCGAGGGCATCGAGGCCCATCGCGAACAGATCATCCAGGCGATGCTGCGCCACCATGGGAGGGAATCCTGATGTCCACCGCAACACCCGAGGTGGCCGAATCACCGGCCGGCCTCACCCACAAACAGATCCGCACCATCCTGATCGGGTTGATGGCCGGCATGCTGCTGGCCGCGCTCGACCAGACGATCGTTTCCACCTCCATCCGCACCATTGCCGACGATCTGCACGGGCTTTCGGCCCAGGCGTGGGTGACGACGGCGTACCTGATCACCTCGACGGTGACCACTCCGCTGTACGGGAAGCTGTCGGACATCTACGGCCGCCGGCCGATGTTCCTGACGGCGATCAGCATCTTCATCATCGGCTCGGTCATGTGTACGTTCGCCACCTCGATGTACGAGCTGGCCGCGTTCCGCGCCGTTCAGGGCATCGGCGCCGGTGGCCTGTTCTCGATGGCGCTGGCCATCCTGGCCGACATCGTGCCGCCACGGGAGCGGGCCAAGTATCAGGGCTACTTCCTGGCCGTGTTCGGGACCTCGTCCGTGGTCGGCCCCCTGGTCGGCGGCTTCTTCGCCGGCACCAGCACGATCCTGGGCATCACCGGCTGGCGCTGGGTGTTCCTGATCAACGTGCCGGTCGGCCTGATCGCACTGGTGATCGTCGCGATGACCCTGCACCTGCCGCACATCCGCACCGACCACCGGATCGACTGGTGGGGCGCGGCGGCCCTGATCCTGGGCATCGTCCCGCTGTTGATCGTGGCTGAGCAGGGCCGCATCTGGGGTTGGGGATCCCCTGCCGTGCTGGGCCTGATCGCCCTCGGCATCATCGGCGTCGTCTCGTTCATCCTGATCGAGCGTGCGATGAAGGACGAGGCGCTCATCCCGATGCGGCTGTTCAACAGCCGCGTGTTCTCCCTCGGCCTGTCCGCCAACGTGCTGATCGGCCTTGGCATGTTCGGCGCGCTGAGCACGCTGCCGCTGTACCTGCAGCTCGTCAAGGGCGCTACTCCCACCGAGTCCGGGCTGCTGCTGATCCCGATGATGGTCGGCATCATGGGCGGTTCGATCCTCTCCGGGCAGCTGACCGCGAAGACGGGCCGTTACAAGATCTTCCCGACGATCGGCACCGCGATCCTGGCCGTGACCTTCTTCCTGATGCTGACGGTCACTGTCGACACCTCGTACCTGGTGCTCGATGTGTACTTCCTGGCCATCGGTCTCGGGTTGGGCCTGTGTATGCAGACCCTGCTGATCGCCGTGCAGAACACTGTCCCGGCGCGGGACATGGGTGTGGCAACGTCGTCGGCAACGTTCTTCCGTCAGCTCGGCGGCACGCTCGGCGTCGCGGTGTTCCTGTCGCTGCTGTTCAACTCACTGCCGGACAAGGTGCAGGGAGCGCTGCAGTCCGCGGCCGGAACGGACACCTTCAACAAGGCGGTCACCGCCGCCGCGCAGGATCCGAACAGCCCCAGCCACAGTGTTGCGCAGAGCCTGGTCGCGGCCTCGCAGGGCAACACCCAGGCTGCCTCGGGCATTGGCGACGCGCTCAGCACGGACTCGTCCTTCCTGAACACGCTCGACCCGAACATCGCCCGTCCGTTCCAGGTCGGGTACGTCGATTCGACCCACCTGGTCTACATCATCGGCGGCATCATCATGACGCTCGCCTTCGTGCTGGTGATCGCGATGAAGGAGCTGCCGCTGCGCACCATGTCCGCACTGGACGAGCGCTTGCAGGAGCAGGCAAGGGCGGACGCCGCACTGGCCGCTGCCGAGGGCGAGGCGATCGACGGTTCCCCTGAGCTGGCTGGAGCCGCGCTGGCAGGCGGCTCTGCTGCAGGCAACGGCTCCGCCGAGAACAGCCCTGCTCGCGACGAGTTGGTCACCGTGGGATCCCACGCTGCCGGTGACTCACCCGGACCTTCGAACGGTCCGGTCTCCAACGGTGCGCTGTCCAGCAGTGCCGTCGCTGCCGGCGGTGCCGGGGCGCATGCGGTGAGCGACAACGCAGGTGCACATGCTCTCGGTGGATCCGGCGACGGCGCCGCCCGCGGCATCGTCCTGGAGAAGTTGCAGCAGCCCGAGGTCCGCAAGGGTGGCCGGCACCGCGCCGAGGTCTGATCGTCCCCGTCGAAACCGCCCGTCCCGAGCATCGCCTCGGGGCGGGCGGTTGTGCGTTCCGAGCCCGGCGCAGCCATCGACACGTCTCTTGCGAACCCTTTTCGGCGCTCGCAAGGTACGAAACTGGCACATGGATTCGTCGCGTCAGATCGACGGGGCCGGCCGACGCGATCAATCCGCCCGCCGTGGCCAAGCCCCTTGACACTCTGCGTACGGTCGATCGCATTTGGTGATGGGAACGAACCGTCCGTCGATCGACGGCCCACCGCTCGGCGACGATGAACGCGGCGTCGAGCCGCGGCGGACACGACAGGAGGCCGTTGATGCGACTTCTCACTGATGGTGACCCGGTGATCGTCTTCGGCAGAACCGTCGAGCTCGTCGGTACCGGTGAGGTGACGCTGGAGCCGTGGGACACGTCGAAGCTACCGGCTCATCGTCGCGCGGAGGCGACGGTCCATCCCGACGCCGTTCCACTGACCGGATGGCCCAACGACCCGGTCGAGTTCGACGCGGCGGACCCGAAACTCGTGTGGCGGGTCGAGGGCAGCTGGCTTGACGGAACCATCGCCGTCAGCAGCAGATCCCTGGTGCAGGACCCGATAAGCCGGCATTTCATGCTGGATGTCCCTGACCGCAGCGCGCTGCCCCGCCGCCCGCAATCGCCCCTCGATGACCACCAGCAGCGCGAGCTGAAGCGGCTACAGGACATCGGGGACGTGCTGGCCATCAAGATCCGCCGCGCCGCGAACGGCAAAAAGGTCTGGGTCATCGTCGCCTTCGACCCACAGCGGGTCGCCGAGGCGCTCTCGCTCCGGCCGGACCAGAAGGCTCTCGTCGAGCAGGCGGAATGGGATGCCGAAAGTGTGCAGCGCACCCGGGAGGCGTTCCGGAGCTACTGGGAACAGAGTCCGGTCCTGTCATTCGGTCAGACCAACGGCGTGGACGGCGGACCCTTCGCCTTCACCCTGCGCGTCGCCCAACCGACTCCGGAGTTGCTCCATCTGCACGAGGCAACACCGCGCGGGCTGCTGGATGTCGACGTGTGGCTGGGACCGGCAGCCGACGAACGGGAACCCGAACAGGGGAATCGACATGCCGATTGTGGACCTTCCTGAACGAGCAAAGGGTCCGCAACTGGCATATCGATCAGCCGGTCAGCAATGCCGGTCAGCACAGGCCGATCAGCACGGGCCGATCAGCGCTGCCAGGGTGCGATGAGGGGCAATTCCCGGTCGTCCACAGCGGGAACCGGGCGTCCGTCGACCACCACGTAACGCCTGCGCGGCCCCGACGACGCGATCGACTCGACCGCCGCGATCAGTCGCTCGACATGCTCGCTCGTGCTGCCGAGTCCAACGGAGGCCCGCAGTGCCTGGCCGCCGTTCTCGACGGAGCAACCGGCCGCGCCGAGCAGGTGCCGCACCAGCGGGTGCGCGCAGAAGGCGCCGTCACGCACGCCGATCCCGTGCTCTGCCGAGAGCGCGGCTGCCACCACGCTCGGCTGCTGCCCGGCGATGGTGAACGTCACGACCCCGATGCTGTCGACGGCCCCACCGAACAGCGAGTGCACGGTGACGCCGGGAATGTCCGCGAGCCCGCGTTGCAGCGTCACCGTCAACGCCGCCTCGGCCTGCGCCAGTTTCTCCCGGTCCGCGGTGGCAATCGCGTGGCACGCGGTGGCCAGGGCGACGGCACCGGGAACGTTCGGAGAGCCGGCCTCGTGCCGCTCCGGCAGCGGCTTGTAGGCAGTGGCGTCATCGGTGACGGTTGCGGTCGCACCGCCGCCGATCAGGTACGGCGGCGCCGATGCCAGCCAATCGGCCCGTCCGACGAGCGCACCGGCTCCGTACGGGGCGTACAGCTTGTGCCCGGACAGGGCAACGTAATCCACGCCCAGCTCGTCGATCGAGAACGGCCGGTGCGGGGCAAGCTGGGCGGCATCCAACGCGACCCGCGCGCCGCGGGCCTTGGCGACCGCAGCCAGCTCGGCCACCGGCCACAGCTCACCTGTCACGTTCGATGCACCGGTGATCACCAGCAGGGCCGGGCCGGGAGCGCGGCGGCGTAGTGCCTCGTCGACGGCGGCGACGGCTGCGGCGGGGGAGGACGGCGCCTTGAGCCTGATCACGGTGCGTGCCCGCCGGTCCTCGATACGAGGGTCAGGGCAGCCGCTGAACGACTCTCCCCAGGGCAGCAACGCCGCGTGATGCTCGGTCTCGAACACCACCACCGTCGTCCTCGCCGGCAGGCAATGCGCCAGCAGGTTGAACGAGTCGGTGGTGTGCCGGGTGAAGATCACCGCATCGCCCGCACGCCCGCCGACGAAGTCCCGCACAGGTTCCCGGGCGCCCTCGTACAGCGCCGTGCACACCTTGGAGTGCCATCCGGCGCCGCGGTGGACGCTGGCGTACCGCTCGAGCAGCGCGTCGACGGTGTCCCGCACCACTCGCAGTGCAGGCGCGGACGCCCCGTGGTCGAGGTTCGCGTACGTCACCCGGCCACCGCCCGCCAGCGGGACGGTTGCCTCGCTGCCCACGATTTCCAGCCCGGCTGCGTGCGGATGCGACACCGTCCGGTCCGCGACCGTTGCTGCGAGCGTGGGCCGGGGTGTGACCGCGAGCCGGCGGGGAGCAAGGGCCGAGAGCAGGTCGGGTCGTTCCAGAAGTACGGTCACGTCTTCTCCCAAGGTCTTCTCGGACCATCAGGAGGGCTGAGGTCCGCGCTTGCCGGGCGCACCTCGCGACCGGCCAGGTCCTCACCCGGGGCACCCCACCGCGGTTGGAGGGTTGCCGGCCAGCAAGCCGGGGCTATCTGCTGGCGCTCATGACCTAGTCCGGGAGGCTAGCAGGGTGGCTGCCGTTTCGTCACCCGTGTGTGACGAGCCGCTCCGGAAAGTGTGCGGATCTCGTCTTCTCCCGCCGGAGAGGCCCTTCGCCTCTGGCCCGCCAGGGCGCAGGTGGTGACGATGGAAGCGGCCCGGAACAGACGGGGTCGGGCCCGGGCTCGTTCCGCTACGGCCCGCCAGGAATCCGTTCAGGGAGGCCGACGATCATGCGTGCTCTGGTGGTATTCGAATCGATGTTCGGTGACACCAAGGCGGTGGCTGATGCCATCGCGGTGGGACTGGCCGAGACGATGCTGGTCGAAACCGTCGAGGTCGGCAGCGCGCCTACGGCGATCGACCCGGCGATCGACGTGCTGATCGTCGGAGGTCCGACCCATGCCTTCGGGATGAGCCGCGTCGGCACCCGCCAGGACGCCGTCAAGCAGTCCGAGGGCGCAGGTGTGCTGTCCGACAAGCTCGGGATTCGCGAATGGCTCGAGGTGGTGAACGTGTCGCCGCAGCTGCAGGTCGCCGCGTTCGACACCCGCGTCTACAAGCCGCACCTGCCCGGATCGGCCGCGCATGCGGCGGAGCGACGGCTGCGCCGCCTGGGCTGCACGGTGTTCGCGCCGGCGAAGAGCTTCTATGTGGCCGGTACCAAGGGCCCCCTGGTGGACGGTGAACTGGACCGCGCTGTCGGCTGGGGTCGGTCGCTGACGCTGCGGGCCGCCCGACCTGGCGTGCCCTCCTGAACCTTCCTGCTGCGCTTCGGGCCGGGAGTGGATTGTTGCGGCGGAGCATCCGTTGAACAGCGCCCTTGCAGTGCAGCGGCATTTCGGGAGGATCTGCGTGCTGCCGGTTCAACCGGTGTCAGGAAGTCGGCCGGCTTCCCCGTCGGCAACGCCGGCGAGCAGGCTCGCACGAGGTCGATCGCGTCGGTGGACCGACCGCCCTCAACCCCGTGGCCGCGCCTGATTAAGGTGGCCGGGTGCCGGATCTTGTCGAACAGGTGCGGGTGTTGCTGGCCGGGCCGCGGCCGTTGCCGTTGGTCTTCGCGGGTGACCCGGTGCTGCGCAGACCCGCTGCGGCGTATGACTTCTCGCTTCCGCAAGAGTTGTGGACCGAATTGCTGGATGCCATGCGCGAGACCATGCATCACGCGCCCGGTGTCGGGCTGGCGGCGCCGCAGATCGGGCTGGGCATCCGGGTTGCCGTCATCGAGGACCCGGCCACCGTTCCCCTGGAGATCGCCGCCGAACGCAGCCGTTACCCAACGCCGCCGCGGGTGATCGTCAACCCGGTGTACCAACCGGTCGACGACCAGGCGGATCCCGCGGAGTTCTACGAGGGCTGTCTGTCGGTGCCGGGCTACGGCGCGGTCGTTCCCCGCGCGCACGCGGTCCGGCTGACCTGTCAGGACGCGCACGGTGCGGACGTCGACGAGGTCGTCACCGGTTGGACCGCGCGCATCGTCGCCCACGAGACCGACCACCTGGGCGGCGTGCTGTACCTCGATCGGGCGTTGACCCGCTCGCTGTCGACCAATCGCAACCTGGTGGAGCTGTGGAACGGGAGCCCGCTGACGCTCATCCGCCGTGAGCTCGACTTCTGACCGTTGACGGGAACCGTGGCCGGACGAGGTCTGTGGGTGAGGTACGGTTTTGGAGGTCTCCACGGCGGTGCCGTATGCTTTCCAAGCTCCCAACGGCCAGCCGTCGGAGGTTGGTACGGCCCAGCCCCCATCGTCTAGTGGCCTAGGACGCTGCCCTTTCAAGGCGGTAACACGGGTTCGAATCCCGTTGGGGGTACGAGGTTCTCGGATCGGCTAAGGTCGATGCGAGCGTCAGAGCAAGGCCCCGTAGCGCAGTTGGTTAGCGCGCCGCCCTGTCACGGCGGAGGTCGCGGGTTCAAGTCCCGTCGGGGTCGCTGTACGGGCCGGTCCACAGCAGTGGAGCCGGCCCGTTCTGCTGGCCAGGTAGCTCAGTCGGTACGAG
Organism: uncultured Actinomycetota bacterium; assembly: GCA_963798625.1. Lineage (GTDB taxonomy): Bacteria > Actinomycetota > Actinomycetes > Mycobacteriales > Nakamurellaceae > Nakamurella. The sequence continues at coordinate 338,683 of CAWCUA010000007.1, forward strand.
CGTCCGCCTGAAAAGTGGAAGGTCGCCGGTTCGATCCCGGCCCTGGCCACCACGTGCGAGAACTGGGAGAACGCCCGAGCGGGGTGTTCTCCCAGTCGCGTCTGAGCTCAGATCGCAGTCACCGGCGCCTGTTTGATGTCACCGGTCCGTTGCTTCGCCTCCCGGAGCCGCTTGCGGTCCAGATAGGCCATCACCGGCGTCGCGGTCACCCCGTGGATGACGACCGAGGCGATGACGACGATGCAGATGATCTGCCACAGCGAGTCAGTCTCGACGAACTCGCCCTCCTGCAACGCGTAGGAGATGTAGAACAACGACCCGATCCCGCGCACTCCGAAGAAGGCGATGACGCCGCGCTCCCGCGGTCCGGTCTTGCCTCTCGCCAGCCCGATCCAGCCGGAGAGCGGACGGACGATCACGATGATCACCACCGCCACCAGCACCTCGCGCCACCCGACACCGGCCAGTAGCCCGGTCGTTGCGGCGCCGCCGAGCAGGATCAGGATCCCGACGGTGAGCAACCGTTCCAGTTGCTCGATGTACTGGTGCAGCACCCGGTGATAGCTGTGCGAGCGTTCACCGGCGCGAATGGTGCAGGCGCAGACGAAGACCGCGATGAAGCCGTAGCCGTTGATCAACTCGGTGAAGCCGTACGCCAGGAAGGTCGCGGCCAGCGCCACGAACCCCTCGGCGGCGTGGGCCAGTCGGATCTTTGACGACCGCGCGCCGAAGAACAGCTTGCGGAGCAACCAGCCGACCGCCAGCCCGGCCAGCACCCCAGCCGACAGCCGCCAGAGCACGTCGAGTGCGAACCACTCCGGGAACCAGTCCGACGGGGCCGGTCCGACGAGGCTGATCGCGATGGCGGCGTAGACGAACGGGAAGGCGAGGCCGTCGTTCAGCCCGGCCTCCGAGGTCAAGGCGAATCGAGCCTCGTCGTCGATCTTCTCGGGTTCGTCGGTCGGTTCGGCGACCTGGACTTCGGTCGCCAGTACCGGGTCGGTCGGAGCAACGGCCGCCGCCAGCAACACCGCCGCGGCCACCCCGAAGCCTAGGACGGCCCATCCCATCAGTGCGGTGGCGACCATGGTCAGTGGCATCGCGATGCCGAGCATCCGCCAGGTCGAGGACCAGCGTCGCCAACCGATCGGCCGGTTCAACGCCAGCCCGGCGCCCATCAGCGAGATGATGACGCAGACTTCGGTCAGGTGCAGGGTGAAGCTCTCGTGCTCGCGGGGGTCCGGATCCGGAAGGGGTCCGACGAGGGCAAACGTCAGCGCCCCGGCAGCGAGGAACACCATCGGCAGCGAGATCGGGACGCGCCTGAGCAACCGCGGCAGGAGCGCAGCAAGCAGCGTGAGAACTCCGACCACCGCGTAGAGCACAGCGGGCTCGTCCATCAGTGGAGGTCCTCGGGGAAGGCAGTAGGGGAGCGGTCGATGGTCGGGCACCGGCGAGGTGCATCGGGTGGCCGAAGTCGGTGCCACCTCGGGCCGGGTGGGGTCACCCGCAGTGAGAGGGTCGCTCTGGACGTCATGCATGGGTAGTACCCACCGCAACTACCGTCCAGCACGCCCCAGGCCCGACCTGCGCGGGCGGCACTGACCGGGCCGCTACCGCTGATGCCGGAGCTGCGGCGGGCGGCACACTGACGCGGCAGGCACCGCTGATGCCGACACAGGTCGGGGGCGGACCCGCTCAGGCCGGGACAGCCGGGACGTCGCCGGGGTCGTCCGGTCCGGGCATCGGCTCCACCGGGGCCGGCGGGAGGGTCTCAGGAGTGTCCGGCAGCAACTCACCCGGGTCATCGGGCACCGGCTCGTCGGGGTTGATCGGCGGGTAGTTGTCCGGGTCCGGCCCTGGTTGCACCATGGGCGACCTGTACCCCAGCGCGCCGTTCAGTACGCGCGTCCGAATCAATCGGACGCTTGCCGCTCGGGCGGATCCGGCAGAAAGGTCGTCCCCGTCACCGATGATCACCGGCCGGAGCTGACCACCCGAGCGGGACAGCGCCCCGTGATGCGCGCGGTTCAGCCGTCGAACGAGGCACCGCGGGCTTGTTCGGTCAGCGCGGTGATCCTGGCCATGATCACCACGGTGGCCGTCACCGCTGCTTCGCGGTCGGACCGGCCCGCCCAGCCCGACAGATCCACTGGCTCACCGACGAACATTCGCACGGTGTGCCGATGCCAGATGTGCCGGCGGCCGGGTCGCGGCCCCCACATGCCGACCGGGATCACCGGTGCCGCCGGATGCTGCAAGGCCAGCCGGGCCGCACCGGTCCGGCCCGGCCCCGGGCGCAGATCCGGCGCGGACGTCAGGTGTCCCTCCGGATAGAGGCAGACGACGTGTCCGCGCTCGAGCTCCCGGCCGGCCGCATCCAGCGACGCCGCCGCCTGCGCCGAACCGCGGAGAACCGGGATCTGGCGCGCCGCATGGAACACCCGGCCGACCAGCGGCCAGTTGAAGACCTCCGCTTTGGTGAGGAAGTGCGGAAACCGGTGGTGACCTGTGATCAGCCGAGCCAGAGCGAGGGTTTCGGTCGTGGACAGGTGGTTGGCCACGACGATGGCCGGGCCGGTCTTCGGGATGTGGTCCACCGGCTCGTACTGCACCCGGTGCACCACCCGCGCACCCAACGCGATACCGAGGAAGCCGATGACGGTTCGCAGCGGCCGTTCGCGCGGCCAGTGCACGGGCGTCCACCGGCTCATCGCCCCGATCCTGCCAGCCGAAGTGTGCTGTCCGACCTACTCACTACGCTCATCGCGAGATCGGCATGGCCGGTGTCTGCATATCGCTTCGACAGATGGGCGGCAACGGATGGACGTGCCGACGGCAGCGCTCGCACCTGCGCACTCCGATGTCGGCCTGTTCGTGCCGTCCGAACCTGGCACCGATCGGAGGGGCCTTATGACGTCGGCGTCGCCGCATGCACACGCCGTGATGGACTCACCCGTCGGGGAGTTGACGCTGGTCGGCAGCGGTGCCGCGCTCGCCGGCGTGTATTTCGCCGAGCACGTCCGCCGTCCGGAACCCGGACGATTCGGGGTCCGTGACGACACCGCCTTCGCCGACGCCCGCAGACAGCTGACCGAGTACTTCGACGGCTCTCGCCGCACCTTCGAGCTGGATCTGGCACCCGTCGGCAACGCGTTCCAGCAGCGGGTGTGGGCTCAGTTGAGGGCCATCCCGTACGGCGAGACCAGGACCTACGGCCAGCTCGCCGCTGCTCTCGGCGATCGCGGTCTGGCCCGCGCGGTGGGTGCGGCGAACGGGCAGAACCCGCTGTCGATCATCGTCCCCTGCCACCGGGTGGTCGGGTCCGACGGCAAACTCACCGGTTACGCCGGCGGGGTCGAGCGCAAGGCATTCCTGCTCGAACTCGAGACGCCCGCCGACCGCCGACCGGCTGCGTTGTTCTGACCCGCGGTTCCCCCTCGATCAGGTCCGTCCACCACCTGGAGCTCAGGTCTTGTCCACCATCTGGATGTCCCCGGACTTGATCCGCGCCCAGTAGCCGTTCACCTCCGCCTTGATGACCCTGGCGAGCAGATACAGCCCGATCACGTTCGGAACCGACATCAAGAAGATCATCGAGTCGGAGAACCCGATCACCGGGCCGAGCGACAACATCGCACCGATCAGGGTGAACACACAGAAGATCGCCTTGAAGATGTTCTCGGCCTTGGCGCTGTCACCGAACAGGTAGCCGGTCGCCTTCATGCCGTAGTACGACCAGGCGATCATCGTCGAGAAGGCGAACAGCACGACGGCCACCACCAACACGTACTGGAACCAGGGAAGCACCGTCTGGAAGGCGGCGGTCGTCAGGGCCACGCCGCCCAGTTCGGCGGCCGCCTGGTCCTGCCAGACACCGGTCATGACAATGACCAAGGCGGTCATGGTGCAGATGACAATGGTGTCGATGAACGGCTCGAGCAGCGCGACGAAGCCTTCGGTGGCCGGCTCCTTGGTCCGCACCGCGGAGTGTGCGATGGAGGCAGAACCGACGCCTGCCTCGTTCGAGAAGGCGGCGCGCTGGAAGCCGACGATCAACACACCGACGAAGCCGCCGGTGATGCCCTCCGGGCTGAAGGCGCCGGAGATGATCTCGCCGATCGCGGCCGGGACGAACGAGATGTTGACGACGATGACGATGATGCATGCGGTGACGTAGAGAGCCGCCATGAACGGGACAACCTTGTCGGTCACCCTGGCGATGGACTTGATCCCACCGATGATCACCAGTCCGACGAAGAATGCGAAGATCAGTCCGATCGCCCACCTGAAGCTGTCCAGACCGCCATCGGTGACGTCCACGATCAGGGCGGTCGCCTGGTTCGACTGGAACATGTTGCCGCCGCCCAGTGATCCGCCGATGCAGCACACGGCGAACACCACCGCGAGCACCTTGCCCAGGCGCGGCTTGCCGAGCTTGGCGATGCCGTCCCGCAGGTAGTACATCGGGCCGCCGGACACGGACCCGTCCGCGCGTTCCTTGCGGAACTTCACTCCCATTGTGCATTCGGCCATCTTCAGGCTCATTCCGAAGAAGCCGGCCGTGATCATCCAGAAGGTGGCACCCGGCCCGCCGAGGCTGATGGCCACGGCGACACCGGCGATGTTCCCCAGACCGACCGTGCCGGATACAGCGGTGGCCAACGCCTGGAAGTGCGAGACCTCACCCGCATCCTCGGGTTTGGAGTACCTGCCGCGGACGAGGTCGATGGCATGTTTGAAGCCGACGATGTTCTTGAAGCCGAGATAGATGGTGAAGAAGACGGCGCCGGTGATCAGCCACAGGACGATGACCGGAACCCCGACGCCGAACAACGTCAGCTCGTAGAAGACCAGCCCGGTCACCCATTCGGCGACCGGGCCGACGGCATCGTTGACTGCGGCGTCGATCCCCGACGATTCCTCCTCCTCCGCCAGCGCCAGCGCAACATTCGTCAGCGTCATCGTCGACATCACGGGACCACCGTCACGGCGACCGGCGCATTCAAGATCAATCTGCCCGGGATGCCGCCGTACAGAACCTGTTTCATCCTGCTTTCGCCGGTCCTGCCGACGATGATGTGGTCGACATTGCGCTCCGCTGCGAGGTCGACGAGCAGTTCAACCGGATGACCGTGCCTGGCGATTCCGTCGGCGTGCACGCCTGACTCCTTCGCGCGTTCGAGTGTCGGTTGCAGCAACTGTTTGGTGGCAGCGTCGATCTCGGCTTCGCGCTGACCGGCGCGGATCTCGTTGTCCTCCGCAGTCTGGAACGAATACGGCGACCACGGAATGGCGTGCACGATGAGCACGTCAGATCCGGTGGCGGTTGCCATCCGCAGGCCAAGAGCGACGGCTCTGTCACTGGCCGGACTGCTGTCGATACCGATCAGGATGCTGGTCATGGCACTCCCGTGCAGGATGGTCGACCGGTCAGGAGTCGATCGAGAAGTGTCCGGCTCCGCCATCGAGTCGTTGCTTGATCATCAAATCTTTGACGCTCGGCGTGGGAAAGGCCATGGAATCGCTCAAGATAGCCGCGCCATTCGGCGTGTCGTCGGCGTGTCGCACTGAAATCGACCCGCCGGCTCGCAGCTGAACGGGAGCGGGCATCAATTCTTAGATTTGCGCACTATCCGATAGGTCCCTTTATGGGCACACTCGATGGACCCGTGACCGATGCATTTTCGTGGGTGCCCGAGGTGAATTCGACGCAGGTCCGCGGGAGTTGCCGGTGGTCCGCCGGCGTTAGGTCGATCCGTTTGTGGATCGAGTTGACGCACAAACGCCAGACGGGTCATCGGGCCGCCCGGAGGAGTCCGACAATAAGGACCGAGCGTGCGAAAGGGACTGCGCCAAATGATGGGTGGCATGCGCGTGTGACGCCGAGACGGCGCCCATGGCAAAATGACACGACCATCATTCCGCCGGATCGGATCGCCGACGCACCTCACCTGAGCGGATGCAATCTCAGCGCAACATTGAGCTGAATAGCTGATACATGTCCATTCGTACGCATCAAGACTTCGCTACCATCGTCGTCCCGGACCGCTCGGAGTGTTCACATCCGCAGCAGTGGCGTGCCGTAGGGCAAGAACTAGCGGCCGACCCGCGCGGGATGACCCGTGCACACGGTACAGAGACCCCTCGACCTGATGCGCGGGCCGTTCCTACTCCTATGGTTGTGGACCACTTCGGCCGCTTCCCCAACATGTTTGGCGTCATGACGGGGTGCGGGCAACTCTGTGCTTCGGCGGTGGAAGGCTTCTTCATCCATCTGCACACTGCTGGTCGGGCACATCGGCGGCAGGCAGCTCCGAACAGGTCGGGCGCTGATGGCATGCCGCAAGATCTGGGCCAGGAGCGCATTCCTGTTCATGTGTTCGACTTTTCTCACGCTGTTCTTCACGCTGTGAGGTTGTAGTGTCAACGGCACCGGTATCACGCCGGGTTCGGTGAGCACTGCCGAGCTCAGCGCATTGATGTGACAGTTCGTGAACCTGCAGAACATCGATGGTTGGGCGGATTGGTCGAACAAGGATGCGGTATGCATTCTTGCCGCTCTTCGGCGCTGCTCATGCTGAGGTAGCGGCTCGTGGCACCGTTGATCCTCAGCATTGTCGCCGTGTGGTCGACACGCGGGACCAACCCATGCCTGGGCCGGCAGGGGTCTTTCTCGCGGGGCTTGTGATCGGTGATCAGCTGCGGCCGATCGAAGCGCGGTTGGCCGGTGTGCCCGCGGCATTCACACGAATGATGAGAGCCATTCTTTACGGCACAGCGATCACCACCGTGTTCATCGGCGACACGCTGACCCATGCCGCCGCATTCTTGGAGGAGAATGCCAATTTCGGGCAGCCCTGGCTGGAGCCGGCCCGGTTGCGAGTTCGAGACCGGGCCGGCTGTTGCCGAACAAAGTTGGCTCGTGGCCCGAGCACCGAAGATGTCCGGCCAGCTGAGCCGATCTCCCGCCCCCGGTTCGTGTGTTGCCTCACTGACGTCGGAGTTGGTGCAGCATCAGGACAATTGCAGCCGGCATCGTCAGGAATCCGAGAACGGCGACGACCGCTCCGAGCGCGAGGAGAGCATGGGTCATGACCAGACCGGCGACCATCACGACGGCGCCGAGCAGGAACAAACTGGCCGGGATGATGATCCAGCGTCGGCGCAGCCGCAGGATGTACTCGGGCCTGACGGTCTCTGCAAAGGTCGGATCGTCCTGAACAAGGGCGCGCTCGATCTCGTCCAGCGCCCGGCGGTGTTCATCGGACAGTGACATCGGTTCTCCTTTCGGCGGGGCGGAGCGGCGAGTGATGGTCGGCGGTGATCGATGACCGATCAGGGTTCGATGAGTCCGACCCTGATGGCGAACCTGGTGAGGTCCAGACGGTCGTGCATATCGAGCTTCTGCAGGATGTTCGCGCGGTGTCGATCAACGGTCTTGGCACTGATCACCAGGGTTCGAGCAATGCTGCGGGACGAGTGGCCTTCCGCGATGAGCTTGACCACCTCTTCTTCCCTGGGCGTCAGGATGCTGTCGGGTATCCGCTCGCCGTTCCGGTTGCGCCGTAGGTACTCGGTGATCAGAGTGGTCAAGGCGCCGGCGTAGACGAAGGGCTCACCGCGGCGCACGGACCTGCAGGCCTCGACCAGATCGCGATCTGCCACCGACTTGAGGACGTAGCCCGCCGCGCCGGCTTTGAGCGCCTCGAAGAAGTACTGCTCGTTGTCGTACATCGACAGCATCAGCATGCGGACGTCCGGCGACCGGCGGGAGATCTCCCGGGCAGCTTGCAGCCCGGTCATTCGCGGCATGGCGATGTCCAGGATTGCGAGATCGATGTCTCCGCGACCGGCGAGGGTGACGGCCTCACCGCCGTCTGCCGCCTCGGCGACCACCACCAGGTCGGGCTCCCCGTCGAGGATGAGCCGCAGGCCGCGCCGTACCAAACCGTGGTCGTCGGCCAACAGGATCCGAGTCGCGCCGGTCTTCACCGGGGGCCTCCCGTTCCCTCGATCGGAACCTCGAGTCGCAGGAGGGTGCCGCCCTCGGCCAGCGAACCGACCGACAGGGTGGCACCGATCAGGATGGCCCGCTCCCGCATCCCGCGGACGCCGGCTCCTTCGACGGCGGCGCCGAGCCCCACCCCGTCATCGGTCAGCGTCAGCACCGCATTCCTGCCCTGCCGGCGGACCGTGAGCGCAACCTCGTTGGCGTCGGCGTGCCGGGCAATGTTCGTCAGACCCTCCTGAGCGATGCGGTACATCACGAGTTCGGCGTCACCGCTGAGCCTGGGCAGGGCCGGGTCGATCTGCGGAGTGAAGGACAGCCCGCTGGCGGCAGTGAAGTCCGCGGAGAGTGCGTTGAGTGCGCTGGGAAGACCCAGGTCCTCCAGCACACCGGGTCGAAGCCGCCTGGCGACCATCCTGACCTCGTCCAGGCTGCCGCGAACCATCTCCTGAACGCTGTGCAACTCTTCCCGAAGCTCTGCCGGGGCGCGGTCGATGGTGCGCTTGAGCCCGAGCAGGACCGCGGTGAGGCTTTGTCCGATCTCATCGTGAAGCTCCCGAGCGATCCGCTGCCGCTCGCTTTCCTGCGCCGCGAGTGCGTGACCGGAGCTTTCCCCGCGCTCGTGCTCGAGCCGGTCGAGCATCTCGTTGAAGGTCCTGATGACTTCAGCGACATCGGTGTCGCCGGACACCGACAGGCGTTGGCCGGGACGCAGCAGATCGACCCTTTTCATCAGGACGGTCAGCCCGTCCAGTGGCCGAAGGGTCCGCCGGAGCAGCAACCCGTTGACGCTGAGCATCAACGCTGATCCGACGGTCAGAACCGCGACTTCGGCCAGTGAGATCGGAGCTGAGACAGTCGCCGGCGACAGCACGAGGATTGCCGCGCCCGCGACGAACACCAGCGCGTTGAACCCGAACAACCGCCAGAACAGTGCCGTCGCCGGCGTGCGGGTCGCGCGCTGGGAGTCGCGGGTCGGGCCCGCGCGCTGTTCGACGATGGCTGACATACCCCCAGCGTCATCGCCCGGTGGTGGGCTGTCCATGGTGCCTGGCTACCACATCGTCCGGCCGAGATGGGTGCTGGACCCGATACCGGATCGGCGCGAAGCCGGTGAAAATGGAATCCCACTCGACCAGACGGAAGCGAGAACCCCATGCCAGTCAGCGCGCTCGACCCGACGGCCACGGGCGTTGATGGGGTTGCGGACTACCTGTTGGAGGAGTTCCTCGGCGCGATCCCTTCGGGGGTTGTCGAGCTGGTGGTGCTGACGGCCCGGCAGGATCTCGAGGGCGAGGTCCCGCCCGAGTCGTTGGCCGAGTTCACCCACCGGGTGGCCCACCGACGATTGGTCGATCTGCTGGACGGCCGATGATCGCCGGGGCGTGTCGGGGGACCAGCGGCAGGCGTCAGATCTCCGGCCCGCCTTCGATCTGCGGCGCGCGTCAAGACACCGGCATACGTCAGACCTGCGGCAGACCGCATTCCGCGGGCATTCGGCGAAACCCGGGGAGGCAACGGTGACCGAGGAGGAGGTCACCGACCAGCTCGTCGCGGTGGTCGCCCCGACCCTCGCGCATGGGTCGGCCACTCGATCCGACCTGCTGGCGGCAGCCGTTTCGGCCCGGGCACCGACGCCCGTCATCCAGGTTCTGCTCGAGTTGCCCGAACGCCGTTATCACGACATCGCCGACGTGGTACCCCACTGACCGGCACAGCCCGGCGTGGATTGAAACGAGGAGTACCGCATGTCCGAACGCCGCACCCGCGCCCGGCGGGTGTTGGATCCGCTCAAAGACTTCCTGCACGCAGAGGCGGCAGGCGGAATCGTCCTGGTCCTCGCTGCTGTTGCCGCGGTGATCTGGGCGAACAGCGCGTTCGCTGACTCCTACGTCACCTTTTGGGGTCGCGATCTGACGGTCGGATTCGGATCATTTGCGGTGACCGAGGACCTGCAGCACTGGGTCAACGACGCGCTGATGGCGATTTTCTTCTTCGTCGTGGGCCTGGAGATCAAGCGCGAGCTGGTTCAGGGCGAGCTGCGCGATCGGCGGGCCGCCGCGCTCCCGGCGATCGCCGCTCTCGGCGGTGTCCTGATTCCCGCCCTGATCTTCATCACGGTGGCCGAGGGTCCCGCGCTGGATGGCTGGGGTATTCCGATGGCGACCGACATCGCCTTCGCTATCGGTGTTCTCGCGCTGCTGGGGTCTCGGATTCCGGCCGGCGCGAAGTTGCTGCTGCTGACCTTGGCGATCGTCGACGACATCATCGCGATCTCGGTGATCGCCATCTTCTACACCGATACGGTCGCATTCGGCTGGCTGGCCGGTGCCGCAGGCGGACTGCTGGTGGTGGTCGCGATGAACCGCCTCGGGGTCACCGCGATCAGTCCGTACGTGGTGGTGGGCGCCGCCGTCTGGTTGTGCACCCTCGAGTCGGGCGTGCACGCGACGATTGCCGGGGTCGCCCTTGGCCTGCTGACTCCGGCCGGCATCGTCGGCAAGCGGGACGTGCTGGGAACCCTGGAGCATCGCCTCCACCCCTGGTCGGCGTTTCTGATCGTGCCGCTGTTCGCGCTGGCCAACGCGGGCGTGGATTTCAGCGGCGGCCTGCTCGGCCGCGCGCTCGGCGATTCGCTGACCTGGGCAGTTGCCCTGGGTCTGGTCGTGGGCAAGATCATCGGCATCTGTCTGGCGGTGTGGATCTGTGTCCGGACCGGTATCGGGCGGCTTCCTGCCGGAGTGACCCGGTGGCACGTTGCCGGTGTCAGCGCGCTGGCCGGCATCGGGTTCACCGTCTCGCTGTTCATTGCCGATCTGGCCTACACCGATCCGGCGCTCACCCAGATCGCCAAAGTCGGCATCTTCGCCGGGTCGATCATCGCTGCCCTGATCGGTGCTGCCGTGTTGCTCCTGGCGCCCAGAAAAGACCGTGGCAGAGCCACAGACTCTTCGCTGGAGCCGGCGTCATGAAGGCGTCGGGAAATGTGAGACTGGATGTTCGTCTGAGAGTTCGTAAGCGGTCAGCGTTGTGGCGAGGCATTCAGCACGGACGGCAGCGGGTCCCGACCGGCGGAGCTGTCGTCTGCTTCGAGGCCACCGGCGATGTCGGTGATCGCCGACGCCGATTCGACGACGATGGCGCGCATCGCCTCCTCCGCGCCGGCGCCGTCGCCGGCCTGGATCGACGACGCCACGACACCGTGCAGCCGGATCGCCTCGGGCTCTGCGACGGCGGGCATCAATGAATGCCGGGTGCGGCCGGCGAGCACCTCGACCACCACGTCGGCCAACCCCGCGAGCATCGGGTTGCCCGAGGCGACGAGCACCGTGCGGTGGAAGTCGCAGTCATGTGCGAGGTAGGCGGCGGCGTTTGCCGACCGCGAGGTTGACGACATGCCGATCACCGCCGCGGTGAGCGCCCCGCACTGCTGGGGGGTGGCGTGGACCGCGGCCAACCGGGCGGCCAGCGGTTCGATGGCCGAGCGTAGTTCGCTGAGCGACTGAAGGTGGGCGAGCCGATCCGGACCGGCGAGTCGCCATCGAATGATGTTGGCGTCGAACGGGTTCCAGTCCTCCGGCGGAAGAACGGTGATGCCCACTCGTCGCCGCACGGTGAGCAGGCCCATCGACTCGAGCACCCGCACGGCTTCACGGACAACGGTCCTGGAGACGCCGAGTTGAGCTGCGGCGTCGTCGGCCACGATCCGCGTCCCCGGTTGCAGTGCGCCGGACACGATGTCCCGCCCCCAGCGCTGAACAACCGCATTGTGCAGCTGCCCGCCGGGCGCGTCTGCTGCTTCGGTCATACAGGGATTATGCCTTTCGACGCTCCGTATGTACGACGAAAAGCGACCATATCCACCAAAGATAGTACGAAACGGGCACAGGGCTTGCAAAAGCATGATGATTGCGGAACTTTAGTGGTGTCTCGGTCAGTCCTCGCGCCGTCCATTCGACCGCATCGATCAACAAGAGCAGCGAATCGCGCTAGGGCGGTTCGACGAATTGCAGTTCGAAGGAACTCTGTGGTCGGTGGGGCTGCGCAGGTGAGTCGGGGCGATGGGGCAGTCACGACGACGCTTCCGCGCCGTCGACACCAGCGTTGTGCCGTACGGAGGAATCGATGGTCCCGGAAGACTGGTCGCAGACCCTGACAGCGACGCCGCTGCTGTTGATTGCGGCAGGCGCGATCGCACTGCTGCTCTTCCTGATCATCCAGTTGCGGTTGCACGCCTTCCTGGCGCTGATCCTGGTCAGCTTCCTGACCGCGCTGGCCACCGGCATTCCTTTCGCATCGATCGTCGAGGTCCTCACCACCGGCTTCGGAACCACCCTGGGTACCGTCGCGCTGCTGGTCGGGTTGGGCGCCATGCTCGGCCGACTCATCGAGACCAGCGGCGGGGCAAGGGTTGTCGCGGACACCCTCATTCGCGTGTTCGGCGAGAAGCGGGCACCGCTGGCCTTGGGCATCGCATCGTTGATGTTCGGCTTCCCGATCTTCTTCGACGCCGGTCTGGTCGTCATGCTGCCCATCGTGTTCTCGGTGGCTCGGCGACTCGGCGGTGGTCTGTTGATCTACGGGCTGCCCGTCGCGGGCGCCTTCTCCGTCATGCACGTCTTCGTTCCGCCGCATCCCGGCCCGGTGGCGGCCACCGAGCTGCTCGGCGCGAACATCGGCCTCGTGCTGGCCATCGGCCTTGTTCTGGCCATCCCGACCTGGTACGTGAGCAGTTTTTTGTTCGGTCTGTGGGCCGGAAAGCGATGGGTTCTCCCGGTGCCGGAGATCCTGGGTAAGGCCGACGACGAGGACGTTCAGAATCCCCCGTCCTTCCGCACCGTCGTGCTGGTGCTGCTGCTCCCATTGGTGCTGATCTTCCTCAACACCGGACTTGATCTGGCGGGAGCCGCGGGTTGGGTCGACCGTGACGACACGTGGGTGGCGGTGCTGCGCACGATCGGCGCGACGCCGATCGCGCTGCTGATTGCGGTCCTGGTGGCTGCCTACGTACTGGGCAAGCGTCGTGGCTTGGACAAGACCGCGTTGGAGAAGACCCTCGACTCAGCGCTGGGCCCGGTGTGCTCGGTCATCCTGATCACCGGCGCGGGCGGCATGTTCGGCGCTGTGCTCCGCGCCTCCGGCATCGGCGATGCGCTCTCCGAGGTGCTGGCAGACATCGGACTTCCGGTCATTGTCGCCGGCTTCATCATCGCCCTCGTGCTGCGAGTGGCGCAGGGCTCCGCCACCGTCGCGCTCATCACCGCCGCTGGCCTGATCGAGCCCGCCGTTGCCTCCGCGGGCCTCAACGGCGTTCAATTGGCCGCTGTCGTGCTGGCGATTGCCGGCGGGTCGGTGGCCCTGAGCCACGTCAACGATTCCGGTTTCTGGTTGGTCGGCCGGTTCTTCGACATGGACGTCAAGACCACGCTGAAGACCTGGACGGTCATGGAGACCATGATCGGCTTCATGGGCTTTGCACTGGCATCGCTCGTCTTCGTGATCGCCTGAATCGGAAAGGGAAGCTGATGGCTCACAACGACGTCGCGCAGCAGCCGGTCCTCGTCATCATGGGCGTGTCCGGATGCGGGAAGTCCACCGTCGCGGCCATTCTCGCCGGCCAGCTGGGCTGGGATCTGGAGGAGGGTGACGACCTGCATCCCGCTTCCAACGTGGAGAAGATGCGAGCCGGGACCGCGCTGACCGACGAGGACCGCTGGCCCTGGCTGGAGAAGGTCGCCGACTGGATCCGGGATCACACCAACGCCGGCCTGCCCGGCATCATCACCTGCTCGGCGCTCAAGCGGAGCTATCGCGATGTGCTGCGCGGCGAGCACGTGGTGTTCGTCCACCTGGCAGGCAGTAAGGAAACCATTGCCCGGCGGCTCAACGCCCGGCTCGACCACTACATGCCGAGCACCCTGCTGGATTCGCAGCTCGCCACCCTGGAGCCGCCCGGCCCCGACGAGAACACCCTTGTGGTCAACCTCGGCAGGCGACCGGCCGAGGAGGCCGCGGAGATCATCCTGCGGCTGCGGCTGACAGCGGAGAGCGGGTCGTCTTCGCTGGGTCATGCCTACCCCGGCACGTCCGTCGCCCCACCTCTGTCGGACCTGTGGAAGCCGGGCGACACCGCCCGATAGACGCTCGAGGCAGCATGTCGCGATGGACGTGGCCGGGTGCGGGGGCCCGCGACCGCGGTGAGTGTCGCCCCAGCAGGGCAATCCGCCCCTGAAAGCTGCGGATTCCCTGCAGGAGCGTCCGTCGAGCCGGCGCCTTGCTGCCGCTCGGCCCCGCCACGCAGCACTCGCCGCCCTGCCGCCGCCTTGGACACGGGTGCGCAGCACTCGCCGCCCTGCCACCGCCTTGGTGCACGCGCCGCCAGGCTGCGGCCCGGGCGGCGCTGCGGCAGCCATGCGGCCCCACCGGCGAGGAACGATCAGCTGGGCGGCTCGTCCTCGCCCGCTGCCTCCGCGGCGTCCGCTTCCTCCTTGGTGGCATGCACGGTCCCTGGAGCGTGATCGGGCGGCCCGTACACCGTCGACAACACCAGCGGGTTGGGGCCGGTGTTGGTGAAGTTGTGTTCGGTACCGGCCGGCACCACCACGAGATCACCAGGCTTGACAGTGCGGGTCTCGCCACCGACGAAGGCCTCGGCGGTGCCGCTGAGGAAGTTGAGGATCTGGTCGTTGTGCTCGTGGGTCTCCAGGCCGATCTCGCCGCCCGGCGGGATCGTCATGACGACAAGCTGGGTGTGCTCGCCGGTCCACAGCACCCGACGGAAGTCGGCACTGCGCTCGGCGACCGTGGCGATCTCGAAATGTTCCATGGGCTGATTCTTTCCCGTTGCCCGCTCGACCGCTGATCCAGGTGCGACCACGCGGTACCACGCCAAGGTGCGACGCCAAGGTGCGACGCCGGCGATGAACCCGAGGTACGCCCCAAAGGCATGCTCCCGAGGGACGACGCATTGGTTCAGCACGCCAGTGGCTCGCGGCGGGCCGGTTGTCGCCGCGATCCATAGCTGTTACATTTCGGCACAATGTTAAGCACTGAACATAGATGCGAAGTAGCTCACAACCGGCGTGTCAGAGGGCGACCTCATCGCAGCTCGGCAGCCGGTGCGATCCTCGCGGGGCTGACCCGGATCGGAAACCAGGGACAAACCCGATGTCACTCAGGGGTCCGTTGCCCTAGCGTCATTTGCGATCTCAAAGAGACAAACAACCCAGCGGACATCCACACGATGGAGAAATGATGAGCCACGCCGCACCCACCTCGCCGGTCGTCGACAGTGTCGACGGCGATCAGACTGGAACCGCGAACCAGCGGCCGGCCGTTGCCCCGGCAGCCCGGGCGATCGACCTGCGCAAGGTGTACGGGTCGGGGGACACCACGGTGGCAGCGCTGGACGGGGTTTCGGTCGAGTTCTACCCCGGTCAGTTCACCGCCATCATGGGCCCGTCGGGGTCCGGCAAATCGACGCTGATGCACTGCCTGGCCGCCCTCGACGAGGCCACCTCAGGGCAGGTCTTCGTGGGCGACGCCGACCTGACGACGCTGGGCGACAAGGAACTGACCCGGATCCGTCGCGACCGCATCGGCTTCGTCTTCCAGTCCTTCAATCTGGTCCCGACCCTGACCGCCATCGAGAACATCACGCTGCCGATGGACATCGCCGGCCGCAAGCCCGACAAGCAGTGGCTGGACACGGTCATCCGCACGGTCGGCCTGGCAGATCGGCTGAGTCACAAACCCAGTCAGCTCTCCGGCGGTCAGCAGCAGCGTGTGGCCTGCGCCCGCGCGCTGGCCGGACGGCCCGACATCGTGTTCGCCGATGAGCCGACCGGAAACCTCGATTCAGTCTCCGGTGCAGAGGTGCTCGGTTTCCTGGCGTCCTCGGTCCGCGACTTCGGGCAGACCGTGGTGATGGTCACCCACGATCCCAACGCCGCCGGCTATGCAGATCGCGTGCTGTTCCTGGCCGACGGCCGGATCGTCGACGAGATGACCGAGCCCACCGCAGAGCGCGTGCTGGATCGGATGAAGAGCTTCGATGCCCAGCACCCGGCCGCGCAGCACCCGGCCGCGCAGCCAAGCCCCTTGCAGTCGACGGGCGAGCAATCCGGCCTCCAGCAATCCACCGCGGAGCCGTCCGACACGCAGCACGCAGCTGGGTCCTGACATGCTCAAGGCAACCCTGAAATCCCTGCTGGCGCACAAGCTCCGGATGGGGATGAGCGCCTTCGCCATCGTCCTCGGCGTGGCTTTCGTGGCCGGCACGTTCATCTTCACCGACACCCTGAGCAGCAGTTTCACCACGTTGTTCCGGCAGACCGCTCCGGACGTCACGGTGCGGCCGGCGCAGGCCGCCGCGGCGGCGGCCGGCGGGTTCACCGGCTCCGACACCCGCACCGTCCCGGGGGACATCATCCCCGAACTGGAACGGTTGCCCGGCGTCGACCGGGTGGACGGCAACGTCAACGACCAGGGCACCTTCATCATCGGCAAGGACGGCAAGGTCGTCGGAAGTGGCGGCGGCGCACCGGGTATCGGCGGCAACTTCTCCGATGCACCGGCAGCGGACGGCTCGCCGATCGTCACCGTCACCTCGGGGACCGCGCCGAGCGGTCCGGGTCAGTTGGTGATCGATGACAAGTCCGCGGAAACCAGCGGCTACCAGATCGGTGACACCGTCAAGCTTGTCACCAGCGGCGCGCAACCATCGGTGACCGGCACCCTCGTCGGCACGGTCCGGTTCGGCGACTCGGGCAACCTCATCGGTGCCACCCTGGCGCTGTTCGACACCCCGACCGCCCAGAAGCTGTACCTGGGAGGTGCGAACGTCTTCAGCGATGTCGCGGTGACCGGCGACGGCACCCTGGACAACGTCGCCCTGCGGGACGAGGTCGCCGCCGTGCTGCAGCCCGGTTACGAGGCGTTGGACGGTGAGCAGGTCGCCACCGAGAACCAGGATCAGTTGCAGCAGGGGTTGTCGTTCATCACCACCTTCCTGCTGGTGTTCGCCGTGGTGGCGCTGGTGGTCGGTACCTTCCTGATCCTCAACACGTTCTCGATCATCGTCGCCCAGCGCACCAGGGAACTGGCGCTGTTCCGGGCGCTGGGAGCGGCCAAGGCGCAGGTGACCAGATCGGTCCTGCTCGAGGCGCTGGTGGTCGGGTTGATCGGCGCCACCGTCGGGCTCGGCCTGGGCTTCGCACTCGCTGCCGGTCTGCAGGCACTGTTCGGCGCCATCGGGCTGGATCTCGGTCAGGCGGGTCTGGTCTTCAAGCCGCGCACCGCGATCGCCGCCTACGCGGTGGGCATCGTCGTCACGCTGCTGGCCGCCTACCTCCCGGCCCGCAAGGCCGCCAGGGTGCCTCCGGTCGCCGCGATGCGCGATGACGTGTCCATTCCCGAGTCGTCATTGCGTCGCAGGTTGATCGGTGGGGCGGCGTTGACCGTGGTCGGTGCCGGCCTGATGATCTGGGCCTTGGCCTTCGACGGTGGCCTGCAGCCGCTCGGTGGTGGCGTGCTGGCGGTCTTCATCGGGGTAGCGCTGCTCAGCCCCGTCATCGGGAAGCCCATCGTCACCGCCATTGCCGGCGGCTATCCGCGGGTGTTCGGCACCGTCGGCCTTCTCGCCAGGGAGAACGCGCGGCGCAATCCGCGGCGGACCGCCGCGACGGCATCAGCGTTGATGATCGGGTTGGCGTTGGTCACCACGATGGCGGTTCTCGGGCAGTCCACCAAATCCAGCGTCGACGAGCTCGTCGACACCGGACTGAAGGCCGACTACGTCGTGTCGAACGCCGTCCAGACGCCGTTCTCCGCAGCCATCGCGCCGGAAATCGCCAAGGTGCAAGGTGTGTCGGCGGCAGTTCCGTTCCGGTTCACCAGCGTCAAGATCGGCGATCAGGACGTCTTCGGTTCCTCGTTCGACGCTCCGGCGCTGTCTGAATTGGTGGCCATCGACCTCGAGTCCGGCAGCCTGGAGACCGGTGACGACGGAATTCTGGTCACCCCGGACAGGGCCACCACCGAAGGCTGGAAGGTCGGGGACACCGTGACCGTGGGCCTGCCCGCGGGTCCCGCGCAATTGAAGGTCACCGGGATCATCAAGCCGAGCCAATTCATCGGCGCTGACGTGGTGATCCCGCCGGCCGTCCTGGAACGCGGCGGGGTGGCGCCGCAGGACTGGTTCGTCTACGTCAAGCGCGACGCCGACGCCGATCCGGCTGCGACGCTGGCCGGCATCAACACCGTGCTGGCAGACCTTCCGACCGTCACGGTGAAGGACCAGGACCAGTTCGCCGCGCAACAGCGGGCACCGGTCGACCAGCTGCTGGCGATCATCTACGCGCTGCTCGGGCTGGCCGTCATCATCGCCGTGCTCGGCATCGTGAACACGCTGGCGCTGTCGGTGATCGAGCGGACCCGTGAGGTCGGACTGCTGCGGGCGGTGGGGATGAGCCGTCGTCAGCTGCGGACGATGATCCGGCTGGAGTCGGTTGCGATCTCGATCCTCGGCGCGGTGCTGGGCATCGTGCTGGGCTTGATCTTCGGCATCAGCCTGCAGCAGTCGGTGTCGGACCAGGGCATCACGGTGCTCAACGTGCCGGTCGTGCAGCTGCTGATCTTCGTGGTGCTGGCAGGCGTGGTCGGTGTGCTCGCCGCCGTGTGGCCCGCCAGACGGGCCGCCAAGATGGACGTGCTCCGGGCCATCACCGCCGAATAGGCACCGCCGGAATAGGCGTGGCCGAACGCGAGAAACCCTCCCCTGCGCACTGGCAGGGGAGGGTTTCGCTGTCCGGCTTGACCGGCGAACGGGTCAGCCGTGCATGTCCTCCAACTGCTTGCCCTTGGTCTCCTGCACGAACTTCCAGACGAAGAAGAACGAGAGCAGGGCGAACCCGGCGTAGAGCCCGTAGGCCAGTGCCAGCGAGATGTCCTTCAGGCTCGGGAAGCTGACGGTGATGATCCAGTTGGCGACCCACTGACCACCGGCGGCCAGGGACAGAGCCGCGGCCGCATCCGGTTCGGGAACATCTCCCCGAGCAGCACCCAGACGACCGGTCCCCACGACATACCGAAGGCGACGACGAACAGGTTCGCGGCGATCAACGCGATGGTTGCCGAGTTGCTGCCCAGGACCGCGGTGGTGAGGTCCGGGACCTTGTCCTCGACGTTGGCGGCGGAGCAGTTCGCGGTGATCTCGCTGCACACCGACGCGGTGCCGAAGATGACAGCCATGGTGGCCAGCGTGATCGTCATGCCGATCGAGCCGATGATCAGCAGCGGTTTGCGGCCCACCTTGTCGATCGTCGCGATGGCGATCAGCGTCGTCAGGATGTTGATGGTCGCCGAGATGACCGTGATCACGAACGACTGGTCCTCGGTGAACCCGACAGCCTCCCAGAGGATGTTCGAGTAGTAGAAGATCACGTTGATGCCGACGAACTGCTGGAACACCGACAGGGCCAGGCCGATCCAGACAATGGCCGCGATGCGGTTCGTGCCCGGCTTCTTCAAGTCCTGCCAGGACGGGTCTTTCTCTCGCTCCATGGACTCGCGGATGCGCTCGACCTTGGCGTCGATGTTGCGGGGCCCGAGCAGCCCGGACAGGATTTCCTTCGCCTCCGGCACGCGGTGCTTGCCGATCAGGAACCGGGGTGATTCGGGGATCGTCAAGGCCAGCAAGCCGTAGGCAACTGCCGGGACGACCATGGCGATGAACATCCACCGCCAGGCCTCCAGGCCGAGCCACCAGTCGGCGCTGGAACTGCCGGCGACCGTCGCGATGATGTAGTCGACCAGCAGCGAGATGAAGATGCCGGTGACGATGGCCAGTTGCTGCAGCGAGCCGAGTCGCCCGCGGAGTTTGGCCGGCGCGATCTCGGCGATGTAGGCCGGCGCGATGACCGACGCGATGCCGACACCGAGCCCACCCACGATGCGGAAAAACACCAACACCCAGAGGTTGGGTGCGAAGCCGGTGCCCAACGCCGCGACGAAGAACAGGATCGCCGCGATGCGCATCACCATCAGCCGGCCGATGTGGTCTGCAATGCGGCCGGCCAGCAGAGCGCCCGCTGCGGCACCCAGCAGGGCCGACGCCACAGCGAAGCCCAGCGACGCCGCATCGGCGTTGAACTGCGACTCGATGGCGGAGTTGGCGCCGTTGATGACGGCGCTGTCGTAGCCGAACAGGAAGCCACCGAGCGCGGCGACAGACGCGATTCGGACGACCCCCTTGCCCTCATCGGTGTCGTCGTAGATCGACTCCCCGCTGAAGGACGCGCCGTGTTCTCCCATGGAGATCCCCTTTCACCGCGGATGGCTGGAGCAGAGCTTTCCACTGTTGATGTGATCCGCATCTCGAACTGGTGAAAACGCCTGTTTATTGCGTTTTGACCATGTCGGGGCGAGGACCAGACCACCAGCGGTCCCCATAACGGGTGGCGGGCGACTGTTTACCCACTGCTGCGGACCGGCAAACCGAAGGCTTGAGAGCAGCCCGGATGATCACTGGCTAGCGTTGCCTGGTGAGCTCCTCCGACACCTCTGACGTGCTGATCCGGGTCGATGATCGGCTTGGCCGCATCACGCTGAACCGGCCGCGTCGGATCAACGCGCTCACCATCGACATGGTTCGTCGGGTTCGCGCCGCGCTCGCGCTGTGGCGCGACGATCCCGGGATTGGGGCCGTGCTGATCGACGGTGCAGGTGAGCGCGGGCTGTGTGCCGGCGCGGACATCCGTGAACTGCACGAGAGCCTCGGGCTGGACGGCCCGGCGACGTTCCTGGCCGACGAGTACCGGATGAACCTGGAGCTGAGCCGCTACCCGAAACCCGTGGTCGCCTACCAAACAGGCCTGACCCTCGGCGGAGGTATCGGCATCTCCGGGCACTGCCGGGTGCGGATTGTCAGCGAGGACTCTCAGCTCGGTATGCCGGAGACCGCGATCGGGCTGTGCCCGGACGTCGGCGGGCTCTACCTGCTCGGTCGCGCACCCGGCGAGGTCGGCACGCACGCCGCCCTGACCGGTGCCAGGCTCGGCCCCGGTGACGCCATCGCTTCGGGGCTCGCCGACCACTTCGTCCGCCGCGGGGACCTGGCGGCGCTCACCGACGAGCTGCGGTCCGGGGTTGTCCCCGACCGGATCGGCTCACCGCCGCCGGTGCCCGAACTGGCTGCGGCGAGGTCGTGGATCGACCGTTGCTATGCCGGTGACGACCTGGCCGTGATCCTTCGGTTTCTGAGGGACAGTGCCGGATCCCACGGTGACGAATCCGGGGCGGGCGACGCCGCCGACGTGCTGGCCGCGATGTCTCCGACGGCGGTGAAGGTGACGCTGAAGGCACTGCGGCTGGCCGCATCGATGACGCTGGAGCAGGTGCTCGAGCAGGACTACCGGCTGGGCGTGCGGTTCCTGCAGCATCCCGACCTGGCGGAGGGGATCCGGGCACAGGTGATCGACAAGGACCGCCGGCCGCGGTGGAAGCCGGCGCGCCTCGATGAGGTGACCGATGCCGATGTGGCCGCATTCTTCACGCCGCTGCCAGAAGCCGAGCGCTGGCGCTACGACGCTTGACCGGGCCCTGTGCGCGACGGGTGCGCGTCGCGGTCTCCGCGACCCAAGGTGCCGACCGTCGCTCCTGCAGGTGAAAACGCCCCTTGAAGGCTCGATTGCCCTGCAGGAACGTCATTCGTGGGTCGGATCCGATGTTCGAGACCGGATCGCCGCGCGGGCGGAGGTCTCCGCTGTCGAGGGGTTGAGCCGCGAGCCGCCGAGTGTCGTTCCTGCAGGTAAAACTGGCCCGCGCGGGCGGGTTTTCGCTGCAGCGACGTCACTCGACGGCCTGGAGGCCGTTACCCGACGGCCCGGCAGCCGCTTCAGGAATCGACCACTGCAGCCGTCAGCCGGCGATCTTCGCGATCTGCGGGTGACCGGGGGAGACCTGGGTGGTGGCAGCGGTGATCCCGGCCAGCTTCATCAGCTTCCTGAGGTCCGCTGCCTGCTCGGGCAGCATCACCGTGATGACGGTGCCGCCTGCGCCGGCCCGCGCGGTGCGGCCGGAGCGGTGCAGGTAGGCCTTGTGCTCGGTCGGCGGATCCAGGTGGACGACCAGTTCGACGTCGTCGACGTGGATGCCGCGCGCGGCGATGTCCGTCGCCACCAGCACCTTCGCAGAGCCCGATGAGAACGCGGCGAGATTGCGCTCGCGCGCATTCTGGGACAGGTTGCCGTGCAGGTCCACAGCGGGGATGCCCTGCTTGGTGAGCGTGGCGGCCCACTTCTTCGCGCTGTGCTTGGTCCGGGTGAACAGCATCCGGCGGCCTCCGCCGGAGGCAAGTTCGCGGATCACCTGCGGGCGGTCGCCCGAGCTGACGGCGAACACGTGATGAGCCATCGCCTCGACAGGTGAGGTCTCGTCATCGACGGCATGCAGGATCGGGTTGCTGAGGAATTCCTTGACCAGCACGGAGATCCCGTTGTCCAGGGTCGCCGAGAACAGCAACCGCTGGCCGCCGGCCGGGGTGGTGCGGAGCAGCCGGCGGACGACCGGCAGGAACCCGAGATCGGCCATGTGGTCGGCCTCGTCGAGCACGGTGACCTCGACAGCGCCGAGGTCGCAGGCCTTCTGGTTGACCAGGTCCTCGAGCCGGCCCGGGCATGCGATGACGATGTCGACACCGCTGCGCAGGGCGGAGGTCTGGTTGCCGTAGCCGACCCCACCGAAGATCACCACGGTCCGCAGACCGGCGGCCGCGGCGAGCGGCTCGACGGTGCGCGCGACCTGCAATGCGAGTTCACGGGTGGGCAGCAGGATCAGACCGCGCGGTCGTCCGGACACGCGCCGCCCACCGGTCAGCCTGGTGACGAGCGGGATCGCGAAGGCGATGGTCTTGCCGGATCCGGTCTTGCCGCGGCCCAACACGTCTCGACCCGCAAGCGTCTCGGGAAGAGTCGCCTCCTGGATCGGGAACGGCGACACCGCACCGAGCTTCGTGAGCACCGGCAGCAGCTGAGCGGGAACACCCAGCTCGGCGAAGCTGGCAGACGGCTGGCCCGGCTGTGCGCTGACGCGCTGTGCCGCAACGGGAAAAGCGGTGGGAGCAGTCGCGTCCGTCCGGTTGTGCGTCCTGGAGCCGGTGTCTCGCGAACCGGCAGGAGCGGAAACGCCTCTCGCGGACCCGGTGTTGTCGGTGCGCCGGCTCGCGCCGCCGCTGCGGCGACGATTGCCGCCACCCTCACTGCGTCGTGAATCCGCCCCGCTACCAACTGTTCCGGCCGGCCGGTTCGGACGGCGGCCGCGGCTGTTTGCTGTTTGCGTGCTGTCGCCGGACGTCGGGCGACTCTGCGGGTTGGCTTGGGTGCCTGCCGGGGACGATCCGTTGAGGCTTGCGGAGAACGCGCCAACGGAGAACGCGCCGGTGCGGACGGTGTTGTCGCGTCCGGAGCCGTTGGAGGGACGGCGGTCAGCGGCAGGCGCTGCCTGCTGCGGGCGGGGCCCGCCGGAGCGGTTGCCGCTGGAACGGCTCGCCCCGGAGCGGGCGGAGTCGGCCTGCGGTGCGCGACCGTTGTGCTGGCGGCCGGCCGAAGCGGGCCCAGAAACGGGCGCGGAAGAAGAAGACGTGCTCATAGAAATGCGGGTATCCAATCGGTGGCGGGGCGGTTGGCCGTGATGCTGACCGACTCGCGATGCCTGAACACCCGTGTGGAGAAGAGGAGCACCAGACCCAACGTCGGGCGGCGCTCACAGCAGCGACCTCGGCGCAGTCCTCTGACCGCGCCGTTGTCCATCGTACGGGGTGGAGTGACGCAGACCGCACCGCCGTTGCCAAGATCACTTCACTGGGCGAAGAAGCAACCCTGGCAGCCGGTAGCGAGGTCCCGCCCCGAGTTGGGTGGACCTACCGCGCCTCCGCGGCCGGGAATCTCGCCGGAGGTCCGCGCAACTCCGCATGTGCCGCGAGTTTTGCGCCTGCGCCCGCACCCGCGCCGGCAGAAGGGGCCCCGAGTTGGGTGGACCTACCGCGCCTTCGCGGCCCAGAAGCTCGCCGAAGGTCCGCGCAACTCGGGGGAGCTGCGCGGACCCACCTCAGGCGTCGACGATGGCCGCTGCGAACTGCGCGTTGTACAGGGCCGCGTAGGCGCCGCCCACGGCGAGAAGTTCGTCGTGCGTGCCCTGCTCGACGATGGCACCGTTCTCCATCACCAGGATCAGATCGGCATCGCGAATGGTGGAAAGCCGGTGCGCGATCACGAAACTCGTCCGGTCCGCGCGCAGTGCGGCCATCGCATGCTGCACCAGGACCTCGGTCCGGGTGTCGACGGAGCTGGTCGCCTCGTCGAGGATCAGCAGGGCCGGATCGGCCAGGAACGCCCGCGCGATCGTCAGCAGCTGCTTCTCGCCGGCACTGATGTTGCTGCCCTCGTCGTCGATCAGCGTGTCGTACCCATCGGGCAACGACTGCACGAACCGGTCGACATAGGTGGCGCGAGCAGCGGCAAGAATCTCCTCCTCGGTTGCGTCGGGCCGCCCGTAGGCGATGTTGTCCCGGATCGTGCCGGCGAACAGCCAGGTGTCCTGCAGCACCATGCCGATGCGCGAGCGCAGGTCTGCCCTCGTCATCGTCGCGACATCGACCCCATCCAGGGTGATCCGGCCACCGTCGATCTCGTAGAACCGCATGATCAGGTTGACCAGGGTGGTCTTGCCCGCCCCGGTCGGCCCGACGATGGCGACCGTCTGCCCGGGTGCCGCGACCAACGACAGGTCGTCGATCAGCGGTGTCTCGGGGTCGTAGCGGAATGCCACGTCGGAGAACTCCACCTTGCCGCGGGGGGTCGCAACCCGCTGCGGGTCGGCCGGGTCAGGTGACTGGTCGTCGGCGTCGAGGAACTCGAAAACCCTTTCCGCCGAGGCGACTCCGGACTGCAGGACGTTGGCCATCGACGCCAGCTGGGTCAACGGCTGGGTGAACTGGCGGGAGTACTGGATGAAGGCCTGCACATCACCGAGCGACATGGTCCCGGAGGCGACCCGCAGTCCGCCCACGACGGCGATCGCGACGTAGGTGAGGTTCCCGATGAACATCATCGACGGCATGATGATGCCCGAGATGAACTGCGCGCCGAAGGAACTGCGGTAGAGCTCGTCGTTCTTGTGCTCGAACGCGAGTTCCGCGTCCTTCTGCCGGCCGAACACCTTGACCAGGCTGTGCCCGGTGAAGGTCTCCTCCACCCTGGCGTTCAATTCGCCGGTGCTCCGCCACTGCGCGATGAACTTCGGTTGCGACCGCTTGGCGATCACTGTGGTGACCACCAAGGACAGCGGGATGGCGATCAACGCGACGATGGCCAGCAGCGGCGAGATGATGATCATCATCGTCAGTACACCGACGACGGTGAGCAGCGAGGTCAGTGTCTGGGACAGCGTCTGCTGCAACGACTGCGAGATGTTGTCGATGTCGTTGGTGACCCGGCTCAGCACTTCACCGCGCTGATGCTTGTCCAGGTACACCAGCGGCAGCCGGTTGAGCTTGTCCTCGACCTCCGCCCGCAGTTTGAGGATCGTCCGCTGGACGATGCCGTTGAGGATGTAGCCCTGCAGGTAGCCGAAGACGGACGCCAGCACGTACAGCGCGAGCACCAGCATCAGAACTTGGGCGAGCGCGGTGAAGTCGACGCCCTGGCCGGGTGTCAGCGTCATCCCGGACAGCAGGTCGGCGAACGTGTCGTTGCCCTGTGCCCTGGCGCCGTCGATCGCCTGCTGCTGGGTGATGCCGGCCGGCAGCTGCTTGCTGATGATGCCGTCGAAGATGATGTTGGTGGCGTTGCCCAGCAGCTTCGGCCCGAGTACCGAGAACACGACGCTGATGACGCCGAGCAGCACGACGAGGACGAGCCCGAACCGTTCGGGGTTCATCCGGCGCAGCAACCGCCGCGCGGAAGGCCCGAAGTTCAGCGACTTCTCGGCCGGCATGCCCATGCCGCCGAACGGCCCGTGGCCGCCGCCACCCGGCCCGCGGCGGGGGGGCGGGGCGAACTCCGGCCGCTGCGGCGCAGCAGGTTTCGCTGCTCCGTTCGACCCGGATCCGTTGGAGGAGGCGCCGTTCGAGGCGGCACCGTTGGATGCAGAAGCCGGTGTGGTGGCGTTGGTGCTCATGCAGACACCTCCGCGGCCAGCTGGGATTCGACGATTTCGGCGTAGGTCTCACAGGTTTCGAGCAACTCGCTGTGCCGCCCGATGCCCACCACCATCCCGTTGTCCAGGACGATGATCTGGTCGGCGTCCGAGATGGTGGAGACACGTTGCGCGACGATGATCACTGTTTTGTCCCGGGTGGTCGGCCGCAGTGCCGCGCGCAACCGGGCGTCCGTTGCCAGGTCCAGCGCCGAGAACGAATCGTCGAACAGGTAGATGCTCGGCTCCGCAACCAACGCCCGGGCGATGGCCAGCCGCTGCCGCTGGCCGCCGGACACATTGGAGCCGCCCTGCGAGATCGCGGAATCCAGGCCATCCGGCATCGCGGCGACGAAATCCCTTGCCTGCGCGGTGGTCAGGGCGGTCCACAGTTCCTCGTCGGTGGCATCAGGGTTGCCGTAGCGCAGGTTGGACGCGACGGTGCCGGTGAAGAGAAAAGGCTTCTGCGGCACGAGCCCGATGCGATCCCACAGCATCTCCGGGTCGTAGTCGCGCACGTTCACGCCGTCGACCGTCACCTCCCCACCCGTGGCATCGAACAGCCTCGGCACGAGGGAGAGCAGCGTGGTCTTGCCGGCGCCGGTGGAACCGATGATGGCCGTGGTGGTTCCGGGCCGGGCCCGGAAGCTGATGTTCCGTAGCACCGGCTCGCTGGCACCGGGATAGCTGAATTCCACCTGATTCAATTCGACCTCACCGGTCGAGCGCAGCGGTGTCACCGGCTTGGACGGCGGCACCACGGAGGACTCGGTGGCCAGCACCTCGCTGATCCGGTCGGCACTGACGGACGCGCGCGGCACCATCACGGCCATGAAGGTCGCCATCATCACCGAGAACAGGATCTGCATGAGGTAGTTGAGAAAGGCGATCAGCGCGCCGATCTCGATGTCACCATTGTTGACGCGATGGGCGCCGAACCACAGCACGGCAACGCTGGAGGCGTTGAGCACCAGCATGACGGTCGGGAACATCAGTGCCATCAGCCGTCCGGCGCGCAAGGCGGTATCGGTCAGTTCGGCGTTCGCCTTCGCGAACCGCTTTGTCTCCAGCGGCTCCCGGACAAATGCCCGCACCACACGCACACCGGAGATCTGCTCGCGCAGCACCCGGTTGACCACGTCGATCCGTGCCTGCATCTTCTGGAACTGCGGGATCATCCGGGTCACGATCAGCCCGATGGCAATGATCAGTACAGGGACGCTGACCAGCAACAGCCAGGCCAGCCCGAGATCGGTACGCAGCGCCATATAGACGCCGCCGATGCAGGTGATCGGTGCGGCGACCAGCAACGTGCAGCTCATCAGCACCAGCATCTGGACCTGTTGCACATCATTGGTATTGCGGGTGATCAGCGTCGGGGCGCCGAACTTCGCGACCTCGCGATCAGAGAACGTGCCGACCTGGTGGAACAGCGCCGCGCGCACGTCGCGCCCGAAACCCATGGCCGTCCGGGCACCGAAATAGACGGCGATGATCGTGCAGACGATCTGCAGGACCGTGACTGCCAGCATGATGCCGCCGGTGGAGACGATGAACGCGGTGTCTCCCTTGGCGACCCCGTCGTCGATGATCTCCGCGTTCAGGGCCGGGAGGTACAGCGAGGCGATGGTGCCGATCAGTTGGAAGATGACGACCGCCGTCAGCGGGCCGCGGTACGGGCGCAAGTAGGTGCGCAGCAGGGAAATCAGCATCAGTGGGCTCCGACTGTGACGGATGGTTGAGACACGCGGGCATTGTGTGGGGGCGTCCCGGTCGAAGAGTCTGTCGCCGGATCGGCCTGCGCGGAAGCGGTTTTCCCGACGGCGGAATGGCTTGCCGCAGAGTTCTCGGCGACACCGCCGTCGACAGAGTTCTCGGCGACACCGCCGTCGACGTCAGACTTGTCGGTGACGGACGTGCCGGCGGCCGAGGCATGGGTGTCGCCGTGGTGACCGATTCCGTTCAGCAAGAGCGCAACGATCTCGTCGGTGGGTAGTGGTTGGCCGTCCGTGATCCGGGGGTGTGCTGCGGCGAAGGTGATCACCCGGAACAGCCTGGCCGCCTCGGCCGGCGGTACCCGCAGTTCGTGCCGATGGGGCAGCAGAGCGTCGGTGAGCGCGTTGGTCGCCTCGGTGAGGTCCGGTCCGTGCTGGTGCCTGGGCGGCCCCCCGGGTGCCGTCACCGTTCCAAATCCCTGGGCCACGAACTTCGAAGCGTCCTTCTCGTTCCCGGGCGGCCCGGAGATGTGCAGCATCCACATGATCTGCCAGACATTTTCGATGCGTCGACGCATCGCGGCGACGGCGCGGCGCAAAACCTGGTGGAGGTCGTCGTGCGGGTTGATCGCGCGAAGCTCCGCGACCAGCGGCGCCGGGTCGAGGATGCTGGCAACGGCGGCCGAGATGACGGCGTCCTTGTCCGGGAAGACCCGGAAGATCGTGCCCTCCGCGATGCCGGCGGCCTCGGCGATTTCTCTCGTCGTGACAGCCGAGCCGTGGTCGCAGACCAGCGGCACCGCAGCGGCGATGATCGCGGCCCGGCGCTCGTCCGGAGGCAACGGTGCGGCCCGTGAGGTCTGCGGCGTGGGGGAGGGAGTCACGACGGCCACCCTAGCTGAGTGAGTACTCACTCAGTCAACACGATATTCTGACGGCGAACAGACGCATGTGGGGTGTCGGTCAACAGCTCGCGCCAGACGATGCTCAGGTGAGGCGTTTCAGCAGGTGGACATGGACCTGTTCGTCTGCTTCCGACGTGCCGATGGTCTTGCACAATGCGGCACGCAGGGAGCTCGGCATCGTGGCGCTCCTTGTCCTCGAGAATCGACTGTTCGCCGTCCGGTAGACACTTCGACGACAGCGGACTCATCGGCTTCGCGGAGTCCGCGCGGGAACGACCACGATCATCGCGACCGACTCGACGACGGTGAACGCCGTCAGTCCCGCCAAGCCCCATGCGCTTGGATGACGTCTCGGCACGACGTACGGAGTTCGGCAGGATGGCGAACGACACCGTGCATCCCGCGGCGGTAGCATGTCGGGATGCAGACGCAACAGATAGCCGTCAGGCTGCCTACTGACGCCCTGGCGTGGCTGGACGGCGAGGTCGCAGCGGGCCGGTACGCCAGCCGGGCCGCCGGGATCACCGCACTGTTGCGCGCCGCCGAGCGCGATCAGATCCTGGACCGCGACGCGTTGGCGATGATGGCCCTCGTCCCGGACGAGGAGGAGCGGGCCAGGCTGGAGTGGATGCGCACCCGCACCTATCCCGACGCCGGCGGGGTACCAGGCGCACCGAACCATGAGGAGCTGCTGGCTGCCGCCCAGGCGCTGGGCCTGCAGTTGGACGAGGCCGGCGCCAAGACGATCGCCGACGCGCTGACCCGCTCCCACGCGACGGACCGTGCGTGAGGCACATCTACCAGGTCCAACTCGACACGCTCCGGCCGGCGCTGCTGTTGACCCGCGAACGCTCGGCGCCGTACATGAACGCGGTGACGGTCGCTGCGATCACCAGCACCGTGCACGGCACCGTGAATGAGCTGCCGGTAGGCCCGGCGAACGGGCTGCCACAGGCTTGCGTGGTGAACCTGGACGACGTGCACACCGTCCCCCGGGAGGCACTGGGTCGGGTCGTGGGATTCCTGCTGGCCCACCAGGAAGACGCGCTGCGCGAGGTGATCATGCTGTCCTACGAGCTGGCGCCGCCGACCTGAGGACCCGCACTGTGCGGGTGCCCCGGCCGGTGTCACACGCGCCCAAAAAGGTACTCACCGGCCGGCGGCGGGGCGACTGTCCATCGGCCGGTCGGCTGTCGATGCCGCAAACGACAGTTCGTCGATGCACCGCCGCAGGAGCGCAAGGCCCTCGGCGATCCGGGCAGTCGGCACAGATCCGTAACCGAGCATCAATCCGGATCGGGGTTCAAGGGTCACTGAGCAGTGTGAGGTGGGTTGCGTCATCCGAACTCCGCGGGCCGCTGCGAGCCGCACCGCGTTGTCATCGGTGAACGGCAGGCCGGGGATGAACAGGGCGCTGAGGTGGATGCCGACCATCCCGGGGATCACGGTCAGCACGTCGGAGAATCGCTCTTGCAGGATGCCGCCGATCAGTTCGTGACGCTGTTGGTAGATGCGGCGCATCCGTCGCACGTGCCGTCCGAACTCGCCGGTGTCGATGAAGTCGGCCAGCGCCTCCTGTTGTGGCCGCGGGGTGTGCCAGTCCGTGACCAGCTTCGCGCGCCGCAGGGCATCGAAGATCGACGGTGGCGGCACCATGAAGCCCAGTCGCATCCCGGGCTGCGTGGTCTTGGAGAAAGAGCCGGTGTAGATGACCCGCCAGGACCTGTCCAGACTCTGCAGCGAATCCAGAGGCCGCCCCGTGTAACGGAAGTCGCTGTCGTAGTCGTCCTCGATGATCACCGCCCCGGTGCGCTCGGCAAAGCGGAGCAGCTCATGGCGGCGTTCGAGCGACATGCTCATGCCGAGCGGGTACTGGTGTGACGGCGTGACGTAGATCAGCCGGGCGGACGGCGGGATCGCATCGACGACGATCCCGCCGGCGTCCACCGGCACACCGGTCACCGTGAGCTGCTGCGAGCGGAACAGCATCGTGGGCGGCAGGTAAGCCGGATCCTCGACGGCGACCTCGTCGCCCGGCGCCAGCAGCACCCGGGCGATCAGGTCGATCGCCTGCTGGGTGCCGCTGGTGATGAAGACGCTGTCCGGCTCGGCCCGGACCCCTCTGCTCACCGAGATGTGTCTGGCCACGGCGCGCCGGAGACGCGGACTGCCGGCCGGTTCGGCACCAGAGCCGGCCCGGGGCGCGTTGAGCCGCAGATGCCGGGACACCAGCGGACGCCACACCGCGAACGGGAAGTGTTGCAAAGACGGCACACCGCAACGGAAGTCGAACTCACCAGCGGGCGAGAGGAACTCGTCCAGCCGGTCCATGCAGGTCCACAACGGTCGCGGCTGCGGCTGCCCGATCGGTGGCGTCGCGTCGCGCCGATGGCCTGCGTCGCGGCCCCCGCCGGCGACGTAGACCCCGGCGCCCGGTCGACTGCGCAGCAGACCCTCTGCGGTGAGCCGGTCGTAGGCGGCGATGACGGTGTTGCGGGAAACGTTGAGGCTGCGGGACAACTCGCGCGACGACGGCATTGCATCCCCGGGCCGCAGTTCGCCCGCAGTGATGGCATCGCGGACCTGCGAATAGATCTGTGCGGCCAATCTTCTCGGGTCGTTGAGGCTCACGTGGAGATCCACCGCACCTCCCCGCTCGGTCGTCCAGCCCTGCCACGATCAAGAACCCGCCGGCCGCGGCAGCAGCGTGCCCTGGTCGAGGATGACCAGCCAGCGGCCATGGGAGAACGTATAGGTCACGGCCGTCAGGGCGCGCTGGTAGAAGCCGACTCGCTTGATCTCGTAGACGGTTTCGTACTCGATGACGGCCGTCCGGCAGCCGTCGACGCGCCGGTTGATCTCCTTCCAGCTGAAGGTGGCCTCGCGGTCGGCGAAGTGACCGGCCAACGCCGCGATGATCTTGTCGATACCCGCGATGCGGGCACCGCTGGCGAAGATGCTGACCGCGTCGGGGTCGTGCACAGCCCGCCAGGTAGCGGCGTCGTAATCGCGGAACGATTCCATGTCCCGGCGTTGCGCCGCATCGAACGACCGCTCACAGCCGCGGTACCCGTTGCGGCCGGTCGACTCCCCACTGCCGGTGGTAGCCGCCTCGTCGTCGGCAGCGCCGACTGCCGCGGAGCCGCCGTCGGTGCTCGCTGTGCTGGAGTTCGCGGCCAGGGCGATCGCTCCCGACCCGGCGACCGTGCCGGTCAGCGCGAGCGCTCCTGCGGTGATGACGCTGATCAGTGTTCTGCGGATCCTGCTCGACATCGCGATGACCTCCGGTGCTCGGGTGAACTCTTGCGGGCAGCCTGAGGGATCCAGTTCGGCCCCGACAGGGCCGATTCGCGGTGATTTCTCCTGGACCAGTGGCGAAAGGCCCACGGCTGGTGCGAAGCGGCAGGACGGTGGGACGTCACATCAGCCTGCGCCCGGCGATGTGAGGCTGCCGACATCACAGTTGGGTTTGCTCACCCGGCAAGGGGGTAGAAGGTGGTGAATGCTCCGCGCGGTTGCTGTCCTCTTGAAGGAAAGTGGCGCGCAGTGACCGCTGATGGCCGGTGTGGGCCCCGGCACCCTCGTTGGCAGCGTTCCACCGATTACCATGGGTACTGCGCTGGTTCGAGCAGGTCGCCGATGACGATGGCTGTGGTGAGCCGGCGCTTCAGGGTGAAGCCAACCGCCCTTCAACTTTCCCAGCACCCCCCGCAGTGGGTACAGGTGCTGTATCCGCGTCGATGCGACCGCAGTCGTCCCTGCAGGGACGGGCGTGGGTCCGCGCCGCCCAGCGCACCAAGCAAAGGACAGTCATGAATATCGTCAAGGGTGCCTTCACCCTCATCCCCGTCGTCGCACTGACCGGCGTCGTCGTCGTCGGCATCGCCGTGTCCGTCAGCCTTGCCTCATGGGAACTGCTGTAACAAAGGCGCTCTCGATCCGCGGAAGCCGGAAGTAGTTCATCCGCAACTTCTTCTACGGTGGTGCCATGGCCGATCACGGGCTATCCCGACTGGCGAACCCGTTGATCGATGCGGCGTTGATCCCGCCGGTACGCGCGGCCGGTACGGCGGTACCACTGCGTGAGCACCGTGACCGCCAACGCCAGCTCGACAACCGTTCCGCCGTAATACATCAGCTGCGAGCCGGCCTCGATGTCAGCGGCGGTGCCGGCCCCCACCGGCAGGTGGCGGGCGAACATGAGCTTCGCCATCAGGTCGTGGGCGGCCGCGACCACCAGCAGCACGACGAGCGACATCCCAATACGCGGGCGATGTCTCAGCGGATCCAGACCGACCAGATACCAGCTGAGCAGGCATCCAACGAGGAACATGTGCAGGTGCACAACGGCCTTCAGTGCGGCGTTGTGGTGCGTCAGCTCGTACAGCGGAGTGAGGTAGTACCCGTAGAGACCACCGATTTCCAGCACAACGAGAACCGGACCCAGCATGACGAACCGCGCCCACCGGCTGTGCAGGATCCGTAGCGCACTGGATCTGATCTGGCTTCCTGACGTCCGCAGCAGCAACGTGACGGGTGCACTCAGGGCAAGCAGCAGTGGCGCCAGCATTGCCATCAGCAAGTGCTGCACCACGTGTGCGGAAAACTCTGGGAGCGGAACGGGCAGCGGCAGTGCGGCGACCGCAAGGCTGAGCAAGCCGGCGGCAGCTGCGATCGAACGCGAGACCGGCCACCCAACGCCGCGCCGGTGCAGCCGCTGCACACCGGCGGTGTATGCGGTGCCCGCTGCGAGCAACAGCACCAGCACCCAGAACGCCGGCCCGGGCGCGCCCGTCATCGGCGCCGTGTCGTGGCCGTTCACCGATGCGGGCGCACGGTCCGGGCCGAGCCGAGGAGCAACCACGCTCCGATGGCGAGCCCGACGACGGCCGCTCCGTTCCAGATCAGGTCGTACGGCAACAGGTCGACGTCATACCGGATCTGGTGCAGTCCGAGCAGTTTGTGCTGGATGATCCCGTCATAGATCTGGAACCCGCCCCAGCCGAGAAAACCACCGGCCCATACCCGTTTCGGGACGGTGACCCGACGCCGTTGCAGGTCCGCGAACAGGAACAGGCCGGTCACCATGGCCAACCAGCCGCCGGCATGGAAGAACCCGTCCGACACCAGGCCCACGTCGAGCGTGGACCTGTCGTAGAAGTGGTGCCAGCGCAGTAATTGGTGGAAAACCACTTCGTCGATGAAGGCCGCGACGCCCAGTCCCATCAGCACTCCGGCCAGGACGGATCGACCGGTGCTCGCTGGTGCCCGGGTCTGCTGGGCACTGACGTCCTGCGCCACTGCTGTCCTCCTTGTTCGAGCCCGGCCTCCTTGCGGCTGCCTCCTCACGGCGACGGACTCGCGCGGTTGCTCGGGCGCTGCTTCTCGGCGCTACGGTCCGGTGCGCCGCTCCGGTGGGCCGATGATTCAGCCACCCCGGTCAGTTCCCTGGTCTGCCGCGGGCGACACAGCGGCGCATGCCCGTTTCGGACGGTCCCACCCGCCCTCACGCACTGCCGGCGGCGCCGACGGCCGTTGTCGGTGCCTGCCAGCACAATGGCTGGGTGAGCACCCGGGGCAACGGCGGAACAGGCGCGCCGCACGCTGCCCTCGAGCGGTTCCACCCGCTGGTGCGGGACTGGTTCACCGCCGCCTTCGCAGAGCCGACGACTGCCCAGTCCGGCGCCTGGGATGCGATCGGCCGGGGCGAGAACACGCTCGTGGTGGCGCCGACCGGCTCGGGGAAGACGCTGGCGGCGTTCCTGTCCGCGATCGACGACCTGGTCTCGCGCGCCGCGTCCGGGGACGGCGTGGCGCCGAAGGCCGCCGAGAAGTGCACTGTTCTCTATCTGTCACCACTGAAGGCCCTCGCGGTGGACGTGGAGCGCAACCTCCGTTCGCCGCTCACCGGCATCGGCGCCGTGGCTGCCCGTCGGGGGTTGCCGCTGCCCGAGATCTCCGTCGCTGTCCGGTCCGGTGACACACCGGCCTCCGACCGCCGGGCGTTCGGCCGGGAGGGCGCGGACATCCTGATCACCACCCCGGAGTCGCTGTTCCTGCTGCTCACCAGCCGGGCCCGCGAGATGCTCACCAACATCCGGACCGTCATCGTCGACGAGGTGCACGCCGTCGCCGGCACCAAGCGCGGTGCGCACCTGGCCGTGTCCCTCGACCGGTTGGACATCCTGCTGGATCGCCCCGCGCAGCGCATCGGGTTGTCCGCCACCGTCCGGCCGGTCGATGAGGTGGCCCGGTTCCTCGCCGGCGGGCGTCCGGTGACCGTCGTCCAGCCACCGTCGACCAAGCAGATCGACGTCGATGTGGTCGTCCCGGTCGCAGACATGAGCCAGCTCGGCACCACCACCGGCGACCTGACCGGGAAGGCCGCCGGTGAGGTTGCCAGGACCTCGATCTGGCCCCATGTCGAGGAGCGGGTCGTCGACCTCATCGAGTCGCACCGGTCGACGATCGTCTTCGCGAATTCACGCCGGCTTGCCGAGCGACTCACCGCACGCCTCAACGAGATCCACGCCGAACGGTTCGCGGCCGCCGAGGTGCGATTGCAGGCGGATGACCTTCAGTTGGAGGCCGACGACCCGCGGCGGGGACCGGAAGATCTGCGCCGGCGGTCGGAGACGTCCGGTCCGGCCGCGCAGGTGATGGCCCAGGCCGGAACCGCGGTCGGGGCACCGGCCGTGCTGGCCAAGGCGCACCACGGGTCCGTGTCCCGTGAGCAGCGGGCGTTGATCGAGGACGAGCTGAAGACGGGTCAACTGCCCGCAGTGGTGGCGACGTCATCGCTGGAGCTCGGGATCGACATGGGCGCGGTGGATCTCGTGATCCAGGTCGAGTCTCCGCCGTCGGTGGCCAGTGGCCTGCAGCGGATCGGCCGGGCCGGCCATCAGGTGGGGGCACCGAGCCACGGCGTGATGTTCCCGAAGTTCCGGGGCGACCTGATCTCGGCGGCCGTCGTCGCTGGGCGGATGCAGGTCGGCGCGATCGAATCCCTGGCGGTGATCGCGAATCCGCTGGACATCGCAGCGCAGCAGATCGTCGCGATCTGCGCGATGGAACCGATCGCCGTTGACGACCTGCTCGAATTGCTGCGCCGGTCCGCGCCGTTCGCCGCGTTGGGTCGCGGTGCGCTGGAAGCGGTGCTGGACATGTTGTCCGGCCGGTATCCCAGTGAGCAGTTCGCCGAACTTCGTCCCCGGCTCACCTGGGACCGCACCACAGGAGTGCTGACCGGACGCCCGGGCGCGCAGCGGCTGGCGGTGACCTCAGGCGGAACCATCCCCGACAGAGGTTTGTACGGAGTATTTCTCGCCGGCGGTGACGGACCGGGCCGCAGGGTGGGCGAGCTGGACGAGGAGATGGTGTACGAGTCCAGGGTCGGTGACGTCTTCGCCCTCGGTTCCAGTTCGTGGCGGATCGTCGACATCACTCGCGACCAGGTGCTCGTGCTGCCTGCCCCTGGCCTGCCGGGCAAGCTGCCGTTCTGGAAGGGTGACACCCTCGGGCGACCAGCCGAACTCGGGCGCGCGCACGGCGAGTTCGTCCGGGAGGTGACCTCCGCGAAACCTAAGGTCGCCGACCGGATGCTGGCGGCCTCGGGGCTGGATGAGTACGCCCGCAACAACCTCGTCGGTTACCTCGCCGAACAGCAGGCGGCCATCGGCGTGGTTCCGGATGAGAAGACGCTGGTGATCGAGCGTTTCCGGGACGAGCTGGGGGACTGGCGGATCGTGCTGCACTCCCCGTACGGCGCCGCCGTGCACGCGCCGTGGGCGTTGGTCATCTCGGCGCGGATGCGTGAGCGCTACGGAGTCGACGTTGCGGCGATGCACGCCGACGACGGGATCGTGCTCCGGCTTCCGGACGTCGAATACGAGGACGGGCCACCGGATTTCGCTGACTTCGTCGCGTTGGACCCGCAGACCCTCGAGGCGGAGGTGACCGCGGAGATCGGCGGGGCCGCCATCTTCGCCGCCCGGTTCCGCGAGTGCGCAGCGCGCGCATTGCTGTTGCCGCGCAGGCAGATCGGTAAACGGCAGCCGCTGTGGCAGCAACGGCAGCGGGCCAGCCAGCTGCTCGAGGTGGCCTCGGCCTACCCGTCGTTCCCGATCGTCGCCGAGGCTGTGCGGGAGTGCCTGTCGGACGTGTTCGACGTGCCATCCCTGGTGTCGCTGATGAAGGAACTGGAATCGCGCACCGTCCGCATCGTCGAGGTGACGACGCAATCGCCGTCCCCGTTCGCGTCATCGCTGCTGTTCGGGTACGTCGCGCAGTTCCTGTACGAGGGTGATTCACCGCTGGCCGAGCGGCGCGCGGCCGCGCTGACCGTCGACCCGACCCTGCTCGCCGAACTGCTCGGCCACGGTGACGGCCTGGCGCTGCGCGACCTGCTCGACCCGACCGCGCTGGCCGATCTCGAGGCCGAACTGCAGCGTGTCGCGACCGACCGGCAGGCCCGCAACGTCGACGAGATCGCTGACCTGCTGCGCATTCTCGGACCGCTGACGACCACCGAGGTGGACCTGCGCAGCGCCGTGCCCGACGTCGCGGCTGCGCTCGACGAACTTGCCGCAACCCGCCGGGCGATCGAGGTGCGGATCGGCGGCGAGGTGATGTGGGCGGACCCGAACGATGCACCTGCTCTGCGCGACGCACTCGGCACCCCGTTGCCGCCCGGGATCGCGGCCTCGCTGCTGACCGCCGTCGAGGACCCGCTCGGCAGGTTGCTGGGCCGGTATGCCCGGACGCACGGGCCGTTTGTCGCCGCTGAACCCGCGTCACGGTTCGGTTTGGGCATCGCCGTGGTGACCGATGCGCTGCGCCGGCTGGCCGGTTCCGGACGGCTCGCCGAGGGTGAGTTTCGCCCGCTCGGCTCGCTCGAGCGGTGGGGCGAGACCGGCGGCGGACCGGAGTTCGTCGACGCCGAGGTGCTGCGGTTGCTGCGTCGGCGGTCGCTGGCGGCACTGCGCGCCGAGGTGGAACCCGTCGAGAAGCAGGCACTGGCCCGGTTTGTCACCGCGTGGAACGGGATCGGTATCCAGCGTGGCCCGGATGCGCTGCGCGGCACCGAGGGCCTGCTCCGGGCTGTGGAGCAACTGGCCGGAGCGCTGATCCCGGCGTCCGCGCTGGAATCCCTGATACTGCCCGCGCGGGTGCCGGGGTACACACCGGCGATGCTGGACGAGCTGACAACGACCGGCGAGGTGCTCTGGACGGGGCACGGAGCGTTGGCCGGTGACGACGGCTGGATCGCCCTGCACGTGGCCGATACGTCTGCCTTGACGATCCCGCTCCCCGACGCCGACGCCGTCACTCCGTCCGGGCCTTTGCATGCAGCGATCCTGGAGGTGCTCGGCGGGGGCGGGGCGTTCTTCTTCCGGCCACTTGCCGACGCGGTGGCCGCGCTGGTTTCGTCCGCTCCGGCCTCGTCTGGGCCGGCTTCCTCTGGGCCGGCCTCCTCTGGCCCCGGATCTCCGGAGGACGGGGACACCCGCGGGCCGAAGGTGGCGACCGATGACGCCGCTGTCGCAGATGCGTTGTGGGATCTGGTGTTTGCCGGGCTCGTCAGCAGCGACACGCTCGCCCCGCTCCGGGCACGGCTGGTCGGTGGCCGGACCACGCACCGGTCCAAGACCCCGGCGCCGCGAGCCAGGTTGCGCAGCCCCTCGGGCCTTGCGCTGCTGTCCGCGGGACGCAATCGGAGCCGGCCGACGGCCGACCGAACCGTTCGTCGGGGCGTGCCGCCGTCGGTGGCAGGGCGGTGGTCGCTGGTGCCGGAGAAGGAAACCGACAGCACCGTGCGCACCCACGCCGCGGCCGAGGTGCTGCTCGACCGGCACGGCATCGTCACCCGCGGCGCGGTCGTCGCCGAGGGAACCGTCGGTGGGTTCGCGGCGGTGTATCGGGTGCTGGCGGCCCTGGAGGAAACGGGTCGGATCCGCCGCGGCTACTTCGTCGAGGGTCTGGGCGCCGCGCAGTTCGCCTCCGCCGGGGCGGTCGACCGGGTGCGTGCGTTCGCGACCGGCCCGGGTGAAAGTGCCGACGTGCTCAACGGTGTCGTCCTCGCGGCGGCGGACCCGGCCAACCCCTACGGTGCCGCCCTGCCGTGGCCGGCGAGCGTCGGGTCAGCCGTCGACGGCGCGGGCCGGGTGGCGGCCGGGATGCCTACTTCGCGGAGGTCTGCTCCTGCTGCTGCGTCGGCTCCGAACGGGTCCGACCCGGGCGAATCGAACGATGACACGGCGGGGAACACGGCCGCGCCCGGGCCAGCCGACCGGCACCGGCCGGCGCGTCGAGCGGGAGCCCTGACGGTGCTCGTCGATGGCGAAGCGGTCATGTTCGCCGAGCGCGGTGGCCGGTCGCTGCTGACGTTCACCGCCGACCCCCGAATGCTGGCCGCCGGGGCGCAGGCGCTGTCGGAGCGGGTGCGCTCGGGGCGCATCGGGTCGGTGACGATCACCAAGATCGACGGCGTCGACGCCCTGTCGTCCCAGGCGCCGGTGGTCGATGCGCTGACCGCAGCCGGGTTCACCATGACCCCACGCGGGTTGCGGCTGCGCGCGGGTGGGAAATGAGCAGGCGGGCAATCAGCGGGTGGGTAATGAAGCGCCGGAAAGTGAAGAGCCGGGAGGTGACCGATGCCCGAGGGTGACACCGTGCTGCGCACCGCCCGCCGCCTCGACCAGGCCCTCGCCGGCCGGCCGCTGGTCAGGTCGGAGTTGCGGTGGCCGACGCTGGGGGAGGCGGACCTCGCCGGTCGAACCGTCACCGAGGTCGTGGCCTACGGCAAACAAATTCTGACCAGACTCGCCGCTGCCGACCCCGATGCTCCAGGCCCGCGCTTTCCCACCGTTCCTGACGTGCCGCTGACGTTGCGCTCGCACCTGCGGATGGAGGGCCGCTGGTACGTGCACGCCCGTGACGCCGAACCGTGGCCGCCACGGACGCGCGGCAGTGTGCGGGCGGTGCTCGGTGGCACCGAATGGACGGCCGTCGGGACCTGGCTCGGGCTGCTCGACCTGCTGCCGACCGCGGACGAGGGCACGCTGATCGGGCACCTCGGTCCGGACATCATGGCCGACGACTTCGACCGCGACCGGTGCCGCGGAGGCCGTGCGGCGGTTGACCGCGGACCCGGCGCGTCACGTCGGCGCAGCCCTGCTCGACCAGACGACCGTCGCCGGCATCGGCACCATGTACATGGCCGAAGCGCTGTTCGTGCAGAAGGTCTCGCCGTGGACGCCGGTCGGTGACGTCGACCTACCTGGGCTGCTGGCGACCGCCCGGCGGCAATTGCTGCGCGGCGCGTCCCAAGCCAAGCCGACCACCACCGGCAACCCCCGGCGGGGGATGGAGAACTGGGTGCACAGCCGTTCCGGCCGGCCGTGCCAGCGATGCGGGACGATCATCCGGGTGGCGCCGATCGGGCCACCGCTGAAGGAGCGCCCCGCGTTCTACTGCCCGAAGTGTCAGCCCGGCCCGACGCCCACCGATGACGGCAAGCCCCGCACCCCGCTCGGGGCTAACCCGGCGTTCCGCGAAGACCGCCGGCCCACCGGCTACCGCCGCCGCTGACGGCGTCCAGGCAGCGGGATCGGCTGCACCGCAACCTTGCACAAACGGCTCTGACAGCCGGTTTCTGCAAGGTGCGGGTTCAGCGGATGAGCGTGGGGGCGGTGCCGCTGACGGCGTCTCCGTAGAGCCAAATCCGTTGCACCGCGGCCTTGCACAAACGGCTTCGACAGCCGGTTTCTGCAAGGTGGGAGTTCAACCGATGAACCCGGCGCCCGGCGGCTGCCGAGGTGTCCGATGATGTCGAAACGCGGGACAAGCGCCCCCGCCCTGAGGAGACACATCGATGAGCTCGGCCCGTTGGTTCCGCCTCGCCATTGGACTGCTACTCCTGATCG
Source organism: uncultured Actinomycetota bacterium (assembly GCA_963798625.1). Taxonomy (GTDB): domain Bacteria; phylum Actinomycetota; class Actinomycetes; order Mycobacteriales; family Nakamurellaceae; genus Nakamurella. The sequence goes on from CAWCUA010000007.1 coordinate 379,430, forward strand.
GTCCGATGTGGGTGCTGTTCAGCCGGCTCGACCCGATCTGGAACGGCCATCCCGCTTATCCGGCGACGTTGCTCGTCGTCGCAGCCGCCGGCTTGGTGCTGATCGCCTCCACCGCGCCCGGGTGGCGGCACCCTCCCGACGAGATCCACCCCGCAGGCGCTGCAGTCCAGGACCCGGACGTGATCGACCCGGTGACCCATCGCGCCACCGGTAGGACGTCCGGCGATGCCATGTCGGGCGGTACAGCGTCGAGCCGCGCGACCGACGGCGCCGATCCAGACGGGAACGCGTCGCCCGGCAAGCGCCCGTCCCAGCGGGGCACCAGCGGATGGCGCGTCACAGGACGAGTCCTCATCGCCGTGCTGGCGGCCGCGGTGGTCGGCGGGCTGGTCTGGCTGCGACCGTTCCCCGCCGGCGACACCGCCCTCGCCGCGCTGCAGAGTGACGCCACGGTCACCGTCATCGACCATCCGACCACCATCGAGTTCATTCCAGCGCAACTGTCGGAACCGCAGGTGGGGTTGGTGTTCTCACCCGGTGCGCGAGTGGATGCGCGCGCCTATGCGGCGCTTCTGCGGCCTGCCGCGGAGGCGGGCTACCTCGTCGTCATCCTCAAGGAGCCGTTCGGACTTGCGATCACCCAGATCGGTCAGTCGGCCGGGCCGATCGCCGATCATCCAGAGGTCGAGCGGTGGGCGGTGGGTGGTCACTCGCTGGGCGGCGTCAGCGCGGCTTGGTTCGCCGCCGATCATCTCGACGTCGTCAACGGGCTGTTGCTGTGGGCGTCCTTCCCCAACGACGACATGTCCGGGGACACGTCCCTGCAGGTCGAGTCGATCTACGGCAGCAACGACCTGCTGGCGACCCCCGCGGACATCGAGCGCAGCAAAAGCAAGTTGCCACCGGACACGACCTTCACCGAGATCGAAGGCGGCGTCCACGCCTTCTTCGGCGACTACGGAGAGCAGCCCGGTGACGGCGTGCCGGCCATCAGCCGCGAACAGGCGTCGGCGGAGATTTCCGCCGCCACCGTGGATTTCCTGGCTCGCTTGGCGAAGGTTCCCGCCGGCTGAACCGGGCGCCCGTCGTCGGCAAGCACAGCTTGAGACACCGACCGTGCCTGACCAGGTGCCCGTAGACCGGTGGCGCACACTGGCCCCCGGCTGAAGGACGGTGTCCAAAGGACCGTTTGGACGAGCGACTCAAGCGACGCTGCAGAGGATCTCGCCGTGCAGGATCGCGAACCAGCCGTCCTCCGTGGAACCCCAGTCCCGCCAGGCAGCGGCGATGTCGGCGAGCTCCTCGTCGTCGGTGAACCCGGCGCTCACCGCCTGTTGAGCGAACGCGGACTCGGTGACCCGTTCCGCCCAGGTCGAGCCCCACCACTCACGCTCGTCCGGGGTGGAGTAGCACCACACCGACGCCGAGCAGAGGACGTCGGTGTAACCGGCCTGATGGGCCCAGGCCAGCAGCCGCCGGCCGGCATCGGGCTCCGCGCCGTTGTCCAGCGCCACCTGGTGGTACAGCTCCAGCCAGCGGTCCAGTCGTGGATCCGGCGGGTACCACGTCATCGCCGCGTAGTCGGCGTCCCGGGCCGCGACCACTCCGCCGGGCCGGCCGACCCTCGCCATTTCCCGCAGTGCCGCAACGGGATCGGTCAGGTGCTGGAGTACCTGGTGGGCATGAACGACGTCGAAGCTGTTCGCGGGAAAATCGAGCTGGTAGGCGTCGCCGACGGTGAAGGCCACGTTCGTCAATCCGCGGTCTGCGGCGGCCAGTCGTGCGTCGACCAACGGCTGACCGACGCGGTCGATGCCGACCGTCTGGCCCGGCGCCACCGCGGCCGCGAGGTCGAGGGTGATGGTGCCGGGTCCGCAGCCGATGTCGAGCACCGCCTGGCCCTGGCGCAAGTGGGGGAGCAGGTAGCCGGCCGAGTTCTCCGCGGTCCGCCACCGGTGTGACCGCAGCACGCTGTCGTGGTGGCCATGGATGTAGGTGTCCGGCGGCGTCATACCGGCATCCTGCTCTACAGAGCCTGTTGGTAGCTCGCCAACGTCGTGGCCAGCGCCTGCTCGACGGGGGTCGCGCGCGCGCCGAGCCGGTCGGCGATCTTGCTGCTGTCGACGATGAACGGTTCCTCGAAGAGGTAGCGCATCTCCACGAGTTCGCGCAGTGTGGGATTGACCAGCCCACCTGCCCGTAGCAACCATCCCGGCATCGTCCGCAGTCGCGCGGCGGGCCGACCTGCGAGCCGGTAGGCAATGGTGACCAGCTCCCGCGTTGTCCTGGTGGCCGGGTCGTTGGGCAGGTGCCAGATCTCACCGACCGCTTCTGGGTGCTCACCGAGAACTGCCAGCCCTTCGGCGATGTCGGGGATGAAGCTGTAGGTGTGCGGCTGATCGGGATCGCCCAGCACGCTTGCGGTCTTTCCGGCCAGGGCAGCGGGGAACAGCCGGTCGCCGAGGTTGGACTGGGCGCCGCCGCCGGGTCCGAAGTAGTCCGACGCCCGGCCGATGGCGACCTGAACGCGGCCGGACCGGTGGGCAGCCAGCAGGTCGTCCGCCATCCGCCCGCGGAGCTGTCCTTTGGCGGTATGTGCGGCATTCGGCCGTTCCTCCGTCAACCGCCGTCCAGCAGGACGCCCGTACATGTAGACGTTCTCCATGCTGACCATCCGAGCTCCGCTCGCTTCGGCCGCGGCCAGCACGCCGGCCTGCAGCCCCGGGAACTTCGCCGACCACTCCGCGTACGGAGGGTTCATCACCTGGTAGACCACCGCAGCCCCGCGGGCCGCCTTCACGGCTTGTGCCGGGTCGGAGGCGTCAGCGGCCACGACCTCGACGTCCGCCGCTACCCGCGCCGCCCCGGACCTGTTCACCAACCGCACGTCCAGGTCTCGGGTCTGCAGCGCGGCGAGCAGGGCAAGCCCGATGGCGCCCGTACCGAAGACGACGTGTTGCCCACTCATGCTGCACTCCGCGCGACGACATTGGTCCTCCGCGGCAGGACCAACAGCAACAGCAACCCGCTCAGCGCGGAGACCGTGATAGCGCCGGTGGCACCGAACACCGTGTACTGCGCCTCCACGTCAACACCGGCGAGGGTGGTGACAGTCCAGCCCAGTGCCCACAGCACCGGCATGGCGGCTGCCCAGATCCACCGACGTCGCGCCGCGGCCGGCAGGGCAACTGCTTGCGCCACACCGAGGAACAGGCCGGTGATGGCGCCCATCAGGGCGAGATCGGTCAGGCTGGTGCCGAAGTCGACAGCCACCGCACCGGCCAGCAGGCCGAGACCCATCCCCGCGGCGGTGGCCGGGATCCACCACAGCCAGTCGAGTCGGCGGCGGGATGCGAGCCATTGACCGGCGCCGATGACGGCCCCGGTGACGAGGCCACCGAGCAACGCAGCAAGGGGTGAGTCGACGGGTCCGGCCAGGAACCGGCCCGCGAGGCCGGAGAGTGGGAAGGCGAGGAATCCGAGGGTCCACAGCGCCCAGTCGCCGAGGGGGCTGTTAAGGAACGTGTTGCGAGACATGGTGTTCAGACCTCGCTGACGGTGTGAGAGGTCGACGTCGTGGAGGCTCCGCGGAGAACCATGACGGCGAGCGCCACCAGCCACCCGCTCCAGATGACGTATCCGGCGAAGTTGGCGAGGCCTGCCCCGGGAACCTCGAACGGCTCCACGATGCCGGCGGCGATCAGCGTGGCGGACAGAATGCCCGATACCAGCAGGATGCGGCCGGTGAGCGACCCGCGGAACACCGAGCGGTGCAGTCCGACCGCCACCAGCACGGTCCACGCCGCGGTGAGCGCGTAGCCGATCGACTCCCCGAGCACGGTACCGAGCCACAGATTGGCGGCGTCGAAGGTATCGGCGGCTGAGGTATCGGCGGGTCCGGCGTCGCCGGCCCGTGCGGCGAGCCCGGGAACCAGCAGCGGCCAGCGGAGCAGCCCGGTCACCTGGACGGCGGCCGCGGCGATGCCGACAGGAACGGACGCCCGGAGAGCCCTGGACGTGCCGAGCCGCCCGACCCGGACGGCGATCGGAGCGAGCAGTCCCGCACCGGCGGCCAGCAGCAGGAACCACAGGCTGATGACCACCTGGTTGGCGGCGAACGTTGCGAGGACCTCGCCGGCCGGCTTGTTGAGCACGTTCGGGTAGTCGAACACGGCTCCGAGCCCGAGGAACGCCAGGTTGACGGCGACCGCGCCGCCGATGAGCAGGCCTGCGGTCAGCCGGCGCCCGTTGCGGTCTGGACGCGTCGGCGGCTGGACCGTGGCGGTGGTGGGGATGAGGGTCACGATGCTCTCCTTGGTTGTACGGTGTACAGAGTTTGTACGATGTACAGTAATTCCATGACCGACGGAACGTCAAGGGATGAAGTGCAGAAAGTTGTGGAAGCCGACGAGCCGCCCCAGGCCGTGAAGACGCCCGGCAGGCGCGGACCGAAGCGCAGCCTGGGGTTGGCGCAGGTGGTGGATGCCGCGCTGGTCGTGGTCGATGAAGGGGGTCCGGACGCTCTTTCGGTGCGTGCGGTGGCGGCCGGACTCGGCGTCAGGCCGAACGCGCTGTACACCTACGTGGCCAGTCGCGCGGCGCTCGAACGGGAGATCGTCGAACGGGCGCTGGCGGACTCGGACGTCACCTTGCTCGACGGCGAGGCGCCTTGGCAGCAGCGAGTTCTCGCGTACGCGACGTCATTGCGGACCGTCCTGCTGCGCCATCCAGGAGTCGCTAGGCTACTGATGACGGCGCCCATGGACGGCCCGACGGCGCTGCTGGTCGGTGAGCGGCTCATCGCCGCGATGGTCAGCGGTGGCCGGTCATTGGAGGAGGCGTCGCGCGGCAGCTACGCGCTGATCGTCCAGGTGCTCGGATCGGTGGCGCTGGAGGTCGCAGAAACCGACGGGAAGCCGCCGTTGCCGCCGGAGCGGGATCGCATCGCTCAGCGGCAGGCGGGGCTGGAATGGCTGGACGCAGATCAGTGGCCGATGACGGCCGCCACGAAAGACGTGACCGCGAGCTGGATCTCGACCGAGCAGTTCGTCTGGTCGGTGCAGCGGCTGCTCAACGGGATCGCCGCCGGCAACTGACCGACGGCCTCAGGAGGCGATGCTGACCGCGGGCTGGTCAACGGGATCGAGCCGCCCCGTCCGCTTCGCCCAGAGCTCGAACCACACGGTGAAGAACGGCGGGATGGACGCGGCCAGGGCCATCAGCGTCGTCCACATCGACCAGCGCTGGATCCGGGCGGTGAGCAGCGCCAACACGACGTAGGCGATGAAGACGCCGCCGTGGATCGGTCCGAACACCTTGACGCCGATCTCGCTGGTCTCGGCAATCCACTTGAAGTACATGCCGACGAGCAGGCCGAGCCACGTCATCGCCTCGACGACGGCCACAACACGGAAGGCGGACACGATGCGGGAGTTCACCTCTCGAGTGTTCCATCGGCGCGGGCCGGTCCGGACGCAGAAAGGCCGCTGCGGGAAGTGATCTTCCGCGCAGCGCACCTCTGCGCCCGCTGGGTCGGCCGCCGTCAATGATGACGGCGGCCTGCCGGGTCACCGCTCGGCCGTGGACTGCCTTCCCGCCATCGCTCGGCGATTCACGGCCGGAGGTGAGGCGGTTGGCCAGAACCAAGCCACGCCGGCGATGGTCAGCAGGAGCGCGACCTCGAACACGCTGCCGAGGATGTAGTACCCCCAGGTCTCTCCGATCGTGAACGCGACCACCGACACGGCGTACAGCGTGCTGACGGCAAGGTTCGCCGGTCTGTTGAACTTCGCGGGCGCCATCAGGGAGAAGCCGACCATCATGATGGGAATCAGGACGTAGAGCGTCGTGACGATCAGGAAGGTCTGGTTGATGTCGGCGCCGGCTCCTGGGACCTGACCCGCCAAGGCGCCGTTGATGACATCAGCGCGCCAGAAGCCGAAGATGTCCACGTAGGCGAAGACGAAAAGCATCGAGACCCACAGGCCGCTCAACACAACTTTCACGTTGACCCCGGAGTCGACGCGAGTTGTTTTCTTGTCGATCATGTTGTGCTCCTTCAGTTCACGAATCTGTTGGCTCGTGCGCTTTCCTCCGCTCAAGCGCTGGGCAAGAGATCCGCCTCTTCGCGAGCGGGGACCGCAGTCGGCCGCGGTGTTGCCGTGTTGCCGAACCACCGGAAGAACAGCGGGCCGCCGACGATGAACGTGATCCAGGTGACGGCGATCGCCGCGACCTCGTAGCGGTACTCCAGATCGACGCCGTACGCGACGGCGAGCGCGGGCAGTCCCACGACGGTGAGTGCCCCACCGATCAGGAGCAGCCACCGCAGGCCGCGTTCCAGCCGGGTCCGGCGAGTGAAGGCTCCGGCGACGATCAGCAGCGCCAGTCCGAGGACCAGATAGCCGAGATCCTCCAGAGCGATGAACACGCCGTGCGGATTGTATTGCGAGATCACCGACAGCCCAGCGGTTTCCCCGCGCAACAGGCTGGGCTGCAGCACCGCCAACTGGATCACATAATCGATCAGCAGGACGGCGACCGCCACCGTGCACAGAGCCACGGCGATGCCGCTGAACACGCGGCCGCGGGGAGCGGCAACCGCATGAATGCGCACCAGGAGCACCAACATCAGCACGACAAGCAGCGACTGCGGGTAGATCCACCAGTAGTCGCGCGGGACGAAGGCCGCAGCGTCGGTGTAGGGGTAACCCAGACAATCGCTGCGGCAGAACGGTCCCGACCGCGGGGGGGTGGTGAAACCGGTGACCAGGGCGACCAGAGCCACGATGCTGGTCGTCAACGCCAGACCCATGTCGACTCGCCGGGTCCGTGAAGCGGCGGGCACCGAACCAGCGACCGCAGGTGCACTCCCTCCATCGCGGGTCATGGCTGCACCGACGACCGGCGCGCGAGCACCGATTGGTCGAATCCCTTCACGATCAGCCACACCGCCAGCACCATCTCCTGCAGCCCGATGGGAGCGGCAAGAGCGATCTGCCCCGGCGACATAGGGCTGATGACGCCGAAGATGAGCAGCACGGCGGCGATCATCAACAGCAGAACCCCAGCAATACCCCATACCGACAGCCATCTCGGGATCAGCCTGCTGCGGTAGAACACCACGTAATACAGAAGGCCACCGAGACTGAAGGCCAACAGCAGTCCCACGTCGGCCAGCCAGTCGTACTGCGCCAGCATTGTCTGACTCAGCGTTGTGAAGTGCTGGTCGTTGGGCGAACCGGCGTCGACGAAGGCCCGGCTCAGCGTCGACAACGACAGCAGGACGAGCATGCTCAGCGCGTAGAACACCCCTTCCATGATCCGGAAGGCGACAGCGCCCAGTGACAGACCCTCACCGAACTTTCGCAGGACCGGGTACAGCGCCACTGCGATGCCCGGTGCCGCGAGCGCGGCGATGAAGCAGAGCAGCACGCCTGTCGCGACCTGGCCCTGGTGAGCCGCGGCGTCACCGAGCGAATCGGAGTCGGTGACGGGAGCCAGGAACGGTCCGCTGAGCAGGCTCGCCGCTGTCGCGACGATGAGCAGCACACCAGCGGCCACAGCATTGACTTTCGAGGAATCAGCCGACTCGGTGTTCTTGACGAACTCCTTGGGTGCCCGAGTGGTGACTGGCATCTGAACCACCTTCTCTTCCAGAAGTGGTGGGGCTGCCACGACGAGAACTCCGCTGCGCCGAGAGTCGCGCGTGGCGGCGGGAGATGGTGACCATGGCGGCCTACCTCGTGCAGCAGGGTGGCCGGCCGGTCGGGAGCGGACACGCCGCCCTCCTGGCCTCCCACGCTAGCCGCGGGGTAATGCACCTGGCAGGGCCGAACGTCCTGAACAGCCAGGTTTGCAGATCAGGTCACGGCCGAGCCGTCGACGCCGATCGGACAACGGGGAATGTGGTGCGAGCTGAGACCCGTTGAATCGTCCGCCTGATCCGCCTACTCCCAGCGGAACAGCAGCAGTGCGGTCCCGCCGCTGACCACGGCGATGCCCGTGAAGACCCACCAGGACGCGCCGGGGTCGAGGCCCAGCCGGGAAAGATCCTCGCTGCGCGGTGACGCACCGGCCGGGCCGGAGTCGCGGATCCGAACTTCGCGCGGATGCACGTTTGCCTGGTTCTGTCAGAGCCGATCGGTCACGGCAGCGACCCCGCAACGCAGAAGGGCGCTGCGTGGAGTGATTTCCACGCAGCGCCCTTCAGTGCGGTGCCACTCGCAATTCATTCGGAAGATTCCGACGTTCGTGGTGCGCCGGGAACGTCGGAAATCGCCGACTCGATTGGGCCGCGGTCCCGAGGCCGCATCAAGAGCCGGGCCGCGCGGGTCAGCTCTCGTTCGGCTCCAGCGTCAGCGAGACGCCGTTGATGCAGTAGCGGTCGTTCGTCGGGGTGGGGTAGCCCTCACCCGAGAAGACGTGCCCCAGGTGCGAACCGCAGTTGGCGCAGCGGACCTCGGTGCGGACGGAGCCGAAGGAGCGGTCCTCCAGCAACTCCACCCGATCCTCGGCGAGCGGGGTGTAGAACGCCGGCCAGCCGCAGTGCGCGTCGAACTTGTGCTCGCTGCGGAACAGCTCGGACCCGCAACCGCGACACCGGTACACACCGACGGTGGGGTCGGTCTCGTAGGGGCTGGAGAAGGGCCGCTCGGTGCTGGCCTTGCGCAGTACCTGGTACTCCTGCGGGCTGAGCTCGGCGCGCCACTCCTCGTCGGACTTCTGAACTTGGTAGGTCTTGTTGGTGGTCATACTTGAGTGAACAACACGGTTGCCCGGTGCGTTCCCTGACCGTTCCTTACGGGTCTGTAATAGGTTGCCCGGATGGCCAAGGCTTCCGCTGCACTCGTCCCGGTGGGGGAGCGCGAGGTGCGCGTCTCGAGCCCCGACCGCGTCATCTACGAAGCCACCGAGCGCACGCCCGAGATCAGCAAACTGCAGGTCTGCGAGTACTTCGCGACCGTCGGCGACGTCCTGATGCGGGCGATCGGCGAGCGTCCGACGGCCATGGAGCGGTGGCCCGACGGCTGGCGCGAGGGCATGCGGTTGGCCACCGGACCGCAGGACCGGGAAGGTGACGGGTTCTACCAAAAGCGGCTGCCGAAGGGGGCACCCGACTTCATCGAGACCGTCAGGATCACCTTCCCCAGCGGGCGCCCAGCGGACGAATTGTGCCCCACCGAACCGGCGTCACTGGTCTGGGCTGCGCAGATGGGGGCGCTCACACTGCACCCGTGGCCTGTCCGGCGCGCCGACGTCGACCACCCAGACGAGTTGCGCCTCGATCTGGATCCGCAGCCGGGGACGACCTTCTCGGACGCCCAGCGGGTCGCGGCGGTGACACGGGAGTTGCTGGAGGAGCTCGGGCTGCGCGGCTTCGCCAAGACGAGCGGCAACCGCGGCATTCACATCTTCGTGCGCATCCAGCCGCGGTGGACCTTCGACGAGGTCCGGCACGCCGCCATCGGGCTCGGCCGCGAACTAGAGCGACGGGATGACGGCGTCACCACCGCGTGGTGGAAGGAGGAACGCGGCACCCGGCTCTTCCTCGACTACAACCAGAACCTGCGGGACCGGACGATCGCCAGCGCCTGGAGTCTGCGGGCCCGACCCGGAGCGCCGGTCAGCACCCCGATGTCCTGGCAGGCGTTGGCGGAGGTGACGGACCCGCGCGACTTCAATCTGACGACCATTCCCGACTACATCACCGACGGCGATCCGTGGGTCGACATGGACGCCGAGGCCTACTCGCTGGAACCCCTGCTGCAGCTGTGGGAGTCACTGCCCGGTGGCGAGCTGAACTGGCCGCCCGACTACCCCAAGCAATCCGGCGAGCCGCCGCGGGTACAGCCGAGCAAGAAGGTCGCCGGCCATTGGGATGACAAGGGCAACCGCATCGAGAAGTAGTTCTCCCGTCCCGCGGCGTTTCACACTGCAGCTGATCGGGTCCGTCCCAGCTTGCCGGCTCGCCGCGCGAATCAGCGAAAAGGATGAACACGACAGGAGAGTAGTAACGTGCACAGCGGCCGTTCCGGCGTCGGGCTGAACGTGTATTCCGCGGGTCGCTGCGTGCACGACCCGAATTGACAACTCAAAATGTGGGGAGTTCCGGGGAACATGACGGTCAGGTCCGACGGTTGATCTGCTGGTTTCGATTGTGGATCACCGAGTCATCACCACAAACCCCAGAAAAGCGAGTTCTCGTCATGGCCGAAAATCCCACCATCGTTCTTGTCCACGGCGCATTCGCTGATTCCGCGAGCTGGGCGCCCGTCACCCGGCAGCTCCTCGATCAGGGCCACAGCGTCCGCGTCCCGCCGGTGTTCAATCGCAGTCTGTCGGGTGACTCCGCCTACATCAGATCGTTCGTGGAACAGATCGACGGCGCTGTGCTGTTGGTCGGTCACTCCTATGGTGGGGCCGTCATCACGGTCGCAGGTGCCGCGGAAAACGTTGTCGGGCTGGTGTATGTCGCCGGATACGCGCTCGACGAGGGCGAAAGTCTCGGGCAGTTGCAGGGCGGCTTCGCTGACTCGGAGCTGGCGCAACATCTGGTCTACTCACCCTTCCCGGTCGATGGCGGTGAGCCCGGTACCGACGTGTCCGTGGAGATCGATTCCTTCCCGGCGGTTTTCGCGTCCGGCGTGCCGCTGGATGTCGCCGAGGTGCTGGCAGTTTCGCAGCGACCACTCGCTGCCGTCGCTTTCGGCGAACCCGCATCGGTTGCCGCGTGGAAGACAAAGCCGGGCTGGGGAATCGTTTCCGGCAACGACCACACCATCAATCCCGACGTGGAACGTTTCGGCTACAAGCGAGCAGGGCTTCGATCCGTCGTCGAAATCGATGCCCCGCACCTGGTGATGCGCTCGCACCCGGACGAGGTGGTCAAGGTCATCACTGATGCCATCGCCGACTTGAACCGGTAACGCGAATCCCGGAAAGGACAACGAGTTTCCGCCACTCCGAGTTCCGCGCGTGCACCGCGTTCGTGCCTGTACTCCTGTTCGGTCCGGGTGGACAGTTCTGCCTTGGGATGTCCCACGGATATCCGCGCTGACGTCGGTCGAGCGACAATTCCGCGGTTGACTGCCCTGCTGGTGCGCCGCCGGGCGGTCGAACGGAGGTCCGGTCGCACCGGGGGCTGGTCGGGCGGGCGACCAGTTACCTAGCATGGGCCTCAGCCGACCCTGAGGTGTGACGCATGGCCGTTCTGCTCGACACCGACGAGATCCACCCGCGCCACCGCGCGGATGCCCTGCACGCCGCCTACAGCGACCAGAAACCACAGCGCGCTGTCTTTGTCGATCACCTCCCGATTCGGCATCGGGCTGAGCGCGTCGATTTCGGGCCGGACGCACATCTGCTGCGGACAGCAGGTACTCCCTTGCGGATCATCAGGACGGCGAAGCAGGTTCGCACCGACGCACCTGAATATGTCGCAGTCGGCCTGCATCGCCGCGGCGAGACGCAGGTTGCGACAACCGCGCACGACACGGATGTGCGCGACGGACACCTCAACTGTGTCGACATCACCCGTCCGTACACCTTGACGCATCACACGTTTCACCAGCACGAGGTGCTGCTGATCCGTAATCGCCAGGCAGGGGTGTCTGTGGACACCGTTCGGGCGGCTGCACCGTGGTTGGCGCGGAGCCCGCTGTACGACCTTGTCCGGACGCATGTCAGCGGCTTGTTCGGTGCAGTTCGGGGTGTGACGGACCAGCCCAGGTTGATCACCGGACAGGCGACCATCGCGCTCGTCCGGGCGCTGTTGACGACGGCGGCCCAGGCAACCGATGCCAGGGACGCGATGGAGGAAGCACTCGAGACCCGCATCAGCCTGTACATCGACGCCCACCTGGGGAACCGCGAGCTCACCGCCGAACGTATCGCGGCCACACACAACATCTCGCTTCGGCATCTGTACAACGTATGGGCGCGGACCGGGCACGAGCAGACCCTGACGCAGTGGATCATCGACCGCCGACTGGATCGAGCCCGCGAGGATCTGGCGACCCTCGACCCGCACAAGAACACGATCGCCGCCGTCGCCCGCAGGAACGGGTTCGCCGATGCCAGCCACTTCAGGCGGAGGTTCAGAGAAGCGTTCGGCGCGACACCGCGCGAGTGGCGGTCGGCGAATGCGCCGACCGCCGCATCGGTAGCAGCAGGGGTGAACAGGTCTGCGCCGACGGACGGTACGGATTCCCGGGGGATCGCCTACCGTCGCCGGTTGGCCGCCCAGACGAAGCAGTAGACGCCGAACAGCGCCAGTCCCAACGCTTTCAGGACCAGCAGCACCCCGCCCGCCGGTGACAGATTGATCAGCCGCAGCACGGCCTGCAAACCCGGTGCGCCGGTCCGCCCGTCGACGGCGGTGATGACCATCAGCGCCCCGACGATGCCGAAGGTGATCCCCTTGCCGACGAACCCCGCCCGTCCCAACGCAATGACCTTGGGATTGACGCCGTCCTTGAGGTCGGTGACGAAGCGCCCGAGTACACCGCGGTAGACGGACCGGATGCCGATGGCCAGCAGGACCACGCCGGCCACCAGAGCTGCGGCCCGCAACAGGTCCTCCTCCCAGACGGCCGTCGACGGCACGGTCCGCCTGCCGTCACGCGCGGCGCGCCCGACCAGCGCCACCCTGGCAGCACTGATGCCCACCGTGAGGTAGGCGATCGCCGTGAAGACCGAACCGACCCGGCCGAAGGACTTGGTGATCAACGGCTCATCCGACTCGCGTCGCCAGATCGTCTCGAACACCTGCCACAGCGTCATCGCGCCGAGCCCGAGAGCCGTGACCCACAGCAGCATCTCGCCGAAGACGGTCTCCGCGAGCGCTGCCAGCGCGGCGTCCTGCGTGTCGTTCCCCCGATGACCGGAGATCGCGATGCGGACGGCGATCCACGCAATCAACAGATGCACGATGCCGTAGGTGGTGAGTCCGATCCCGACGAAGACGTCGAAGGCCCGGCTCCGGTGGACCCTGCGTCCGCGTTCGCCGGCCGAGGACAGCAGAGCCGGCCGCTTGGCGGCCGGTGGCGGCGCGCCTTGGTCCGTCATCGGCACCCCCTCCCGCGATGCACCGGTGTGTCCGTAGAACTCTGATCGCCCCGAGACCTGACGGTCAGGGCCCCCTGTCCGTTACGTCGTTTCTGCCCGCAGTGATCACGGTAAAGGACGGCCGCGCCGGAAAACCGCCATGGGCCCCACCTGGCCCGGCTGGTGCAGGTGGGCCGACAATGTGCCGATGGACGGAATGATGCTGCAGCAGTGTGCGCGCGCCAGTACCGCTTTCCTGTCCCGGACCCTGGACCTCGATTGGGACCGCCCGATTCCGGATATGACCTGGTCGGTCCGGGAGGTCGTTGCCCACATCAGCGAAGTGCTGCTCTGGTATTCCGCCGATCTTTCGGCCGACAAGACGGAGCTGAGCACCATTGACCTCAAGGTTCGGCCGACCGAAGAACCCGCAGAATTGATCAGGACCATCACCGCGTTCAGTGCAGTGCTCGGCTACGTGGTCGATGGGGTGCCGCCCGGTCACCGCGGCTGGCATCCCGATGGAATTGCGGATTCGACCGGCTTCGCCGCGATGGGATGCGACGAGATCCTCATTCACACCTATGACGCAGCATTGGGTCTGGGTCTGGAGTTCGAACCGCTGGAGGTACTCAGCCACGCGGTGCTGCGGCGGCTGTTTCCGTGGGCTCCCCGGGAGGCCGACACGTGGCAGGCGCTGCTCTGGTCGAACGGGCGCCGCGAGTTGGCGGACCGCCCGCGCCAGGTCGGTTGGCACCGGCATCCCGCCCCACTGTCCGAGTGGGACGGGACGGCCGACGAGCAAGCGGTGCGACCCCGAGGGTAGCGGCGTGAGATCGGACGCGAGTGGGCCGCCTGACGGTCCACCGATCAGTCGCGGATCAGCCGCACCAGGGTGTCCAGAGCATCCCCGTTGGCGGTCGGCCGTCGTGCCACCTCACGGCGCACGGGCGAGAAGCCCTCAACGGCAACTTCTTCCACGGTCCACAGCACCTCTTCGGACTGCGGGCCGCCGACACCGTTCCGCAGGTTGGACAGGTCGTGCGCGACGACAAGAATGGACCCGCCGGGCGCCGTCACCTCCGCCGCTTGGTGCAGCACCGCGCGACGCTCCGCGGTCGGGAGCTGCAGGTACACCAGCAACACCAGGTCGTACACCCGTCGCGCTTCCCAGGTCAGCACATCGGCGTGCACCCATTCGACGTCGACGCCTGCGGCGCGCGCCATCTCGGCCCCCTTGGACAGGCCCACGCTGCTGAAGTCAACGGCCGTCACCGACCAGCCCTGGGTCGCCAGCCAGACAGCGTTCCGGCCTTCCCCGCAGGCGAGATCCAGTGCTGTGCCGGGTGTCAGCGCGTCGCACTCCTGCATGACGAACCGGTTGGCGGTGGCCGTCCACACCAGTTCGGTCGCCGCATAACGCTGGTCCCAGAACGCTTCGTCCACTTCAACTCCCTCGCCGGCCCCAACATCCGGATCGGCACGATCGCCGTCCTGACCGCTTCATCATGGCCGACGGCGCGGACCCTGGGCGGATCCGCCGCGCGATTGACGGAGGGCAGGTCAAGATCAGGCCTGCGAGATCACCGCGCGCAATCGCTCTGCGAACGGCTCGGGATCCTCCGCAAACGCGATGTGGCCGCCGGGAAACAACGTCGGTTCGATGCCCAGTCTCCGCGGCGAGCGCCCGCGACGTGTCGTCACAGATCTCGCCGCCGGATGCCTCGCCGATACCGATGACGATCCGGCGACCAGACGCCCTGAGTGCCTCCACATCAGGCTGCCATAGCGTGGTGTCGCGCAGCTCATGCAGGAAGAAGTGTTGCTCGTCGGCGATGTCCTGCGGGTCCCGCTCGCCGGGCTCGGGCATCGGACCGGCCGGCCCGTCGTCATCCGGCATGGTGATGTTGGCCGCTGCCATGAACTTCCCCCAGGCAGCCGCTGATCCGTCCGTCCGGTAGGTGGCGATGATGTCCTCCATCGCCGCCCGGTGCGCGTCACGGTCGTCGAGCAGTTGTTCGAGCGGCGGCTCGTGCGCGATCACCGTCTGCACCTGTTCCGGGTGTGACTGGGCCAGCGCAAGGACAGTGACCGCCCCGCCGCTGGACCCGAAAGCCGCTGCAGGGCCAGCATTCAGATGTGTAAGAAGCCGGGAGAGGTCGTCGGCGCGGAGTTCCGGCGTCGAGTCCTGCTCGGGGTCGTCGAGGACGCTTCGGTTCACCCCGCGCGGATCCGTGGTCACCACCGTGTGGTCGACCGCCAGCAACTCGGCCAACGGGCTGAAGGCCCGCGCGTCCATCGGTGCTCCGACCAGAACGATCAACGGCCCGCTGCCTCGCACTTGGTAGTAGAGCCGGGCTCCCGGCACCTTGAGACTCCCGGCGATCGGTGGGCTGGCGGTGGCTGCGGTCGTGGATGTCACGGTGCTTCTCCTGACGGCGGTCGGCTGGCTGTCCCCGGGTGGACGGCGATGCGGTGCCGAACTCATCGGTCGGCCGTGTTTCGCGAGAAGGCGTCAGCCTGCGGGCAGGGTTCCGATGACGACGGTCGCCCCCAACTCCTCGGAGCTGGCGACCGTGGGCAGCAGGCCGGCGTGAAGCATCAGGTCAGCGACCCTCGACGCCTGCGCCTCACCGCTCTCGACGAGCAGGTGCCCACCCGGCGCGAGCCACTGCGGGGCCTCGGTGATGACGCGAGTGAGGATGTGCAGGCCGTCGTCGCCGCCGTCGAGCGCGGCGGCCGGTTCGTGCAGCCGAGCCTCCGGCGGCATCAGCCGGAGCGCTTCGGTGGGCACGTACGGTGCATTGGCGAGCAGCACATCGACCGTGCCCCGCAGCGACGCCGGCAGCGCGGAAAAGAGATCACCGGTAAAGGTGTGTGCCCGCTCCGGAAGATTTCGGCGCGCGCAACTGACCGCAATCGGATCGATGTCGCTGGCGTAGATCTCGCTTGATGCGGACTGCGCGGCCACTGCAGCACCGACAGCGCCTGCGCCGCAACACAAATCGAGAATGACGGTGGGATACGAACTCGGCCTCTCGCCGGTTTGCATCGCGGCAAGCGCCTCGGTCACCATCAGGGCCGTGCGCTGGCGGGGCACGAATACGCCGGGCTCGACCGCGATGCGCAATCCGCAGAATTCGGTCCAGCCCAGAATGTACTCGAGGGGGATCCCGCTGACTCGGCGTCGCACCGTCCTCTCGAGATCCTCGGCGGACGTGGCGTTGTCCAGCAGGAGCTGCGCTTCGTCCTCCGCGAAGACGCATCCGGCGGCGCGGAGCCGCTCGACGACCTGCGCAGCGGACGCGCTCTGGGTCGGTGGGTGATCGTCGGGGGAGGGACTGTTGGAGGTTGAGCATGGTCTGCGCCTTTCGGGGTTCCCTGGCCCCTCCTTCCGAAAACCCTGCAGCGGCGGTTCGCGGCTCGGCGATGCTCCGGCTGTGGATCGGTTGCTCCTGTTGCAGCTGGAGTAAGGCGTCGGTTTGCCGAGTATCGCCTCCGGTGGTGAGAGCGCCCCGGGATACGAGCCTGAAGCACCTCAATGATCTGCAACCCGGCGTTCTAAAGGTCGCGCCGACGAACAGCTTGGGCGCCTGCTGCGAGAAGCGCGCCTGCGAAAATCAGGTTCAGACCGCTGATGATGAGCATCATCTGGGGATATTCGTCACTGGATACGTAAATCTCGACGCGGTAGAACACGCCCGCGTTCTCGATGCATTCGACCCACCCGTCGTCAGGGCAATTCAATGTCGAGACGTCGGTGTCGCGGCCGTCGGCGTCTGCGTAACCTCCCCACCCGTACGCCGAGTCCATCCCGCCGCCGAGCAAGCCCGTTGTGTCTTCGAACCAGGCCCGCACGGGAATGAGTTCACGAGTGTGTGGCACCACCAATGGCTGCAGCAAACTGGTACCCACGACAACCACAGCAGCGATGACGAGTCCGCCGACGATCCCGCCGACGGTGCGCCAGAACAGTGCGCCGGTTGCTGCGCCGGCGTATGCCACCAGGAAAAGGGACGCCGGCATCAGCCCGAGGATGTCGAAGCTCGGCGCGGTCAGTTTTTGAACCCACATGATCTGGTTGTCGGGGCCGTCTGCAACCCACAGAGTGGCCATCCCCAGTACTGCCGCTGCAATGAAGACGGGCACGGCGGTGATGACGACCTTGGATATCCACCAACGAATCCGTGTGACGCCTTGGGTCAGGGCGTAAACCTGTGTTCCGTGTTCCTTGTCGGGTCCGAAGGTGATTGCTCCGAGCACCGCACCAGCGATGATAGGAAGTCCGAACAGGGCCGCCCGATACAGTCTCCAGAGCGTCCTCATCGGCTCGAGATCACAGGTGGCGCCCGGCGTCTCCCACCACGCTGTGGAGGCGCACGCCGGAATCATCAGCATGATCACCGTCAGTGCCACGCCACCAGTTGCGATGAGCGCGAGGGTGCCCAACACCCACGAACCGTGCTGTCGCCAAGCGGCTCGCCACTGTCGCGGTCGCGAGGTTGATCCGACGCGGTTGCTGTCACTGAACGCAGGCACAGTGTCAGTTCGGCCGGTCATCAGGCTGCTCCAGCGGTGTCGTCGACGGCGTTCTCCGCGCTGCGCAACCTGGCGATCACGATGTCCTCCAGGTCGACGGGTTGCTCGGTCCATCGGGGCGGCAGGAACGGCGGAACGGCGGAAACCAGCACGCTCGTCTGCTGTCCCGCGGATCTCACTTCGACTCGATCGGTGCGCGGCAGCCAATCCAGTGGGTCGGCTCTCGGCCCGGTCAGGATGCGGTGCCGCTGCACGACGTCATCCATCGGCCCTTGGAGTGTGACGTGCCCATCCTGTAACAACAGCAGAGCGTCGCAGGTGTCACCGATCTCGCCGACAATGTGCGAGGACACCACCACCGTCATCCCGGTGTCGGCAACCTCGGCCATCAAGGTCTGCTGTACTCGCAGCCGGGCCAGCGGGTCCAGCGCCGCCAGCGGCTCGTCCAACAGCACAAGAGCCGGTCGTTTGGCCAGCACCAGGATCAGCGCGAGACTTGTCCATTGGCCGCCGGACAGGTGCCCCACCCGGTCGTCGGTGGAGATTGCAGCTCGGTCGATCAGCTGTTCGGCGTGCCGGCCGTCCCACTGTGTGTTCAAGTCTTTGGTGTGGGCCAACATTTCCGAGACTCGCCACCGCCGATACAGCGGCCTGTTCTGGGCGAGATAGCCGACTGCCGGATCGATGCGCCGGTCGACCGGGCGCCCGTCCACGCTGATCTCGCCCTGGGTCAAGGACACCACACCGGCGGCCGCGGCCAGCAGCGTCGATTTACCCGCGCCGTTCGGCCCGACAAGTGCCGTGATCGTGGACGGCTGGATCGTGGCGTCGCAGTCGCGCAGGGCCCAGCCACGCTTGTATCGCTTCCCTGCGTTGCGCACCTCCAAGCGAATTGTCATTTCGCTGCCTCCCGTTCCCGTTCGTCCAGCAACGTCGTCACCAATGCCAAGACGTCGTGGCGTTCCAACCCCGATGCGTTCGCTGACTGCAGCCAGCTCCGCAATTGGACCGCCAGCGGCGATTCCAGGTCCGACTGCAGTCTGGCCAAGTCGCCGGTGACGAAGGTGCCCGTGCCGGTGCGACCTTCGACCAAGCCTTGCCGCTCCAACTCCCGGTACGCCTTGAGAACGGTGTTCGGGTTGATACCGGTTGCGGAAACGACCTCCCGGGCCGTGGGGAGCTGATCGCCGACACTGAGCATTCCGTTCTCCAATGCACGCCTGGTCTGTTCGACGATCTGCAGATAGGCAGGCAACGCCGCTCGCCGGGCGATGCGGAACTCGATCACGGCAAAACACTAGTTAACTAGTGAAGACCTCGCAAGTTGAGGAGGTCAGGCTTCCTCGTCTGCGGCATCCTGGCATTGCAGGGACACTGTGCGGGTGAGCTACCCGTCATGCCGCCCGTGCCCCCGATGTTCGCCAAGCCGGTGAGCGCCATCCCCGCTGGCCAGCTCTACGAGCCGAAATGGGACGGCTTCCTTCACTGAACTCCTGGTCCGCCCGGGCCGCTCAGGGGAGGCGAGTTGACACGTGAGAATGGATCCTGAAGTCCCGGAGATGGCCCGTCAGATCAACTTGGTTCGTTTGGCGGTCAAAGTGAGCTGGCCACTCGGACCGCTGAGTTGGCCGCCCCCCGATCAGGCTTGATCGTGACTGCCTTCCGCGTGTCGTAGGTTGCGCCGATGGCTGCCTTCGATTCAAACGCGGAACTGTCTCACCCAGTTGACTACCGGTTGGTCGCCAACGGCTTTGTCACCATGTTTGGGCCCAATCTGTGCTGGACAGCGTCTTGTAATCCTTTCGGTGATTGGCTATCAACTTGTGACCCTGCAGGCCGGCGAGTGGCGCCAGGCAAAAGACCTGCACCAGGACTTCGCTGAATCCCTGGACTTTCCCGACTACTACGGCAGGAACCTCTACGCGCTCAATGACTGCCTTAGAGACGTCGCGGTGGGCGACTACGGCTTGGACCGGAGTGCTACCGGATTCGTTCTGGTGCTTCGTCGATTCGACTCATTTGCCAAAGCTGAGCCGTTGGTCGCCCAGGCAGTGTTGGACATCTTCGCCCATCGGGCTAGGAACGCTGCATTATTCGGGCAACGCATGATCTGCCTGGTGCAGTCCGATGACGCTAACCTCCGATTCACGGCGGTAGGCGCCACCCCGGTGAACTGGAACGACGCTGAGTGGCGGAATGACAGCCGCGGGCCAGGTGCACCCAGCGGTCATTTCGACCGATCTCAGCTCAGCCGCTGGTGAGGACGTCGGCGAGGTTGAACCGGACCGGCCGCTCGAGTTGCTCGTAGGTGCAGGATTCTGGGTCGCGGTCGGGGCGCCAGCGGACGAATTGTGCGGTGTGCCGGAACCGGACGCCTTCCATGTAGTCGTAGCGCACCTCGACGACCCGCTCAGGCCGCAGCGGGACGAAGGACAGGTCCTTACCGGCGTTCCACCGGCTGCCTGCGTTCTTCTGCGGGGTCCGCTCACCTTGTTCCAGGGCGGCCCAGTTCCAGGGGTGGTCGTCGAAGGTGGTGACCCACGGCTGCAGCTCCTCGTAGAGCTTCTTCCTGGTGGCCATCGGGAAGGCGCCGATCACCCCGACCGAGGCGAGCGAGCCGTGTTCGTCGTAAAGACCGAGCAGTACCGATCCGATGGTCTCGGGTCCGGACTTGTGGATCCTGTAGCCGGCGACGACGCAGTCGCAAGTGCGTTCGTGTTTGATCTTGCTCATCACCCGCTTGTCCGGCTGGTAGCGAAGATCCAGTTTCTTGGCGATGAGCCCGTCCAAGCCGGCGCCCTCGAATTCCTCGAACCAGCGCTGCGCTTCAACGACATCCTGGGTGGCCGGGGTGACGTGGATCGGCGGTTGTGCATCGGCCAACGCCGCCTGCAGGGCGGCGCGGCGTTCGATGAGCGGGGTGTTCATCAGGTTGTCGTTGCCGATGGCGAGTAGGTCGAATGCGACGAAGCTGGCCGGGGTCGCTGCGGACAGCATCTTGACCCGGCTGGCGGCGGGGTGGATCCGCTGTTGGAGGGCTTCGAAGTCGAGGGTGTTGCCTTCGAGGTCGGCGACGATGATCTCCCCGTCGATCACCGCCCGTTCCGGGAAGTTGGCCAGCACCGCTTCGACGACTTCCGGAAAGTACCGGGTCATCGGTTTCTCGTTTCGACTGCCGATCTCGACCTCGTCGCCGTCGCGAAAGATGATGGACCTGAATCCATCCCACTTGGGTTCATACAGCTGGTCCGCGGGGATGGCGCTCACAGGTTTGGCCAGCATGGGCGAAACGGGAGGCATGACGGGTAGCTGCACCCACTCAGTCTGCCTCCAGGTCGGTGCGGCCGCTGAGGGCGTCGTGGTTGTGCTTGCGCACCTCGCGTGTCACCGACCGCCGGATCGGCCGACCCAAACGCGGCGGTGTCCAGCCGCGCCTACGAACGCATGCTGACCCGCCACAGCAAACCCAACGCCGGACCTCCGGCTGACAGTGCCTTGCGCTGCACGTGTGGTGGCAGACCGTGCATGCTCCAGGGAACGACGGTCAGGAGTTGCCGCGAGGAGTAGGCCGGCCGGAAGTGATCGCGTTCCACGCCCAACCAGTCCGACTCGTCGAGATGACGCTGCACAAGGGTCATCGCGTCGCGTTCTTCGTGGCCGAGATGCTCATCGAGCAGTGCCCATGCTTCGAGTAGGTCGTTGCGCAATTGGCTTCGGGTTGCCTCGTCCGACTCGTCGGCCATCCTCGCGAAACCGTTCGTATATCGTTCGAGAAGTGGGTCGATGCGGCGTGTTCGGCCTGCATGGCGTCGAGCACGCCTCGGGCGTCGTCATCGCCGGCGGCCGCCGCGCGCTCGTGCAGGAGCGCGCCACAGGTCGGCGTCCTCGGCCTCATGGTGGTGATGCAGTGCGGTGGCGAAGAACTGCCAGCGCCGGTCGAGCGGCCGCCACCGAGTTCGGTCGTTCAGGTCGGCGAACTCGGTGGCGGCCCGAAACCTGGTGAGAGCGCGCCGGAAGTCTTGGTTTCTGTTGCGGAAGGTCCCGTCGGTAAGACTTGGAATGGTTGGTCGTCAGCGATTTCCCTGCTCAAGCGCCACTCGGCCGGTGACCACCGGCCACACGGGCGGCCCTCAGGTATTGACGGTTGCTGCCCGCACCAGATCCGCAAGGGCGTCGGGCGCGGTCAGCGGGACCAGGTGGTTGTGACCGGGTATGACGGTCGTGCGGGCGTAGGGCAGCATTCCGGCGAGGTGATCGACGACGCGGTGGGTGAAGACGGGGCTGTCGCCACCGGCCACGAGATGGACAGGTTGCCCGATCCGGCAGGCCTGATCCTCATCGAACTGCCACCCGACAAGCGAGGGGACCTCGCCGGAGAAGCAGTAGCTGCAGTCGCGTTCTGCGCGTTCCAGGCCTGCAGTGCCCAAGGCCGCCTCGATCGCCGCGCGGAAGTCCGGTCCGCACAGCGCGGAAAGGAAGGTGTCGAACGCAGTTGGCAGGTCGCCCCGCGCGGCGGCGCCCATCGCCGCACCGATGGCGGGGCCGATCAGGGCGGCGACCGGCGCCCGGTCCTGCGGGGGCAGGAGCGGGTCGATCAGGGGCGGCTCAACCAGGACGAGCTCGCCGACCAGGTCGGGGTGGTCGAGCGCGAGTTGCAGTGCGACGACACATCCGGAGGAGTGGGCAAGCACCCTCGCTCGTTCGATTCCCAGGTCCTGCAACAGGTCTGCGCACTCGGCGGCGTGGTCGGCCACCGACATGGGCTCGGCGGGTGCGGGGTCGGAGTAGCCGGTGCGGATGACGCGGATGCAGCGCAGGCCGGCGACGGCCGGTTCGCGTTCGAGCGGCACGAACCAGTCGGCGAACGCGGCGGCGTGGATCAGCACGAGCGGCTCTCCGTTGCCGCCGGAGTCGGTGTAGTGCATGGAAGTTCTCCTTCTCGAGTGGGTGAGTCGTCGCAGAGACGGTTATCTGCGCCGTCGGGGCGTGCAGGAAGACTGGGACGCTGACAAGGGTTCGCGCGTCAGTGGGCAATGACACTGGCTAGAGTGGGCTCTAGTGAATCACTAGAGCAGTCTCTAGTGAGTGAGTGGAGCTGTCAAGGGAATTCCTGGTTGACCTTGTTCGAGTCGCCAGTTGCGTACCTTCCCGAGCCGCCGGGGCAAGGTGCGGAAGTGGCATCTCGATCGGCGTGCGGGGGCGTGCAGGGGTGGAAAGCGCAGGCTCAGCCGGGTGTCTCGCCGAGCAGGCTCTGCGCCAGCATCGTGGTGGTGACGTGTTGCCAGCGTTCCGGTGTCCAGCCGAGGGTGCGGGTGGCGAGAATGTAGTTCTCGGCGCTGCCGATCAGGAACGTGAGGTCGGCGGCGTCGTCGACGGTCAGGCCGTCGCGCAGTGCGCCGCGGGCGGCGAGCAGGCCGGCCAGGAGGCGGAACGCGGTCCGGCGCTGGCCCTCGTTGAGATCCCACTGCGCGCCGAGATCGGCATCGCTGCCCACGGTCCCGCGGACGACGGCCAGCAGTGGTGCCACCCGCTCGAAGATCTCCCGGCCACCTTCGGCCCACAGCTCGATCATCCGGACGGGGTCCGGTTCGGCTGACAGCTGGTCGATCCACGGCCGGTCGAGCAGGGCGACCGGCTCGTCGTCGCCGACTGCGGCCACGTCCAATGCTTCCTTCAGCAGCGTCGCCTTGTTCCCGAAGTGGAAGTAGACGGTCTGCACCGCGACATCTGCGCGCGCGGCGACCTGGTCGAGAGTCGTTGCGCCGTAGCCCTGATTGAGAAACAAGTCACCTGCCGCGGCAATGATCCGCCGCCTGGTCAGTCTGGTCTTCTCTGCCCGGCTCGTAACTTTCTTGACAGCGTCGGTCACTCGCTAGAGACTACTCCAACGACTCACTAGAGTCAGCGCTAGTCATGAACAAACCGTGGAGGGACCATGCCGGATCTCTCAGGGATCCACCACCTCAAGATTCCGGTCAGCGATGTCCGGGTGAGCATCGAATGGTACCGACGGGTACTCGGGCTGGAGGTGTCGATCGAGTTCGTCGAGGACGGCGAGCTCCGCGGGGTCGCCCTCAACGCGCCCGAGGGCAACACCCCGATAGCGCTCCGGCACGACCCCGAACGGGCCGCCGCCCTCGCCGGCTTCGACCTCCTCGCCATCGCCGTCCCGACCCGGGACGGCGTCCGCGCCTGGGTGGAGTACCTGGATTCGATCGACCAGCGCCACGGCGGCATCGTCACCGGCCATCACGGCGGCAGCGTGCTCGTCGGCCTGCGCGACCCCGACGGCGTCGAGATCCGCCTCTACGCCGACTGACTAGCGTTACCGAGGGAGAAATCTTCTGCACTGCAGGGATTTCGGCAGCTGCGGCGATCCGAAGGCGGCGACAGGCATTGTCATGGCTTCTGTCGAGCCACCTACAGTTGCGCTGTGCAGTCCACGAACGTCTTCTTCTACTTCATGGCGGCGGTGCTGGTCGGCAACGGAGTCTTTGCGCTCGTCCGACCGCGATCCAGATTTTTCTTCGGGGGCTCCTCGCCGGGCCGTAACCGCTTCAGCGCGTGGATGATGAATGACGGGCAGAGCGACGAAATCAGTCCTCAGGCCGTCATGTTCATCCGATTCATCGGCTGTTTCATGATCGTCGGCGCGGTTGGAATGTTCCTCGCCGGGGTGCGTGAGCAGTAGATGGTGCGGGGCAACTGGATGAACACGCATTTTATTGTGATGACCGCGTCGTGGTCACCCACCGTCGAAGGTCATCGCCGGTGTGACGGTACGGTCCTTCCGTGATGAGGGTTGGCAGCGCATGATCAAGGCCGTAGCCCGCGGCGGGTGGCGCCGATGACCGCCGCCCCCGACGTTTCCGCGGAAACGCGTCCCCGGCTGCACTTCACCCCGGAGCGCGGGTGGCTCAACGACCCGCACGGCGTCACCTGGGTCGACGGGCAGTATCACCTGTTCTATCAACACATTCCGGCCGGAACGGCGTGGGCGTCGGCGGTGCACTGGGGGCACGCCGTCGCACCGGACCTGATGCGCTGGCGACGGCTGCCGATCGCGTTGACCCCCGGACCCGACGAGGAAGGATGCTGGACCGGCGCCACGGTGCTGGAGGACGGTCGGCCGGCGATTCTCTACACCAGCGTGCCGGCGGACAACTGGAACCTCGGACGAATCGCGCTCGCACTCCCCGATGAGCAACTGCGGACCTGGACGCGTCCCGGTGACGGCATCCTCATCGACGGACCGCCATCGGAGGTGCACGCAACCGTCTTCCGTGACCCGTGCATCATCCGGACCGGCATCGGCTGGACGATGGTGGTCGGCGTCGGCGTCGAGGAGGGCGTCGGGTTGGCGGTGCAGTACACCTCGCCGGACGCCCGGCACTGGACGTACAGCGGTGTGCTGTGCTCCCGCAGCCGGTCTGAGACCGAGGGAGTGTGGACGGGCGGCATGTGGGAGTGCCCGCAGCTCTTCCGGATCGGCGACGATTGGGCTTTGGTGGTGTCGGCGTGGGACGACGACCGGTTGTATTACGTTGCCGGTGCCATTGGTCGCTACGACGGCGGGACTTTCACGCCGGAGCGCTGGTCGCGCATCACACATGACGAGACGGCCTACGCCATGACGAGTTTCGTCGATCGGTCCGGGTCGCCGTGCGTGATGTTCTGGCTGCGCGAGAACCCCGATCACGACGCCCGCTCCCGTCCCTGGGCGGGCGCGTTGTCGTTGCCGATGGTGGCCGAGGTGGGCCCCGACCGCTCATTGCGACTCCGCCCGCACCCTGACGTCGACGCACTGCGCGAATCGTTGTGCGTCAACGAGACTGCACCCGGCACCGTGGAGATCACAGATGCCAGCAATGGTCTCGACATGGAGATCGCGCTGATCGGCGCAGCGAAGTGGGAATGGCGACTCCACAGCGCGGCGTCAACCCTGCTGACGCTGCAGTGGACTGACGATGAGGGACTCGTGGTGGTGAGATCCGACGGCGGCCGGTCCGTCTTGCCCGTCGCGTGGGACCACGTTCGGGTCATCGTCGATGCCGGCGTCGTCGAGGTCTTCACCGGTGACGGATCGGCTGCGTTCCGGGTGCCGACCACCAGCGAGACCGCTGTGCGGGTAACAGGTTCGGACCTGGCCGGCATTCGGTATTGGCGGCTGTCCGCCGTCGTCTGAGCTGTCAACGTCCCGTGACGGAGAAGTGTTGGTAGTCCACCGGATCAGTCCAGCTCCCGCCCCAGCTCCAGCCATGACGAGCGAACGCCTCCACCGTGGCATCGCCGGCGACGATCACGCCGGGCCCGGGCAACCGGTTGACGTACTTTCTGCCCTGTTGCGGCAGGACGAGATCGCCTGAGAGGTAGGGATTCTGCACCGGATTCAGATCGATCGCGGTCCCGTAGGAATGCTCGGAGAAGCCGGTGCCGCCCGTCACCTTCCGGCAGTTGAACGCGGAGCTGTTGTCGGCGGCCATGGAGGCGTCGTCACTGCCGCCGAAGTCGTCGACGAGCCGTAGAGAGGCGATCGGGTAACCGTCGTCAAACAGCTCGTGGAAGATCGTCACGACGTCATCGGCCACGGCCGCAGCAACCACGAGTTCGCCGGTGTGATCGGCGTTGTCGAATCCGCGGTAGGTGACGGTGAGGTAGCGCAGATCCCGCAACGCGACCGGACAGCCCGGACGCCAACTGCTGCTCATGCGGGCGACCGTCGCTGTATCGATCACGGCGATCGAGCTGCGAAAGCCCATCTCCGCATCGGCGGTGGCGCCGCCCGAAGATGCCGTGGCCGAGGATGTCCCGGGGCCGGGCGGTGACAGGTTCGACGAGCTGCGCGATGTCGACCGCGTTGTCGGCCCGGTGGTTGTCGGCCCGGTGGTCGGTGCTGGGGTGGTCGG
>CAWCUA010000008.1:0-345857 GCA_963798625.1 uncultured Actinomycetota bacterium
GGTTACCGCACCCAATGTTGCTGCCGTGACGAATGCAACGCCGGCAGGGAGTTGCATTGGCCGAAAGCGACAGCGGAGCACCCCGTTGAGATAGGTTCTGTCGCTAGAAGTTGATGGTTCAGCCAGGTATTCACCTGAATTCACGGCGATAGGGAGGCGGCGCTTACGGAACCATCGAAACGGCTTCGAGTGAGCGGCATGCAGAAATGGCAGCAAGCGCCTGAATAAATGGCGAGACCGCGCACCCGATCGGGGCGCGGCTTCGTGATAAATCAATGGGATCAGATGGTCGACTTCCGAACCCGGTTGCCGGCAAACGCCAGGGCCAGGCCCACCAGGACCACGACGAGGCCGATGACCACAGCGGTACCCACACTGAAGCCGGCGCCGGTGCTGGCCAGGCTCGCCGTGGTGACAGTGGAGTCGGCGGTCGAGACGTACTGCGCCGCGGCCGGGTCAACCGGCGGAGCCGGGTAAGGAGGAACGGTGCCGGCCGACGCGAGCGCGGGCACGGCGAGCAGACCGATGACGACCATCGTCAGCATGGCAGCGATTCGACGAAACATGTGGTGAGCCCATCCCTGAGAGTGACATGACCGCGTTCCCCCGAACTGCGACCACTCTGATGGACCGAACCCTAGCGCAAGATCGGCTACTTTCCGCTTACTTCTGCCATCATTTGGACGGGTTCACCCGATCGGGAGGGGTGATTGATGTCCGGGGGTCACGCTCCGGATTGAGACTGCTCTACGCACGTCACCGGCAGATCCGGAGCACCGCCTCAGGGGCGACCCAGCGCCCGATAGGTCCACCCTGCCGCCCGCCAGGCCGCCGGGTCCAAGGCATTGCGGCCGTCCAGCATCCGCCTCTGCCCCACAACCTTGCCGAAGGCGACTGGATCCAGCTGCTTGTACTCGTCCCACTCGGTCAGCAGGAGAACGAGGTCGGCTTCCTTGGCGGCCTCCTCGGCAGAGGATGCATAAGCAAGGTCAGGCCACTTCCGCCGGGCGTTCTCCACAGCTTCCGGGTCGGTGACGACGACAGAAGCACCCTGCAGCTGGATCTGCGCTGCGACGTTCAGGGCGGGGGAGTCGCGGATGTCGTCGCTGTTCGGTTTGAAGGCGAGTCCGAGCACGGCGATGCGCCGGCCAACGATGGACCCGCCGCAGACGTCGCGTGCCAGATCCACCATCCGCACCCGCCGTCGCATGTTGATGGAGTCGATCTCGCGCAGGAACGCCAAGGCTTGATCGGCCCCGAGCTCCCCGGCCCGGGCCATGAACGCACGAATGTCCTTCGGCAGACAGCCGCCACCGAAGCCGAGACCGGCGTTGAGGAAACGTCTCCCGATGCGGGTGTCGTGGCCGATGGCGTCGGCGAGCTGGACAACGTCCGCGCCGCTCGCTTCACAGACCTCGGCCATCGCGTTGATGAACGAGATCTTGGTTGCCAGGAAGGAGTTCGCCGCGGCCTTCACGAGCTCTGCAGTCGGATAATCGGTCGCGACCAGGGGGACGGCCTCGGCGAGCGGGGTGGCGTAGACCTCATCCAGCATCGATTTGGCTTGCCGGCCGGCGTCCCCGGCGGGCAATCCGTACACCAGACGATCCGGGTGAAGGGTGTCCTGAACGGCGAAACCCTCTCGCAAGAACTCCGGGTTCCAGGCCAGCAACGCCGCCGGTTCGGTGGCGGCAACCAAGTCCGCAAGCCGCCGCGCGGTCCCGACGGGCACGGTGGACTTGCCGACCACGAGGTCACCCGGCGACAGGTGCGGGATCAATGACGTCACCGCTGCGTCCACATAGGCGAGGTCGGCGGCGTATTCATTGCGCTTCTGCGGCGTGCCCACGCAGACGAAGTGGACGGTACGGCCCTCGGCGGCCGCCATGTCGGTGGTGAAACTCAGCCGACCACTGGCCAGCGCAGCCTGCAGAACCTCCGCGAAACCGGGCTCGAAGAAAGGGGTCTCACCGGCAGCGAGCAGCGCAACCTTGGCAGCGTCGACATCAATGCCGACGACGTCATGACCCAGTTGGGCCATGCAGGCCGCGTGGACGGCTCCCAGGTAGCCGCAACCGATCACGGTCATCTTCGTCATGGAACAGCCGCCCCCTGCGCGATCCGGTCTGCCGACCATCGACAAACGTCAGGAACTGATCCTGCCACGCGGCGACGGGCCGCCTACCCCGTGTTGCGCATGCCGGCCGCCACACCGTTGATCGTCAGCAGCATCGCCCGTCGCAGTTCGTCGTCAACCGACCCGGACTTCTCCGCGGCGCGGATGCGGTCCAGCAGGTCGACCTGCAGGTAGGAGATCGGCGCCAGATACGGCTCGCGGACCGCGAGGGTTCGCTTCAGCTCCGGCTGGTCGTCGAGCAGTTCGGACTCACCGGTCAGCCTGAGCACCTCCGCCACCGTCACTTCATGCTCGGCCCTGATCCGGTCGAACAAGTGCTGAAGCTCGGCCGGTACCAGTGCCTGCACATACAGCGACGCGATCTCCATGTCGGTCTTCGCGAGGGTCATCTGCACGTTCGAGATGAAGGTGCGGAAGAAGTGCCACTCCCGGTACATCTCGTCGAGGCCATCCGCGGCCCCGGAGTCGCGTGCAGCGCGCAGGCCGGAACCGACACCGAACCAACCGGGCACGATCTGCCTGGACTGGGTCCAGCCGAAGACCCACGGAATGGCCCGCAGACCGGCGATGCCACCACCCGAGTCGGGTCGGCGGGCAGGGCGGGAGCCGATGTTGAGGTTGGCGAGTTGGTCCACCGGAGTGGACGACAGGAAGTAGGCGGGCAGATCGGGGTGGTCGATCAAGCCACAGTAAGAAGCGTAGGCGGCATCGCTGATCGTGTTCATCACCGTGTCCCACTCACGGAGTTGGGTAGGGGTCTGGCGGGCCTGCTGATGGAGGGCAGTGGCGCGCAGCGTCGCCGCCAGGGTGAGTTCGAGGTTCTCCTTGGCCAGGTCCGGCAATCCGTACTTGTCGCTGATCACCTCACCCTGCTCGGTGAACTTGATGGCACCGGTCAGCACGCCATGCGGTTGAGCGAGGATGGAGTCGTATGTGGGACCGCCACCTCGGCCGACCGTCCCGCCCCGACCGTGGAACAGCGTCAGGGCGACTCCATGCTTGGCGGCCACATCCCGCAGCACCCGCTGCGTTTTGTGGATTTCCCATTGGCTGGTCGTGATCCCTGATTGCTTGTTCGAGTCGGAGTAGCCCAGCATGACCTCCTGCACATCACCCCGCAGGCGCACGATCTGCCGGTAGGTGGGATCGCTGAGCAGCTCATCGATCACCTCGGCGGACCGGCGGAGTTCGTCGACGGTCTCCAGCAGCGGTGCGAATCCGATGTCCGCGAAAGGTCCGCGCCCGGGATCGCCGGGCGTGCCGTACACGTCGATCAGGCCGGCCTCCCTGGCCAGCACAGCGGCGGCCAGGATGTCGTCCGATCCCATGGTCATCGAGGTGATGTAGGTGACGATCACCTCGGGTCCGTACGTCTCCTGTGCGGCCTTGATTTCGGTGAACACCGAGAAGGTTCGGCTGCCGTCCGCGTCCAAAGGCGCCGGCAACGTCGTCAGCGGTCGGTGAGACGTCAATTCGGTGGAGAGCCACTGTCGTCGCTCATCCCGGTCCAGCGACAAGTACGGCTGGCCATGCTCTCCCAGCCGGTCGATCAGCTGGCCGATGACCCGATGGTGCGCCTCGGAGTGCTCGCGGATGTCCAGGTACGCGGTCGTCAGCCCGCTGACTGCCAAGGCCCGCTGTGCGGTGGCCAAGACACCCTGCGCGGCCAACGATCCACCGTTCTGTTGGAGCGAGCCGGCTGATGACGGCGAGATCCGCGAGTAGCTCCGTCCGGCTCGAGTAATCGCGACCGGGCTCGTGGTGCCGCTCTGCGTTCACCCGTGCCCGCGTGTTGATCAGCTTCGCCTTGATGCAGGTGAGCTTCAGACGCATCGGCTCCGCGCTGTTGAGCTCCTTGACCCGCGGATCAAGCCCGGGGAGGTTGACCAGGTCCACTTCGATGGACGCCGCCAGCTCATCGGAAACCGGGGCGACAACCGTCGAGCTGGACAACGCCATGATCAACTCGTCGATCTTGCCGATGGCGACCTTGTACGCGGTCTGGTGTTGCAGGCGGAGAACTTCGTGCGTGATGTCAGCCGTGACGTTCGGATTGCCGTCGCGGTCTCCGCCGATCCAGCTACCCAACCGCAGGGGCGTTGCCTCGGCCGGTAGGGCGATGCCATGGCCGGCCAGTGCAGCGGCCAGGTCGTCGGTCACTTCCGGGATCGTGTCGGCGGCGATCGCCTCCAGATAGAACAGCGCGTTACGGGCCTCGTCGATCGGTGTCGGTCTGGACTGCCGCAGCTCGTCGGTCTGCCACAGAAGGTCGACGATCTCGGCGAGTTTGCGATCCTGACGCTCGCGGCTGGCGCTGTTCGGGTCAGTACGCACGGCCAGGATGTCGGCCACTGCCCTGAGCTTCAGGAGTATCGAGCGGCGGCTGGCCTCGGTCGGGTGGGCGGTGAACACCGGCTGCACAGCCAGTCCGTCGATCGCCTCCGCCAACGATTCGACGCCGAGTTGCCCGGCGATCTCTTCCACAACCGCGCCCAGATGCCCTTCCCCGGAGGCGCGACTTCGCAGCATCCGCACGCGGTGGACCTGTTCTGCTCCGTTCGCCAGCTGGAAGTAGGTCGAAAACGCTCGTACCAGGCTCATGGCTACCGAAATGGGCAATTCTGCGAGCTCGGCGCGCACTGCCTCTGTGGCCGCTCGGCGTTTCTCGTGGGTGCTTGCCTCGCGTGACTCCTTGGTCAGGGACCGCACCTGCTCCACGAGATCGAGCAGGTCCTGGCCGTGCTGCCGGACGAGGGCTTGACCCAGCAGCGCACCCACCCGACGCACATCCGCACGAAGGTCGGACTCTCCGTTGCTCCGGTTGGACGGCAGCACCGGCGAAGGCGTGGAGAGCCGAGCCTCGGTCGGGTGCGTCACTGATTCGTCCGACTGTGCCGCAGTCACGTCGTCCCTCGTCGTCATGACTCGATAGTGGCTCATCGCCGTGACGGCCATGTGACACGGCCGGGCCGCTCAGTAGAGATGCGGTGCTCAACGCGGGCAGCGACGTCAGATGGCGGTGGGGCTGGCGCGAACGGCAGGCAGGCAAATACCGGTTCCAGGGAAAAAGGACCGAAGAAGCGAAATGAGATATCTGAATCAATGGCAATAGGCCATCTACATCATGCGGTCCGTGTATGGGCCAGAGCGGCTGATCAAGTGAATCACCTGACGCTGTCGCGCATGAACCAACACGTCAATAGTCACTGATTGCCTGCCGTTGCAGTTTGTTAATGCACCCTTCCCGGGTGAAAGTCCATCCTCCTAGAGGCCGCAGTCGTTTGCTGTTGGGCGCGGAGTGACGAACTCGAGGTCTGTCAGACAGGCACCGCCAGAACGGGTGAAGACGCGGGGATTTCGGGCCGAGTGGACGTGACTCAGAGCTTTGCGGCGATGAACTACACGTACTGATGCGCCGAATCGAAAACGCTCAGTAACGCTAACGTTGCTGACAGTAACAAGCCGCAGCGGGAGATCAGTGCCTTTCTCCGGGCCACCCGTCCTTCAGGTCTTTTTCTACTCATATAAGGACCAGGAAAACATGATCACTATCTCAGGAATAAGCCCAGAGGCATGAAACGGCCGATGGCAATCTAAGCACCGGTCGATTCGGCAAGAATTCTCGGGTTTCGCCACGACTCTGGCATTGGCGTTGAGTTTGACGGTCGTTGGGGCCGGCGCGGCCAGTGCCGGGGTCACGCCGTTCGTCGTGAGCGGAGGCGTAGAGCGCGCCGCCACCGGCACCCCGGTTCCGCCGTCGGGCAAGGAAGTCGCGTTGACCCATACCGGCTCTTCCGCTTCGGTCAGCGTCAGCGGCTCTGGACGCGTCGTCGTCGGAGCCACTGGTAAGGACTGCCAGGCGATGGCCGACCGCCGCCGTATACGCCGACGGTGTGCTGCAAGGCAATCTGACCTTCAGTAGCGCCACCCGTTACGGCGCCTACATCACGCCGAAGGCACTTGCCGCCGGAACCCACGCGGTCAAGTTAGTGTTCACCAACGATGCCTATGTGGCCGGATCGTGCGACCGCAACTTGAACCTGGCCACCGTCCGGATGGAGTCGCCTCTGGCTACGGCTTTGCTGCGTGCCAGCGCCACGACGACAGGGGTTCCGAGTGGTACCACACTGAGCGTCCGTCAAGGCGACATCACTGTTACACAGCCCGGCACGGTTCTCGATGGGCTTGACGTCCATGGTTCGGTTTATGTCAAAGCCAACAATGTCACTATCAGGCGTTCCATCATCCGTGGTGGTCCGGTCAGTTCTAAGAACCAGGCTCTGGTTGCCTCTTGGTGGGGGTACACCAATCTTAAAATCGAGGATTCAACGCTGCGCGCCGACTTTCCGAGCTACTACCTCGACGGGCTGTCGGGTGGCAATCTGACCGCTACCCGTCTCGACATCTCGCGGGTCGTTGACACCGTCAAGGTGATCGGGGGCAATGCGACGATCACAGACTCGTGGCTGCATGACACCGTCCACTTCTCACCGGACCCGACCCACAGTGACAACCAGTCGCACAACGACGGTGTGCAGGTCACCGGCGGCACGAACATCACCATCAGCGGGAACAACATTCAGGGCGCCCACAACGCCGCAATCATGGTCGGACAGGGCACTGCCATCAGCAACCTGAAGATCACGAACAATTGGCTGGCTGATGGGGCCTGCACCGTGAACGTGACTCAGAATGGCACGGGCGGACCGATCCTGGGAACCACCATCCAGAACAACAAGTTCGCCCCGGGCGCGTACGGCAAGACCTGCCCGATGCGACTCCCCAAGACATCCCCGATCACGGTCAGTGGCAACACCTGGGGAGCCACTAGCGCCGCGGCGATGCCTAACTGGTTCTGAATCTCAATCTGAGGCATCGATGAGGTAATCGAAGAGCCGGGCCCCGTGGATGAATTTCCACGGGGCCTGCTCTTGTTGCTGTCGGGTCAGAACCTCTGGGGGACTGCCGCCTTTCCGGTTGAGTCCCACACGTTCCCGGAGAGAGCGATGGGCGAGGCCGACGGGAGGCGCATCGGGCAGGAAGTCCCGTAAATGCCGGGGCCGAACCTGTTGCTCGACAGGCTCATCCCGACGATCGGGGTTCCGACGCCTGCTTGGGTCACGTTGACCGCACAGGCACCGCCGCCCAACCAGTTGTTTGCGATCTTGACGTTTCCAACGGCCTTGCCCTGGCCGACCATGACTGCAGCGTTGCGGGCGCCCTCGATGGTGTTCCCGCTGATGGTGATGTTCATGCCGCCAGTCACCTGGACGCCGTCGTTGTGTGACTGATTGTCCCTCTGGGTCGGGTCGGGCGAGAAGTAGGAATTGTCATGCAACCACGAATTTGTCACTGATACATTTCCGCCGATCACCTTCACGGAGTCGACGACCCTGGAGATATCGAGCCGGTTAGCGGAGATCTTGCCTCCGGAGATACCGTCGAGATAATAGCTGGGGTTGTCCGCTCGAAGAGTGGAGTCCTCGATCTTAGTATTAGTGAAGCCCCACCACGAGGCGATCAGCGCCTGATTCTTCGAGCTGGCCGGTCCGCCGCGGATGACGGAACGCTTGATGGTGACGTTGTTAGCTTTGATGTAGATGGTGCCCTTAACGTCCAGTCCGTCGATGACAGTCCCGTCCTTCGTCACCGTGATGTCCCCAGAGTGCGCCTTCAAAGCCATACCGTCGGGTACGCCCGTATTGCTAGCGGATGGCTTTCCCGTGCTGACGGTCGGCGTAAGGGTCGTCGAGGCGGTTTCCATCTTCACGCTGGCGAGATAGGCGTTGCGGTCACATCGACCCGCGTCGTACAGGTCGTTGGTGAAAGTGATCTTGACCTGGTGCGTCCCGGCGGCCACGGACCCTGAGGTCAAGTATGCCCCATAGTTGGTGGTGCTGGTCGGTTTAACGGTGCCTTTCGACACTCCGTCCACCGTCACTGACAGCACCGGCCAGGCATCGCAATAGCGACCGGTCGCACCGACGACCACTCGACCCGATCCATTTAGGGTGGTGGTGGCGGCCGAGCCCGTGCTCAACATGACCACCTCCGCACCCGAGGCAGGCATCGGAGTGCCCGTCGCCGGACGCTCCGTTGCGAGGTAGGTGGTGAATTGAGTGACCCCTGCATTGGCCGAAGATACTGGCCAAAATATGAGTCCCATTGCAAGCATTGCCACGAAAGTGACGGTTGTAGCGCGTTTCAATTGACATTCCTCGGAATAGAAAAACCGGAGGCAACCGCGTCTCCGGTAACCATTGGTGCTCCAGCCGGCGATTCAGGCATGCTCACGAAGGTTACAGCAGACTTAAACATTCAGAAACTGGTCGGTTTCGCCTACGGAGCTACGCCGTTATCGGGTCGTGATCAGAATCAGGCAATCCTGAGTAATTACTCAGCAAACGTGTTTGTCACGACCGATATCCTCACGGTAAGATTGCGGAGCGACTAGTTCAGGCCGACATGACCATTTTAGGTGATGAAAACCTCACTCGTTCGGACTCAATAGTTGCATTGCGACTCAAAGACAGCCGTCTCGGGCTCATGTCATAGCCTGATCGGGGAGTGCGGCGACACGATCGTGAAGCCCGCTTCGAGAAGTTCGGGGATGGTTTCCGCACGCATGTCCACCAGGTGCGACAACGTTGCCCTGCCAACGTTGTGTGCACACCCGCACCGAGCCGCACCCGCTGCCTGTCGTCGGACATGGCTGGGCCGAGCGGCATGACCTGAGGGACCGGCGGGCGTGTGCAACGCTGTTCACCGGCGCGCTGGGAGAGCCTGCGCCTCGGGAACAATGGGGGTCGAGGACATGCTCGAGCTGAAGCGTGACAAGGCCTTGATCTCGTACAACGGTCGTTACTCCGGACTGGGCAACCGGATACGGGTCGTGCTGGGTAGCAAGATGCTCGCCGAGGCCGAGAGTCGCGAGTTCTACTTTGTGTGGCCGACCGGGCGTACGTTCGGGCCCAAGTTTTCCCAGCTCTGGGAGATCACCGACAGGACGTTACCGCGAGCGGTGTCCAAGGCCCTCTCGATCAAGTACCCGTATTTCGACCAGACCCTGGACTGGCTCGACGATCGGCGACGCGCGGACAGGATCTGGCAGATCCGCACCAGCCACGCCCTCCATCTGCCCGCCGGTACCAGGTCGTGGCACGAGGAACTTCGGTCAATGAGACCGGTCGGCCAAGTGGTCGACCGGATCACGGACTCGTATGAGGGCGGTCTGGCCCAGCGGCCCTACGTCGGCGTGATGATCCGCGCGCACGCCGCCTCGCACACCAAGACGATCGAGCACTCACCGGTGGAGTGGTACCTGGACCGGATGCGGGAGATCCGCGCCGGCGATCCGGACGTCCAGTTCTTCGTCTCCAGTGACGTTGCTGAGGTCCAAAGCCGGGTCGGTCGGGAGATCGGCGGTTGCCATTCGCTGTCGGACAAGGGTGAGTACAACTCTGTGCAGGGCGTCCGGTCCGCTGTCGCCGACCTCTACTTGCTGGCAAGCTCAAGCTACCTCCTGGGTCCGCACTACTCCAGCTTCGTCGAGCTCGCGCGTTACCTCGCCGGAGAGACCATTCCGCTGGAGACATCAATGGCGGCGCCGACCGGGAAGTTCGACCTGACCGCGGCCGGTCAGGTCAGCGATCCGACCCGGCCGCATCTCCGGGCGCACGCGGCGTCGCCGCCGACCTCGACGTCAGGCGGCGGAACAGCTCCTTCATGACGATGCCGCAGCCGACCAGAGACCCCCCAAAAGCGGAGGCCAGTGCGCGCGGAGACTTCACCACCTCCCGTCGACCACCCCTGGACAGGATGGTCGAGCTCTCGGCAGGTGTGTGCCACACCCAGCTGAGCATCGAGCGCGTCGACAGGTGCCGGCTTGCGAAGAGCAGCCGGTTGCGACAGTTGTAGTAGTAATAGGTGGGCGACTTGCCGGAACCACGAAGCTGGTCCAGCTGGGTTCCACCAGGGTCATGGACTGCATGTACGTCCTGCGCGACGATCAACCGGCCACCGAGCTCGACGCAGCGGCGAGAGATGTCGACGTCCTCCCAGTACAGAAAGTAGCCCGGCGCAAAGCCGTCGAGTTCCTCCCACATTGCGCGGCTCGTGGCGAGCACCGCGCCGGTCAGCCACTTGTCGGGAGCCGACACCAACGGGCCGCGGACCTTACCCACCCGTCCCGACCTCTGGTTGACCTGAGAACCCGCCGACCACACCGAGCCGTCGGGCCTGGTGATCACAGGATTGACCAGGGTGCGCGGATCCGCCCGCACGATGCCGGCCAATTCCCGGCAGGCGGAGGCGTCGATCCAGGCGTCCGGATTGAGCAGGACCACGACGTCGCACCCGAGAGCGATCGCCCTGTCCGCACCGAGGTTGTTGCCGTCACCGAAACCGAGATTGCGCTCGGGCGCGACCAACTCCCAGCCCCGTTCGGCAGACAGGCCCGTCACGGACTCGCGCTCCGCTGGGGAGTGGAAGTTGTCGACCACGACGATCCGAATGTCGGGCTGGCCCTCGAGTGCGGTCAGATTCATCGCCAGCAGCCGGTGGGCACCATAATTCACCACCACCACGCCGATCGAGCCGTCTGCCTCCTGGCGCGCCGGCCCGGTCATGGAACCTGGTGAACAGGGGCAGCTGCAGGGGGCGTCCGCCGCGGCCCATACTCACTGAAGACATACCCGGTCACGCCGGCGACCATGCCGGCCCCCCGTGCCATCGTCCGAACGCCTCGCGCCCGCAGGGCCATCGAGTTCGAAACGCTGCCCGCAACCACTCGCGCCAGCCCGCCGGTCAGCCGAATGGTGCCGATTCCTACGGACTTCAGACGTACCACGAGCCGGTCGTGCGGGGCTTCGGCAAGCGCGAGCGAGGTTCTGGTCCAGGAGTTGCCGGAACGGAACGCCCGCTGCATCACCCACTGCCGGGTCACCCTGGCCGCGGGCACCCTGTCGACAACGACGGCCTCATCGCACCAGATGAGGTCCTCGCCGGAGGCGGCGAGTTGCCTGCTGAACAGCGTGTCCGAGCCACCGCTCTGGCCGAACCTGTCGTCGAAGAACAGGCCGAGCGGTCGCACCCTGGACATGTCCAGCAGCAGATTGTTCGTGGCTGCGACGGACACTTTTGTCCCGGTGGGGAGCCTGCGACGATCGAAGAATCGTCCGGCCCGGACCCATTGGTCCGGGTCCTCGTCGAACTGGGAGATCACGGCGCCCACCACGGCTGCGCAGGCGAAGCGCCGATGGGTGTCCAGCAGCAGCCGGAGCCACCCCTCCGCCGGGCGCTCATCGTCATCGATGAAGATCAGCAGTCCGTCGTCGGACACCTCGATCAGTGCCCGGTTTCGGGCGGCGGCGATGCCGGGTCGCGGTTCGTGGACGTACCGCACCCGCTGGTCGTGGAAGGCGCTCACGGTGTCCGCGGCGCTGCCGGCGGGGTCGTTGTCGATAATCAGCAATTCGGCGGCGGTGTCCTCAATGTCCGAGAGCTGCTGCAGCACGGCGGGGATGGCTTCCCGCAGGTCGTCGGGCCGACGGAAGGTGAGCATGGCGATCGTGACAGAACCGGTTCCGCCCGCTCGCCGCGCCACCGGGGTTCCCCGCCCCGCCAAACCGGAAAGGCGTTCGGAAACGGCTTGCCGGTAACGAGCCGGAAGGTGTCGATCGGCGGCAACCCGTGCATCGCGGATGGCTCGTTGCCTAAACTCGGCCCACTGGGTGTGCACCGCGAGCGCTGCGGCGGACCAGTCTTCCAATGCGGTGGCCGGTACCTTCTGCGCGCATTCGTAGCCGAAGACGGCCTCGTCGAGGCCGCTGCTGGCGCTGACGATCACCGGCCGGGCCGCGAGCACCGCCTCGACAGCCGTGTTCCCGAACGGCTCATCACCCTGTGAGGGCACCAGTACGAGATCGCAATCGCCCAGGAACGGCCAGACGTCGTCGTGGAAGCCATGGAAGCTGACGGCATCCGACATGCCGAGATCGGCGACCATTTCTTGCAGTTCGAGCTCGAACCACTCGTAGCCCTCGAAGGCCGAGCCGACCAGGTCCAGGGTGACGGCGACGCCGTTCGCGCGCAGGTGAGCTGCGAGTCTGATGGTGACCTGCGGACCCTTCCGCGGCGCCAGTCGGCCGACGAACAGCAGCCGAAAGGAGCCGTCCAACGTGTCCCTGGGCGCCGACCCGGTCGGTGGGCCGGGGACGGCGTTGTAGATCACTTCCGACTTCGGGCCGAGTGCCCTGAAGGAATCAACCAGCACATCGCGCGAGAACTTGCTGTTGACGATGAGCGCGTCCGCGGAGAGCAGCGGAAACGCGAGCATTCTTCGAACCCCGATCGGCGCGGAGCGCTCGGATTCGTGAACATGGCAGATCACCGGGCGGCCGAGCAGTCGGGACAAGTAGATCCACAGCGGGATCGTCAGGGTCGACACATAGACCACCCGCGCGTCGGTGCTGCGAAGGAGGCGAAGACCG
The DNA here is from genome assembly GCA_963798625.1 of uncultured Actinomycetota bacterium. Classification (GTDB taxonomy): domain Bacteria; phylum Actinomycetota; class Actinomycetes; order Mycobacteriales; family Nakamurellaceae; genus Nakamurella. The sequence goes on from CAWCUA010000008.1 coordinate 12,628, forward strand.
GGCACCAGGCCGGTCGCGCCGGCGGCCACGAGGTGCGCGAATCCTCGGGGCCGCAGGGCGGCCTTGCGCAGCACCGGCGACGGCACGAACGAGACCTCACCGCCGCGAGCTCGCACCTCGTCGACCAGGGGACCGGGTCCGGGCAGCATGACGTGCACCGACCAATCCGAATCGGCCATGGCCGCAACGGTTTCCAGCATGACTCGGTCGGATCCGTAAAGGTCCGTACTGGGGTGGGCAATGACGACTGACGGGAGCACTGCTGTCATGGAGAGAACCCGGTCACCCTGACTTCAGTGCAGGAGCCAGGTCGATCGCCCGCATATCGCGGTACCACTTCACCGCAGCGAGGACCAGAAACAATGCGCAGCAGAAGAAGAGGACGCTGTAAACCGCGAAGAATGCTGTCGGCCAGCCCAGCAACAGGAAGACAAAGCACAGCAACCCATAATCTGTCGGTAGCACCAAAAGCGCCCGCAGGGGTGAAGAGGTAGCGCTTCGAGTGATGACTTTCTCGGATGCCTTGTTCCGGCGCAACTGATCGTTCAGCGTCATGCCGAAGAATGACACCGCACCGACGAGGGTGAACCCAATCGGAACCAGGAGCCAGGCGTCGGACGGGAGGTCGAAGAAGCGGTAGGCGCCAATGAGGACGGCCAGATGGAGGCTCGAGATCTTCGTCGCATCAACCATGTGGTCTAGCCATTCACCCGAGGTCGATCCGCCGCCACGCAGCCGAGCCAACTGCCCATCGGCCGAATCCAGGGCATAACCGATGACCAGTCCCAGCGTGACGGCAGTCCCGACTAGCACGGACGGACCGAAGACCGCGAGGCCGACGATGGCGGCGAATGAGAAGGCGGCGCTGATCGCGGTAACGGCGTTTGGTGTCATCCCCAGCAGGTACGCCATGGCGGCCAGATGGCGTCCCGCCCTACGGTTGACGAAACGTGAGTACGCCGGCGCACCCTTGGTGTCCTTCTGCGCAGCGCGCAACCGGCCGAGGGCATCGCGGTAGGAGCCCGCGCTGGCCGACGTCATCCGTTCGTCCTGGTGACCGTCCGGCTCACGCTGTTCGACGTCGGTCATACTGCCTCGAATCGATCGGGTCGGTGATGGGTTCAGAAAGCTGCGCCGACGCAGCCGGCTGCGGTGCATCCGCGGGGGAATGGTCGGCGAGCGTCAGTATGCTGTCGCCCGTTGCCAATCGCCGACAGAGGATCTCGTAACGGTCTGCGACGTCGTCCCAGTCATAACGGGCCGCTCGCTGCGCGGCGAGGGCGCCCACCACACCGGTTGTGAACGCGTCCGCTTCAGACTCCTCAATACAGCGGGCAGCCCCCTCCGCTGTGCGGAAGTACCGCCCAGCGTTGCCCAGTACCTCACGGTTGAAGACGACATCGTAAGCAGTCACTGCGGTCCCGGCGCCCATCGCGCGCAATAGGGACGGGTTGGTGCCACCCACAGAATGACCGTGGAGGTACGTGTGCGCGTTCGCGTAGAGCTGGTCTAGCAATTCCTGATCCCAGACCGCTCCGACGAACCGCACGCGATCGTCTGCCGCCGCGTGCACCCTCCGTGTGTAATCGTCCGAATATGGCGCTGAACCGACAACGATCAGCGGCTTGGTGGCGGCACTGGCCCCGTAGCCATGCACAATCATCTCGACATGGTTCTCCGGCTCGAATCGAGCCACTGCGAGATGATATTCGCCGGGCCGCAGGCCCAGCTCGGAAACTCGTCGACCGCCATCGCTCTCGATGGTGGGAGCACCGTAGGCAATCATGTCCGTAGAGGCGTCGTACCGATCCCTGTAGTAGTCGGCGATCCCGACAGCATCGGCAATCAGTGCATCGGACCACCTCACAGACAATCGCTCGGCCATCTGGTAGTAGCGACGGCCGGCGGCACCCCACTTCGCCCGCTTCCACTCGAGCCCGTCGACATGGGTGGCGAACGGAATACGTGCGGCCCGCAAGAACGGCATCCAAGGCGCATTTGCCGCGTTGAAGACGATTGCGGCATCTGTCCGGTTCCGGATGAGGTGTGAGACCGACAAACCCGTGTGGCTCAGCGTTTCCAGGCTTCGCCTGCGTAGTGCACCAAAGTGCACCAATCGCATTCCCTTGTACCGGGAGATTTCCGCATCCGTGCCGTGGGTTCGACAATAGACAACGATGTCGTGGCCACGGTCGGCCAATCTGGCGCCAACCTCCTCGACGCACGTTTCGAACCCGCCGTATCGGGCAGGTACCCCGCGTGTTCCCATGAGAGCGATGCTCAGAGGTTGGTTCACGTCACTCACCTTCGGTCCGCAGGGGCCACGTGGACCGACGGCCTCATGAAAGATGGTGACCGTGGATTGTCGGCGTAGCCCGGCATTGTGATACCGCGCAGGCGCCGAGCGGAACGGATCAACATTATCAGTCGCTTCGTCCTGGAAGTGTTCGTGAACGTTGGGCTACCGGCCATGGCCTTGGCCTCCCTTCGTCCACAGGTCTGGACGGTCGGCACCGCGGTCCGTTGCCCTTGGTGGATCACGAGTCCGTCGGTCCACCCGTGTTCGACACCCAGAGTCCGGCAATCGCGTCAACTCTAGCCCATAAGTGCCGGTGCTAGGCAGAAGTTCCGTCGGCATCTAACACCGACCCCACACGACGCCACCCAAAAGGGTGAGCACGTCACGAACGGGCGTAACGGCTGTGCTGTTGTACTACGCAATGTTAGTCTTGCTCGGTCGGCTAACCGTCGCCGTGGATGGCTCGATCCATTCGGGGGTTTGGGTCTTGCAGCGCGTCACGGCGAACGTAACCCGCGGCGATCGAAGTGGGTATTTCAGCAATGGTGGTGGGGGACGCACATGAACAACCGAGATCTCGGTGTGGCGATCGGAGCCGTGCCTTGCGCGCATTCACATTGACCGCCGCGCGCAAACGCGGGTTCGGCATGCTCGCAGCATCTGTTTCGATGGTGTTGCTTCTGGCTGCCTGCACAGCGTCGACCGAGCAGCCTGCAACTTCACGTGACCGCCCCGCGGCGTCGTCAGGTGCGGCGTCGTCAGGTGCCTCCTCGGCATTCGACCTGAGTGAGGAAACTGCTGCCAGCGAAGGGGCCACGAACGAGGACGGCACGGTTTCGAGCTCTCAAGCGCTGTCACCAAACGTTGATCCGTCCGCTTCAGTTGATCCATCGGCGGCGGCGCCGCGCCCCACCCTGGTCGACACGGCGCCGCCCCCAGCGGCGATTACAGCGCCGGTTCCTCCTCCGGGCGGCAATGGCGTCGGGAGCATTGTCCCGGAGGTCACGTTGACCACCGAGAAGCCGGTGCCGATGGCCTCGACAGCAGATTTCGGCGATGTTTCGGCCGCGATCACTTCTGTTTCGGCGGTGACGGCCACCGGCGTCGGCCCTGGTGAGATCACCGGCCCTGCTGTCGCTGTCACAGTCAAGATCACCAACGAGTCGGCCGAGCCGTTCGATCTCGACTCTGTTTTTGTCGACCTGACCGATTCCACCGGCGGCCCCGGCCAGCCGTCCATCAGCAATCCCGCGATGCCCCTCACCGGCGAACTCGCCGCAGGTTCCAATGCCGAGGGCGTCTATGTCTTCCGGGTACCTGAGGACGCACGAAAGCCCGTCACCATTCTCGTCAGCAACACGATGGCCGCAAAGGTCGTCAGTTTTGTCGGAGACGCCCGATGACCAGGAGAGACCCTATGAAAACCAGCCACCTTCCCAAGCGCCTGCTGAGCATCGTCATCACAGTCGCGGTGGCGACGGTGGGCCTGGTGGTCGTGCCGGGGTCGGCCGTGTCCGCCGCTGTCCTTCCGACGCCTGCTCCGATGGAGCAGAGGTCGGCGACAACGGTCACCGCCGACGTGCTGCCCACGGTGCAGATCGACAGTGGCGTGGTGTGGTCCCAGGTTGTCATCAAAGGCAAGGTGTACGCCGGTGGCAAGTTCAGCAACACCCGTCCAGCAGGAGCGGCTCCCGGAGTCAACCTGACCCCTCGATCCAACCTGTTGGCGTACAACTTGGCGACGGGCAACCTGGACACCTCTTTTGCGCCGTCAATCGGCCGAGCCGGTGATACTTCTGAAGTGAAGGTGGTCGCATCGTCGCCGGACGGCAGCAGGCTGTACGTGGGCGGAAAGTTCACCGTGGCAAACGGCCAAACCCGGTTCAACATCGCGGCTTATGACACGGCGACCGGGGCATTGCTCAGCACGTTCAAGCCGGCTGTCGGCGGCTCGTACGTGAACGCCATCGCCGCCACCGCGGACACCGTCTATGTCGGCGGCCTCGTGTCTGCCGGTGCTGGTGTGGCGAGGAAAAACCTGATGGCCTTCGATGCGGCCACAGGCAAGCTCAAGGACTGGGCACCGGTCACCGACCTGCAAGTTGACACTATGGTTCTGACGCCGTCGAAGTCGAAGCTGATCATCGGGGGACGCTTCTCAACCGTGAACAACGTTTCCCAGCGCGGAATGGCCGCCCTCAACCTCACATCGGGAGCGGTCCTGCCATGGGCTGCGCCGCAAACCATCCAGAACGGTATGGGCACGGGAACCTACGCGGGCAAGGCCGGCATCTTCGGGCTCAACACGGATGGCACATCAATCTTCGGCAGTGGGTGGGTCTTCGCCAATGTCGCCACGGGCAACCTCGAAGGTGCGTTCTCGGTCGAGCCTGAGTCCGGCACCATCAACTGGATCGAAGATTGTCACGGCGATCAGTACAGTTCCTACTCAGACGGATCCAATTTTTATGTGGTTGGCCATCCGCACGATTGTGTAACAAGTGGCGGATTCCCGCAGGGGAACCCTTCTCCGGGCAATATGCGTCACGCCATCGCCTTCACCTCCGATGCCAAGGGCACGCTGTCCCGGAGTCCGTCGACCGGCAATATCTACAAGGACTGGAGTGGATGGGCCGCACCGGCCAACATCAACTGGTACCCGGACTGGGTGACCGGCACCGCGACGGGTCAGGGTCAAGCCGCTTGGACGGTCACGGGCAGTGGCGATTACGTCTTGTTCGGAGGCGAGTTCCCGTATGTCAATGGCACGCGGCAGCAAGGCCTCGTCCGCTTCGCGCGGCCGAGTGTCGCTCCGAAGGAGCAGGGCCCGAGGCTCGGCGGTGCCAATTGGGTTCCGAGCCTCACTTCGATAGCGCCAGGTAGCGTACGCATTTCCATGCCGGCCAATTGGGACAGGGACGACATGTCGCTCGATTACAAGATCATCCGGGATGGGAATACCGCAAACCCGGTCTTCACCAAAACCCAATCGTCGAACTTCTGGAACCTTCCCGGCACGGTTTTCACGGATACCAAGCTCCAGCCCGGTTCGACTCATAGTTATCAGCTGATTGCGACCGATCCCGACGGGAACGATGCGAAGGGCAACGCCGCAAGCGTCACGGTGACAACTCAGTCGATGAGCCCATACGCGCAGTCTGTCGTCAACGCCGCCCCGTCGCTGTTCTGGCGGCTGGGTGAGGCCTCCGGAACCACCGCGTTTGACTGGGCCAACGCCAACGACGGCCTGGTCGGTAGCACGGTCAGTCGCGGTGCCACCGGTGCGATCGCCGGGGACGTCGACAAGTCATCGACGTTCAGCGGAGCGAGCACCTCAATCGTGGCAACCACAACCGCCGTGGCCGGCCCGAACGTGTTCTCACTGCAGGCTTGGTTCAAGGCGCCCACGGCCAGTGCTGGCGGAAAGATCATCGGCTTCGGCTCGAGCGCCTCGGGGTCCTCTGGTTCGTACGACCGGCAGATCTACATGCAGAGTGATGGCACGATCAGGTTCGGTGTCTACAACGGCGCAACAAGGACTGTTGTCAGCACCTCGACCTACAAGGACAACGCCTGGCACCAGGTCGTTGGAACGATGGGCGCCAATGGTCTAGTGCTCTATGTCGACGGGCAGCAGGTGGCCGCCGACAGCACGATCAAGACCGCCCAGGCATATGACGGCTACTGGCGGATCGGCGGTGACAACCTTGGCTCATGGCCGTCCCGGCCTGCGAACGACTACTTCGCCGGCAGCATCGACGACGTGTCCGTGTTTCCGGTCCAGTTGTCCGCCGCACAGGTCGCCAACTTTCGATCGCTCGCCGCCGGTGGTACGAGCGCGGCTCCGACGGCAGCCTTCACGTCGAGCACCAATGATCTGACGGCGGCGTTCGACGCCGGCAGCTCCACAGCCTCCACGGGCCAAACGATCTCCGGGTACGACTGGGACTTCGGCGACGGATCAGCTCATGCGACGACGAAGACCACATCGCACACCTACGGCGCCGCCGGCACGTTCCCGGTCACACTCGTGGTGACCGACAGCCAGGGAATCACCAACTCGACCACCAAACCGGTGACCGTGACAGCGGCACACAAGACTCCGGTCGCAGTGATCGGGGCAAACCCGTCGGCGCTGACGGTGGCATTCACCTCCAGCGGCTCCACGGCGTCGGACGGTGCAACGATCTCCTCGCGGTCGTGGGACTTCGGCGACAATTCGACTTCGACCCTTGCCAATCCGTCCCACACCTATGCCGCTGCCGGAAGCTACACCGTCAGTTTGACTGTGACCGACAGTCAGGGGGCCGTGAGCACGACTGCCACCAAGGAGGTGACGGTTTCCAAGGCAAACCCGGTGGCAGATTTCACGGCCAGCGCAACGCTGCTCGATGTGACAGTCAACGGCACTGGATCGACGGCACCGCAGGGCGAGACGATCGCTGGATACAGCTGGGAGTGGGGAGATGGTTCGGCCAACGGTACCGGCGCGACGACAAGCCACTCCTATGCCCAGGCGGGGACGTACAGCGTCAAGTTGACTGTGACCGACAGTGCAGGCGGCACCGGATCGGTCACCAAGTCGGTCGTTGTGCAGGCGCCCGAAGGTGGCGCGGACTTTGTCGTCGACACCTTTACCCGCTCGGTGACGAGCGGTTGGGGCGCCGCTGAAACCGGTGGCGCCTGGAGTACCACAGGTGGCTTCTCCGTCACGGGCAATGCCGGGAGGGCAGCGCTGACTGCTAGTGGACAAACCCGTACGAACACGTTGAGCAGTGTCAATGTGGCGGACGTAGACATGACCGTCGATGTCGCAGTCGACAAAACCATCAACGGCTCTGGCCTTCACTTCAACGCGGTCGTTCGCAAGGTCGCTGGTGGCGAATATCGAATGAAGACACGTTTCACAGCAACGGGTGCTCTGTCGGTGTCCGTCGCGAAGCTTGTGGGGACCACCGAGACGTTGATCGCATCCGCGACGGTCCCTGGCGTCACCTATTCGGCAAACGAACCAATCAGAATCAGGTTCCAGGCAGTAGGCTCTGGCACCACCGGGCTGAAGGCAAAGGTGTGGAAGGCGTCCGCTGCGGAACCCGCCAACTGGCTGATCTCAACAACTGATGTCCAATCGGTGCTCCAGTCTGCCGGATCTGTCGGGACCTCCTCATATCTCACCGGCTCTTCGACGAGTGCTCCTGTCACGGTGACGATCGACAATCTGAAGGTCAGTAACCCGTGAATTGTGATCGCGAAGTGACGGTGTCACCTTCACGGTAGTTCGGGATCTACAAACGGCGGCGTCATCCGAGACGAGTCCTCTGATGACGCCGCCCTTTGTGTTCTCACCGATAGACGCGCGAAGGATTGATGTGACGATATTCGGATCCGGCATTGCTGAATCTCCGGTGGTTGTGCTGGCGTCGTTTCCCGAGCCCCGACCGACAACCAACCCGTACATCGTCATGCTCGCCCGCGAACTGGTCGACCAGCCCGAAGTCGAGCTCCGCTACTTCACCTGGAAGAATGCACTTCTCCGTCGGTACGACGTCTTTCACGCCCATTGGCCAGAAATACTGGTGTCCGGCAATCCTGGTATCAAACTGGCTGGGCGACGGCTCTTGTTCTGTATTCTTCTTGGTCGGCTGTGGTTGAGCGGAGTTGCGGTGGTGCGTACTCAGCACAATATCCGCCCCCACCGACGCGGCCGAACGATCGAGAACTTCTTGCTCCGCAAGCTGGAGAACCGGACGGCATGGTGGATTACGCTGAATCGCACAACGCATACACTCGATTCGTCTCGGACGACAACCATCCTGCATGGTGAATACGTCGACTGGTTCGGCAAATATCTGCAGCCACCGGCCGAACCTGGACAGGTGCTCTTCGCCGGCCTGATCCGTGACTACAAGAACGTGCCCACTCTGATTAAGGCCTTCGCGGAAATTGACGATCCCACCTACCGATTGAGGATCGCTGGGAGTCCGTCGAGCGCGGAACTCGCTTGTTCCCTGGAGTCCGCGGCGAATGGTGATAATCGGGTGACGCTCACCTTTGAGTACATCAGCGATGAAGAACTCGCCGACGCGGTCGGGCGCTGCGAGGTCATGGTGCTGCCGTACGCGGAGATGCACAATTCGGGCGCTGCCTTGATGGCTCTATCGATGCGTCGGCCCGTTCTCGCGCCTGACAACGCAGCCACCCGATCCCTGGCGGATGAGGTCGGGCCCGGCTGGGTGTACCGCTTCACGGGCGATCTCAGCGCGGCCGACATCGTCACTGCGATCACCGACCGGCGCGGACGATCAGCTGGAGTCGTGCCGGATTTGACCCGGCGAAGTTGGCGTGACGCCGGCCGGCGCCATCTCGAGGTGTATCGAGCCGCCCAACAGTTCCGGCTCAGACGGCTCCGGCGGTCCGGCCATCAAGATCCTGCACCGCTCACGCCCCAGAGTCCCCCTCGAGGGGGCGTCCGTGAGGCGGCCTTGCCTCCTCCGGAGACGACTCACGGTGATAAGATTATTGCGGCATTCGGGTGTGTTCGGGGCAGGAATTCCACATCCCACGATGCTGTGCGATGACGATGGCGTCGCTTCGTTCATCGAGGCTTGTTCCTTTAGTTCCTCCGTCGGGTAGGCGACCTCCCGGTGCCAACCGCAGTGAGAACATCATGTCTTGATCCGTTGCATGGGCAGGGGGACGCGCGTTGAAGGGGTTGATCCTCTGGGCCGAGCCGGCATCGTCGAATCTGGGTGTCCGCGCGCTTGCAGAAGGCACCCAGCGCCTCCTCGAAACGACGTTCGGTGACGTCGAGGTGTCCTTCCAAGGCTTCGGTGAGGGCGACGCGCCTGTTCGGATCGGACAGCCTTCCGCTCAGCTGCGCAGGCTGGCAACTCCGCACAGCGAGTTGGTCGATTGGGTTCGTACCTTCGACATCGTCGTCGACACGAGGGCCGGCGACAGTTTCGCTGACATCTACGGTGTCCGCAGGCTGGTGGTGATGTCGCTGATGAGTGAGATCGTCGCCCGCGCGGGAGTCCCCCTGGTACTGGGGCCGCAGACGATCGGTCCTTTCGGCACCCTCCGCGGCCGGTTCTTGGCCAGGCGGTCGCTGCGGTCTGCACGGGTCGCCATGGCGAGGGACCCGCAGAGTGCCGAACAGGCCTCGCGGATCGGCAGACCTGTCGATGTGCTGACGACCGACGTCGTTTTCGCGCTGGAGGCGGCTCCTGCGTCCGGCCGGCGTGACGTCGTCATCAATCCCTCCGGGTTGCTCTGGAACGACGGCAATCCGCACGTGGATGCTGCGGCCTACCGACTTCTGCTCCGCGAACTGTGCCGCTCTCTTCTCGAGCAGGGCCGGAAACTGAGCCTGCTGGCCCACGTCCTGGATTCACCTCTCTCGGACAACGACGTGCCGGTGGTCGAGCTGCTCGCCGCGGAACTCGGTGATGAGGTCGAGGTACTGATACCGGCAGATCTGAAGCAGGCCAGGTCTTTCCTGTCGTCCGCCGAGGTGGTGATCGGATCCCGGATGCACGCCTGCCTCAACGCTCTGTCGGTCGGCCGACCTGCGATCCCACTTGCCTACTCGCGCAAATTCGATCCGCTACTGCGCAACATCGGCTGGGAGAACACCGTCGATCTGCGAGCGGCCGGCGATCATGTCACCGACATCCTGAAAGCCATCGACGATTCGGACCTTGTTTCGCGGGTCGGTGAAGTGCAGAGCAGGGCCGAGCACCTCCTCGATGGCGCACGATCGTGCTTGTCCGCGGCAGTGCGATAGGACGGCGGACAGTGCCAGAGGAACGACCGGTCGGCGTCGGCGACACCACGGTGTCGGCGACGTCCAACGACCCCGTGGTCTCCGGTCATCGGGCTGCGCGCGGCGCATCGGTCGTGATGGTCGGCCAGATCGCCAGGATCGTCATCCAGATCGGGTCTGTCGCAGTTCTGGCCCGGTTGCTCGATCCCGTTGACTACGGACTCATCGCGATCGTGCTGGCCGTTGTCGGCGTCGGCGAAATCCTTCGCGATTTCGGTCTGTCCGCGGGCGCGATTCAGGCCGCCCACCTCGACCGGCACCAGCGGGACAAGCTGGTCTGGCTGAACACCGCGATCGGTGCGGGCCTGGCTTTGGCCGGAGTATTGCTGGCACCGGTGGTCGCGGCGATCTTCGGGCAACCACAGCTCACCGGAATCACCCAGGTGCTGTCGATCACCTTCCTGATCAGCGGAGTCACCGCGCAGTACCGCGCGGACCTCAATCGGCGTATGCGGTTCAAGTCCCTGGTGGTCACCGATGTCGCATCCCAGGTGATCGGGGTGGTCATCGCGATCGTGCTCGCGCTGGCGGGGACCGCGTACTGGGCACTCGTCGCACAGCAACTGGGAGTGGCCATCTCGACGCTGCTCATCCTGATGCTCTATGCACGATGGCTGCCCGGGCGGCCGCGGCGTGGGGTGGACGTGAAGTCGATCGTCCACTTCGGGCACGGCATGATGGCCTCCCAACTGGTGGGATACCTGAACAACAGCGTGGACACCTACACCATCGCGCTCACCCTCGGTCCCGATCAACTGGGCATTTACAACCGTGGTTTCCAGCTCCTCATGCGCCCGCTCAATCAGTTGCGCGCGCCCAGCACGACGGTCGCGCTGCCGGTGCTGTCCAGGCTCAACAACGATCTGCCACGTGCGAGCCGGTACATCGTGAGCGGCCAACTGGCCCTTGGATACCCGCTGGTGGGGATGCTGGCGTTCGCGGCCGGCGCTGCCGTCCCACTGGTGAACCTCTTCCTCGGCAGCGACTGGAGCGCGGTTGCGCCCGTGTTCGCCCTGCTGGCGATCGCCGGTGCATTCCAGACGCTGTCCTACGTAGGAAACTGGGTATACCTGGCGAGAGCGCTGACCGGCCAACTGTTCTGGTACTCGCTGGTCAGCTTGTCGATCAAAATCGTCTGCGTCGTCGCCGGCAGTTACTGGGGCATCATCGGCGTGGCCGCCGGATACGCCATCGCGCCCGCCATCTCCTGGCCCATCTCCTTGTGGTGGCTGTCCAGGCTGACCCCGATCCCTGTTCGTGCACTGACCTACGGCGCGCTGCGTATCACCGGTTGCGCTGTGGTGGCAGGGCTGGCCTGCCTGCTCGTGGTGTCCTTTTTGGCTTCGTTGCCCCTGCTGTTGGAAATCGCGGCCGGCGCGATCACGGTGACAGTGGTGTACCTGCTCGCGGCGGCGGTGCTCCCGTCCATCAGGGCCGACCTTCGTGAAGTGTTGCTGATCGGCAGGAAGGCGATCAAACGGTGATCAGCAAGCCGGGGAGGTGGGCAAGGTGATGGCTGCCCGCGATCTACGACGCAGTGTCGAAGAGGTGGTCCGCTCCGACAACTGCTCCGGATGCGGCGCCTGCACGACGTTGTCCAGCGCGATCTCGATGGACTTGGACGCAGAAGGATTCCTCCGGCCGACCTTCGCCTCGGACGACCGTCCCGACGACCCTTCGGCGGCGCGCACTTTCTCCCGGATCTGTCCCGGAGTCGCAGTGGCGTCCGCGGCGACCCGGGGGATACCCGAACACGACGTCCTCGGTCCGGCGGTTTCCGCCTGGACAGCCTGGGCCGCCGACCCGCAGTACCGGTATGCCGGGAGCAGCGCCGGGGTGCTCTCGGCCCTGTCGTCCTGGCTCATGGAGGTTGGCGAAGCGTCGTCGGTGATCGGCGCCGGAATGTGCGTGGACTCACCGCGGCGGACGATTCCACTGGAGCTGCGCAGCAAGGATGACGTGCTCGCGGCGTCCGGCTCGCGGTACGCGCCCGTTGCGAACGCGGTCCTGTTCGACCCCGAGCGAGCCGACCGGGCCTTCGTCGGCAAACCCTGCGAGGTGTATGCGGCCCGGAAGCTGTGCGAGCTGACCCCAGGCACCCCGCCCGTCCTGCTGTCCTTCTTCTGCGCCGGCGTTCCCTCGCAGTTCGCGACCGATGACCTCGTGGCCAACCTGGCGGCGGACCGGGGAGACGTCGCTGCGGTGCGCTATCGCGGCAATGGCTGGCCCGGCTCCTTCGTCGTGCGGGACACGGGCGGTGCCACCCGGTCGACGTCCTACGAGGACTCGTGGGGTAACCACCTCGGTCGGCGACTGCAGGAGCGGTGCAAGATCTGCCCGGACGGTACAGGGGGACATGCGGACATCGCCGTCGGCGACTATTGGCATGCGGATGCCTCAGGTTTCCCGCTGTTCGACGACGCGGACGGGCTCTCGGTCGCAATTGCGCGGACCGAACGAGGGCATCGCCTCCTCGTGCGCGCCCGGGACGCCGGCGTGCTCGGCCTCGAGCCAGTTGAGCTCGACGCCGTTGCCGCTGTCCAACCGCTGCAGGTCAAACGCCGTCGAACACTGCTGGGCCGGCTTGCAGGACGGCGGCTGGCCGGTCGAGCAGTACCGCGATACAGCGGATTTCGCTTGCTGAAGCTGGCGATCGTTTCCCCAATGGATTCCATGGCGGCGGCAAGAGGAACGTTTGTCAGATCCCGCAGGCGGAAGGGAGCGTTGTCAGATCAGCGATGGCATACGCCCGGCGGCGAGGAATGACTTCGTATACTTCGGGAAGCGGTTACATACCGTCGTTACCGTCATCAGAATTGCAGGTGTTCGTACCTGGATCGGTGAGTTGTCCGGTGCAATACACACCTGACGAACCCGTTTGGCGCACGAGAGTTGGGGGGGTTTAAATGTTCGGCCTGTCCGCAGGTGAACTCGCCCTCATCCCGCTCAGCCTGGCAGTTGTGGGCGGTCTGGCGGCACTCGTGTTCTTCCGGCCAAAAGTCGGGGTGCTGCTTTGGCTTTTGACGGTTGCATTCGTGCCGTTCTGGATGGGCGCTTCCTTCATCGTCTACTTCCTGCCGACGTCGTTACTGGGCATCCTGCTCCTCGCCGCCATGCGACCGGAACTGCCGAAATTCGGTGCCGCTGACCTGATCGCCGTCTTCTTCTTCGTGTCCTGTCTGGCACCGGTACTGGTCGGGGGCGCCACCCAGAGCACGATCTTCGGGGTGCTGGCCCAATGGCTGGTGGCGTTCCTGCTCGGCCGGCTTTTGCCCGGCAAGGTGGATCCGCAGTGGATCTACACGTGTGCTGCGGTCGTCTTCACAGTCGTTGCCGGACTCGCGGTTGTGGAATTCTTCCTTGCTTGGAACCCATTCGTCACGCTCGGGCCGGCTAATGATCTCCACATCAAGTGGGGCATCTTGCAGAGTCGGGGCACTTTTCTGCGAGCAGAAGGAGCCTTCGGGCACTCAATCGCACTCGGCAGCAGCCTGGCACTCGCCGTTCCGATGGTGATAGCTGCCTCGTTGGGGATTCGCACAAGGCTGCTGATGGTGGTGGTCATCCTGGGCGGGATCGGTGTCACCATCAGCCGGATCTCGATGATCTGCGCGGTGCTCGCCGTTCTGCTGACCGTCGCATTCGTGGGGGGTGTGCCCCGCCAACTGAAGGTGAGCATCCTGGCTTTGCTGACCGTCGCCGCGGCCGTGCTGGCGCCATCATTCATCGCCATCTTCGAGACTGCCGGTGACGAGGCGACTAACAGCGCCAATTACCGCGGCGATCTACTCCAACTGGTCCCGGACATCGATCTGCTGGGTATTTCCTCCGCCGCCTACCGGTCACCAACTGGTGAGTTGTTCTTCGGGACGTTCCAGTCGATCGACAGCCAGGTGCTGTTCACGGGGCTGACCTACGGCTGGTTCGCGCTGACAGCCGGCGTCGCCCTGTTGGTCGGAGGAGTGATCGTTGTTCTGCGCGGCCGGGCCACTCCGGCGACCGTGGCGGTGGTCGCGCAGATCCCCGCCCTGGCCACAGTTGCGCTGATCACGCAGTACTCCATGTGGTTTTGGTTCATGGTCGGGCTGGCCGTTTTCACACAGCTCAACGGAACTGCGAGGGTTCCAAACCCGCGGTCGGATCGCCTCACTGCAGGGGTTGCCGGTTCACATCACAGTGACTTGTGACAAGGCAGCTCTCATCACGACGATGTGGGACTGGAGGAGTGTTCTCGGTGGCGGTGATCTGGCCGCGCGTGAACTACGCTGATCGGGGGGTTCGTTACCGTTCGGTGACGAGGTACTGGGGTCGGACACGTCCCGCGGCTGCGTGCCGTGCGGGCGCGTCCGACATGCTGCGGGGAGGTCCTGGGAATGCACGCCATGGAATTCCTTCTGGTGCTGAAGAAGCGCTGGTTGTACGTGCTCCTACCCACCCTGCTCGGCTTCGGCGCCGCCGCTGCGGTTTCCTATGCTGCCACCCCGATCTACCAGGCCACCGCGAGCGTGTACTTCTCCCTTCCCTACGGCGAATCCGCGAGTGACCTCTTCCAGGGCAGCAACTACACGCAGAAGCAGTTGTCCTCGTATGCGACGCTCGCCACCCTCCCGGTCGTGCTGGAGCCCGTCGTCGAGAAGCTCAATCTCCCGGTCGCTGCGGCGGATCTTGTCCGCAGCGTCGATGCGGTCGCCTCGAATGACACGGTGCTGATCGAGATCCGCGCATCCGACTCCTCAGCCGACGAGGCGGCTGCTGTCGCCAATGCCGTCGCCGACCAGCTGGCCGTCGTAGTGCGGGATCTGTCCCCAAAAGGCGCCAACGGCCAGCCGTCGGTGGATGTATCGATCGTCGCTCAGGCGATACCACCTTCGATCCCGTCGAGCCCCAACAGTCGTCGCAATATGGCGGCCGGATTGCTGGGCGGGCTCTTTCTTGGGGTACTTCTCGCGCTGACCCGAGACCGCCTGGATACCAGAGTTCGGGCACCCAAGGATCTGCCGGCCGGTATCACTCGTCTGGCGACCATTCCCTTTGACAAGGCAGCGCAGAAAAGCCCGCTGATCACAGTTGGGCGGGGGAGGTCCGGGCGGACGGAGGTCTTCCGCAGCCTCCGGACGAACCTGCAGTTCGTCGATGTTGCACAACCGGCGCAGGTCATCGTCATCACGTCTTCGGTTGCGGGGGAAGGCAAGTCCAGCACGGCGACGAACCTGGCCATCGTGTTCTCCGAGGCCGGGAAGAACGTCCTTCTCATCGACGCAGATCTTCGCAGGCCGAGGGTATCGGAGTACATGGGACTAGAAGGATCCGTAGGCTTGAGCAACGTTCTGGTTGGTCAGGCGCCGATCGAGGATGCCGTCCAGAGTTGGGGAAGCGACCACCTCTCGGTGCTCGCCAGTGGATCGCTGCCACCCAATCCCTCGGAGCTCTTGGGAAGCTCCAACATGGCAACCATGCTGAGGTCGCTTCGCCGAAATTATGACCTCATCCTCATCGACGCTCCTCCGCTGCTCCCGGTGACCGACGCGGCAGTTGCGGCAGTGCAAGCAGACGGAGTGGTCCTTGTCGTGCGTCACGGAAAGACCACAAGAAATCAGCTCGGGTCAGCAGCACAGTCGCTTCACGCGGTGGACGCGAGGATTCTTGGTGTCGTCATCAATATGGCTCCGCCCAAGGGTTCCGATGCGGGCCTGCGGTATGACGGCTACGGCTATTACGAGGACGATCCCGACAAGAAGCCATCCGTTGTGGAGTCCCTGGCCAACAATGTGACCAAGGCCAGTGATTCAGCGTCGGCTTCACTGCGTAATGGTGCTGCAAGTCCCCGCCAGGCGCCTGGATTGGGGGTGACGAGTTCGGTTGCGGGCACTAGGTCGCGCAACGACTCCAGCCGGCGGCAGGCCCCGGCGTTGGCGCAAGGGGCCAAGCGCACAGACCGATCCCGCCCGGGCCTTCGACCACCACCTGACGCAACGTGACAGCGACGGTTCAAACGCGGTCCTGAAGTGCCGCGCCGTCTCACTCCACTGCGCATTGCACGGTGAGTCCCGAGTGGCCGAGGTGGCGTTGTGAGTGGGATGCCGCTCGTCCATCGGCCGCGTCGGACGCGACCTGACTCGATCGGGTTGCCGATCTGGCGACGGATCACGCCAGTCGCCGAGCGACTCTTCGTTGCGCACGCCTTTCGCGATTGTGTACTGGAGTCCCCGTCGACCCGTCACTCTTTGGAGCTAAGATTTCATAGTTATGGTGCCGTTTCCGCTACACTCGGAGACGAATATCGAGCGTCAGGGTGATTCGGCCGTCAACGGATGGGATCGGCGGCGCGAACAGCCATCTTGGAGGACTCATGGGTATGCGCGTCGGTTATGCACCTGGTGCGTACGACCTATTTCACATCGGACACCTGAACATCCTTCGTCACGCAAAGAGTCACTGTGATCACCTGATTGCAGGAGTGGTCTCTGATGAGATGTGTTTGCGTACGAAGGGCCGTCTTCCGGTCATTCCATTGGCCGAGCGCCTGGAGATCGTCTCCCATATCAGTTTGGTGGATGAAGTCGTGGCCGAAACGGTTCCGGACAAGCTGGAGACTTGGAAACAGGTGCCGTTCGACGTCCTGTTCAAGGGCGACGACTGGCGAGGCACCGCGAAGGGCGCCAAACTCGAGCGTGACTTCGCCAGGGTCGGAGTTGAGATCGTGTACTTCCCTTACACGATGCACACATCGAGCAGCGTGCTCCGGCGGGCCCTTGCCGCGATCGAGGGTGGTCGCACTGACTCCGAGGCGACGGGCTAGGCTCTCGATGCGGTGACCCGTCAGGTGGTGATCCGTTCAGGATCACTCGATCGGGCAGACTTCAAGCCTTTGATTTACCAAGGTTGGTTGCATAGAGTTAGATGGAGCTTGACCAAGAGGGTGGCGGGGGCCCCCAAATGGCGTTCTTAGCGCTACGTATCAACGGCTAAGCTGTTTGACACGGCAGGACAGGTGCCGGCGGCGGGTCGGTGACCGAGGGATTCACGGCACTGGGGGGACCAGGATGGCGCTCGTCAGCGGTCCCGTGGTCTCAAGCCAACGGACTCGTCGACGCGCGATCGGTTCGTCGAGGCGGGGCGACTCTCGTCTCCTGATTCCGGGTTCAATGGACGAGGACAATTCTTCGACCTCCGCCTCTGCACAAAATCTGACTGAGCCGCTGGCGTTCCGCAGCTGGGGGCGCCGTTACTCCAACCGCCTGTTTGTCACTGACTTTCTTGTTCTCTTGGTCGCCTCCGCACTGGTCGTGGTGGTACGTATGCCAGCCGTCACGCCAGAGGAGGCCATCGACCAACTCGCGCCCGGTCATCTCGCTCTGACCGCAGGACTGCTGGTGACCTGGATGCTGGCACTGACCTGGTCCGGCAGTCGCGACAAGAAGTCCATCGGCTACGGCGCCCTCGAGTACAAGCGCCTCTTCCACGCCACCTTTGCTGTCTTCGGCGTCATGGCCATCGTCTCGTACCTGTTCAAGCTCGAGATCAGTCGCGGCTATCTGCTGGTGATGATGCCGGTCGGGCTCGCCGCCCTGCTGGTGACCCGATTCAGCTGGCGCAGGTGGCTGCACCGCAAGCGAGCATCGGGGGAGTACCTGTCCCAAGTTCTCGCGGTCGGCAACGTGCACACCGTCACCGAGTTGTTGCGAGATCTCCGACGTGCGCCGCAGGCGGGTTACAAGGTGATCGGCGTCTGCCTGAGCCAGAACACCAAGGCCGTGGACGCCGACGGTGGCCCGTTGCTCGACATCGACGGCGTGCCGGTCCTGGGCGGCCTGGACAACGTCGCCGACATGGTCCGCACGTCGGGCGCTGACACGGTCGCGGTGACGTCGACGGCGTCGTTCGGTCCGAGTCGCGTGCGCAAGCTCAGCTGGGAGCTCGAAGACACCGACGCTGAACTCATCCTTGCGCCGGCGCTCACCAACATCGCCGGACCACGCGTGCACACTCAGCCGGTCGCCGGGCTTCCGTTGATCCACGTCGACAGGCCCACCTATCGAGGAGCGAACCGCATCCTCAAGAAGTCCTTCGACGTGGTTGGTAGCTTGCTGCTGATCCTGATCTTCTCGCCGATTCTGGTCTCGGTGGCATTGGCCATCAAATTGAACAGCAAAGGACCGGTGTTCTTCCGGCAGGACAGGGTGGGCATCAACGGCGACATTTTCCGGATGATCAAATTCCGGTCGATGGTCGTCAATGCAGAATCCCGGCTCGACGTCCTGCAGCAGGACCAGCGCGATGCCGGCAACACCATCTTGTTCAAGATGAAGAATGACCCACGGGTGACATCGGTCGGCAAGTTCATCCGCCGCTTCAGCATCGACGAGTTGCCACAGCTTTTCAACGTCGTGGTCGGCGACATGAGCCTGGTGGGTCCGCGGCCGCCGCTCAAGGCCGAGGTGGATCTTTACGAGGACGAAGCTCGTCGGCGGTTGCTCGTCAAGCCGGGCATGACTGGCTTGTGGCAGGTCTCGGGTCGGTCGGATCTCACCTGGGACGACACCGTGCGACTGGACGTCTACTACGTCGAGAACTGGTCGATCACCGGCGACATGGTCATCATCTGGAAGACCTGGAAAGCCGTCGTCTCCTCTGCAGGAGCGTACTGAGTCGGTTGACCAACGCACGCCGTGCTGCAGCGAGGTGAGCAGCGGGTTTGTGGGATGGTGTCGGGTGAAGGCCGCGAGTGACTGTGCGGCAAGCGAACCCGAAGGGTGGTACGGGTGCTCTCTGCTCGTCGAATGTTGACCATTGCCGCTGCGATCGGCGCGGTGGGGCTGAGCGCCGCAGGATGCGCGACGACGCCCGCCACATCCGCGGCGCAGGTTGGCGACGTGGCCATCTCCGAAGCCGCGATCTTCGACCGGACCAACGCAGTTGTCGATCAGGCGCAGACCTCGGGTGCCACGCCGATAGAACCGACCACGCTAGCCGTCTTCAATCGCGCTCAGACCACGGCGGCAATCCGTAGCCAGCTCTTGGAGGTGGCCGCCGCAGATCGCGGTGTCGTGGTCACCAACGATCAGGTGAACACCGCCATGGCGGGCGGTCAAGGCTCCAGCGCAGCCAGCCAACTCGGTGCACCCGAGTCGATGGTGGAGCAGACCGTTCGCGATCTGCTGCGGCTGGAAGGACTCGTGTCGACTCAGCCGGCCAACGGCTCACCGGTCAACAACGTCACCGTTCGCATCGACGGTGTGTCTGTCGCGACGCGTGACGAAGCCGTCTCCACCCGCAGCCAGTTTCTTGCTGACCCCGCGGCCGTCGATGCGGCTATCGCCGCCTCCGCTTCGCCGGTGCAGCCGCAATCCGTCAGTCTGCTGACGAATCCGACGGTGGCTCCGACGGGTGTGTTCAACGCCCAGCAGGGCGATGTCATCGTCTATCCCAGCCAGGACGGGTTTTACGTGATCCGCATCCTGGAACGCACGGTGGAGCCGGCACTACTGACCGCCGCCGACCTCGGACCGCAGCAGCTGGTCGGGAAATTCGACCTCGGTGCCCTTCTCCTCGCGCCGTACGCGGAACAAGCAGGGGTGACTGTCAATCCGCGGCTGGGGACGTGGGACCCGTTGTCGCTGCAGGTTGTTCCGGGTGGCAGCGGTCTGTGACGCAGCCACGGCCCGAGCAGCCCAACGACGCTGACGGGACCACTTCGGTGGGCAGTCGCCTACTGGACGCGGTGGCCGTGATGGACCGCCTGCGATCGCCGGGAGGTTGCCCATGGGACGCGGAACAGACGCACGAGTCACTGTTGAGGTATCTGATCGAGGAGTGCTACGAGCTGGTGGCCGCTGTGGAACAAGGCGACCAGTCGGCAATTCGTGAAGAACTGGGTGACGTCCTGCTGCAGGTGCTGTTCCACGCCCGGATCGCAGCCGAGCAGCCGGTCGAAGGCGGCGGGTTCGACATCGACGACGTCGCAGGCGGTCTGGTCGACAAATTGGTGCGCCGCCATCCGCATGTCTTCGATGCAAAGCACGGACCCGTGCACACCGCATCGGATCAGGAGCGGCGTTGGGATGAGCTGAAGAAGATCGAACACGGGCGATCGGGCGCGCTCGCCGGCGTCGCCTTCGGTCAGCCGGCGACTGCACTCGCCGCAAAACTGGGTTCCCGGGCCGCTAAATTCGGCATCGCCGTGGAACCGTCGGCAGGGGAGTCAGCGGCCGAGGCGATGTTCCGGATCGCGTACGCAGCCGGTGCCCGCGGTGAAGATCCGGAAACGGCACTGCGCGCGGTCGCATTGGCCCACGCCGACGCGATGGCGGCCGCCGAACAAGCGGCCGCCGAACCTGCGTCGGCAAACGGGTCAGCGGTCAGTTGACGTCTCGCCGACGGAAGCCCGACACGCCCAGCCCGATGAGAGCGGCAGCGATCGCGACCAGCACGATCAGCGGTGTCCACCGCACGTCCTGGGTCGGCACCGTCGGAATGTGCGTGAAGGGCGAGATGTCCATCAGCCATTGCGGCAATTGCAGCAAAGGGCCGAGTTGCCCGAGGAGTAGCGCCGTCGCCAGGGCCGCCCAGGCCAGCGATGTCAGCCGTGGCAGCGAGCCGAACAGGGCAACTGCCAGCCCACCGAGGACGAGCGCTGCTGGTGCCTGAACGATCATTGCGTCGAATGCGGAAGAAAATCCGTCGGGGAAGTCGCCCGTCTGGATACCGTTGAAGATGCCGGCGACCACGCCGGCAGCCGCGAGGAGCACGACGGGACCGACGACGGCGAAGGCCACATGACCCGCCATCCACCTCTGCCGGCTGACCGACGTCGCCAACACCGGACCCACCCGATCGGCAGTTTCTTCCGTACTCATGCGCAGCGCCGCTGAAACGGCGTACCCGGCAGCAATCAAGCCGGCGATCGCGCCCATCGTGGCCAGCAGCATGTCGCTCATCGCGCCGCTCCCGCCGATCTTGGCGAGCACTTCCTCCAGCTGTGGGTTACCCGCCAGCAGGTCGGTACTGGTCGACGAAACGCCTCCCGTGACCGCGCCGAAGACGACAAACCCGACGGTCCAACCCAACAGAGAGCCTCGGTGCAGTCGGATGGCGAGAGCGGTGGC
This sequence comes from uncultured Actinomycetota bacterium, assembly GCA_963798625.1. Lineage (GTDB taxonomy): Bacteria > Actinomycetota > Actinomycetes > Mycobacteriales > Nakamurellaceae > Nakamurella. The sequence goes on from CAWCUA010000008.1 coordinate 33,857, forward strand.
CGAGGACATCCTCGGGTTTTCGGCACGACCCAGCCGCGTTCCCAGCATGCCGAGACCGAGGTCGCGGCGTTCGAGCATCAGGCCGGCCACCGTGAGTGCAACGGCGGTCGCCACCAGGAACAGCACGAGCACCGCGGCGTTGTTGGCGCCGAAGGGTTCGACGTGGGCTGCCCACCCTTGCGGGCTCAGCCACGTCAACCACTGCAGACTGGGCTGCACATCGCCGATCGCCCGCAAGGCGAATGTGACCGCGAGCACCGAGGAAGCGAGTCCTACTGCGGTGCGCGACGTTTCGGCGATCTGGGCAGCGATCGCTCCGACACCTGCGAAGGTCAGCCCGCAGCCCGCCAACGCGGCCCCGAACAGGACCGAACCTGTCACCGACTCACCACTTGCGATGCCGGCAGCAGCCACCAGGATGCCGATGGCGAAACTCGCGCCGGCCGCGACGATGACGGCGGCCGCCAATGGCGCGGCACGGCCCACCACCGCGGACGCCAGCAGTTCGGTGCGGCCCGCTTCCTCATCTCCACGCGTCCGCCGGATAACGGTGAAAACTGCCATGAGGCCGACCAGAGTCGTACCGACGGCGGCCATGCGCCAGGCCCCGATGCCTCCGACGGAGGGATCCGTGATGGGACCGGTGATCGCGAGGAACGAGGGGTTGGCGGAAATGGACAGCTGGAGCGCCAGTCGTTCCGCGGGCTCCGGGTATAGCGCCGCAATAGCAGAGAAGGTGGAGGCCGCTACCAACAGGAAGGCCAAGAGCCAGGCGGCGAGTGGCACCCGCTCACGGCGGATATTCAATCGGACCAAACTGCCGGTGCCCGCGAAGCGCTCTCGGGTCCCGCCGACCGTGGACGGCGATGCTGTGTCGAGAACCGCGGACGTCACCGTGCCACCGCCTTGTCGTGCCGGCCGAATCGGTGTGTAGCAGGTGCCTCGCTCGGTTGTCCGGTCGACGACTCGCCGTCGACATGATCGCCGTAATGGCGAAGGAACAATTCCTCGAGCGTCGGCGGTGTCGCGCTGAGGCTGCGCACGCCACCGTCGACCATCAGCCGCAGCACACGGTCGAGTTCGGTGGAGTCGACATCGAATCGAGCGCGGTTGCCCTCGACGACCAGGTCATGCACGCCCGCGCCGGAGCGCAACCCGTCGGGAACGGCGTCCAATTCCGCACTGATCGCTGTCCTGGTCAGATGCCGAAGTTCGGCCAATGTCCCGGTCTCGACGATCGTGCCGGACCGAATGATGCTGACCCGGTCACAGAGCGCTTCCACCTCCGACAGGATGTGGCTCGACAGCAGAACCGTTCGGCCCCTGTCCTTCTCGGCATTGATGCACTGTTGGAACACTTCTTCCATCAGGGGGTCCAGCCCGGTGGTCGGCTCATCCAGGATCAGCAGTTCGACGTCGGAGGCCAAGGCGGCCACGATCGCCACCTTCTGCCGGTTGCCCTTCGAATACGCGCGTCCCTTCTTGCGTGGGTCGAGCTCGAAACGTTCGAGCAGTTCGTCACGGCGCCGGGTGTCGATGCCGCCGCGCAGGCGTGCGAGCAGATCGATCACTTCGCCGCCGGTCAGGTTCGGCCAAAGGTTCACCTCGCCCGGCACGTAGGCCAGGCGGCGGTGAAGTCGGACGGCGTCGCGCCAGGGATCCCCGCCGAGCACCTCCGCAGTGCCGGCGTCGGCGCGTAACTGCCCGAGAAGGACCCGAATGGTGGTGGACTTGCCGGAGCCGTTGGGTCCCAGGAAGCCGTGGACTTCGCCCGTGCGGACTGAAAGATCGAGGTCCTGAAGGGCAGTGACCGGGCCGAACGTCTTGACCAGGCCACTGGTGATGACGGCGTTGTCAGTACTCATGTGCTCTCACCTTTCCGATGAGCGAATCGTGGGGGTGTTGCGACCGCCGTGGCTCCGGGTTGCGACGTGTCGGATGCTGCCGTCGACGCGGAACCGTTGCGTCGGTCCTTTTGCTGCTGCGCTTGGCTGCGATAGGCATCGAGGTAGTCCGGAGTCGCATAGAGCCCATGGGTGAACAACTCGAGCGCGGGAATCGTGAGCCGCTCGGCCACCACCTCGAGGACGTCGTCGTCCGGCGTGCCGTCCGGCGCGACGAACGAAGCGAACGACAGCATGCCGAGCTTGATCAGGGTGATCAGCTCGGCTCTTGCCCGCTCGTTCTCGGTCGGATGGGCCACGCCGGCGGACACTGTCGCCTTGAGGTAGGCCTCCATGTCATCGACCAGCCGCGCGAACAACCGTTCCGCGAAGTCGCCACCTTCGGTCATAGCGGTTGTCAGGTACGGCGCGACATGGACGAAATCAGGTCGAGTGGCCAGCATTGCCAACACATCGGCGGCCGCCAATGCCTGTGCGGCGTGTGCCGTCTGGTCATCGATCAGATCGGTGATGTAGGTGTCGCACGACCTCGCGGAGCCCGTCTTTGGAACCGAAGTGGTGGATGACCAGCGCCGGAGAGACGCGGGCGGCCTCCGCGATCGCACGGATGGTGGTCCGGCCGAAGCCGAACTTGCCGAACCTCACGATGGCGGCATCACGGATCTTCGCCCGAGTCGTCAGATCCTCACTGTTACGCGTGGCTGAACGCATGAACAGCATATTAAACAGCTGTTCAGTCGGCTGGCAAGTGGAATTTGACTGGCCGTGACTGGAGCCACTCCGGGCCGGTCAGGTCGGGGGTTGCTGCAGCAGCCGATCGGTGAGTGCGTCTGGGACACCGTCGAAGAACCGGTCCAGCACGCGTTGGAAGACTGCCTCGCTCGGTTCGGCGCGGTAAAACAACGTCATGCTCGACCGGAGTTTTTGCGCATCGACCGGGCCGAAAATGTCCTCAGCAGAGGTGGCTCCGCGGACACTTGCGACCAGTTCTGCACTCTCGAGCAGTCGCGGGCCGAGGACTGGGTGCTCCAGATAGGCTGTCGCCTCGGCAAGATCCGAGACCGCATAGTGCCGCGAGGTCGGACTTGAGCCCAGACCTGCTACCTGCGGGAAGACGAACCACATCCAGTGCGAGACCTTGCGACCATGCCGCAGCTCACTGACGGCGCCGCGATAGGTGCCTCTGTCGTCCTGCGCCTGAAGGAAACGCTCAAGGCCAGATTCGTCACCGGTCAAGCCTGATCTCCTTCGGCCGCACACCCGTCGCCGGGCTACTCGCCCGGGTACCTCACGCCGATCTGGCGTCGGATCTCGTCCAACGTCCGCATGACGGAGACCGTCTCGTCGAGTGGGAGAAGCGGCGACTCAGTCGCACCCTCGGCAACAAGAGTTGCCAGATGAGCGGCCTCGAAACACAATCCGTGGTGGCCGGTGATCGGACCGCTCTCTCTGACCAGCCGCCGGTCGTCATTGGAAGTGAGGGTCAACACGGCAGGCCCGTAAAAGGGACCGGAGACTTCAATGGTCGCTGATGTTCCGGAGATTGATGCGCGGGTCGGTGTCCGGGCGAGCAACGTTGTGTTGATCGTCGCCTGTGCGTCACCGGCAGCGAGGACGATCGAGATTTGAGCGTCAACCCCCGTGCCGGTCAGCGAGCCCGTGGCAGTGATGGTGTCCGGGCTACCGAGAACAAAAGAGGAGAAGGAAACCGGGTAGACGCCGAGATCCAACAGGGCTCCCCCGGCAAGGTCGGGGTCGAACAACCGGCTGGCTGGATCTTCAAAAAAATGCTGGCCATGGTCGGCCAGCACGGTCGTCACTGTTCCCAGCGCACCGTCAGCGATCAGTTGAGCCATCACATCAGTCTGTGGAAGGTAGCGGGTCCACATTGCTTCCATAGCAAGCACGCCCTGCCGTCTGGCTGCATCGGCCACCTCTTGCGCCTCGGTGGCGTTCCTGGCGAAGGCCTTCTCCACCAGGACCGGCTTGCCGGCGGCGATGGCCAGCAACGCCTGCGCGCGATGCTCGCTGTGCGGGGACGCGACGTAAACCGCATCGACTTTCGGGTCGGACACCAGTTGTTCGTACGAGCCGTACGCACTCTCCGCCCCGTGCTCGGTGGCAAATGCCTGAGCACGCTCCTGCGACCGGGAACCCACAGCCACCAAGCGCTGGCGAGTGTTGCGGTGGATGGCATCGACGAAGGCGCCGGCGATGCCGCCCGGCGCGAGTACACCCCACCGCAAGGGCGGTGCTGCCATCGGATCCGGGATGCGGGAGATGGGGAAGGAGCTGGGGAAGGCCGTCACCGGGATCGTGACACGGTAGTCACGCCGCAAGCGGCAGTCTGCTACGGCGAGTCGGAACCGCGGTGTCCACCACGAAACTGCTAGATCCACTAGGCACGTGCCGGGACGCGCTTATCGCGTTCGCGACATGCATGGTCTGAACTCATCATGGGGCAAGCTAGTTCTGCCCTAGAATCACCCGATCGGGATTACTTTTCCGAGCCGGAGAACTACACACCGCAAGGATCGTTGTCTTTCTGCTTATTTGTTCGGTCGGCTGCAAGTGGGATAGTGAGAGCTCGAAGCGCGGGGGATTTACGGGGGTTAGCCATGAATCACAAGCGACCGATCGATGCTGCCGGTCGGGACGATGCCGGGGCACGGTTCCGAGGCCGGTGGTCAGGAATGACGCGGCTCGCTGTGATGGTCGGCGTCGTCGCACTGGCAGGCGCCTGTGCCGCGCAGGAGGCTGCGCCGCCCGTTCAACCGCAGGCGCCGGCATCGAGCGGACCCGCGAGCGAGTTGTCCGTCGGTGCCGGTCGGGATGTCGGCGATGCCGTGGATCCCCTGGCGCCCAGCACTATCGCAGCGCCCGTTCGTCCGGGGAAAGCCGCGAAGAGCAGAATCACTCCGGCTACCAGAGGGTCCTTCGCCGTCGCGCCGGTCCGGTATCCCGACGGGGTCGTCGTCTGGGTGGATGTCACAAAAAGTGGAAAAGAAGATGGCAAGGGGCCTGGCGCCATACCGGGACGGTCATATGTCGGCTTCAAGATCCGCATCGACAATCAGTCCGATCGGGCCGTCGATCTCAACCAAGTTGTGGTGACCACCACGTACGGATCTCCCGCTCGCATCGCCGCACCGGTCTACGAAGATCCAGCGGCGCTTGACTTCACCGGCAGTGTGCTCCCCGGCGATAAAGCCTTTGCGACTTACTTCTTCGCCGTTCCCGTTCAAGACCGTAGTGAAGTTTCCGCTGCTGTGGACCTCGACGCAAACCACGCGACCGCGGTTGTTCGCGGCCGCGTCGGCTAGCGTGCGGCTGGCCAAACTGATGAATACCAGTGCACTGCGGGTTGGTGGCAGGGCCGATACCACGGGGGTTTTCATGTTCTTGACTAGGGCGGCGAGGCGCACTTCCCAGCGGGTGGCGACCTCCATGATCGCCGTCTGTCTGCTGGTTGCCGCACTGACTGCCGCGCCAAAGTCATTTGCTGTCGCCGATACTGTTCCGCCAGCGGGCACGCCTGCCACATTCAGTGCGGATGCGCTACCCACCTGGCAGCTGAACGGCGTCGTGTGGAGTCAGGCACGTCATCAACAACATCGTTTATGCAACAGGAAGCTTCACCAAGGCTCGCCCTCCAGGAGTGGCAGCCGGTGGAGCGGGCGAGGTCACCGCCAACAACATCTTCGCCTATGACGTCCGGACAGGAAACCGGGTCAGTACGTTCAACCATTCGTTGAATGGTCAAGGACGGGTCGTGACAGGTTCCGCGGACGGCGCGCGAGTCTATGTCGGCGGCGATTTCACCACCGTGGACGGGGTCGCGAGAAGTCACGTTGTTTCCTTCAACACGGTCACCGGCGCGTTGGACACGCTCTTCCGTCCCAGCGTCAACGGCACCGTGGGCGCGATGAGCGCCACGTCCACCACCGTGTACATCGGCGGCAGGTTCGGGTCGGTGAACGGGAAAGCGCGAGTCCGGTTGGCTGCGGTGAACCCGGCATCCGGTTTGCTGCTGGGCTGGGCACCCAAGGCGGACAACGGCATCGTATGGTCCATGGTTGTCTCTCCCGATAAAAGCCGGGTCATCGTGGGCGGAGCATTCACGACGCTGAACGGCCAGGCAGCGTACGGGATGGGATCACTCAGCGTGGCGTCGGGGTCGAATCTTCCGTGGGCGGCGAATAAGAAGATCCGTGACGCCACGAGACACCGGGGCCATCACCAGCCTGCGCACGGACGGTCGACAGATCTTCGGATCCGGATATGCCTTCGGCGCCGGATCCAGTTTCGAGGGAACATTCGCCGCCGACCCAACCACGGGCGCGATCAGCGTGCTCAATGATTGTCACGGCGACACTTACGACGTTTTGCCCCTGGGGTCGGTTCTGTACAGCGTCGGGTCACGCCCACGACTGCTCCTGGATCGGCAGTTTCCCGGATACGAATCCCAGGGTGCGATGCGCAGCGGGCAATTGCGTTCAACTAAGGCTGCTACAACCACCAACAGGGGGCCCGACAACTACGGATGGAACTACAACGGGCATGCCCGCTTCGTCGGTACTGCAATGGTTTCCCGATATCTGCCGCCGGCACCTACACCGGGCAAAACCAAGGGCCGTGGTCGCTGGCAGGAAACGGCACCTACATTGCCCTCGGCGGTGAGTTCCCCAGCGTTAACGGCAAGGCGCAACAAGGCCTGGCCCGCATGGCTGTGAATAGCCAACGCGCCAAACAAGGTTGGCCCGAGCTACACCACGCAACCGGCGAGGGCGATACCAGGCACAACGGCGACGAAGTCCGCGACTGGCGTGGTCACTGTCGCATTCGGAACGGCGTGGGATAAGGATAACCAGTCCCTGACATACGAGTTGCTGCGGACAACGGCGCGGTCGATGAAAACGGCGACGTGAGGACCAACTTCTGGACCGTCCGTCCAGAACAAGTCCCTCACAGACACCGGTCTGACCGCAGGGACGACGCACACGTATCAGGTCCGCATCAAGGACCCGTTCGGCAACACGCTGCTGAGCCCCAAGAGCAACAGCGTGACGGCGTAGTTGCCGGCTCGGATAGACGTGGGCGAGCTGATTCAGGGGGCGAGGAGCGGACGCGCGGCCATCGCCGCGCGGGCAGAGGCCGGCACGTCACGATCAGAGTCCATCGCTCGCGTCACCGGGCGATGCCGGACCGTCGCGTTCCGCTTCTCGACCAGGCGACTCGTGTGGACCGGTGACGTGCGATATGGCGCGGCGTGCGTGTCCGAGGCGCTGAGGACCAGATCGGCGACGCGTCGTTTTCCCTTGCGAAGCGACCTGACCCGTTCGCGGCTGACCAGCAGATCGCCGCAGTAGAGCACCGCCCACAGGACCCCGTCGGGATCACGTTCCACTTGGCCGACATAGGTCGCGGCAGCGAGTTGGCTCACGGTGACCCATCCCTTCGAGTGGTGACATGGCGCCAGCGGTGGCGAGTCCAAGCGGTCGATTCGGGTTGCAGATCCTGTACTGAAGAAACGACTGGGCAAAGCCGGTTCGTTCATGAGCCTTGCGTAATCATCCGTTCGGCCTAAGATCGATTGTTACTGATGCGCGGAATCGACGCTATGACCCGAAGGTATTCACCTTCAGGGGATGTTCGTCACCGAGAGTGTTGCTCGAACGAGAAGTCCCCTGTCAGGTTGACCAAGGGGGCGACGATCGGGGTCATCTCTCCGGTTGGCCGAATCTTTGGTCACCGTAAGTACATTCGTACTTGCTGTCGGTGATCGGGTCAGGCGGGGGTGATGTCGGAGTACGGGAGTCGGCGATGGAAGGTGGGCGGCGTCTCAGCCTGCCACTGGGCATCAGCACCTCTGCATGGATGACGATGGAGCGGTGAAACCGGCGGAGCACCCTGACGCCGGCGGGTCGGCAGCCCCAGATGATGGCGCCCTGATCGGCCGGCGCCGACGGCTGGCCATCCGTATGGGAATGCTGGGTCCGGCCTTCGTAGCGGCGGTTGCCTACGTCGATCCGGGCAACGTGGCCACCAACCTGCAGGCGGGCGCGCGTTACGGGTACCTGCTCGTCTGGGTTTTGGTCGTCGCTACCGCGTCGGCGGGCGTCGTGCAGTACCTCTCCGCCAAGCTCGGGGTGGCGACGGGCGCGTCGTTACCCGAGTTGGTCGGCCAGCGACTCGGTCGGCCGGCGCGGATCAGCTACTGGCTCCAGGCCGAAGGCGTCGCGATGGCCACCGACCTCGCCGAGGTGATCGGTGGGGCGATCGCGCTCAATCTGCTCTTCGACCTGCCGTTGGTGATCGGCGGCGTCATCGCCGGTGTGGTGTCACTCGCGCTGCTGTCGGTGCAGAACCGCCAGGGTCAACGACCGTTCGAGCGGGTCATCACCGGCCTGCTGCTCATCATCGCCGTCGGCTTCGTCGCGGGTCTGTTCGTCGCACCACCGTCGGCGGCCGATGTCGCGGCGGGACTGGTGCCCAGGTTCGACGGTCTCGATTCGGTGTTGCTGGCCACCGCGATGCTCGGCGCGACGATCATGCCGCACGTCGTCTACCTGCATTCGGCGCTCACCCGCGACCGCTTCGGCCGTATCCCGCCCGGTGCGCCGCGCCGCAAGTTGCTCAGCGCCACCAAGACGGACGTGGTCTTCGCGATGGCGCTGGCGGGCACCGTCAACATTTCGATGTTGCTGTTGGCCGCGACGGCGTTGCAGGGCTCCGAGGGTGTGGACACCATCGAAGGTGCGCACTCCGCGGTGGAGCAGTCCCTCGGTCCCGTCGTTGGCATGCTCTTCGCTATCGGCCTGCTGGCGTCGGGGCTCGCCTCGACCTCGGTGGGTTGCTACGCGGGCAGCGTCATCATGGACGGATTGCTGCGAGTCAGGATCAATCTGCTCGCCCGACGGGTGATCACGCTGATCCCCGCCCTGATCGTGCTGGCCGTCGGCGCCAATCCGACCACCGTGCTGGTCATCTCTCAGGTGGTGCTGTCGTTCGGGTTGCCGTTCGTCCTTGTTCCGTTGCTCCGGCTGACGTCAGATCCCGAGCTCATGGGTGACGACAGCAACGGGGCCGGCGTGAAATTCGTCGGGTGGCTGATCACCGCGTCGATCGTCACGCTGAACACCGTCCTGATCTTCGGCGTCATCGTCGGATTCTGAGCCCACATCGTCCAGGTCAACGCGAACTCTCGCCGTCCGTCGCGTCGGCCAATCCGCCGCAGATGTCACGCTGCCGGGTGATACCAAAAGGACCATGGGCCCAGCATTGGTGACGTGACACCCATCGCAGGGAATCGGTCCCGGACGGCCATCGCTTCCGAGCGCGATGCTCGCTAGACTCGCCGCAGGTCATGAGTTCCAGCAACAGCCCCGGCTCGCTGGACGGCAACCCTCCACACGCGGTGGGGTGCCCCGGGTGATGACCAGGCGAACTCCCGATCCCGGGATGTTCGCAAGCGCGGGTCCGCACACGCCGGACCCTGTCGACGACGGACAGGAGTGCCGCCATGCGGACAGCAATGTGTTGTAGCGACTGACTCCGGCGGTTCTGTCCGCCTGCGCACCGCACAGGTGCGCCCGGCCGAGTACCTCCGAATCCACCGGCGTCGCCACTGCGCCGGAGGATCTGAGCGAACCCGCTCGGCCCAGCAACCCGGCCCAGTCACCTCACCAAGACCGTTTCCGTGGACGGCCGTCCACCACCCCGAGGAGCGAATCGCATGAGCCCCAACTGGTCTTTCGAGACCCGCCAGATCCACGCCGGCCAGACGCCCGACCCGACCACCAAGGCCAGGGCGCTGCCGATCTACCAGACCACGTCGTACGCGTTCGACTCGTCCGAGCACGGACGCAAGCTGTTCGCGCTGGAAGAACTCGGCAACATCTACACCCGCATCATGAATCCGACCCAGGCCGTGGTCGAGGATCGCATCAATTCGCTGGAAGGCGGCGTCGGCGCACTTCTGGTCGCATCCGGTCAATCCGCGGAAACGCTCGCGATCCTGACGATTGCCGAGGCCGGTGATCACATTGTTTCCTCGCCGCGGCTGTACGGCGGCACCTACAACCTGTTCCATTACACGCTGCCGAAGTTCGGGATCAGCGTCAGCTTCGTCGACAATCCTGACGACCCGGAATCGTGGCGGGCGGCGGTGACGCCGCAGACGAAGGCCTTCTACGCGGAGTCCGTTTCCAACCCGCAGCTCGACATTCTGGACTTCACCACCGTGGCCACCGTCGCGCACGAGGCCGGAGTGCCGCTGATCGTCGACAACACCGTGCCCACGCCGTATCTCATTCGCCCGTTCGAGTTCGGTGCGGACATCGTCGTGCACTCTGCGACCAAGTACCTCGGCGGTCATGGCACGGCCATCGGCGGGGTGATCGTCGACTCCGGCAACTTCGACTGGGTCGCCAACGCCGAGCGTTTCCCGAACTTCAACACCCCCGACCCGAGTTACAACAACCTCACCTGGGGTGTGGATCTCGGACCCGAGGGCCTGTTCAAGTCGAACGTCGCCTTCATTTTCAAGGCCCGACTACAGGGCCTGCGCGATATCGGCCCGGCCATCTCGCCGTTCAACGCCTTCCTCATCTCGCAGGGCATCGAGACGCTGTCGCTGCGGATCGACCGGCACGTTTCCAATGCCACCCGAGTCGCCGAATGGCTGAGCCAACGGGACGAGGTCGAATCGGTGTCCTACCCGGGCCTGGAATCCAGCCCGTGGCACGCGAACCAGCTCAAGTACTCGCCGCTCGGCGGTGGCCCGATCGTCGCCTTCGAGATCAAGGGCGGGGTCGAGGCCGGCCAGACCTTCACCGATGCGCTCGAACTGTTCAGCAACCTCGCCAACATCGGTGACGTGCGGTCGCTGGTCATCCACCCGGCATCGACCACCCACGCGCAGCTCTCGCCGGCGGAGCAGCTGACCACCGGCGTCACGCCCGGCCTGATCCGGCTTGCCATCGGCATCGAGCACATCGACGACATCCTGGCCGACCTGGAGGCCGGGTTCACCGCCGCCAAGGCCGAGTGAGCATCACCATCGGCACGTCCGTCGCACCGCCGACCGCACCCACATCAGCACTGGGAGCGGTCGGCGGGCGGCAGTACGCCCGAATCGGTCCGTTGGTGACCGAGTCCGGTGAGCGGCTGGACGCCGTCACGGTGGCGTACGAGACCTGGGGAACCCTCAACGCCCAGCGCGACAACGCGGTGCTCGTGCTGCATGCGCTGACCGGCGACGCCCACGTCGTGGGTCCGGCCGGTCCCGACCAGCCAACCCCCGGCTGGTGGGACGGGCTGATCGGCCCCGGCGCACCGATCGACACCGACCGGTTCTTCGCCGTCGCGGCGAACGTGCTCGGCGGGTGCCGGGGCACGACCGGGCCGTCGTCGATCGCGACGGACGGCCGTCCGTACGGCTCGCGCTTCCCCCGGGTCACCGTGCGGGACCAGGTACAGGCGGAATTCCGCCTCGCCGAGCAGATCGGTATCACCCGGTTCGCTGCGGTGCTCGGCGGCTCCATGGGCGGAATGCGGGCGCTCGAATGGGCCGTCATGCATCCCGATCTGGTCGACCGGTGCATCGCCATCGCCACCTGCGGCTCGTTCACCGGGGACCAGATTGCCTGGAGTGTCCCGCAACTCGCGGCGATCCGCGCGGACCGGCAACTTCCGGGGCGGGGACTACTACGACGGCCCGCTGCCGCTGGAAGGGATGGCGGTCGCCCGGCAGATCGCGCACATCACCTACCGTTCCGCACTGGAATTGGACACCCGGTTCGGGCGGGCCGCGCAGGGTGACGAGAACCCGCTCACCGGTGGCCGATTCGCTGTCCAGTCCTACCTCGAGCACCACGGGGCAAAGCTTGGTCGGCGTTTCGACCCGAACTCCTACCTGGTGTTGACCGAGTCGATGAACAGCCACGACATCGGTCGGGGCAGGGGCGGGTTGGACGCCGCGCTCCAACGGATCGTCGCGGAGTTGACGGTCGCCGTGGTCGACTCGGACCGGCTGTTCCTACCCGCGCAGGGCGCCGCCCTGGCAGCGGCGCAGACGGCCCGCCCGCTGATCACGATGCATTCCGATTACGGGCACGACGGGTTCCTGATCGAGGCCGATGCGATAGCCGGAGTCGTGCGGGAGGCCATGGTGCCGTTCGGCCCGGCCACCGATCGACCGACCCGGTGATCTCCCTCCCGAACGATCACTAGGCTGGCTCGCACCTGCCTTGTGCCGTCCGCCACCACACCCATGGCGTCGACGTCGTGAGGAGCCGTGCCTATCGGAGGAGAAGGAGATCCCATGCCATTGCGACTGGGCTACAAGGCATCTGCCGAACAGTTCGGCCCGGTGCAGCTCGCCGACTTCGCGGTCCAGGCCGAGCAAGTCGGGTTCGACTCCGTCTTCATCTCCGACCATCTGCAGCCCTGGCGGCACGACGGCGGACACGCGCCCGCGGCCCTGCCCTGGCTCGGAGCGGTCGGCGCGCGGACAGAGCGGGTGCTGCTGGGCACCTCTGTCCTGACGCCCACCTTCCGCTACCACCCCGCCGTCATCGCCCAGGCGTTCGCCACCCTCGGTGTGATGTACCCGGGCCGGGTGATCCTCGGTGTGGGCTCGGGGGAGTCCCTCAACGAGGTCCCGCTGGGCCTGGAATGGCCGGACGGCAAGGAGCGGTTCGCCAGGCTGAAGGAAGCCGTCACGCTCATCCGTGAGTTGTGGACCGGTGAGCGGGTGACCTTCGACGGCACGTTCTACAGCACCGACAGGGCCACCATCTACGACCGCCCCGAGGTGCCGGTACCCATCTACATCGGGGCGTCCGGACCCGCGGCCACCCGGCTCGCCGGCCGCATCGCCGACGGCTTCATCACCACCTCCGGCAAGGCCGATTCGCTCTACTCGGAGACGTTGTTGCCGGCGCTCGCCGAAGGTGCGGGTAAGGCGGACCGGACGCTGGACGACCTCGACCTGCTCATCGAGATGAAGGTGTCCTTCGACCCGGACAAGGCCCGGGCGCTCGAAGACACCAAGTATTGGGGCGCCCTCGCGCTCACCCCGGAACAGAAGAGCGGCGTCGAGGACCCCATCGAGATGCAGCGCCTGGCCGATGCATTGCCGGTCGAGCAGGCGGCGTCCCGGTGGATCGTCTCGGACGACGCCGACGAGCACGTCGAGAAGATCAAGCGCTACCTCGACCTCGGATTTCGGCATCTGGTGTTTCACGCACCAGGCCCCGATCAGGAGCGTTTCCTCACCCTCTACGGCGAGCAGGTGCTGCCTCGGATCCGCGCGCTCGCCGGAGGGTGACGGTTCGTTCACCCGGCCAGGTGTCGTCGGCTGTGGTCCTGGCGAGTCCGACGAGAGTCGAATGGCGTTCGCCTCTAGTCTGAGTGCGGCGTCGGCCCACCGGTCGGCGTCGGCTCCGCCTCTCCGGTGACGCCTGCAGTTTCGGCGTTCCGGGGTGGGGTCAACACCCGACGTTCACCCGCCGGTCTCCTGTCAGCCTCCAACCCGCCGCCCCCGTCCATCAGCCTCTTCCACGTCCTCCATTGACCAAGTCCTTCATGACGACGTTCTTCATGACCACGTTCTCCATGACGACGTTCTCCATGACACAGCGGTCCCACCACTGTTCTGCCGGCAGTGCCACCTCAGTACTGTTCGCCGAACGGCTTTCACCCGTCCAACCGTCAACCCGCAAGCGAAGGGATGTGCCCCTGTGGCGGCCATCGAACTGATCGGTGCACGCGAAATCCTCGACTCCCGAGGCAACCCCACCGTGGAGGTGGAGGTCGCACTCGACGACGGGTCACTGGCCCGCGCGGCGGTGCCGTCGGGGGCGTCGACGGGCGAACACGAGGCCGTGGAGTTGCGTGACGGTGACCCGGACCGCTACCTCGGCAAGGGTGTGCTGAAGGCGGTCGAGTTCGTCCTGGAGGAGATCGGGCCGGCACTCATCGGGTACGACGCCATCGAGCAGCGGGTCATCGACCAGAAGCTGATCGACCTGGACGGCACGCCGGACAAGGGCCGGATCGGTGCGAACGCCATCCTCGGTGTCTCGCTCGCCGTCGCCAAGGCAGCTGCTGAGTCCGCAGAACTCGAGCTCTTCCGGTACATCGGCGGCCCGAACGCGCACATCCTGCCGGTCCCGATGATGAACATCGTCAACGGTGGCGCGCACGCCGACAGCGGCGTCGACGTCCAGGAGTTCATGATCGCGCCGATCGGCGCGCCGACCTTCCGGGAAGCCCTGCGTTGGGGCGCCGAGGTCTACCACTCGCTCAAGTCGGTGCTGAAGAAGGCCGGCTTCTCCACCGCGCTGGGTGACGAGGGTGGGTTCGCCCCGGCCGCCGCGTCCAGCAAGGCAGCGCTCGACCTGATCTCCGAGGCGATCAGCAAGGCAGGCTTCGGGTTCGGTTCCGACGTGGTGCTGGCGATGGACGTCGCCGCCACCGAGTTCCACTCCGACGCCGGCTACGCGTACGAGGGCAGCAACCGCAGCTCGGACGAGATGATCGCCATCTACGCCGATCTCATCGCCAACTACCCGATCGTCTCGATCGAGGACCCGCTGTCCGAGGACGACTGGGAGGGCTGGATCTCGATGACCAGCCAGCTCGGCAACAAGATCCAGATCGTCGGTGACGACCTGTTCGTCACCAACCCGGAGCGACTCGAGGACGGCATCGCCCGCGGCGCCGCCAATGCGCTGCTGGTGAAGGTGAACCAGATCGGCACGCTCTCCGAGACGCTGGACGCCGTGTCGCTGGCCCACAACGCCGGGTACCGCTGCATGATGAGCCACCGGTCCGGCGAGACCGAGGACGTCACCATCGCCGACCTCGCCGTCGCCACCGGCTGCGGGCAGATCAAGACCGGGGCACCTGCCCGATCCGAGCGGGTGGCCAAGTACAACCAGCTGCTGCGGATCGAGGAGAACCTCGGAGACGCGGCGCGCTACCTCGGCGAGCTGGCCTTCCCGCGGTACACCCCGGGGTCCTGACACCGCTCATGACTCCTTCACCGCAGCGCCGCCCGGGAGATCGCTCCCGCAGTTCGCGATCGTCCCGGGCCGGTGCTGCGGGGGATCGGACGACGTCCGGATCGGGCCGCCGGACCCGGGCTGGATCCTCGAGGCCGGTCGCTGCCAGACCTGCCTCCGCGCCGGCCGCGTCCGCGACCGGAATGGCGCGCCGGTCCGGACGCCGTGTGACGATGTCGTCCCTGCCGGGGCGGACGCTGTTGCCGCAGTCGGCGCTCGCCCGGCAGGTGGCCATCCTCGGCCTGGTGCTCTGCGCCATCGCCCTGACCATTGCGTTTCCGTTGCGCAGCTACCTGGAGCAGCGGACAGAACTGGCACAGGCGGTGTCGGCTCAGCAGGATCTGGAGCAGCAGCGGGACGAGCTGCAGGCGCGCAAGGCCGCGCTGTCGGACCCGACCTACATCGCCGCGGAGGCCCGCCGGCGCCTGCAGTACGTCACGCCCGGCGACACCGTCTTCGTGGTTCACGCGCCTGCGCTGGCGGCCACCGGTGACGCCGCGGCGGCCGGCTCCACGTCCGATCAGCCCTGGTACGGCTCACTCTGGTCGACCCTGTCGGAGGGCAGCACGCCGTCAGGCTGATGCGCGCCTCGGTAACGTTGGGTGGTGGCGGTCGAATCGAAGGGCAGTTCGTGAGCGTGCAGTGGGAGCCGGTGACGGCTGTCGACGTCGAACTGCTCACCCGCGAACTCGGCCGGCCACCCCGCGGTGCGCTTGCCATTGCCTACCGCTGCGATCACGGCGTGCCCGCTGTCGTCCAGACGGCCCCCCGACTGCCGGACGGAACCCCGTTCCCGACGATGTTCTACCTGTGCTGCTCCGAACTCAACGCCGCCGTCAGCCGGATGGAGTCCGTCGGCGTGATGCGGGAGATGACCGACGACCTGCGGGCCGATCCGGAACTGGCCGCCGAGTATCGGGCGGCGCACGAGTCGTACCTGTCGATGCGCAACGACCTCGAAGACCTGGGGATCCCGGTCACCGCCGGCGGCATGCCGGACCGGGTCAAGTGCCTGCACGTCCTGGTTGCGCACTCGCTCGCCGTAGGGCGCGGGGTGAACCCGCTCGGAGACCGGGCAGTGGACGCGCTGCCGGAGTACTTCCGCGGCCGACCGGTGTGCGCGCGGCTGGACTGACAGGCCTGACAGGGTTCGGCCGCTGAGCGTCGGTCCGACGGCCGCTGAAGCGCGAGCGGGGACGCTGCCTCATCTCAACGGCACCGATCAGCGAGTCTCACGGACCCGGCAACACCGGTGTGACGGCGGCAACGATGTCGCGCACGGGGAAGCCGGCGGGAAGCTCGCCGAACACCCGATCGCCGGCATTGTCCAACCTGGTCGCGCAGTACAGGTCTGCCACGTGGGCGGGAGCGTGCCTGATCAGCTGGGACGCCGCGAGGGTGCGAGCCGCCAGTGACGACAGCGTCCGTGCCGACCCGCCACCGCGCGCGCGCAGCAGTTGCTCCAGCCGTCTCACCGAGCGGTCGTAGGACGCGCTCACGCCCGTGGCAGGCGCCAACTCCGTCAGCAGGGCATCGGCACAGGCGGGTGAGCGCTCCAGTGCTCGGACGGCGTCCAGAGCGGTGACGGTTCCGGAACCCTCCCAGATCCCGTTCAGCGGGGACTCGCGCAGCAGCCTCGCCAACGGGTAGGTCTCCACGTACCCGTTGCCGCCCAGGCATTCCAGGGCCTCGGCGATCATCGGAACCGCTCGTTTGCAGATCCAGAACTTCGACACCGGCAACGCCAGCCGCAGCAGCAAAGACGCCTCAGCCGCCGGGCGCGACCCGGACGGACTCGACCGGGCCGGTCTGGACTCGGACAGACTCGATTGGTACAGCGACGCCAACCGGAGCGCCACCAACGTGGCCGCCCACGACTCCACCGCGAGATCGGCCAGCACTGCGGTCATTTCCGGCTGATCGATCAATGCTGTGCCGAACGCCCTCCGGCGGGACGCGTAGAACGACGCCTGCGAGAGTGCGGCCCGCATTTGGCCGGCTGAACCGAGGACGCAGTCGAGCCGGGTACTTGCCACCATCTCCAGAATGGTTCGGACGCCGCGACCCTCGTCACCGATGCGCCACCCGGTCGCCCCGTCGTACTCCAGTTCCGCGGAGGCGTTGGAGCGGTTTCCTAGCTTCTCCTTCAACCGTTGCAGCGCAATGGCATTGGGTATTCCGTCGGGCAGCACCCTTGGCAGCAGGAAGCAGGTCAATCCTTCGGGCGCCTGCGCGAGGGTGAGGAAGACGTCGTTCATCGGCGCCGAGGTGAACCACTTGTGCCCGGTCAACCGGTACTCATCCGGCGTCCCCCCGACCGGCACCGCGGTCGTGGTGCCGGCCCGGACATCGGAGCCGCCCTGCTTCTCCGTCATCGACATACCTGCCAGCAAGCCGTCTTTCGAGCCAGGCTCGCGCAACCCGAAGTCGTACCGGCGGGATCGCAGGCCGGGCTCGTAGCGGGCCGCCAGGCTCGGGCTGTGTCGCAGGGTGGGTATCGCGGAGTACGTCATGGAAACCGGGCAAAGGTGTCCGGACTCGGTGTACGTCCACAGGTAGAAACCGGCCGCACGCTGCACATGGGCGTCCGCCGGCGCATCCGGAGCCCACGGTGCGGCTCCGAGCCCGGCGGCGACGGCGCGGGACATCAGCGCGTGCCACGCCGGGTGGTACTCGACCTCGTCGATCCGGTTTCCGGCCCGATCATGGGTGACCAGGACGGGGGCGTTGGTGTCCGCGAGCCGAACAGTCTCGGCGAGTTCGGCTGATCCAGCAGTGCGGGCCAAGTCCTGCAGCGCCGCTGTCAACGGGGATCCAGCGGCGGCGAGACCCGCGTTCAGCGCAGGATCGCAGGCGCTGACCTCGTGATCAACCAGTGGCGGCACCTGGTTCTGCACCGAATGAGTCGGCACCTGGCGGGTCGGCACGGTGGGGACCTCCGTTCATGCGCCGGGGGCTGCGGTACCGTCCGATCATGCGGCATGGACGGATCCGGCGACCGCTCATTCCGCTTCCACCCGTGCGGCACAGCAGGGTGACCGTGTGATGGGTGAGGGTATGCGGGTCGCGGCAATCGACTGCGGCACGAATTCGATCAGGTTGCTGGTGGCCGACGTCGTACGCGGTGACGACGGCTCCCCGCAGCTGGTGGACGTCCACCGGGAGATGCGGGTCGTCCGGCTCGGCGAGGGCGTCGACGCCACCGGGCGCATCTCGACCTCGGCCCTCGACAGAACCTGGCACGCACTGGCGGACTACGCCGCGGTGATGACCGCGTCCGGCGCCGTCCGGGTGCGAATGGCGGCCACGTCGGCGACCCGTGACGCGGAGAACCGGCAGGAATTCGTGACGATGGTGCGCTCGACGATCGGTCAGGACCCGGAGGTGATCACCGGCGCCGAGGAGGCCGAATTGTCCTTCGCCGGAGCGGTCGGCGAGTTGGACCCGGCCACCGGACCGTTCCTGGTGGTGGACATCGGCGGCGGGTCAACCGAACTCGTCGTCGGCACCCGGAAGGCCGGCGTCAACACCATCACAGGGTCGGTCAGCCTCGACATCGGGTGCGTCCGGATCACCGAACGCATCCTGCGCTCGGATCCGCCGACGCCGGGCGAGCGCGACGCCGCCACCCGGTGGACGCGCGAGATGCTGGTGAGCGGACTGGATCGCCTGCCGATCAAGACGATTCGCCGACTGGTGCCGGTCTCGGGAACGGCCACCACCGTCGCTGCCGCCGCCCTCAAACTTCCCTCGTACGACCCAGCGAGGATCCACCTGTCCAAGATTCCCGCGGAGAAGGTGCATCAGGTCGCCACTTTCTTGATGGGCGCCAACAGGTCCCATCGCGCGGCGTTGCGCTACATGCATCCGGGGCGGGTGGACGTCATCGGCGGCGGTGCGCTGATCCTGTCGACGATGGTGGAACTGGTGGGGCAGCGAGCGCCGATCACCGAGATCACCGTGTCAGAACACGACATCCTGGACGGCATCGCGCTGTCCATGGCGCCGGTCTGACACAGCGGCAAAGCCGACCGCCGACCTGCAGCACCAGGGGCGTTGCCCTCACGCGGACGCGGATCACCGTCGGGCGTGGTACCCACTCGCGCGTGCCGCCCGCACGGGTTCGCCTCCTCTACCCTGACTGTTGCCGCACACCCCCGCGGGGGCTCCGCGGTGCTCGCCCCCGTAGCCCAATCGGCAGAGGCAGGCCACTTAAAATGGTTCCAGTGTGGGTTCGAGTCCCACCGGGGGCACTGCCGGCCGTCACCCCAGACGGCTGAGGAACTCGAGCACCCGTTCCCGCATCACCCCCGCGGCGGCCGCGTCGAAGGAGGCAAGGCCGCTGTCGGCGAACAGGTGCTTGTCGCCGGGGTAGAGGAACAATTCGCCGCGGTCGGTCGATCCGACAAGCTCCCGGGCCGCGTCGAGATCACCCTCGTCGGCGAACAGCGGATCGGCGTCCATGCCGTGGACCTGCACCGGGACGCCGGTGGGCCAGGAGCCGAACTCGGAAACGGGGAGGCAACTGGAAAAGAACAGTGCGCCACGCGCGCCCGGACGCGTCTGCGCCAGGATCTGAGCGGGCATCACCCCGAGCGAGAATCCCGCGTACACAAGATCAGCGGGGAGCTCTTCCGCCGCGAGCCGACCGCGGTCGACGATGGTGTCGAAGCCGACGGAGTCGGCATGGGCCACGCCCTCCTGCACCGTGTCGAACGTTGCGCCCTCGAACAAGTCGGGCACGGTCACCCGGTGCCCGGCCGCCCGGAGATCATCGGCGAAGGCGTGCACGCCGGGCGTCAATCCCTGGGCATGATGAAACAGGATGATGTCGACCATGTCTGCTCCCCGCAGCTCGTCATCCGGCTGGTTTCAGCCGGCGACCGCACGATAGTCAGCCGTACCGACACCGGCCGAGGGACCGGTGGAACGCCCGAAGCATCCCACCGGCGACACCCTCACCGTTCGGGACACCTCGCGGTCAGCTACGCGCGGGCAGCACATGGTCTCCGACCTTGTCGGTGGACAGGTCCAGCGAGCAGACGAAGGCGTCGTGGGTGAGGCACTTGGCCATGTCCGGCCGCTCGTACTCCTGGTGACAGACGTGGCAGGTCAGCCTCTCTCCGGACGGATTGCCGTCGGAGTCGAACATCGGCAGCGCAATGCCGTCGTCATCCCGGCGCAGGTAATACCTGCCCTTGGTCAGCACGGCCATCAGCGGGGTCAGCACCAGGGCCAACACGATGGCGACGATGGGCGAGAACGGTGCGATCCACGAGCCGAACAGCCCGAAGAACACGGCAATGGACAGTCCGGCCGACAGGATGACCGACACGAACCCGACGGGATTGACCGCGTACAGCATGCCGCGGCGGAACTCCGGCACGGTCGGCGAGATCTTCAGCAGATGCTTGTTGATCACGATGTCGGCGGCCACGGTGACGACCCACGCCATCGCGCAATTCGCGTAGAAACCGAGAATCGTGTTGAGCACGCTGAACATGTCGAGTTCCATCAACAACAACGCCACCGAGACGTTGAAGATGACGAACACCAGCCGGCCCGGGTAGCGCTTGGTGACCCGGGTGAAGCTGTTCGTCCAGGCGAGCGATCCGGAATAGGCGTTGGTCACGTTGATCTTGATCTGACTGATGACCACGAGGAAGACGGCCAGCGTCATCGCCGCCCATCCGGGCAGGAACTGCTCATAGACGGTGAGGAACTGGTGCACCGGCTCGTTGGCCGTCGCGGCCGCGTCCGGGGTCAGCTTGGCGATGATGTACACCGCGACGAACAGCCCGACCACCTGCTTGACGGCGCCGAAGATCACCCAGCCCGGACCGGCCAGAACCACTGCGCGCCACCAGGACCGGCGGTTGGCATCGGTTCGCGGCGGCATGAACCGCAGGTAGTCGATCTGTTCGGCGATCTGCGCCATCAGGGACAGGCAGACGCCGGCGGCAAGCATCATCGAGGCGAAGCTGGGGGAGCCGTCACCGTCCGCACCCTGGTAGGCGAAGAACGTCTCCACCGAATCCGGGTGGCTGATCAGCAGGTACGCCATCGGGATGATGAACAGCACCAGCCACAGTGGCGTCGTCCAGACCTGCAGCTTGGCAAGAGCTTTCATGCCGTAGATGACCAGTGGGATGACCATCAGCGTTGACACCGCGTAGCCCAGCCACAGCGGGATGCCCAAACCGAGTTCCAAACCCTGGGCCATGATGGAGCCCTCGAGCGCGAAGAAGATGAAGGTGAACGTCGCGAAGATGACGTTGGTGAGCACCGATCCGTAGTAGCCGAAGCCGGAACCTCTGGTGATGAGGTCGAGATCGATGTTGTACCGGGCGGCGTAGTACGCCAGCGGGAAGCCGCTGACGAAGATGATGACCGCAGCAATCGCAATGCCCCACAACGCATTTGTGGTTCCGTTGGCAATACCGATGTTCGCGCCGATGGCGAAGTCCGCGAGATAGGCGATACCGCCGAGCGCCGAGGTTGCCACCACCCCGGTACCCCACCGCCGGTAGGAACGCGGGGCGAATCTGAGCGTGTAATCCTCGAGTGTCTCGCTGGTCGCCTTCCCGGCCGGGAGTTCGACATCGCTGGGTGGGACGGTGGGAAAACCACCGGGGTCGTAGGCCACCGTGGTGGAGGTTTCTCCGGCGGCGAGACGGTGCGGGTCACCGGGACCCTCGGATGGGGTCATGTCGGTCCTCTCGAAACCCGCGGGGTGAGGGCGCGGGAATGCGCGGAACGAGGACCCCCGCAATCAACCTCACTCCATGGCGCAACTTATGGGCGCCATGTTTCCTAGAAAGACGTCGTCACGTTTCCGGTTGATGAAAGTTTGCCGCGCTCATCAGTCTTGGTGAGGCCTGCCGATGCGGCGCGACCGCCGAGGCAGGGTGCCTTTTCGGCCCCGCATCAGGGTTGTGGCGGTCACCAGCACGGTGTCCGTGGCCACCGTCCGGGCGAAGGTCGCCACCGGGAGCACGCTGCGGAACCTTGCGTTCGCGATGGACTGGGCGAAGCTGAATTCCCGCAGTCCGTCGGGGCCGTGGATGCGCCCGAACCCGGATTGCTTGACGCCGCCCATGGGCAACGCCGGAATGGCGACGAATTCGATGATGGAATTGACGGAGACCACGCCGCACTGCAGCCGCCGGGCCAGTTCGTCGCCGCGCCCCCGGGAGAACACCGCCGCGCCGAGACCGTAGTCCGACGCATTGGCCAGCCGGATCGCCTCGTCCATGTCGGACACCCGGGTGATCGTCAAGGTCGGGCCGAAGGTTTCTTCACGGACGGCGACGGAATCCTCCGGAACGTCGACCAGGAGGGTGGGTTGGATGTAGCGGTCGCCGATGGCATCGGTGCCGCCGACAAGGGCGGTGCCGCCCCGCTGCAGTGCGTCGGCGATGTGCCGCCGCACGACGTCGAGCTGTCCGGGCATCGTCATCGGACCGATCTTTGCCCCCGGTCCGGCCCGCAGATCCTTGACCTGTTGAGCGATCTCGGCAAGGAAGCGGTCGTACACGCCGGCGTGGACGTACACCCGCTCCACTCCGAGGCAGGTCTGCCCGGCATTGACCATTCCGCCCCAGACGGCTGCCCGTGCAGCCGCGGTCAGATCGGCGTCGCTGTCCACCAGCAGGGGATCCTTGCCGCCGCCCTCGATGACCACGGGCACCAGTCCGTCCGCGCACGCGCGCATGACCTTCTTGCCCGTCACCCCGCTGCCGGTGAAGGCGATCTTGTCGACCCCGGCCCTGCAGAGCGCCTCGCCCGTGCCGCCGAAGCCGGTGACCAGTTGCAGCACAGGCGCTTCCGGAACGACCTGCGCAAACGCGTCGACCAGCCAGGCACCCACTCCCGGCGCGAATTCGCTCGGCTTGTAGACCACCGCATTACCGGCGGCGAGCGCGTAGGCCAGCGACCCCATGGGCGTGAAGACCGGATAATTCCAGGGTCCGATGACGCCCACCACGCCAAGCGGCCGGTACTCGACGGAGGCCGAGACGTTGAAGCTCATCAGTCCGGGAGCAACCCGGCGACGGCGCAGCACCTTGGCTGCGTTCCGTGCCGCCCAGGCGATGTGGCCGACAGACATGATGATCTCGAGTTGCGCGTCGGAATGCGGCTTGCCCGTCTCCTGGTGCACGACGTCCGCGAGCTGCCCGATGCGCCGGGTGATGACGCCGGCCCACGCATCGAGCCGCACGGCCCGTTCCCGGTAGGACAAGGACGTCCAGAACTCAGCTCCGTGCTTGGCCTGTTCGACCGTCGCCCGGACGTCCTCCGCGTCATGGACAGGATGAACCCCGAAGACCTCGCCCGTCGCCGGGTTCAGCGACTCGAAGGTCGGCCCGGCCGGTGCGGCCTGCGCCGCCGCCGCGTCGGGCAGTGTCGTCGTCATGTCCGGACCTTCTCGGCTTGTGGTGGAGGAGCCGGCATGGAGACGGCCGGCAGCGGGCGGCGGCCGCGGATCAGGTCGGCAGCCCGCTCCGCGATCATCATCGTGGGTGCGTTGGTGTTGCCTCGTGGCACGGTCGGCATCACCGAGGCGTCCACCACCCTGAGCCGATCGATGCCGTGCACCCGGAGCTCAGGGTCAACGACGGCGGTCTCGGCCGGACCCATCGCGCAAGTGCCGACGGGGTGGTACAGCGTCTGTGCGGTCGCCCGGATGTGCTCCACCAGTGCCTCGTCGGTGATGTCCCGCCCCGCCGCCGGCAGGAACGGTCGGCCGCGCAGCCGCGACAACGGTGCCTGCTCGGCGATCTCGAGCAGGATGCGGCATCCGGCCAGCAGCGCGTCCAGGTCGGATTGGTCGTCGAAGTAGCCGGGGTCGATGACGGGCCGCCAGAACGGGTCGGGTGACGCTAATTTCACCGAGCCGCGGCTGGCGACGCTGACCAGCGTTGCCCCGGTGGCCATCAGCCGTGCGGTCGGCTCTCGCAATCCGTTGTCCAGGAAGCCGGTGGGAGCCATGTGCACCTGCAGGTCGGGGGCGGTCAGCCCGTCCCGGCTGTCCAGGAAGGCGCCGCCTTCTGCGACGTTCGACGTCAGCGGGCCGCGCCCGAACAACCGCCACTGGGCAAGCCGCGCCGGCGTCAGGAAATCCTGCAGATCCGTCGTGCCGCTGGTGTGCCAGAGCAACGGCACCACCGGATGGTCCTGGAGGTTGTCGCCCACCGGGAGATCCGTCACGGGCTCGATGCCGTGCTCACGAAGGTGTCCGGCCGGCCCGATTCCGGACAGCATCAGCAGTTGCGGGGAGTTCACCGCGCCGCCGGCCAGCAGCACCTCGCGGCCGGCCCGCGCAGTCCGCATCGATCCCTCGTGGCGGTAGGTGACGCCGACCGCGCTGGTGCCGTCCAGAACGAGCCGGGTGACGTGCGCGCCCGTCCGGACGATCAGATTGGGCCTCGCCATCGCGGGCCGGAGGAAGGCGTCGGCCGCGGACCACCGGCGTCCGGCCCGGCAGGTGAGTTGGTACCGACCTGCCCCGCGCTGCTCGGCGCCGTTGAAGTCACCCGTCGGCGTCAGACCCCATCCGGCCGCCGCGTCCAGCCAGGCGGACGTGACCTCGTGCCGGAAGCGGGCGTCCTCCACCCGTAGCGGGCCGGTCCGGCTGTGGAACGGCCCGCCCAGCCGGGCGTTGCCCTCCGATCGCAGGAAGTACGGCAGCACGTCGTCATAGCCCCAGCCGGCCGCGCCGTGCTGGTCCCGCCACTGGTCGTAGTCCAGCCGGTTCCCGCGGATGTAGACCATCGCGTTCATCGACGAACAACCGCCGAGCGCCTTCATCCGCGGCCAATACGTCCTGCGCCCGCCCAACTGCTTCTGCTCGGTGGTGGTGTAGTTCCAGTCCCAGCGGGTCTTGAACAGTTTGGAGAAAGCCAGCGGAATCGCGATGTCCTCGGAATCGTCCGCCGGACCTGCCTCCAGCAACAGCACCGTGACCGCGGGGTCCTCGGTGAGCCGAGCGGCGAGCACGCACCCGGCGCTGCCACCGCCGACAATGACGTAATCCGCCTCCTCGGATGCCGGCTGGCGCGAACGGGGCTCCGTGGTGTCCGGCGGTGCAGCGTTGCCCATACCCGACAGTAACTCCGGCTCACAAAGACGCGTACGGACGCTGCGTCGTTCGGGAACTTCGGCGATCATGGCGGCGTTGCAGCATGTGGAAGCCTTACCGGCGACCCGATGATCGACTTGTCGGTTCCGGGTGCCGGCAGGAGTCCGCACCAGGTCAGCGTCAACCCGCCTCACCGGAGGTCACCGTGCAGAGCAGCAGTAACCCAGCCTTCAAGAACATGGAGAAGGTGATCAGCGCCCAGCAGCAGGCTGCGCCGAGCGCCGAGTACCTGGACCAGATGTATCAGCAGCCCGCCTATCAGGCGCCGGCTCGCGAGCGGTTCCTCACGGTGGACGACGTCGTCACCAAGACCGCGATGATCCTGGTGCTGGCCGTCGTCGCCGGTTTCGCCACCGCCTGGACCCAGGCCTACTGGCTGGCGCTGCCCGCGGCCCTCATCGGCTTCGTCCTGTCACTGATCGTCATCTTCAAGCGGAAGATCAGCCCGCCGCTGATCATCGGTTACGCCCTCGCGGAGGGCATCTTCCTGGGCGCCATCACCGGCGTGTTCAACCAGTGGTACCCGGGCATCGCCGCCCAGGCGATCGTCGGCACGCTCGGCGTGTTCGGCGGCATGCTCGTCGTCTACAAGACCGGCGCCATCCGGGTCACCCCGCGACTGACCAAGATGATCATCGGCGGCATCATCGGCGTTGCCGTGCTGATGCTGTTCAACCTGGTCATGGGTCTGTTCGGCTTCAACATGGGGCTGCGCGACGGCGGCACCCTGGCCATCGTGTTCTCGATCGTCTGCATCGCGCTCGCCGCCTTCAGCTTCCTGCTCGACTTCGACGCGATCGACAAGGCGATCAAGGAAGGCGCGCCGGCCAGCACCTCCTGGTACTTCGCCTTCGGCCTGATGGTCACGCTGGTCTGGCTGTACCTGGAGATCCTGCGGCTGCTGAGCTACATGCGGCAGTAACCGCGCACGGCAGCAACGCGCCCACGCAGAAGAGCCCGGGCCCGCACCGAGAAGTCGGTGGCGGGCCCGGGCTTTTGCTGTGTCGTACCGGCGAGCCGAGCTCAGGAGCTGCGGGATTCCACGGCGTCGATCGCGACCGGCAACAGCGCCGCCATCGCCCGCTCGTAACCGGCGCCGGAGGGGTGGAAACGGTCGCGGGCAAACATCTCGGGATTGCCCACGAACTGCGGGCTCACCAGTCGCGCCAGCGGCACCGACGATCCGCCGGCCGACACTGTCGCCCGTTCCTGCAGCGCCGCCAACCGCAGCGACCAGGTGCTCAGCACCGTCCGCAGCGGCTGCGGAATGGCGGTGATCACGCCGAAGTCGGGGCAGGTGCCGACGACCACCGGGATGCCCGAAGACGTCAACTCCCGTACCGCGCGACCGAGCTGCGCCGCTGAGCGGCGCGGCGGCACCATGTCCCGCAGGTCGTTCGCACCGACCAGGACAACCACCAGATCGGGCGGATCGGCCAGGCAGAGCTCGAGTTGTCGGGTCAGGTCGGACGTGCGGGCGCCGGTGAGACCGTGCGAGACGAGCCGCACAGGCCGGTCGAGGTGGGCGGCGACACCGCGGGCCAGCAGCACCCCTGGCAACTCGTCGGCGTCGCGCGTGCCGTAGCCGACCGACGTCGAGTCGCCCAGCATGGCCAGCGTGAATGCGTCTGGCGGAACGGCCCACGGTGAATCGGTGTCAGCGAATCGGGTCCCGTCCGGGGCGTACACACCCTCGCCCTGGGGCAGCCGGACGTGCACCAGATGATCGGACAGCCGCTGCTGTGCCCGCGAGCCTCCGGGGACGGCCGGTGGCACGAGTGTGCCGTCGGCGAGCGCAGCTTCGACCGCGGCTTCCTCGATGGTCCTGGTCGCGACCCGTGCCTGACCCATCAGCGCGACCACGGCGCTGCCCAAGCCGGCCAACACACCGAGACCGGCAACGGCGCCGATCCCGACCCAGCCAGAGCCGTTGGTCGGGGCCGTCGAGCCGGTCGGGCGGCCACCGGCGGACCGGTGCGTCGCGATGCTCATGTTCCGCCTCCTCCCGATCGTCCCTGGCGGCGTGATGTCCGAGCTCGAGCCGCCTGTGAACACAGACGCCTGAAACGACGCCGCATGTTGCAACACCGACCGGCGATCGTTGTTCCGAAGATTCCCGCCAGGAGGCAAGCGTTCACCTGCTGATACCGGCGAGTACATCCGCCCGTTCCCGACGTGCGGGGATCGGCCGCCGGGTCGGCGGCCGTTAGCCTCAAGACACCCCCATCGAACGACCCAGAGGAGAAACTCCGTGCGGTACGCGCAGTCCGTCATCGACCTTGTCGGCAACACCCCGCTGGTGAAGCTGGGCCGGTTGGCCGACGGCGTCCCGCCCCTGGTGCTGGCCAAGGTGGAATACGTCAATCCCGGTGGTTCGGTCAAGGACCGCATCGCGCTGAACATGATCACCGCGGCGGAGGAGTCCGGCGCCCTGCAACCGGGTGGCACCATCGTCGAACCCACCAGTGGGAACACCGGCATCGGGCTCGCGCTGGTGGCCCAGCAGCGCGGTTACCGGTGCATCTTCGTCTGCCCGGACAAGGTGGGCGAGGACAAGCGGAACGTGCTGCGGGCCTACGGGGCGCAGGTGGTGGTCTGCCCGACCGCGGTCGCGCCGGAGGACCCGAACTCCTATTACTCGGTGTCGGACCGGCTGGTGCGGGAGACCCCTGGCGCCTGGAAGCCGGACCAGTACTCCAACCCACAGAACCCGATCAGCCACTACCAGACCACGGGCCCGGAAATCTGGGCGGACACCGAGGGCAAGGTCACCCACTTCGTCACCGGAGTCGGAACCGGTGGCACCATCAGCGGCACCGGCAAGTACCTCAAGGAGGTCTCCGGCGGCCGGGTCAAGATCATCGGCGCCGACCCGGAAGGGTCCGTGTACTCCGGCGGCACGGGTCGGCCCTACCTGGTGGAAGGGGTCGGCGAAGACTTCTGGCCCTCGGCCTACGACCCATCGGTCACCGACGAGATCATCGCGATCTCCGATGCCGAGTCCTTCGCCACCACCCGCCGGCTGGCCCGCGAGGAGGGGCTGCTGGTCGGCGGATCCTGCGGCATGGCGGTCGCCGCGGCGCTGAAGCTCGCGGAGCGGCTGACCCCGGAGGATGTCGTCGTCGTGCTGCTGCCGGACGGCGGCCGTGGCTACCTGGGGAAGATCTTCTCCGACGGCTGGATGGCCTCCTACGGATTCCTGGCCCGTGACGGTGAGGCGACGGTCGGGCAGGTCCTGCGCGGCAAGAGCGGCCAGTTGCCGTCATTGGTGCACACCCACCCCAACGAGACCGTCCGCGACGCCGTCGAGATCATGCACGAGTACGGCGTTTCGCAGATGCCCGTGGTGTCGGCCGAACCGCCGGTGATGGCAGGAGAGGTGGTGGGCGCCGTGTCGGAGCGGGAACTGCTGGACGGGCTCTTCGCCGGAACGGCGGCCCTCTCGGACGCCGTGTCCCGGCACATGGCCACCGCGTTCCCACTGGTGGGGTCCGGCGAGAACATCGCCACCCTGCGGGAGTCGCTGCACGAACGGGACGCGGTGATGGTGATCGATGACGGCAAGCCCGTCGGTGTGCTGACCCGGGCGGACCTGCTGACCTACCTGGCGACCGAACGTCTGCAGTGACGGGCGGCGGCCAGCGGAAGGTTCGCCCGCGCCGGAATTGACCGATCCGTCGCCGTATCGACGAGTCGCGACCTACGATGGGATCGGCCCGGGACTCGGGGCCGTCACCTTCTGTCTCGGAGGTCCCGTGAGCTACCTACCGGCGCCGTACGAGTCTCCCCAGCAGGACGACCTGGCGGCGACGCTGTCGGCGATCCTCACCACCACGGTTGCGCTGATCACCTCCTGGGTGCTGGGTCAGCAGGCCTATCCGGTCGTCCGGGAGGTCATCGACGGTGCCCGCGGCAATTTGACCGATGCCGAACAGGACGCACTGACCGCGTCCCTGTCGACCACCGGTGTGCCGACCGCGGGTTGGGCGCTCGCCTCGGTGCTGATGGTGATCGGAGCGGTTCTGCTGCTGTTCCGGCGGGGTCGCAAGCTGCTCCTGCTGGGCGCGCTGATCGCGACGGCGACCACCGCCTGGGCGCAGTGGGGTGTCGGATACGGCGGACCGGGTAGCAAGGTCGTAGTCGATCAGTGGCCGCTGTACTGGGGCGGCGTCGCCGTTGCCGTGCTCGCCATCCTGCCCGCGACCGGGCGGTGGCTGCGGAAGGGCACGCTTCCGGACAAACCGACGTCGGTGATCGGTACCACCTCGTCCGGCGCGGTGTTGTGGCCGGGCATGTGACGGTGGCTCAGGTCGT
The DNA here is from genome assembly GCA_963798625.1 of uncultured Actinomycetota bacterium. GTDB lineage: Bacteria > Actinomycetota > Actinomycetes > Mycobacteriales > Nakamurellaceae > Nakamurella. The sequence goes on from CAWCUA010000008.1 coordinate 63,286, forward strand.
GGCGGGTGCGCCACTACCCTGGGGTGTATGACGTTCTCGGCCGAAGACGGCTTCTCTACCCGTGCCATCCACGCCGGTCAGGAGCCGGACCCGCTGACCGGGTCGGTGAACATACCGATCTACCAGACCTCCACCTATGCGCAGGATGTGGTCGGCGAGACGCGCGCCGGGTACGACTACTCAAGGGCCGGCAATCCCACTCGCACGGCATTGGAAACGGCCATCGCGAGCCTGGAGGGCGGCCGTCATGCGCACTCCTTCGCCTCCGGGATGTCCGCCTCGGACACGATGATCCGTGCCGTCCTGCGACCGGGGGATCACCTGATCCTGCCGGACGACGCCTACGGCGGCACCTTCCGGTTGGTCGACAAGATCGGCGTGCCATGGGGTCTGACGTATTCCACGGTTCCGCTGGGTGACCTGGATGCGGTCCGCGCCGCGCTGCGGCCGGAGACGAAGCTGGTGTGGTGCGAAACCCCGACGAACCCGCTGCTCGGGATCGCCGACATCGCGGGGCTTGCCGAGATCAGCCGCTCGGCCGGTGCGAAACTGTTGGTGGACAACACCTTCGCCTCGCCGTACCTGCAGCAGCCGCTGGCGCTGGGCGCCGATGTCGTGCTGCACTCGACCACGAAATACATCGGCGGGCATTCCGACGTCATCGGTGGGGCGCTGGTCACCAATGACGACAACCTCGCCGAGGCCTTCGGTTTCCACGCCAAATCCATGGGAGCCGTGCCCGGTCCGTTCGATGCGTGGCTCACCCTGCGCGGGTTGAAGACATTGGCCGTCCGCATGGAAAGGCATTGCGACAACGCCGAAGCCATTGCCGAATTGCTGGTCGGGCACCCGAGGGTCGGCCGCGTGTACTACCCGGGATTGCCCGACCATCCTGGGCATCAGATCGCTGCCGGACAGATGCTGCGCTTCGGCGGAATGGTGTCGTTCACCGTCGCCGGCGGTCAGGACGAGGCGGTCAAGGTCTGCCAGCGGACCCGGCTGTTCACGCTCGGCGAGTCGCTCGGCGGGGTCGAGTCGCTGATCGAACACCCCGGGCTGATGACCCATGTCAGCGTGGTCGGTTCGTCGCTGCAGGTACCCAACGACCTGATCCGACTGTCGGTGGGCATCGAGGACATCGATGACCTGTTGGTTGATCTGCGGGACGCGCTGGACTGATGGAGACCGCGCCGTTGGTCCTCGACACTTCCGCCGCGCACGCATGACGGCACAAACCCGTTCCCTGGCGGTGGCTCTCGACGTCGGGGGGACGAAGTTCGCCGCCGCCGTCATTGACAACGACGGTGAAGTCGTTGCCGCACACAGGGTTACGACCCCGGTCAGCCTGGATCCCGACGAGGTCTTCGCCGCCGCCCCGGAGGCCATCGACGGCGCGTTGGCCAAGGCCGGCGTCGGGTTCGGCGACTCCGGACTGACGTCCGCGATCGGGGTCGGCACCGCGGCGCCGTTGGACCAGCGGGACGGCACCGTGTCACCGGTGAACATTCCCGGCTGGCGGGATTTCCCGTTGCGGCCCAAGCTTTCCGAGCACTACGGGGTGCCGGTCGGAATGGTCGGGGACGGAGTGGCCTTCGCCGTCGGTGAGCACTGGAAGGGCGCTGCGCGCGGCGCCGAAAATGTGCTGGGCATGGTGGTGTCGACCGGTGTCGGCGGGGGCCTGGTGTTGGGCAACAGGGCAGTGGTCGGCGGCACCGGCAATGCCGGCCACATCGGGCACGTCAGCGTCGACCCGTCGGGGCCGCTCTGCGTCTGCGGCGGAACGGGATGCGTGGAAGCCATCTCGAGCGGACCGTCGACCCTGCGATGGGCGCAGCGCAACGGCTTCAGGGGCGGGGACGGCACGGCGGCCGGTGTCGCTGCCGCCGCCTCCGCGGGGGACGCCGTGGCAGTGGCGGCGTTCCGCCGGGCCGGTGAGGCGCTCGGGATGGTGATCGCCGGCGCGGTCACGCTGCTCGATCTGGATCGGGTGGTGATCGGCGGCGGCGTCGCGTCGGCCGGTGCCGTCCTGTTCGATCCGCTGGCGACGGCGTACGCCCGTTACGCCACGTTGGGCTTCGCGGTCCGTCCGCGCGTCGTTCCCGCTGAACTGGGCGGCGCGGCCGGACTGATCGGGGCGGCCGCGGTCGTACTCGATCCCGACGCCTACTGGCCCGCCACCTCCTGATGCCCTCCGCCGTCCGGCCATGACCTGCGGCAGATTGCCTGTTCCGCCGGGCCGCCCGCGGGCTGGCAGGATGCAGGGAATGGAACAGGTCAACGTCGACGATGTCCGGGCGGCCGCCGAACTGCTGCGTGGAGTGGCGCGGTACACGCCCATGGAGTCGTCACGGCCGTTGGCAACAGCGGTCGGCGGTCCGGTGTACCTCAAGTGCGAGAACCTGCAGCGCACCGGTTCTTTCAAGATCCGCGGGGCGTATGTCCGCATCTCGCGCCTGTCGGATCAGGAGAAGGCGGCCGGTGTGGTCGCCGCCTCTGCCGGAAACCACGCGCAGGGCGTGGCACTGGCCGCTGAACTGGTCGGCACCAAGGCCACGGTCTTCATGCCGGTCGGCGCCTCCATCGCCAAACTGACGGCGACCCGCGCCTACGGGGCGACCGTTGACCTGGTCGGGGAAACGCTGGACGACGCCCTGATCGCAGCGACGGAATTCGCGGCGCGCACCGGCGCGGTGCTGGTGCACCCTTTCGACCACCCCGATGTGCTCCGCGGCCAGGGCACCGTCGGACTCGAGATCCTCGAACAGGTGCCGGAAGTCGCCACGGTCGTGGTGGCCGCCGGCGGTGGTGGGCTGATCAGCGGCGTCGCGGCCGTCATCAGGCAGTTGCGGCCGGACGTCCGGATCGTCGGCGTGCAGGCCGAGCAGGCCGCGGCGTGGCCCGGATCGCTGCGCGCCGGTCGCCCCGTGCGATTGCGTGAGATGGCCACGCTGGCCGACGGCATCGCGGTCGGCGAACCGACGGCGCTGACCTTTCACCATGTCAGCGAGCTGGTCGACGACATCATCACGGTGTCGGAAGACCAGCTCTCGCAGGCGATGCTGCTCTGCCTGGAGCGGGCGAAATTGGTGGTGGAACCGGCCGGCGCGGCTGCAGTCGCGGCCATCATGGCGCACCCAGAGGCGTTCAAGCCGCCCGCGGTCGCCGTCCTGTCCGGCGGCAACATCGACCCGCTGGTCCTGCTGCACGTGACCCAGCACGGCCTGGTTGCCGCCCGCCGGTTCCTGTCCCTGCGTTTGGAGATCACCGACCGTCCGGGCTCCCTCGCCCGGTTGCTGGGCCTGGTGGGGGAGCTGGGCGGCAACGTGGTCGACGTCGAGCATTCGCGGCTCGGTTCGTCGCTGTCACTGGGCGATGTCGAGGTGAACCTGCGCCTGGAGACGAAGGGCGCGGCGCACTGCGCCGACATCGTGCAGGCGCTGACCGCGGCCGGGTTCAGGGTGCTCGAGCAACACTGATGCGGGGCCAGATCTCCTTGCGTGAGACTGACCGCTCGGGTCACGCTCTGCGCGAGAGGTGTCGAACACGCCAACTCAGATGAACGGCAACGGCCACGCACCGGGTGCCGGTGCGTGGCCGTTGTGAAGCTCCGTTGCGGTCAGCCGGTGAACGGCTTCGCGTCGATCACGCTGACCTTCTGCACCCGGCCGTTCGGCAGGATGTACTCGCGCTGCTCGCCGCGGCTGGCACCCTGGATCGCCTGGCCCAGCGGGGACTGCGGTGAGTACACCTGCATCGAGCCGTGCACGCCTTCCTCACGGGAACCGAGCAGGAAGGTCTCGCGGTCGTCGTCGTCGCCGTCATAGGCGATGGTCACGACCATGCCGGGCTCGACCACCCCGTCATCTGCCGGCGGAACGCCGACCTGAGCGCTGCGCAGGATCTCCTGGAGGTGCCGGATCCGGCCCTCCTGCTTGGCCTGCTCATCGCGGGCCGCGTGGTAGCCGCCGTTCTCCTTCAGGTCACCCTCTTCGCGTCGGGCGTTGATCTCCGCCGCGATGACCGGGCGATGGGCGACGAGGTCGTCCAGCTCCTGCTTGAGGCGGTCGTGGGCGTCCTGGGTCAGCCAGGTCACGACTGTGCCGGTCATGGCAACTCCTCACTACTGCAGATATCGTGCGCAGCACCGGAATCGGTGACGCGGGGGCGGGTTGTGCTGACGTACTGAACCGATGGCACTGCGGCGAGCGCAGTCCGTGGGCCCGAGAAACACGTCACGGCCCCGTCCGGGGGCCGTTGGCGTAGGCAATTCTACCACGGTAGGACGACCAACTGTTTGAATTTGTCCACACAAGGCATTCGTGATTTACCGCCAGCTGTGCTTGTTGCCGGCTCCTGTTATTGGCCCTGACCTGCGCCGATGTCGACCGTGGCGATCATGAAGAGCGTGTGGTTCGTCGACTGTCGGTGCGGCGTGGAGAATAGAAGCATCCCGGCGGCTCGGCGGGACCGGAAGGGGATCAATACACGGTGAGTAACAGCGACACCCAGGTGGCAGACACGGCGGCGGACGCGCCCACAGACGTCACGATGGCCAACGGCAGCAGCAGCGTCGTCATCGCTCCGAGTGCCGAACAGGCGGGCGAGATGCTCACCGGAGCGGCCGCCGAACGCGATGATCGGGCCCGTTTGGCTCCGCTGCGGTTGATGGCTGTCCACGCGCACCCGGACGACGAGTCCAGCAAGGGTGCGGCATCGCTGGCGAAGTACGCCGTCGAGGGAGTTGGCGTAGTCGTCGTCTCCTGCACCGGCGGTGAGCGCGGCGACATCCTGAACCCGAAGTTCGCGGTCGACGGCATCGACATCCCCGCCCTCCGCATCACCGAGATGGCCAGGGCCGCCGAGATCCTCGGTGTCGCGCACGTGTGGCTCGGATTTCACGACTCCGGTTACCACGAAGGCCCCCCGGAGAGCTGGGACCTGCCCGCCGATTCCTTCGGCGCCTTACCGGTCGAGCAGGAGATCGAGGCCCTGGTCCGGATCGTCCGGCGGTACCGCCCGCACGTCATGACCACTTACGACGAGAACGGCGGCTACCCGCACCCGGACCACATCCGCTGCCACGTCGTCTCGGTGGGCGCCTTCGAGGCGGCTGGTGACCCGGACGCGTACCCGGATGCCGGTGAGCCGTGGCAACCCTCGAAGCTCTACTACAACGTCGGGTTCTCACGGGAGCGCATTCTGGCGATCAACAACGCCGTGAAGGAGCGCACCGGCGAGGGACCGTTCGACGAGTGGATCCAGCGGTTCGCCGAGCACCCGCGACCGGACCCGGCCAATCGGATCACCACCCAGGTCCCGGTCGCCGACTACTTCGAGCAGCGTGATCTCGCACTGAAGGCGCACGAGACCCAGATCGACCCCGACTCGCATTGGTTCGCCGTGCCCCACGACCTGGAGGCCGAGATCTGGGGGACCGACGACTACGAGCTCGCGCGCTCGCTGGTCGATGCGCCGTTGCCCGAGGACGATCTGTTCTCCGGCCTCCGGGATGGAGCAGCTCGATGAGCCTGCTGGCGACGACGCTGATCGCGCTTGCCGAGAATCCGCCGGCGGACATCGATCCCAACACCGGCAAGGGAGCCGAATGGGGCAAGGCCGCCCCCGTCGGCCTCCTCGTGTTGCTGCTGCTGTGCGTCTCCATGTTCTTCATCCTTCGGTCGTTCGCCCGCAACATGCGCAAGGTGCCTGCCAGTTTCGACCCGCCGGAGGACGGCGAGACCGCGCCGGCGCAGATCGTCGACGCCGAGGGTGAGGTGGCGCCCCAGACCGGCGCATCCGAGGGATCGGTCGTCGCCGACGTCACGGACCAGGAGTCTGTCGACCGCCGCTGACGGGCAGCCGGTTCATCGCGCGGTTTTCCTGACTGCGCGTGCCGCGGCAGACTGTCGGCTGGCCGCCGCCGGTTGAGCGGCACTCGGCCTGATCGCCTTGGCGCGGCGGGGCGCGGGCCGGGAGTCGGTTGAACGCCTGCCTTGCGGATAGGGCCGCGCGCGGCGGATTTTGCCTGGCTGAGGTTCAACGGATGCGTGATCGGCTCCGGAGTCTGCGCTGTCCCGGGTGTCTGCGGGATGGAGCCGGCACAGGGCGCGGCGGAGGGCTCGGATCTTATGTTGGCTGAACGCTTGCCTTGCAAATCGGGTCTGGAGCGGCCGGTTTTGCCCGGGAGCGGTTCAACGGATGCGCGATCGGCTCCGGGTCTGCGCTGTCCCGGGTGCCTGCGGCATCGGCAGGGGACCGGGCGCGGCGGGGCGCGGGCGGGTGTCGGTTGAACGCCCACCTTGTTGATTCCGTCGCGCACGGTCGGTTTTGCCATGGAGAGGTTCAACCGATTCCTGCGGCACTCGCACACACTCGCTCGTGCGCGCTTCATGCCGGCGACGCAGACCACTTTGCAGAACGCGTCCAGGACGACCCCTGAGCCGTGCCGGGAACAAATCCGGCTCCGTACCGTTGTAGCGGGTGTAACGTTGTAATCAATGCAACGTACGGACAAGAAAGGGAGGGTCCCATGAAGGGATACTTCGCAGCGTGGGGCGAGGGCGAGCAGCCCGGTCCTGATGCAAGAGGAAAGCACGGCCACGGACGAGGCGGAGGCGGCGGCAGAGGCCGCGGTCCCGGCTTCGGTGGCTACGGTCCCGGTCGCGGCTTCGGTCCGCGCGGTCGTGGGCGCGGCGGCGCACCCGAGGCTCCTGATGCCTCCGACGCCGCAGCATGGTTCGCGGGTCGGCTGCCGGATGACTGGTTCACCGGTGCACCAACAGTGACCGTCGACCGTGACGAGGTCATCATCGTCGGGGAGCTCCCGGCGTTGACCGAGGAATTCGCTGACGAGGCCGCTAGGGCGGCAGCGGAGGCCGGCAGGATCGCGCGGTTCCGTGAGGACACCCGCGAACAGCGGATCGAGATCGCACGCCAGGGACAGCACCGCTACGGGCGGGAAATCTCCTGGGGTGCGCGGCTGGGCGGCTCGGAAGAGCTGTTCACCACGTTGTCCGCCCCGGTGATGACGCGGCTGCGCCAGCCGGAGAGGCAGATTCTCGACACGCTCGTCGACTCGGGTGTTGCCCGGTCACGGTCGGATGCCGTTGTCTGGGCCGTTCGCCTGGTCGGTGAGAACGCCGACGCGTGGCTCGGGGATCTCCGCTCCGCGATGGAAGAGGTCAACCGCCTCCGGGACCAGGGTCCCGACCTCGGCTGATGTCGGGGTCCCGCCAGGGTCGTCATCGCGATCTGTTTGCGGTTCGCCGGACCGGTGCGAGCACGAGGAACACTCGGCCCACCCGGTCCGGCCCACCTGTGACCCGCCTCGATAAGGCGCCTGACAGGACCGGGTCGATGCAGCACGTGGTCGGCACAGGTCTTCGTCGATTCAGTCCTGGGCCGCCGTCGACCGCGCCGGGGCGCCCTCAGCGTCGTTGCCGCCATTGCCGAGATGCAGCCGAATGAGGGTGTGACCAATCGGCGGGTCAGCTCACGCTGAACAGCAGCAGCCAGATCGCCACGCAGTGGCACAGGGCCGCCAGCGTCACGCAGGCGTGGAAGTACTCGTGGTAACCGAAGGTCCCCGGCCAGGTGTTGGGCCAGCGGAACGCGTAACAGATGGCGCCGATGGAATACAGCACACCGCCGGCGGCGATCAGCACCAGCACCGCCACACCGCCGCTGTGCAAGATGTCCGGCAGCACGAACACGGCCACCCAGCCGAGCCCCAGATAGAACGGCACACCCAGCCAGCGCGGGGCATGAGGCCAAAGCATCTTCAGCGCCACCCCGCCAGCCGCGCCCACCCATACGACAATCAGTACGACCGTGCTGGTCGGGGGCGAGAGTGCAAGTGCGGCAAGAGGTGTGTACGACCCGGCGATGAACAGAAAAATCATCGAGTGGTCGGCCCGCTTCATCCATGTGCGTGCTCGCGGTGACACCCAGACATGCCGGTGGTACGTGGCGCTGATGCCGAACAGCCCGATCAGGGTGACCGCATACACCGCGCAGGCGACCGCAGCTCCAAGTCCGGCGAAGACGGCGGCCACCGGGATCAGCGCCAGGCTCATCACGGCAGCCACGATCGCGGAATACACGTGTATCCAGCCGCGAGCTCGCGGCCGGCCGATGGCCGCCGGAGCGGCAAGCTGGCCTGTGGTCATGACTCCATCGTCCTCGTTCACTGCTGGTTGAGCGATGGTGGCAAGCAGTGGTGCCAATCCCAGGTCCAGTACCCGGGCGACAGTAGGGTCAACACCCGTGAGGCTCCCGTCGCTGCTCTATCGCGTCTACGAACGCAAGTTGACCCGGGAACTGATCGGAGCGCAAATCCCGCACCATGTCGGCGTCATGCTGGACGGCAACCGGCGCTGGGCCCGCAAGGCCGGGTTCACCGATCCGACGGCGGGCCACCGGGCCGGTGCGGCCCACATCGCCGACCTGTTGCAGTGGTGCCAGGAAGCCGGCATCGGCATGGTCACGTTGTGGTTGCTCTCCACGGAGAACCTGCGGCGCGCCAATGACGAACTGCTGCCGTTGCTGGAGATCATCACCGACGTCGTCGACGAGATCGCTGCCCCCGGCCAGCCATGGAAGTTACGGATCGTCGGCGCTCAGGACATGCTGCCCAAGGCGATGTCCACCCGACTTGCAGCGGCGGAGATGCGGACGGCTACCAGGAGCGGCCTCGAGGTCAACATCGCCGTCGGCTACGGCGGACGTCAGGAGATCGTGGACGCGGTGAAGTCCATGCTCGAATCCGGCATCGAGCAGGGCCACAGCATCCGGGAGCTCATCGACTCGCTGGACGTGGAGACCATCGGCGAGCACCTCTACACCTCCGGCCAACCCGACCCGGACCTGGTGATCAGGACGTCGGGGGAGCAGCGGTTGTCGGGGTTCCTGCTGTGGCAGAGCGCGCACTCGGAGTTCTGGTTCGCCGAGGCCTACTGGCCCGACTTCCGCCGGGTCGACTTCCTGCGAGCGCTGCGCGACTACGCCGCCCGGCACCGCCGATACGGGGAGTGAGACCGGGACCATGACGGCGCGGCCGTCGGTGCGTGGAGTTGGGCGGAGTTGCCGCGCTCCATCGGCCCGGGATCGCGCTGTAGGTCGACGCAACTCCGGGGGAGAGGCACGGAACCGGGGCGCACAACTGACCGCAGTTACCCTGACCGCGTGGATCTGGTCACCGAGTATCTGAAGCTGGGGTTGCGTTTCGACCGGGTCGTGGACGGATTCGTCGACGCGTACACCGGAGATCCGGCCCTGCGGGCCCAAGTCGCGGACGAGCGGGCTCCCGACCCCGCCGACCTGTCGCGGCAAGCGGCTGCACTGTCCGCGGCGGTGCCAGAGACGGACCTGAGCCCGCCCCGAGCCGCGTTCCTGACCGCCCACCTCGACGCCCTGGCGGTCGCCGGGAGGCGGCTGGCCGGCGAGCAGATGTCCTTCATCGACGAGGTGCACAGCTACTTCCAGGTGCGGATCAGCGAGGTGGACACCGACGTCTACGCGGCCGCGCATGACGAGATCTCCGCGCTGCTCGGCGGTTCCGGGCCAGTGGCCGACCGGCTGGCGGCGCTCCGTTCCGCGAGATGTGCCCGCCCGAGCTCGTCGAACGAGCCGTGCGGACGGTCGCTGCCGCACTGCGGGAGCGCGTCACAGAACCGACCGGGCTGAGCGAGCTGCCGGAGCACATCGACTTCGAGATCGCCAGGGACGCGGCCTGGAGCGGCTTCAACTACTACCTGGGCGACTTCCAATCCAGGGTCGCGGTGAACGCGGACATCGGCCACCGGATGAGCCAGTTCGGCGTTCTGGTTGCGCACGAGTGCTATCCCGGACATCACACCGAGCATTGCCGCAAGGAGGACCTGTTGGTCAACCGCGGCGGCGAGGCCGAGCACACGATCTTCCTGGTGAACACCCCGCAATGCCTGATGGCGGAGGGCCTCGGCGATCTGGCCCTCACGGCCGCGATCGGCCCCGGCTGGGGACGGTGGCTCGCCGAGGTGCTGGACGGCATCGGCCCGTCGTTCGACCCGGACCTTGCGGAGGCACTCGAGGTGGCGTCACGACCGCTCAACACCGTCCGGCAGAACGCTGCCATCCTGCTGCACGACCGGGGCGCGGACCCCGAGGACGTCGTGGCTTATCAGCAGCGGTGGGCACTGTCGACGGAGGAACAGGCCCGACAGCGGATGCGGTTCCTGACCGACCCGCTGTGGCGGGCGTACACCTCGACCTACGTGGAAGGCGACCGGCTGTTGCGTCCGTGGATGGCCGCGCGGAGTGAGGAAACGACTGCGCTGCAACGCTTCCAGCGCCTCCTGGACGAGCCGCTGACGCCGGCCGTGATCATGGAAGAGATGGCCGCGGCGTCCCGCTGACGCCGGAGCTGTCCCAACGATCAACCCGCGAGGACGGCCTGCACGTCCAGGTCGATGCGCAACGTCGGACCGACCAGCAGCAACCCGCCGGGCAGGCCGATGTTCCATCCCATCTCGTAGTCGCGCCGGTCCAGTTGCGTCGAGGCGGTGAACGCGGCCCTGGTGCCACCCCACGGGTCCGCGCCGCTGCCGGCGTAGGTCATGTCCAGCACGACCGGCCGGGTGATGTCCCGGATGGTCAGCTCACCGTCGACCCGCCAGTGGCCGCGCTCGCTGGGGGACACGCCCGTGCTCCGGAAGCGCAACGCCGGGAACCGCTCGACGTCGAGGAAATCGGCCGACCGGAGATGGCCGTCACGATCGGCGTTGCCCGTCGTCAGACTGGCCGCCTCGATGGTCACCTCGACGCGGGAATCCCGCATGGCCTCGCCCACCTCGATGGTGCCGGACAGGTCGGGGAATCGGCCCTCCACCCTGGTCAGCGCGAGGTGCCTGGCGGTGGCCTTGACGATGCTGTGCGCCGGGTCGATCTGCCACCGGCCCGCGGGCGGCCGGTCACCAGACCCGGTGTCGCCCAGCACCATCCGGCCGGCGTCCACCGGACCGGGTCCTGCCGCCGCGATGGTTCTGGCATACGGCCGCACGCCCGGACCGGCGACCACCAGCGTCAACGGTCCGGCGGTCAGCGGAACGTCGAGGGCGAAGGCACCTGCGGCGTCGGTGGCCCGGCGACCGAGCTGGGCGCCGTTCGCACCGAGCGCGGTCACCGTGATCCCGCTCAGCGGCCAGCCGTCGCCGGTGACCACCGAGCCGGTCACGGTGAACACCGCACCGTCAGGTGGAGTCTCGGCACCGGTAGCAGTCTCGGCGCGACCGGTGGCCGACCAGCCTCCGACCCGGGGTCCGCTGGTCACCGGCGAACACCACCGGCGACGGGGTCGAGCCGCGCGTGCCGGCCGGCCGGGAGGGCTCCGTCGTCCCCGCCGTCATGGCGCAGGGTCACATCGAAGGTCTGGCCTTGCACGGGCTGGACGGTGACCTGCCTGGCGGCGGGACCGTAGCCGCTGGCCACCACGGTGTATTCGCCGGGCGTCAGCGCATCGATCTCGTACCGGCCGAACTCGTCGGCGTGCACGGATTCCACGACCATGCCGCTGCGGTCCAGCACCGCGACCGCCGCATACGGCACCGGCTGATCCGAATCGCCGCGGATGGTGCCGCGCAGCGAACCGTTCTCGGGCAGGTCGACATCGAACTCCGCGCGGCCGTGCTGCGGAATGTGTACTCCGTACGCGGCGGGATTCGAGCCGCCGACGATGGCGGTGAGCGTGTAGTCGCCCGGCTGCAAGTCGGCGAGTTCGTACTGGCCCGTCACCCCGGTGACCGCCACCGCGGCGACATCACCGCGGGCGTCGATCACCGTGACGGTCACGCTGCTCCGCGGCCGGCCCGAGGCGTCCCGGACCAATCCGCCGAGGCTGCCGACCACGTCCAGCTGGAAGTCACGCTCGAGCCGTCCGTCGGCAACGGTGACGGCGGCCACAGCGGGCCGATGGCCGGCGCTGTTGACCACCAGCAGGAACGAGCCGCCAGTGGGCAGCGTCAATCGGTACTGACCGCCGGCATCGGTGGCGTTGCGGGCGATCTCACCGCCGGCCGCGGCCAGCACCGTGACGTCCGCCGCGGCGACCGGGGTTCCGTCGCCGGCCCGGACGGTGCCGGTCAGCACCGCCTGGTTGCTGAGCAGACGAGGCGGGTGATGAGCGCTGCCGTTCCCAGCGACACCGTTGAGGGCGGCGCCGTTCTGTGCCGCACCATTTCCTGTACCGCCGTTGTCTGTATGGCGCCGTTCTGCGAGCTCCCGTTCGGTGTACTCCCGGCCGGAACGGCGCCCTCCGAACCCGTCTCGGGCGTGAGACTGCCCAGACCGACGACGGCCGCGCCTTCGGACAGCGCCGCTGCATTGCCCGTGTCCCGCAACTGATCCGGCGCGTCGTTGGTGGTGCGCAGCGGCACCTCCTTGATGAACAGGACCGCGATCAGCGCCAGGAACGTGATCGGCGCGGCGACCAGGAAGATGTCCCCGGCGGCGATGCCGTACGAGTCCTGCACCACCAACGCGATCGGCGCGGGCAACGTCGTGATGTCCGGGATCTGCGACCCGCCGCCGCTCGCGCCGGTCGGGACACCAAGGGCCGCAAGGCCTGAGGTGATGTGCGAGCTGACCTGGTGAGCGAGCACGGCGCCGAGTACCGCGACACCGACCGCACCGCCAAGGCTGCGGAAGAAGGCCACCGTCGAGCTGGCCGCACCGAGCTGGCTCATCGGGACGGCGTTCTGCACGGATAGGACCAGGTTCTGCATCGTCATACCCAGACCGAGACCGATGACGGCCATGTAGCAGGCGAGCTGCCAGTACGGGGTGTCCATCCGCAGCGTGCCCATCGCGGCGAAGCCGATGGTGATCAGCACGGCGCCGGACGACCAGGAACCTCTTCCACTTGCCGGTGCGGGTGATGATCCGTCCGGACACCAGCGAGGAGATGAACAGCCCGAGGATCAGCGGCGTGGTGCTCAACCCGGCCTGGGTCGGGCTATCACCTCGGCTGATCTGGAAGTACTGGCTCAGGAAGACGGTGGCGCCGAACAGCGCGATACCGACGAAAAGGCTGGCCACCACGGCAAGGGAGATGCTGCGGTGCTTGAACAAACCGAGCGGGATGACCGGTTCGGCGGCCCGGGACTCGACGAGGACGGCGAGCGCCCCGATCACGATGGCGCCGAGCACCATGGCGATCGTCTGCCAGGACCACCAGTCGAAGTTGCTGCCCGCCAACGACACCCAGATCAGCAGCAATGACACGGCGCCGGTGATCAGCGTGGCGCCGAGCCAGTCGATCTTGACGTCGTCGCGCCTGACGGTGGGCAGGTGCAGCGTCTTCTGCAGCAGCACGATGGCGATCGCGGCGAACGGCACGCCGACGTAGAAGCACCACCGCCATCCCAGCCAACTGGTGTCGACGATGACGCCGCCGATCAGCGGTCCGGCCACCGTCGCAACGGCGAGCACCGCGCCGAGGTAACCGCTGTACCGGCCGCGTTCGCGGGGCGGGATCATCGCCGCCATACATACCTGGGTCAGTGCCGTGAGCCCGCCGGCGCCGAGGCCCTGGACCACCCGGCGCGGCGATCAGCGGGCCGATCGACTGGGACAGACCCGCGGCCGCAGATCCGACGACGAACACGATGAGGGACAGCTGCACCAGCAGTTTCTTGCTGAACAGGTCGCTCAGCTTGCCCCAGATCGGGGTGCTGGCGGTGGTCGCCAGCAAGGTGGCGGTGACCACCCAGGTGTAGCCGGACTGCGAGCCGCGCAGGTCGGTGATGATCCGGGGCAGCGCATTGGAGACGACCGTCGACGACAGGATCGCGACGAACAGGCCGAGCAGCAGCCCGGACAGCGCCTGCAGGATCTCGCGGTGCGTCATCGGAGCACCTGCGGTGCCGGACTGCGTTCGGTGCATCGGTCGATCGACCGACGGTCGATCCGCTTGCGGGGGTGGTGGTGGCTGTCATGAGAGGGGAACTCCGGAAAGATCGGACTGGGAAGCCTGGGCGGCGGGCTGCTGCGAAGGTGAGAAGTGTTACTGAGAAATGGATCTGAGCTGCGGTGGTGGGCCGGCCGGCCTTGGGTGGGCCGGCGCTGAGCCGTCCGGTGCTGAGTCCGCCCGCGGTGAGTCGGCCCGCGGTGAGTCGGGCCGCAGTGAGTCGGCCCGCAGGGTGGCCCGCAGAGTCGGCCCGCAGTGAGTCGGAGCGGTCGGCGACCGGCGCGCCGGGTGTCTCTGGCCGACCACCCGGGGAGCCGCTGAGGTCGGACCTGAGCCTGCCCAGCAGTTCGACCAGAGTGATCAGATCGGGCTCGCGCCAATGCTCGAGCTGGGCAGCCAAGCCTTCTGCGACCGCACACCTGGCTTGCTGCAGCAGCTGCTGCCCGGTAAGCGTGACGCGCAGCAGTTTCGCCCGGCCGTCGTTGCGGTCGATGACCCGCTCGACGGCGTCCAGGTCGATCAACGAGGCGACCTGTCGGCTGGCCACCGAGAGATCGACCTGCAGCTTCTCGGCGAGGGTGGTGAGCCGCAGTGGCTCGCCACCGGCCTCGACGGTGGCGTGGTCGAGAACTGCCAGCGCCATCATGGCGGCGGAACCGGGACGGGCTTGGAACCGGCGCAGTTCGCGCTTGACGACGGCGAGCACGGGTAGTTCTTCGAGCAGTGCCAGGCAGCTGTCAGGGGTGACGGCCATCGATCCTCCGGGCAAGTGGGTATTCGCAAAGGTGCTTAGCGCAGCTAACTTAGACTGTCTAACGATAGCGCGGTTGCAGGAAGCAAGCAACCAGCTGCACCCGGTCGGCGGATCTGCGCGGCGGAACACCCTTCACGGGCGCTTCCCATGGGATTCTTCGGCCAGTCCAGTTCGTTGTTGATGTGCTGGTCGACTGTGTGCCCGGTTCGCGGCCGGGAGAAACGAACAGGAGTTCCGATGAGTGGTCAGGCCAGGTTGCTGGTGGTCGATGACGAACCGTCCCTGCAGGACATCGTCGCGACCTCGATGAGGTTCCTGGGGTATCAGGTCGCGGTGGCCGCCACCGGCCGCGAGGCGGTCCGCATCGCCACCGACACCCACCCGGACCTGATCATCCTCGACGTGATGCTGCCCGATTTCGACGGCCTCGAGGTGATGAAGAGGGTCCGGTCGGCGGGTGTCGCGTCCGGCGTCGTCTTCCTGTCCGCACGAGACACTCCGGCGGACAAGATCGCCGGCCTGACGGCGGGCGGCGACGACTACGTCACCAAACCGTTCGGGCTGGAGGAATTGGCGGCCCGGGTCGCAGCGGTGCTGCGTCGGACCCGACCGGAAACCGCCGAGGACGGCGTACTGCGGGTCGCCGACCTGGAGCTGGACCCGGAGACCTACCAGGTCACCCGGGCCGGGGTGCCGATCGAGTTGGCGCCGACGGAATACAAGATGCTCCGTCATCTGATGATCAATGCCAACGTGGTGTTGTCCCGCCAGCAACTGCTGGACGCGGTCTGGGGGACCGACTTCTACGGTGACGATTCCGTCGTCGCGACCTACATCTCCTACCTCCGGCGCAAGGTCGACGCCACCGGTGAGCCGCTGATCCACACCCACCGCGGCTTCGGGTACGTGCTGCGCGGCCAGCGGCACTGACCGCCACACCGCCCGGCAACCGCAACGAGGGCACGCATCTGGAACAGAGAAGTTTCACGTCACGACCGAAAGGGGGAGCGGGATGGTCGACACCGACGGCCGGACGACCCACCGGCAGCCGCCGGCCGCTCCCGTCGTCGACCCGGCGGCACCCGCGAGCGCGGTGCCGGTGGGCCATCGCCCCGCCCCCGCCCAGGTGTCGGCTCGCCGGTGGAGCCTGCGCGCTCGGCTGATCGCACTGGTGGTGGCGACCGCGGCGATCGCCCTGGTCGCCGTCAACATCGTGCTCCCCCTGGTCGTGCGGGACGCGGCGATCGCCGCCAAGGACGCCACCCTCACCGGGGTGATCACCACGGCCAGCCGCGACCGAACAGTCAGTGCCGGGATGCTGTCCAACCTCAGCACCCTGGCGCAGTTGCGCGGCGAGATCGGTTGGTCGTCGGTGTCGGGGATCGGCATCTCGCAGGTGCAGGTGCCGACCGTCAGCGACGGCGGCGCCAACCCGGATCTGAGCGGGGTGGACTGGGTCAACGGCCCCAGCACCGTGCCGGATTCGGCCAACCCGGACCTGCGTTACCGCGCTCGGGGCTACCCGGTGCTGGTCAACGGCGAACCCGGGTATCTGGTGGCCTGGATGCCGCTGACGGACGTGGACAACACCTTCCGGCGGCTGATCCTGATCGAACTCGCGGTCACCGCCGGCCTGCTCCTGCTGCTGGGCGCAACGGCGTCGCTGGTGATCCGCCGCGAACTGCGGCCGCTGGAATCGATGGCCGGCGCCGCCGATGCGATCGCCCAAGGCGATCTGCAGCGACGCGTCGACGAGTCGGACCCAGGGACGGAGATCGGCCGGCTCGGCGTGGCCTTCAACGACATGCTGGACGGCATCTCCACGCTGCTCGACGAGCGACGGCGCAGCGAGCACCGGTTACGCCAGTTCGTTGCCGACGCCTCCCACGAACTGCGTACCCCGGTCGCCGCCGTCCGCGGGTACACCGATCTGTACGCGGCCGGTGCGCTGCCCGACGAGGGCGCGGTGCAGCGGGCGATGGAACGGATGGGCTTCGAGTCCCGCCGGATGGGTGCGCTGGTCGACGACCTGCTGACGCTGATCCAGGCCGATGCCGAGCGCACCATGACGCACGAGGCCGTGGACCTCGCCGACCTGCTGACGGGGGTGGTCGACGACGCCGCGGTGATCGACCCGACCCGGACCTGGCGGTTGGCCACCGGCTACGGGCCCGTCGTGATCGCCGGTGACCGGCTGCGGCTGCACCAACTGTTCGCCAACCTGCTCGGCAACGTCCGCACCCACACCGCGCCGGGGACGACGACAACGGTGTCGGTCCTGCCAGGGCTCGACGAGATCGCCGTGATCGTCAGCGATGACGGGCCGGGCGTCTCGGACGAGGCACTGGGCCGGCTGTTCGACCGCTTCTACCGCGTCGACGCATCCAGGAGCAGGGCGAACGGCGGCACCGGGCTGGGCCTGTCCATCGTGGCGGCGATCGTCCGCTCACACGGCGGCCGGATCGAGGCGTCACACACCCCAGGCGGTGGCCTGACAATGACGGTGGTGCTGCCGAGAGCCACCGGAACGGCAGCGGTCCCGCCGCCGGGAGCGATCCAGGCGCCCGTCACGCCGGCCGGTCCAACCGCGCCGGACCCGGCGGCCGGGAACATCCCGGCAATCTGATGTTCACCGCAATGTTCGCGTGTTAGCCGCGGCGTGCGCGGCCTCGCGGGTAGCGTCCGAGAGGTGAACCGCACCTTCTGTGGTTCATACGGGAGGCCCCAAATCGTGCGTGCCGCTGACGCTGCACCGATCACGAGGGGGCCGGCACCGGGCCCCCGTGCCCACCGACATCTCGTCGGTTCGGGCCACAGGGACACCGCCGGCCCTTCTTGTGGAACCGGACGCGATGGTCCGCGTCCGTTGGGGAGTCGCTCGTGGTCACACGTCGTTCCACCACCACTGCCGCAGCGTCCGGGGGGACCACAGGTCCGGTAGGGACCGTCACCGCCGGGCCGCCACTCGAGACCGGCGGGCAGGCAACCGAAGTGGCAGGACCGCCCGGCGGGGAATCGGCCGGTCCACCCGCCACACATCGCCTGACCTATGTCATCGACACCTCCGTGCTGCTGTCCGATCCGTGGGCGATGAACCGCTTCGACGAGCACGAGGTCATCCTGCCGCTGGTCGTCATCGGTGAGCTCGAGGCCAAGCGGCATCATCCCGAACTCGGGTACTTCGCCCGGCAGGCGCTGCGGATCCTGGACGAACTGCGGATCGATCACGGCCGGCTCGATGCGCCGGTGCCGGTCGGGACGTCCGGCGGCACCCTGCATGTCGAGCTCAACCACACCGACTCGACGGTGTTGCCGGCGGGATTCCGCAACGACAGCAACGACTCTCGCATCTTGGCCTGCGCGCTGAACCTCGCCCTCGAGCGGGCACCCGACACCGTCATCCTGGTCACCAAGGACATGCCGCTGCGGGTCAAGGCGTCCGCCGTCGGCCTGGCCGCCGACGAGTACCACGCCCAGGACATCGTCCCGTCCGGCTGGACCGGCATGGCGGAGCTGCCGGTCGGCACCGAGCAGATCGACACCCTTTTCCACGCCGGCCTGATCGACGTCGACGAGGCCCGCGAGCTGCCCTGCCACACCGGCGTCAAGCTGGTGACGCCGTCCAGCAAGGCGCTCGGCCGGATCACCCCCGGCAAGCAGATCCGGCTCGTGCGGGGCGAGCGGGAGGCCTTCGGTCTGCGCGGCCGGTCCGCCGAACAGCGGATCGCACTGGACCTGCTGATGGACGACGAGGTCGGCATCGTCTCGCTCGGCGGCCGGGCCGGCACCGGCAAGTCGGCGCTCGCCCTCTGCGCGGGTCTGGAACTGGTGATGGAGCGCCGCGCGCACCGCAAGGTGGTGGTGTTCCGGCCGCTGTACGCCGTCGGTGGCCAGGAACTGGGTTACCTGCCGGGCAGCGAGGGCGACAAGATGCAGCCCTGGGCGCAGGCGGTGTTCGACACGCTGTCCGCGGTGGCCTCGCCGGTCGTCATCGAGGAGGTGATCGCCCGCGGAATGCTCGAGGTGCTGCCGCTGACCCACATCCGGGGCCGTTCGTTGCACGACTCCTTCGTCATCGTCGACGAGGCACAGTCGTTGGAGCGCAACGTGTTGCTGACCGTGCTGTCCCGGCTCGGCACGAATTCGCGGGTGGTGCTGACGCACGACGTCGCGCAGCGGGACAATTTGCGGGTCGGCCGGCATGACGGCATCGCAGCGGTCATCGAGACGCTCAAGGGTCATCCGTTGTTCGCCCACGTGACGCTGACCCGGTCCGAGCGTTCGCCGATCGCGGCGCTGGTCACCGAGATGCTGGAGCTGCCCGACCTGGCGTGATCGGCCATGGTCGATAGGACGGGCGGGCTGTCGGTGGACGCCGGAAGCCCGCCGTCCCCGGCCTGTCGGCGTGCGCCGGGGCCCCTCAGGCGGCACAGTGGCACGCGGGCGTCCGGCCACGGCGTCGGTCGAGAGCTTGAGAAGGTGCCGATGAGAAGAGCCCGTAGCGCCGCCGGATTACTGGCCGCGAGTGACCGTCGCGGCGGCGGCGGTGCTGGTCGCCGTCCTGCCGGCGCAGGCCGCCGTGGCGCCGACCCGGAACGGGGGTGGCCGCCCCAGGCGGCCGCGACCGGACCACGCACATCGAACGGCACCCGCACGCTGATCGTCGACGAGACCACCGACCTGCCGGTGGAGAATGCGACCATTGCGGTGCAGGGCAAGGGATTCGACGCCGTCACCGGGCTGTACATCGCCGTCTGCGCCGATGGGTCCGGGGCACCACAGAGAGCTGACGAAGTGCGTCGGTGGCGCCATCCCGGACGACAACACAGGCGACCGCGCTGGGCGCACATCACCAGAAGGGTGACGGCGCGGGCGGTGTCAAGGCCGCGTGGGGTCCGGACGGGTCCTTCAACGTGACGCTGGCGCTGCCGAAGGTGGACGAGGGTGACGTCAACTGTGTGACCGGCAAGTGCTCGATCTACACCTCCAGTGACGACCCGGCGATCCGCACCGAGGACAACGCGGTACCGGTGACGTTCGCTGCGCCGCCGCCGCCGACGACGCCCACGACGCCCACTTCCACCCCGCCGACGTCCACCGCCCCGACCACGCCGACCGCCCCGTCGACACCGGGAACCGCCATCGTGCAGGTGATCTCGACCCCGGACATCGAAGCGGGCAAGACCCAGCTGGTGGTGTTCTCCGGGTTCGCCGCTGACGAACAGGTGAACCTCACGCTGTTCTCGGACCCGATCACGTTGTCCCCGGTGACCGCCGACCCGACCGGGGTTGCCAGCGCGGAGTTCGTGGTGCCGGCCGACTTCCCGGCCGGCACGCACCGGCTCGAGGCGATCGGTCAGCAGTCCGGCACCGTGGGCGTCGCCAGCTTCCGGGTGACCGCCCCGCCGCCGCCGACCACCGCCGTCATCGACGCCGTCCACCAGCGCCTCGCCGAGCACGACGGCGTCATCGACGCCGGCCAGTTCCAGCGCCAGCAGCTCGGCGGCCCCGAGCAGCAGTTCCGCCGCCCCGACCACCGCCGTGACCCCGACGAACACCGACAGCGGGTCGAGCCTGTGGTGGCTCTGGCTGATCATCGGCATCGTGGTGCTGGCCGGCATCATCACCGGCGATCGTGGTGTACCGGCGCAACAAGGAACAGCAGCAGCGGGAGCGCCGACGAGCAGGCGATCACCGACGCCGCGGCCCGCGAGCAGCAGGCCGGCCCCGGGGCCGGGTACGACGGGGCCGACGCGCCGACGGTCTTGCTGCCGCCGGTCCGCCCCGGGCGGTCCGCCGGCCGGGCGAGGACCCCTACGGGCTGCTGTCCGGTCGGGACACCCGGACAACCCGACCTGTACTCCGGGAGGAACCCCGCCGGACCGACGGAGGTGCTGGGCGGGCCGCGGCGGCAACCGGCCGGGTCGGGCCCGTACGGCTCAGCCCGGCTCGGCGGACGGGCGGGGGCGACCCCGCCGGTTCGACCTGCCACCCGCTCGGCCATCCCGGCGTCCTGACCGGCGGCCCCGACGGGCCGACCGGGGTGACCGCCACCGAGGCCTGGAGCCCGGATGGACGACACCGGTCGCCCGACGAGGACCCGGACACAGGCCCGGGGGCGCGATCTCGCGACAACCGACGGTCATCCGAGCCCGACGCTCGGCGGTCCGCGAAGCGGCGGCGTAGTCCGGCGCGGGCCCGGACCCGCGCCGGGCGGCGTCAGGGGTGGGTCATCGAGAGCACGTCGAGCGCGGCGTCCAGCTGCTCGGCGGTCAGCGTGCCGTTGTCGACGTGCCCGCGTTCCAGCACCACCGTCTTGATCGTCTTGTTCTCCTTGAGCGCCTGCTTGGCGATCTTCGCCGCCTCCTCGTAGCCGATGTACTTGTTCAGCGGCGTGACGATCGACGGCGAGGACTCGGCGTAGGCGCGGCAGCTGCTCGACGTTGGCGGTGATGCCGTCGATGCAGCGGTCGGCCAGCACCCGGCTGGCGTTGGTCAGCAGCCTGATCGACTCCAGCAGGTTGCGGCCGATCACCGGCAGCATCACGTTCAGCTCGAAGTTGCCCTGGGTGCCGGCGAAGGCGACGGTCGGCGTCGTTGCCGATGACCTGGACGCAGACCATCATGGTCGCCTCGGGCAGCACCGGGTTGACCTTGCCCGGCATGATCGACGATGCCGGGCTGCAGGTCGGGCAGTGCGATCTCGCCGAGCCCGGCGGTGGGCCCGAGCCCATCCAGCGCAGGTCGTTGCAGATCTTGAACAGGCTGACGGCGATGCGTCCGCAGCTGACCGGAGGCCTCGACCAGGCCGTCCCGGGAGGCCTGCGCCTCGAAGTGGTTGCGGGCCTCGGTGAACGGCAGCCCGGTCGTCGGCGCGAGCTCGTCGATGACCGCGGCGGCGAAGCCGGGCGGGGTGTTGATCCCGGTGCCGACCGCGGTGCCGCCCAGCGGCAGCTCGGCGAGCCGGGGGAGCGAGGCGATGCAGCCGCTCCACGCCGTTGCGGATCTGCGCGGCGTACCCGCCGAACTCCTGGCCGAGGGTGACCGGGGTGGCGTCCATCAGGTGGGTGCGGCCGGACTTGACCACGGTGGCCCACTCGTGCGGCCTTCGCCTCGAGCGCCGTCCTCGAGGTGCTCCAGCGCCGGGAGCAGGTTGCGGACGACGGACTCGGTGGCCGCGACGTGGATCGAGGTCGGGAAGACGTCGTTGGAGGACTGCGAGGCGTTGACGTGGTCGTTCGGGTGCACCTTGCCGCCGAGCGACTCGGCGGCGAGCGTCGCGATGACCTCGTTGGCGTTCATGTTCGAGCTGGTGCCGGAGCCGGTCTGGAACACATCGATCGGGAAGTCCGCGTCGAATTCGCCGGCGGCGACGCGATCGGCGGCGGCTGACGGCCTCGCGCGATGTCCTGCGGGACCACGCCCGAGCTCGGCGTTCACCGTCGCGGCGGCGGCCTTGATCAGTGCCAGCGCCCGGATCTGCGTCCGCTCCAGGGGCCGGAACGAGATCGGGGAAGTTCTCGACGGCGCGCTGGGTCTGCGCCTGGTACTTGGCGTTCTTCGGAACCCGGACCTCGCCCATCGTGTCGTGCTCGATGCGGAACTCGCCATCAGGGGTCGACCCGGCGTCTTCGGTCGTGTTGCCGCCGGCTGGGAACTCGACGTTGTGTTCTGCCATGCGGTTCACGCTATCCGGGGTGGTCGCGGCCCGACCAGCCGACGTCGTCCCGACTCCGTCACACCGGCCTCGGTCACAGCTGGGCCGGCAGACGTCGGCGCAGGTCGGCGGCCGTGTCACCATGGACGGGTGGCGGACCGGCGACCGAAGACCCTGCGGGACATGGCGCTGTCCGTAGGTCTGCTCGCCGTCATCACCCTGGTGCTGGTCGGCATGTACGGCGGCGTGAGCTTCTCACCCGGCGGTCCCGCTGAAGGCCAGGTGATCACCGCGGACGTCACCGGCGGGCTGCAGAAGGCGGAGCCGCTGGTCGGGTTCCCGGTCGTCATCCCCGCATCGCTGCCGTCGAATTGGACGCCGAACTCGTTCTCGTTCACCGAGGAGCCCGGCACTGCCGCGCCCGCGGCGGCCAGGGCCGGTTGGCTGACCCCGGAGGGCCGGTACATCACGCTGATCCAGTCCAGCGGTGCCGTACCGGACGTGCTGACCGCCGAGCTCGGAGCGGCAGCCCCGTCGGCAGGCACGGTGCAGGCCGGCGGTCAGCAATGGACGGTCACCACCGGCCGTCGCGCGGAGCAGGCCTGGTTTCGCACCGTCGGCGACGTCACCTACCTGATCACCGGCAGTGCATCGGCCGACGACTTCCGCACTCTCGCGGCGCAGGCGACCGCCGCCGGCTGAGATCAGTTTCGGAGTCGTTGCGCTGCCTCGGTTGTCGCGATCTCCGTGGACGCTGATGACGAGCCCGAGGCGGGCGGCGCGGTCGACTCGCGGATGACCAGTGTGGTGGCGAGCTCGAAGTGGTGGGTGTCCGGCCGCTCACCGTTGGCCAGTCCCAGGACGGTCCGGACAGCGAGCCTGCCCATCTCCCGCAAGGGTTGCCGCACCGTCGTGAGCGGGGGCGCAGACGACTCGGCAAGGTAGGTGTCGTCGAAGCCGACGACGCTGAGATCCTCCGGTACCCGCAGTCGGCGGTCGCGCGCGGCGGCCAGCGCGCCGAGCGCCGACGTGTCACACCCCGCGACGATGGCCGTGGGCGGGACATCCAGGTCGAGCAACTCCTCCGTCATCACCCGCCCATCGGTATGGCCGAATCCCAGTTGCCTGATCAGGTCCTGATCGAGGGTGATCCCGGCCGCGCTGAGGGCTCCTTGGTAGCCGTGCAGGCGGTGCCGGGCCGGCGTGGATTCCGGGGGGCCACCGGCGAACCCGATCCGCCGGTGCCCGAGGTCCAGCAGGTGCCGGGTGGCCTGGAACCCACCGGTCCAGTTGGTCGCGCTGACGGTGACCAGCCCATCGTCGTCACCGTCCCGGGAGTTCACCGGGTCCACCGTGACCAGCCCGATGCCATCGGCCGCGGCGGCCGCGATGGCCTGCGCGGAGACCTCCGTGGTCACCACGACGACCCCGCTGTGACCCTTCTCCGCGACACCGTGCAGCCACGCGGCACTGAGCGGCTCATGCGTGTGGTTCCCGCTCAGGCTGGTCGCCACCACATCGACGCCCAGCTCCAGGCCGGCGGCCACGATGCCGCCGAGAACCTGCACCGCATAAGGACTCTCGAACGCGTCAAAGATGACGGTGACCTCGGCCGCCGGTCCCCCGGGTGCCCGGTGGACGGTGCTGGGGTGGTAGCCGAGATCCTTCATCACCTCGTGCACCCGTTGCCTGGTCGGCGTCGACACGCCGCCACGACCGTTGAGCACCTTCGACGCCGTCGCCTTCGAGACGCCGGCGGCCAGCGCCACGTCATCGAGGGTGGACCGCCTCGCCGTCCGACCTGCCACACCGATCTCCCTCCGTCTGCGAAATAGTTTCGCACAGCCCGGCACGGATGGCCAACCGCGTTACTGCAGTTGGTGGACATTCACGCCTCGGTCTTGCGCGTTGCGAACCGGGCCGCCTAAGGTCTCGCTACGAAACAGTTCACAGAAACGTTTCTCTGAGTTTGCCGGTGAAGTCCCCCCTCGAAAGGCAGTGACGCCATGAGAAGAACCAGATCCCGCACGCTGTTCGCCGCCTCGGCGCTGGTCGCAACGCTGACGGTGGCCGCTTGCGGCGGCGCCACCCCCGGTGGAGGTGGCGCCGGCGGCGAGGCATCGTCCGGTGAGACCAGCGCTTGGGTGCTGACCGGTGGTGGATGGCCGGTGATCGAGCAGTCCATCGACGCCTGGAGCGCCGCCAACCCCGACGAGAAGATCGCGGTCGAGTCGTTCGCCAACGACGCCTACAAGGAGAAGATCCGGACGTCGGTCGGTGCCGGGCAGGCGCCCACGCTGATCCTGAACTGGACCGGCGGCACCCTGGCCGATTACGTCGACAACAAGCAGGTCGTCGACATCACTGCCCAGACCAAGGATCTCGCCTCCCGGGTGTTGCCGTCAGTGGCGCAGAACGGAGTGATCGACGGGGTGACCTACGCGTTGCCGATGAACGACGTGCAGCCGGTCGTCCTGTACTACAACCAGGCTCTGTTCGATCAGGTCGGGATCTCCGTGCCGAAGACCTACGACGAAATGCTGGCCGCGGTCGCCAAGTTCAAGGAGGCCGGGATCATCCCGATCTCGATCGCCGGTCAGAGCGTCTGGCCCGAGCTGATGTGGATCCAGTACCTGACCGACCGGATCGGCGGCCCCGAGGTGTTCCAGAACGTGCTCGACGGCAAGCCGGGCGCGTGGTCGGACCCGGCCATCACGGAGGCGCTGACCAGGATCAAGGAACTCGTCGACGCCGGTGCCTTCGGTGAGGGCTTCGCCTCGGTGACCGCGGATCAGGGCGCGGACTTCGCGCTCGTGCACACCGGCAAGGCGGCGATGATCCTGCAGGGCAGCTGGGGATACGCGACCTTCAAGAACGACAACCCCGACTTCTTCAGCAAGTCGCTGGGCTTCACCACCTTCCCGACGATCGACGGTGGCAAGGGCGACCCGGCGAACATCGTCGGCAACCCGGCCAACTTCTGGTCGGTGTCGGCCAACGCCGGCCAGAACGAGCAGAAGGCGGCCACCGACTTCATCAACAAGGGCGTCTACACCGATGAGGTGGTCAAGGCCATGCTCGACGCCGGTTCGCTGCCGCCCATCAAGGACATCGGGGACAAGATCGCTGCCAGCGCTGACGCGAAATACTTGTCCTTCGCCTACGACCTGGTGGAGAACGCGCCGCATTTCCAGCTCTCCTGGGATCAGGCTCTGCCGCCGCAGCAGGCGACGCAGCTGCTCACCAACCTCAGCCAGGTGTTCCTGGGCCAGATCGCGCCGGAGCAGTTCGTCTCCGCGATGAACAGCACGCTGCAGCAGTGACCGGATCGACGCTGTCCCGCGAGCGGGAGCGGGAGAGCACCGCCGGTGCGTCGCCACGGCGGCGGCGCACCGGCGCGCCGGTTCTGATGGTGCTGCCCGCGGCCATCTTCTTCGGCGCCTTCGCGGTCGTGCCGCTGATCGGCGTCGCGGTGCTCTCGTTCATGAACTGGGACGGGCTCGGCAGCCCGAGCTGGGCGGGCCTGGCCAACTGGACCTCCGTGCTCACCGACCCGGTGACGCTCGAGGCGATGCGGCTGACGCTGATCTTCGTCGTCGTGTCGTATCTGTTCCAGACGCCGGTCTCGTTGTTGCTCGGCGTCTTCATGGCCGGGCGGCAGCGGAGCCGGGCGGTGCTGTCGGTCTTGTCGTTCCTGCCGCTGCTGTTCTCGTCGGCCGCCATCGGCATCACGTTCAAGGCGTTGCTGGACCCGAACTTCGGTGTCAGCAGCATGCTGCCGGCCGGCCTGCTCGGCGGGAACTGGCTGGGTGACCCGAATCGGGCGCTGTACGTCTGCATCTTCGTCGTCAGCTGGAGTTTCATCCCGTTCCACGCCCTGCTCTACCAGGCCGGTGTCCGGCAGATCCCGGCATCGCTCTACGAGGCGGCGCAATTGGACGGCGCGGGGACCGTGAAGTTGTTCTGGTACGTCACCATTCCGCAATTGCGGTACACGATCATCACGTCCTCGACCCTGATGATCGTCGGCTCGCTGACGTATTTCGATCTGATCTTCGTGCTGACCGGCGGCGGCCCGGGAAATGCCACCCGAATTCTCCCGCTGGACATGTACCTGACCGGCTTCCGCAGCTACGACATGGGCGCCGCCAGCGCCATCGGGGTGATCCTTGTCGCCGTCGGGCTCACGCTCTCGCTGCTGCTCAACCGGTTGTCCGGATCCAACAAGATGGAAAGTCAGCAGGCGGGCCTGTGATCAAGAACAAGAACGTCATCGGCGGCCTCGGCGCCTGGATATGGCTCGCGATCACCGTCATCCCGATCTACTACATCGTGGTGACGAGCCTGCGCAAGCAGTCCGATTACTTCGCCGAGAAGCCGTTGTCCATTCCGGCCGATCCGACACTCGATGCCTATGAACTGGTGCTGCAGAACGAATTCCTGCGGTATTTCGCGAACAGTGTGATCGTCACGCTGGCATCGGTGGTGGTGACGTTGGTGCTGGCGCTGATGGCGTCGTACTACGTCACGCGATCGGGCACCCCGGGAGCGACCCGGATGCTCCGGATCTTTCTGATGGGGCTGGCGATCCCGATCCAGGCCACCATCATCCCGGTCTACTACATGATCGTGAAGATGGGCCTGTACGACACATTGGCCGCATTGGTCTTGCCGTCGATCGCCTTCTCGATCCCGATCTCGGTGCTGATCATCGTGAACTTCCTGCGGGACATTCCCGGTGAGCTGTTCGAGTCCATGCACCTGGACGGCGCGACCGATTGGCGGATGCTGAGAAGTCTGGCGCTGCCGCTGACCCGACCCGCGCTGATGACCGTCGGGGTGTATGTCGGGCTCAATGTGTGGAACGGTTTCCTGTTCCCCTTGGTGCTCACCCAGAGTTCCAGCGTGCGCGTGCTACCGCTGTCGCTCTGGACCTATCAGGGTCAGTTCGCCGTGAATGTCCCGGCAGTGCTTGCCGCCGTGACCCTTTCGGCGATTCCCGTCCTGGCCGCCTACATCGTGGGCCGCCGTCAGCTCGTGTCCGGCCTGACCGCCGGCTTCGGTAAGTAAGGCGCTTCCAAAATGATCTACGACCAACAGCTACGGGCCAAACGTGTGGAGTCACTGCTGGCGACGATGACGCTGGAGCAGAAGGCCGCCCAACTGGGCAGTTACTGGCGCCCACAGGACGCCGTGTCCGACCAGGTGGCTCCCGGGCAGGTGGCTCCCGGGCAGGTGGCTCCCGGGCAGGGGGCGCCGCCGGAGGGCGCCATGTCAGGCCGGCGCGGTGAGTTCACCGACCAGATCCGGCACGGCCTGGGCCAGCTGACCCGGGTCTTCGGCACCGTTCCGGTCACGGCGGCCGCAGGGCGTTGCGGATCTGCGATCGATGCAGCGGCACGTCGTCGAGGCGCCCGAGGGCCTCGGTATCCCGGCCATTGCGCACGAGGAGTGCCTGACCGGGTTCACCACGCTGGGCGCGACGGTCTACCCGACGCCACTCGCGTGGGGGGCAACCTTCGACCCCGAAGTGATCGCGGAGATGAGCGCAGCGATCGGGCGTGACCTGGCCGCGGTGGGCATCCATCAGGGTCTGGCCCCGGTGCTGGATGTGACCCGTGACTACCGCTGGGGTCGCACCGAGGAAACCATCGGCGAGGACCCGTATCTCGTCGGCACCATCGGGACCGCCTACGTGCGGGGCCTGCAGTCGGCCGGCGTGATCGCGACTCTGAAGCACTTTGTCGGGTACTCCGCTTCGCGCGCGGCCCGCAACCATGCGCCGGTATCGATCGGGCGTCGCGAACTGGCCGACGTGATGACGGTGCCGTTCGAGATGGCGATTCGCGAGGGACATGCCGGATCGGTGATGAACTCCTACGCCGACGTCGACGGCATGCCGCCCGCCGCGAGCCGCGAGTTGCTCACCACCGTCCTGCGTGAGCGGTGGGGATTTGCCGGCACCGTCGTCTCCGATTACTGGGCGATCCGGTTCCTGGAGACGATGCATCACCTGGTGCCCAGTTCCGCTGAGGCCGGCCGTCTCGCCCTGTCCGCCGGGCTGGACGTGGAACTGCCGGAGACGGAGGCGTTCTCGCACCTGCCCGAGCTGGTCCGGAGCGGCCGGCTGGACGAGCGCCTGTTGGACGATGCGGTTCGGCGGGTGCTGACGCAGAAGGCGGACCTCGGTCTGCTCGACCCCGATTGGGGACAGCCTGGGATCGACGGTGGCAATGATGGTGCCGCGGATGGTGCGATCGATCTGGATCCGGCGGAGAACCGCGCACTGGCGCGGCGCATCGCGGAGCAGTCGGTGGTGTTGCTGGCCAACGACGGCGTGCTGCCGCTGGCCCGGGACCGCCGTGTCGCGCTGATCGGGCCCGGTGTGGACGAGCCGCGG
The DNA here is from genome assembly GCA_963798625.1 of uncultured Actinomycetota bacterium. Taxonomy (GTDB): domain Bacteria; phylum Actinomycetota; class Actinomycetes; order Mycobacteriales; family Nakamurellaceae; genus Nakamurella. The sequence goes on from CAWCUA010000008.1 coordinate 92,039, forward strand.
TGTTTTCTCGGCTGCTATTCGTTCCCCAATCACGTGCTGTCGGGCCACGGCAGGGACATCGGGATCGACGTCCGCACCCTGCTGGAATCACTACGCACCATGGATCCCGACCTCACCCACTCGCACGGCTGCGACTTCACCGGTGACGACGTCTCCGGCATCGCGTCGGCGGTCGCGGCGGCCGGGGCAGCTGACGTCGCCGTGCTGGTCGTCGGTGATCTCGCTGGTCTGTTCGGCCGGGGAACCTCGGGGGAGGGCTGCGACGCAACGGATCTCGAGCTTCCAGGAGTTCAGGGCAGGCTGGTGGACGCGGTGCTGGACTCGGGGACGCCGGTCGTGCTGCTGGTGGTGTCCGGGCGGCCGTACGCACTCGGCCGTTATGCCGGGCGGTGCGCGGCGATCGTCCAGGCGTTCTTCCCCGGCGAGGAAGGCGGACCCGCGCTCGCCGCGATCCTGACCGGGGACGTGGAACCGAGCGGCCGGCTCCCGGTGGGCATTCCCCGTGATCCGGGCGGCCAGCCGGGCACGTACCTGTCGGCTCCCCTCGGGCTGAGGACGGACGGCATCTCGAACTTGGACCCGACACCGCTGTTCCCGTTCGGGCACGGGCTGTCCTACTCGAGGGTGGAGTACGGGACGTTGGTGGCCGATCACGCGCAGCTCGCGGTGGACGGCGTCGTCGAGCTGGCCATCGATGTCCGCAATGCCGGGGACCGGCCGTGTGCCGAGATCGTTCAGCTCTACCTGAGCGACCCGGTCGCGCAGGTCGTCCGGCCCGAGCGGCAGCTGATCGGCTACGCGCGGGTGCCATTGCGCCCCGGGCAGTCTCGGACCGTGCGGTTCCGCGTCCACGCCGACCGGACATCGTTCACCGGGCGGGACGGCTCCCGGGTGATCGAGCCGGGGATGCTCACATTCGCGGCCGGTCCGTCCAGCGCTACCGTGGCCGATTCCCTCGACATCGAGGTCGTCGGACGGGAGCGGATGGTGACCGGTCTGCGGGTGATGAGCACTCCGACGTGGGTCTCGGACTGACATCTCCAGCGGGGGCTGAACGCATCGCGGGCGGGGCGCCGGCGGTCAGTTGCGGCTGGTCCAGTCCAACAGCCGGTCCAACGGCCAGCTGTTGACGATGCGGTCGACCGGAACGTCGCACTCCTGCGCCCGGGCGCAGCCGTAGGCCTGCCAGTCGAGCTGCCCCGGGGCGTGGGCGTCGGTGTCGATGCTGAACAGGCAACCGGCCTCGACCGCCTGCCGGAGCAGTCGGCGCGGCGGGTCGAGGCGCTCCGGTCGGCTGTTGATCTCCACCGCGACCCCGTTCGCGGCGCACGCCTCGAACACCCGGGCCGCGTCGAACTGGCTCTCCGGCCGGGTGCCCCGCCCGCCGGTGACCAGCCGCCCCGTGCAGTGGCCCAGGATGTCGGTATGCGGGTTCTCGATCGCCCGCAGCATGCGCCTGGTCATCGACCCGGCGTCGGCACGCAATTTGGAATGGACTGAGGCGACGACGATCTCGACCCGGCCCAGCAGGTCGTCGGTCTGGTCGAGGGTGCCGTCCTCGTTGATGTCGCATTCGATGCCGGTCAGCAGCCGGAAGCCGCCGTCGGGGTGATCAGAGAGGTGCTTGTTGAGGGTGGCGACGATCCGCAATTGTTTCTCCAGCCGCTCGGCCGTGAGCCCGTTCGCCACCGTCAGCCGCGGTGAGTGGTCGGTGAGCGCCTGGTACTCATGGCCGAGTTCCATGGCGGTGACGGCCATTTCCTGGATCGGGCTGCCGCCGTCGCTCCAGTCGCTGTGCGAATGGAGATCCCCGCGCAGAGCTGCTCGGATATCCTCACCACCCTCCGCCAGCGGGTGGGTGTCGCGTTCCAGATCCGCCAGGTACCCGGGCACCTCGCCGGCGAGTGCCTGCTCCACCACCGCCGAGGTCTTCGGCCCCACGCCGCGAAGATCCTTCAGTGTCCTGGCCCGCGATCGCTTCTCGAGTTCGTCCGGGGTCAGTTCGGCGATCGCCATCGCAGCCGTGCGGAAGGCCCGCACCCGGTACGTCGGAGCCTGCGACCGCTCGAGCAGGAAGGCGATCCGCCGCAGGGCGGCCATCGGGTCCATGGAGGGAGGCTATCTGCCGGGCCGCACCCTCGATTGACGGTCGATGTGACCACCTTCACGGTGACGGCCGCGATGTGCGTGTCATCCTGGGGACGGAATGTGAGGCAGCGGCGCCGGTCTGCGATGGTGTGCCGCGACATCGATGCCCCGATGTCGTGCCGCAACAGGTGAATTGTCGATCAGGCCGGGAGGTCGCGATGCTCCGTCCGATGCTGATCGGGAAGATCCACCGGGCCACCGTCACCGCCGCGGACCTGCACTACGTCGGATCCATCACCATCGATGCGGACCTGCTGGACGCCGCTGACCTCTTGCCCGGCCAGCAGGTGGACGTCGTGGATGTCACCAACGGCGCGCGGTTGACCACCTATGTGATCGCCGGTGAGCGCGGAGCCGGCGGGGTCGCGATCAACGGCGCGGCGGCCCACCTCGTGCACCCCGGCGACGTGGTCATCGTCATCGGCTACGGAATGCTCACCGATGCCGAGGCCCGCTCGCACCAGGCGGCCGTCGTCTTCGTCGACGCCGACAATCACATCGCCTCGCTGGGGAACGATCCCGGTGACGTACCGCTGGGATTCGGCCTGCTGCCGTCGGGTATCGGCCGATCCTGACTGACGAGTGACCTCGTCCTTCGCTCCGACCTCGAATGCGCCGCCCGCAGGGTAGCGTCCGGGTGAATCGGCACCGCGCTGGTCGACGGATTGGCAGGGGTCGGATGGGGAGCGCGTCGTTCATCGATCGAGGCCCCCGTTGGTCGCGGTGGGCGGGGCTTCCGTTCGCCGCCGCGATCTTCATCGTGGCGGCCTGCACGGCGCAATCGCCCCAGGACCCATCAACGTCGACTTCGACCCACGCACCTGTCGCCGGTTCGGCAGCTTCCTGCGCGCCCGACCCGCAGGCCATTGCGACCGCAAGAAACACCCAGTCGACCGAGCCGGTGACAGCCGAACTCGCGGCCCGGTACGCGACTGCCGCCGCGGCGGTGTTCAAGCGAGTGAAGCAGGTCGTGCCCGGTGTCGTCCTCGGTGTGCGCAGTCCGGACGGGGAGTGGACCGCCGCGTACGGGGCCGCTGACCTCCAGACCGGTGCGCCGGCCACTGTCGACGCGCATGTGCGCATCGCCTCGGTGACCAAATCTTTCGTCGGGACGGTGGTCCTGCAGTTGGCACAGGAGGGCCGGCTCTCCCTGGGCGACCCGATCGATGACTACGTGCCCGACGTGCCCAACGGCACACGCATCACGCTCGGTCAGCTGATCACCATGACCAGCGGGCTGGGCAACTATTCCGATGACGAGGCGTGGGGTCGCGAGGTTCTGAGGGCGCCGGAGAAGGAGTGGACCCCGCAGAAGCTGCTCGACTACTCGTGGGCGATGCCGACCTCCTTCCCGCCCGGATCCGACATGGCTTACACGAACACGAATTTCATTCTGCTGGGCCTGGTGATCGAGCAGGTCACCGGCGAGGCGGTCGGCACCGTCATCGACGAGCGAATTCTGACGCCGCTCGGGCTGACGGAGACCAGCTATCCGACCGGCAAGGCATTGCCGGAGCCGCGGCTGAGCGGCTACACCCTGCCGGCGGTGGTGCACCCTATCGGCGGCAACTCCGACACCTGGGTCGATGCCAGCGAATGGAGTCCCAGTTCTGCCGGTGCCGCCGGTGCGATGATCAGCGACGTCAATGACATGCTCGTCTGGGGGCGGGCTCTCGCGACGGGGCAACGGCTGCTGTCCCAGGACACCGCGGTGCAGCGGCTGCAATCGTTCGGGTCGTCGGACCTCGCGGTGGGCGAGTTCTACGGTGACGCACTGGTGTGTCAGCAGGGCTGGATCGGTCACAGCGGCAACATGCCTGGGTACAACACGATGGTGCGCCACCACCCGGGTTCGGATACGACGATCGCCGTCCTGGCGACCGGTCTGTCCGGATCAGCGACGCCGCCGCGCGAATTCGTCATCGAGGCCTTCACTGCAGCTCTGGCCGAGGTGGGCGGCACCCAGTTCCTGGCGAGCGTCGTTCCTGAAGAGGCCCAGGTGCAGGGCCTTGTGCCTCATCTGTGAGGCGGCGATTCGCCTGGCTCAGGACTCGCGGTCGTCGGACTGCCGCAGTGCGTTCTCCACCCGCTCGCGGGCGCCGTCGAGGAACCGGGTGCATTCGGCGGCGAGGTGCTCGCCGCGCTCCCACAGGGTGAGCGATTCGTCGAGCGACAGCCCACCGGATTCCAGTCGGGCGACGACGGCCGCGAGTTCGTCGCGGGCGTGCTCGTAACTGGCACTGGGATCCTGGGTGCTGCCCGTTTCGGGAAGCGGAACCTCGGCGTTCCTGGATGCGCTGTCAGCTGCCGACGGCATGAAATCTCCTGTCGCTCAATGGGTCTGATTCGTGCTGAGCCCCGAGTGTGGAACGGCTGAGCGCGGGAGGGACCGGTCGACGGGGCTGGTCACGGCGCGGCCTCCACGCTCTCGCTGACGGCGTGAATGGCGCCGTCGGCGACCCGGATGCGCAAGTCCGTGCCGGCGGGGGCATCGGCGACGGAGCGGACGATATGCCGGTCCACCTGGACCACCGCGTAGCCACGGGCCAGCGTTGCCGCCGGGCCGAGAGCGGACAGCTGCGCCCGCCGGTGGGCGACATCCCGGCCCATCCGCTCGAGCAGCATCGACACCTGGGAGCGGCCGCGGTCGCGCAGGCGTTCGATGTCGGTGGCCCTCGCGGCGATCGGCGTCATCGGGTCGGCCAGCACGGTCGCCGACGTCAGCCGTCGCAGCCTTTGCTGTTCGGTGGTCACCCAACCGGTGAGCGCGCGCCGTGCCCGACCCCGGAGCTGTTCCACCTGACGCAGTTCGGCTGCGGCATCGGGAACCACCCGCTTGCCGGCGTCGGTGGGCGTCGAGCACCGCACGTCCGCGACGTCGTCGACGATCGGGTGATCCGGCTCGTGGCCGACCGCGGAGATCACCGGCGTCCGGCAGCGGGACACCGCCCGGCACAGCGCCTCGTCCGAGAACGGCAGCAGGTCCTCGACGCTGCCACCGCCGCGGGCCAGGATGATCACGTCGACCTCCGGATCGGCATCCAACCGGGCAAGCGACTCCATCAGCTGGGGAACGGCGAGAACGCCCTGCACGGCGGGGTTCTCGACCCGGAACCGGACCGCCGGCCAGCGCGCCCGTGCATTGGCCAGCACATCGGATTCGGCGGCACTGGCCCGGCCGGTGATCAGCCCGACGACGCCGGGAAGGAAGGGCAACGGCTTCTTCCGCTCCTGTGCCGTCAGGCCCTCCGCTGCGAGCAGCCTCCGCAGCCGCTCGAGCCTGGCCAGCAGTTCGCCCAGGCCCACCGGGTGGATCTGGTCCACCTTGAACGACAGCGACCCGCGGGCCGGGTAGAACTCGAACCGCCCGTGCACCACCACCCTGGAACCTTCGGTGGGCGGCGGGGTCAGCGCCGTCAGGATCGTCCGCGAACACATCACCTGCAGCGACATCGACACCGACGGGTCGCGCAGCGTCAGGAACGACATCTGCGAGCCGGACCGCATCGAGACCTCGGCCAGCTGACCCTCCACCCACGCGGCCGGTGCCCGGGCGATGTACTGCGCCATCCGCTGCGCCAAAGCCCGCACCGGCCAAGGATTCTCGCGGGTGGTGTCACCTGCCTTCTCGGGTAACGGCGGCCGCGTGGCGGCGTGGAGCCCGTCGCTCACGAGTTCTGGGCGTCCAGCGTGACGAGCCGGTTGCTCAGCAGCGTGAGGAACGGCGGGCGGTTCTCGGTGTCGCGCTCGTACTCCAGGAGTGCTGCAACGTCGTCGGCGGAAAGGTCGCGCAGGTGGCCGCGGACCTGAGCGAGTGTGAGGCGGTCATAGCCGGCCAGTGGCAGGTCTGCCCCGTTGGTGCCGATCGAAGATCCGTCCTGGGTGTCTTCCAGGGCGGCCTCGATGTCCGCCTCTTCGTCCAGGGCGGCCTCGATGTCCGCCTCTTCATCGAGGGTCTCCTCGAGCGCTTCCTCGAGCACCGTCTCGGCGAGAATTGTTTCCTCGATGGCTTCCTCGAGGGCGACTTCTTCTTCGGCGTGCTGCCGGACGACGGCTTCCAGCTCCTGCTCGAGGATGGCCTCATCGGTCGCGACCTCGACGAGGGCGTCCTCCAGAACGGCTTCCTCCTCTGCGACCTGGACCAGCGCCTCCTCGAGAACGGCTTCTTCGAGCACGGTCTCCTCGATCAACGCCTCCTCCTGCACCGCCTCTTCGACCAGCGCCTCCTCGAGTTCGGCGGCGGCCTCCTCGGCGGCCTCGTCGGCCACCTCGTCGGATACAGCCGCCAGCACTGCCGCGTCAGCGCCACCGGCAACCGCCTCCACGATGTCGTCGATGACGGCGTCCGCCGCCTGCTCGTCGAGGAGCTGTTCGGCGTCGTCGGCCGCAACCAGCGCCTGCTCCACCACGGCAGCCGGCACCTCGACAGCCGCCGCCATCGCAATGGTGGTCTCCGGTGCCAGCGCGGTCGTCTCCGGCGTCTTCAGGTGGTGTGTGCCCTCCGCGCTGCCGTCCGGCACGGTTGCAGCGGGCGAGTCGGTTCCGTCATCAGACCTGTCATCAGTCCTGTCCGGACCGGAGGCGGTCATCCGGCGCCCGTTCGCGTTGCGGGGTCTCGGCGGCGGCGGTGCGGCCGGCTCGTCGTCGTCGAAGCGGGCCCAGGACGGGTTCTCCTGCGGAGCGCCGATCACACCCCCGAGCAGTTCGTCACCCCGGGTCGCCAGGGTGGCGATCTCCTGTTGCAGCTTCATCGACAGCCGCATGGCGTTTCCGACGAGCGAGACGGGCAGTGCCGGGATGTCCTCGGGGAGCGCCCGGACCCGGTCGAGGCCGGTGCCGAGGATCCCGGCAGCGACGCGTAGTGGCAGCGGAAGCGTGATGGCCATGCCCCCAGCCTGCCCCATGGGACGGGACCGTGTCACCGCGGCCGACCCCTGCGCGACCGGACGGGCGGTCACGGCACGTCACGCCCGGTCAGAACAGATGTGGTGTCGGCCACCGGTGCGCGGCCGGGTGGGTGCCGTCGGCGCACCTACGATGAAGGCATGACTGCAGCCACCCGCCGTGTCCTGCTCGCGAGCCCGCGCGGCTACTGCGCCGGCGTCGACCGGGCGGTCGTCACCGTGGAGAAGGCGCTGGAGCAGTACGGGGCCCCGGTGTATGTCCGCAAACAGATCGTGCACAACAAGCACGTCGTCGCCAACCTGGAGGCGCGCGGGGCGATCTTCGTCGAGGAGACCGAAGAGGTTCCCGAAGGAGCCCTGGTCGTCTTCTCCGCCCATGGGGTGTCTCCCGCGGTCCACGAGGAAGCCGCCAAGCGTCGGCTGCAGGTGATCGACGCCACCTGCCCGCTGGTCACCAAGGTGCACAAGGAGGCACGCCGGTTCGCGGCCGAGGACTACGACATCCTGCTGATCGGGCACCGTGGCCACGAAGAGGTGGAGGGCACGCAGGGTGAGGCCCCGGAGTCGATCCAGCTGATCAACGACCAGGCCGACGTGGACAACGTCAGCGTCCGCGATCCCGAGAAGGTCATCTGGCTCTCGCAGACCACGCTGTCGGTGGACGAGACGCTCGGTACCGTCGACCTGCTCCGCAAACGGTTCCCGCTGATGACAGCTCCGCCCAGTGACGACATCTGCTACGCGACGCAGAACCGTCAGGAGGTCGTCAAGCAGATCGCGCCTGATTGCGACCTGGTCATCGTCGTCGGTTCGAAGAACTCCTCCAACTCGGTGCGGCTGGTAGAGGTGGCCCTGGACGCGGGGGCGCGGACGTCCTACCTGGTCGATGACGCGAGCGAGATCGACCAGCAGTGGCTGGTCGGCGCGGACACGGTCGGCGTCACCAGCGGCGCTTCTGTCCCGGACGACCTGGTGACCGGCGTCCTGGACTTCTTGAGCGAGCGCGGTTATCCCGCCGCCGAGGAGTTCACTGCGGCCAAGGAGACACTGACGTTCTCGTTGCCGAAGGAACTGCGCAAGGACCTGCGGCCGGCGACCGCCTGACCGCACCGCCTGACCAGACCGGGCGCGCGCCAGCCAGCCGCCCGAGTACGTCGCCCGGGTGACCGTCAGGCGTGCGAAGCCGGTGCCCGACCGGCCTGCCTGTCGCCCCGCATCGGCTGCGCCAGGATCCTGATCAACCCGATCAGCACCGCGGCCGCCGTTCCCAGCGCCATCGTCGGGAAGGATCCGATCAGCTTCAGCCCCGTGCTGTAGAGGCCGCCGGACCCGGTGAACAGCATCCCGCCGAGCACGACACCGACCACCAGAACCAGGGGCGGCTGCACCATCGCGGTGAAGATCGATCCGCGCCTGACCAGCAGCGCGGCGAGCACCACGCCCAGGTAGAAGCCGATCCGCAGCCCCCAGGACAGCGACCCGGTGGTCAGCCCGTCGATCGCTGCACCGCCGAGGGTGAGCACGACGGCGAGCACGATGACTGCCCACGACGGCAGGCCGCGCACTCCGGGTAGTACCGACGAGTCGGCAATCGGTGATCGGGTGGCGGCATTCGTGGTCACCCTTCCACGGTAGCGTCCCAGGCCCGTCTCGAAGCACTGCGCAATGGCATGACCTGCGCTGCCAGGTACTCGTCGGGCTCAGGTTCTGCCATCGCTTCGGAGACTGATCCACCTGCCGGAGCGGCCCGCGGCGCACCGCCGGGATGACCGCCGGACCCGGCGGGCGGGTGGGCCTGCTGCGGGCGCCGGGGGAGCAGATCAACTTGTTCCGGCGTGGGTAGCTCCTCGCCGGTCACGCCGAGGTCGCTGAATCGGCGGGCGCTGACCAGTACCCGGGATTCCATCGAGCGCACCGTCAGGTTGTAGGACTGCACCGCCCGCTCCAGCCCCGCTCCGAGGCCGGTCAGGTGACCGACGACGGTGCCGAGCCTGCCGTGCAGTTCACGGCCCAGCGCATGCACCTCCGCCGCCGACGCGGACAGCTTCTCCTGACGCCAGGTGAACGCGATGGTGCGCAACAGGGCGATGAGCGAAGTCGGGGTGGCGATCACGACATTGCGGCCGAAGGCGTGCTCGGCCAGCCCCGGGTCGATGGCCAGCGCCGCGTCCAGCAGCGGTTCACCCGGCACGAACAGCACCACGAACTCGGGAGCGGGCTGGAAGTGCCGCCAGTAGGCCTTTGCGGCCAGCGCATCGACATGTCCCCGCAGGGCCCGCGCATGCGCAGCCATCAGCGCCGCCCTGCGCCGGTCATCGGTGCAGTCCAGCGCCTCCAGCCAGGCGGCGAACGGCACCTTGGCATCCACCGGGATCAGCCGCCCGCCGGACAATCGGATGATCATGTCCGGCCGGACACCGGCCCCGTCGACGCCGGCGGCATGTGCGCTCACCTGGGTCTGGAAGTCGCAGTGCTCGACCATCCCGGCCAGCTCGACGATCCGCTGCAGTTGCACCTCACCCCAGCGACCGCGCACCTGCGGTGCCCGCAGCGCCCCGACCAGCGACCGGGTCTGAAGACCCAGCTCGGTGGACGTGCGGTGCAGCGCCGCAACCTGTTCCCGCAGGCCCGCGTATGCCCCGGCCCGGTCCCGTTCCACCTCCAGCAGCCGGTCCTCGACCCGCTGCAGGGCGGCGGAGGCGGGCCCGAGGACAGCGGCGACCTCGCTGCCGGCGCCGCGCTCGGGTCGGGGCGAGGAACGGCCGATCAGCACGCCGATCACCAGCCCGACGGTCAGCAGCAGCGCTCCGATGAGCAAGGCGGTCGCGTCCATGCCCAAGAGCATGGCGGTGACCACCGACAACGCCCCGGCGACAGGCGCAGAACGCGCAAGGACCCCGCGTCCGTCGGGCGACGCGGGGTCCTTCCGAGCTGCGGAAAGCCGGCGAGGGACTACTGCGGGATGTAGTTGAACTCGTCCGGGTTCGGGCCCGTCCGCTCGTCCTTGTTGAGCGCCGAGATCAGGCCCATGTCGGGATCGGACAGTTCGAAGTCGAAGATCTCGAAGTTCTCCCGTACCCGGCTGGGCGTCGTCGACTTCGGGAAGACGATGTTGCCGAGCTGAATGTGCCAGCGCAGCACCACCTGCGCCGGCGTCTTGCCGTAGGTCCGGGCCAGTTCGGTGATCACCGGGTCGCCCAGAACGCCGCCCTGGGCGATCGGCGACCAGGCCTCGGTCGCGATGCCGTGCTCGGCGTCGAAGGCGAGCAGCTCTTCCTGGGTCAGGTAGGGGTGGACCTCGATCTGGTTCACCGCCGGGATGACCGTGGTCTCCTCGTGCAGCCGGCGCAGGTGATGCGGCTGGAAGTTCGACACGCCGATCGAGCGGGCGCGGCCGTCGGTGTAGATCTTCTCCATCGCGCGCCAGGTGTCCACGTAATTGCCGACCGCGGGCAGCGGCCAGTGGATGAGGAACAGGTCGATCTGCTCCAGCCCGAGGTCCTTGAGCGTCTGGTCGAACGCGCGAAGGGCGTCGTCATAGGCGTGAAAACCGTTGTTCAGCTTGCTGGTGACGAAGACGTCGGACGGGTCGAGGTCCGACTGCGCGATCGCCTGGCCGACCTCCTTCTCGTTCCCGTACATCTCGGCTGTGTCGATGTGCCGGTAGCCGACCTCGAACGCCGTCGTCACCGCCTCGACGGTGTCCTCCGGCTTGATCTGGAAGACCCCGAAGCCGAGCTGCGGGATCTCGACCCCGTTGTTGAGCCGAACGTTGGGCACGGTGGTCGTGGTTGATTCCGTCACGAGTACTCCCGATCTGTTGGTGGTGTTTCGATGCGCTGTGCTGCAGAAGTGCTGTGTTGTCGAATGTCCGATTCGCCGATGTCCGGTGAACGGTCGCCGCCCAGTGCTGCACAACTTGGTGGCGGGCCTGGCGTTACGGCTGCGGAACATCAGTTCTCGACCGTACGCCCGCCGGACGCGGGCGCTGACAGTTCCGGTGCCCCACGGCCGACCCGGGTAAACACGCCGCGCAACGGGTCACCAGGGCATGAAGGCCGTCAGCAGCTGGTTGGCGCCGTCGGCCCGGTCCGCTGCATCGAAATGCGCGAGTTCGTCGAAGTCGGCGACCGGGAATCGTTTGACTCAGAGATCACGAGGCCATGGGAGCCGCCGAATGGGTATTCCGTGACGACGATATCGCCACATTTCGGCGCGGGTCAGGATGTCGCTGCGACACGGTATGCTTCCGCCTATGTCTGCCCAGGGTGTGCTCTTGGTGTGCTGCCGCGAGGTCGACCTCGTGCGCGTCGCCAGCGCAGCCTGTTGCACTGCCGTCTGACTCCCCGGCCCTTTCTCCTGCGCCGGGCTGTGGCATCGGCGTGCAGACCTCGGGTCCTCACGTGTGGTGTGACGGTCTCCGGCCTGTCCGCAAGGATTCCCTGTGTCCCCTGCAAATGTCACCGCGCCACCGCCTGCCGACGCCTCGGCCACGACGCGGCCTGCCGCGTCGACCCCCACCGCCCCGCGTGTCCCGAGGCGGCCGCGGTCCGACGCGGCACGGGGTCAGGGGCAGTGGGCGCTGGGTCACCGGGAACCGCTGAATCCCAACGAGCGGATGAAGAAGGACGACGACGGCTTACACGTCCGAGCACGCATCGAGAACCGCTACCGCTACACCGGTTTCGACGGGATCGACCCCAGCGATCTGCGCGGGCGGATGCGTTGGTGGGGCCTGTACACGCAACGAGCGCCGGGCATCGACGGGGGCAGAACGGCCGTCCTGGAGCCCGAGGAACTCGAGGACAAGTACTTCATGCTGCGCGTCCGCATCGACGGCGGGCAGCTCACGGCCGCGGGACTGCGCACCATCGGCGAGGTCTCGACCCGGTACGGCCGCGATACCGCCGACCTCACCGACCGGCAGAACGTGCAGCTTCACTGGGTGCGCATCGAGGATGTGCCCGACATCTGGCAGGCGCTGGAAGGCGCCGGCCTGAGCACTGCCGAAGCCTGCGGCGACACGCCCAGGGTCATCCTCGGATCGCCCGTCGCCGGTATTGCCGCCGACGAAATCATCGACGGAACGCCAGCAGTGCAGGAAATCGTCCGGCGATTTGTCGGCAGCGAGGAATTCTCGAATTTGCCACGCAAGTTCAAGACCGCCATTTCCGGGTCGCCCCGCCAGGATGTGGCGCACGAAATCCACGACATCGCCTTCGTCGGGGTGGTGCATCCCGAGCACGGGCCCGGATTCGATCTGTGGGTCGGTGGTGGGCTGTCCACGAACCCCATGCTGGGCCAGCGGCTGGGGGCGTGGGTGCCGCTGGCTGACGTGGCCGACGTCTGGGCGGGGGTCGTGTCGATCTTCCGTGACTACGGGTACCGGCGGCTGCGCAACCGTGCGCGGCTGAAATTCCTGGTTGCGGATTGGGGACCGCAGAAGTTCCGCGAGGTCCTCGAGACCCAGTACCTGCACCGGTCGTTGATCGACGGACCGGCTGCGGACGTGCCGAGCGGACCACGCGATCACGTCGGGGTGCACCCACAGAACGACGGTCGCTTCTATGTCGGCGTCAACCCGACGGTGGGCCGCGTGTCCGGCTCCGTCCTGACTCAGATTGCCGACCTGGTGCAGGCTCACGGCTCCGACCGGATCCGGACCACCACCGACCAGGGTCTGGTGATTTTGGACATCGAGGAGGATCGGATCGACTCGCTGGTCGCCGGACTGGCGGAGCTCGGGCTGTCGGTGAAGCCGTCGACGTTCCGGCGCAACATGATGGCCTGCACGGGACTGGAGTACTGCAAGCTCGCGATCGTCGAGACCAAGGCTCGTGGCCGCGCTCTCGTTGACGAGCTGGAGCGGCGGCTGGGGGATCTGGATGTGCCGCTGACGATCAACATCAACGGCTGCCCGAACGCCTGTGCGCGAACCCAGATCGCGGACATCGGGCTCAAGGGAATGATCGTCACCGACGCCAGCGGCGCCCAGGTCGAGGGCTTCCAGGTGCACCTCGGCGGCGGGCTCGGCCTCGACGCCGGCTTCGGCAAGAAGGTTCGTGGCCACAAGGTGACCGGTGACGAACTCGCCGATTACGTGGAGCGGGTCGTCAAGACCTTCGATGCCCAGCGCGAGACCGGCGAGCGTTTCGCCCAATGGGTTGCCCGCGCGGACGAAGCGGCATTGGTATGAGCGGCGGCCGGGGATGAGCGAGAACCGGGCGCCCGCGCAGTACTGCCCGTACTGCGGTGAGACGAACCTGTGGCCGCACGAGGATTCGCACGGCGCCTGGACCTGCCACGACTGCTACCGGGTCTTCGCGGTCCGCTTCATCGGCCTCGCCGGCCGGGACACACCGAAAACGGCTGTGCCATCGAACATCACCGATTCCGGGGCAGCGCAGTGATCACCACACTGCGGGCCGGCGCCGACCTGGCAGCCGTCGCGGGGCGCGCGGCTGCGCAACTGGCTGACGCCTCTGCCGAGGAGATCCTCCGGTTTGCCGCCGAGGAATTCGGCGCCGGCCTGGCGGTGACGGCGTCCATGCAGGACACCGCACTGGTGCATCTGGCATCGCGGGTGCTGCCGGGGATCGATGTGCTGTTCCTGGACACCGGGTATCACTTTGTCGAGACCCTCGGTACCGCAGACGCTGTCGAGACCGTCTATCCCGTGACGCTGCACCGGCTGCTGCCGCTGCAGACGGTCGCCGAGCAGGATGCGCACTACGGCAAGGACCTGTTCGCCACGAACCCCGACCTGTGCTGCTCGCTGCGTAAGGTGGCGCCGCTGAACCGGGCGCTGAGCGGGTACGAAGCCTGGGCGACGGGCGTTCGGCGGGCCGAGTCGCCGACCCGCGCCGGTACACCGGTCGTCCAGTTCGATACCAAGCGCGGCAAGGTCAAGTTCGCGCCGCTGGCCGCCTGGTCGGACGACGACGTCGCGGCCTACATCACCGCGAACAACGTGCTGGTGAACCCGTTGCTGGGGGCGGAGTATCCGTCGATCGGCTGCGAGCCGTGCACCCGCCGGGTGCTGCCCGGCCAGGACGCCCGCTCCGGCCGCTGGGCCGGGTTGGCGAAGACCGAATGCGGGATCAACACATGACGACGACACAGACCGCGCCCCTTGCCGTCATGACCGGCGGACAAGCGGCGAGCCGGGGCACGACCGTGTGGTTGACCGGGCTGCCGAGCGCCGGAAAGACCACTCTCGCCATCGCCCTCGCCCGCGAACTGAAGAACCGCGGCGTTCCCGTCGAGATCCTGGACGGTGATCAGGTCCGCACGCATCTGTCCGCGGGGCTGGGGTTCAGCCGAGCCGATCGCGAGACCCAGGTGACCCGGATCGGTTTCGTCGCGGAGCTGCTCGCCCGTCACGGAGTGACGGTGCTGGTACCCGTCATCGCGCCGTACGCCGACGCCCGGGCGAAGGTCCGGGCGCACCATGACCAGCACGGCACCCCGCTGCTGGAGGTTCACCTGTCCACCCCGGTGCAGGTCTGCGTGCAACGTGACGTCAAGGGCTTGTACGCCAAGGCATTTCGCGGCGAGATCGGCTCCATGACCGGCGTGGACGATCCGTACGAGGTCCCGGTGAGCCCGGACCTGCGGCTGGACACATCTCAGGTCGATCTCGATGACTCCGTCGCCGCGCTGCTCGCGCTGCTCACCGCAAGGGGTTCTGCATGACCACCATCGAGGTCCCGCCGCGCGCCGGCCGGTCCGCCGTTCGCAGGCTCGCCAGCCCGCACCTGCGCGCGCTGGAGTCCGAGGCCATCCACATCCTGCGGGAGGTGGCGGGCCAGTTCGACAAGCCGGTCATCCTGTTCTCCGCCGGCAAGGATTCGGTCCTGGTGCTGCATCTGGCGCGCAAGGCTTTTCATCCTGCGCCGTTGCCGTTCTCACTGCTGCACGTCGACACCGGGCACAACTTCCCGGAGGTGCTCGCCTTCCGCGATCGGGTGGTCGCCGAGGGCGGCCTGCGACTACGGGTCGCCAGGGTTCAGGACTGGATCGACGACGGCCGGCTGGCCGAGCGGCCGGACGGCACCCGCAACCCGCTGCAAACCGTGCCGCTGGTCGACACCATCGCCGAGCAGCAGTTCGACGCGGTGATCGGCGGTGCCCGTCGCGACGAGGAACGGTCCCGGGCCAAGGAGCGGATCTTCTCGCTGCGTGATTCGTTCGGTGGCTGGGACCCGCGCCGTCAGCGCCCCGAGCTGTGGGGCCTGTACAACGGCCGGCACGCGCCCGGTGAGCACGTCCGGATCTTCCCGCTGTCGAACTGGACCGAACTCGATGTGTGGAATTACATCGAGGCCGAAGGCATCGACCTGCCGGAGATCTACTACGCCCACGAGCGAGAGGTGTTCCAGCGTCAGGGAATGTGGCTCGCACCGGGGGAGTGGGGCGGGCCTAGGGGGCGCGAGACGCTGCAGCGCCGGCGGGTGCGCTACCGGACGGTCGGCGACATGTCGTGCACCGGCGCGGTGGAGTCCGACGCAACCGAGGTTCGCGCCGTGATCGAGGAGATCGTCGCCACCCGGATCACCGAACGCGGCGCCACCCGAGCCGACGACAAACTCGGTGAGGCCGCGATGGAAGACCGCAAACGTGAGGGGTACTTCTGATGGGCGCCACCATCTCCGCTGCGGTGATGGGCGGACCTGCCGAGCCGACAGCCCATGAACTGGCCGAGGAGCTGCGTTCGGCCCGCGGGCTGCTGCGGTTCGCCACAGCAGGGTCGGTCGACGACGGCAAGTCCACCCTCGTCGGACGCCTGCTGCACGACTCGAAGTCCGTGCTGTCGGACACCCTGGACGCGGTGCAACGCACCTCAGAGGCCAGAGGCCTTGACACCGTTGATCTGTCGTTGCTCGTCGACGGCCTGCGGGCCGAGCGGGAGCAGGGCATCACGATCGATGTGGCCTACCGCTACTTCGCGACGCCGGCGCGCACGTTCATCCTGGCCGACACGCCCGGACATGTGCAGTACACCCGCAACACCGTCACCGGCGCCTCCACCGCGGACCTCGTGGTCATCCTCACCGATGCCCGCACGGGTGTGGTCGACCAGACCCGCAGGCATGCGGCGGTGGCCGCATTGCTCGGGGTCCCGCACCTGCTGCTCGCCGTCAACAAGATCGACCTGGTGGACTACGACCGAGCGGTCTTCGATGCCATCGCCACGGAATTCGCTGCCTACGCAAGCGAACTCGGCATCCACGAGGTGACGGCGATCCCGATTTCCGCTCTTCACGGCGACAACGTGGTGACCCGCTCGGAGCGAATCGACTGGTACTCCGGACCCAGCGTCCTCGAGCACCTGGAGAACGTCGAGCTGGATGATGATTCGGCGGCCGGCCCGTTGAGATTCCCGGTGCAGTACGTCATCCGGCCCCGATCCGCCGACCTGCCGGACTACCGCGGCTACGCCGGCCGGGTGGCCGCCGGGACGGTGCGGCCGGGTGACGAGGTGGTTGTCCTGCCTTCCGGGTTGCGGTCGGTGATCAGCGGCATCGACACCGCCGACGGCTCGCGGGATGTCGCGGTAGCCGGCGATTCGGTGACCCTGTTGTTGGCCGGCGACCTGGACCTGTCCCGGGGTGACCTCATTGCCGGCGTCGCCGGTGCGCCGTCACCGGCCAGCCAGTTCGGCGCGACCATCACCCAACTCGCCGAGCGGCCGTTGCGGGCCGGCGCACGGGCGCTGCTCCGGTACGGCACCACCACCACCCGCGTCCAACTGGCATCGTTGGACGGGCTGCTGGATATCGACACCCTGGTCCATCTGCCGGCTCCGGACGCCCTGTCCCTCAACGACATCGCCCAGGTCACGCTGCGCACGGCCGATCCGCTGCCGGTCGAGGACTACCGCCCCGGCGGCGCCGTCGGTGCATTCCTGATCATCGACCCGGCCGACGGCAGCACCCTCGCCGCCGGCATGGTCGGGGACCGCCGGGCCGCCCTGCACCCCAAACCAGCGGCATCGACGACGGACCGATGTCCGCGGCCGGCCGTCACCGGCCGCGACATCGCCTTGTCTCCGACCAATCTCCCGACTCCCGGTCCGTAGCACCGGGTGGTGACCCCGAAGGACAACTCCGTGTCGATCTCCCGTCCATACAGTCCCACGCGTTGGCGACCATCCCGGCTTCTCGCCGCCGGCGCAGCGATTGCACTCGCGGCCGTCGCCGCCGCCTGCTCCTCCTCCAGCACCTCGGCCGACTCCTCGTCTGCAACCACCCCCACCGCGGCGGAAACCCTGCGGCTGGGCTACTTCCCCAACGTCACCCATGCCGCGGCCGTCCTTGGGGTGAAGGACGGGACGTTCCAGGAAGCACTGGGCAACACCAAGCTCGAGACCTCCACCTTCAACGCCGGTCCGGCCGCCATCGAGGCCCTGCTGTCCGGCGCCATCGACGCCACCTTCATCGGGCCGAACCCGGCGATCAACGCCTTCGTCAAGTCCAACGGTGACGCACTGCGGATCGTCGCCGGCGCCACCAACAACGGCGCCGCACTGGTGGTCAAGCCGGAGATCACCTCGCCGGCAGAGCTCAAGGGCAAGACGCTGGCGACCCCGCAGTTGGGCGGTACCCAGGACGTCGCACTGCGGAAGTGGTTGCTGGACAACGGCCTGAAGGTGCAGACGACCGGCGGCGACGACGTCGACATCGTCAACCAGGACAATTCGCAGACGCTGGACCTGTTCAAGACAGGCGACATCGACGGCGCCTGGCTGCCGGAACCGTGGGCGTCCAGGCTCCTTTTGGAGGCGGGCGCCGAGACGCTGGTGGACGAGAAGACCCTCTGGCCGGACGAGAAGTTTCAGACAACGGTGCTGATCTCGTCCCGGCAGTTCCTGCAGGACCACCCCGGCACGATCCAGGCGCTGATCGCAGGTGAGATCAGCCAGATCGATGCCATCAAGGCCGATCCGGGCAAGGCGCAGACCGACCTCAACGCCGCCATCGGTGAACTCACCGGAAAACCATTGGCGGACACGACGATCCAGGCGGCGTTCGCGAACATCGAGCCGACCTGGGACCCGCTTGCCGGGACCTCGAACACCATCGCACAGCACGGCGTGGAGGCCGGAACCCTCAGCGAGGCGCCGGATCTCACCGGGATCTATGACCTCACGGCACTGAACAAGGTCCTCGCAGCTGCCGGGAAACCTCCCGTCAGTGCCGCCGGACTCGGCACCGAATAAGGGATATCGAGATGACGACACTCGTCGGCGAGCCACACGTCGGTTATCAACCGGACGACCCCCGGGTGGTGCCGCCCCTGCCCGAAAGAACCGATCAGGACACGGCCGCCGTCCGGATCGACGGGGTGAGCAAGGTGTTCGCCGGTCGCCGCGGCAAGGTGGCAGCGCTGGACAACATCACCTTGTCGGTGGCTCCCGGCGAGTTCGTCTGCCTGCTCGGCGCATCAGGTTGTGGCAAGTCCACGCTGCTGAACCTGGTCAGTGCGCTGGACACCCCGACCAGCGGCACCGTCACCACCATCGGACGACCCGCGCTGATGTTCCAGGAGTCGGCGCTGTTCCCGTGGCTGACGGCCGGGCAGAACATCGCCCTTGCGCTGAAGTACGCGGGCGTGCCGCGCAAGCGCGTGAAGGCCAGGATCGACGAACTGCTGGATCTCGTCCGGCTCTCCGGGCATGCCGACCGGCGCGTCCATGAGCTGTCGGGCGGCCAACGGCAGCGCGTGGCGTTGGCCCGGGCGCTCGGTCAGGACAGCAAGGTGCTGCTGATGGACGAGCCGTTCGCCGCGCTCGATGCCATCACCCGCGACGTCATGCACGACGAACTGACGCGGGTGTGGAAGGCGACCGGCAACAGCATCGTCTTCGTCACCCACAACGTGCGGGAAGCAGTCCGCCTCGGGCAGCGAGTCGTCCTCCTTTCCTCCCGACCCGGTCGTGTGGTGCGGGACTGGAAGGTCTCCATCAAGGGTCCTCGGACCATCGAGCACCCCGAGGTCGGCGCACTCGCCGCGGAGATCACGGTGCGGCTGCGAGAGGAGATCGCCAGCCATGCCCGCTCTTGACGACACGGTGATCAGTCGCGACGAGGTCGAACGTGAGGACACCGCCGCCGTCGGCGCCGGCCTCGACGCGCTGGAGGAACCGGACCGGATCCGCGAGCCGTGGTGGCGCAGGCTGGGCGGTTCCATCGTCCCACCGGTGCTGGCGCTGGTCGTGGTGCTGGTCGTGTGGGAGGTCGTCTACCTGCTGAAGCTGAAGCCGGAGGTGATGCTGCCGTCACCGGCCGCCGTCTTCGACGAACTGCTGCGCCTGCTGCAGGGCGGCCAGGCCTGGCAGACGATCTGGACGAGCCTGTCCCGTGGCCTGTTCGGCTTTGTCATGGCGATCGTCGTGGCAGTGCCGATCGGCCTGGCCATTGCGCGGTTCAGCTGGCTCCGTACCTCGGTGGGGCCGCTGTTGTCGGGCCTGCAGTCCATGCCCTCGGTGGCCTGGGTCCCGCTGGCGATCCTGTGGTTCCAGATCAGTCCAGCGATGATCTACATGGTCGTGCTGCTGGGTGCGGTGCCCTCCATCGCGAACGGGCTGATCGCCGGCATCGACCAGGTGCCGCCGCTGTACTCCCGGGTCGGCCATGTCCTCGGGCTGGGCTGGTGGGGTCATGCCCGGCATGTGCTGCTGCCCGCTGCGTTACCCGGATTCTTGGCGGGACTGCGTCAGGGGTGGGCGTTCTCGTGGCGATCCCTGATGGCGGCCGAACTCATCGTGACGTCGTCGAAGCTCGGCTTCGGTCTGGGTCAATTGATGAATCAGGGCCGCGACCTGTCCGACGCGCCCCTGTTGTATGCCGGGCTCATCCTGATCTTCGTGGTGGGTGTCGGCGTCGAGTTGATCATGTTCAGGCCGCTGGAGCGGGCCATCCTGGACGCCAGAGGACTGACGGCCAAGAAGCGCTGAGCGGACCCGGGGGCACCGGCACTAACGTTGCGGGCATGACCAGCCACGCTCCGCCGTTGATCGGTCTCGCGCACGGGAGCCGCGACCCACGGGCCGCGAGCACCATCGCCGAGCTGATGCGCGCCGTGCAGCGGCTGCGGCCGGGACTGCTGGCGGTACCGGCGTTCCTCGACCTGTGCGAACCCGATCTGACGGCGACGACGGCGAGACTGCGGGCCGACCACGACGTCGATGAGGCCGTGGTGCTGCCGTTGCTGTTCACCGAGGCCTTCCATGCCACGGTCGACACCCCGACCGCGGTGCGCGAGGCCGAACGGTCGACCGGGGTGCGTCTGCGGGTCGGTGGGATCCTCGGCACCGGTGACGAGGTGCTCCAGGCCCTGGACGAAGCGGCCGGCCGGGCGCACATCGCGATCCACGAAGCCATCCTGCTGCTGGCGGTCGGATCCAGCCGAAGTGAGGCGAACGACGCCGTGCATCTGCTGGCCGATCGGTGGAGCGATCATCGGGTCGGTCCGGTCTGGGCCGGTTTCGCGACCACCGGCGAACCCCGAGCGAAGGAAGTGCTCAACCGTGCCGCCACCTCAGGCAGGCGGATGGGAGTCGTGCCATTGTTCGTGGCGCCCGGTCTGCTGCTGGACGGCATCGCCGAGCAGGCGCTGGCACTGAACTGCGAGATCGCAAAGCCGCTCGGCACCTCGCTCGCCGAGCTGGTGCTGCAGCGCTACGACGAGGCGCTGGTCGGGGCTGCAGGCTGACGTCCGCACCCGTACCTCCACACCCGTACCTCCACCGAGATGGGTCAGTTGCCGGTCAGGGTGATGTAGATGAAGATCGCCAGCGCGATGAGCACGACGGCCGCGACGGCGATCGTGATCCAGAACATCACCTTCGGTCGCGCCTCGACCTCGGCGCCGATCCACTCCAATTCCTCGCCGGCGGACCGCTGATGGGTCTCGTTGCCATCGGAAGGGGTGTCGTCCCCCGTAGGTGTGCTCACGGGGCGTGAGTCTAATCGGCGGCGCCTGCGCGGCGGCGCAGCGCCAACGCGGTGCGCCACAGGTGCATCCCTGCGTAGGACCGGTAGGGGCGCCACGCCGCCGACCGGTGTGCCAGCCCGGCGGGGGTCTCCGGCAGGCCGAGCAGCGCCGCACCCTGCCGCAGGACCAGATCACCCACCAGCAGCACGTCGGCGTCCCGCAGGAACCGCATCGCGACGTACCCGGCCGTCCACGGACCGATGCCCGGCTGTGCAACGAGGTCCCTGACGAGGTCGACGGTCGACCGGTCGCCGTCGACGGTCAGCGTGCCGTCGGCCATCGCCGCGGCCGCCGCGCACACCGCATCCGCGCGGCGGCGCGGACCCGCGATCGCGGTAGGCCCGAGAGCCGCGATCGCATCGGGAGCCGGGAACAGGTGGGTCAGCGGTCCATGGGGCTCCTCTGCGTCCCACGGGGGCAGCCTCTCGTCGACGCGGCGCACCAACCTGGCGGCAGCCGTCTGCGCGCCGGCGACGGAGACCTGCTGACCCAGCATGGTGCGGATCAGCGTCTCCGGCCCGTTCGCCGCCCCCGGGACCCGCAGGCCCGGCATCGCCCGGACGCCGCCGGCCAGGGCGGGATCGGCCCCCAAGTGCGCGTCGATGGCAGCGGAATCGGCGTCGAGATCCAGTAGGGCTCGGGCCTGGCGGATCGCGATCGGCAGGTCGGTGGGCGACGACACCCGGAAGCGCCCGCGAATCGGATCCGTGCCGTCGCCCGTCGGGATGGTGAGCGCGACGGTGCCCGGCCCGGCGGGCAGTCGCAGGGAGCGGAAATAGGTGCGGTCCTGCACCTGCTCGACGCCCGGAACCGTATGGGCGGTCAGGAATCCGAGCAGCGCATCGGCGGCAAAGGGCCGCTGGACGGGGAGCTCGACCTCGACATGGTCGAGCGCCCGGGAATCGGTCGGCACCCGCACCACTGTGCCAGCGGTCGTTGCGCCGGCCACCCGCCCGGCCGTCACACTGTGTCGATGGAGAACCCGTCGACGCCCGCGCAGCCGCCGCCGACCCGCTGGGAGACGACCGTCACCGGCGAGCGCTGGGATTTCTACGTCGACCGCTTCGCCCGCGAGCACGCAGCGGGAGCCGATCTGGAAGGTGAAGCACGGTTCGTCGATGTGCTCGCCTCGCGCGGCGCACGGATTCTCGACGGCGGCTGCGGGACCGGGCGCATCACCGCCGCGCTGCACCGGATGGGGCATCGGGTGATCGGCGTCGACCGGGACGCGGGAATGATCGGGATCGCCGAGAAGCGTTACCCGGGCCCGCCTTTCCTCGCCGCAGATCTGTTGTCGCTGGGCCCGGATCTGCTGCTGAAAGCCGGCGGTCCCGCGGAGTTCGATGTGGTCGTACTCGCGGGCAACGTCCTGGTGTACGTCGCGCCGGGCAGCGAGCGCGACGTCATGGCCACCGTGGCAGGGCTGTTGGTGGCCGGCGGTCGGTTGGTGGCCGGGTTTGCCACCGACCGGGACTACGGCGTGACAGATTTCGACGTCGATGCCGCGGCGATCGGACTCACCGTCGAACACCGATTTGCGACGTGGCACCTCGATCCGTGGCACGACGGCGCGGACTGGGCGGTCACCGTCCTGCGGCGGGCAGGCTGACCGGGCGGGCGACCGTAGACTGACGCCTCGTGAGTCTGACCCTCGGCATCGTCGGCCTGCCCAATGTGGGCAAGTCCACCGTGTTCAACGCCCTGACCCGTGCCAACGTGCTGGCCGCGAACTACCCCTTCGCGACCATCGAGCCGAACGTCGGGGTAGTGCCGATCCCGGACCCGCGGCTGGACACTCTCGCCGAGCTGTTCCACTCGGTCAAGACCGTGCCGGCCACCGTGTCGTTCGTCGACATCGCTGGCATCGTCAAGGGCGCGAGCGAGGGTGCCGGTCTGGGCAACAAGTTCCTGGCCAACATCCGCGAGGCCGACGCGATTTGCCAGGTCGTCCGGGTGTTCTCCGACGACGACGTCGTGCACGTCGACGGCCGGGTCGACCCGCTCGCCGATGTGGAGACGATCAACACCGAATTGATCCTCGCGGACCTGCAAACGCTGGAGAAGGCGATCCCGCGGCTCGAGAAGGAGGCGCGGAACGCGAAGGACCGCAAGCCGGTGCTGGACGCCGCGCAAGCCGCGAACGCACTGCTGGACGCCGGGAAGACGCTGTTCTCCGCTCGCGCGACGTTGGATCTGGCCGTGCTGAAGGAACTCTCGCTGCTGACTGCCAAACCGTTCCTCTATGTGTTCAATGCCGATGAAACGGTGCTGACCGACGACGCCCGGCGCGAGGAGCTCACCGCGGCGATCGCGCCCGCCGACGGCGTGTTCCTCGATGCGAAGGTCGAATTCGAGCTGCTCGAAATGGATGCAGAGTCGGCGGCGGAATTGCTGGAGTCCGTCGGCCAGTCCGAGCCGGGGCTGCATGCGTTGGCCCGCGCCGGTTTTCACACCCTGGGCCTGCAGACCTATCTGACCGCCGGGCCCAAGGAATCACGGGCGTGGACGATCAAGAAGGGCGCGACCGCACCGCAGGCGGCGGGCGTGATCCACACCGATTTCGAGCGCGGCTTCATCAAGGCGGAGGTCGTCTCGTTCGACGACCTGGTCGCCGCCGGTTCGATGCAGGCAGCGAAAGCCGCTGGGCGTGTGCGCATCGAAGGCAAGGACTACGTGATGGCCGACGGTGACGTGGTGGAGTTCCGGTTCAACGTGTGAGGCCGTAGACCGATCAGTATACCGCTCGGTATACTCGCAGGATGATGACGACGATCAAGGTTCCGGTCGAGCTTCGCGACCGCATCAACCGGGATGCCAAGGAGCGCGATGTGACTGCGGCCGGCCTGATCGAGCAGCTGCTCGATGGCTACGAGCGGCGCAGGCGCGTGGAAGCATTCGGGCGCGCATTTCGCGGCGCCGACCAGGAGTACCGGGACGAGTTCCGGGATTGGGACGTCGCGCTGGGCGACGGCACAGATGGCAACTGATCTGCGGCGAGGAATGCTGGTGTGGGCCGAACTCGACCCTGTGCGGGGAAGGGAGCAGGCCGGACGCCGACCCGCGCTCGTGATCGCCAGTGACCTCTACCTCGAGCAGGCCGACACCCTCGCAATCATCGTGCCCGTCACCACGAACGATCGTGGGTGGCCGAATCACGTGCCGTTGAAAGGTCCGGGTCTGGCGCTCGATCAGCCGAGCTTCGCGATGACCGAGCAGCCGCGAACCGTTACCCGCGACCGCCTCCACGACCTTGCGGGCACGGTCGATGCGGCGACGATGAAGGAGGTCGACGGCTGGCTCCGCGATTTCCTGGCGCTGCCATGACATGCGGTTGCTGGTCGCGCAATCGGGGAACTCGTCGCTGAACCGACCCGTCAGCAACCGAGGAGTCCTCAATGTCCTTCTACCGACGCCTCGACCAGCGGCTCCAGACCCAGTCCGAGGGCGGGGGTGCCGTTCGCGGCACACTGACCCTGCCCCGGATCGGGATGATCTGGCTGGCTGCGAATCTCGTTGTCACGACCTTGCTCACCGGCACGCTGTTCATTCCCGGGCTGGACTTCCTCACGGCGCTGGCGATGATCGTCATCGGCACGCTGGGCGGTGCCGTCGTCCTGAGCCTGGTCGGGAACATCGGCACCCGAACGGGTCTGGCCACCATGGCGCTGACCCGCGGTGCCTTCGGGACCCGCGGCAGCCTGCTGCCGGTCGCCGCGAACGTCATCGTTTTGATGGGCTGGAGCTGGGTGCAAGCGATGCTCGCCGGCATCACCGTCAACTACGTCGTCGAGGACCTCACCGGCTTCTCCAGCCCGGTCCTGTTCTCGGTGTTGTGCCAGCTGATCGTGGTGGTGCTGGCCATCTTCGGCCACGACGGCATCGCGAAGGTCGAGCCGTGGCTCGCGGTACTCATCCTTGTCATCATCGGCTGGATCTTCGTCGTTGCCTTCGGCTCGTACGGCCCCGCGGAATTCCAGGCCATTCCGGTCGACGAATCCCTCGAGCTCAGTCCGGCCATCGCACTGGACATCGTTCTGGCGACAGCGATCTCGTGGACCGTGCTCTCGGCCGACTTCAACCGGTTTGCCCGGTCCAGCCGCGCCGGCATGATCGGATCCGGCGTGGGGTACACGCTGTCCACCGTCATCGCCATGACGCTGGGTGCAACGGCTCTCGGGTACGTCATCCTGTCCGGCGGGGAAGCGGTCGAGTTCGATCCCACCGTGCTGGTGGCGTCCTTCGGTGCGCCGCTCGCCGTCGTCATCTTCCTGTCCGTCATGGCGACCAACACCATGGTGGTCTACGGAATGGTGACCTCGGTGGTGAACGCGAAGATCGACGGACGGGCGCGGTTCCTACCAACCGCCCTGGTATTGGGGATCATTTCCATCGCCGGCTCGACCTGGCTGGCCCTGCTCGACAGTTTCACCAGCTTTCTGTCCATCATCGGCGCATTCTTCGTCCCGGTGTTCGCGATCATGATCGTCGATTACTACTACGTGAAGCGGGGCGCCTACACCCGCGACCTGCTGACGGCGCAGGGTGGTCGCTATTGGTACTCCGGTGGGATCAACTGGGCGGCCGTCGGCGTGTGGGTCCTCGGGGCCGGCGCCTCGTATCTGATCACGTTCGTCTGGGCGAGCCCGATCGGCGCAACCCTGCCCGTCTTCGCAGGCTCTGCGATCCTGTATCTGGCCATCATGATGGGCGAACGACGCCGACACGCCGCATCGCCGGCAGCCCACCTGGCCGACGACCGCACAGCGAGCGAGACCGCGGCCGACCCTGCAGGGAAGAGGGAGTGATGACCATCGGCGAGGCCGTTGGCCGGGACCTGAGCCACCCGGTCACAACCGGCATGACCGTCTATCCGGGCGACCCACCAGTCGCCATCACACCGGCGTTGACACTGGAACGCGATGGTGTTGCGGTCGCCGAGTTACGCATCGGGTCCCATTCCGGCACCCACCTCGATGCGCCTGCACACACCGTCCCGGGCGGCCGGACGACGGGCTCCATCACGCTGGACGAGCTGATGGGTGAGGCGCTGGTGGTGCACCTGCCGGCGCTGCCGTCACGGACGACGTACGGGCTCGCTGCACTGGACGCCGCCCTGCGGTACGGCGTACCGGATGCGGTTCCGCCGATCGTCGTCGTGGACACCGGTTGGGCGAGGCATTTCGGCTCGGCGGCCGCCTTGGAGCACCCTGCGCTCGAGCCGGACGCAGCGCGGGAGCTCGTTCGCCGAGGGATGCGCATGCTCGCCGTGGACACCCTGAGCCCGGACCCGACAACGCCCGGCCAGGTCGACTTCCCTGTGCACCAGGTGGTTCTGGGTGCCGACCGGCTGATCGTTGAGAACCTGACCAACCTGGATGGCCTCGCGGAACGGGTGTTCATCGGCATCTATCCGCTCGCCATCGATGCCGATGGGGCACCGGTTCGAGCGGTCGCCTTCGCCGGCACGCCCGGTGTCGGCGAACCCGATTCGACCGACACCGGGACGTCGTGACACCGTGAACGCCCTGCCTTTCTTCCAACGCCAGAGCACGGAGCCGATCATGATCGAATACGCAGTCACCGACCCCGCCTCCGGTGAGACCCTGCGTCGCTACCCGACTGCCACTGACGAGATGATCGAGGAGGCCATCGCGGCCGCAGCGGCCGCCGCCCGTGGGTGGGGCCGGACCACCGGAGTTGCGCATCGCGCGGCACTGGTCCGGCGGGTCGGCGAGCTGCATACAATGCGCCGGGACGAACTCGGCGCGATCATCGTCCGGGAAATGGGCAAGCCCATGGACGAAGCGCTGGCCGAGGTGGACTTCGCTGCGGCGATCTACGGTTATTACGCCGATCACGCCGAAGAGTTCCTGGCCGACGAACCCGTCGATCTGCTGGACGGTGAAGGCACTGCGATGGTCCGCCGCGCTCCCGTGGGCGTGCTGCTGGGCATCATGCCGTGGAATTTCCCCTATTACCAGGTCGCGCGATTCGCCGGCCCGAACCTGGCTGCGGGCAACACCATTGTGCTGAAGCATGCCCCGCAATGTCCGGAGTCGGCGGCCGCGATGCAGGAACTGTTCCTCGACGCGGGTTTTCCGTCCGGTGCCTACGTCAACGTCTACGCGACCAACGAGCAGGTTGCGACTGCCATCGCAGATCCACGCATCAACGGCGTCTCGCTGACAGGCTCCGAACGCGCCGGTTCCGCGGTCGCCGAGGTTGCCGGGCGCAACCTGAAGAAGGTGGTTCTCGAACTCGGCGGATCCGATCCTTTCCTGCTCTTCTCCACCAGCGACCTCGACGCGACGGTCGATGCCGCAGTCGCGGCACGGTTCGACAACACCGGGCAGAGTTGCAATGCCGCAAAGAGATTCATCGTCGCCGACGAGCTGTATGCGCCGTTCGTCGAGCGCTTCAGTGCGGCATTGCTGGAACGCGCCGACGGTATCGCGCCGTTGTCCTCCGTCGCCGCGGCGGAACGTCTCGAAGCGCAGGTGGACAAGGCGGTGGCGCAGGGTGCAACGCTGATCGGCGGGGGACCGCGGGTGGGTGCCCATTACCCGCCTGCCGTGCTGACCGGTGTCGGTCCCGATCAGGACGCGTATCGGGAGGAATTCTTCGGCCCGGTGGCGATGGTGTTTCCGGCGGAGTCGGAGGAGGTGGCAGTCGCCATTGCGAACGACACGCCCTACGGGCTCGGCTCCTACGTCTTCACCACGGACCCGGATCAGGCGGCCCGCGTTGCGGACGCCATCGACGCGGGCATGGTGTTCGTCAACGGGGTGTTGCTCGACGGGGCCGAACTGCCGTTCGGCGGGATCAAACGCTCGGGATTCGGCCGCGAAATGGGCCGCTTCGGCATGGAGGAATTCGTCAACAAGAAGCTCATCCGCAGCGTCACGCCGCTGCCGTGCAAGGGCGGGAACGGCGGGCTCACCGAAACGGAAGTCCTGACCGCTGCGGATCGGCTGATCAGCGCCTTCGCGGCCACCGACACCGCAACATATTTCGGGAGCTTCGCGCCGGACGCATCCTTCGTCTTCTACCCCGAGTCGACACGGTTCGACGATCGGGGTGCCTACGAGCAGGTGTGGAAGGGGTGGCTGGCCGACGGGTGGCGGGTCGTTTCGTGCGACAGCACCGAGCGCCTCGTCCAGATCTTCGGCACCACAGCGGTCTTCACGCACCGGGTCCGCACCGTCACCGCCGTCGGAACCGGAGATACAGCCGACCAATCCGTCACCGACGAGCGGGAGACCATCGTGTTCGCCCTCGAAGGCGGGAAACTTCTTGCGGTGCACGAGCACCTGTCGGCGGTTCCCGCTGACACCGCCGCTAAGTGAAGGTCAGAACGGCTGGCCGTCGCGCAGCTCGCGGACCAACGAGGACACGACAGCCTTGAGACTGCCGTCATTCTCGGCGGCGACCCGAAGCTGGCGTTGGTAGCTGGCACCGCGTGCAACGATGTCCAGGACGTCGTCGAGCTCGGCCGGGCACTGCAGGTCGCGCGCGACCGGAGCGAGCGATGGCAGCAGCTCGTCCAGGTCCTCGGTGACGAGACGTTCGTCGCCGGCGCTGTTCTGGATGATGATCGCGTCCATTCCGTACCGCGCCGCCCGCCATTTGTTCTCCCGGACGAACCACGGCTGAAGTTGCGGGACAGTCTTCCCGGCGTCGAGCTGCCGCGAGAAGTGTTCCACCAGGCACTGTGTGAGCGCCGCGATGGCGCCGATCTCCCTGGAAGTCGAAATTCCGTCGAATGTCCGGACCTCGATGGTGCCCCATTTCGGCGACGGCCGGATGTCCCAGCGCAGTTCTCCCAGCTGATCGATGACGCCGGTGTGCAGCAGGTCGGCGGCCATCGCCTCGTACTGCTCCCAGTGGTCGAACTGAGGGGGTAATCCTGCGGTCGGCAGCTGCTGGAACATCAGTGCCCTGTTGGAGGCATATCCGGTGGTCTCACCCGCCCAGAAGGGGCTGGAGGCACTCAATGCCTGGAAATGCGGCAGGTACGTCAACAGCCCGTTGACGATGGGAAGCACCTTGCGGCGGTCCTCCACGCCGACGTGCACGTGGACGCCCCAGATCATCATCTGCCGACCCCACCAGCGGGTGCGGTCGATCAACGTGTCGTACGTCGGTTTGCCGGGCGTGACGCGTTGCTGGAACCACTGGCTGAACGGATGCGTCCCGGAGGAGATGAGGTCGACGCCCAAGGGCTCGGCGAACTTGATCACCCGCTCGACCAGCCGGGTCAGATCGTCGACCGCGTCGCCGGCACGTTGGTGTGGCGCGCTGACGATTTCGACAGTGTTCGTCAGCAGTTCGTTGGTGACGTGTGGATAGCTGTCGGCCGGGCCGAGGCGCGAAAGGAGTTCCGGTGCCGCGGGTGTCAACTCCCCGCTGCGACGGTCGACGCAGGCCATCTCCCACTCGATACCCAGGCGGGACCGTTCCGACTGCGTGAACTCGATACCCATCAGTGTTCGATCCTCGCGCGTGGTGGATGTCGGACCCGTTCGGGCACACGGTACTGGCACCATGAATGATCGACGGCGAGCGAGGGGAAGTACGTGCGCGGTGACGGGAACGGCTGGACGAGATGCGCGCTCGGCCATCGGCACTGGGGCCTTTTCGGCGCTGCAGGACTTCTGCTGCGCCGGCCCGGTCCCGGTCCGGACGTCAGCGTGCTGATGCAGCACCGTGCTCCATGGACCAGCCTCGGTGATACCTGGGGCCTGCCGGGCGGTGCCCGTGACAGCCATGAGTCGCCGGCTCAGGCCGCGCTGCGGGAGGCGGGGGAGGAGGCCGGGATCGACGCGGCGGCGGTGTCGGTGGCGAAACAGTGGATCGACGATCACGGCGGCTGGGCCTACGTGACCGTCATCGCTGATGTGATCGCGCCGTTGACCGTTGTGGCGAACGCGGAAAGTGCCGAGCTCCGGTGGGTGCCGAGGGCCGAGATCGATGCACTGGTCCTGCATCCCGGATTCGCCAGCAGCTGGCCGACGGTGCGGGGGTACGTCTCGCCGGCACCGTGAGCGTTTGCTCGCTCAGCCGGTCGACAGGCAGACCGCCGGTAGGTCGAACCATCGGAGTTGCTCGAAGTCGGCGGACAGGTCGCGGGTGTGCTCGGCGACCACATGGTCCTGCGCGGTGCCGGCCCGTCGCATCAATTCATCCGCGTCTCGCAGATATCTCGCCAGTTCCGTCTCCGGCGCGCGGTCGTGCAGGCGGGGGTACGACATCGCGCCGGCGTCGTCGTAGCCGACCTGCGCCAATCTGAGCGGCGGCTCCGCTGCACCGAGACGGTGACGCCAGAGCCCTGTCGCTGGGTCGAACCGGTAGTCGGTCAGCAGCCGCCAGCCGTCCCGGGCGATCAGAGAAACCGCCTCGACCAGATACTCGAAAACCGTATCGGAGATGAAGTAATTGAAGTTGATGCGCACCCACCCCGGTTTGATGCCCTCACAACCATGGGTGATCTCGCGTTCGAAGGCATGAGACCGGTCGAGGTCGATGCCCAGAAGTCGGTGACCGTACGGGCCCGCGCAGGAACAGCCGCCTCGGGACTGTATTCCGAAGACGTCGTTCAGCACGGCAACGACGAAGTTGTGATGCAAATAGCTCCCGCTGGGCGCCCGCACCACGAACGAGACGATCGACAGTCGCTCGGCGTCGGGATTGCCGAGGATTTCGATCGAAGGCTCCGACTGCCAGGCCGTGATCGCCCGGCGGAGGAAGTGTTCCTCGCGGCGGCGGATCACCTCGACGCCGACCGCCTCCTTGAGCTGGAACACCAGGCCGGCTCGGATCGACTCCACGATGGCGGGTGTTCCGCCTTCCTCCCGCTGCACAGGATCGGCGAGGTAGCGGTGTTCATCGGGGTTGACGTAGGCGACCGTGCCGCCACCCGGGACGTCCGGCACCCGGTTGGCGAGCAACTCGCGGCGCACGGCCAGTACTCCGGGCGTGCTCGGTCCACCGATGAACTTGTGCGGGCTGAGGAAGATGGCGTCCTTGTAGGCCAGTGGGCGGCCGGCCGGAGCAGCCATCGAGATCTCGACATACGGTGCGGCGGCGGCGAAGTCCCAGAAGGACAGCGCTCCGTGCTCGTGCAGCAGGGTGCTGATGCGATGGGTGTCGGTGACGATTCCGGTCACGTTGCTGGCCGCGGAGAACGAGCCGATCTTGAGTGACCGTTCGCTGTACCTCACCAGTTCGGTCTCGAGCCGGTCCGCATCGATGTGCCCGTCGGCATCCTGGCCGATCACCACCACGTCCGCGATCGACTCACGCCAGGGCAACTCGTTGGAATGGTGCTCGAAGGGGCCGATGAACACCACCGGTCGCCGGTTCGTCGGGATCTGGGCACTCAACTGGTAGGCGTCGTCCAGCGCGGCGGGAATGCGGAGCCCGAGGACGCCGATCAGCTTGTCGATGGCACCGGTGCAGCCTGAACCCGCGAAGAGCACGACGGTGTCCTCGTCACCCCCGACGGCCCCTCGGATGATGGCCCTGGCGTCCTCTCGCAGCCTGGTGGTCTGCAGTCCGGTGCCGCTGGACTCGGTGTGCGTGTTCGCGTACCTGGGCAGCACCTCGTCGCGGATGAAGTCCTCGAGGAACCCCAGCGCCCGGCCGGATGCGGTGTAATCGGCATACGTCACCCGCCGCGGCCCGTACGGGCCGGGCATCACCTGATCGTCACCGATGACGGACTCGCGGATCCGTCGGAGCAGGGGCGTGTCGAGCTGTGGGGGAGGAGCGGCGGCGGTCACCCTCAGAGGGTAGATCCTCAGATCGGGCAGATGGGACGGAACTATTGGTGCGGCCGCCCCGCCGAAGGGAGCTTCGCGACCGTCAGCAGGACCACGGCATCCTCCAACGCGACCAGCGAATGGCGGGCCGGCGGCATGAAGAGCATGTCGCCCTGCCGGCCTTCCCAGCGATGCCCGTTCGCCTCCAGCCTGACCCGCCCCGTGATGACCTGAACCGTTGCCTCTCCTGGGTTCTCGTGTTCGGACATGGAAGCGTCGGCGCGCAGCGCGATGACGGTCTGGCGCAGCACATGCTCGTGCCCGCCCCACACCGTGCGTGCACTCCGGCCGCTGCTGGCCGTCGTCGCCCGCTCCAGTTGTTCACGGGCGAGGGCCTGCAACGACATCTTCTGCATCCTGACAGTCTGACGGGCCCGGTGGCATTGCGCTGAGCGACGGTGGCTGTTCCCTCCCTGCCGATTGGCCGTCAGTGCCGTTTCCTCAGTGCCGTTTCCTCAGTGCCGTTTCCTCAGGACCGTCCCTGTGATGCACTGCCCAGGTGGCTTCCGTCGACGCAACGCCGGGCAGGGTGGCTGTCGTCGGTGACGTCGGCGGTCAGGCGAACGAACTGCGGGCCGCGCTGATACAGCTGGGCGCGCATCCGGAGAATCTGCTGTTGCCGGAAGACCTGACGATCATCCAGCTCGGCGACCTGATCCATCGCGGGCCGGACAGCGCCGGCGCCATCGACATCGTCAGGACTGCGATGGCCCGTCAGCCCGACCGATGGGTGCAGCTCGCCGGCAACCACGAGGCCTACTACCTGATGCCGCCGAAGTTCCATTGGCCCGAGCGACTCGCCGAACGGGACCTCGAAACCATCTATCAGTGGTGGCGGACCAGGCGGATGCAGGTCGCGGCGGCGGTGGAGGTGACCGGTGAGCCGCACCAGTACCTCATCACCCATGCCGGACTCACCGAGGGGTTCTGGCGCCATTTCATCGGCATGCCGGCGAGCGCCGCGGACACGGCAGTCGCGTTGAACAGGTTGATCGGGCGCATCCACGAGAGCTGGCTGTTCCGGCCAGGAGTCATGCTCACCCGGGACGTCGACCTGGCGGCAGGGCCGCTCTGGGCATCTGCGCCGGACGAACTGATTCCATCCTGGGCTGCGTCCGTCGCTGCCGCGCCGTTCCACCAGATCCATGGGCACAGCAGCACCGTCGACTGGGTGACCGGGCGACGGTACGGCCGGCCGGATCTGCCCGTGTCCAGCAGTGAGGACGAGGTCCTGCGACACGCAACGGTTCTCATCGAAGGAATGGCGATTGTCGGTGTCGATCCCGGTCACGGCCGCAGGCCCGCACCGACCTGGGGGCCTCTCGTGTTGCACGACGCCCGATTGGTCGGGCTTGTGCCGAAACGCCCACCGGCCGTAGTCGGCGGACACGGGCTGGGCCGTCGCGGTGAGTTGACCAACGGCGAAGCGGTGGCGAGGATTCAGCCATGACAACCGCTCTGGTGTCGCGGCGGCACGTCGTGTGTTGTTGTTGTACCGGCTGACTTCACTGTCGTCGCAGTAGCCCTCCGCCGAAGCGAAACCGGCGGCGCCCGGCCACATCACAGCCCCCAGCTCCGTCGGTCATCTTCGTGGTCGTGGTGGCATTGGTCACGGTGCTGCAGCGCAGGGCGGTCGCGCTGTCCTCCAGGGGGCATGAAATGGCCATCGCAGCGCCGAGTCTGCGCGGCGCCGGCCGCACCGTGCTGCCGACGTCACCCCCGGACAATTTCAGTGAGCTGCTCGAGGGCGGCCGGCTCGGAACCAGCCTGGTGAACTCCGTTGTGGTGACAGTGAATTCGGTCGTGTTGCCCCTGCTGATCGCCAGCTTGGCCGCGTTCGCAATTGCCCGCATCCACGGCTGGTTGGGGGTTGCGATCTTCGGCCTCTTTGCGTTGGGGCTGGCGGTGCCGGCGCAGGTGGCGATGATACCGCAGTACGTCATCTTCGAGCAGATCGGTCTGACCAACTCGCTTCTCGGATTGATCTTGATCAACATCGCGGTGACCTGCCCGGTGGCGATCTACATCCTGACCGGATTTCTCAAGACACTACCGACGGAGCTGTTCGAGGCCGCGGAGATCGACGGAGCGGGGCAGTGGCGCACCTACCGGTCCATCGCGATCCCGCTGGCGGCACCGTCGGTCGAGGCCGTCGCGATCTTCCTGTTCGTCATGCACTGGAATGATCTGCTGTACCCATTGTTGTTCATCACCGATCCGACCAAGGCCACGCTGCCCAAGGCTCTGCTCGAGTTCAAGGGCGAATACACCACCAACTACCCGGTGCTGTTCGCCGGCGCCCTGATCGCCAGTGCCCCGATGGTCATCGCGTACGTCCTGTTGCAGCGCTACTTCGCTGCCGGGATCACGGCGGGTGCGACCAAGGGTTGAGGTGGTGTGGAATGACGACCTGTTGGGCACACTCGGGTACATGACGTCTTCTACCGAGTTCGCCGGCCGTCCGGACGGTCTCGATTCCGGCGGTCTCGTGCTGTCTGCCGATGAGTTGGCCGGGATCCTTGCTGAGGCACGCTCAGTGCAGGACCGCACCGTTGCACTACGCCGC
Source organism: uncultured Actinomycetota bacterium (assembly GCA_963798625.1). Taxonomy (GTDB): domain Bacteria; phylum Actinomycetota; class Actinomycetes; order Mycobacteriales; family Nakamurellaceae; genus Nakamurella. Next base: position 126,475 of record CAWCUA010000008.1, read on the forward strand.
CAGATCCATCGTCGCCCGGAGATCGGTGTGGATCTGCCGGAGACGAAACAGGCAGTGCTGGATGAGCTTTCAGAGTTGAAGCTGGATGTTCGCGAGGCGCGGCGGACCAGTGCGGTGGTCGCGGTTCTGGAGGGTGGGCGACCAGGCCCGACTGTGCTCCTGCGCGGTGACATGGACGCGTTGCCGCTGCAGGAGGACACCGGGTTGCCCTTCGCCAGCGAGCGGGCCGGCGTGATGCACGCCTGCGGTCACGACACCCACGTCGCGATGCTCGCTTCCGCCGCACGCGTTCTCGCGGGTCGCCGGGATCAGATCGCCGGCCGCGTCGCCTTCTTCTTCCAGCCCGGGGAGGAGGGCTTTCACGGCGCTCGCGAGGCGCTCGACGAGGGTTTGCTGGGCGGCGCCGGTACCGATGCCGACGGGAATCCAGTGGCGGGTGCCTTTGCTCTGCACACCTCTGGCCTGTACCGCAGCGGCCAGATCAACGTCCGGCCCGGGCCGCTGCTGGCCTCCGCGGATCACTTCATCGCCCGCATCCAGGGGCGCGGTGGTCACGCATCAGCTCCGCACGATGCGCTCGATCCCATCCCGATTGCCGCCGAAGCCGTGTTGGCCCTGCAGAGCATGGTCACCCGGCGGGTCAGCATCTTCGACCCGGCCGTGGTCACCGTCGGCCGGATCACGGCCGGAACCACGAACAACGTCATCCCCGCCTTCGCGGAGCTCGAGGGCACGATGCGCACGTTGTCCGACGGCACCAGGGCCGAGGTCCGGCGTCGGATCCGGCAGGTTTTCGACGGGGTGGCTTCCGCTCACGACACCACGGCGAGTTTCGAGCTGATCGAGGGTTACCCGGTGACGGAGAACGACCCCGGGGTGGCGGCGGAGGTGCTGGCTCTCGCCACATCGATGCTCGGCGTTGACAGCGCGGTCCAGATGCCGAACCCCATCATGGGCGCCGAGGACTGGTCGTATGTCCTGCAGCAGCATTCCGGCGCGATGGCCTTCCTCGGCGCCTGTCCACCGGAAGTCGACCTGGCGAATCCGGTGCCTAACCACTCCAATACCGTCGTGTTCGACGAGGAGGCGTTGCCGGCCGGTGTGGCGATGTACGCGGCGATGGCCTTGAACTGGCTGCGTTGAGGGAAATCTGTGCGGTTCAGCCGGTGGCGCTCAGGGCGTTTGCGGCAGTGCGGGCACGCGCCGCGTCGTCGAGCCACCGGCTGACTCCCCGAGCCGCGACCCGGCCGGCCCGGTTGGCGCCGATCGTGCTGGCCGACGGTCCGTAACCCACCAGTTGTATTCGGGGATCGGCCACCGCCGTCGTGCCGTCGAGTTGGATGCCACCGTGCGGCGATCGGAGGTGCAGCGAGGGCGAGATGTGTGACGGCCGGCCGGAAACCGGTCGCCCACAGGATGACGTCGACCGGTTCGAACGTGCCGTCGGTGAACCGGACTCCCGTCGGCTCGATGGAGGCGAACATCGGGCGACGGCGGTAGGCGCCGAGCCGCTCGGCTTCCCGCTCCTGCTCGCGCAGCGCCAGGCCGGTCACGCTCACGACGCTTGCCGGGGGGAGCCCCCTGCGGACCCGGTCTTCGACCAGGGCGACGGCAGCCCGGCCGGCGTCCGGAGTGAAATCGTCGGTGCGCCACACCGGCTCCCGGCGGGTGACCCAGATCGTTTCGGTGACCGGCGCGAGTTCGCCGAGGAATTGCACCGCTGACGCGCCGCCACCCACAACGATGGTCCGCTTCTCGCGGAAGTGTTCCGGGCCGGGGTAATCGGCGGTGTGCAGTTGTTCGCCATGGAAGGTCTCGATGCCGGGGTAGTGCGGCAGGAATGGACGTGACCAGGTTCCGGTGGCATTGACCAGAGTCCTGGTGCGCCACAACCTTTGGCCAGCGCGCACGACGAGAACGTCACCATCGTCACGCACCTCGTCCACGTTGACGGGACGGATGACCGGCAGGTCGTGCTCGCGTTCGTAGCCGGCGAAGTACCGGGGCACGACCTGGTTGGCGTTGCCGGCCGACTGTCCGGGTGATGCCGAGTCGGGCAGGGCGGCGATGCCGTGCACGTCGCTCATGGTCAGGGAATCCCAGCGATGCTGCCAGGCTCCGCCCGGCGCCGGGTTCGCATCCAGGACGACGTGTTCGATGCCCAGCCGCTGGAGGTGGTACGACGCCGACAGGCCCGCCTGCCCGGCACCGATGACGATCGAGTCCAACACCTTCACACCCTCGGCAACAACGCGGTCGGCCGCCGAATTGCGTGGGCGGTGGTGAATCGCGACACGGCGGCGCGGCATGTTCAGGGGTTCTTGGGCGGTATCGCTCACGAAGCACCTTTGCTTGATCGCAAGACCAGGTCGGCATTCACGTTCCCGTCGTTCGGCTGCCGTGTTGTGCCCATGGCCGTTGGCCCTTCGCGTGAGCGCCCGTGTCAGACCTCTATGAGCGTTGTCCCCGGGTGGACCCGGTAGCTGAGCAGCCTGACGAGTCGCCACCGAGTGCTCCATCAGACAAGGCGACGCGGAACTCCGACCGCCCAGCACAGACACGATCCTTGGCCGGATTTTGCGGATAGGCAGCCAAGCGATCTATACGGGAGGACGTATCGGCTCGGCCGTGGACGCTGGCCGAGGCCGGCGTTCTCCCGGGCAGGACGCTTCCCTTTCTGATGAAGTCAGGACGGGCTCTTCCGTTCCGACAGCGAACACGATACACTCGAACACATGTTCGATAACTGATCCTTCCACCGGCCGATGGGGCGCCGCTGTCCGCGGTGGAGGTGGCCGGCTGGTTGGGTCGACTCCTGGCCGTGGACGTGGCAGCGGGGGACGCGGAACTGATCGATCAGATCACCGAGCTGGAACGGGTGAAGGCCGCGTGCGCCGCTGCGCAGGCAGCGTTGACGGTGGCGTTCGTGGCCTCCCGCACCGCCGGGCTGACCGCCACCGAACTGAAAAAGGAAGGCACCCACCGCAGCATCGGCGCGCAGATCGCGTTGGCCCGCCGGGACTCACCGGTCCGCGGGAACCGGCACGTCGGCCTGGCCAAAGCGTTGATCAGGGAAATGCCGTGCACCTACCAGGCGCTGCGGACCGGGACGATCAGCGAATGGCGGGCCACCCTGCTGGTCCGGGAAACCGCGTGCCTGAGCATCGAGGACCGCGCCGCGGTGGACACCGAACTCGGCGGCCGGCTGCCGTCGATGGGGGACCGGGAAACAGCGCAGGCCGCCGCGCTGATCGCGCAACGCCTCGACGTCGCGAGTTGTGTCAACCGCAACCGCAAAGCCATCGGCGACCGGCGGGTCAGCATCCGCCCCGCCCCCGACACCATGGCCTACCTCACCGCGCTGCTGCCCGTCGCGCACGCCGTCGCCGTCTACGCCGCGCTGACCCGGCACGCCGACACCAACACCGGCGACACCCGCACCCGCGGACAACTCATGGCCGACGAACTCGTCCACCGCACCACCACCCCGAACACCGGCACCGGCACCGGCGGCGTCACCGAGCGCGCTCCGGCGCCGGTCGATGCGGTGGCGCTGATCAGGGCCAACAGCGGCAAACGCACCACCAAGACCACCACGGCCAGACCACCACCGAGACCACCACCGGCCAGACCGGCGGACGCCGCCACCCCACAGGCCCCGCGGGCCCGGCCAACCCCGGCGGTGCAGGCATCCCGAGCGGCCCAACCGGTGGCCCAGCCGGTGCCGCGGCTGCCGGGGACGAGCCCACCGACAAGGACTCGGATGACGTGGACTCGGACTACACCGACCTCACCGGGACCGTGCCCACCGGGGTCAGCATCGACATCCAACTCGTCATGACCGACCGGACCCTGCTCGGCACCGACAACGAACCCGCCATCCTCACCGGATACGGACCCATCCCCGCCCCCATCGCCCGACAACTCATCCGCGGCGCACCACCAGGCACCCGAACATTCCTGCGCCGCCTCTACACCAACCCCGACACCGGGCACCTGATCAACGGCGACGCCAAACGCCGCGTCTTCAACCACTCCATGCGCCAATACCTCATCGCCCGCGACCGCACCTGCCGCACACCGTTCTGCGACGCCCCCATCCGGCACGCCGACCACATCACCGCCCACCACCACGACGGCGCCACCATGATCAACAACGGGCAAGGCCTCTGCGAACGCTGCAACTACACCAAAGAATCACCGGGATGGGCCAGCACCATCGACCCCGACGGCACCGGCATCACCATCACCACCCCCACCCGACACACCGCCCACAGCCAACCACCCCCACCACCACAATCCGAACCCTGGCCCGCGGCAGCCATGGCGGCAGTGTCATGACCGGCCCCTTGCAGGAGGTTCTAGACCGCCAGCGGCACCGGGGACCCTTCGGGGACCCGGTAGTGGTCGGTGATCTTGTTCAGCTCGAACTGGTAGTACAGCGGCGTCAGCCCGAACAGGAACAGCAGCACGAACCCGATCCAGGGATTGGCGGTCGGCTGCAGTCCGGCGGCCCGTTGCGCGGTCGCGATGCGATTCCCGGTGTTGAAGTACGAGACGAACGGCGGAACGATGATGATCCAACCGAAAAGAATGGTGAGCAGCGAGCCTGTGGGATTGATCGGTTGCCGTGGGTCGAAACGCAGCATTTCGTCGTGGATCTTGTAATACCAGACGAAGTGATAAATCCCGAGGGTCAGGATCGGCCAGACGATCCAGACAAGGAAGGGGTTGCGTTCTTTCATGGCCGCACCGAACGTGCCGGCGGGTGCAGCTCCGGTGCCGAACGTCGACGTCATGTTTGTCCCCTTTGTCTTCGCCAAAATCAGCAGCGTAATGGCGTGACGCTCCGGAATGACTGTGCCCGAGCACACCTCGAACCGGCGTCAGGATTTTCACCCGGACGTGGCCCCGCGGATGGTGCGTCGCTGACAGACCGTGAGGCTGGCGCCGCACTGAGGCGAGCCTTCGCTTGCTGGAAAAGAACAGTCAAAAGGATCACGCTGCAGGGTGTGACGGAGCAGAAGAACCCCATTCACGACGAACCCCACGACGCCGGTCTGGCCAGCCGGCTGAACTGGCTGCGCGCCGGTGTGCTGGGCGCCAACGACGGCATCGTGTCAACAGCGGCCATCGTTCTCGGCGTCGAAGGCGCCACCGACACCCGCGGGCCGGTCATCCTGGCGGGGCTGGTCGGGCTGATGGCGGGCGCGATGTCGATGGCGGTCGGCGAGTACGTCTCGGTGTCGACACAGCGGGACACCGAGCGGGCGGTCTTGGAGAAGGAACGCCGCGAACTGGCCGAAACTCCGGACGAGGAACTGGACGAGCTCACCGCCATCTACGCGGGCAAGGGCATCGACGTCGATCTCGCCCGCCAGGTCGCGATCCAGTTGACCGAACGGGACGCGCTCGGCGCGCACGCCGAGGCCGAACTCGGCATCGATCCGAATGCCCTGACCAACCCGTGGCACGCGGCGCTAGCGAGCTTCGTGGCCTTCGTTGCAGGCGCGGCCATCCCACTGTTCGGCGTGGTCGTCACCACCCAGGCGTGGGTCACCGTCGCCGCCGTGGTGATGGCACTGATCGTGACCGGGTCGCTCAGCGCGCGGCTCGGGTCGGCGCCGGTCCCGCGGGCAGTGCTGCGGAACATCGCCGGCGGGCTGCTCGCAATGGCCGTCACCTACCTGCTCGGCGGGCTCGTCGGCGGGTTACTGCCGTAGCTCCCGACCGCGGCGACCCGGAACCCTACGATCGCTGAGGGGGTCGGTCGACTGGAGGTCCGTTCGTCGTGCTGGTGGCGTTGCAGCGATTCGTCGCGTCCTCCTGGGGGCCATGGGCCCTGCTCGCAGCCACCGGCGTGTTGCACGTGCTGGCGACCCTGGCCGGGGGCGATCCGTTCCTGATGGTCGACCTCGCCGTCTATGTGGACGGCGCGCGCCACCTCACCGACGGAACTCTGTACGACTTCTTCTCCGAGCCCCTGCACCTGCCTTTCACTTACCCGCCGTTCTCGGCGATGATCTTCACCCCGATGACGTGGCTGCCGTGGACCTTGCTCCGCGTGCTGTGGCAGCTGGCATCGTTCGGCGCGCTCGCGGTGATGGCCTACTGCACGCTCAGACTGCTGGGCCGGGCAGGGAAGTCGGCTCCGCGGCCCCTGGAGAACGTGCGCGGCATCGTCGTCACCGTCACCGCCTTGGGACTGTGGCTGGAGCCGGTGCGCACCACGTTCAACTACGGCCAGATCAACCTGTTCCTGTGTGCGCTGCTGCTGGCCGGCGCGGTCGCGAGCAAGGAGTGGCTGGCCGGTGCCTCGGTCGGCCTCGCCGCGGGAATCAAACTCACGCCGGCGATCACCGGGCTGTACTACCTGCTGCAGAAGCGGTGGTCGGCCGTCGTCTGGTCCGTCGTCTTCTTCGCGCTGACCGTCGCCGCCGGCGCCGCCCTGCTGCCGGACGAGACGTGGCGTTTCTTCACGAAGCTGATCTTCGACCCCGCTCGGACGGGACCGGTGTGGTCGGCGATCAACCAGTCCCTGCGCGGCGCCATCGCGCGGGTCGCGGGCGAGGACATCACCTCGGTGTGGCTGGTCGCTGCGGCAGCGTCGGCCTTACTGGGCATCTGGGTGACCTGGGTCTGTCTGCGGGCAGGGGACCGGGCCGCCGCCCTGCTCGCCGTGCAGTTCACCGGACTGCTGCTGTCGCCGATCTCGTGGTCGCACCACTGGGTATGGGTGCTGCCGTTCCTGCTGTGGTGCCTGTTCGGGCCGCGGCAACGCGTACCCGCCGTTCGTGTGATGACGATCGCTTGGTTGGTGGCAACCTGCAGTTATGTCGTCAGCATCCTGATCGCGCAGCAGTACATCGATCAGCCGGCGTCCCGGCCGCTGTGGCAATCCGGACTTGGCGTCATTTATCCCCTGCTGGGTGTCCTGACGCTGGCCCTGTTCGCCGTGGTGAACCTGCGGGTGCGGGCATCGACCTCGACACCACCCGGGCCGGAACTGTCCACGCAGTCGTAGACTTCTCCTCGACACGGGAGTCCGGTGCGCCGGGCTGAGAGCGGGACACGAAGTCCCGGACCGTCGAACCTGATCCGGATCATGCCGGCGCAGGAACGTCCTCTCCTTCGAAAACCCCGTGCCTGACACCGCGGAAGCGGGAGGGGCACATGATGCACAGAACGCGTTTCCTGCTGGCGGCGATGACGCTGGTCGCGATGGCGGTTGCCGGTTGTTCGGGATCGGCCGAAACCACGAGCTCCTCGGCGGGGTCCTCTACGGCGTCGTCCGGTTCGGCGTCCGCGCCTGCTGCTGCGTCCGGCGAGGTCACCCTGGTGACCCACGACTCCTTCGTGGTCGACGACGCGATGCTCGCCGCCTTCGAGAAGTCATCCGGGCTCAAGGTCACCGTGCTGGCCCAAGGCGATGCCGGCGCCATGGTCAACCAGTTGCTGCTCACCGCCGGGAACCCGCTGGGTGACGCCGTTTTCGGCATCGACAACACCTTCGCCTCGAGGGCGCTGAAGGCAGACATCCTGGCGCCCTACACCTCTCCGGCGGCGGGCGATGGCGCCCAGGAATTCGGCGTCGGCGACGACCGGTTGACCGCCGTCGATTACGGCGACGTCTGCGTCAACGTCGACCACCGGTGGTTCGCCGCCAAGGGGCTCGCCGAACCGAAGACGTTCGAGGACCTGGCGAAGCCGGAGTACAAGAACCTCCTCGTGACGCCGTCCGCTGCCACGTCATCGCCGGGTCTGGCCTTCCTGCTGGGCACGGTGGCCCACTTCGGCCAGGACGGCTGGCAGTCGTATTGGACCAGCCTGAAGGACAACGGCGTCAAGGTCACCGGCGGCTGGACCGACGCCTACACGGTCGACTTCTCCGGCTCCTCCGGCAAGGGCGACCGGCCGCTGGTGGTGTCGTACGCGTCGTCGCCGCCGGCCGAACTCCCCTCCGAAACGGGCGGCGGCTCGGCCGCCTCGGCCGAGCCACCGACCGGGGCGCTGCTGGACACCTGCTTCCGGCAGGTGGAGTACGCCGGTGTGCTGGCCGGAGCGAAGAACCCGGCAGGCGCGCAGAAGGTGATCGACTTCCTGCTGTCACCGGAGTTCCAGGCCTCGGTCCCGGACGGGATGTACGTGTATCCGGTCGACCAGAAGGTTGCCCTGCCCGCATCGTGGAAGGCGGCCGCGCCGGTGGCGAAGGATCCAGCGACGCTCGACCCCGCCTTCATCGCCGACAACCGCGACGCCTGGATCTCCGAGTGGTCGGACCTGGTCGAGGGCTGAGGGTTTCGAGGCCCCCATGACCGCCGTCACCGCACTGCCGCAGCAGCGTCTGCCGTCCCCGCAGGAACCCCCGGGACGACAGGGCTCGCGGCGACGCCGCGGGTGGCTCCGGGCCGCCGGCCTGCTGCTGATCACCGCGATCCCGGTGACGATGTTCGCGCTCTTCTTCTTCTACCCGGTCGGCTCGCTGCTCGGGCGCGGGCTGTTCCCCGGTGGTTCGCTCGACCTCGCCGGCGCAGGGGAAGCGCTGGCGAAACCGCGGGTCCAGCGGATCGCGGTGTTCACCGTCTGGCAGGCTGCGGCCTCGGCGGCACTGGCCGTGCTGCTGGGTGTCCCGGGTGCTCATGTCCTGTACCGCTGCACTTTTCGCGGGCGAACCGCCGCGCGGGCGCTGGTGACCGTGCCCTTCGTGCTGCCGACGATCGTCGTCGCACTGGCCTTCAGGACGCTGTTCGCCGCAGACGGGGTGCTCGGCGGCCTGGCGCTGGACGGGTCCGTCCTGGTCATCCTCGCAGCGCACGTGTTCCTGAACTACGCCGTCGTCGTGCGCACCGTCGGTGCTGCCTGGGCGCACCTGGATACCCGGCCCGCGGAGGCCGCCCGGAGCCTGGGTGCCGGTCCGGTCAGGGTGTTCCTCACCGTGACGCTGCCCTCCCTGCTACCGGCGATCGCCGCCGCCTTCGTGATGGTCTTCCTGTTCTGTGCCACCAGTTTTGGCATCATGCTGATCCTCGGCGGATCCCGGTACGGAACGTTGGAGACCGAGATCTACCGGCAGACCGCGCAGATCGGCGATCTGCGGGCCGCTGCGGTGCTCTCGGTCCTGCAGTTGCTGCTCGTGGTGGCGGTGCTCGCCGTCGGGGCGGTGATCCGCCGGCGCAGCGAGACGACGCTGCGGTTGCGCGCATCGGTCGACCTGGCCCGGCCGATCCGGCGCGCCGACCTGCCCGCGGTTGTCGTGACCGCCGTCGTGGGTGCAGCGCTCATCGCCCCGCTCGCGGTGCTGGTGATCCGCTCGCTGCAGACGCCGACGGGGTGGGGCCTGGACAACTACCGGGCGCTCAGCGGTACGGGGGAGAACAACAAGTTGATCACGCCGGTCACCGACGCGGTCGGGTACTCGCTGCGCACAGCCCTTGCCGCGGCAGCACTCTCGGTGGTGATCGGCGTCCTGCTGTCAGTGGTGCTCGCCCGCCGCCCGCAGCGCCGTGGACGACGGGGCCGGGTCGCCGGCCGGGCGATCGGCACGCTGGACGCACTGGTGATGCTGCCGTTGGGCGTCAGCGCCGTCACCGTCGGTTTCGGGTTCCTCATCGCCCTGGACAAGCCGCCACTGGACCTGCGCTCGTCGCCACTGCTGATCCCGATCGCGCAGGCCATGGTCACCATCCCGCTCGTGGTCCGGATGGTGTTGCCGATCCTGCGTGCCGCCGACGACCGGCTGCGACAGGCCGCCGCCGTCCTCGGCGCCGGCCCCATCAGGGTGTGGTGGTCGGTCGACCTGCCCATCATGTCCAGGGCACTGGCCGGCGCGAGCGCGTTTGCGTTCGCCGTCGCCTTGGGCGAATTCGGCGCGACGACGTTCATCGCCCGGCCCGAAACACCGACCCTGCCGATCGTCATCGGAAAGTTGATCTCCCGACCTGGATCGGTGAACGCCGGCATGGCGCTGGCCGCCGCGGTGGTGCTTGCGGTGCTGTGCGCGGGGTCGGTGTTCCTGGTGGACGCAGCGGTCGGCGGTCGCCGCGGCGAACCGGGGATCGGGGGATTCTGATCATGCTGGAGCTGGAAGGAGTTTCGGTCACCTACGCCGCGAAGACGGCCGTCGACAGCGTCGATCTGCAGGTTCCGGACGGCGCCGTACTCGCTCTGCTGGGGCCGTCCGGCTGCGGGAAGTCGACCCTGTTGCGGGCGATCGCCGGCCTGGAACCCATTGCGGCGGGCGCGATCCGGTGGGACGGCGCCGACCTGAACGGTGTCCCGGTGCATCACCGAGGATTCGGCCTGATGTTCCAGGACGGCGTGCTGTTCCCGCACCGGGACGTCGCCGGCAACATCGCCTACGGTCTCCGGCGCGCGGGCGTCCCCCGCGCGGCGGCGGCGGTGCGGGTCGAGGAACTGCTCGAGTTGGTCGGGCTGGCCGGGTACGGGCCGCGCAGGGTCGGCACGCTCAGCGGCGGCGAGGCGCAGCGGGTCGCGTTGGCCCGCGCGTTGGCACCGTCGCCGCGGCTGTTGCTGCTGGACGAACCGCTTGCAGCACTGGACACGTCGCTGCGCGCACGACTGCTCGCCGATCTGCGGACCGTGCTGACGACGACGCGAACGACCGCGGTGTTCGTCACCCACGATCAGTCGGAGGCCTTCGCTGTCGCCGATGAACTCGCGGTGATGCGGGCCGGCAGGCTCGCTCAGGTGGGCAGCCCGTTGAGCGTGTGGTCGGCGCCGGCCGACGAGTGGGTGGCGGGCTTCGTGGGTTACACCTCTGTGCTGGACGAGCCCGCGGCCGCTGCACTGGGTGGCCCGCACCTCGAGCCCGGGCAAAAGCTCGCATTGCGGCCAGGTGCGCTCCGGCTGGATCCAGCCGGGCCGATGACGGGACGGGCGGTGTTCGCCTCGGCGTCACCGGACGGGCTGCAGCTGACCGTTGCCCTCGACGGCATCGGACCGGTCAGTGCGGTCGGTCCGGCCGACGCAGTGGTGCAGCCGGGCGACCGGGTGCGGTTACGGCTGGATCCGGCCGGGACCGCTGTGCTGCGCGAAGGGGTGGCGGGGGAGAGGGTGCTCCGATGACGATGGTGCGGGCGACGGCCCTGTTCGACACTCCGCTGCCGGTGCTCAGCCGGGTACTGCGGCGGACCGACGTCTGGACCCGCACGGCCAGGGCCATGGATGGCCGCGCCGAGTTGGCGCCGGCGCCGGCGGAACCGACGGCGCCGTTGGTCGACGGCCAGCTGATCAGCCTGCAGTCGGCCGTGGCCCGGCGTACCGATCGCTGGCTCCCGCCGCACCGACTGTTGCTCCGCGTCACCCTGCACGATGACCTGCCGAGCCTGGACCTGGTCGCCGGACCGCTGAGCCGGTGCCGGGTGCTGCTCACCGCCGCGCCAGTTGCGGGCGGTGTGCAGCTCACCGTGGAAGGTGACATCGCCGCATCATCTCCGGCGGCGAACCGGGCGGCCGCCCGGCGGGCCGGGCGTGCGGCCCGGACCCTCCTCGGCATCATCGTGCTGGCGCTGCAGGACGAGCGCGTCGTCGTCGCGGCCGCCATCCGGAAGGACGGCACCGTGCTTGCGACACAGCGAACCGGCCCGCCGGCGCTGGCCGGGAAGTGGGAGCTGCCGGGCGGAAAGGTCCAGCCCGGCGAGACGGAACAGGCTGCGCTGCGCAGGGAAATCGCCGAAGAATTGAACCTCGGGATCGCCGTCGAGGAGCGGGTCGGTGACGCGCTGGAACTGGACAACGGCGCCGTTCTGCGTTGCTACGCCGCCCGGGTGACGGCCGGGGACTTGCAGCTGCGCGAGCATCAGGACGCGAAGTGGATCGGTGGCGGTCAGCTCCACGAGCTCGACTGGTTACCGGCAGATCGGCTGCTGTTGCCTGCGGTGAGCGTCGCCTTGGGTGAAGCCATCTGATCCGTCGTAATCGTCATCAACGACGGTATTGTCCTGGCTTCGTTGCGCGCATGACACATAACCGGAACAAGCGACGTGGCAGTATGCCTCGGATGAGCTAAGCCGCGGGCTGCCGACCCGGTTACCCGCCCCACGTCTTACTGGGAGTAATTGTGAAAAACAGTCCTCGACGCTCGCTACGGCTTGCCGTCATCGGTGCGACGGCCATCGGCGCTCTCGTGCTGAGTGCGTGCGGGTCGAGCAGCGACTCGAGCAACTCCTCCACCTCGGCGGCGGCGTCTGCTGCGTCCTCGGCAGCTGAAACGGGTTCGGGGGCCAGTTCCGCAGCGGCCGGTGCCGCCGACGTGGAGGCCGCCAAGGCGGCGCTGATCGACCCCACCGCACTGACCGTGTGCACCTCGCTGTCCTACAAGCCGTTCCAGTTCACCGAGGGCGACAAGGTGGTCGGCTTCGACGTCGACCTGCTCGACCTCGCCGCGGCCAAGCTCGGCGTCGAGCAGAAGATCATCGACACCCCGTTCGAGGGCATCAAGTCCGGTGATGCCACCGCGACCGGCAAGTGCGACGCGGCCGCCGCGGCCATGTCCATCACCCCGGAGCGGGAGAAGGTCATGCTCTTCTCCGAGCCCTACTTCGACGCCAACCAGGCGCTCGTCGTCCCTGAAGCCAGCACCGCGACGGATCTGGCGTCCCTGTCCGGCAAGCGCGTCGGTGGCCAGACCGGCACCACCGGGCTCGACTACCTCAAGGCCCAGAAGGACGCCAACGGCTACGAGATCGTCGAATACCAGGACTTCCCGTCCCAGTCGCAGGCGCTGCTGACCGGTCAGATCGATGCGGCAGTCAACGACATCCCGGTCTGGAACCAGGTCGTCACCGACAACGCCGGGCAGGTCAAGGTCGTCGCCCAGTTCGACACCGGTGACAAGTACGGCGTCGGGATGAAGCTCGGGGCCGACCAGCTCAAGGCCGTCATCGACGGCGCCATCGACGAGGCCAGGGCCAACGGCAAGTACGACGAGATCTACACGAAGTGGATCGGCACCCCGCCGCCCAGCGCCGGCGCCAGCGGGGGAGCCTCAGCGGCCAGCAGCAGCGCCGCTCCCAGCAGCTGACGCCGTCACGTCCGGTGGCCGGCTGTGCGCCGCGCCACCGGACGTGATCGCTGGAACCGCCAGCCCCCGCAGCCCGAGGAGTCTCGATGGCCATCACCCGCCGCCAACGCGCCAAATACTTCCGCTGGGTGCAGTACGCGATCGGTATCGCGGTTCTCGTGGTCATCGGGTTCCTGGCCGACTGGTCACAGTTCGCCAAGTCGTTCCTGAACATCGACGTCGCGCTCGAGATGTTCCCCGAGGTCCTCACCACGGGCCTGAAGAACACCCTGATCTACACGATTCTTGCGTTCCTGTTCGGCTTCGTCCTGGGCGTGATCATCGCCCTCATGCGACTGTCCGACGTCCGTGTCTACCGCTGGCTCGGCACCGCCTACGTCGAGCTCTTCCGCGGGTTGCCCTCGCTGCTGGTGCTGTTCCTGGTGGCCCTGGGCATCCCGCGCGCCTTCCCCGGCTTCCAGTTCCCGGGCGGTTTCTACGGTCAGGTGACCGTCGGTCTCGGACTGACCGCCGCCGCATACATGGCCGAGACCATTCGGGCCGGCATCCAGGCGGTGCCCAAGGGCCAGGTCGAGGCGGCCCGCACGCTGGGCATGTCCCCGGGGCGGACCCTGCGCACCATCGTGCTGCCGCAGGCGTTCCGCATCGTCATCCCGCCGTTGACCAACGAGATCATCCTGCTGGTCAAGGACTCTTCACTGGTCTACGTCCTGGGTGTGACACTGAGCCAGTACGAGCTCACGAAGTTCAGCCAGAGCAAGGTGGTCGAATTTGCGAGCTCGACGCCGCTGGTGGTCGGTGGTCTGCTGTACCTGGTGATCACGCTGCCGCTGTCACAGCTCGTCCGACGCCTCGAAATCCGCCACGCAAGGGCCAGGTGACCGTGATGTCAACTTCTTCGCCGACCAGAACGCCGGCTATCTCCATCCAGAAACTGGTCAAGTCGTTCGGGCCGGTCGAGGTGCTCAAGGACATCAACCTGGAGATCTACCCAGGGGAAGTGGTGTGCGTCATCGGGCCGTCAGGCTCCGGGAAGTCCACCCTGCTGCGCTGCGTGAACATGCTCGAGACGCCGACTGGCGGCCAGGTCTTCATCGGCGACGACGAGATGACCCACCCGGACTGCGATCTGGACAAGGTCCGCACGCACATCGGGATGGTGTTCCAGAACTTCAATCTCTTCCCGCACCTGTCGGTGCTGAACAACCTCACGGTCGCACAGATCAAGGTGCTGAGGCGGTCGAAGTCAGAGGCCGAGAAGATCGCCATGGAGAACCTCGAGCGGGTCGGCATGGCGCACAAGGAGAAGGCCTTCCCCGCGCAGTTGTCCGGCGGGCAGCAGCAGCGCATCGCGATCGCCAGGTCGCTGTCCATGTCACCGAACCTGATGCTCTTCGACGAGCCCACCTCCGCGCTCGATCCTGAACTGGTCGGTGAAGTGCTCGCCGTCATGAAAGGCCTTGCGGCCGATGGCATGACGATGATGGTGGTCACCCATGAGATGTCCTTCGCCAGGGACGTCGCCGACCGGGTGGTGTTCATGGACGGTGGCTACATCGTCGAAGAAGGCACCGCCGAAGACGTCATCGGCAACCCACAGCACGAGCGCACCCAATCGTTCCTGGCGCGGGTGCTGAACCCGACCGCCGTGCCGCTGGGGGACGAGTTCCCGGCCGCCGTTACGGACCCATCGGCGCCGGCGCACCGCGGCGCCAACGACCCCATCGATTCGGACCTCCGGCCGATGCCGGGCTTCCCCGGGATCAAGAAGGCCGACTGATCAAGGGGCGACCGATCTCTCGCCCGACGCGCGGATTTCAGTCCCTTTGCTGCGAGCCCGTCCGATTTCTCGCCTTGCGAAGTTAACCTTCGATCACAATTTCGCATGCCGGTGTAAGTAACCCTCGGCATTGCTCGTATTGTCTCCCGGTCGGACGCGAGGGTGACGAACGTCGCACCTGATGCCGCCGGCCGGTCGACGGGATCGGCGCGGCTCCTCAGGCGTTCCGGCGTGAGGAGGAATGTCGATGAGGACAACTCGGGCAGTGGCCGGCACTGCTCTTGCAGCGGCGGCCGTTCTGGTGCTGGCCGCCTGCGGTGGATCCGTCGGTGGTAGCTCGGACACCTCGGCGCCGCCGACCGGCGGCGGCTCGAGCGCAGTGGGCAGTTCCGCTGCCAGCGGCGGTACAGCCGCATCCAGTGACAGCGGCGGCCCGAAGGCAGACACGATCAACGTCGGTCTCGAACAGGCCCCGGGGGGTTTCAACGGGCTCAGCTCCGCTGCCAACAGCGTGTACACCGGCTACGTCGACAACCTGACGCAGTCCAGCTTCGCGACCATCCAGCCGGACGGGACGATCAAGCCCAACACGGAGTTCGGAACCTACGAGAAGACGTCCGACGATCCGCTGACGGTGACCTACACGTTCAATGACGCGGCCGTCTGGTCGGACGGCGTGCCGATCGACTGCGACGACGCGATGCTGGCCTGGGCGTCGCTGTCCGGCAGCTACCCGACCGGCGAGAAGGACGACGCCGGAGCCGATGTCGACCTGTTCACGCCTGCATCCACCAACGGTTTCTCGCAGACCAAGAAGCCCACCTGCAAGCCCGGCGAGAAGACCTTCACCCTGGCCTACACCGAGCCGTACGCCGACTGGGAGGCGCTGTTCACCGGATCGGTCTTCATGCCGGCGCACATTGCTGCCGAGCAGGGCAAGCTCAGCTCCGCCGACAACGGCGCAGCTCTGATCAGCGCGATCGAGACCGACGACAAGGCCAAGCTCACGCCGGTCGCCAACTTCTGGAACACCGGCTGGAACTACCAGCCCGACCTGCCGAAGATTCCGGACGTCAAGCTGCTGCCCACCTCCGGTCCGTACAAGTACGACAACGGATCCAACGGGACGCTGACCGTCGTCAAGAACGACAAGTGGTGGGGCACCCCGGCTGCCACCCCGACGTTCGTCTTCAAGGTGATCAGCCCTGAGGAGTGGGTGCAGGCCATGGCGAACGGTGAGATCGACGCCTACGACCCGTCGAACCCGACCCAGGACGTCGTCTCGCAGCTGAAGGGCCTGGGGGACAAGGTGAAGTATGAGGTCGGTGAGAGCCTGTCGTTCTCGCACCTGGACTTCGACTCCTCGCCGCAGGGCAAGCTGAAGGACATCAAGGTCCGACAGGCCTTTCTCAAGTGCATCCCGCGGCAGGAACTGGTCGACAAGTTCGCCAAGCCGGTCTACGAGGGCGCCCAGATCCTGAACCTGCGCGAGACGCTGCCCGCGCAGAAGGGCTACCAGGAGATCCTGGACCAGATCCCGGAGGCGACGCAGTACGACACGGTCGACATCGCCGGTGCCAAGCAGCTTCTGGCCGAAGCGGGCGTCAAGACGCCGTACGACATCCGCATCCTGCGGGCGTCGACCTCGGATCTGCGGGGCCAGCAGGTTGCGGTGATCAAGGGCTCCTGCGACCAGGCGGGGTTCAACATCATCGACCAGCCCGACCCTGACCTGTTCACCACGCTGACCACGCGCGGCACCTGGGATGCGGCGATCTTCGGCTGGTCGGCATCGGGCCTGGTCGCCTCCGGCGAGTCGATCTACGTCACCGGCGGCAACCAGAACTACGGTGGCTACAGCGATCCCACGGTCGACAAGTCCTGGGCCGAGGTGGTCAGGACGGTCGATCGGGACAAGGCCGAGCAGCTGAAGATCCCGATGGAGCAGGCGCTCTGGTCAAACCCGTACAACGCCACGCTGTACGCAACTCCGAACCTGACCGCGTCGGCGTCGACCCTTTCCGGGCCGGTCATCAACCCGACGCAGTCCGGATCGACCTGGAACGCGGCGACCTGGACGAAGGCGGCGGGCTAGCCCACCGGTCGTGGGTGGCGGCGGCCGGATGAGCGGCCGCCGCCCCCCGTTTCGCCGAAACCCCCGGCTGCTACACCGGGTCTCGAGTCAGTGGAAGGACGGCTACATGCTGGTCTTCGTGGTGAGACGGCTGGTCGTCTCGTTCTTCATCCTGTTGGCCTCGACGGCCCTGACCTACTTCTTGGTCGCCTATTCCGGTAACCCGCTCCAAGACCTGCTGGAACTGCGTGGGCCGCAACGTGACGCCAAGATCGCGCAGCGGACGCAGGACCTGAACCTGGATCAACCGGTCTGGATCCGCTACCTGCTCTGGCTCCAGGACGTCGCGCGCTGCGTCACCCCGTTCGGCGGCGCCTGCACGCTGGGCAACGACCGGAACGGCGGAGCCGTGCTGCCACAGCTGCAGACGGCGATCGGCTCGACGCTCCGGCTGGTGGTGGTCGCCACCATCCTGGCGCTGCTGCTGGGTGTCGTCACCGGCATCGTGACGGCGCTGCGCCAGTACAGCGTCTTCGACTACGGCGTGACATTCGTTGCGTTCCTGTGCTTCTCACTCCCGGTGTTCTGGATCTCGACGCTGCTCAAGCAGTACGTCGCCATCGATCTGAACACCTGGCTGAACAACCCGGTGATGACGGTCGGTGGCATCGTCGTGCTGTCGGTCATCGTCGGCGCCCTGTGGGCGCTGATCATCGGCGGCGACCGCCGCCGGATGCTCACCGTGTTCGGGATCGGCGCGGTCGCCACCGGGACGGTCATGTACGTGTTGCTGACCACGGACTTCTTCGTCGAGCCCTACTTCGGCATTCTCGGCATCTTCGTGTTCGGTGCGGGAGCGGCCGTGGGCTGGACCGCCCTGTTCGCCGGGTTACACCACCGCGGGCGGCCGGTCCTGGTGACATCCCTTGTCACCGTGGTGGTGTGCACCGCGTTGGCGCTGCTGCTGCAGACCAGTGCTGAGCGATGCGGACTGGCTGGTGGTCTTCGCGATCGGCCTGCTGTTCATCGGCATCGGGATGGCCATCGGCCGGTTCTTCGGCAGTCCGGCCCGGCGGCTCGCGATGCGGGTCGGCGGGGTCACCGGGTTCACGATGATCATCCTGGTGGTGGTCGACCAGCTGCTGCGGGCCTATCCCGCGCTGTTCGAGGCGACCGGCGGCCGGCCCATCAAGACCACCGGTTCGGCAACGCCCAACCTCAACGCCGACTTCTGGGTCGTCCAGCTGGACTACGTGATGTACCTGATCCTGCCGACGTTCGCGTTGATGCTGGCGTCCTTCGCGCTGTACACCCGGTACACCCGGGCCAGCATGCTCGACGTGATGGGGCAGGACTACGTGCGGACAGCTCGGGCCAAGGGCCTGAACCACCGCACCGTCATCGTCCGGCACGCCTTCCGCAATGCCCTGATCCCACTGGCGACGCTGATGGCGTTCGATTTCGCCGGGATCTTCTCGGGGGCGATCGTCACCGAGACGGTGTTCGGCTGGAGCGGGCTGGGCAAGCTGTTCACCACCTCACTGACCAACATCGACCCGAACCCGGTGATGGCCTTCTTCCTGGTGTCCGCGACGGCGATCGTGTTGTTCAACATGCTCGCCGACATCGCGTACGCCTACCTCGACCCGCGCATCCGATTGGCGGCATGATGGCCCGCGACTCGACCCCCAACTCGACCCCCAACTCCACTCAGACCTCGACCCGGACTCCGAACGGGATCAAGAACGGATGCCGGCTCCGAACGTGCCGGCGACCGAACTGGAGATGGCGTCGCTGGCCGGCGTCGACAACGAAATGGCCGAAACCGGTTTCGGCCCGTCACCGATCCGGCCGGTGGCCGCGAAGACCGAATTCCGGATCATCGCGCGGCGGTTCTTCCGGCACAAGGCCGCCCGGGCCGGGCTGATCGTGATGGCACTGATCATCCTGCTGGCCTTCACCTCGATCGGCTTCGGCCCGATCCCGGGCTGGTGGAAGTACGACTACACCGACTTCGAGCCGACGCTGACCAACGGTGGCGCGCCGACCCTGTCGATCATTCCGCCGGCCTGGGGTGACCACCCGTTCGGCCAGAGCAACGAGGGCCGCGACTATTTCGCGCTGACCATGCGCGGATTGCAGCAGTCGCTGATCATCGCCTTCATCGTCGGCATCGTCAGCACGATCATCGGAACCACCATCGGCGCCGTGTCCGGCTACTACCGCGGCCGGGTCGAGTCCGTCCTGATGCGGTTCACCGACGTGATGATCACCATTCCGTTGCTGGCCGTCGCTGCGGTGATCAGCAGCCAGATCGGCGGGTCCGGCGTCATCGGGCTGGCGGTGCTGCTCGGGTTCGTCACCTGGACCTCGCTGGCCCGCATCGTCCGGGGTGAGTTCCTGTCGCTGCGGGAGAAGGAGTTCGTCGATGCTGCGCGCTCCGTCGGAGCATCGAGCGGGCGGATCATCTTCCGGCACATCCTGCCGAACACCATCGGCGTCATCACGGTGTCCGCGACGCTGGCGATCTCCGGCGCCATCCTGCTCGAGACGGCCCTCAGCTTCTTGAATTTCGGCGTGAAGAGCCCGGACATCTCGCTGGGCCTGCTGCTGCAGCAGTATCGGCAGGCGATGGACGTGCGGCCGTACCTGTTCTGGTGGCCAGGGGTGTTCATCGTGCTGATCTCGCTGTCCGTGAACTTCATCGGTGACGGGTTGCGTGATGCGTTCGACCCGCGCCAGAACCGATCCAAGGCCTGAGGGAACACATGCCAACCGACGACGTTTTCGAGACCTTCGCCCCGAGAGGCGATTCCGGGCCGCGCGAGGCGATCCTGCGGGTGCGCGACCTCGGCGTCGAGTTCCGCATCGAGGACACCTGGGCAATGGCGTCCGAAGGGGTCACCTTCGACATCGACCAACGGCGAGGTGCTGGCCGTCGTCGGCGAATCGGGCTCGGGCAAGTCGGTGTCGGCGATGTCGATCCTCGGGCTGCTGCCGCCGAACGCCCGGGTCAAGGGCAGCGCGACGCTGCAAGGCAAGGAACTGATCGGCGCTCGCGAAGCGACACTGCGGGCAGTGCGCGGCAAGGACATCGGGCTGATCTTCCAGGAGCCGATGACGGCGCTCAACCCGGTGCTGACGGTGGGTTTCCAGGTCAACGAGGTGCTGCTCAGCCATTTCGACATGACCCCGCAGGCCGCCAAGGAGCGTGTTCTGGAGTTGATGCGGCTGGTCGACCTGCCGGATCCGGAGGGGCGCTACAACCTCTACCCGCATCAGCTCTCCGGCGGGCAGCGGCAGCGCATCATGATCGCGATGGCGCTGGCCTGCGACCCGGTGCTGCTGATCGCCGACGAGCCGACGACGGCGCTGGACGTCACGGTGCAGGCCGAGATCCTCGACCTGCTGCGGGATCTGCACCACCGGCTCGACTCGGCGATCCTGCTGATCACCCATGACATGGGTGTGGTGGCCGACCTCGCCGACCGGGTGGTCGTCATGCGAGAGGGCCACATCGTCGAGACCGGCACCGCGGCAGAGGTTTTCGGCAATCCGCAGCAGCCGTATACGCAGGATCTGCTGGCCTCCGTGCCTGCATCTGGGTACCGAGGCCGTTCCCCGGGTGGAACAGCACGACGCCGCCGTCCCTGCTGGCAGGCCGGCCCTGGACGTCGTCGACCTGGTGCTGGAGTACCCCGGGCGCGGCCGGGTGCCGGCGTTCCGTGCGGTGGACAAGGTCAGCTTCTCCATCCCGCAGGGGGAGGTTCTCGGGCTCGTCGGCGAGTCCGGGTCGGGTAAGTCGACCATCGGCCGCGCGGTCGCGAGCCTGCTGCCGATCACCGAGGGGTCCATCACGATCGCCGGCACCGACATCAAGGGCATGTCACAACGTCAGCTGAAGCCGATGCGACGCAAGGTGGCCATCGTGTTCCAGGACCCGGCCTCCTCGCTGAACCCACGGATGACCATCGGCGAGTCCATCGGCGAGCCGCTGTACCTGCACGAGAAGCTCCGCAAGGCCGAACTGGCCGGGCGGGTCGAAGGGTCTGCTGGATTCCGTGCGGTTGCGCCGGGACTACCGGTATCGCTACCCCCACGAACTGTCCGGCGGGCAACGTCAGCGGGTGGGGATCGCCCGGGCGCTGTCGCTCGGACCGGACCTGCTGGTCGCCGACGAACCGACAGCGCCCTGGACGTGTCGGTGCAGGCGCACGTCCTGGAACTGTTCAAGGACCTGCAGAGCCAGTACGGGTTCGCCTGCCTGTTCATCAGTCACGACCTCGCGGTGGTGGAGATCCTGGCGAAGCAGATCGCGGTGCTGCACCGCGGGCAGCTCGCCGAGATCGGCAGCCGGGAACAGATCCTGCGGAGCCCGCAGGACCCGTACACCAAGCGGCTGCTCGCGGCCGCGCCGGTGCCCGACCCGGGCGAGCAGCGGGTCCGGCGCGAGGAGCGGCGGGCGATGCTGGCGGCCGGGGTGATCACGGCCGCCGAGGATGCCGCGGCGAGCTAAAGCACCAGCGACAGCACCACGCCGACCGCACAGATACCCATGGTCGTCAGCACGCGGTTGGCCCACAGGATCCGCACGGGTTCCGGGGTGGGTGCTGCCGCCGGCTCTGCCGGGTCAGCAATGGCGTGACATCGGCGCCTGATCGCGACCGCCGCCGCGCCGGCATCGCTGCGCAGACCCGCGCTGGCCGGGATCTCCTCGACCTGTCCGGAAAGGCTCAGCATCCTGCGCTCGTCCTCGGTGACCCTGGCGGCGCCGAACCGGCCGCTCGCCGGAGCAGCCCACGCCTGGTGACGGCCACCGTCGGCGGTCGTGAGGGTGAGCGTGTACTGGGTCTGGATGCCGGTGATCGCCGTATAGGGAATGACGACATCCCTGACGACGTTCCGCAGCACCACCTCGTCCCTACCGACGATCACCCGGGGCCGGCCGCACGCGGCGTAGACGACGGTGAACGCGAGGCCGACCGCGGGCAGTTGGCGGATGGCAACGTCCCACCCGGACTGGGCCGCCGCCGCGATCCACAGCACGCTCAGCAGCGCCCACAACAGGCAGGCGGCAATCCCGGTGCGGGGACGGAACACGAAATCGGCGGAACCGGTCCTGCGCAAGGGCAAGAAAGTCACGGATCAGGGTTGCACATCGGTCCGTTCCTCGTCGGCCAGGATCTCCTCGGGGCGAGGTGGAACGTTCTCGTCGTCCTCGAGCACCCGCAGCGGCAGCTCGGGCAGCCCGTCGGGACCGAGTGGGAAATCGGCGGCCGGTGGTTGCGTCATCGATGTCTCCTGCGGTCGTCACGCCGGTCAGCGCTCGGCGAGCGCACGGTGAATGTAATGGACAACACCAGCGATCGCGGCGGACCGAACCGGGAAGCTCCGTACCGCCGGTAGACTCGGAGGGCTGCACTGCGCCGGATTGCCGGGTGGGTGGCCGATCGGCGCTCCGGATGTGAAGGCGGTGCGCCACCCAATCCGAGGAGTAGATCCAGTCGTGGCTGTCCGTTCCATGCGTTCCGACCTGCGAAATGTGGCGATCGTCGCCCACGTCGACCACGGCAAGACCACCCTGGTCGACGCCATGCTGTGGCAGTCGGGCGCCTTCCGCGTCGGCTCCGCGGTCACCGACCGGGTGATGGACTCCGGCGACCTGGAGCGCGAAAAAGGCATCACCATTCTCGCCAAGAACACCGCTGTGCGGCGCGGCGACATGGTGATCAACATCGTCGACACCCCCGGTCACGCCGATTTCGGCGGCGAGGTCGAGCGGGCGCTGATGATGGTCGACGGTGTCGTCCTGCTGGTCGACGCATCAGAGGGACCGCTGCCGCAGACCCGTTTCGTGCTCCGCAAGGCGCTCGAGGCCCGGCTGCCCGTCGTGCTCGTGATCAACAAGACCGATCGCCCCGATGCCCGGATCGACGAGGTCGTCGACGAGACGTATTCGCTGTTCCTGGACTTGGACGCCGACGACGAGCAGATCGAGTTCCCGATCGTCTACTGCGCCTCCCGCGCCGGGCGGGCCTCGCTGAACAAGCCGGCCAACGGCGAGATGCCGGACTCGGAGAACCTCGATCCGCTGTTCGACACCCTGCTGGAGGCGATCCCCGCGCCTGTGTACACGGAGGGTGCGCCGCTGCAGGCGCAGGTCACCAACATCGATGCCTCGCCGTTCCTCGGCCGGATCGGGATGTGCCGGATCATCGAAGGCACCATCCGCAAGGGCCAGCAGGTGGTCTGGATCCGCCAGGACGGCAGCGTCCAGCGCACCAAGATCACCGAGCTGCTGATGACCGAGGCCCTTGACCGGGTGCCCGTCGAGTCGGCGACCGCGGGCGATCTGATCGCCGTCGCGGGCATCGCCGACATCACCATCGGCGAGACCCTGGCGGACCCGGAGAACCCGGTCGCGCTGCCGCCGATCCACGTCGACGAGCCCGCCATCTCGATGACCGTCGGCATCAACACCTCACCGCTGGCCGGCAAGGACGGCGGTACGAAGCTGACCGCGCGGCAGGTGAAGAACCGGCTCGACGCCGAACTGGTGGGCAACGTGTCGATCAAGGTGCTCAGCACCGAGCGACCCGACACCTGGGAGGTGCAGGGCCGCGGCGAGCTGGCGCTGGCCATCCTGGTGGAGACCATGCGGCGCGAGGGTTTCGAGCTGACCATCGGCAAGCCGCAGGTCGTCACCAAGGTCGTCGACGGCAAGGTGCACGAGCCGTTCGAGCGGCTCACCGTCGACGTGCCCGAGGAGTACCTCGGCGCCGTCACCCAGGTCCTGGCATTGCGCAAGGGCCGGATGGAGGCAATGACGAACCACGGCACCGGCTGGGTGCGGATGGAGTTCCACGTCCCGTCCCGGGGTCTGATCGGATTCCGCACCGAGTTCCTCACCGACACCCGCGGCACCGGCATCGCGCACCACGTCTTCGACGGCTACGAGCCGTACGCGGGGGAGCTGCGCGGGAGGCCGACCGGCTCGCTGGTCGCCGACCGGGCCGGCAAGGCAACCCCGTTCGCGATGTTCAACCTGCAGGAACGCGGCACCATGCTCGTCCCGCCGACCACCGAGGTCTACGAGGGCATGATCGTCGGCGAGAACTCCCGCGCCGACGACATGGACGTCAACATCACCAAGGAGAAGAAGCTCACCAACATGCGCCAGTCCAGTGGTGACGAGCTGGTCCACCTGGTGCCGCCGCGATCGCTGTCCCTGGAGCAGGCGTTGGAGTTCTGCGCCGATGACGAGTGCGTCGAGGTGACGCCGAAGGCGGCCCGCATCCGCAAGGTCGCGCTGGCGGCCACCGACCGGGCGAAGCAGCGTTCGCGCAGCAAGTGACCGCCGCTCCGTAGGGTTGTAGCCGTGCGGCGGCGTGGCTCTCTGGTGGTGCTGGTCCTCGGCTGCCTGCTGGCGGTGTCGGCCTGCACCCCGCCGGGCCTGCCGGAGCCGATCACCCCGAGCGGACCGTCGGCCGTACCGGGTGCGCCGCCACCGGCCGGAACGGTGGTGATCGGTCTCGACGGCTCCAACGGCCGCATCGCCGGGTTCAACCCCTACGCCATCGCAGATTTCTCGCCGGCGGCGCAGGCGGTGGCGTCCCTGGTGCTGCCGTCGACGTTCGTGATGACCTCCGCCGGTGTACTCGCGGCGGACGGTGACGTCATCGACGATGCTGCCGTCACCTCGCAGGACCCGTTCACCGTCACCTACACCCTGGACCGTGAGGCATCCTGGTCGGACGGGACTCCGGTCACCGCCGAGGACTTCTCCTATCTGTGGGCGCAGATGCAGGTGCAACCGGGCACAGTGAACCCTGCGGGCTACCAGTTGATCTCGGCCGTCCGTTCGCGGGACGCCGGCAAGACCGTCGAGGTCCAGTTCACCGCGCCGTTTCCCGACTGGCGCACCCTGTTCTCCCCCTGCTGCCGAGCCACCTGATGAAGGACTTCCCGGGTGGATGGTCCGCGGCCCTGGCCAACGACATGCCGCTGTCGGCTAACCGTTACCGGATGACGTCCTACGACGCGGTCACCGGCCAGATCACATTGGCGCGTAACGACAAGTACTGGGCGGCCCCGCCCGGTCCGGCCGCCGCCGTACTCCGGCTGGGAGACCCGCAGGACCTGCTGGCCGCCTTCCGCCGTGGCGACGTGCAGGCGCTCTGGCTGGCGCCGGACGGGGCGATGGCGGAGTCTGTCCAATCCGCGGTGCCCGCGGATCGACGGGTGACGGTCTCGCGGCCGGCGACCACCCAGTTGATCTTCAACACGATCTCGGGCGCCGCCGCCGACGTTGCCGTGCGTACCGCCGTCGCGGTTGCCCTGAACCAGCCGCTGCTGGCGGTCGACCTGACCGCCGGCTGGCTCGCCGGTGGCGCCGCGGTCGCCTCACAGGTGCGGCTGCCGTCGCAGTCCACGCAGCGTGAATCACCGCCGCCGCCACTGGGCACCGGGGATGCAGCCGCGGCGACGGCGGCGCTCGCCGGCGCCGGGTATACCGGGAGCGGGCTGTATGTGGAGAAGGACGGTCAGGTGCTGCGGCTGACCCTGGGATACCCGAGCGGCGATCCGCGGCTGGCGGCGGCCGCTCGTTCGATCCAGCGTCAACTCGGCACCGTCGGCATCGAGGTGGACCTGTTGGCCGATGCCCCTGCCGATCTGGTGGATACCCGGATCGCCTCTGGCGCAGTGGATCTCGGATTGATCGCGGTTCCGCGGGGCAGCTCCGACGCGGCCTCGGCGGCGTCCGCCTTCGGCTGCCCTGCCAGCAGCCCGATAGGGGTCGGGTCCACCGTCACCAGCACGCCCGTCGAGACGCCCCTCCCGACGGCGGAGACGGTGGAGACGGTGGAATCGAGTACCACCGCGTCACCGTCGACTGAGCAATCGACTGAGCAATCGACTGAGCAATCGACTGTGCCGTCGACCGATGAACCTTCGCCTGCGGACCCGGCCGCGACGCCTGCTCGAACCGGCAACCTCTCCGGCTATTGCGATCCGGTTGCGCAGGCCCTGCTGGTGCGGGCGCTGACCGGAAGCGGTTCGGTCAGCGTGGCCGATCCCACCTTGTGGGCCGGTTTACCGGTCATGCCGCTGCTGCAGCCGGCCACCATGTTTGCGGTGTCCGCGTCACTGCGGCCTGTTCTGGACGGCCCGCACGAGAACTGGAACTGGTTCGGTCCGCTCTCCGGGCTGGGCGATTGGCCGGTTCCCTGACGCGTAGTCCCGGCGCGGGACTATGCACTGTCATCGCCGCGCATCACCCGAGAACTTCCTGCGATACGGCCGTACGGGTGATCTTTGTTTACCCATGGTTCGGAAAAATCCCGTTCAGGCGTGATGGTCCGCCCTGAACGACCAGTGTTGTTAACCTTCGGTCACGATTTAGCCCGTCGGTGCGTCCGCACCTTGTCAGAACTCGTAAGGTCTGTCAGGTCGGACACGTAGGTGACGAGCGTCGCACCTGATCCGCTGGTCGGTCGATGGGGGCCGGGCAGGGATGTGCTTGTGCCGTCACAAGGAGGATTGTCAATGAGAAGAACGCGGGCAGTGTCTTTCACTGCTCTGGCAGCTGCGGCAGCGCTGGTGCTCGCCGCCTGTGGCGGCAGCAGCGACTCGTCCAGCAGCTCCGCAACGTCCGCATCGTCGGCCGCAGGCGCGTCCGGTGAGTCGTCGGCCAGCGGCAGTGAGGCGCCCAGCAGCGACGCCGGCGGTGGCGGTACAGCCGACACCACGATCACCTACGCGGCCGAGCAGGAGTGGTACGACTACAACAACCTCTCCGGTGCCGGTAACGCCACGGCGAACGTCACCGTCGTCAACCAGGTGATGCGCAACTTCTGGCTCATCGATGACAAGGGCAACTATCAGGAGGACAAGGAATTCGGCACGATCGAGAAGCTGTCCGACGACCCGCTGACGGTCAAGTACACGCTGAACGACAAGGCCGTCTGGTCCGACGGGACGCCGATCGGCTGCGCTGATTACCTGCTGACCTGGGCGTCCGCATCCGGTCGTTACAACAAGGACGGCTCGATCAACGAGCCCGGACAAGTGCCGGCCGAGCCGACCTACCTGTTCGATGCTGCTGCAACCACCGGCTGGGATCAGACCCAGAAGCCGAAGTGCGCCGATGGCGACAAGAGCATCACGCTGGTCTATGACAAGCCGTTCGTGGACTGGAACGCCCAGATGAACGCGTTCCTCCCGGCGCACGTGGCCGCGAAGGCCGCGGGCACCGATAGCGCAGGGCTGATCAAGGCCGTCGAGACCGATGACGTCAAGACGCTGACCAAGATCGCGGACTTCTGGAACACCGGTTGGACGCTGGACAAGGCCAAGGGTCTGCCCGACGCGGCGATCATCCCGTCCTCGGGCCCGTACATCGTGTCGGCGTGGGATCCGGGCCAGTCGGTCACGCTGGTCGCCAACGACAAGTGGTGGGGCACCCCGCCGAAGACCAAGACGGTCGTGATGCGTTTCCTCGACCAGGATCAGCAGGTCTCCGCCCTGCAGTCCGGCGAGGTCGACGTGATCCAGCCGCAGCCGAACCCCGACACCAACGCCCAGTTGGCGGCGCTCGGCGACCAGGTGAAGGCCGACTTCGGCTCGCAGTTCACCTACGAGCACATGGACCTGAACACCAAGACCGCGTTCAAGGACGCGAAGCTGCGCGAGGCGTTCTTCAAGTGCGCACCGCGGCAGCAGATCGTCGACAACCTGATCGTCCCGGCGAACCCTGAAGCCAAGCTGCTCAACTCGCTGACCGTCATGGACTTCCAGGACGGCTACGCCGAAGCCGCCGCTGCATCAGGATTCGAGCAGTATGCGCAGGTCGATCTCGAGGGTGCGAAGGCTGCGTACGCAGCCTCCGGCGAGGCCCCCGGCAAGACGATCCGGATCATCCACATCGATCCGAACCCCCGCCGGACCAACGAGGTCGCGCTGACCAAGGCGTCCTGTGATCAGGCCGGCTTCAACATCCAGGACACGCCGCTCTCGAGCGACAAGTTCGGGCCGGCACTGGACGGCGGCGACTACGACGTCGCGCTGTTCGCCTGGGCGGGATCGGGGCTCAACGGCGCCGTTCCTCCGCTGTACCTGTCCAATGGTGGCCAGAACACCTCCGGCTGGGGCAATGCAGAGCTGGATCAGACCCTGAACACCCTCGCGCAGACGGTGGATCCGGAGAAGGTCCCGCCGCTGCTGCAGGCCACCGACCAGCAGATGTCGAAGAACTTCTGGTCGTTCCCGATCTTCGCCTTCCCCGGCGTGACCGCGTACAAGCCGAACATCACCGGCGTCACGAACAACGCGACGCAGACCCAGGCGACGTGGAACATGCAGGAGTGGGCCCGCACCTGATTGTGAATTACCGGGGACGGGGATCACACTGATCCGCATCCACCACGGATGACGAGCCGGGATGGGACTTTCCATCCCGGCTCGTCATCCGATCGGGGTGTTCAGGGCCGGTTGACCGGTTCCCACCCGCCATGCAGGCATTCGGGTCGGAGGTGTGGTGCTTTCTTTCATTGCTCGGCGGCTTTTCATCTCGTTCTTCGTGCTGCTGGCGGCGACGTTCATCGTCTACGTGTTGGTGGCCAGTGCTGGGGATCCACGGTCGGCCCTGCTGGAGTCCAACGACCCAGGCAAGGCGCAGAAGATCGCCATTCTCACCAGGAACCTGTCGCTGGACGTGCCGATCATCCCGCGCTACTTCGCGTGGCTGCAGGGTGCGCTCGGCTGCCTGATCGGTCAGTGCGACCTGGGCAGTACCGCCACTGGCGCCTCCGTGAGCAGCCAGTTGACGGTGGCCATGGGATCGACACTGCGTCTGGTCCTGTTCGCCACGATCACCGCGATCGTGCTCGGCGTGACCGTCGGCATGGTGACCGCGCTGCGGCAGTACTCGGGCCTGGACTACTCGGTCACCTTCCTGGCCTTCCTGTTCTTCTCGCTCCCGGTGTTCTGGATCGCCGTGCTGATGAAGCAGTTCCTGGCCATCAAGTTCAACACCTGGCTCAAATCACCCACCATCTCGATCGTCGTCATCGTGGTCATCGCCGTGCTGGTCGGGCTGGTCGCGATGGCCATCGTCGGCGGCAACAGAAACAGACGACTGGCCGCGTTCGCCGGCGGGGCGCTCGCCGTCGGCGTGGTCCTGGGCTACGTGAGCCTGTCGGGATGGTTCACCGAACCGGGCATCAGCATCATCGCCATGGTGGTGTTGTCCGCCATCACAGCCGTTGCGTGCACCGCGCTCTTCGCAGACTTCCAGACCCGTACCGTCCTGTACGCCACGCTGGTCACCGCGCTGGTCGGCATCGTGTCGTACTTCGCGCTCGACACCGTCCTGGAGAACCCGACCACGCTGTTCGTGCTCGGGCTGCTCGTGACGGCTCTCGTGATCGGAGCTGCGATCGGCTCGGCCATGGGTGGCATCTTCCGGTCGCAGGCGGTCAAGGCGTGCATGTTGACGGCTTTCGGCTGCAGCGCGCTGGTGTTCATGTCCCACCTGCTCGACGCGGTGCCCGCGTACTCGGAGAAGGTGAACGGCGTGGTGATCGCGACGATCGGGGCGACGACGCCGAACTTCGAGGGCACCTTCTGGGAGGTCACCCTCGACCAGCTCGGCCACCTCATCCTTCCGACCATCGCCATCGTGCTGATCTCGTTCGCGGCGTACACCCGGTACACCAGGGCGTCGATGCTCGAGGTGATGAATGCCGACTACATCCGCACCGCCCGGGCCAAGGGCCTGAGCGAGCGGACGGTCGTCGTGCGGCACGGATTCCGCAACGCCCTCATCCCGATCACCACGCTGATGGCGATCGACTTCGGTGCCGTCATCGGCGGCGCCATCATCACCGAGACTGTTTTCGGCTGGTCCGGGATGGGCAAACTGTTCAACGACGCCTTGAAGATCCCCGACCCGAATGCGGTGATGGGTTTCTTCCTGGTGACCGGCACCGCGGTGGTGTTGTTCAACATGATCGCTGACATCGCGTACGGCTTCCTCGACCCCAGGATCAGGCTGTCATGAGCACAGAAGAGAAGGTCCCCACCGACAAGGCAGTCGATGTGGCCACCAAGACCACACCGGCCGCCGGCAGCGCGACGCAGACCGACTCCACCGCTGCTCAGGGCCTGGCCATCGTCGCCAGGACCCAGGCGCAGCTGGTGCGCCGCCGGTTCTTCCGGCACCGCGCCGCGATGATCTCGCTCACCATCCTGTTCCTGATCGTCGTGCTCGCCTACACCTCGATCGGCTACGGCCCGATCCCTGGTTGGTGGAAGTACGACTACGCAACACCCGGCATCGTCGTCAACCGCGGCGCCCCCACTCTCACGCTGTGGCCGTTCTCCATCGGCGACCATCCCTTCGGGCAGGATGATCTGGGCCGCGACTATTTCGCGCTGACCATGCGCGGCGCCCAGATCTCGCTCATGATCGCGTTCGTCGTCGGCATCGTCAGCACGCTGATCGGCGTCATCATCGGCGCGCTGGCCGGCTTCTACCGCGGCTGGGTCGAGGGTGGCCTGATGCGGTTCACCGACGTGATGATCACGATCCCGCTGCTGGTCATCGCCGCGGTGCTCGGTCAGAAGTTCGGTGGCTCCGGCCCGATCGTGCTGGCCCTGGTCATCGGCTTCGTCACCTGGACCGGACTCGCCCGGCTGGTGCGAGGCGAGTTCCTGTCCCTGCGGGAGAAGGAATTCGTCGAGGCGGCCAGGGCGCTCGGTGCGAAACCGAACCGGATCATCTTCAAGCACATCCTGCCGAACACCGTCGGCGTCATCACCGTGTCGGCGACGCTGGCCATCGCCAGCGCCATCCTGCTGGAAACCGCGCTGTCCTACCTGGGTTTCGGTGTCCGCGCGCCGGACACCTCGCTGGGGCTGCTGGTGTCGACCTACCAGAACGCGTTCGCCACGAGGCCGTGGCTCTTCTGGTGGCCGGGCCTGTTCATCATCACCATTGCGCTGTGCGTCAACTTCATCGGTGACGGCCTGCGCGATGCCTACGATCCACGACAGAACAGGGTGCGTGCCTGATGACGATGCCGCTGGGTCCGGACGGAACCGAGGGCGGGAGCTCGTCAGGAGGCAGCGTCTACGGCCTTCGCGGACAGGGCAGCCCGGAATTGTTCCAGGTTTACGAACCGTCCGAGGGCACCGATCTGACCCCGGCCCGGGACAGGTCGGTCGAGTCCTTCGGTTCCGCCGAGGTGCTGAAGGTCGAAGACCTGACGGTGGGCTTTCCCACCGAAGACGGTCTGGTCCGCGCCGTCCGAGGCGTGTCGTACACGTTGCACGAACGCGAGGTTCTCGGCATCGTCGGTGAGTCGGGCTCCGGGAAATCGGTGTCGTCCATGGCTGTGATGGGTTTGCTGCCCAAGAGCGCCAAGATCACCGGCAACATCTCCTTCCGCGGGAAGAACATCCTGTCGATGTCCAAGCAGGAGCAGCGCTCGCTGCGTGGCCGGAAGATCGCGATGATCTTCCAAGATCCGATGACGGCGATGAATCCCGTGTACACCATCGGGTTTCAGCTCGCCGAGGCGGTGCTGTCGCACGAGGCGATGCCGAAGAAGGCCGCCTTTGCCCGCGCCGAGGAGATGCTGAACCTGGTCGGCATCCCGCAGCCGAAGGCTCGGCTCAACTCCTACCCGCACGAGTTCTCCGGCGGTATGCGGCAGCGCGCGATGATCGCGATGGCGGTGATCAACAACCCGGACGTCATCATCGCCGACGAGCCGACCACTGCTCTTGACGTCACCGTGCAGGCGCAGATCCTGGAAAAGTTGATCGAGGTCAAGGATGCCTTCAACGCGGCGATCGTGTTGATCACCCACGATCTCGGCGTTGTCGCCGGCATGGCTCATCGCACGCTGGTGATGTACGCGGGCCGGCCGGTCGAGCTCGGCGCCACCGAGGACGTCTTCTACCACCCACGGATGCCCTACACCGCAGGGCTTCTCGGGTCCATTCCATCATCCGGCGACACCGGTCGGCTGCGGCCGATCAGCGGTGCGCCACCATCCCTGATCAACCTGCCGACGGGCTGCCCGTTCTCACCGCGCTGCCCGCTCGCCACCGATATCTGCCGTACGGAAGAGCCGGCGCTGTTGCCGACCGATGCCATCGACCACCTCGCCGCGTGCCACCATTGGGACCAGCTGGCGGCGGCAGCGGATCCCACGGCGTTCTTCCGCACGGAGAGCGAGGCCACGCCGATGAGTTCACCCAGCACCCAGACCGCCGCGGACGCCGAGGCCACCTACGACCACCTGCTCGACGTCCAGAACCTGGTCATGGAATTCCCGGTCAAGGGGGGCGGGCTGTTCCGCCGGGTGGTCGGCAAGGTGCAGGCAGTGTCGGGCGTCGACATGCACCTGGACCCTGGCGAGACGCTCGGCGTCGTCGGCGAATCCGGCTGCGGCAAATCGACGACCGGTCGGGCGATCCTGCAGCTGCACAAGCCCACCAGCGGTTCGGTGCGGTTGCGTGGTCAGGAGCTGACCACGATGTCCGCGGACGATCTGCGGGCGGTGCGGCGCAACCTGCAGATCGTCTTCCAGGACCCCTATGCGTCGCTGAACCCAAAGATGCCGGTCAACGACATCATCGGCGAGGCGCTCAAGATCCACGGTCTGTGGGAGAAGGACGGCCTGGACCGGGTGGGTGACCTGCTCAAACTGGTGGGATTGTCCCCGGAGCACGGAAACCGCTACCCGCACGAGTTCTCCGGCGGGCAGCGCCAGCGCATCGGCATCGCCCGCGCGCTCGCGCTGGAGCCGGAGGTACTGATCCTGGACGAACCGGTGTCGGCACTGGACGTCTCGGTGCAGGCGGGCGTCGTCAACCTGCTCGAGGACCTGCAGGACACGCTGGGTCTGGCGTACTTCTTCATCGCGCACGACCTGTCGATCGTCCGGCACATCTCCGACCGGATCGCCGTCATGTACCTGGGCAAGGTGGCCGAGACGGGTAGCCGGGACGCCGTCTACGGCGACCCGAAGCACCCGTACACGGTCGCTCTCCTCTCGGCCGCGCCGGAAGCGGACCCGAACTCGGAGCGCACCCGCCAGCGGATCATGCTCACCGGTGACGTGCCGAGCCCGCTCAATCCGCCGTCGGGGTGCCGGTTCCGTACCCGGTGCTGGAAGGCACAGGACATCTGCGCCGAGGTCGAGCCGCCGCACGTCGATTTCGGTGACGGTCATACGGCCGCCTGCCACTTCCCGGTCACCGACATCAGCTTGGAGACGCAGAACGCCGCGCTGCACATGACCAAGGGCCTCACCACTGCCTCCGCCGCCAGTTCCGCTGCCGGGTCGTCGCCCGCGGCGGCCGGCGCCACGCCCGACGCCTGAAACTTGGTGTCCCGCCGACTGCTCGCCGTCCACGCGCATCCCGACGACGAGTCGTTGACGATGGCCTGCACCCTGGCCGGCGTAGCCGCATCCGGAGGCGTTGTCACCCTGCTGACCGCGACGTTGGGCGAGCAGGGTGAGGTCATCGGTGATGAGTTGCAGGGCCTCACCGCCGAGAACGCGGACCAGCTCGGTGGCTACCGGCTCACCGAACTCCGGGCGGCGTGTGCGGCGCTGGGGATCACCGACCACCGGTTCATCGGCGGGCTGGGTGCCTTCCGCGATTCCGGGATGGCCGGGACGCCGTCCGCGGCGCATCCTCGCGCGTTCGCTCACGCCAGATCGGGTGGACGCGACCACCGACGGGCGGTGGAAGCGGTGACCTCCGTGATCGACGAGATGCGACCGGAGGTGCTGCTGACCTACGACGCCGACGGCGGTTACGGCCATCCGGATCACGTTGCGACACATCAGGTTTCGGTGGCCGCGGTGCAAGCCGCGAGCTGGCGGGTGCCGCGGGTGCTGGCCGTCGTCCGGCCCCGGACGCCGACCATCGAGGCGTTCGCCGCGTACGCGGTGCCGGCCGGTTACCTCGGCGCCGAGCCCGCGGACACCGGGTTTCTGACCGATGACAGTGAGGTGGCCTTCGCCGTCCCGGTCGCCGGGCACGAGCAGGCACGGGCGCTCGCACTGACAGCGCACGCGACGCAGGTCGAACTGCTGCCGGACGGATTCGCGCTGTCCAACCGCATCGGGCAACCGCTGGCCCATCACGAGTACTACCGGCTGCTGTCCGGTGAACCGGCGCCGCGTGGCAGCGACGGTTCGGTGCCGTCCGACGTTTTCGCGGGTATCGCGTGACGTCGCAGGAAACGCCGGCGGATCCCGTCCCGGCCGCCCCGCGGAGCCCAGAGCCCGCGGATTGGCTGCTGGTGGCGCTGATCAGTGTGCTCGCGGGCTTCATCGCCTTGGTCGGGCTCGCATTCCTGCCGCTCTACATCGGCTCGGTGCCGTTCCCGATCAGCGCGCTGCTCGGGGTCGGGGCGATGATCCTCGGCCCCCGCGCGTGCTACCGGCTGACCGGCTCGCTGGCCGCCGCGGTGGCCCCGGTGCTGGTCTGGTTCGCCGTGTCGGTGTGGTTCGTGCTGAAGTACAACTCCGTGATGCCGACGGTGCCGCTCACCGTCATCCGCGGTCAATGGCGGGTGATGCTGCTGCTCGGCCTCGGATCGCTGGCCGCCGCCGCGACCATCGGGCTGATCTGGGCCGACCGGCTTCGTGACCGGCTGACCGCGCAGGGCAAGGCGAACCCGTCGGTGTCAGCCTGATCACCCGGCAAGAGTGCGTGGGGCCGTTCGATGCACGTCCGGCCTCGGGGGATACTTGTCTGTGCCTCTCGGCCGCCAACTCCGTCGACAGGAGTGCCATGGCGTGCCGACCAATGCGTGGAGAACCGACGTGACATATGTGATCGCCGAGCCTTGTGTGGATGTGCTGGACCGTGCCTGCGTCGAGGAGTGTCCGGTCGACTGCATCTATGAGGGCGGCCGGATGCTGTACATCCACCCCGACGAGTGCGTCGATTGCGGCGCCTGCGAGCCGGTGTGCCCGGTCGAGGCGATCTTCTACGAGGACGATGTGCCGGCCGAATGGACCGATTACACCCGCGCCAACGTGGACTTCTTCGATGATCTCGGCTCACCGGGTGGGGCGTCGAAGGTCGGAAAGATCCAACGGGATGATCCGCTGATCGCGGCCCTCCCGCCGATGGGGGAGGAAAGCTGACGCCGACGGGAGGAGATCAGGCGCCGGCCACGATGACGGGCGGCCGGGGCAACACTCCGGCCGTTTCCCGGCTCCCGGAGTTCCCATGGGACAAACTCCTTCCCGCGAAACAGAAGGCTCTGACGCATCCGGAGGGCCTGGTCGATCTGTCGGTCGGCACCCCGGTCGACAGGGTGCCGCTGCCGATCCGGACCGGGCTGGCGGATGCATCCGAGGCGCCGGGCTATCCCACCGTGCACGGCACAATCGCGGTGCGGCGCGCCTACACCGACTGGCTGTCCAGAGCGCACGGGGTCACCGACCTCGACCCGGCAAACGTCATGCCCACCATCGGTTCCAAGGAACTGGTCGCGTCGCTGCCGACCCTGCTCGGACTGTGTCCCGGCGATGTCGTCGTCATCCCCGAGCTGGCCTACCCGACGTACGAGGTCGGCGCCATCATGGCCGGGGTCAAGGCGATCAGGGCCGATTCGCTGACGGCGCTCGGTCCGGAGCGGGTGTCACTGCTGTGGATCAACTCGCCGTCGAACCCGACGGGCCGGGTGCTGGGCGTCAACCATCTGATCAAGATCGTCACCTGGGCACGGTCGCGCGGAGTCGTCGTCGCCTCCGACGAGTGCTACATCGACCTGGGCTGGGATTCCACCCCGATCTCGATCCTGCATCCGGATGTCAGCGGCGGCGACCACCGCGGATTGCTCGCCGTGCACTCGCTGTCCAAACGTTCCAACATGGCCGGTTACCGGGCCGGTTTCGTGTCCGGTGATCCGGACATCATCGCCAGGCTGATCGCCATCCGCCGCCATCTCGGCTCGATGGTGCCCAGCCCCGTCCAGGGCGCGGCCAGGGCTGCCCTCGCCGATGACGGGCACGTCCTGGCGCAGCGCAGCCGGTACAGCCACCGGCGCAAGCAATTGCAGGAAGCGCTGGACCGGGCCGGTTTCCAGGTGTTCGGTGAGGCCGGCCTCTACCTGTGGTGCACCCGCGGCGAATCCGACATGGGCACCGTGGACTGGTTCGCCGACCGCGGCATCCTGGTCACCCCCGGCGGGGTCTACGGGCACGCCGGGGCGAACTTCGTGCGCATCGCGCTGACCGCCTCCGACGAACGGGTGGCCTCCGCGGCCGGCCGGCTGCAGAAGTGGTCGGGCCGCCGCTGACCTGCTGGCAGGTCGTCAGTCCGTTGCGGCGAAGAGGATCTCGCCGATCGCCGTCTCCAGATCGCGGTCCAGATCCAGCGCCTGCAGGCGGGAAGCGCGCAGGCCGAGCGGTTGCCCGGACGTTGCGATCGTGTGGATCCATTCCTTGAGCACGTAGTCGATCTGCGCCCGGTCCAACAGCGTGAACAGCCGCGCGCCGACGTCGTTGCGGCGCCAGCACCGGGTCCGGCCACAGCGTGACGGTGAGGGATGCAAGGGCCGGGATCCGCTCGACCGCGACGGTGGTGCGCCCGTCGCGCGTGCTGAGAGTCGAGGCGGTCGCCGCAGCGTCCACGGCCGCCTCCGGCGTGCCATTCAGGTCCAGCCCGACGAAGGTCAGCTTCCAGTCCCGGTGCCGCGGGATACACGTGTGTGCGCCGGACGCCGGACCGACAGTCAGGGTCCCGCTGCGCTGGTCATATGTCATCGGCGTCCGGGCAACGGTTGCCGGATCGAGGCCGTCACCGGTGCCGTCGTCCTCGACGAGCTCGAATCGGCCGTCCGCGCCGACCACCACGAGAACCTCGATGGCTTCCGGGTTGTCGGAACTGTTGCCCGGGAGGGCATCGGCGGTGAGCGGGACGATTGCGCCGGCGGGAGCCAGGACCGGAATCTCGTCGAGCCCGCGATGCAGCACGACCTCACGGTCACCGTCGTAGACCAGGCCGGTGAACAGGTCGATCCAGCGACCCTCGGGCAACCAGGCCCGGACGGCGGCCGTCAGCAGCCGGCGGTTCATCGGCGAGGTGATCGGCGCGACGAGCAGCTGGCTGCCGAAACTGAACTGATGGGAGGCCTGGTACGCCTGCGGCGCCTCCGGATGCGACCAGTACATCGGCTGCACCAGCGGTCGACCCTCGCGGGCTGCCCGGTGATTCATGGTGTGCAGGTACGGCAGCAACCGATGCCGCATCCGCAGATACCGAGTCATGATCTGCTGGGCCTGGGCGCCGAACCGCCACGGCTCCTTGGTGTTGAACGGGCTCAGGCTGGAATGCAACCGCAGGATCGGCGAGAAGACCCCCAGCTGAACCCATCTCGTGGCCAGCTCGTCGTCCTTCCCGCCGAACATGTGGCCACCGATGTCGTGGCTCCACCAGCCGTAGCCGATGTTGGACGCCGTCGCGGTGAACTGCGGCTGGAACTGCAGGCTGGCCCAGCTGACCACCGTGTCACCGGAGAACCCGACGGGATAACGGTGGCTGCCCGGCCCGGCGTACCGGGAGAACGTCAACGGTCGTCGTCCGTCCCGCCCACTGTCCAGGAAATGGAAGTGGTTGAGCATCCACAGCGGATCAATGCCGGCGATCCGCGAGTGCGGTCCGGATTGCCAGTCGATCCACCAGAAGTCGACGCCCTGCCGTTCCAGGGTCCGGTGCAGCACGTCGAAGTAGGCGGTCAGGAAATCGGGATCGGTGACGTCGAAGGCGATCGGGTCACCGGCCGACGTGTCCCGGCCCAGCGCCGCCGCCATGTCGGGGTAGAGATCCTCGAACGGGCGCACGCCGTCCGCGGGATGGACGTTGAGCGTCACCTTCAGATCACGCTCGTGCAGTGCGCGCAGGAAGCCCTCCGGGTCACCGAAGAGCTCCCGGTTCCAGCTGTAGCCGGTCCAGCCGCTGCCGTGAATCGGGTCGACATCGGTGATGTGCCAATCCATGTCGAGGACGGCGACGGAGAACGGGATGCCTTCGGCCGCGAACCGGTCCATCAACGCGAGGTACTCGTCGGCGCTGTACCGGTGATAGCGGCTCCACCAGTTGCCGAGTGCGAAGCGCGGCAGCACCGGGGTGGAACCGGAGACCGCGTACAGCGCCCGGACCGCTTCGGAGTAGTCGCGGCCATAGCCGAAGAAGTACAGATCGATGCGCTCGCCGTCCCTTGGCTGCACCCAACCCTCACCGTCGAGCACCGGTGTGAGCGAGTCGTCCAGCACCGCAAAACCCCACCGGGACACCACCCCGGGTTCCAGATCGACCGCTCCGTCGGCGTTGTCGAGCGTGCGCGCGGTGCCGCCGAGGTTCGTGCCGACGTCTCCGAACCGCCAGACACTGTGATAGGAGCTGATGTTGCCCCTGATCTGGATGCTCAACCCGCTGGTGCTGAACGGGCCTCGGTCGTACACCAGGTGCATGCGCTCGGTCAGGATCTCCAGATGCGGGCCGGCGTCGATGACCCGGAACGGCGGCACCGGCAGATCGCGGAACAGGGCGAAGGCGCTGGCGCGGTCCTCGAACACCCCGTCATCGGAATACTCCAACCGCACCAGCCCGTCGGTCAGAACGGTGATCCGGTAGTGGTCGCCCTGCACGACGGCCGCGGGGTCGGCGACCGGTCGGGTCGGGGTGCGGTAGGGGAGCATGAACCTGCTTCCGGACGGAATCGACGCTGACGACACCGGGTCCGGACCGCCGCCGCCGTGACAGGCTGCGGCCGAACGGTTGTCGCGCGGTCAGCGTACCTACTGGATCAGCCGGCGAACGCCTTGCGTCCCGCTGACTCAGCCTTCTTCCACGCCGCCGGGTACGCGGCCCTTGCCTCGGCGCGCCGCTGGTGGCAGCCCTCGATGACCCGGCCGGCGGCAATGCCCGCCCGCGGATCGCCCGATGCCTCGACCAACTCGCGCAGCCG
Source organism: uncultured Actinomycetota bacterium (assembly GCA_963798625.1). Lineage (GTDB taxonomy): Bacteria > Actinomycetota > Actinomycetes > Mycobacteriales > Nakamurellaceae > Nakamurella. The sequence goes on from CAWCUA010000008.1 coordinate 165,380, forward strand.
GTCCTCCAGGACGCAGGCGTCCTGGTGATCGCCGAGGACCTCCTGGAAGTGCGCCAGCGCAACGAGGAACGCCTCGACGTCGCCCTTCTCGTGCAGCAGTTCGGCGGCGTACCGGGCGCGCTTGCCGTAGATGCGCAGTTCGTGCAGGTCGTCGTTCGGCGGGTTGTCGCCGTAACGCTTGTGCAGCTTGCGATGTGCCTTTTCCAGCGTCCACCATTCGTCGGCCGCCAGTTCGTGCAGATCCGCCCACGGGTCGGCCACCGGCGGCTGCGCCGCAGCCTCCTCGAGTTCCACGAGCAGCGCGCTGTAGGACGGATCGTCCAATTCGCTGACCAGCTGGTCGCGGCCGGCGATCCGTTCGGACTCGAGCCTGCTGACCAGGTGCTCCAGGGCGCCGGTGTCCGGGTCGCCGAGCCGTCCGGCCTCGGTGTGCAGCCGGTCGATCATCACGTCGTGATCGCGGATGACGCCCAGCGTTCCGGCGAGTTCGCGGACGTCACCACGGATGCGGTCGGTGGCCGACCGATCGAGGGCGGGCCGTGCCGCCTTGAGGTAGGCCCGCACCCTGCGGGTGGCGACCCGCATCTTGTGGACGTCCTCGATGTCCCCGCCGCGCCGGCTGCCGTCCTCGTGCGCCTTGATGTCGGCAACGGCCTTGCCGAGAACAGGCCCGATGGTGTCGGCGATGTCGGTGGGGATCAGCCCGGGCCGGCGCGGTGCCGGGCGGGGCGGGGCCAGCAGCGGGTGGCCTTCACCGTCGAGTCGATCGGTCTCGGAGACCTCGAGGGCATCCGGCGCCGTGGCAAGCGTGGCCGGGTGTGTTCCGCCATTCTTGTCGGCCGCGCCGTTCTTGTCGGCCGCGCCGTTCTTGTCGGCCGCACCGTTCGTGCTGGAGCCGTTCATCGCGCCGTTCGCTGAACCGTTGGCCGAGCCGCTGGTGGCGTCCTTCTGACCCTTACGCCGCTTCGCTCCGTTTCCCTTCCCCCGGTCCGGGCGCTCGTGCAGCGCCTTCTCGGTGTACAGATCCTGGGAAATGAGCGGCGCCGGCCGGGGGCCGGCGCGACCGCGGGTTCTCGGAGGCACGGTACGAGTATCCCGTACGGACGCCACAAACCCGTTCGACCCGCCCGATTCGGACATCGCTACCCCGGTCAGCGGACAATCTGCCTGGTCACTGGGCGTGCAGGGCGCTGTTCAGGCCCCCCCACGACCCGGTCCGCGGCACCGCCTCGACGCCGCCGGTCAGTGAGTTGCGCCGGTAGAGCAGGCCGGCCGCGCCGGACAGTTCGGCCGCCTTGAGAACCCGGTCGGAGCCGTCCTTCAGGGTCAGCTTGGTTCCACCCGTGAGATACAGACCGGCTTCGACGACGCAGCCGTCGCCCAACGAGATCCCGACCCCGGAGTTGGCACCGAGCAGGCACCCCTCGCCGATGGTCACCTGCTGCTTCCCGCCGCCGGACAGCGTCCCCATGATCGAGGCGCCGCCGCCGACGTCGCTGCCGTCACCGACGATCACGCCCTGCGAGATGCGGCCCTCGACCATCGAGGTGCCCATCGTGCCGGCGTTGTAGTTGCAGAAACCCTCGTGCATCACGGTGGTGCCCGGCGCGAGATGAGCGCCCAGGCGCACCCGGTCCGCGTGCGCGATCCGCACTCCGGAGGGCACTACGTAGTCCGTCATCCGCGGGAACTTGTCGACACCGAAAACCGACAGCCTGATCCCGGCGGTCACCGCTTCCAGCCGGACCCGGTCCACGTCCTCCGGCGGTACCGGGCCGAGCGAGGTCCACACGTTGTTCGGGAGCACCGCGAAGATCCCGTCGAGATTGATCGTCCGTGGGCGGACCATTCGCGTAGACAGCAAGTGCAACCGCAGGTAGGCATCGGCGGTGTCGGCGGGCGGCGCGTCCAGGGCGGCGATCCGGGTCTGCATCACCTGCTGACGGACTCCGCGGATGTCGTCCGTCCGCTCCGCCAGTCGCAGCTCCGGCTGTTCGTCGGGGGCCGATGACGAGCCGAACAGTGCGGGCGCCGGGTACCAGACGTCGAGCACTGTCCCGTCCGCGGTGACGGTCGCCAGACCGGTTCCGTAGGCGCCGCCAGACAGGAACTCGTCGGACAGGACTTCGGCGGTGGGGTCGCTCATGGCGCGAACCTTATCGGCAGACCCGGACCGTCCTGCCAGCGTGCTGTCAAGCATGCGACCAGCAGGCTTCTGTCAAGCGTCCTGTCGAAATCTGGGGACAGGTCCGTCCTTGCGCTGACCTCTGGGGCGGCAGCGGGAGAACCGGCCGCAGTTGTCCACCATCGAGCGGTGCTGCATGGCCGCCGGCGTCTGCCGCACGCATCGTTGCCGCCATGCAGGCTTTCGATGGCATCGCCCCGCAGTGGCTGCTGACCAGATCCGCGCTGCTGGCAATGGGCCTGTCGGACAACGCGATTCGGCGTGCCAGGGCGCTCGGCGGGCTGACCACGGTACTGCCCGGTCTCTATGCGCCGGCGGATCGGCTGCCGCCGCGTGACGCGGCATCGGCCCGCCGTGCGGTGGCGTCGGCGCTGCTGCCGCGGTTGGCTCCGGGGTCGGTTCTCAGTCACCTCTCGGCGGCCGATCTTCACCGGCTGCCCTGGCCGGAGCAGGGATTGCCGGGGCAGGAATCGTCTGCTGTCCACGTCACCCGGCCGCCGCCGGCCACCTCACGCCGCGGTCGGGTCCTGTTTCTGCACCGCGGAGCGCTGGACCCTGACGAGGTGGTGACCATCGACCGTCTCCCGGTCACCTCACCCGCCAGGACAGTGGTCGACTGCGTCATGACGCTGGGAGGCTCGGATGCCGCGGTGCTCGCCCGGTACTCGGTCGACTCCGGCCTGGTGACCTGGGCGGAGTTGCGCCGTCAGGTCCGGCTCCGCCCACGGGTACCGGGTATCCGCGCCGCCGCAGCACTGTTGACCCAGATCAGCCCTCCACGGTGATCTGAACCTGGGCCGGACCGCCGGCAGTCCCGGTGTCGCTTCGCCATTCATGGTCGACCCAGCGCTGGGCGGCGGTGACCACCTCGGTGATCGCCAGCCCGGCGCTGTGGGCGACTGCCCACGCGGCGAGTGTTCGGCCGGCGTCGTCCGGTGGCATCCCGGCCGGATCGATGCTCGCCGCGGCCGTCCTGCCGTCGCCCGACACCGACTGCACCGTCAGGCCGCCGAATTCCGTGCCGGCGGAGGACAGCACCGTCTGCAGCGCCGGTGTGGCTCCGTCGGCGCCGGCAGGCAGGGGGCGCTGGGGGTGGTCCATCGTGGGCCCTTCGGCATCGTCACGGCAGGACAGTTGCAGGGGGTCGCCGCCGCTCAGCGCGCGGACGAGAGTGGTTGCGCGCGGCTCCCATCGCGCGTAGGCATTGGGAAAACCGGAGTACTGCACGGCCTGTGCGGCCTCGGTGAGCGGAAGGTCCTGCCACCGCGGCACTTCCACCAGCGCGTCGTAGAACTTGTTCGACGCGTAGACCGGATCACCGATCTGATCCGGCGTGCCCCAGCCCTGCGAGGGCCGCTGCTGGAACAGGCCAACGGAGTCCCGGTCACCGTCCGGCAGGTTCCGCAGGGTCGACTCCTGGTACGCCGTGGCGATCGCGATGATGCGCCCGCGCTCGGGGATGTCGCGGGACAGGCCGACGGCGTTGATCGTGGACGCATGCTGGAGCTGCACCGCGGTGAGCTCGACGGTCGGCGTCACCGCTGCGGCCGCAGGATCACCCGGCACCGTGCATTCCGGGCCGACCAGGAACCCGGGTCGCCACAGCAGCAACCCGCCGACCACCGCCGCTGCGAGCACCGCCACCAGCCCGATGACGGCCAGGCTGATCTTGACGGGGGTGCGCACGTGGCCGACGGTACTGTGCCTGTCGTGCCGGACTCCCACGCAGCAGAACTGATCCTCGACCTGCGGTCGGACCCCGCGGACCTGACGGCCGCGCTGGTCGACATCCCGTCGGTCTCGGGCACCGAAGTCGTGATCGCCGACGCGATCGAGGCTGCGCTGCGGCGGGTGACCGGTCTGGAGGTGCTGCGGGTCGGGAACACCGTGCTGGCCCGGACCGATCTCGGCCGGCCGACCCGGGTGTTGCTGGCCGGCCACATCGACACGGTCCCGATCGCCGACAACGTGCCCTCCCGGCGTGACGGTGACACCCTGCACGGCTGCGGCACGACGGACATGAAGTCCGGTGATGCGATGCTGCTGCACCTGGCTGCGACCCTCGACGACCCTTCCAAGGACATCACTTTCGTCTTCTACGACTGCGAAGAGATCGAGTACGAGCGGAACGGGCTGACCCGGATCCAGGCGGAGTACCCGGAGTGGCTGGCCGCGGACCTGGCCATCCTCGGCGAGCCGACCAACGGCGAGGTCGAGGCCGGCTGCCAGGGCACCGCCGCGGTGGCCCTGACCATCCGCGGCCGGCGCTCGCACGCCGCGCGGTCATGGTTGGGGGACAACGCGATCCACAAGACCGCCGACGTGCTGGCCAGGTTGGCGGCGCTTCAGGGTCGGGTCGTGGACATCGACGGCTGCGAGTACCGCGAGGGCATCAACGCCGTGTCCATCGCGGGCGGGGTTGCTTCGAACGTCATCCCCGACGAGTGCGTCGTCAAGATCAACTTCCGGTTCGCCCCCGATCGCACACCCGCGCAGGCCGTCCAGGTGCTGGCCGAGCAATTCGGGGACGTCGAGATGACGGTTCTGGATGTCGCCGCTGGTGCGCTCCCGGGGCTCTCCGCGCCGGCGGCAGCCGAGTTCGTCGCCGCCACCGGTGGCGCCGCGCGGGCCAAGTACGGCTGGACCGACGTGTCCCGGTTCGCGGCGCTCGGGATTCCGGCGGTGAATTACGGGCCAGGTGATCCGTCGCTGGCACACACCCGTGAGGAGCACGTGTCCAGGGAGCAGATCCGGGCGATGACCCGGGTCCTGCGCGGGTTCCTGGCCTGAGCGGTGAACGGCCGGTGAAGCTGCGGCGACCAGTGATCGCCGGAATCGGGGCAGCGGCAATCGGCGGTGCCGGGCGTCATTACTGTTGCCCAGGTGACTGAATTCGAGGATCCACGCACCCCGAAGCCGGACGGACACGTCTCCGAACGATTCCGCGGCCCGGTGCGGCTGCGCGGCGACCAACGTGACTCCAGCAGCAACAGCACCACCGACCAACGCCTGCTGGATTCGCGCGGACCCAGCGACTGGGTGCACACCGACCCCTGGCGGGTGTTGCGAATCCAGGCCGAGTTCGTCGAGGGCTTCGGCGCCCTGGCCGGGCTGCCCAGGGCGGTCACCGTCTTCGGCTCGGCACGGACCAAGCCCGGCAGCAAGTACTACGGCAAGGCCGAGGAGATCGGCGCCGCGTTGGCCCGGGAGGGATTCGCGGTGATCACCGGCGGCGGTCCCGGGATCATGGAGGCCGCGAACAAGGGTGCCAAGGCCGCCGACGGGATGTCCGTGGGACTGGGCATCGAGCTGCCGTTCGAACAGGGGCTCAACCAGTACGTCGATCTGGGCATCAACTTCCGGTACTTCTTCGCCCGCAAGACCATGTTCGTCAAGTACTCGCAGGCCTACGTCTGCCTGCCCGGCGGCTTCGGCACCCTGGACGAGCTGTTCGAGGCGCTGACCCTGGTGCAGACCAAGAAGGTGACGAAGTTCCCGGTTGTGCTGTTCGGGTCCGAGTATTGGGGCGGGCTGGCGGACTGGATCCGCTCGTCAGTGGCGGAAGCCGGCAACATCTCAGCGCCGGACCTCGACCTGCTGCATGTCACCGACGACGTCGACGATGTGATCCGGGTGGTCCACGACGCCTACGGGGCCTGGGAGGCCGCGCACTGAGCCGTGCCCCGTCGGAGTGAGCGGTCTTGAGCGACGTCCGATCAGCCCGATACGTTGGCCCCCCGGGGTGCTCTTTCTTGGGGGGTAACGATGAACGGTGGAACGGCGACCGACGCGTCACCGAACCTTCGGGGCCCACGCCCGGTGGGAAGTGCCACCGGGCTGACGGTGCTGGCCGGGCTGTTGTTCGTGGTGGCGGGCGGGTTGTCGATCATGGCGGCTCGGCTGCGCTGGGGGCCGGCCTGCAGCGATGGCTTCGACACCGTGCCGTGCGTACTGATCCAGGACCATCGGTACGACTATCTGCTGCCGACGGAGCCGTGGGATCCGATCCCGGGCGCCGCCGAACTCGCCGGCATGAGCTACGTCCTGGTCGCTGTCGCCATTGCCCTGGTCTTCGCCGCGGTGCGCTCGGCGTGGTGGGTGCGGCTGCTGCAGGCTCTGCTCGTGCTGTCCGTTCTGTTCGTGGGTGTCACCACCGTGCTGAGCGGACGGGCGGGCGTGCCGGTCGAGCCCGCCACCAGCGTCGCGGCATCGCTGATGCCACTGTGGATGGTGGCCCCGCCGATGGCCCTGATGATCCTGTTCACCCGTTGGGCGCTCGGGCCGGAGGACGGCGGGTTGCTGCCTGCGTTCGCGTGGGCCTCGTGGGCGGGGCTCCTGGTGCTGGCGACACCGTTGCCGGAGTACTTCGTCATCTCCCTTGCTGTCGGCTACACCTCCCACGACACCACGCCCTGGACGGGAGCTGCGTCGGGGGTGTTGCTCGTGTTGGCGGGCATCGTGCTGCTGGCGGGGTTGGCCTGGAACCTGATGCAGCGCAGTCGGCGGGTCCAGAGCTGGAACACGCCGACGGTGGATGTGCTCCCAGCCTGATCGGCCGCCGGGGTCGTCGGGACGGGCGGCCGGCTCGGCGTGGCAGGATGGCGCCCGTGTTGCGCTGGCTCACCGCAGGTGAATCCCATGGTCCCGCCCTGGTCGCCGTCCTCGAAGGACTGCCTGCCGGGGTGCCGGTGACCTCGTCCGACATCGCCACCCAACTGGCTCGTCGCCGGCTCGGCTACGGCCGCGGGGCGCGGATGAAGTTCGAGCAGGATCAGGTGACGCTGCTGGGTGGCGTCCGGCACGGGGTGAGCCTCGGCGGGCCGTTCGCGGTCGAGATCGGCAACACCGAGTGGCCCAAATGGGAGCAGATCATGGCTCCAGATCCACCCGACGAGGCCACCGCCGAGGCGCTGAAGACGCAGGCCCGCAACGCCCCGCTGACCCGGCCGCGGCCCGGGCACGCCGACCTCGCCGGCATGCAGAAATACGGCTTCGACGACGCCAGGCCGGTGCTGGAACGGGCGTCGGCGCGGGAGACCGCCGCCCGGGTGGCGCTGGGCACGGTCGCGCAACAGTTCCTGCGGGTGACCCTCGGCGCTGAGGTCGTCTCGCATGTGGTCTCCATCGGCGAGGGCGACGCCGTCGACGGCCCACTGCCCACCCCCGCCGATCGGGACGCGATCGACGCATCACCGGTCCGCGCGCTGCACCGCGATTCGGCGGAGGCGATGATCGCCGAGATCGAGGCCGCGAAGGCCGACGGCGACACCCTGGGCGGCGTCGTCGAGGTGCTGGTCTACGGGCTTCCACCGGGGCTCGGCTCGTTCGTGCACGGTGACCGCAAGCTCGACGCCCGGCTGGCCGCCGCGCTGATGGGCATCCAGGCCATCAAGGGAGTCGAGATCGGTGACGGGTTCACCACCGCCCGCCGCCGCGGCTCGCAGGCCCACGACGAGATCGACCCCCGGCACCCCGGTGTGTCCCGGCGGTCGAACCGGGCGGGCGGCATCGAGGGCGGCATGACGAACGGCGAGGTGCTGCGGGTCCGCGCCGCGATGAAGCCGATCTCCACCGTCCCGCGCGCGCTGGCGACCCTCGACGTGGCCACCGGCGAGGAAGCGGTGGCGATCCACCAGCGCAGCGACGTCTGCGCGGTGCCGGCCGCTGGTGTCGTCGCCGAAGCCATGGTGGCGCTGGTCGTCGCCGACGCCGTGACCGAGAAGTTCGGCGGGGACTCGGTTCCCGAGGTGATCCGGAACGTGCAGGCCTACCTCGCGACGCTGGCCGACACCCTGCCGCTGGCCGACGCGGGGCCCCACACCCCACCCCTGCAGACCCCACCGCTGCCGACCCCACCGCTGCCGACCCGATGAGCGAACGCGTGTCGGCGGCCGGAACCCGGCCGCTGGTGGTGCTCGTCGGCCCGCCCGGCTCCGGCAAGACCACCGTCGGACGGGCGCTCGCGAGGATCACCGGGACCGCGCTGCGCGACACCGACGCCGACATCGCGGCCGCCGCCGGCCGGCCGATCCCGGACATCTTCTTCACCGACGGCGAGCCCGCGTTCCGGCAGATGGAGCGGGCGGCGGTGGCTGCCGCGTTGGTCGAGCACGGCGGGGTGCTGGCGCTCGGCGGCGGCGCCGTCCTCGCGCCTGAGACCCGGGCGCTGCTGAAAGGGCACACCGTGGCGTTTCTCAGCGTCACCATGCCCACCGGCGTCAAGCGCACCGGCCTGTCCTCGAACCGTCCGTTGCTGACCGGGGTCAACCCGCGAGCGACCTACAAATCGCTGCTGGACGCGCGGCTGGCCCTGTACGAGGAGGTGGCGACGATCGTCGTACGCACCGACGACCGCACGGTGAAAGAGGTCGCCGCGAGTATCGCCGAGAGGCTGGAACTGGCATGAGCACCGAACCGGTCACCGTCAGGGTGGCGTCCGCGGCCCCGTATGACGTCGTCATCGGCCGTGGACTGCTCGAAGAACTCGTCGCCGCAACGGTGGCGACCGGCGCGTCCCGCGCGGCGCTGATCCACCCGCCGACGCTGGCCGCGACCGCCGAGGTGATCCGGGAGGCCGTCGCCGACGCGGGGCTGGACGTCCACCTGCTGCAGGTCCCGGACGCCGAGGACGCGAAAAACCTGACGGTGCTGGGGTTCTGCTGGAATGTCTTCGGTCAGATCGGCCTTGACCGGCGTGACGTGGTGATCGGGCTGGGCGGCGGTTCGACCACCGACCTTGCCGGATTCGCGGCGGCCACGTGGGTGCGCGGCGTTGCCGTCGTGCAGGTCCCCACCACCCTGCTCGGCATGGTGGACGCCGCGGTCGGTGGGAAGACCGGCATCAACACCGACGCCGGCAAGAACATGGTCGGTGCGTTCTACGAACCGGCGGCGGTGATCGCCGACCTGGCCACCCTGGAAACCCTCGCCCCCAACGAAGTGGTGGCCGGGATGGCGGAGGTCGTCAAGTGCGGTTTCATCCGCGATCCGGCGATCCTGGACCTGATCGAGGCCGACTCGGCCGCTGCCGTCGAGCCCGAAGGCGCTGTCCTTGCCGAGCTGGTCCGGCGGGCGGTCACCGTCAAGGCGGACGTCGTCGCGGCCGACCTGCGCGAGTCCGAGCTGCGCGAGATCCTCAACTACGGGCACACTCTCGCGCACGCCATCGAGAAGCGCGAGCGATACCGCTGGCGGCACGGGGCGGCAGTTTCGGTGGGCCTGGTGTTCGCCGCCGAACTGGCCAGGGCGGCCGGCCGGCTGGACGACGCCACCGCGGACCGTCATCTGACCGTGCTGCACACGCTCGGCCTGCCGACCACCTACGACCCGGATGCGCTCGGCGAACTCGTGACGATCATGGGCTCGGACAAGAAGACCCGTTCGGGGACGCTGCGTTTCGTCATTCTCGAGGCTCTGGCCCGCCCGGCCAGGTTGATCGGACCCGATCCCGCTCTGCTGGCGGCCGCCTACTCCGTGGTGGCCGGCCAGAAACCGCGGGCCCGCACCATCGATCTGTGAGCCGGTGGGGGCGCCTACGATCTGCTGCGTGACGAAGGACGCTGCAGCCAGCCATTTCGGACCCGGGACCCACGCGAGTCGACGGGCCTTGCTGCGCGCCACCATGGTGCACGCAGGGATCGACTCGCTGTTGGTGACCGACCTGATCAACGTGCGGTACCTGACCGGGTTCACCGGATCCAACGCGGCCCTGCTCGTCGTCGGCACCGACGACGAGGACGGCGAGGCGCGGCGGTTGCGGGACGCCGATCGGGCGGACGGCATCGATGACGAAGGCGACCCGCGCACCCGCTTCTGCACCGACGGGCGCTACACCACGCAGGCGGCGCAGGAGGTGCCGGACCTGCCGCGGTTGATCGCCCGGCCGTGTGATCTCGCGTTGCTGCGGACCGCGCCGAGCGGGGTCGTCGGTTTCGAGGCGCGGGCCGTCAGCGTGGCCGACCACGGCGCGCTGCAGGCCGCCGCAGCCGCGTCCGGCGCCGCCATCGAACTCGCTCCCACCGTCGACCTCGTCGAGGGCCTTCGGGCGGTCAAGGACAACGGTGAGATCGACGCCCTCCTTCGGGCTTGCGCCGTCGCCGACCGCGCCCTGGAGGAATTGATCGAGGCCGGTGGCATCCGGCCGGGTCGCACCGAAAGGGAGGTCGGGCTCGACCTCGATCAGCGGATACGCCAACTCGGCGCGCAGGACCCGTCCTTCGAGACGATCGTCGCCGCCGGTCCGAACAGCGCGGTGCCGCATCACCGGCCGACGGCTGCGGTGCTGGCCGCCGGCGACTTCGTCAAACTCGACTTCGGGGCGACGGTCGACGGCTACCACTCCGACATGACCCGGACGGTCGTGCTCGGCTCGCCAGCCGACTGGCAGCGGGAGATCTACCGGCTGGTTCACGACGCGCAGGCAGCCGGCCGGGCGGCGGCCGTGGTGGGGGCCACCGGCGCCCAGATCGACGCCGCCGCGCGGGACCTCATCGCCGCCGCCGGGTACGGGCCGCAGTTCTCCCACGGCCTCGGCCACGGCGTGGGGCTGCAGATCCACGAAGCACCGAGTTTGGCGCGCGAATCGGCCAGTATCATGGTCCCGGACATGTGCGTCACCGTGGAGCCGGGGGTCTACCTTCCCGGGCGCGGCGGGGTACGCATCGAGGACACCGGCGTGATCCGTGCGGACGGCTATTCCGTCCTGACGCAGACCTCCAAGGAGCTCTGCGTGCTGACCTGATCTCCATCGGGCGCACGATCGGATCCACCCAGCCGGATCTCGGCGCATCAGCAGTTTCCAGTTCGGCACGAGCCGGTTCGGGCGCACGCGGCCGGGCGTACAGCGAAAGGCAAGCGAGAACCAACATGGCTTCGACCAGCGACTTCAAGAACGGCCTCGTCCTCAACCTCGAGGGCCAGCTGTGGACGATCACCGAGTTCCAGCACGTCAAGCCGGGCAAGGGCCCTGCCTTCGTGCGCACCACCCTGAAGAACGTGCTGACCGGCAAGGTGGTCGACAAGACGTTCAACGCGGGCGTCAAGGTGGACACCGAGACCGTCGACAAGCGGGACATGACCTTCCTCTACAAGGACGGCGCCGACTTCGTCTTCATGGACCAGGACACCTACGACCAGATCACCGTGCCCGCCGCGACCGTCGGCGACGTCTCGAACTTCCTGCTGGAAAACCAGCAGGCGATGGTCGCGCAGAACAACGGCACCGTGCTGTTCGTCGAACTCCCGGCCTCCGTGGAGCTGGTGGTCTCGCACACCGACCCCGGCCTGCAGGGTGACCGGTCCACCGGCGGCACCAAGCCGGCCACGCTGGAGACGGGCGCCGAGATCAACGTGCCGCTGTTCCTCAACACCGGCGACAAGATCAAGGTCGACACCCGCGACGGCCGCTACCTCGGCCGGGTCAACAGCTGATTGCTGCCCGGCTCGTCCGGTCACGCCCGTCAGGCAGTCCCGTCGTTCCAGCAGAAAGCCGGCCATCTGTGTCCGCCCGTAGCAAGTCCCGCAAACGCGCACTCGACGTGCTCTTCGCCGCCGAGGCGCGCGGGGCCGACCCGCTGGCCGTCCTCGCCGAGCGCATGGAGCCGCCGACCGGACCGGACCTGCACTCCTGGTCGCCGATGGGGGACTACGCCGAATCGCTGGTCCGTGGTGTGGTCGAGCACCAGAGCCGGATCGACGGCCTGCTGTCCGAGCACTCCAGGGGCTGGACGCTGGAGCGGATGCCCGCCGTGGACCGCACCATCCTGCGGATCGCCGTGTACGAACTGCTGTACTCGTTCGACGTGCCGCCCGCTGTCGTGGTCAACGAGGCGGTCGACGCCGCGAAGCTGCTGTCCACCGATGATTCGCCGAAGTTCGTCAACGGGGTCCTCGGCCAGCTGGTGGTCATCACACCGCAGTTGCGCGGGGCCTGAGGCGGATCCCGGCGTCGGGCTGGCAGGCTGTTGGGGTGCCCGACGATCTGCTGATCGCACGTAACCCGGAGCCGGATTCGACGCTCCCGTTCGTCATTCGTATCCCGCTCGGCGAGCGGGGAATCGTGGTGAAGGCGAAGCAGGCCTGGCCGCGGGAGAAGAAGGTCTACTGCCATCGGGCGCAGGGGTGGCCCGATGACGCAGAGATCGTCGAACGGCTCCCTGTGCGCTCGTGCGTGCGGCGCGGGCCGGCGATCGACCTGGTGCTGACCCGGGCGCGGGAGAACCGGTCGCAGTTCGTCATCGCGCAGGCCAGAGGTCGCGAGATGATCTTCTGGCAGTCTCCGCGGACCGCGAAGCAGGCGCGGCCCGCCGTCCGGATCCCGACCGCCAGAGCGCACGGGCAGGTGCTGGAGATCATCGTCGACACGGCCGAGAAATACCCGTACACCTTTGCGGCGCAACAGGCCGGCACGATCCGTAGGCGGCTGCCGGTCGGCGACTATGCGGTGCTGCTGAACGACGAGGTGGTGGCAGCCGTCGAACGCAAGACGGTGGAAGACCTGTCCGGCAGTCTGTTGTCGGGCCGGCTGACGTACGCCCTGGCGGAGTTGACCGCGCTGCCGCGGGCGGCCGTGGTGGTGGAAGACAGGTACAGCAGGCTGTTCAAGCTCGAGCACGCGCCGGGAGCCCGGGTGGCGGAGTCACTGGCCGAGGCCCAGGCGCGGTTCCCGTCGATTCCCGTCGTCTTCTGCGAAACACGGCCGCTGGCGCAGGAATGGACCTACCGCTGGCTCGGCGCCTGCCTTGCCGAGTTGTCCGCCGCCGCCGACCACGTCGATCTGGAGAGCACGTTCGCCGCCGGGAATCCGCTGGCAACCGCGGCTGAATCCCCGTCGCAGGAACCCCCGGCGCAGGTTTCCGCCGCCGCGGTCCGGGCCTGGGCGATCGATGTCGGCTACTCGATCAGCAACCGCGGTCGGATTCCGGCGGACCTCATCCGCGCGTACCGGGACAGCAATTCGCCGCCGGACCGTGCACGCTGAGCGACGACCGCCGCCTCGGTTCAGTCCAGCTCGGTGCCCTGGGGGAGCACTCCCCAATGCATCAGCTGGTCAGTCAGATCCTCGGCGCTCATGTCGTAAATCACGGCCAGTGACCGCAGATCCTCGGACCGGATCGTCAGGATCTTGCCGTTGTAGTCACCGCGCTGCGACTGGATGGCGGCCGCGTAGCGGGCCAGCGGGCCTGCCTGATGGGTTGGCAACTCACCGAGTCGCTGCAGGTCGATGACCAATTTCGGGCTCGAAGAGCCGCGCCGCGTTGCGCGCGCGTCCGGCAGCAGTTCGGCCACCGGCACGCCGTAGAACTCCGCGAGTTCGGCAAGCTTTGCGACAGTCACAGCCCGGTCACCGCGCTCGTAGGAGCCGACCACAACGGCCTTCCAGCGCCCCTCGGATTTCTCCTCGACGCCGTGCAGGCTCAGACCCTGCTGTGCCCTGATGGCGCGCAGTCGCGCACCCAATGCGTGGGCATAGTCCTGGGACATGACGACTCCTTGACGCGAACTCTGTGACGATAGGGCAGTTGTGTACGCAGAGTAGTCGCAGACCCGAGCGTCGTGCCAACCGGACTCGCCGCGGCGCGGCAGTGGAAGCTTCGCGGTGTGACCACTGGGTCGCAGGTCTCACACGGCCGTGGTGGCTGTGGTGGCCGGTGGGCTGCCGCGCGGTTGGTAACCTTCCGACAGCGCCGGAGCCGATCCCTTCCTCATCGAAGGTCGGCGGCAGCGCGCCAGACGTCCTTTAAGAACCGTCCAGTGAGGCGGGAAAGGAGGTCATGAGTGGTGCTCTCGCGCCCTGCTCAGACCGGCTCGGATCAGCCACCGTCGACACAGTCGTCGACCACTTCCGCGGACCCCGCGCCGCCGCCGCCGGTGGCCCTGGCGGAACACCAGATCCTCAGTTCCGCCGACATCGGCAGGACGATCGACCGGATCGCCCACCAGATCCTCGAACGCAACGGCGAGCGGCCCGTCGTCCTGCTCGGTATCCCCACCAGGGGCGTCTATCTCGCCCGGCGCCTCGGCGCCCGGCTCGGTGCCTTCGCGGCGCGGCCGATGGCCGTTGGCGCACTGGACATCACCCTCTACCGCGACGATCTCCGCCTGCACCCGCCGCGCGCGCTGGAGGAGACCCGGCTGCCCGATGGCGGTATCACCGACGCGGTCGTGGTGCTGGTCGACGACGTCCTGTACTCGGGCCGAACGGTGCGGGCGGCGCTGGACGCGCTCCGCGATCACGGCCGGCCGGCGGTCGTGCAGCTGGCCGTACTGGTCGACCGTGGCCACCGTCAACTCCCCATCCGCGCCGACTACGTCGGCAAGAACATCCCGACCGCCTTCGGCGATGACGTCGCGGTCCGGCTGACCGAGATCGACGGAGTGGACAGCGTGCAGGTGACCCGGGCGGCCGTGCTCGATCCGTTGGGAGATGCCGGCGGATCGGATCCCCGAACGGCTCACACGACAGCGAAGGGGAAGTCATGACGACATCCTTCCGGCCCACCGATCGGGTGAAATCCTCATCCGAGGATTCGACGCCCTCGGCATCTGGCGCCGCGGCCAACGGTTCGCGCGCTGTGCCGCCGGCGGGCGATCCGGCGGCGGTCGGCGGCGATGCACCCACGCAGACCGGCGCCCCGGTGGCTGCACACGTTGCCGGTCGGATGCCACGGCATCTGCTCTCGGCTGCCGATCTCGACCTGGCCACGGCCGAGTACATCCTGGCCACGGCCGAGCGGATCGAGCAGGCGATGGCCGGTCGCGAGGTGCGGAAGTTGCCCACCCTGCGGGGCCGCACCGTGGTGAACCTGTTCTTCGAGGACTCCACCCGGACCAGGCTCTCGTTCGAGCTCGCCGCCAAGCGCCTCTCCGCCGACGTCATCACCTTCTCGGCGAAGGGGTCGTCGGTGTCCAAGGGCGAGACGCTCAAGGACACGGCCTGGACGCTGCAGGCGATGGGGGCCGACGCCGTGGTGTGCCGGCATTCGTCGTCGGGTGCCCCGGAGCAGCTGTCCGGTTGGGTGGACGGCCACGTCATCAACGCCGGTGACGGCACCCATGAGCACCCGACGCAGGCGCTGCTCGACGCCTTCACCCTGCGCCGGCACCTGGGTGAGCTGGCCGGCCGCCGGATCGTGGTGGTCGGTGATGTGCTGCATTCCAGGGTCGCCAGATCGAACGTGCTGTTGTTGTCCACGCTCGGCGCAGAGGTCACGCTGGTGGCGCCGCCGACCCTGTTGCCGGTCGGTGTGCAGACCTGGCCGGCCGCCGTCGCCTACGACCTGGATGCCGCGCTGGCCGGTGCGGACGCGGTGATGATGCTCCGGGTCCAGCGCGAGCGGATGAGTGGAGCGTTCTTCCCCACCGCCCGCGAGTACAGCCGCTCCTACGGGCTGGACCTGCGGCGCCGTGGGCTGATAGCGCCGCACGGGATCGTGCTGCACCCGGGGCCGATGAACCGGGGAATGGAGATCACCCCGCAGGTGGCGGACGGACCCGGCTCGGTCATCGTCGAGCAGGTGGCCAACGGCGTCACGGTCCGGATGGCAGTGCTGTATCTGCTGCTGTCCGGCGAGATCATCCCGGCGCAGGACGCGCCGGCCCAGCAGCGCGGGGGAGTGGCATGAGCAACGCGGTTGTCAGCACGGCGGTTGTCAGCACGGCGGTTCTCATCACGGGGGCGGCGCCCTACGGCGGGGAGCCGGCCGACCTGCTGCTCGCCGGCGGCCTGATCGTGGCCGTCGGGACCGACGCGGCGTCGCACCCGTCGGCTGCTGATGCCGAGATCGTCGACGGCGCAGGGCTTATCGCGCTCCCGGGACTGGTCGACCTGCACACCCATCTGCGCGAGCCCGGCCGGGAGGACGCCGAAACGGTGGAGACCGGCTCCGCCGCAGCGGCTCTCGGTGGATACACCGCGGTTTTCGCGATGCCCAACACCGATCCGACCGCGGACACCGCCGGCGTGGTGGAGCAGGTGTACCGGCTGGGCCGTGACGTCGGCCTGGTCGACGTGCACCCGATCGGCGCGGTGACCGTCGGGCGCAAGGGCGAACGGCTCGCCGAGCTGGCGGCGATGGCGACATCCGCTGCGGCGGTGCGGGTTTTCTCCGATGACGGGGACTGCGTCTCCGACCCGCTGCTGATGCGCAGGGCGCTGGAATACGTCAAGGCTTTCGACGGGGTGATCGCCCAGCACGCGCAGGAACCCCGGCTCACCGAGGGTGCGCAGATGCACGAGGGAGACGTGTCCGCGCGGCTCGGGCTGACCGGCTGGCCGGCCGTCGCCGAGGAGGCGATCATCGCCAGGGACTGCCTGCTGGCCGATCACGTCGGCTCCAGGCTGCACGTCTGTCATCTGTCCACCGCCGGCTCCGTCGAGGTGGTCGCCGCTGCAAAACGGCGCGGCACGACGGTGACCGCGGAGGTGACGCCGCATCACCTGCTGCTCACCGACGAGCGCGCAGTGGGCTACGACCCGGTGTTCAAGGTGAACCCGCCGCTGCGCACGTCGGACGACGTCGCCGCGCTGCGTCGGGCGCTGGCGGACGGCGTCATCGACATCGTCGCCACCGACCACGCCCCGCACGCCAGCCAGGACAAGGAAACCGAATGGGACAACGCCAGTCCCGGCATGCTCGGCCTGCAGACGGCGTTGTCGGTGGTGATCGAGACGATGGTGCTGCCAGGCCTGCTCGACTGGCGCGGTGTGGCCAGGGTGATGTCCGAGGCGCCGGCCCGGATCGGCGGACTGCCCGACCAGGGCCGGCCGATCGCCGAGGGAGAACCGGCGAACCTGGTGCTGATCGACCCGGCGGCGCGCTGGACGGTGCGTGGGGACGACCTCGCATCGCTGTCGCAGAACACGCCGTTCGAGGGCATGGAACTGTCCGGCCGGGTGGTGGCGACCTATCTGCGCGGACGCTGCACCGCGTCCGCGGGCGCTGTGGCACTGGGGCGGTGACCCGGTGGAAAGAGCACTCCTGGTGATCGCGCTCGTCGCGGTGTGTCTGCTCGCCGCGTACGGGTTGTCGGTGGGCTGGCGGCACCGCGGCGCCCGGCAATCCTCGCTCGCTGCGCTGCCGGCCGTTCCCGACGATCTCGGCCCGGATCTGGTCACCCCGGTGACCGGGCTGTACGTCTCGACGACCACGGCCGGCTCGTGGCAGGACCGGATCGTCGCGCACGGGCTCGGCCGGCGTGCTGCCGGGGCGATCCGGCTGTCCGACGAGGGCGTGTGCATCGAACGCGCCGGGGAGACCGACATCTTCATTCCCACCGCCGATCTGGTCGAGGTGACCACGGCGCCCGGCATCGCCGGCAAGGTGATGGGGCAGCCCGAGGGCATCCTGATCGTCCGGTGGGCACTGGGCGACGCGCTGCTGGACAGCGGGTTCCGCTCCGATGATGCCGACGCACAGGATGACTTCCTCGATGCCGCAACCGCTCTGGTCCCGGCCACGGGCGTGGACCCGAGCCCTGCACAAGATCCGACCGTGCCGCATGACGGTGGCACGGATCCGACGAACGGAGTTGCACGATGACCGGGCAAGCCGCCGGCTCAGCATCCACCCCCGCACTGCTGGTGCTCGAGGACGGCCGCAGCTACGGCGGGGAGAGCTTCGGCGCCACCGGCGCCGCGTTCGGCGAGGCCGTCTTCGCCACCGGCATGACCGGGTACCAGGAGACCCTCACCGACCCGTCCTACCGCCGACAGGTGGTGGTCGCGACCGCCCCGCAGATCGGCAACACGGGCTGGGTCGCAGGCGACGGACCCGGTTCGGGCCACGGCCCCGACAACCCGTCGGACAACGAATCCCCGGAGATCTGGGTGTCCGGGTTCGTGATCCGCGACCTGTCGCCGCGGCCGTCGAACTACCGCGCGACGACCTCTCTGCCCGAGGAGATGGCACGCCAAGGGGTGGTCGGCATCTCCGGTGTCGACACCCGTGCGCTGACAAGACATCTGCGCACCGCGGGTGCGATGCGATGCGGGATCTTCTCCGGTGAGGCGTTGTCGTCCGGCGTCGAGGAGCTCGTCGCGCAGGTCGCCGCACAGCCGTCCATGGCGGGCGCCGACCTGACCGGCGACGTCAGCACCGCCGGCGGGTACATCGTGCCCGCGGACGGCGAGGAGATCTTCTCCGTCGCCGCCATCGATCTCGGCATCAAGGCCAACACGCCGCGGATGCTGGCGGCGCGTGGCATCCGCACCCACGTGTTGCCGGCCACCACCACCATCGAGCAGATCCGCTCGCTCGGGGTCGACGGTGTGTTCCTGTCCAACGGTCCAGGCGATCCGGCCACCGCCGACGTCACCGTGAACCTGACCAGGGACGTTCTGGCCGCTCGGATCCCGCTGTTCGGCATCTGCTTCGGCAATCAGATCCTGGGCCGTGCACTGGGTTTCGGAACCTACAAGCTGAAGTTCGGGCACCGGGGGATCAACCAGCCGGTCCGCGACCACGGCACCGGGCGGGTGCTGGTCACCTCGCACAATCACGGTTTCGCGGTCGATGCGCCGCTCGACGGCGTCACCGACACCGAATTCGGGCGGGTGAAGGTGGCCTTCAGCTGCCTGAACGACGGGGTCGTCGAGGGTCTGGAATGCCTTGACCGGTTGGCCTTCTCGGTCCAGTTCCACCCGGAGGCCGCGGCCGGTCCGCACGATGCCGGCTATTTGTTCGACCGCTTCGTCGACCTGATGGTGGAGGACACGGGGCGGGTTCCGCGCCGCGTCCCCGACCCGACCCGGAAAGTGACTGCCTGATGCCCCGCCGCACCGACATCTCGCACGTGCTGGTGATCGGCTCCGGTCCGATCGTCATCGGCCAGGCCTGCGAGTTCGACTACTCCGGGACGCAGGCCTGCCGGGTGCTGCGCAGCGAGGGCATCCGGGTCTCGCTGATCAACTCCAATCCGGCGACGATCATGACCGATCCGGAATTCGCCGACGCCACCTACGTCGAGCCGATCAACGCCGAGTTCGTCGAGAAGGTGCTCGCCGACCAGCTGGCCCGGGGCTTCCCGGTGGATGCGGTGCTGGCCACCCTGGGTGGGCAGACCGCACTGAACACCGCCATCGCGCTGGACGAGCGGGGGGTACTGGAGAAGTACGGCGTCGAACTGATCGGCGCGGACATCCCGGCGATCAACCGCGGCGAGGACCGGCAGATCTTCAAGGACGTCGTGCGCTCCGTCGGTGGTGACGTGCCGCGCTCCGCGGTCTGTCACACCATGGCGGAGGTGCGCGAGGCGGTCGCCGAGCTCGGGTTGCCGGTGGTGGTCCGGCCGTCGTTCACCATGGGCGGCCTCGGGTCCGGAATGGCTTACAGCCTCACCGATCTCGAACGAATCGCCGGCCGGGGACTGGCTGCGTCACAGGCCTCCTTCGGTCCGGTCGAGGACGATGCTGCGGGCTCCTACGTCCCGTCGCACGCCTCGGTGCTCATCGAGGAGAGTGTGCTGGGCTGGAAGGAGTACGAACTGGAGTTGATGCGGGACGGCAACGACAACGCCGTCGTCGTCTGCTCCATCGAGAACCTGGACCCGATGGGGGTGCACACCGGCGACTCGATCACCGTCGCCCCGACGATGACGCTGACCGACCGTGAGTACCAGCGGATGCGCGACCTGGGCCTGGCGATCCTGCGCGAGGTGGGCGTCGCGACCGGCGGCTGCAACATCCAGTTCGCGATCAATCCGGAGAACGGCAGGATCATCGTCATCGAGATGAACCCGCGGGTGTCCAGGTCCAGCGCGCTGGCGTCCAAGGCAACGGGTTTCCCGATCGCAAAGATCGCCGCCAAGCTGGCCATCGGTTACACCCTGGACGAGATCGCGAACGACATCACCCAGGCCACGCCGGCTGCGTTCGAGCCGTCGCTGGACTACGTGGTGGTGAAGATCCCGCGGTTCGCGTTCGAGAAGTTCCCGGGCGCGGATCCGACGCTGACCACCACGATGAAGTCCGTCGGGGAAGCAATGGCCATCGGGCGGTCCTTCGCCGAAGCGCTCGGCAAGGCGATGAGGTCGATGGAGACCAAGCAGGCCGGGTTCTGGACAGGTCCTGCCCCCGATGGCGACGCGGACGCGGCTGCCCTGCTCGACCAGCTGAAGGTGCCGCTGGACGGCCGGATCTACACCGTGGAAAGGGCTCTCGCCGCCGGTGCCACGGTGGAGCAGGTGCACGAGGCGAGTGGCATCGACCCGTGGTTCCTCGACCAGATCCAGCTGGTCCGCGGCATCGGCGCGCAGGTGCGCGATGCCGCCGAACTGACGCCGGCCGTGTTGCGCACGGCCAAGCGGTATGGCCTGTCCGACGCCCAGATTGCCGCGCTGCGACCGGAACTGGGATCGGAGAAGGCGGTCAGGGAGCTGCGGTGGGAGCTCGGTGTCCGCCCGGTCTTCAAGACCGTGGACACCTGCGCGGCGGAATTTGCCGCCAGCACGCCTTATCACTACTCGGCCTACGAGACGGACCCGGCGGCGGAGTCGGAGGTGGCCCCGCAGACCGATCGGCCGAAGGTGATCATCCTGGGGTCCGGGCCGAACCGGATCGGGCAGGGGATCGAGTTCGACTACTCCTGCGTGCACGCCGCTCTCGCCCTGCGCGACGCCGGATACGAGACGGTGATGATCAACTGCAACCCGGAGACGGTGTCGACCGATTACGACACCTCCGACCGGCTGTACTTCGAGCCGCTGACCATCGAGAACGTGCTGGAAGTCCTTGCCGCGGAGAATGAGTCGGGAACGGTGGCCGGCGTCATCCCGACGTTGGGCGGGCAGACGCCGCTGAAGCTGGCGCAGGAACTGCTCGACGCAGGTGTCACCATCCTGGGCACCTCACCGGACGCCATCGACCTCGCCGAGGACCGCGGCCGGTTCGGTGAACTGCTGAATGCAGCCGGGTTGCCGGCGCCCGCCTTCGGTACCGCGACGTCGTTCGAGCAGGCCAGTGCCGTCGCGGAGCGGGTTGGTTATCCCGTGCTGGTCCGGCCGTCCTACGTGCTGGGCGGCCGCGGCATGGAGATCGTCTACGACGAGCCATCTCTGGCCGACTACATCGACCGCGCCACCGAGATCACCGACGACCACCCGGTTCTGGTCGACCGCTTCCTCGACGATGCGATCGAGATCGACGTCGACGCGCTCTGCGACGGCACCGAGGTGTACCTGGGCGGCGTGATGGAACACATCGAGGAGGCCGGCATCCACTCCGGCGACTCGGCGTGCGTTCTGCCGCCGATCACACTGGGTCGCAGCGACGTCGCGACGGTCCGCGCGCACACCGAGGCGATTGCCCTCGGCGTGGGCGTGAAGGGGCTGCTGAACGTCCAGTACGCGCTCAAGGACGAGACCCTCTACGTCCTGGAGGCCAACCCGAGAGCGTCACGGACGGTGCCGTTCTCGTCGAAGGCCACGGCGGTGCCGCTGGCGATGGCGGCGGCGAGAATCATGCTCGGTGCCACCATCGCCGAGCTCCGGGCGGAGGGCCTGCTGCCGCCCAAGGGCGACGGCGGTGCGCTGCCCAAGGGTGCGCCGGTCGCGGTCAAGGAAGCGGTGTTGCCGTTCCACCGGTTCCGCCGCCCGGACGGCACCGGAGTGGACTCGCTGCTCGGACCCGAGATGCGTTCCACCGGTGAGGTGATGGGCATCGACAAGGCCTTCGGTCCGGCATTCGCGAAGTCCCAGACCGCGTCCTACGGTTCGCTGCCGACCAAGGGCACGGTGTTCGTCTCGGTGGCCAACGCAGACAAACGCTCGATGGTGTTCCCGGTGAAGCGGCTGGCGGACCTCGGGTTCCGGGTGGTCGCGACCGAGGGCACCGCGGAGATGCTGCAGCGCAACGGGATGGACGTCGAGGTCGTCGCGAAGTACTTCGAGGGCCACGGCACCGGCGAGGGCACGGTGGTCGAGATGATCAGGGCGGGTGAGATCGATCTGGTGATCAACACCCCGTACGGGCAGTCCGGTCCACGGGTCGACGGTTACGAGATCCGCACGGCGGCCGTCTCCGCCGACATTCCGTGCATCACCACGGTTGCCGGTGCCGCCGCCGCCATTCAGGGGATCGAGGCGCTGACCCGCTCGGACGTCGGGGTGGCACCGCTGCAGGTGCTGCACGCACGGATGCGGTCCGACCGCGAACGCGAGGCGGGCTGACGGTGGCGACGGTGGGGGTTCGCAGAGGGCGGATGAGTTCATGGGGGTGACACGCGTCGCGTACCGGCGGCTGGCCCGGCCGGTGCTGTTCAGGGCCGCGAAGGGCGACGCCGAAGCGGTCCATCACCGGACACTGCGGGTGCTGTCCCGGCTCTCCCGGTCCCGGCGCGCGCTGGCGATGCTGGCGGCGGCACGCCGTGCGCACCCGTCGCCGCGCACCGTGTTCGGTGTCGACTTCCCGTCGGCGGTTGGTCTGGCCGCCGGGATGGACAAGGACGGCGTCGCGCTGAAATCCTGGCCCGCACTGGGTTTCGGATTCGTCGAGGTCGGGACGGTGACGGCGCACGCCCAGCAGGGCAACCCGAAGCCACGGTTGTTCCGGTTGACCGAGTCCGAATCCATCCTGAACCGGATGGGGTTCAACAACTCCGGCGCCGCGGCGTTGGCGGCCACCCTGGCCGCGGTGGGTCCGATCGGTGTGCCGCTGGGGATCTCGCTGGGCAAATCGAAGGTCACGCCGGTGGAGGCGGCCGTCGGCGACTACCTCACCTCGCTGCGGGCCGTGTACCCGTACGCCGACTACATCGCGGTCAACGTCTCCAGCCCGAACACACCGGGGCTGCGGGAGCTGCAGGACCGCGGCCCCCTGGACGAGCTGCTCGCGGCCCTGACCGCGGAGGCCGGCTCGCTGGCCTGGAGCAGGCAACAGGAACGTCCGGTGCCGGTGCTGGTGAAGATCGCGCCGGACCTCGACGACGCCGCGATCGGCGAGCTGCTGCAGGTCTGCACCGACCGCGGAGTGGCCGGTGTCATCGCCACCAACACCACCGTCGGACGCACCGGGGTGGGCGCGGGAGAGACCGCGCTGGCCGCGGAAGCCGGTGGGCTGTCCGGAAAGCCACTGTCAGCCCGAGCTCTCGACGTCGTGCGGTTCGTCACGTCGACCTCCGACCTGCCGGTGATCGGGGTGGGCGGCATCTCCACGGCGCAGGACGGGCTGCGGATGCTGGATGCGGGTGCGAGCCTGTTGCAGATCTACAGCGGACTGGTGTTCTCCGGCCCGCCGCTGATCACCGAGCTGAACCGGGCGATCGCCCGCCGCGGCTGATCCGACCGGATCGCCGCTCGACGAAGGGGAGCATCGCATGTCGATCATGGAGCCGTTCGGCGCGAGACTTGTCGCGGCAATCGACCGGCGCGGGCCGCTGTGCGTCGGCATCGATCCGCACCCCGGACTGCTGCAGGCCTGGGGGCTGCCCGCCACGGTGGCCGGCCTCGAGCGGTTCACCATGACGGTCGTCGAAGCGCTCGGACCGACAGTGGCCGTGCTCAAACCACAGTCGGCGTTTTTCGAGTCCTACGGGTCGGCGGGGGTTGCCGTGCTGGAAAAGGCGCTGGCCGAGACCCGCGACGCCGGTGCCCTCGTGCTGCTGGACGCCAAGCGCGGTGACATCGGCTCCACCATGGCCGCTTATGCCGCCGCCTATCTCACGGGAACGTCCCCGCTGGCCGCCGATGCGCTGACGGTCTCGCCCTACCTCGGGTTCGGCTCGCTGACCCCGGCGCTGGACGTCGCACTGGCCGAGGGACGCGGGCTGTTCGTGTTGGCCCTGACGTCCAATCCCGAGGGACGGCAGGTGCAGCACGCCCGCTCCGATGACGACCGCACCGTCGCGCAGGCGATCATCGACCAGGTCGGCGCCGTCAACGCGGGGGATGACCCGATCGGCTCCATCGGGCTGGTGGTCGGGGCCACCATCGGCAAGACCGGGGTCGACCTGTCGAACGTCAACGGCCCGCTGCTGGCGCCCGGCCTCGGCGCGCAGGGCGCGACCGCGGCGGACCTCAAGTTGGTGTTCGCCGACGCGCACGGTGCGCTGTTGCCGACCACCAGCCGGGAGGTGCTGGGCGCCGGTCCGTCGGTGGCCGGGCTGCGGGATGCCGCGTCCCGGGTGGTGGGCCAGGTGCGCGCCGCGCTGGGTTGACGGTCGGTCGCCGGGCGGTCAGGCGCTGTCTTCGGGCCGGCGGTCGTCGGGCCGGCTGCCTTCGGGCCGGCTGTCTTCCGGCCGGCTGCCTTCGGGCTGGGTGCGCGGGGCCGCGGTCGTCGCACCGCGGTGGAAGGTGCTGGTGAAGCTCGTCGGCGACGGAGTACCGCCGTCCAGCAGGTCCAGCACCGCGCGACCGGCTGCCCGGCCCTGCTCGGCGGCGGGCTGCACCATCGTCGTCAGGTCGTGCGGGATGATCCGGTCCAGCGCGATGCCGTCGTAGCCGACGACGCTCAGGTCGCCGGGCACATCCAGACTCAGATCCGTCGCCGCCTTGATGACGCCGGCTGCCAGCAGATCCGACTGGGCCAGCACCGCGGTCGGTCGCCGGTCGGGATCGTCGAGCAGGGCGTGTCCGGCGATGATGCCCTCCTCGACGTAGCTGCCGGCAGCGACGACGCCGGTGCTGTCCGGGAAGACCGCACGTACGCCGCGGAGCCGGTCCAGCGTCACCTTCACGGTGCCGTTCCGCTCCCGCTCGGGGGTCAACGGCCCGCGCTCGCCGAAGGCGGATCCGGGCACCGCCGGGTCGATCGCCCCGATATCGCCATCCAGCGGCAGGGCCACGATGGCGACATCCCGGTGGCCGAGATCGGCGAGATGACGGGCTGCCTCCGCGCTGGCGGACTCGTCGTCGAGCGAGACGGTGAGCACCCCGGGGAACTCCGGGCCGCCGAGCGCGACCGTCGGCGTCGCGCGCCGGCGCAGGATGTCGATGGACCTGGCGATCCGGGTGCTGCAACTGAGCAGCACCACCCCGTCCATCGAGGCGCTTTCCATCGCGATGGCGCTTTCGCCGACGTCGGCGAGCAGCAGGAGGCCCCGGCCGTCGGCGGTGGTCTCCTGTGCGATCCCGTCGAGCAGGGCAATCCAGATCGGATCGCGGAAGGCCGCGAGGACGCGCTCCTCCATGACGACGCCGATGATTCCCGAGCGACCCTGCCGCAGGGAACGTCCGCGGGGGTCGGGTCCGGCGTAATGCAATTGCTCAGCCGCAGCCAGTACCCGCTCCCGGGTGGCATCGGACACGGGTCCGGACCCGCTGTAGGCGAGCGAGGCGGTGGACACCGACACGCCGGCCAGCGCGGCAACCTGAGCGAGGGTGGTGCGTTTACCGGACGGTCGGGTAGAGACAGGTTCGGCGGTCTTGTCCATCAACCACCACCTCCTTGCGGACGTCAGTTGAACTGCCCGTGAACTCCGTACAGGCTATTCGAAACGATTCGATCTTTCTTGGGCCAACACGGTTGACCGCTCCGCAGGCATCCCGTAGCGTCTCGACCAACCGGATCGAATCGATTCGACCAGTGCTCACCAGCGTGCCCCAACACCTCAAGGATTTCTGTGTCCCACTCCGCCCCGGCCCCCGCCGACCAGGCCGCCAGCGCGACGTTGACCCGCCGGCAGGTCGTCGCCTGGCGCAACGCCGTCTTCTTGATCTTCGCGCTGTCCGGCGTGTCGCTCGCGAGCTGGGTGGCGCGCACCCCGTCGATCCGCGACGTGCTGGGCGCCAGCACCTTTGAAATGGGACTGCTCGTCTTCGGGTTGGCGCTCGGGTCCATTGTCGGCCTGACCACCTCCAGCCACGTGCTGGCCCGCATCGGCTCGGCGACGACCATCCGGATCTCGCTGCTGGCCGTCGCCGTGGGCCTGGTGGTCGTCGGCATCGGTGCCACCATGGCGAGCTTCGCGGTCGTCGTGATCGGGCTGGCCATCTTCGGTCTGGGCAACGGAACCTGCGATGTCGCCATGAACGTCGAGGGCGCCGCGAATGAGCGTGCGCTCGACCGCACCGTCATGCCGCTGTTCCATGCCCTGTTCAGCGGCGGCACGATCCTGGGCGCCGCGCTCGGGGCGGCCGCGGAGTTCGGCGGGCTGTCGATCGCGGCGCATCTGGTGATCATCGCCGTGGTCATCGCCGCGGGCGGGGTGTTCGCGGTGCGGTATCTGCAACCCGATCCGGCCGTTGCGGCCGCCGAGCAGGCATCGCTCGAGCAGGCCGCCCATGACGGTGGCAGCGATAGCGGATGGCGCTCCAGGCTCGGCATCTGGCGGGACCGGCGGACCCTGCTGATCGGTCTGATCGTCCTCGGGATGGCCTTCGCCGAGGGATCGGCCAACGACTGGCTGGCGTTGGCGATGGTGGACGGTCACGGGGTCGAAAACGCCACCGGCGCGCTGATCTTCGGCATCTTCGTCACCGCGATGACGGTCGGCCGGGTGGGCGGCGTCTGGCTGCTGGATCGCTTCGGACGGGTGCCCGTGCTGCGGGTCTCCGCGGTCTTCGCCGGTGTCGGCCTGACCACGGTGATCTTCGCCCCCGCGGCCTGGCTCGCCGTCATCGGCGTGGTGCTGTGGGGCTTCGGCTCAGCGCTCGGCTTCCCGGTCGGCATGTCGGCAGCGGCCGACGACCCGGTGAACGCCGCTGCACGGGTCAGTGCCGTCGCCACCATCGGCTACCTGGCATTCCTGGTCGGCCCGCCGTTGCTGGGATTCGTCGGAGAGCACGTCGGCCTGCTCAACGCGCTGTTGATGGTGCTGGTCCTGGTGGCCATCGCCGGCATCGTGTCGCCGGCGGCACGCAAACTGTCACCTGCGGCACCCGAACCTGAGCTCAAGGCGGTCAACTGACCTGCGTCGTGTGCCGGGTCAGTGCCCGACGCCGACCTTGAGCAGCACGATGACAAGGCCCATCAAGACGTTGAGCAGCAGGGTCCTGGTCAGTGCTCGTCCGGTCAGATCGATGCTCCTGACGGCGGCGAAGCCCCAGATCTGCAGTTCGACGATGGCGACGATGAGCGCCGCCCACGCTCCGTCGTTCACCGAGACGTTGGGCAGCAGCCCACACACCAGCGCTGCAATGGCCGGTGGAATCGAAGCGAACGCCACCGGCCATTCGTGGCGCATGCCGGTGACGATGGCGCCCGCATGCCATCCGCCGTGGACACCGGCGACGGTGGCGGCGTAGACGTGCGCGATCCAGAACACCAGTCCGCTGACCACCAGCAGCACGGCCAGCACGCTGGGTGCCCGGAGATCGCCGGAACTCACCACCACAGAGGCCGCGAGGACCGAGCCGTACACCGCCGCGGCGTAATTCGCGCGATGCCGATGCAATGCCCCGCGCGCCCCGTCCGTCCCGGCAGACTCGGTGACGGTGGGCTTCGTGCTTGTGCTCTCGGGTTCCCCGGTGGTCATGGATGCATGGTGTCAAGTCTCGGGCGTCCGCGACACCAACGCCGAAGGAATTTCGTACCGGTGCCGCCGCCGATCGAAACCGTGCGGCTACGGTGACGCCGTGAGATCCCCTGATGCCCGGGAGCCGCGAGCGCCGGCGATCGCTGTCTGGACGCTGACCGGTGCGTTCGCCGGGCTGGCCGCGGGCGTCGTGCTCAGCAACGTGCCGCTGTTCGTGCTGATCTTCGCCGTGATCGGGCTGCTCTACGGGCTGTACACGACGCGTCCGAAGCACACCCCGGACGAGGACTGACCGGCGTCGCGGAGGTCACGTCATCCGATCCAGCAGCTCGGGTCGCCCGGCAGCAACGCCGCGCAGCGGTGCTGTTGTGGGCCTGTCCGGCCCGGTATCCTGAGCGGTGACATGCACGCCCCCGTTGTGAAGTGACACTGGGGCGTCCGGTGCAGGGTGGAACCCGAGTCCGGCCTCCACACGTCGCGTCGCCGCGACGCCGTCAAGCCCTGAGGAGCACCCTTGTCCGCTTCAACCCTGCCCGCCGTCGACCTGACCGTCGACCGCTCCGGCGACCTCGACTACAAGGTTGCGGATCTGGCACTGGCCGAGTTCGGCCGGAAGGAGATCACCCTCGCCGAGCACGAGATGCCCGGCCTGATGGCGCTGCGCCGTGAGTATTCCGAGGTGCGCCCGCTGGCCGGCGCCCGGATCTCCGGGTCGCTGCACATGACCGTCCAGACCGCGGTGCTGATCGAGACCCTCGTCGACCTCGGTGCCGATGTCCGCTGGTGCTCCTGCAACATCTTCTCCACCCAGGACCACGCCGCCGCTGCGGTGGCCGTCGGCCGCTACGGCACCGTCGAGGAGCCCAAGGGAGTGCCGGTCTTCGCCTGGAAGGGCGAGACGCTGCCCGAGTACTGGTGGTGCACCGATCAGATGCTGCGCTGGCCGGACGGCCAGGGCCCGAACATGATCCTGGACGACGGCGGCGACGCGACGCTGCTGATCCACAAGGGTGTGCAGTACGAGAAGGCCGGCGTCGTGCCGCCGACCGAGGAGGACGACGCCGAGGAATACCAGGTGGTTCTCGACCTGCTCCGCAGGTCGCTGGCGAACGATGCGCAGTACTGGACCCGGACGTCACCGGCGATCCGCGGCGTCACCGAGGAGACCACCACCGGCGTCAACCGGCTGTACCAGCTGGCCGCCGCCGGTGAGCTGCTGTTCCCGGCGATCAACGTCAACGACGCGGTCACCAAGAGCAAGTTCGACAACAAGTACGGTGTCCGGCACTCGTTGGTCGACGGCATCAACCGTGCGACCGACGTGCTGATCGGCGGCAAGGTGGCCCTGGTCGCCGGGTACGGCGACGTCGGCAAGGGCTCCGCGGAATCGCTGCGTGGCCAGGGCGCCCGGGTGATCGTGGCCGAGGCCGACCCGATCTGCGCCCTGCAGGCACTGATGGACGGCTACGAGGTGACGACGGTCGACAAGGCCATCGAGCGGGCCGACATCATCATCACCACCACCGGTAACAAGGACATCATCGGTGTCGACCACATGCGCCGGATGAAGCACCAGGCGATCCTGGGCAACATCGGCCACTTCGACAACGAGATCGACATGGCCGGCCTGGCCCGGTCAGGTGCGTCGCGGATCGAGATCAAGCCGCAGGTCGACGAGTGGCGTTTCCAGGACGGCCACACTGTGATCGTGCTGTCCGAGGGTCGGCTGCTGAACCTCGGCAACGCCACCGGCCACCCGTCGTTCGTGATGAGCGCGTCGTTCTCCAATCAGGTCATCGCCCAGATCGAGCTGTTCACCAAGCCCGATGAATGGGACAAGGAGGTCTACCGGCTTCCGAAGCACCTGGACGAGAAGGTTGCCCGGATCCACGTCGAGGCCCTCGGTGGCGAGCTGACCAAGCTGACCAAGGACCAGGCCGAGTACATCGGCGTCGACGTCGAGGGCCCGTACAAGCCCGACCACTACCGGTACTGAGGTACGTCTTCTGATGGTGGCAACGCCCGGACTGCTCGCCCAGATCGATGCGCAGGAAAAGGATCTGCAGTTCGACAGCTTCGGACCGCCTGACGCGTGGCGGCTGGGTTGCCGCGCGCGTGAGCTCGCCGAGGCCGATGGGTTGCCGGTGGTGATCTCTATCGAACTCGGTGCGCAGGAGGTCTTCTGCGCGGCACTGCCGGGGTCGAACGCGAACAACAACGAATGGATCCGCCGCAAGTTCGCTGTGGTCCGGCTGTTCAACCGATCCTCGTACGGGGTGGGTGAGCAGTTCCGGGTGTGGGGTCAGGTGTTCGCCACCGACGCCGGCTACGACCCGCACCGTTATGCGGCCTCCGGCGGCGCGTTCCCGCTCCGGGTGCGGGGGTCGCTGGTGGGCGCCATCGGGGTCAGCGGTCTACCCGAGGACGAGGATCACGCGCTCGCGGTCCGCGCCGTCCGCTCGGTGCTGGCGGACGGCTGACAGCTGACGGATCAGCGCAGAGCGCTCATCTCACAGTTGATCATGCGGCTCAGCAGACGACACGCCGACGACACGCCGAGCGAGGTCTGCTGAGCTGCATGATCAACAGCGGGTGGTGGCCGGGTTGATCAACAGCGGGTGGTGGCCGGGTTGCGGGTTTATGCCGGTGACTAGCGTGCGTCGAGCAGGTCGATGACGAAGATCAGCGTCTGACCGCTGAGCCGGTGGCCGCCACCGGCGGGGCCGTAGGCGAGCTCCGGCGGGATTGTCAGCTGCCGGCGGCCGCCGACCTTCATCCCCGGGATGCCGTCCTGCCACCCCTTGATCAGGCCGCGCAGCGGGAACTCGATCGACTCACCGCGGCTCCACGACGAGTCGAACTCCTCGCCGGAGGCGAATTCGACGCCGAGGTAGTGCACGCGCACGGTGCCCCCGGGCTTGGCCTCGGCCCCGTCGCCGACGGTGATGTCGGTGATCTCCAGGGTGGTGGGCGGCTCACCGTTGGGGAAGTCGATGACGGGTTTGCTGGAGTTGGCAGATGTCATGCCCCTCATCCAACACGACTGTCCGACAGCGGCTGTCGCCGGTCGGTGACCGCTTGCCGGGTCAGCGCACGCCGCTCATCAGCTTGCGGATCGGCGGCGTCACCAGGATCAGCACGATGCCCACCACGATCGCGATTGCTCCCAGGATCCCGAAGTAGGCGACCTGGTTGTCGTCGGAGTAGTACCCGGCCAGCACGCCGGCCATCGCCGTGCCCAGCGCGATCGACAAGAACAGCAGCGCCACCATCTGGGTCCGGAAGACCTCCGGAGCGAGCTTCGTGGCCAGCGACAGACTCACCGGCGAGATCAGCAACTCGGCGACGGTGAAGACGAACAGGACGATGACCAGACCCCACAGCGGAGCGCTGTTCGGGACGGTGCTGGCCATCGGGATGAACAGCAGGAACGCGATGCCCATCACGATGACGCCGGCCGCGAACTTGTAGGGCGTCGGTGGTTGCCGGTTCCCGAGCTTGGTCCAGATCTCGGCGAACACCAGCGAGAGGATCATCACGAACACCGGATTGATCGACTGCACCCAGCTCACCGGCATCTCCCAGCCGAAGATCTCCCGGTTCAATTGCTTGTCCGAATACTCCGTCACCACGGTGAACTGCTGTTGGTACAGCGACCAGAAGACCGCGCTGACGATGAACATCGGGATGAACGAGTACACCCTGCGCCGCTCCACCGGAGTGATCTTCTTGCTGGACAGGATCACCGCGAAGTAGACGATCGCACAGACCACGATCACTGCGACGACGATCGGGGCGAGTCGGTCCGCCGTCAGCACGCCGGTCAGCGCCAGCAGGGCGATCAGCGCAATGAGCGCCACCGCCGCCCCGATCACCAGGGCACGCCGGTTGGCGGGAAGCGGGTTGGGGACGTCGTTCGAGCTCGGCGGAAGATTCTTCCGCCCGACCGTGTAGATACCCAGGCCGATGGCCATCCCGACGGCCGCCAGGCCGAACCCCCAGTGGAAGCCGATGTTGTCCTGCAGGAGCCCGGTGAGCAGCGGGCCGAGGAAGGCGCCGAGGTTGATCCCGAAGTAGTAGATCGAGAAACCGGCGTCCCGCCGCGGGTCCTCCGGCGTGTACAGGCCGCCGACCAAGCGACGTGGCGTTCGCCTTCACCCCTCCACTGCCGAAGGCGATCAGCACCAGTCCGACTCCCACGCCGAGCAGACCCGGGAGCAGCGACAGTGCGATGTGCCCGCACATCACCAGCACTGCGGCGATGAACAGGGTGCGTTCCGCGCCGATGATCCGGTCGGCCAGCCAGGCACCGAGAATGGTGGACAGGTACACCAGGCCGCCGTAGGCGCCGACGATGCTGGTTGCCGCCGTCTCGTCCAGGCCGAGGCCGCCGTCGGCCACCGAGTAGTACAGGTAGATCAGCAGGATCCCCTGCATGCCGTAGAAGGAGAACCGCTCCCACATCTCGACCGAGAACAGCGTGGCGAGTTGCCGCGGTTGACCCAGGAACGTCTTCTCGCCAGGAGATCTCTTGATCGTCGTCACGTCGGTCAGCGTTCCACTGAGATACCTCGTGTTGCCAGCACTGTGCGTACCGATGTGGTGACAGTTCGCCCATTCGCCGTAGTGTTCTGCGACGTGGGCCGGTTGATCGTTCTCGAAGGTCTGGACGGATCGGGCAAACGCACCCTCACCGCCGCGCTGGCGAAGCGATGGCGATCGGCGGGACAAACCGTCACGACCATGGCCTTCCCCCGGTACGGCGTCGACATCCATGCCGACCTGGTGCAGGACGCGCTCTACGGGCGGCTCGGCGACCTGTCCGATTCGGTGTACGGGCCGGCGCTGCTGTTCGCGCTCGACCGTAGAGCCGCCGCCCCAGAGCTCCGGCAGTTGCTCTCCGAGCACGACATCGTCCTGCTCGACCGGTATGTCGCATCGAACGCCGCCTACGGATCAGCCCGGCTCGGCGCACCGGGCGCCGTCACGGACTTCCCGGAGTGGGTGCGGAACCTGGAGATCGAGCGGTTCGGCGTCCCGGTCCCGGACCGGCAGATCCTGCTGGCGACCCCGCTGGAGATGGCCGCGGAACGGGCCCGCGGTCGCGCCGCCGTCCAGCAGGACCGTGCACTGGACCGGTTCGAGTCCGACTCCGATCTGCAGCGGCGGACCGGCCAGATGTACCGGGCGCTCGCCGAGCAGGACTATCTCTCGCCGTGGACGGTGCTCACCCCGGCCGCGGACGGTTCGGTCAGCCTGCCGGCAGATCTGGCGGGCTGACCTTGGCGCGTTGCGCCGCCGCCCACAGCGCCTGATCCAGCCGCTCGGTACGGATCCGCACGTCGATGTACAGCAGGGCGACCACCGCGCCGGTCCACGCGCCGGCGAGTCCGCTGACCAGCACCGCGACCGCCTGGGTGATCAGCAGGCTGGTGACCGGTGAGGTGCCGCCGACGACCGCTCCGGCGAACGAGGAAACGATGGCGCCGGCCACCGCGCCGACGATCAGGGTGACCGCGACCGCACCGAGGATTCGGCCGCGGTGCCCCCGGGTGAGCGCGGCGCTGCGGCGCAGCGACTCGCCGATGGAGCCACGCTCCATCACCACCGCGGGTCCGGCGAAGGCCAGGATCAGGTATGCGAGCACCCCTGGCACCACCAAGACGAGCAGCCCACCCGTGACCAGCAGGCCGACGATGAGGGCGGTGCCCAGCAGCACCGGCCACCGGCCGGACAGCCGCTCGGTGATCGCGCCGCGGCCGTCGGTGCCCAGCGCCAGGGCGCCGGCGAAGGCCGCAGCAAGTCCGGCGATGATCGGAGCTCCTGCGGTCGAGACCAGCAGGCCGAGCAGGGTGGCCAGCAGAATGCCCGAGGGCAACGTCGTGCCCCCGCCGCGCAGGGCATCCTCCAGCCACTTGGCGTCCGCGTAGGTCTCCAGCGATCCGGTTGCGGCCAGCGTGCCGATGGTGACCGCGGCCGACAGCGCCGACACCGCGACGGCCGCGAGCACCAACGGGCCGAGCGAACGCCGGACCACCGCCCAGCCGAGGCCGAGGATCTCGCCCACCTTCATCGGACGCAGCGGCACCAGGCCGGGGCTCTCCCAGTGGCCGGGGCCGCCGTACTGCTGCGGACCGGGGTACGAACCGGGATATCGGGGCATGCTCACCCCGTCATCGTCCCATGCGGCCGGCCGGTCCTGGCCGGTCCTGACGGACCCGTCAAGGACTCCGGTACCGCGCGTCCGCGCGCTGTCACGTCCCGCCGCCGAGCCGGGGTGACACCATGGACGGCATGAGAGCACGTGTGTTGGTGGTCGACGACGACCCCGCCCTGGCCGAGATGCTCACCATCGTGTTGCGCGGGGAGGGCTTCGACACCGCGGTGGTGCGCGATGGATCACGCGCGATCGACGTGTTCCGTGAGGTGCATCCCGATCTGGTGCTGCTGGATCTCATGCTGCCAGGGCTCTCCGGCCTCGACGTCTGCAAGGAGATCAGAGCCGAATCCGGGATCCCGATCATCATGCTGACGGCCAAGACCGACACCGTTGACGTCGTGCTGGGACTGGAGTCCGGTGCCGATGACTACGTGATGAAGCCGTTCAAGCCGAAAGAGCTGACCGCCCGCATCCGGGCGCGCCTGCGCCGGGCCGATGTCGGTTCCGCCGAGAGGCTGCGGGTGGCGGACGTGGAGATCGACGTCCCCGGCCACCAGGTCACCCGCGACGGCGAGCCGATCTCACTGACGCCGCTCGAATTCGATCTGCTGGTCGCCCTCGCCCGCAAGCCGCGTCAGGTCTTCACCCGAGAGGTGCTGCTCGAGCAGGTGTGGGGCTACCGGCACGCCGCGGACACCCGCTTGGTCAACGTGCACGTGCAGCGGTTGCGCTCCAAGATCGAGAAGGACCCGGAGCACCCGGAGGTGGTGGTCACGGTCCGGGGCGTGGGGTACCGGGCCGGCACGTCGTGACGGAGGTGCCGGCGCCCGACGCGACCGGCGCCGCCGCACCGCCGGCCGACAGCGCGCCCTTGCCGAACCGCTCCACCGGCGGCAGCTCACCACACCGACCGTCCACCCGGCTCCGGTTGACCGCGGTGCTGAGGCGGGTGCGGGCACAGATCGTCTTCCTCAGCAGGTCTCTGCTGGTCCGGGTCATCGTGCTGACCCTGTCGCTCTCGACGATCGTGATGTTCACCCTCGGCCTGATCCTGCAGCAGCAGATCACCAACGGGCTGCTGCGCTCGAAGATCGATGCGGCCACGGCGGAGATCGACAGCGCACGGCAGACGGTGCAGGCCAGCCTGTCCGGCGCGGATTCGGATCCGAGTTCGCTGCGGGAGCAGCTACGACTGGCGTTGTCCGAGATCGGCCGCGCGGACGGCTCGTCGGACGCACAGGGCTCCACGGCCGGTGTCTTCGAACCGGTGGTGGTGCCCAGCCGGATCGGCTCCGAGGTCGACGTCGCGATCCAGCAGCCCACCGGGGACGTGCCGGCCGAGTTGCGCGCGCGGATCGCTTTGGGACAGGTCGCCTACCAGTACACGACGATCGTCCGGGACGGTCAGACCATTCCCGCGCTGGTGGTCGGCAGCCCCGCACCGACCAGCACGGATGCCTTCGAGGTCTACCTGATCTTCCCGTTGGCCGGTGAGCTGGGCACCGTCCAGGTGGTCCAGCGCACCCTGCTGGTGGGCGGTATCGCGCTGGCACTGGCGTTGACGCTGATCGCGGCACTCGTTGCGGCACAGGTCGTCCGGCCGGTGCGGCGGGCAGCGTTCAGTGCCCGCAAGCTCGCCGCCGGTGACCTGGCCGAGCGGATGCCGGTCAGCGGCGCCACCGAGCTGATCACCCTGGCGAACTCGTTCAACGGCATGGCGGAGGCCATCCGGGTGCAGATCCGGCAGCTCGAGGAATTCGGGAAGCTGCAGCGCCGCTTCACCTCCGACGTCTCGCACGAGCTCCGCACACCGCTGACCACGGTCCGGATGGCCGCCGACGTCCTGTACGAGAGCCGCGCCGATCTGCCGCCGCACCTGTCCCGTTCGACCGAACTGCTGGTCGACGAGTTGGACCGGTTCGAGACGCTGCTCGGGGACCTGCTCGAGATCAGCCGCTACGACGCCGGGATGGCGGAACTGAGTGCCGAGCCGATCGACATCCGCTCCAGCATCACCGCCAGCATCGCGGCGGCGACTCCGCTGGCCGAACAGGTCGGCGTGCCGATCCTCACCTCGATGCCGGACGAACCGATCGTCGCCGAGATCGACACCAGGCGCGTCGACCGGATCCTGCGCAACCTGATCTACAACGCCATCGACCACGCCGACGGCAAGCCGGTCGAGATCGAGCTCGCCGCGGACGAGCACGCGCTGGCCATCACCGTCACCGATTCCGGCGTCGGCCTGCGTCCGGGTGAGGCCGGATTGGTCTTCAACCGGTTCTGGCGGGCGGATCCCTCCCGACAGCGACAGACCGGCGGTACCGGCCTGGGACTGGCCATCTCGCTGGAGGACGCGCGGCTACACGGTGGCTGGCTGCAGGCCTCCGGTTCGCCCGGTGAGGGCGCGCGTTTCCGCCTCACCCTGCCGCGGCGTCACGGCGGCCTGATCACCCAATCTCCGTTGCCGCTGCGTCCCGGTCCGGGCACCGGTGCCGTGGCGCCTCCGGTTCACCACGCACTGCCGGCCGCGTCGTTCGCGACCGGTGCGATACCGGCCGGCGTCCGGATGATGGTGGAGGACGGGACATTGAAGGCCGCGCCCAGTGACGAGGAACTGCATCCGGCTTCGGTACCGTCCGCGGGCGGCAGTGCCACGTTGTCCTCGCCGGACCAGCCCGGTTCCGCGGCCGCCGCGTCGGCTTCCGATGGGCAGGCAGCCGGTCCGGCCGGTCAGCAAGCCCAGGGGACTCGCTCGACGGCCGGCGCAGTGGGGAGTCAGCCATGATGCGCCGCCGCGTGATCGTCACCGCGCTGGCCGCCCTCTTGGCGCTCGCCGCCGGCTGTTCCGGTGTTCCGGGCTCCAGTGCGGCTGTCGACGTCACCCAGATCGCCGAACAGCTCGCCCCGATCGCCCCGGCAGCCCCGACCCCCGGTCAGCAGCCGGACCAGATCGTCCGCGGCTTCATCGCGGCCAGCGCCCGGCCGGATCTGGACACCGCATCCGGGTCGAGCTTTGCTGCCGCCCGCCAGTACCTGGCGCCGCAAGCCCAGACGTCCTGGCAGCCGCACGGACTTCCGGTGGTGGTCCTCGGCGACGGCTACCGCACCGATGTGACCCGCGCAGACCCAGGGGTCGTCACGGTCAGCGGCGTCACGACGGGGCACCTGGACACCGATCGGTCGTTCCAGACCGCCGCCGGCGACCCGTACAGCCGCGCGCTCACCCTGGTCCAGGTCGAGGGCGAATGGCGGATCAGCGATCCGCCGCCGGAACTGCTTGTCACCAGCTCTGAGTTCGGGACGGCATTCCGGCAGCGGGTGCTGTATTTCCTGGACCGGACCGGAACGGTCGTCGTGCCCGACGTCAGGCATGTGGTGATCGGCCAGACGCCGGCCAACCGGGCGAACCGGTTGATCACCATGCTGTTCCGCGGGCCCAGCAGTCGGCTGATCGACGCGGTGAGCTCGGAGTTCACCGCCCGCTCCGCATTGCGCTCCAACCCCTCCATCGACTCCGAGGGCGTCCTGCAGGTCGACCTCACTGGCGTCGACATCTCCACGCCCGAGGCCCGGCGGGCGCTCGCCGCCCAATTGGTGTGGACCCTGTCGCCGACCGTTCCGCGGATCGCGATCACCGTCGACGGCGAACCGCTCGATCCCGCGCAGCAGGTGTACACGATCAACACGGTGACCTCCTTCGACCCGGACCGGCTGGCCGGCACTGGGCAGGTCGCGTCCGACCCGTTCTACGTCCGCAACGACGGCGCCGTCGTGGGCTTGTTCGACGGCGCCCCGGTCCCGGGACCCCTGGGAACCGCGTCGATCCGGGTCAAGACCGCAGCGCAGTCGTCGGCGACCGGTGCGATCGCGGCCGTGGCCGACGATCCGGCCGGTGGGCAGAACCTGCTGCTGACGCTGCCGACGGCGAACGACCGGGCCGACCCGCTCTTGAAGGCCACCACCCTGACCGCCCCCAGCTTCACCAGGGCGGGCGACGAGGTGTGGGTGGTGCAGAACGGCGCCACCAAACCGGAGGTGTACCGGGTGTCCTCGGCGGGCAACCCGAGCCGCGAGCGGGTCGGTTCGACGCAGCTCGCCGGGAAGGGCCCGGTGACGGCACTGGCACTGTCACCGGACGGGGTGCGCGTCGCGGTCGTCGCCGGCGAGCGGCTCTATCTCGGCGTGCTCACCCGGCAGTCC
Source organism: uncultured Actinomycetota bacterium (assembly GCA_963798625.1). Lineage (GTDB taxonomy): Bacteria > Actinomycetota > Actinomycetes > Mycobacteriales > Nakamurellaceae > Nakamurella. The sequence goes on from CAWCUA010000008.1 coordinate 203,334, forward strand.
GTCGGCGACACCGCTCCGGCCACCACCGACCCGGGGGTCGCCACGACCCAGACACCGCTGCAGATCACCCGGCTCAGTCTGCTCCGGCCCGACCTGGTGCACGTGGGACCGGTCAGCTTCAGCCAATTCGCGCGAACTGGTGGTCGCCGCGTCCACCTCGCTGAACACCTACCGCAGCCTGTGGGACGTGTCGATCGACGGGTTCGAATCGAGGAAGATCACCGACCGCGGCATCTTCGGCGACATCGACGGGCTCGCTGTCGCGGCCGGTGAGCCGCTGCTGATCACCTTCGGTGGGCGCGTTTGGCAGTTGGTCGGATCGCAGACCGACGGTCAGTGGCAGTCGCCGCTGCAGGACGAGCCCTTCCTGAACGGCTCGTCGCCGTTCTATCCGAGTTGATCTGCTTCTATCCGAGTCGATCTGCGTGAGTTGCTCCGCGTGAGTTGCTCTGCGTGAGTTGCTCTGCGCGGGCCGACCTGACCGAGCCGAAATGTGCGAACCGAGAGCAGGAATGATCCACCGATGATCTCTGTCGAACTTGCCGGTGCCCTGAAGGACGCCGGACTGGTCTGGCATCCCGCCACCGGCGACCGGTTCACCCTGCAGACCGGCGCGTTCGACGGTGAGGTGTTCACCCTGAGCGACATGGTGGTGGAGGCCCACGAGTCGCGCACCGGAACGGTGCTCGGCTTCAACGGGACCACCGAGTGGGCGCTGGATGCGACGGAGGCGTCCGAAGCCCTGTGGATGCCGCGCGAGGACCAGTTGCGGACGCTGCTCGGGTCGTCGTTCCGTTCCCTGGAGCGGGTCGACGAGGGCTACCGGGTGACGTCGGTGTTGCCAGGGGCCGTCGACCTCGAACCGGGGGCCTACTGGGGTTCGGACGCCGCCGAGGCGTATGCCCGCGCGCTGCTGGCGTTGATCCGCCGGGCGACCGGCTGAGGCTGTCCACAATGCGGCCGACGGCCGTTGACGGCTTGACAGGCTCGGGTGACCGTTGGCCGGTGCCCAGCCGCCGCCCGTCACCCGCCGTTTCCCCGCGGCTGGTGCGAGCCGGGTTCGTCGACCGCCATGGATCTCGTGCTGCCGCGGCCCTGCCCGGGCTGCGGCAGCCCCGGACCGTGGTGCGCCGCCTGTGCGGCGGCCCTGCGGGGCCGGCCCCGCCGGATCCGTGTGCCGGAGACGGCCGACGCCGCGTGGCCGACGCCGCCGGCCTGGGGCCTGACGCGTTATCGCGACCCGGTGCGCAGCGCGATCATCGCCGGGAAGGAACGCAATCGGCGGGAGCTTCCGGGCCTGCTCGGGGTCGCGCTCGGTGACGCGCTGATCAGGCTGCGCCGGCTGGCCCTGCTCAGCGGCGACGTCTGGCTGGTCCCGGCGCCGAGCCGGCGGTCCGCGGCGCGGCAGCGGGGCGGTGACCCGGTCACGGTCATGGCGCGCGCCGCCGCCCGGGTGGTGGCATCCCACGGGATCCCGGCTGGGGTCGCGCCGTGCCTGTACACCGCACGATCGGCGCGCGATTCGGTCGGGCTGAACAGCGGGGCGCGCGCGGCCAATCTGGCCGAGCGGATTCGGTGGCGGCCGGCTGCCGCGCCGCCCCCGGGTTGCCGGGTGGTGCTGATCGATGACGTGCTCACCACCGGGGCCACCGCCACCGCCGCCGGCCGGGCGCTCGCCGAGGCGGGCGTGGAGGTGGAACTGGTGCTGGTGCTGGCGTCCGTGCCGGGGTGGGTCACCACCCGCTGATCAGTCAGGCGCCGACCCGGCGCTCCTCCCGCAGGGCCCGCGGGAACAAGGCGCGCTGGGTGATCCAGCCCGCTGCCGACAGAGCGATCCACAGCGCAGTGCTGGTGATCTGCTCGACGCCGGCGGCGGGATCACGCAGGAAGCCCAGGGTGTCCGGGGCAATCAGGCCGAGGGCGCTGAGCATCAGTCCGGCGCCGCCGATCGCCGTCGTCCACAGCAGCACCCGTCGGCGGTACCGGTCGGCCAGGAACCCGAATGCGACGGCGATGGCGACGACGAGCACGACCGTCACAGCGATGTTCGAATCACCGGCGGTGAGGACCGCGGCGACGCGGGCACCGATCAGCGACCCGGTGATCACGCCCACGAAGAAGCTGGCCACCTTGAAGACCAGCGTCACCAGTACCCAGGCGACCAACGCGGATCCCGCGGCGATCACGAACGCGGTGCCGGCCGAGGCGCCGAAGAGATCCGCCAGTGCCCAGCCGAGACCGAAGCCGGACGCCAGGATCGCAACGTGGATGGACCAGATCCCCAGGAAGCACAGGATCGCGCCGACCGCCAGGATCACCCAGCCCGGACATGGCCACCTCCTCGCTACTCTTGGTGAGATCACGTGACCCGAAGTAGCCGTCACCGACTCGTAACGAGCATGAGTGTCGCTCCGAAGAGCGGGGACCGGCTCCGCGCTGGGGGCCGGACAGGAATCCGGGGGAACGGGACCCGCGTTTGCGCAGTTTTCATCGCGAGGTAGGTTCGGAGACATCCCCGGGGGGCCCCGGACGCGTACCGGCTGTTCGGGACAGTCGACTTTCCGTCGCGCGCCTGCAGGGGACGGCCGGTCCCCTGCGAGACAGGAGGACTTGTGGACATCGTCGTCAAAGGCCGCAACGTCGAGGTTCCCGAGCATTTCCGTGTGCATGTGGCGGAGAAACTGGGGCGGAGCGGAACGCTACGACCCGAAGATCATCAGGGTGGACGTCGAGTTGTCCCACGAGACCAACCGACGGCAGTCCAAGACATGCCAGCGTGTGCAGATCACCCTCGCCAGTCGCGGTCCGGCGATCCGGGCCGAGGCGAGCGCCGAGAATTTCTATGCCGCTCTCGATGCCGCCGTCACCAAGCTCGAGCACAGGCTCCGCCGGTCCGCCGACCGTCGTCACGACCGCCAGCATGGCCGGACCCCGATCACTGCCGTCGCCGCGGCGCCCGAGGAGATGCTGGGCGAGGAGCCGCTGCTGACCGGTGCGCCGGTCACCTCGACAGCCGTCCTGGACGGCACGCCGGACGCCGGCGTGGGCGCGGGTTTCACCGACAGCCGGAGCAACAGTTCTGCCACCGCCGATGAGGAGGACGACTCGAGGATAGTGGGCGGCGGCCGCGGACGAGGGGCCGGGCCGGATCGTCAGGATCAAGGACCACCCGGGTGACCCGATCACCGTGGATCAGGCGCTGTTCCAGATGGAACTCGTCGGCCATGACTTCTACCTCTTCAACGACGCCGACACCCAGCTGGCATCGGTGGTCTACCGGCGGAAGGGTTTCGACTACGGCCTGCTGCGTCTGACCTGAGACGGCTGACCTGAGACGGCTGACCGAGATGGCTGACCTGGGCTGCCTGACCTGAGGCGCCTGACCTGAGGCGACCGGGCCTGCGTTCCGACGGGTGCGACGGCGCTGACCAGCGCCCGCTGCCGTGCCGTGCGCCTACCATGGTCTGCGCGGGCTCAACTCCGAGCTCGCACAACAGTGTCCCATCCGATCGCGTCCCAGGGGATGGCACGTGGATGCCGACCGGTGACACCGTTCGGTGTCCCGCTGTCGTCCTATCTGCATCGCCGCGACCAGCGGTGGGCACGACTCAACCGAGGGTGAAACACGTGGTTCTTGGCAGACTGCTCCGCGTCGGCGAGGCGAAGACCATCAAGCGCCTCCGCACGATCGCGAACCACATCAACGACATCGAGAGCGACTACGTCGCGATGTCCGATGACGAGCTCCGCGGGCAGACGGCGCTGTTCAAGGAACGGATGGAAAAGGGTGCGACGACCGACGATCTCCTGGTCGAGGCCTTCGCCGTCGTTCGCGAGGCTGCCAAGCGCACCCTGGGGCAGCGGCACTTCGACGTCCAGCTGATGGGCGGTGCCGCGCTGCACCTGGGTGACATCGCCGAGATGAAGACCGGCGAGGGCAAGACCCTGGTCTCCACGCTGCCGGCGTACCTGAATGCGCTCGAAGGCAAGGGTGTGCACCTGGTCACCACCAACGACTATCTCGCCCAGCGGGACAGTGAGTGGATGGGCCGGGTACACCGTTTCCTCGGCCTGAATGTCGACGTCATCCTGTCCCAGCAGACTCCCGAGGTGCGGCGCGCTGCCTACGGTGCGGACATCACCTATGGCACCAACAACGAGTTCGGGTTCGACTACCTGCGCGACAACATGGCGTGGTCCAAGAACGACCTGGTTCAGCGCGGGCACTTCTACGCGATCGTCGACGAGGTCGACTCCATCCTGATCGACGAGGCCAGGACGCCACTGATCATCTCCGGCCCCGCCGACCAGTCGTCCAAGTGGTATTCCGAGTTCGCCCGTCTGGTACCCCGGCTGCATCGCGGCGCCGAGGGTGGCGCCAGTGGTGACTACGAGGTCGACGAGTCCAAGCGGACCGTCGGCGTCACCGAGGAGGGCGTGGCCAAGGTAGAGGCGGCGCTCGGAATCGAGAACCTGTACGAGTCGGTCAACACGCCTTTGGTCGGTTTCCTGAACAACGCCCTCAAGGCCAAGGAGCTCTACAAGAAGGACCGCGACTACATCGTGGTTTCCGGCGAGGTGCTCATCGTCGACGAGTTCACCGGCCGGGTTCTGCACGGCCGCCGGTACAACGAGGGCATGCACCAGGCGATCGAGGCCAAGGAAGGCGTCGAGATCAAGGCCGAGAACCAGACCCTTGCCACCATCACGCTGCAGAACTACTTCCGGTTGTACGAAAAGCTGTCCGGGATGACCGGCACGGCCCAGACAGAAGCTGCCGAACTGCACCAGACCTACAAGCTGGGGGTCGTACCGATCCCGCCGAACCGGCCGATCCAGCGCCTGGACGAAGCGGACCTGATCTACAAGACCGAGGACGCGAAGTTCAACGCCGTGGTGGCCGATCTCGCCGAACGTCATGAGAAGGGTCAGCCCGTACTGGTCGGCACCGCGTCGGTGGAGAAGTCCGAGCTGCTGAGCAAGCTGCTGCTGCGTGCCGGTGTGCCGCACGAGGTGCTGAACGCGAAGAACCACGCCAGGGAGGCCGCGATCATCGCGCAGGCCGGCCGCGCGGGCGCGGTCACGGTGGCCACCAACATGGCGGGCCGCGGCACCGACATCGTGCTCGGTGGCAATGTCGACTTCACCGCCGACCTGGATCTCCGGGGCAAGGGACTGACTCCGACAGAGACGCCCGAGGAGTACGAGGCGGCGTGGGCTGAGGCCGTCGCCGAGGCCAAGAAGCGCAGCGAGACCGAGGCGGAGAAGGTCCGCAACGCCGGGGGTCTGTACGTCCTGGGCACCGAACGCCACGAATCCCGCCGGATCGACAACCAGCTCCGTGGCCGCTCCGGCCGACAGGGTGATCCCGGTGAGTCCCGGTTCTACCTCTCGCTCGGCGACGATCTGATGCGCCGGGTCGGCGGCGGCACCGTCGAGATGCTGATGACCCGGTTGCGGATGCCCGACGACGTGCCGATCGAGCACAACTTCGTCTCGAAGGCGATCAAGAGCGCGCAGACCCAGGTCGAGCAGCAGAACTTCGAGATCCGCAAGAACGTGCTCAAGTACGACGAGGTGATGAACAAGCAGCGCACCGTCATCTACGAGGAGCGCCGCCGGGTCCTGGACGGCGAGGACCTGCACCTGCAGGTGCAGAACATGATCACCGATGTGATCAGTGCCTACGTCGACGGCGCGACCGCCCAGGGGTACGCCGAGGACTGGGACACCGACACGCTCTGGACGGCGCTCAAGACGCTGTATCCGATCTCCGTGACACCCGATTCGATTGCCGCCGAGTACGGCGATCTCACCCGCGCGTCACTGAAGGAGGCCGTGCTGGCCGATGCGCGCGCGGCCTGGCAGCGCCGCGAGGAGGAACTGACTTCGCCGATCACCCGCGAGCTGGAGCGGCGGGTCGTGCTCTCGGTTCTCGACCGCAAGTGGCGCGAGCACCTCTACGAGATGGACTACCTCAAGGAGGGCATCGGGCTGCGCGCGATGGCTCAGCGGGACCCGTTGGTCGAGTACCAGCGCGAGGGCTTCGACATGTTCGCCGCGATGCTGGACTCGCTCAAGGAAGAGTCGGTCGGATTCCTCTACAACCTGCAGGTGCAGGTCGTGCCCGCAGGGGAACCGGCTCAACAGGTGGCCGGCAACGGCGCACCGGTGGTGACGGCGGCCTCGGCCGCGGCCACCGCGCTGGCCGGTGGGGCGACCGGCCTGACAGCTGCCCCGACGGCTGAACCGGTTGCCGCCGACGCTGCTCCCGCTCCTGCGCCCGCTCCGGTGCGGCGGCGGGTTCGGCCGGTGGAGGCGCTGCCGACGGAGCAGAAGGCTGCGACCGTCGGTGCGGCGGCGGCCGGCAGTGCTGCGGCCCTTCGCGCCAAGGGCCTCGGTGGGCCCACCGCAGCCGCGCCGCTGACCTACAGCGGACCGCGGGACAACGGCGGCACCGAAACCAGGCGGGCCGGCGCTGCGCCGTCCGGTCAGGCGGCGGCCGCCAACGGAACCAAGGAGCCGGGTCGCAACGCGCCCTGCCCCTGTGGTTCAGGCAAGAAGTACAAGCTCTGCCACGGTCGACCGGGCGCCGTGTGATTCTTCGGTGTCATCCTGCGGTCTGAACGAGCACGTGGTGGGCACTGCAGGTCGTGGAGGTGGCCGAGGATGACGGAGCCGATCAGGGAAGGGCAGCGCCTACCGCAGGGTGACGCGCCGCAGGGGATCGACAGGTGGGCGCGGCACGGTGTCGAGGAGCTGACCCAGCGGGACGCCGTGGAGCGCGCCGAGATGGGCGAGCCCGACGTAGGCGTTCACCGGCGCGCCGCTGATGGCGCGGCCGCTGATGGCGAGCCGGGCCGGTCCACCGGCGCCCGCTGATCGAACGGTCCGTCCCCGGCGATCTCGTCGCGGAGGTGCCGCGCCGGTGTCGCCCGTCGTCGGCAGCGCACGCCGTCGCCCGGCAGCGCGAGCCGTCAGCTCGCGGCGGCCAACTCGGCCGGTTCGAGAGCCCGCAGCGCGGGGAGCAACTCGTCTGCGGCCCGGAAGAACTTGTCCTGCTGGTCGCCGCCGACCTGGACCAGCGCCAGATCGGTGAATCCGGCGTCGAAGAACTTCTTGGCGGCGTCGACGACGGCCTGGACGTCATCGCCGCACGGAATCTGCTGCGCAACGTCGTCCGGGGTGACGTTGCTCGACGCCGCGTCGAACGCTGACGTGCCGGGCAGTTCGGCGTTCACCTTCCAGCTCCCGCTCCAGCGGAAGAGCTGGTGGGCCCGCTGCTTTGCGGCATCCGCGTCGGCATCCCAGGAGATCGGCAGCTGGGCAACCTTGCGGGACGTCCCGGCGTGCGGCTTCGCCTTCTGCTTCGCTCCGTCCCACCACTTCGCCAGGTCCGCCACCGGTTCGATGGCGATCATCACCTGGCCGAGCGGCGCGAACAGCTCGCAGGACTGGTGTCCGGACACGGCCAGCCCGATGGGCACCCGCTTGTCCGGCAGGTCCCACAGCTTGGCCGAGTCGACCCGGAAATGCTCGCCCCGGTAGTTGACGTAGCCGCCGTCGAACAGTGCGTTGATGATCTCGACCGCCTCGACCAGCTTGGCCTGCCGGGTGTTGGCCGGCGGCCAGCCCTCGGTCGCAATGTGCTCGTTGAGGTTCTCGCCGGCGCCGAGGCCGAGGGTGAAACGGTTTTCCGAGACGAGCTGCAGCGTCGCGGCCTGCTGGGCGACGACGGCGGGGTGGTAGCGGAAGGTCGGCGCCGTCACGTACGTCATCAATCCGATGCGTGATGTCGCCTGCGCGACCGCGCCGAGGGTCACCCAGGCGTTCGGGGCGTGACCCATCTCGTCCAGCCACGGGAAATAGTGATCGCTCGAAACGGCGAAGTCGAAGCCGGCCCGCTCGGCCGCCACGGCGTGCGAAATCAGGTCCTTCGGACCCGCTTGTTCCGTCATCAGGGTGTATCCGATAGAAGCCATGCAACCATCGTGACACAGCACCGGACCGGCTGTGCGGCAAGGATTTTCGGGACCGATGCAGGTGCCGGCGGACGTTTGGTGAGGGGCCGGCGCGGGTACCTGGGCATCCTCGGGACGACGCGCTCGACACGCCTGACGCGGTCCATCGGGACCGTCACACGCGGGCATTCCGGCAAGGTGACGGCCGACCGCGGACCGGGCCGGCAACATCACGGTGTCTCGAAAGCACCCAACGGCGCCTCTATCGGGTGAGAATGCACCGCCGGGGAAAGTTCTCTCACCTGTTGTGAAGATCCGCGACAGGTGCGGACCTGCGTATGTGCAGATGACCGTGAGAGGTGGCCCATGGTCCAGCCGGACGAGGCGCGCTCTTCGCCACCGCCCGACGCCCACGGCAACGTGGTCGAACTGCGGGTGCACGGCGTTTCCGGCACCCCGCCGGAGGAACTGCTGGACCGGCAGCTGGTCCGGCAGGTTGCCGGCGACAAGACCGCCGGCTTCTACCGGCCACGGCTCCGCGAGGAGTGGCGTGACCGCCCATCGAACGACCCCGGTTCGGACGCCGAGCCGTACTCGGTCGCCGGCCAGCGACTTCCGCCACCGCTGCTCGAGGGCTATTCCTGGGGCGGCCTGACGTCCGGGTCACCGTCACGCGCGTTGTGGTTGATCCTGCTGCCCTTCACGCTGATCAATGTTGCGCCGCGGATGCGACCGGTTCCCGCGGCAGACCCTGGCAGCCACCGGCGCCAGGCATGGTGGGTCTGGTACCTGTGCCGGGTGATGGCGGTCAGCGTGACCGTCACGATGACCCTCGGCGGGGTGGGGATCGGGCTCGGCATCTTCGCCTGGCAGTGCCCGGAGCAGTGTGCCGATCTGCGCTGGCCGCTGTCGGCGATGTTCGTCGGTACCTCAACGGGCCCGCGGATCCTCTGGGGAACGGCGCTGCCGCTGCTGGTGCTGGCTGTCCTGGCGCTGCTGAGCTGGCGCAATTCGGTGCAGTACGACCTGATCCGCCCGATCGGGATGTCCGCGCCGGTGCTGGACCGGTCGGAGGTCGGCACCGACAGCGAACCCCGACTCGCCGATCCCAGTTTCTGGTACGGCCGCTACCCGGTCAGCCGGCAGCGGCACCTGCACCTGCAGGCGGGGGTGGCGATCGTCGGGCTGGCGCTGGTGCTGGCTGCTCCGTCGTCCGGGCTCCGGGTGACCGGCCTGGTGCTGGCTGCCGTCATCGGTGTCCTGCTGCTGGCGGCACTGGCCTGGCCGGGCCTGCTGCGCAGACAGGAGATCCCCGGCGATGACGCGGACGGTGTGCCGTCGCGGGCAGCGCGGTACCGCAACACCGGCTGGATCCTGCTGATCTGGATTCCGTCCGCAGCAATTGTCGTGCTGGGCCTGCTGTTGCCGCACGGGGTGGATGGCGTGCTGACCGGGGAGATGGGTGGATACGACGAGCTGATCACCGTGTGGTTCACCGGTCAGTCCGTGCTGGCGGTGGCCATGATCGCACTGATCGCGGTGATGGCCATGGGGGAGCCGCCGAGGACGCCGCGGCGGTCGATGGGCGGAATGGGAACGGCCGTGATGACCGTTCTGGGGTTGTACCTGGCCGCGGCGCTGACCTCCGGTCTGGTGATCCTGTCGGCGGCCTGGGTCTCGTCCTCGACGCCCTGGATCAGCATCGACGACGTCCAGACGGTGCTGCTGGGCGACACGGTGATCGTCCCGGCGGCGATGTCCTTCGCCGGGCTCGGGACGTTCGTGGTCGCCGTCATCGTCATCGCTGCGCTGCTGGTGACCCTGGTCTACGTGGCGGTGATGTGGGCCAGAGCGGGTACCCGCGACGACCGTGCCGCCGCCGCCGCAGCGGCCGAGCAGGCCGAGGCCGAGCATCCGCGCCGGTTCCGGCGGCAGAAGGCTCGCACCATTGCGGGCCGGACCCGCTCCATCGCGCGTTCCTACTGGCTGGCCCGCCGCGCGGACTATCTGCCGGATTTCCTTGCCGTGCTGGTGTTGTCGATCGGCACCTTCGGTTCGGTGCTGACCCTGATGTACGGCTTCGGCGTGGGCTTGAGTCCCGAGGTCACCGGCGACGAACCGTTGCCGCTGCCGTCGGTCCTCGGACTGGGCACCGCGGACGCGGTCGCCGTCGGTGCCTGGCTGATCGGCATCTTCGCCGTCGGGCTGGTCGTGTTGGGCGCGCTGGCCTTCCGCGTTCCGAAGACCCGGAAGGCGGTCGGCATCCTGTGGGACATCGGGGCTTTCTGGCCCCGGGACGTGCATCCACTGGCGCCGCCCTGTTATGCCGAGCGCGCTGTCCCGGAACTGGCCATGCGGCTGGCCGCGCACGCGGCGCTGGTCATCGGGACCGACCTGCTGCCGTCGGCAACTGTGCCTGCGCCGGTACCCGCGTCGGCTGCGACGGAGCCGGTCGGACCCGGCAGCGCGCCGATGACGATCCGGGCGCGCATGGACCAGCGCGCAGACGAGCGGCAGGACGCAGCGGCGACCGCGCCGCTGCCCGGTCTGGTCGTCCTGGCCGGTCACAGTCAGGGGACGGTGCTGTCGATGGCCGCGCTGCTGGGCCCCGGCCGGGCTGCAGTCGGTCGCACCGCGCTGATCACCTTCGGCACCGTGCTGCGCAGGTTGTACGCGCGGATTTTCCCGCTGTATTTCTCGCAGAGCGCCTTTGCCACGCTCAGCCGGCAGTTGGGCGGTGAGATCGACCCCGGTGAAATCGATCCCGGCGAAATCGATCCAGGCGCAGAGCAGGCCGGGTCCATGTTGCGGTGGCGAAACCTGTGGCGCCGCACGGACTATCTGGGCGGCCGCATCGTCGATCCGCTGTCCGGTCTCAGTGACCCCGCAGTCATTGCTGACCGTGCACGACTGCTGGATGTCGAACTGGTGGATCCGCTGTTCCTGCCCGTGCCCGGCGACACCACCTTGCCGGCGGCCGGACGGCACTCCAACTTCACCCGGGACCCCGCCTTTCAGGAGCAAATGATGGCGTTGATCGAAATGTCCTTCCAGGCCCTGGATCACGGCGGCGCACCGGTCGGCGATCGGCCGCCGGGTGAATCGACCGGGCCCGTCGGGACCGCACCGCCGCTGGATCCGGGCGCGGTCGACGAACTGATGAATCCGCGTGAGTCGATGATCTGACGCCCGGCGGGCCGGGTGGTGGCGGAACCGCGTCACGGGCGCTGTTTCCGGGAGTGGGATGGTCCTTCGGTGCGGTGGGGGTCGGGAGTCCGCCGGCACCTCATCCCACCTCCAGGGCGGTGATCCGCCACCGGCCGTCGACGCCCTGGATGCGGAACGCGATGGCGCGGACGCGCTGAGCGCGCCGGAATGCGGCGCTGACCTCGGCGACGCCGTCGGCCGGTTCGCAGACTCGCACCGTCAGCAGGTGCGGCAGGCATACCGCAGCGGGCAGCGGACGTTCCAGCAGACCCGCATAGACGTCCGGCGCACAATGCACCCGCAGTTGGGCGAGCGGCCGGCGACCGGACAGGATCTCGACCAGAGCCCGGGCCAGGACGTGGCCGGTACGCGTCGCCGCCGGCAGTGCGCCGGTCCCGGTTCGGCGAACCCCCACATCGGATTCTGACGACCATGGCGGCACATCGGTCGCCGCAATGCAGATCCGGGAACCGGCCGCCGGACCGACTGCGCGCACCGGCGGCCCGCTCGGTGATGTCTTCCCGCTCTGCGGAGCGACGGTGCGGATACGGACCGCCGGGGCGCTCGGTCGCGTCGCCGGGCCGGCGATTCCAAGGGGTGCGCCGGCATCAACCGGCCGAATGGGCAAGGACATCTCCAGCGGTGCAGGCGGCATGGATCCGCCCAGGTGCGCACGCGCTGCCGTGGATCCGCCGCCGGCCCACGCCGTCATCGCTGCAGCCGATGTCGCGTCCGGCACCGCAGCGCCTCGGGATGGCCGGTCAAGGCCGATGTCGTCATCGAACGGCGGTTCGGTCATGGGTACCGACGCCAGGTAGGGCACAGCCGGGCGCGCAAGGGCAGCGGTCATGTCAGCCGGCTTTCGGGTGAGGGGAGAACAGCACCTGGCCGGGGCTGATCAGGTCGGGGTTGTCGCCGATGACCGCCGCGTTGGTCAGATACCAACTGCGCCAGGCCGTGTCGATCGATTCGTCGGTTGCCGCCGGCGGCAGTGCCCGCTGCGCGATGGCCCACAAGGTGTCGCCGGGGCGGACGAGAACAACGTCCGGTCCCGCCGCTGGGGCGGTTGGCGGCGGTGCCGGCGCGACGCGGTCGGCTTCCGGGTCCCGCGGCGGCCGGTGAACGGCGTCGGCAACGGGTGAGGGGTCCGTTCTCGGGGTCGGGTCCGTTTGCGGCTGCCCTGAGCCGGTTGCCGCGCCGGGCGGCCCGGTACGAGCGGCGGGTCCGGGCGTCGCGCCCGGCGTGCCGGGAGCGGCCGGCGTGGTCGTCGGAACGCTGTGCGGTGTCTGGGTTGTCAGCTCCCCGGGCGCTGTCGTGGTCGGCCAATCGACATCCACGGGAGGGGTTTCGATCGGACCCCTCTGGGTCTCCACCGTCCCGGTCGTGATGTCGGAGGTCGGCACTGTCTCCGGCTGCACTGTCCGGGTGGGCACTGTCTGGGTGGGCATCGTCTGGGTGGGCATCGTCTGGGTGGGCACTGTCTGGGCTGGCACGGTTGGGGGCGGCATGGTTCCGGCCGTGGATGCCGTCGTGGCGACGGTGGATGCTCCGGAACCGGGCGCCATCGACGGCGCCGCGCACGCGCTCGTTGCGGCGACGACGGTCAGACCGACGGCGGCGCTGAGCAGTCGCAGGGCCGCGAGCGGAGCAAGGCGCACCAGCGTGACTCGCCCGGCCCGACCGGCAACACCTGGCAGCCGGGCCATCCAGAGTGCGCATCCCACGAGCAGGCACCACCCGAGCAGGGCCCAGACCACGCAGGCGGCGGCGGCCAGCAGCGCGCCGCCGACGGCGTCGGCAGGGTTCACCGATGCGCCCGTCGGGACGGCCGTCAACCGGGTCCACCAGGAACCCGGATCAGGCAGCGCCCAGGTCAGCGCCAGCAGGAGGAGAACCGCGCTCGCAACCTGCCGCCTCGCTTGCCGGGCTGGGCCGGCACCCGACGCTCCGGCACTCGTTCGTCTCCAAGAATGACGCAATTTGACAACGTTTGACATGGTTTGAAGTGAACAGGGTGCGTTACGCGCCGTCAAGCGGACGAGCGCAGCCTGTGGATGCTTGCGGCCCGGGTGTGCACAGGCGGCGATAGGGGAGTGTTGCCGGGTGGAGATGCGATGGGAGCGACTGTTTGCCGACCTCGAGAACCGGTACGAGGATCTGCTCGATGCCGACGAGGCTGCCGAACGCGCCGATCGGGAACGCGTCGCTTTCGGCGCTGTCACCGCGTCCCAGCGGTTGACCGGCGCCCTCGGGGCGCCGGTCAGGGTGCGTCTGCAGGGCGGTGCCGTCGTCGGCGGTCAACTCCGGTCGATGGGTGCAGACTGGTTGTTGATCGCCGAAGCGGCCGGGCGGGAGTGCCTGATCTGCTGGCGGGCCGTCATCGCCGTCGAAGGGATCACCGGCTCGACCGGTCCCGAGCGGACCCCGCTCGAGGCGCGGCTGGACCTTCGCCGGGCCCTGCGCGGGCTGGCCCGAGACCGTTCGCCGCTGGTGCTCGGCCTGACGGGCTGGCGGGGCGGCCTGGCGGCGGGGTCGTTCGACGCGTCATCTGCTCATGACCAGGTGGCCGAGGTGGTCGGGACGATCGATCGGGTGGGTGCGGATTTCGTCGAGGTGGCGACGCACGCGCCGTGGGAGCCACGGAGATCGGCCACCGTGCGGGCCGTTGCCCTGGTTCCGCTCGCGGCGGTGGTGGTGGTTCGCGCCGCGCCGCTGGGCTGACGGCGAGACGGCCGGCGTTCCTCGACGCCGGATTCGCTCGGGTTTCGGCAGTAAAGATCGACTACCGCCGAATGTCTTTGCGGTTGCTTGCCTCTCGGAGCTGATCAACGATGACGGTCCGCGTTCGGGTATCGGGACCCGAGCCGAGGTCGGGAGGATTCATGGCAACAAGGCGGCGAACCGGGTGGCCCATGGCGACGGGTGTCTCGTTGGGTGTGGCAGCAATTGCGGTCTCTTCGGCGATGGTCCTGTCCACCGCACCGGTCATCGCGACCGCTGCCGACGAGGGCGTCGCCAGCAGTGACGTCGGCTCGCCGAAGTCGTTCGGCTCACGGGCGCGCAACGTCATCTTCATCCAGGGTGACGGGATGGGCATCGCCCACCGGGAACTGATCAGGTTGGCCACCAAGGGTCGCGACGGCGAGCTGGCGATGAACAAGCTGCGGTTCTCCGGTTTCGTGCACACGGACCCGGCAGATTCCGAGGAGGCGGTCACCGACTCGGCGGCGGCTGCGACCGCCTATTCCACCGGCGTCCGCACCTACAACGGCGCCATCGGTGTTGACGTCGATGGACGTAGCGTTCCGACTCTGCTCGAACAGGCTCGCGCCGCCGGCAAATCCACCGGCCTGGTCACGACGTCCCAGGTCACCGACGCGTCTCCGGCCGCGTTCGCCGCCCACGTCCCCGACCGCGGCGACCAGAGCGAGATCGCCCGGCAGATCATCGAGAACAGCAAGGTGGACGTGGTTCTCGGCGGCGGCGAGGACTGGTGGTTGCCTGCGGGTACGCCCGGAGCGTGGCAGGACAATCCGGCGAAGGATCCCACTGAGCAGAGCAAGGGAACCAAGGGCAACCTGATCGACCGGGCTCAGCAACTCGGTTACCGCTACGTCCGCAACGCCGACGAGCTCGCTGCCGTCGGGCGCGGCCGGGTGCTGGGCCTGTTCGCGAACGAGGAGATGTTCGAGCACCACAACGAGGGCGAAGGCGACCTGTACGGGCCCACCGTTCCGCTCAAGACCATGTCCACCAAGGCGTTGGACATTCTGTCCCGGGATCGGGACGGCTTCTTCCTGTTCGTCGAAGAGGAGGGCATCGATGAGATGTCCCACCACGGCAACGCGACCCTGACCGTCAAGTCCGGCAAGGCTCTGGATGAAACAGTCGCCGCTGCAATGGCTTTCGCGGCGCGGACACCGCGCACGCTGGTGCTCGTGGTGGGTGACCACGAAACCGGCGGGTTGGCCATCGAGAACGTCGATGAGGAGGACGAGAACGGCTCCGGCGAGCAGGCGGAGGATCAGATCAAGATCGCCAACTCCGACCTGATGATGACCATCGACTGGACGACCGGCAACCACACCGGCGCCGCCACTCCGATCACCGCTCAGGGGCCCGGAGCCGAACGCCTCGGCAGAGTGCTGCGCAACACCGATATCCACGACGCGGTGCTGCGCGCGATGGGGCTGCCGCGTCGGTGACCCTGTGACGGCCGGGGCTCCGGTGGTCAGCCACCCGCCGGAGCCCTGGCCCACCACGGGCAGCATGCTGTCGGAGAACCACAGCTGACACGACCGCCGAGAAGGGGTACACGATGGCGGAGAGCGACGGCAACGAGAGTCGAACCGAATTCGTCGACGCAAACCTGCGCGGGTCCCGATTCATCAGGGCGGACCTGTCGGGTGCCGTCATGCGCGGTGTCGACCTGCAGAACGCGGACATCGACGCGCCGTGGCTGTTCGACGGCAACAGCTTCCTGCGGATCAACGGCGTTGACGTCACCGGATTCGTCGACGCCGAACTGGACCGCCGTCATCCCGGCCGGGCGCTCCGCCGGGCGACGGATCCGGTCGGATTGCAGACCGCCTGGGCCGCGTTGGAACGCACCTGGGCAGCGAGCGTGGGACGGGTCGAGGCGATGCCGTCCGGCACGGTGGACGTGTCGGTAGAGGGCGAGTGGTCGTTCGCCCAGACGCTGCGGCATCTGGTCATGGCCACCGACATCTGGTTGCGGAAGGCGATTCTGGGGGTCGCGTCGCCGTTGCACCCCATCGGCGTGCCCAATGCCGAGTACGCGACCGACGGTCACGACCTGTCTGTCTTCTCGACCGAGATGCCCTCGTGGGCAGATGTTCTCGATGCGCGGGCGGGACGGGTCACGATGGTGCGGGACTACCTTGCCTCCGTCACGCCGGAGCAACTGGCACAAACCCGCCGGAATCCGTGGAATCCCGAGCATCCCGAGACCGTCCTGTCGTGCCTGCACGTGATCCTCGGCGAGGAATGGGAGCACCACCGTTACGCCGTGCGCGATCTGGACGTCATCGAGGCGAAAGGCCCGCGATCAGGCCGCTGAGGGGCCGCCCGGGCAGGGGCTGGGCGCTGGACTTCACTCGCCGCCGAGCGTGGCCGGCAGTTCCGACAGGTTCGACGCTGTCCTGCGGTACGCCTGCTCGATGTACTCCTCCAGTTTCGAGCGTTCCACCCGCCACTGGTTCCGGCCACCGATCTGGATGCCTTGCAGGTCACCGCTGCGGACCAGGGCGTAGGTCTGCGACGCCGAAATATTGAGGATCTCGGCGACATCGGCCAGGGTGAGGAAGCGGTCGGACGTCATCGGTTCGATTCCTGTTCGCTCGTTTCCTCCTGGCGCCGCCGGCCAAGGATGCACGGGTCCGTCGACGTGATCACGTTTCCTCTTCCAGCCGTCATATCGAAGACTTTGAGCATGGTTGGTGTTGGTTGATGTAGTTTGCCACGAACGCGTGGGTTCGGCGATGTCCGCCGCGCGAGTTGTGCACAAACCGGCGCCCATGCGCGTCCGCCAGGAGAGGTGGAACGGATGGGCAGTCCCGTGGCGCCGACGCCGAGGCGGTTCGCGCGGCCGAAGTGGCTCAACGTGCGCGTCGTGGGTGGAGTGCTGCTGGTGGTGGCTGCGGTGGTGCTGGGCGCAAGGGTGATCGGCGCGAGTTCCCGGACAGCTCAGGTCTGGGCCGCTGACCGCGACCTGGCCGTCGGCACGGTCCTGGCGGCCGGCGACCTCACGGTGGCCGAGGTCAATCTCGGTGGCAACAAGCAGCTCTACCTCACTCCGGAATCGGAATCGTTGGTCGGCCGAACGGTGATCACCCCGCTGGCGGCAGGTGAGTTGCTTGCCGCGTCGGCCGTCCAGGACACCGGGTCCGGCCGGGTGGTCGCGATCGGCGTCGCTCCCGACAACATGCCGCCGGGGGTCGATCACGGATCGACGATCGACCTGTATCTGACCACCGGTGGCGCGGCGGGAGCCGAGGAAGCCGCCAGCACTGCGCTGATCGGACGCGATCTGACCGTGCAATCGGTGCTCGCCCCGGCGTCCGGCGGACTGTCCGGTGCGACGTCGAATCGCTACCAGCTGTCGGTCCTGCTGCCCGCGGACACGGCAGACAAGCTGGTCCGGATCCTGCCCACGGGCGATCCCATCGTCGTGCTGGTCAGTGGCGGATGAGTACCGGGTTGCTGACCGCCGGCAGCGGGCAGAGCTGGGAGAACGAGCTGGTCGCGGCGCTCGACCGGCCCGGATCGCCGATGACGGTGCTGCGCAGGTGCGCCGACATCGGTGACGTGCTGGCCATTGCGACGACCGGCCAGGCCGCGGTGGCCGTCCTGGCCGCCGATCTGCGCCGGTTGGACACCGACGCGGTGGAGCGACTGCGCACCTCCGGAGTGGCGGTGGTGGGGGTGTATCCGGCCGCCGACGAGCGTTCCCGCAAACGACTGGACCGGATCGGGATCACCGCCGTGGTGAGCGGCGACGCCGGCAGTGACGCCGTGGTGGATGCCGCACGGAGCGCGGTGTCGGAGCTGGCCGCCCGCCCGAGCCAGTCCAAGGCTGTGTCCGATCCGCGGGCGGCGCTGCCGCCGCCCACCGATGACGACGGGGGTGATGCGTTCCTCGCGGGACCGGAAGAATCATCCGAATCCACCCCGCCGGGCCGGGTGATCGCAGTCTGGGGCCCGACGGGAGCGCCCGGCCGGACGACCGTCGCGACGGGCCTTGCGGTGGAGGCCGCGCGGACGGGCCTTCCCACGTTGCTCATCGACGCCGACGTCTACGGCGGCGTGGTGGCCTCGGCCTTCGGCCTGCTCGACGAGTCACCGGGTCTGGCCGGCGCCTGCCGGCTGGCCTCCAACGGGCGGCTGGACCTGGCTGCGTTGACCGGCCTGTGCTGGTCCCTGCAGGACGATCTGCGGTTGCTCACCGGCATTTCCCGGGCTGACCGGTGGCCGGAAGTGCGGCCGTCGGCCATTCCCAAGGTGCTGGCGATCGCGCGGCGGATGGCGCCGTTGACGGTGATCGACTGTGCGTTCGCACTCGAAGCGGACGAGGAGATCAGCTACGACACGATGGCCCCACGCCGTAACGGCGCGACCCTCACCGCGCTGGCCGAGGCGGACGTCGTGCTGGCGGTCGGGTCGTGCGATCCTGCTGGGCTGGAGCGACTGATCCGGGGACTGGCCGAATTGGGCGAAGCCGTTCCGGGCGCCGTGCCACAGGTGCTGCTCAATCGGTGCCGCGCCTCGGCGGGTCCAGCGGACCAGGCCGTTGCCGCAGTGGACAGGTTTGCCGGAATCAAGGTGCTGGCACGGTTGCCGGAGGACCGGCAGGCCACCGACAATGCCTGGCGGGCCGGGGTTTCACTCGCCGAGGCGGCGCCGAAGTCGGGGCTCACCCTTGCCCTGCGGGCCCTCACCGCGACCGTTTTGGGGAAGGCGGCAAGCGTTGCTGCGTGAACCGGCGCGATGATGGTGCCGTGGACGAAACGGGCAATCGGCAGTATCCGGCCGCGATGACCGGCTCGGTGGACACGGCCGCACCCACCAGTACCTTCAGGGTGCCTGCGGACGCCGAGGTGCAAGCGGCGGGTGGGCGCTGGTCGTTCGTCAGCCGCCTCGAGTGGGCACATCCCGATGGCACCGTGGGGACCTGGGACTCACGGCAGGCCCGCAAGCGCGGTTTCATCGAGGTGCTGCGCGACGGGGTTCTGGAAAAGATCAGGGTCCGCCCGGCGCATGCGATCCGGTTGGCCCGATGCAACGCGGTGTCAGGCTTCTCCTTCTTCCTCGGTGGAGCCCTGTTCACCCTGGGTGCGGTGCTCAGCCAGCTGTCCGCCGCCGGCGAGACGACCATCGACTGGACGTTCCTGATCGGCGGGGTGTTCTTCTCCACCGGCGCCTACGCCGCCATCGTGCAGGAGATCAACGCGCCCCGCGGCATCGGCGAGGACGGCGCGCTGACCCAGGACCGGTGGCGCTGGTGGGCGTACGAGCCGAACCGCGCCGGGTGGGTATCGGCCTTCGTCCTGTTCTGCGGAACGCTCGCGTTCGCGGTCAGCCTGATCAACGTCTTCCTGAGCGATCTCTCGCAGACGCAGCTCGACCGGCTCATCTGGGCACCCGAGATGGTGGGTTGCATCCTGTTTCTCGTCTCAGGCCACATCGCCATCATCGAGGTGTGTCACGGCCGGTTCCGGCTGTCGCCTCGGACGCTGGGCTGGTGGATCGTCACGGTCAACCAGCTCGGATCGTGGCTGTTCCTGCTGTCCGGCCTTGCCGCCTTCGTTCGGCCGGCCACCGGAGCGGTGATCAACGTCGCGGTGATCAACTGGGGAACCGCCTTGGGGGCGGCCTGTTTCAGCGCCGCCGGGATCGCCCAGTTGTTCGAGCGGCCGGATACCGCGGCCGCGGCACCGCAGTCCTCGCCGCCGCCCCCGACGTCACCACCACCGCCGCCACCACCACCGCCGCCGCCACCACCACCGACGTCACCACCACCGACGTCACCACCACCGACCCCGGGTGAGGGCACAGCCGCGACGCGGTGAGCGTCGGAGTGCTGTGTCACGATGACGGGCATGAGCGACCGGCTGTCTGCGACGGACGCGTCGTTCCTGTATGCGGAGGACGCCGGGACACCGATGCACGTCGGTGGTGTCGCCATCCTCAAGCCGCATCCGGACGGGCCCGAGATCGCTTACACGGAGATCGTCGCGCTCATCGAGTCGCGCCTCGCCCTGGTGCCCCGGTACCGGCAGAAGGTGCGCTTCGTGCCCGGTCGGCTGGCCCGGCCGGTGTGGGTCGACGACGAGGATTTCGACCTCACCTATCACGTACGTCGCTCCGCGCTGCCGCGGCCGGGGACCGACGCCGAGCTCGACGAGCTGGTGGGGCGGCTGATCTCCCGCCCGCTGGATCGCGGCCGGCCGTTGTGGGAGTTCTACGTCATCGAGGGCCTGACCGACGGCCGCATCGCCCTGGTCAACAAGACCCACCACGCCATGGTGGACAGGGTCGGCGCAGTCGACGTGGCGGCCGCCATCCTGGACACCAACCGTCGTCCGCGTGATCTGCCCGAGCAGCCGTGGATCCCCAACCCGGCCCCCAGCGACATCGACCTGGTGGTCGATGCAATCGCCGACCTGACGGCCCGGCCGACCGAGGCCTGGGACATCGCCAGGCTCGCGGCGCAGGACGTCGGCTCGATGATGAGCAGGGTGCTCGGCGTCGCCGGCGATGCCTTCGAGGTGATGCGGCGCGCGATCAGTCCGGCACCGCGTTCGCTGCTCAACGATGCCAAGAGCGTGCAGCGACGATTCGCCAGCGTGCACGCCGATCTTGCCGACTTCAAGAAGGTGCGCGGTGCCCACGGCGGGTCGGTCAACGACGTCGTCCTCACCGTCATCACCGGCGCGCTGCGCTCCTGGCTGCTGTCCAGGGGTGAGGCGGTCACCCCGAACACCGTCGTCAGGGCGCTCGTGCCGGTGTCGGTGATGACGGCGTCCGGCGACGAGTCGGGTTCGGTGGCCTCGTACCTCATCGATCTCCCGGTCGCCGAGCCTAACCCGGCGATGCGGCTGCATCAGGTGTCGTTCGCGATGGGCGGCCACATCGACTCCGGGAACCCGGTCGCCGCCGATCGGATCATCGGGCTGGGCCGGTTCGCGCCGCCGACGCTGCACGCGCTCGGCGCGCGGATGGCCGGCGGACTGTCCCGCCGCATGTACAACCTGTTGATCACCAATGTCCCCGGACCACAGATGCCGCTCTACGCAGCGGGTTTCGAGGTCGAGGCGATGTACCCCGTTGCGCCCCTCGGGCAGGGGCAGGCGCTGGCCGTGTCGTGCACGTCCTACAACGGAATGGTGTTCTTCGGGATCACCGCGGACCGGGACGCCATCCCCGACGTCGAGGAATTTGCCGCGCAGATCCGTGAGGCGGTCGACGAGATGCTGTCGACGGTGCCGCGAGGGGCCGGTGCTGCCCGTGCCGGCGGGTCTCGCGCGGGCGCCTCTCGCGAAAGCGTGAGGCCGAGTTCGCGGTCGAGTCGACGCTCGAGGTCGTCGTCGTGACAGCCATCCCACTGAATTGCTCTGCGGAGCCGACGGGCGAGCGCGTGACCGGATGCGGCCGGTGAGGGTCTACCTGCCGGCGACCGTCTCGATGGTCCGCGCGGCGCTCGAGGAGGGGCAGGTCAGGGTGCTGTCCCGGGTCGGATTCGCGGTCACCGAGCCGCTGCACCTGGAGTACCCGGACTGGTCGGAGGAGGACCTCGAGTACCTCGCCATGCAGGACGCATCCCGGGCGTCGCTGCGGCTACTCGCCGGGTCCGGACCTGACGAGCCGTCGCTGCGGGTGGTGATCGCCGCCGATGTCGACGCCGGTGCCGTGACTCCGCGGCCGGAGGCCGACCGGGCCGTGGTCGCGGTCGAGGGTTCCGTGCCGTGGTCGCAGGTCGCCGCTGTGCATGTCGACGGCGCCGATGCGGCCGCCGCAGTCCGGGAAGCGGCCGAGGTCATCGATGCCGCGGATCTGGGCGACCACGACGCGGAATTCACCCTCGGCTCTGCCGAGGACTTCGATCTGGCCTGGTACGCACCTGGCGAGATCCGTTATCTGGTAGAGGAATTGGCGCCGAGGGAATGAGTGCCGGTCGATGCCGGGAATCGGAGTGTGACGCGGCGCGATTGCCGGTGGTGACGAGCGGCAACAGCCCTGCCCTGGGCGGGTGCCGCTCAGCCGGCGAAGTGCGAGCCCCGGTGTGGGATCGAACGCGGTGACGGAGCGAACGCGATGACGGTGCAGTTTGTGCAATGGACGTTGGACGTCGCCGACGTCGACACCATGGCGGCCTTTTGGTCGGCCGCGCTCGGGTACGAGATCGACAAGGGTGACGACGGCTGCGCGAAACTGCGCCCGCCCGGCGGCGCTGCGGCCGGTGCGCCGACGCTGTGGTTGCAGGCCACGGTCACGCCGAAGAACGGCAAGAACCGGAACCATCCCGACTTGCGGCCCGACGACGGGGATGTGGAGGCGGAGGTCGATCGGTTGATCGGCCTCGGCGCACGGGCGGCCGACGTGGGCCAGTCCGTCGACGATCCGTTCGTGGTGCTGGCGGACCCGGAGGGCAATGAGTTCTGTGTGCTGCGCCGGGATCCGCGCCGGACCTGAAGCAGCAGCCGGGCGAGCTTGCCTGACCCCTCATCTGCGGTCCCGCGGGCGGTCCCGACAGCACGAAACCCGGCCGACGGGTGTCGGCCGGGTTTCGTTTGCGCCTACAGATTTTTGCCGGGGCCCGATCAGGACTTCAGCCGGCAACGAATTCACTGGGCAACGAATTCACTGGGCAACGAATTCACTGGGCGCCGGTGTCAGTCGGCGTTGCGGACGAACTCCAGCTCCAGGTCGATCTCGACCTTGTCGGCCACGACGGCGTTACCGGCGCCGAAGGCGGCCTCGAAGCTCACGCCGTAGGCCTTGCGGCTGATCGTGGTCTTGGCGGAGAAACCGGCCCTGGTGCCGCCGTAGGCGTCCACCGTCTCGCCGAGGAACTCGACGTCCAGGTCGACCGGCTGCGTGGTGCCGCGGATGGTCAGGTTGCCGGCGAGCACGAACTCTTCGCCGTCGACGCTCTTCACACCGGTGGAGACGAAGGTCAGCGTGGGGTGGTTCTCGACGTCCAGGAAGTCAGCGGAGCGGACGTGCGCGTCGCGCTGCTCCTGCTTGGTGTCGACGCTGGCGGCGTCGATTTCGGCGGTGACGGCGGAATCGGCAATCCCGTTCGCTCCGACGACCAGGGTGCCGGCCTTGACGGCGAAGGTTCCCTTGGCCTTACCGACGGCCATGTGGCGCACCTTGAACGAGACGTCGGAGTGCACGGCGTCGACGGTCCAGGTTCCTGCGGTCAGGGTGGGGGTCGTTACTGCGGTGCTCATGGTGGTCCTTTCAGGGACGAGGTCGGGGGGCTCAGAATCGGGTCCGTGTTACATGAGCCTTCAACAAAGCTGGGGCGAGTCTATTCCCGCGTGAGTTGACCTGTCACCTATCTGATGAGCCGCACAGCGTGTGAGCCTCGTCACAGTCAGTGGTTGCGGACGGCCCGTTCTCCGGAGCCGGCGTGGAGGGTCAATCCCGGCCTGTGGGCTCGGTGTCGACGGGCTCGGTGTCGGCGGGGTCGGTGTTGGTGGGGTCTGGTGTTGGTGGGGTCTGTGTCCCCGCCCTTGGGGTCTGCCGTATCGGCGCTGTCCGGGTCGGCACGGTCGGCCACCACCCCGCTACCTGCGGAGTCTGGGTCCTCCGAACCGGCGTCCTCGGCGCCCGTCTCGGACCCCGCGAGCGAGGCCAGCAGTCGGCGGAATGACGCCAGCCGACCCGCGCTGGAGTGCCCGGCGGCGACGAACGCGTCGAGCGCGCAGCCGACGCCGGCGGTGTGATCACAGTTGGGCGGGCAGTCGACCGTCGCGGGCAGCAGATCGTCGAAGGTTTCCAGCACGTCATCGGGTGTGACGTGCGCCAGCCCGAAGGACCGGACGCCGGGAGTGTCGATCACCCAGCCGCCGCCGCGAAGTGGCAGTGCAATCGCCGACGTCGACGTGTGCCTGCCCTTTCCGACGCCGGTCACCGTGCCGGTCGCGCGCCCCGCGTCCGGGACGAGGGCGTTCACGAGCGTCGACTTGCCGACGCCGGAATGGCCGATCATGACCGACACCGAGCCCTGCAACCGTTGCCGGACCTCCTCGATCCCAATGACTATCCTTGCGCCACCGTCGTTTTCACCGCGGCGGGTGACCAGGATCGGCAGATCGAGGTCGGCGTAGATCTCGGCGAGCGGAGCGGGATCAGCGAGATCGGCCTTGGTCAGCACCAGGACGGCGTCCAGGTTGCCGGTGTACGCCGCCACCAGGCAGCGGTCGATGAAGCCCGTGCGCGGTACCGGATCTGCCAGCGCGCACACGATCACCAACTGATCGGCGTTGGCGACCAGGACCCGTTCGGCCGTGTCCGTGTCGTCCGCGGATCTGCGGAGCACGCTGCGCCGGGGACCGATCCTGACGATCCTGGCGAGCGTGTCCGGGGCGCCCTGGGTGTCACCGACAAGATCGACGCTGTCACCGACGGCGACCGCGCGTCGACCCAGTTCTCGGGCCCGCATCGCCAGAACGACGTGTTCGCGTCGGGTGCCTTCCTCGACCAGGCAGGTGTAGCGACCGCGGTCGACGGTGGTGACGAATCCGCTCACCGCGTCGGTGTGCGTCGGCCTGGTCTTCGTCCTGGGTCGGGATCCGCGGCCGGGGCGCACCCGGACGTCGTCGTTGTCCCAGTTCTCGCCGAGCCTGCTCAGCTCGCCACCCCCAGCATGGCCGCCCACATGGCATCGAAACCGGGCAGAGTCTTTGCAGTGGTGCCGATGTCGTCGACGACCACCCCCCGTACGCGGAGTCCGACGATGGCGCCGGCGGTCGCCATCCGATGGTCGGCGAACGATCGCCACACACCACCGCTCAGCGTCCGAGGCCGGATGGTGAGTGCGTCCGGCTCCTCGATGACGTCGCCGCCGAGCGCGCCGATGTTGCCTGCGATGGCGGCGAGGCGGTCGGTCTCGTGCCCGCGAAGATGGCCGATTCCGGTCAGCCTGCTGGGCCGGTCGGCGAACAACGCGATGGCGGCGATGGTGGGGGTCAGTTCGCCGACGTCGTGCAGATCGATGTCGATGCCGCGCAACGACTCCGGCCCGGTCACCGTCAGCCCATCGGCGGTGCGGCGCACGACCGCGCCCATCGCCGTCAGCACGCCACGTATGGCATCACCGGCCTGGGTGGTCGCGGCCGGCCAGGAGGGGATGGTGACCTCGCCGCCGGTGACGGCGGCGGCGGCCAGAAACGGTGTGGCATTGGACAGGTCCGGTTCGATGACGGCCGTCCACGGCGACACCGGGCCCGGCTCGACGCGCCACTCGTCCGGGGTGCTGTCGTCCACCTGCACACCGACCGAACGCAATGTGGCAACGGTCATCTCGATGTGCGGCAGCGAGGGCAGCGGACCCCCGCGATGCACGACCCGTACCCCGTCGGCGAACGAAGCACCTGACAGCAGCAGACCCGAGACGAACTGGGATGATGCGCTGGCATCGATCTCGACAGTGCCACCGGGCAGCGATCCGGCGCCGAACACGGTGAACGGCAGGCGGTCTCCGTCGATGCGCACGCCAAGGGTCCGCAGCGCATCCAGCACCGTCGACATCGGACGGCGACGCGCGGCGGCGTCCCCGTCGAACGTGATGGGGCCGTCGGCAACGGCGGCCAGTGCAGGGACGAAGCGCATGACGGTGCCGGCCAGTCCGCAGTCCACGACCGCCGGCCCGGTCAGCGGCGCGGGCTCGACGCACCAATCTGCCCCGGTCTCGCCGGCGTCAGAGATCCCTGTACCCATGGCCCGCAGCGCGTCGACCATCAGTTGGGTGTCGCGGCTACGCAGTGGGGATCGGATCGTCGAGGTGGCGCCGGCCTGGGCGGCGAGCACCAGTGCACGGTTGGTCAGTGATTTGGAGCCGGGAACGGTCACCGTCGCCGTCACGGGGTCGGCCGAGACCGGTGCGGTCCAGGCGTCGGGGGCAACAGTTCCGGCTGACGTCACCCCGACATGATCGCGCATGTGCGGGACGGACAGTGCGTTGGTCGACGACGAGCCGACCAACGGCCTATTGGGGTGCGCGGGCGGGGCGCTGTGTCATCCGTGTATCAGCTGTGTCATCCGGGTGTCAGGGGACCTGATCCGTGGCCGATCACCGTCCCGACCAGCGTCGTGCCATCGGTGGTGGAGATCCAGCAACTCCGTTCCAACGGTTCTGCATGTTCGATGACTGCCAACCTGCCGCCGAAGGTGGGATCGGATGTGCCGATGAGCCTTGCGGCGATCTGCGGGCACGGCGGCATCGGTGCTGAACCGACTCCGGTCAGCGCCTCCAGCCGGTTCGGTGCCCGGGTCACGGACAGCTCCTCCGCCCGATGCGCCGAGGTACAGGGCACCCGGCCGCTTCCCACCGTTTGACCGCACGAGGCGAGCACCGCGGGCGGTTCGGCCGATGAAAAGGCGCCCCTCATCGTGCCGGTGAAGGAGATGACGGCCGGGCCTCTGGTAGCGGCGGCCTGGCAGCCGAACCAGTGCTGCCCGACGCTCCACGCCAACGGCGTCGGCACCATCACCTTGATGTACAGCTGCGGTGGCACGCGCCACCGGGCAGCGTCATCGAACTCGCCGAGGTACCGGCGGGCATCGTCGTGGCAGGTGCGCAGGGCCGCCGCAAGCGCCGGGGCTTGTGACGGGGAATCCGTGGCCGCCAGGGGGTAGGCCTGCCCGGGGATCGTTCCGACGGAGAAGACCTCCGCGGAGTGCGGTTGGTCGCACGACACCGGGTCAGGGTCGATGCGCGGATCGGCCATTTCGTGATCGGAGTCGCGCGGCCCGAGGCACAGTCCCGCAGTCGGCGGGTCGGCCGGCGCAACGATGGTGCCGGTACCCGGGATCTGCCAGCCGCGCACGCCGTGCGCCATCGCGAGCGCGCCGATCACCGCGGCCAGTAGCGCGACACCCAACGATGCGCGCGCGACCTGCGGCAAGACCCGGCGGGCAACGGACATTGCCGACCAGTGTGCTCGCCCGACTCGACGCTGACCAGCACGTTTCAGGCCTGAACACGACGAACAGCGGCTGCTGTGGGCGGTGAGGCAGGCTGTGCTCGCACGGTTGGTCGCGGCTACCCCGAGAGCGCAGAGGTCCCCAGCATCAGGGTGGCAAGTCCGGAGGGCGGTGAGGACCTGTGACTGCGCAGATCACGGTGACCCAGGCCCAAGTGCGCGACCCCGCACGGTTCTTCGGCCTCCATCGTTTCCGACGACGCGCCCGCGGAAACACAGGCACAGTAACGGTTCTCGTTCGACGAGTAGTGGGTCGGCGGTGGGTGGTCAGCTGCTGTCGAGTTCGGCGCGGATCCGGTCTTCGACCTCCCTCAGCAGCATCCGCTCCCGTTCGTCCAGCGCGACGTCGTCCTTGCGGAGCCGTAGGAACGTCACCAGGTCGTCGAGCACAGCCCTCCGGGCGGCTCCGCCGTCGCCGGCGTGCCGGGACAGGTAGCTCAGCACCGCCGTCGTGACGTCCCGGTACACCCGCAGCCCGCCCGCACCGGTCAGCCCGGCAAGCCCCATCCGCTCGCGCGCGAGGTGCACGTTGGTGGCCAGCCACAGCTCGATGTGCGCTCGCGCGAGGGTGTCGCGGAGGTCTGCGAGGGTGTCCAGCGCCGGCACGTCGAGGTCGGGAGTGAGGCTGAGATCCAGCACGAGGACGTCCGGTGTCGGCACTGCGTCAGCCACCGCGGCCTCGACCCGTTCGCGGATCTCGGCCGCATTGACGAAGAACAGCATCTGTTGGGGATAGGCGACCAGCAGCCCGGCGACCGGCGATGCTGCAGACGCCGACTGGTCGGCAGCCGGTCCAGGGTCTGCAGGCGCAGGGCTCGAGGCTACGGGGGTCTGTCTTGGAGCCACCACCGGCGAACCGGCCGCAGTCGGTGGCCCATCAGCAGCGGCCGCGGCGCCCGTGTGATCGGGTTCCACCGGGGTTGCCGGTGCCGTCGCGGCCCGCCCGGAAAGTTGCAGCCGCCCGGCTCCGGCCTGCCACACGATCACGGCGAGCGAGATGCCCACCGCCAGACCGAGTCCCGGCAGGATGCCCAGCACCAGCACGCCGAACAGGGCGAGCACGGCCAGCAGGAAGTCCAGCCTTCGAATCCGCCGGAGACGGAGAAACGGCCCGATCCGCTCCATGTCCGCCACCGCGACGATGACGATGGCCGCCAGCGCAGCCTCGGGCAGATCCTGGAACAGCGGCGTGAGGAACAGGGCAACGAGCGCGGTCGCGGCGGCTGCCACGATCAGCGACATCGGTGATCGCGCGCCCGCGCGGTCGTTCGCTGCGGATTTCGACAGGCTCGCGCCGATCGGGAATCCTTGGAACAGCCCGGCCCCGACGTTCGACGCACCGATGGCCACCAGCTCGCGATTCGCATCGATCTGGTAGCCGTGCCGGCGGGCCAGTTGCTGCGCGGGTCCCATGGCCTCGGCGAACGCCAGCAACGCAATGCCAACCGCTCCGGCGCCCAGCAGCGGCAACGCGTCCCACCCGGCTCCGGGCAGTTGCGGCGCGGCCAGCCCGGACGGCAGCAGGCCGACCACCGCGACGCCGTGCTCCGACAAATGCAGGGCGGCCGATACGGCAATCGACAGCACCAGCACCACGAGGGCGGCCGGCAGTTTGGGCATGAAGCGCTGCAGCGCGACCATCGCCCCGATACAGCTCGCACCGACCGCCAGGGTCACCGCGCTGGTCTGCGGGAGCTCCAGGATCAGGTTCCAGATCGTCACGAAGAAGCCGGCGGAGGGCAGTTCGATTCCGAGGATCTTCGGGACCTGCTTGAGCGTGATCACCAGCGCCAGCCCACCGACGAATCCGAGCAACACCGAGGAGGAGAACAACCGGGCGATCCGGCCCAGCCGTAGCAAGCCGGCCACCACCGACACCAGGCCGGCGAGCAGCGCCAGCGCCGCCGTCAGCGTGACGTACTCCGCGGTGCCCTGCGGTGCCAATTGGCTCACGGTGGCGGCCGAGGTGATCGCGACGGCGGACGACACCGCGACGACGAGTTGCCGCGAGCTACCCAGAAATGCGTAGAGGACCAGGGCCGCGGGCGCGGCGTAGAACGCGGCCTGCGGGTCAACCCCGGCGAGTTGCGCGTAGGCCATGCCCTCCGGGATCAGGATCGCGGTGACCGTCAAACCAGCAAGGATGTCGAACCGCCACCAGCCCCGCTGGTAGCGGCTCAGCCAGGACGGGATGATGCGGCCGGTCGCGGACATAGCGGGCACCGTACGAGATCAGGTGCCCGTTGCCGACGCCCGAGGGTTCCGCGCGTCGTGACGGCGCGGTCCGCACGTTGTGCCGCCGGCGGGACTCAGCCCGTCCAGCGCCCGACGCCGGTGATCTTGGTCGGCCGATAGTGCGCGATGACGCCGGCCGGTGGGTTCGGCATCGGCGGGAAAACGGTGCCCGGGCCGATGTAGACCTGAGCGAGGTCGTGCAACAGGTCGGCAGCCCCGCCGTCGGTCAGTCTCACCTCGGCGTGCACGACGAGGTATTCGCGCAGCCCCATGCCGTTGCTCTCGGGCGTTTCGACGGACAGTGCCACACGCGGATCCCGGGCCATGTTCCGCATCTTGAGCTGGCTCGTGTCGAGGTGCCCGCTGACCAGCTCGTCACCGTCCACGCCCACCCAGATGATGGACACCTGCGGTGACCCGTCGGCGTTCACCGTGACGAGGTGCGCTAATGGGCCTGTGCGGAGGAAGTCTCGGGCCGCGGCGTTCAGGGTCACCATTGCCGGATCGTCGCACAGGACGGGACGCTGCGCCTTGGGTTTCACGCGCCCACTGGCGGCGCCTTCCATTGCACCGGTCCCTTGCAAATGGGGCCCGCCCAGCCGGGTTCTGCCAGGCGCCGGTTCAATGGGCGCCGTTTTGTGCGCGGGTGGGAGCGGTTGGCGTCAGTCTGGGAGCTCGGCGATCCGGCAGGGGATGTCGTTGTTCTCGCCGAGGTGGTAGCTCGCGCAGACCCGGTGGTAACCGTCGGCGATCTGCATCGGGAAGCCGCGGTTCAAGGCGCCGCGGACCAGCAGGACGGGCGAGAGTTGCTTGCCCGCCTTGACCTTCGCGATATCGGCCGCGACGTGTTGGTCGTCGGGAGGCAGTAGCGGTAGCTGTGAGGACCGCAGCATGTCCTTGGCCTTGAAGTGTTCGAGCTCGGCAGCCTGCAGCTCCTTCACCGTTCGTTTGACGATGTCGGGCTTGGCGACCAGTGAGAGGTAGGAGGCGGCCGCCGGGTAGTCGTGCTCGTCCGGTTCGTTCTTCCAGACAATGCTCGGCGTCGTCATGGCACTCCTCGCTGGTCGGCATCGCAGGTCACTTACTGTGAACTCTGCCTGCGGAGCGTAATACCGCTGAGGCGCAATCGCCCGAAACGAACGCCGCGGCGATGTCGTCAAGCTGAGGTCGACTCGATGTCCAACTGCTGTTGGACCGGTTCGCCAGAGACGTCCGCCGGCCGGATCAGGTCGGGGCCGTCGTTGCGGACGCTGTTCACCGCCGTCGACACCCGGCGCGGCTCCAGCACCGGCGCGGGCATCTCGTCGAGCAATCGCCGGGCGACCTCGGCGTCACCGCTGGAGCAGTCGAGCCAGGCGTCGCGGCGTTCGACCGGAACGAGAACCGGGCAACGGTCATGGATGTGGCCCAGGGTGTCGGTGGCCTCGCGGGTGATGACGGTGCACGTCCACAACCACTTCGCCGGGTCGTCGTCGGGCACGGTGGAGTCGCGCCAGAGCTCGTACAACCCGGCGAACGCGAGCAGGTCGTGGTCGGCGTCATGCAGGAAGAACGGAATCTTGCCGTCCGGCGTCTTCTGCCATTCGTAGTAGCCATCTGCCGGCACCAGGCACCGGCGACGCGCAGCTGCCGTCTTGAAGGCGGGCTTCTGCGTCACCGTCTCCTGGCGGGCGTTGATCAACCGCGCCGCACCCTTCTTGTCCTTGGACCAACTAGGCACCAGACCCCACCGCACGGTCCGCAGCTGGCGCACCGGCGCGGCGTCGTCCTCACCACGCGGTGGGCGCTCCAGAACCACGCGCACCGGGTCGGTGGGGGCGATATTCCAGGAGGGCGCCAGGTCGTCGTCGGTCACCTCCTCGACACCGAACTCGCCGTAGAGGCCGGCTGTGGTCGAGGAACTCGCGTAGCGCCCGCACATGGACCCGATTGTGCCTTCTGCCACCGACACCGCGGACGGAGCGGTCCGGTGGCAATTCGTCGCGGTCGGTGGCAGGTTGCGCACGCCGCATGCCGCACGCCGCACGCCGCACGCCGCACATCCCGCACCGTGGCACGTCCTACGCACCGGACCGACATGTTCGCGTGCCGAGGTATCTGTGGAGCCCCGGCGTCACTCCTTCAGATGGCCTGCGGGGTGAGGCTGCCACTTGCAGTGACACCGCCGATCGGCCGACGTTATGGTTGATGATCTCGAGGACATTTCGGACGGGGGTACGACAGGTGGTCCTGGCCGCGGGCGATGTGTTCGCCGGTTACACCATCGAAGCTGTGCTGGGCACGGGCGGCATGGGGGCCGTCTATCTGGCAAAGCATCCACGGCTGCCACGCCGGGACGCGCTGAAGCTGCTGAATCCGGCCTTCTCCAGCGACCCTGGTTTCCGCGCCCGGTTCGAGCGTGAGGCGGACCTTGCCTCCGGGTTGATCCACCGCAACATCGTCGCCGTCTACGACCGTGGGGCCGTTGACGGCCAGTTGTGGATCTCGATGCAGCATGTTGCGGGCGTCGATGCCTCCGTCGCGGCCAGGTCCGGTGACGGATCCATGACGCCGCATCGGGTGGTGCACATCGTCACCGAGGTGGGTGCCGGGCTGGACTTCGCGCACCGCGCCGGGTTGCTGCACCGCGACGTGAAGCCGGCCAACATCCTGCTGGCTCCGTCGGACGATCCTGCCGAGCCCGAGCACGTGCTGTTGACCGACTTCGGCATCGCGAAATCGACCGACGAGGTGCAGCACCTGACCGGCACGGGCAACCTGCTGGCGACTCTGGCCTACGCCTCGCCGGAGCAGATCGAGGCCGGGCAACTGGACCACCGGGTCGACATCTACGCCCTGGGGTGTGTGCTGTACGAGTTGCTCACCGGCAGCGTCCCATTTCCGGAGAGCTCACCGTTCGCCACCATGACGGCGCACCTGAAGAACCCGCCGCCCAAACCCTCGGACAAGGTGCCGTGGCTGCCGCCCGGCTTCGACGCGGTGGTGGCCAAGGCGATGGCCAAGAAGCCCGAGGACCGCTACAACACGTGCCGCGAGCTCAGCCTGGCGGCCAGGGCGGCGCTGGCGGCAGCGGATCCTGCCGCGTCCACCCCCACCCGCGCCGAGATGTCGGTGCCCGCAGCCGCCGCCCCAGCGCGCGGCGGCGACAACACGTCCGTGGAGCCGCCGGCATCGTCGGCAGCCGATCCGGCCGCGAAGGCGGCTGCCGAGGCTGCGGCCGCCGTCGAGGCGATCGCCCTGACCACACCCCGGCCGCCGTACACGGTGTCGGTCCGCCGGACCTCGCCGTCCCAGGGCACCGTGTCCGAGCTCGGCCCGGTGAGCACCAACTATCTGTCGGCGAACAGCCGGATCGAGCTGGAGGAACTGCTGCATCGGGTGCGGTTCTTCGACCTGCCGCCGCGGTTGCCGCTGATCGAGATCGTCCCCGGTGACGTGCTGCAGGAGATCACCGTCGGGAACAAGGACGTCACCCGCACCGTCGTGTACGAACGCGAGGGCGCCAAGCGGCCCAAGGAACTCGACGACATCGTCACCATGCTCGAGCGCCTCGCCGGCTGGCAGACCATCCGCCAATCACAGGTGCTGCCACGCTCGGGAGTGGCTGGATGGACCCCGACCGGGACGGTTGCCCCGCTGGGAGCCAATGCCTACCGGTCGACCGAGTCCATTCCGCCGCCCAGCTACGCGGGTGCCGGGACGGGCACCGGCGGTGGTTTCTACGGCACCGGGCCGTCGCCGGCCCATGGCAACACCGGACCGCAGCGTCCGGGCGGGCCACCGCCGGGCGGCCCTCCACCGGGCGGGCAGTATCACTCGGGACCGCATTCCACGGGGTACCCGCAGCAGTTCGCCGGGCCACCCACCGGTTCCACGCCCGTCGGCCAGAAGCCCGGCGGCGGGATGCGGAAGTGGATCCTGATCGGGCTCGCCGCCGTGCTCGTCATCGCCGGCGGGGTGACGGCGGCGCTGCTGCTGAACCGCTCCGAACCAGTCGCGCAGGGCCCGAGCACGCCGGCCAATCTCACCGCCACCGCCGACGGACGGGACGTCACGGTGGCCTGGGACGCGACCACCGGTGCCACCGGTTACACGCTGAGCCGCGGCGACAAGGTCGTCTACACCGGTGTCGCGCCGCGCTACTCGGACCCCAAGCTGGTGCCCGGGACCTACACCTACACGGTCACCGCTTCCAACGCGGCCGGCAAGCAGTCTGTAGCCAGTGCACCGGTTCTCGTCACGGTCACCGACCCGTGGGGACCGGCCGCGATCACGGTTGACGAGTTTCCGGACCTGCTCCCCGCGACGCCGAGCGACAAGGGTTTCGGTGACGCGACCTGCTCGATCGCCAGCGATACCGAGAAGAGCAACGCCGACGCCATCGTGTCCTGCACAGATCCTCAGGACGTCTACTTCGAGGTGATGCACTTCCCGTCCGTGGAGGAGAAGGACGCCTATCTCGAGCGGGACTGGGCGAACTCGCCGAAGATCGTCAGCTGGAACATCGACGGCGTCGACCAAGGACAGCTGTACCGCTCGGCCGACGACGAGGCGAGCTTCCCGTACATCATCACCACCTTCAACGACCCCGAGCGCGCTCAATACCTGCTGTACGTGCATTGGAAAGACCACACGATGAAGGACCTACAGGACAACTGGTGGGGGCCGGCGACGTTCTGAGTTCAGCCGGCGGCGCTGCCCAGGGCCGCGATCCGGTCGGCGACCTCCAGTGCGGTCGCGGGCCTGTCGCCGGTGGGCGCGAGGCAGGCCAGCACCAGATCGGCCTCGCCCGCCGTCAGCGACGGGTCGATCTGCGGCCGGCTGGTCTGCACCCTGCGGATCGCCAGCAGTGGTTGCCGCTCCGGCAGTTCTCCGTAAAGGCCCCGGCCGGACAGGGCACGGTGCAGGGTCGCGCCCAACGCCCACACATCTGTCGCCCTCGACGGGGGCTCTCCGAGCAGCAGCGTCGGGTCGAGGAACTCCACCGACGTCTCCGGGGCCATCCCGGTCAGGGCCGCGCCGGCCGTCATCGCGCGGGCAAGGCCCAGGTCGGACAACTTCGCACCGTCGTCGTGCAGCATGACGTTGCCGGGTTTGACGTCGCCGTGCGCAAGACCGGCCTCGTGCAGGGCGTCACCGCGCGGGCGGCGTGCTCGACGGCGCGCAGCACCTCGCCCGCGATCCAGCGGGCGCGCGGGCGCCGCCAGCGAGCCCAGCGGGAAGTACTCCATCGCGTAGAGGAAGTTGTCCTCGAGCACCGCGTCGTACACCCGCGCCAGGTAGGGCGAATCGACGGCGGCGAAGGCCCGCAGTTCCCGGGTACCCCGCCGGAAGGCGTCCTCGCTGCACTGTCCGGCGAAGACCTTCACGGCGACGTACTCGTCGTCGATGCCCAGTCGGGCCGGGGGATGGGCGAGGTAGAACCGGCCGTGGTTGCCCTCGCCGATCAGCCGGACGACCCGGAAGTCGGCCAGCACCGGAACAGCCTGCGCCGGCGTATCTTGCAGCACCACGTCGCACTCCTCACGCTGGATCCGCCGGTGACACGGCAGGTTCGCCACCGGACGGCGCCGGTCGCGGCGAAGTTGACCGGCCGATCGTAACGGTGGAGTCGGCCGCCCGCGTGATTGATTCACCTACCCGGGTTCGGTCACACGGTCGGCTGAATGTCCGAGCCGTCCGTTCTGCTGAACGGGCCTCGTGGGTCACACTGAGCAACACTGCACGGCCGGCGCTTGGCCCATGCCCACCCCTGGACCGGTCGCTCGGCGTCACCCGCAGCGAACAGGACGGCCGCTCCCAGCCGGGACAGGACCGTCAGGACAGGACAGCAGCATGCACATCGCCGCGCTGGTCTTCATCGACATCGCGATCATCATGATCGTCGCGAGGGTCTTCGGCCGTCTTGCCCGCGCAGTGGGCCAGCCTCCGGTGGTCGGGCGAGATCATCGCCGGCATCGCGCTGGGGCCGAGCCTGCTCGGGCTGCTCCCCGGCGACCTGGACGGCAAGCTGTTCCCGCCCGAGGTGCTGCCGTACCTGAACATCCTGGCGCAGCTGGGCCTGGTGCTGTTCATGTTCATCGTCGGCCTCGAGCTGGACATGCTGCTGATCCGCGGCCGGGAGCGGCTGGCCGGCACCATCTCGGCGCCTCGGTGGCGCTGCCGTTCGCGCTCGGCGCCGGGCTGGCGCTGCTGCTCTACCCGACGCACGACGTCACCGCCGCGGGGCCGGTCGCGCCGCTGGCGCTGGCGTTGTTCCTCGGGGTCGCGATGTCGATCACCGCGTTCCCGGTGCTCGCCAGGATCCTCACCGACCGCGGCATGCACCGGACCTCCACCGGCGTGCTGGCGCTGGCCTGCGCCGCCGTGGACGACATCATCGCCTGGACCCTGCTGGCCTTCGTGGTGGCCGTCGTGCAGGGCAACGGTCCGCTGGACGTGCTGCGCATCGTGGCGCTCACCGCGGTCTTCGCGGCGGTCATGTTCGGACTGGTCCGGCCGGCACTGCGCCGGCTGAACGACTGGTACCGCCGGGTCGGCCGGCTCACCCCGGACATCCTCGCCGTCGTGCTGATCGGTGTCCTGGTCTCGGCCTACATCACCGAGATGATCGGCATCCACGCCATCTTCGGCGCCTTCATCTTCGGCGCGATGATGCCGCGCGAGGGCGCGGCGGACATGACCACGGAGATCCTCGAGCGGCTCGAGCAGGTCAGCGTGCTGCTGCTGCTGCCGCTGTTCTTCGTGGTCACCGGGCTGGGCACGAACATCGGCGGGATCACCGGCGTCGGCGCTGTGGCAGCTGGCGCTGATCCTGCTGGTGGCGATCGGCGGCAAGTTCGTCGGCGCCTACGTCGCGGCGAGGGCGATGAAGGTGCCGAACGCGACAGTCGGCCGCGATCGGCGTGCTGATGAACACCCGCGGCCTGACCGAGCTGGTCATCCTGAACGTCGGACGCCAGCTCGGGGTGCTGGACGACGAGCTGTTCACCATGCTGGTGCTGATGGCGCTGATCACCACGGCGATGACCGGGCCCGCTGCTGAAGCGCGTCTACTCCGACCGGGTCATGCAGCGGGACATCGCCGCCGCCGAGCGCGCCGCCCTCGGGCTGCCCGACTCCTATCGGGTGCTGGTGCTGGTCGACGACCCGCAACACGCGAGGTCGTTGTCCGCGGTGGGCGCGGCGCTGCTGGGCACCGGCCGGCCAGCCGAAGCTGGTGCTCAGCCGGCTGGTGATCCGTCCGAAGGCGCCGCTGGAGGTAGGCGCGGCGCTGGTACCCGACCTCGCGCGGATGGCGTCGACCGTCGACGAGCTCAACGCGCTGGCGACGGAACTGAAGGCGCCGCGGGGTGGCGTGCTCGGTGCTGACCCGGTTCTCCGCCGACCCGTGGACCGACGTCGTCGCTCAGGCGGCGGCGGTCGAGGCCAACGTTGTGCTGGTGGAGCGTGCCTTCGCCGATCAGCAATCCGTCGGAGCGGCACCGGCCGATCCGACGTTCACTCTCGTGGTGGCCCGGCTCTCCGCTACGCAGATCACGGCGGGTGACCCCGTCGGCGTCCTGACGGATGGTGGGGGAGACGGGCGGGCGGCGCTGATATTGGGCTCCGCCGCGGCCGGCTCGCTCCGAGGGCCACTGCTGGTCTCGGCGGGCGACTCGGCCCGGGCCGGACGGAAGGTCGCCGCGGCGCTCGCCCCGCTGGGCGGGCTCGGCGTCGACGTGCGGCTCGCGCAGACGCCGACCGCGGTGGCCTCGGCGTCGCTCGTGGTGGTGGGCCGGTCGACGCCGGCGCCGGCCGTCGACGACGCCCTCGTCGCAGTGCTCGTGGTGCAGGCCGGTCTGGATGATGCGAACGCCGAACTCACCGAGCGGGTCGCCAAGCTGGTGGCGACCGAATGAGCGGGCAAGATCAGTTGCTCACCGGATGGGCAAGCCTGCCGGGGCGGTCAACCTCCGCAATTCGGCGAGCATCTCTGCGGTGATGTCGCCGAGGGATCGTTGCTCGCCGTCGCGAATCCATTGTGCGAACGCGATGCCGAAGACGGTGACGCCGGACTCGGCCGCGAGTGTGGCCGCGGGTTCGGCAACTCCGCGCTCGCGCAGGGCCCCGGCGATGGCGATGGCGAGGCCGGCGAGTTTGTGCAGTTCCCGTTCCTGGAGGGCGGGGTTCTGCTCGATCACCGACTGGCGGGTCCGCGAGAACTGACGACGCTCGTCGGGGAAGAACGCAGCCGCGGATTGCAGGGCAGCGGCGATCACCTCCAACGGGGATGCCGCGGGTGGGGCAGCCTCGGCGCCGTCCAGGAACACCCGCACGAACAGGTCCTGTCCGACGAACAGCACTTCGCGCTTGTCGGTGAAGTGCCGGAAGAAGGTGCGCTCGGTCAGACCGACGGCCTGCGCGATGTCCGCGGTGGTCGTCTGTTCGAACCCGCGGGTGGCGAACAGTTCCAGAGCAGCCGCCTGCAGTCGCTCCTTCGCCCCCGGTTCCCATCGCACAGATCGAGTGTAGTGATGACAGCGACTGCCATCCGTGTGTAGCTTGATGTCTGTGGCTGACATCAGTCACTGACATCGCCGCCCCGCCGCTTGGGGCGGGTCCGAAGGAGAATGGACATGCGCGTTTTCGTCACCGGAGCGTCCGGCTGGATCGGCTCCGCCACTGTTGATGAGCTGCTTGCCGCGGGGCATCAGGTCACGGGGCTCGCCAGGTCCGACGCGTCCGCGGCGGCCCTCGAGCGCAAGGGGGTCCACGTCCGCCGGGGCGACCTCGACGACCTGAAGAGCCTCCGGGTCGGCGCCGAAACCACAGACGCCGTCATCCATCTCGCGAACAAGCACGACTGGTCGAACCCGGCCGCCTCGAACGCCGCCGAACGCGCCGCCGTGCAGACGATCGGCGATGCCTTGGTCGGCGGCGATCGACCCTTCCTGTTCGCCTCGGGGGTCGCCGCCCTCGCCCCGGGGCGGCCCAGCAACGAAGGTGACCCGTCTCCGTTCCACGGGCCGGATTCGCCCCGGGGTGGTGCCGAGAATCTCGCGTTCGATTTCGTCGACCGGGGGGTGCGCTCCGTGAGCCTGCGCTTCGCCCCGACGGTGCACGGCATCGGCGACCACGGGTTCATCGCGTTGATCGCAGCGGTCGCCAGGGAGCGGGGGGTCGCCGGCTACCCCGGTGACGGGACCAATGGGTGGTCCGCAGTGCACCGCTCCGATGCGGCGCGACTCATCGTCCTCGGGCTGGAAAAGGCTGTTGCCGATCCCGGCATGGCCGGTGCGCGCCTGCATGCCGTCGCTGAAGAAGAGATCGCCAGTCGTGACATCGCTGCGGCGATCGGGCGGGCATTCGACCTGCCGGTGGCCTCGATCGATCCGGACGGGGTGCAGGACCACTTCGGCTGGATCGGGACGTTCTTCGGCTGGGATATGACATCGACCAGCACCGTCACCCGGGAGCGCCTGGGTTGGGCTCCCACCGGTCCGACGTTGATCGAGGACATCGACGCCGGTGCGTACGCGGTGCACGAACCGGCGCTCGGGTAGTTGCGCCGGTCATCGGCCCGGCGCCGACCCCAGCCTTCGTCAACCGCGCCGGCAAGAGGCCATCTGCGTGCTGCCGCGAATCACCGGGTGGTGCCGGGTCTGCCGAGCCGGGGCACTCGGATCGTGAGTTCGTCGTTGCCGCGCAACAGGTTCACGCTCAATGGTGAACCGGACCGCTCCCGCAGAGCGGCCGCGAGCGTCACCTCGCTGTGCAGCGGGGTGTCGTTCACGGCCACCAGGAGGTCGCCCCGGCGGAGCTCGCCGGAGAGGTCCGGGTCGGTGATGTCTGCGACCAGCAGTCCGGCGGTGTCGGACAGGCCGACGAGGGCGCGCCGGCGTCGAGCGAGCGGTGCGGACTCCAGCCGGACTCCGAGCGGGGCGCCGACGGACTCTGACGCCGGTTCCAGTGACAGCAGCAGGCGGCGGAGCAGATCGACGAGCTGTCGGCGTTGCGGTTCGTCGAGGGCCGACAGCAGACGGTCCTCATTGGCCAGGTGTTCCGGGGCGACCCGGTCGAACAGCGACAGTCCGTGTGCCGTCAAGGTGACGAGGGCGCCGCGCTTGTCCGCCGGATCCGGCCCCCGCTCCACGATGCCGGCCTTTTCCAGACGCTCCAGCCGGACACTGACCGTTCCTGAAGTGAGGGACAGCTGCGCCATCAAACGCGACTGGGGGAGCCGGTACGGACTGCCGGCCCTGCGCAAGGTGATGATCACCTGGAAGTCGGCGGCACTGAGCCCGAAGCGGTCGAACACCTCCTGTAGGGAAGAGTCGAAGTGATTGCGCAGCCGCGTGATCCGGGTCAGCACTCCGACCGGCGAGAAGTCGAGGTCGGGGCGTTGCCCGGCCCACTGCTCGAGGATCGTGTCGACGCTGTCGGACACGGCCGGTCCCGTTGCCGCGTCCGGCAATGACTCGCGCGCCGCACCACTTCCCTGTCCGCTGTGTCCGCGTTCCTTGCGTCCCCGTTCGCTCACGGCTCAAACCTATCGCGTCCACCCCATTGTCACATTGCTTGATATCAAGCAATGATGACCGCATTACTCACCCGGCGGCCGACGCCGCCCGACGACAGGACGCAGCGATGTCAGAGGACCAGCACCAGGACACGGGAAGTCAACGGCAGACGGTCACCCTGCCCGACCGGGGGCACAGGGCTGCGGTCGATTTGCGCAGCAATACGCCCAAGCAGGTGTTGATGGTGGTCGCCAATCCGACCGTCAGCACCAACAACGGTTGGCCCGTCGGATTCTGGGCCGCCGAACTCACCCACCCCTATTACGAACTCACCGAGCGCGGAGTGCAGGTCACCGTCGCGTCACCGGCGGGCGGCAAGGTGGAATTCGACAGCCTGAGCGACCCGCGTGATCCATCGAGATGGTCTGCCGAGGACCTGATCTCGCTCGGCTTCGTGAACTCTCCCGACCTCCTCCAACTGCTGGAGGACACCCCGCGGCTGGCCGACCTCGACCTCACCCGGTACGACGCCCTGCTGGTGTGCGGCGGCCAGTCGCCGATGTTCACGTTCCCGGACAACGCCGATCTGCAGGTCGCGATCCGCTCGTTCTACGAGGCCGAGAAGATCACGGCGGCGTTCTGCCACGGGGTCGCCGCCCTGCTGAACGTACGGCTTTCCGACGGCTCGTCTCTGGTCGACGGCAAGACGGTGACCGGGTTCGCGAACGTCGAGGAGGACTTCAGCGACAAGGCTGCCGGCGTGCAGATCATGCCCTGGCGGCTGGAGGACGAATTGCGGTCACGGGGCGCCAACTACCTGCAGGCGGGCCTGTTCAAGCCCTTCGCTGTGCGCGACGGGCGGTTGGTGACCGGCCAACAGCAGTACTCCGGGCGCAGGGTC
Organism: uncultured Actinomycetota bacterium; assembly: GCA_963798625.1. Classification (GTDB taxonomy): domain Bacteria; phylum Actinomycetota; class Actinomycetes; order Mycobacteriales; family Nakamurellaceae; genus Nakamurella. Next base: position 243,874 of record CAWCUA010000008.1, read on the forward strand.
GCCGAGGTCGTGCTCGAAATGCTGGGCCTGTGACCGCGGTGGCCGTCCTCGGGGCCGGGACGGTGGGGCGGACGCTGGCGAACGGCTGGGCGCGCAGCGGCCATCAGGTCATCCTCGGATCCCGCGAGCCGGCTGCAACCAGAATTCAGGAGGCGGTTGCCGAGCTGTCCTCGCAAAGCGGTGGGACCGTCACGGCGATGTCGCACCGGGACGCCGTCTCGGCCGCCGATGCGGTGTTGCTGGCCGTGCCCGGGGATCAGGTGCCCACGCTGATCGCGGCACTCGGATCCGGGGCGGGAGCAGAGCGGGCGTCCGGGCTGGTTGAGAAGATCGTCATTGATGCCACGAACAACACGGCGGGACCGGTAATGAATTCGGTCCAGTTGCTCGAGTCCACGGGCGCCATAGCGTTCCGGGCCTTCAACACGGTCGGGTGGGAACAGATGCAGGCGCCGGTGTTCGGTCGGCTCCGGGCGGATATGCCGTATGCCGGTCCGGGCGGCGAGGCCGATGCGGTCGTGGCACGGTTGATCACTGACATTGGGTTTCGGCCGATCGCGTTGGGCGATGACGCGGACGCTCTCGCGGCGGTCGATGCGCTTGCGCGGCTGTGGTTCCTGCTGGCCTTCCGGCGCCGCCTCGGGCGCCGGGTCGGGTTCCGGATCCTGACAGCACAGGACGATGCCGCCGACTAGTGCGGCGCCAGATCAGATCCTGGTGTGTCAGATCCTGGCGTGCGCGGATTCGAAGGTGAACGTTCGGCGGCCGATCCGGACGTGCGTGCCAGGGGCCAGCACGACCGGCTGATGCGGGGTCAGCCTGGTCCAGCCTGATTGGCCCGAAGCTGCGAGGAACGAGCCGTTCGCCGATCCGCGGTCGATCAGCAGTACATCCCAACCCTCGAGCCGGATCTCGGCGTGTACCCGGGACAACGTGCCGCTGTCGTCGTCGAGACGGATCGGACGGAGCCGGCTCGAGATCACCGCTTCGTCCACCTCAGGATTGCGTCCGAGCAGATAGTTGTCGTCCAGCACGAACGTCGCGCCGATGTCCAGGACGAGCAACCCCAACGGCGGCCGGCGGCCGTCGACGAGAATGCCGGTGCGCTGATCCATCCGGATGCCGCACACCGAGCAGAACGACACCCTGGGGTCGTTGTGGTGATTGCGGGAGCAGCGGAAACCCTTCACCACCACGTGCGCCGGGCCGGCCGGAGCGCCGGGTCGTTGGGCCGGTGGTCGTGCCCCGGCGAGCGGCAGCGGCGGTCTGGGGGACTCGTGAGCCTTCGACTGGTGGATGAGGTCGGAGACCCTGGGTGGCCGCAGCTCGGGGGTCGGCGCACCGGGCGGCGACGGTGGCGCGGCAGGTGTCGGCGGCGGGGCGGCAGGCGGCGGGGCGGCGGGTGTCGGCGGTGGCGCGGCAGGTGTCGGCAGCGGGGCGGCGGGCGGCGGGGCGGCAGGCGGCGGGGCGGCGGGTGTCGGCGGTGGCGCGGCAGCGGGTGGCGGTGGCGCGGCAGCAGGTGGTGCCGGCGCGGCAGCGGGTGGCTGGGGAGGAGTGGGCGGCGTCGCCGGGGACTCGACGGGCGCGGGGTGCGGTGCGGACGGGGGCGCGGCAGGCGCTGCCGGCTCGGGCCTCGCGGACGGCTGTGCCTCGGTCGGTTCCCCTGGCGCAGCCGTCACGGCGCGGTCCGGGACCGGGGGTGCGGTCTCCGACGGCATCCCGGCGGCAGGAGCCGGCGGACGAACGAGATCCGACGACCGAGGGTCCGCTGCGGCACCCGGCGCCCAGTTCGCGGGCGGGCTCAACACAATGCCGTCACCGGGGACGAGACCGTTGACCAGGCCCGACCATCCGGCGGGCGAAGCGGGGGTTGAGGGCGGCGTTGCGACGTCCCCGGCGGCGCCGACGGCCAGCACCAGCGGCCCCCGCGGACGGGGCAGCAGCCGGTCGACGGTGAAGGCGGCCGTGCTCCCGGACAGCGAGAGCAACTCACCGGCCGGCCCGGCGACGCCGTCGGGCACGGCGAGCTCGGAGACGCTCACGTCACCGCGCAGGAACACGGCGATGCCATCCTCGGTCGCAGCGACGGTGCCGAAATCGGGGACCGCGCGTGCCCGGACGACGAACTCGGTGAGCACCCGCGCCAGGTCACGACCGGGTGCCGTAGCCCCGCGCCGGGAGGCCGCGCGCACCAGGTCGAGCAACTCGGCGACGGTACGGTCCGAGTCGGCGGTCGAGCTCCCGGTGACCTGCGATCGGGGCCGCAGCACGACGACGATGCCCGGTGCCCGCGCCACCACTGATGAACCGGGCAGCACCTCTCCGGTCAGTTCGTCGAACGCGGGTGTGCTCGCGCCGGTGCCGCTGTGGTGCCCGTCCTCGATCACCAGAACCGACCTCCCCGGAACCGCCAGCGCGAGAAGAAGATCTGCACGGGTCCGTTGGCGACGAGCCACACGACGAGCCATGTGGTGATGAACTGGATGAGGAAGGCGGACAGCGGGATGTCGCCGACGCCCGGCACCGCCCCGGCCTGGATCAGCAGCCAGACCAGCAAGCCCTCGTTGATCATGGTCAGCAAACCGAAGAAGGTCGGCCAATCCTTCTCCCAGCGAAACTGCTGCAGGCCGTGGTAGAGGAATTCCCACAGCACGCCGAGGACGAGAACCGTCAGCAGCACCAGGAATGTCGATTGGTAGGAGCGGCTCAGTGATTCACCGGTCGGCAGGAACGGCGTGATGATCAACGTCCAGATGCCGCCGACGACGACCAGCAGCACGATGCGCGTCTGAATCCGCCCATACAGGGTGGGTACCACTTCTCGCCCCCTAGATCTTCTGGTGGCGCGCCCAGCGCCACCACTGCCGTGCGGACGCCGCGACACCGAATTTCGGGCAGAACCCCAGCTTCACCAGATCGTCGCAGATCTCCTGCGCCGCGATCTGCAGCCCGAGAAAGGTGTCGACGCCGGGGAAGTAACCACCGAGGGTGGCGCTGCCGGAGGCGTACAACCGGCCCGGTTGGCTGCGGGTGCCGATCACCTCGAACGACCGGTCGACGTCGAGCCGGCCCACCGGATTGCGCCCCGCTCCGCTGTGGTCGAGCAGGTCCGCGAGCACCCGGTGCTCGCGGATGTCAGCCTCCAGGCCGGTGCAGTCGATCACGAAGTCCGAGTACAGCTCGACCTGTCCGTGGTCCTTGCTCTTGAGGTAGGTGACGACACCGCGTCCGTTGGGTCCGGGCCGCAGTTCGCTCACCTCGCCGGTGATCGTCCGGTACCAGCCCTCCGCGCGGCCGCGTTTCAACTGTGATTGCCAGAGTCTGCGGACCGGTGTGTTGGTGCCGCCCATCAGCTTGTAGGCCTCGGCGCGGTCCTCGCCCTCGAGGTTGCGGATCTTGGCCTTGAGCTGTCCGCCCCACACCGATTTGGGGTAGTTGAAGCCCTGATAGGCCCAGCCGTCGCCGCCCTTGCGGCGCATGAAGATGTTCGGGCCGTGGGCCCCGGTGATGTAGGTGCGGAAGACATGCACGATCTGGGTCTGCAGGCCGAGGCGGTCACGGTCGTCGATGAGCCGTTGCAGGACGCGGGAAGCGACGATCCCACCGCCGCGGATGACCACCGTGCCCGGGCGCAGGGCCAATTGTTCGTAGACGTGCTCGTGCGGTTCGTAGGCGTTGACGACCTTGGAGGGGTCGCGGTAGTACTCGCGGTAGCGCTGCAGGTCGGGCAACAGCTTGAGGCCGGGGTAGCCGATCGCGACGTGCACGTACGGCGAGCGGTAGGCCAGCCGCTTGGTCGGCGTGGCGCCCGCCGGCGGCGTGAGGATGGTGAAGTAGCCGCCCTCCCGTCGGCGGCGGACCATCCGCACCTGGCCCTTGCGAACGCACTGCGGGTAGCCGATCCGGTGGTATTCGCGCTCCATGGTCTCGAACGCCTGGCCGGCCTTCGGAGTGTAGTAGTCCGACAGGATCGGTTCGGTCATCACGTTCCACAGCGGCTCCACGAAACCACTCACCGACTTCGCGCCGAAGGCTTCACGCACCGCGTAACTGGGGAATCCCCAGATGTTGTCGGGCGTCGACTTCGAGTCGGAGCGGAGCCGCTCCCCGCGCGGAATCTGCGAGACCCGGGTCAGGTACTCGTAACTGGCCCATGGCGTTTCCAGTTGGGTGAGCACGGTGATGTCCGACGGCTTGATCCCGTAGATGCGCAGGAAATCCACCGTCACGAAGGACCCGATACCACCGCCGACCGTGACGAACTTGGTGTCGATGATCGGGATCCCGGCCCGCGAGACCATCTCGTCGGTCCAGATGTCGGTGTCGATCAACTCGCGCGTCAGATCACCGGGGGCGGCGGGCGCGGCTCCGGGGGCAGATGCCTGCTGCCGGACGGACGGCTGGCTCATCGGCGAAGATTCCCCTCATGCTACTGATCTGTGCCGTCATGCCATTGCCGATGACGGGGCGCTCCGTTTGTCGCTTTTTGCGCCGCGTTGATCATCACCCATTCGCCCGGAAGCTGCCAGCTACCCGAAAGGCGGGTGCGGACACCGAAAGCGTGAACGGGCGCATTCGTCTCGGGCACTCAGGTCGCCGCCGCGATGGCAGCGAGCTTCGCGCGGCAGGCCGCGACGAGGTCGGCGGGCGCCAGTTCGACCTGCAGCCCTCGTTTACCCGCGCTCACCATGATCGTGCTGAAGGACGTCGCGCTGTCGTCCACGACGGTGGGCAACGCCTTGCGTTGACCGAGCGGCGAAATGCCACCCGCCACGTAGCCAGACGACCGCTCGGCGTCGCTGACCTTGGCCAGTTGCGCCCTCTTGCCGCCTGCTGCCGCGGCGAGCGCCTTGAGGTCCAGTTGCGCGGCCACCGGCACGACGCCGACTACGAGGGAGCCGTCCACGGAGGCAACCAAGGTCTTGAACACCCGGTGCGGGTCCCAGCCGAACGCGGCGACAACCTCGTCACCGAACGCCGTGGTACCCGGGTCGTGATGGTAGGGATGCAGGGTGTGCGGGATCTTTGCCCTGACCAGCATGGCGACGGCCGGTGTCGGTGCTGCTGGCATCGGGCGAGACTAGCGGGATGCTGAGCAAGCCGTGGCGGAACTTGACAGAGTGACGTGAACCTTTCGAGGGGGCGGTACGAAAAGGGCCGGCTCCCCGAAGGAAGCCGGCCCCTTGGTCGGTGACGCGAAACGCGTCAGCTCAGGTTGGCCTGCACCCACTCCTGCGCCACCTGCGCCGAGTCTTCCTTGTCGACCTGGACCTTCGTGTTCAGTTCGATCAACTGGTCGGTGGTCAACTTCGACGACACCGCGTCGAGCACCTCGGTGACCTCCGGGGTGGCCTTGTCGGAGTTGATCAGCGGCAACACGTTCTGCGCCGCGAACAGGTTCTTCGGGTCTTCGAGAACGACGAACCCATTGGCCGCGATCGCCGGATCGGTGGTGAACAGGTTCGCCGCCTGCACCTGGTCGTTCTTGAGGGCCGCAACGGTCAGCGGTCCGCCGACGTCCAGCGGCTTGAACTCCTTGAACGTCAGGCCGTACTTCTCCTTCAGCCCAGGGACTCCTGTCGGCCGGGTGGCGAACTCCGGCGGTCCGCCCAGCACCTCAGAGCCTGCCACCGGGGCCAGATCCGCGATGCTCTTGAGATTGTTGGCCTCGGCGGTGTCCTTGGTGACGGCGATCGAGTCCTTGTTCTCTGCCGCGGACTGGGTCAGCACCTCCAGCCCCTCCGGTGTCGCCTTCTCGAGAGCGGCGAAGACGTCCTCGGACGAGACGGCGGTGGCAGCCTTGTCGAAGTACTGCAGCAGCACCCCTGAGTACTCGGGCACCAGATCGATGGACCCGTCCTGCAAGGCCTTGAGGTAGACCGCGCGCTCACCGATGTTGAGGCTCGTCTGGGCGTCGATGCCCTTGGCCTTGAGCGCCTCGGCGTAGATGTTCGCCAGGGTGGCGTTCTCCGGGAAGTTCGCGGAGCCGATCGTGATGGTCCCGGTGGACGCCGAGCCCGAGCCCGATGCGCCGGTCGCCCCGGAGGCGGCGGACGCCGCGGAGCTCGGGGCCGACGACGACGAACTGGCCAGTGGATCGGAGGAACTGCCGCACGCCGCGAGTGTGAGCGAGGCGACGAGGGCGCCGACGAACAACGCCGGCCGGATGGAACGGATGCGATGGCGCACTGGGGACTCCTGGTGGCTCGGTTGTGGTGGCTCGGTTGTGGTGGCTCGGTTGTGGTGGCTCGGTGTAGTGATTTGGTGTGGTGATTTGGTGTGGTGATGTGGTGACAAGCCTTGCTGGCGGGAAGATGTGGGCGGTGCTGCGGCGACGGTCAGCCTCTTCGTCCGTGCGTCACCACCATGACCGCGACCGACAACATCGGCAGTGGTGGTCGTCGGCGCTCACAGCGGACCGGTCCGGTCGGCGATCTGGGTGGCCCTGACCATGCCAAGTTCTTCCCCGTCGCGGTCCATGTCCCCTTCTGCCTCGGCGGCAGCCGGCGCTCCAGGATTTCGCCGCACAACCATGTCGGCGGTGGTGGCCCGGCCCTTCACGGACCGACCGGTGATGCCCGGCGACACCGCGAAGTATCCGATCAGGGCGAGCAATCGGTCACCGATGATGGCCAGCAACGCGACCAGGAAGGCGCCGGCCACCATCATCGAATAGTCCTGCTGGGCGAGCCCGTCGATGACGTACCGGCCGAACCCCCCGAGTGACACCACCGCCGCGATGGTGGCGGTCGCGACGACCTGCAGGTAGGCGGACCGGATCCCGGACATGATCAGCGGCAGCGCCACCGGCAGCTCGACGCGGAGAAGGACCTGGTTGCCGGTCATCCCCATGCCCTTGGCGGCGTCCCGCGCCGCCGGATCGACAGCGGCGATGCCCGCATAGGTGTTCGACAGGATCGGCGGGATCGCCAGGATCACCAGCACCACGATCGTCGGGCCGAGCAGCGAGATCGAGCCCGGCAGGTTGTTCAGCCCCCACAGGGCCAGCATGATCAGCAGTCCCAATGACGGCAGCGCGCGCAGGGCATTGGCCAGGCCGGACACCAGCCCGGTCCCGCGGCCGGTGTGGCCGATCACCGCACCGAGTGGCAGGGCGATGACGGCCGCGATCGCCAGTGACAGCAGCACATACCAGAGGTGCTGCCCGAGCCTGGCGATGATGCCGTTGCTGCCGGTCCAGTTCGCCGGGTCGGTGAGCCAGCCGATGGCCCCCGTCATCGCGCCTTCACCGCCCGCTCCCACGGTGTGCTGAACCGCACCGCGAGCTGGATCAGCCCGTCGAACACCGCGGCCACCAGCAGGCAGAGCACGATGCCGGCGATGATCGGGGTGTAGAAGTTCAGCTGGAATCCGGTGGTGAACAACTGCCCCAGCTGCGGGATGCCGAGCAGTGCGGCGACGGACACCAGGCTCACGTTGGACACCGCCGCCACCCGCAGACCCGCCCCGATGACCGGGATGGCCAGCGGCAGCTGGATCGAGACCAGCGAACGGAGCGGCCGGTACCCCATGGCAACCGCGCTCTGGCGGACCAGCGGGGGCACCGAATCGAGGGCGTCGGCCACCACCCGGACCATCAGCGCCAGCGTGTACAGGGTCAACGCGATGACGACATTGATCGGATCCAGGATCTTGGTGCCGAGCAGCCCGGGCAGGACCACGAACAGCGCCAGGGACGGAATCGTGTACAGCAAACCGGCGATGGTGATCAGCACGGCGTAACTCCATCGGTACCGAAACGCGATGGCCCCCAAGGGGAGTGCCAGCAACAGGCCGAGCAGGGTCGGCAGCGCGGCCAGCCACACATGCTGGATCAACCAGGACAGGATCTGGTCGGAGTTGCGGTTCAGCCAAGTCCAGTTCACGACGGGACCGCCGCGGACGGCGCCTGCTCCGGGGTGCCGGGCCCCTGCGTGGCCAGCCGCGTCGATCCGTTCTGCTGCCCATCCGCCGGAGTGGCCGCCCGGGCGGTCTCGATCGCGCCGAGCACCTCGGTCGCCGCGACGGTGCCGATCACCCGTGCCGTCGTCGTCGATCGCAACACCCCGCCCGGAGGGTGACGAGAGTGCGGCATCCAGCGCCGTGCGCAGGGACGACTGCGGGCCGGCGAGCGATCCGCCGAGGACCAGGTCGGCCAACCCGACGGGGCGCCCGGGACTGAGTTGCCTGGCATCGACCCATCCACGCGGCTGCCCGGAATCGTCGACCACGAGCACCCAGTACGGCTGACCGTCGACGGCGTCGGCGGCGACCGTATCCGCCGGCGCAGGACGATCGAGGGTCAGCGTCGGTTCGTCGTGCAGCGGCAACCGGCCGGCCGCGGTGAAGGACAGCGCGCGGTACCCCCGGTCGCGTCCCACGAAATCGGCGACGAAATCGTCCGCGGGCCGGCTCAGCACCTCCGCCGGCGACGCGTACTGCGCGAGTCGGCCGCCGACGGCGAACACCGCGATGGAGTCGCCGAGCTTGACCGCTTCGTCGATGTCGTGCGTGACGAACACGATCGTCTTGCCGAGCTCACCTTGCAGCCGGATCAGCTCGTCCTGCAACTGCGCACGCACCACGGGATCGACGGCGGAGAATGGTTCGTCCATCAGCATCACCGGGGGGTCGGCCGCCAGCGCCCTGGCCACCCCGACCCGCTGTTGCTGGCCACCGGACAACTGAGCGGGGTAGCGCTTGCCCATCGCGGCGTCCAGCCCCACTCGATCCAGCAGTGCGGCGGCAGCGGACCGGGCGGCGCGGCGGCTCTGCCCCTGGAGCACCGGAACTGTGGCGATGTTGTCCAGCACCGTGCGGTGCGGGAACAGGCCCGCATTCTGGATGACGTACCCGATGCCCCGGCGCAGGGCCGGCGCATCAATGCTGCGGGTGTCCTTGCCGTCGATGAGAACCGTGCCGCTGCTGGGTTCGATCATCCGGTTGATCATCCGCACCGAGGTGGTCTTGCCACAGCCCGACGGCCCGACGAAAACCGTGATTTTGCCGGTGGGGATCTCGATCGTCAGGTCCTGAACGGCAGCTGTTCCGTCCGGGTAGACCTTCGACACTGACTCAAAGCTGATCACGGCGGTCCCTCTCGGGTAGGCCTGTGGCTCGGGCTGGGTTAGGGCTTCGGACGCTCGGAGTGAACCGGACTGCTCGATGCCAGACAGTACCGGAGGCGCCCGACAGCGGGTCCGGGTCGGGTCCTGTCTGCGGATCGAGCGAGCCGCCGGCGCCCGTCCTGACCGACCGGACGCGGAGCGGACCACCCGCAGGCGCCCTTCCTGACCGGCGGGAACCGGCCCGCCTGTCGCGCTCCGGCCTCCCCGCGGGAGACCATGGGTGAGAGCGACCATCCTGTCGCCCCACCGATGCGAACGAGGAACGACGCCGTGACCGACCCGCTGCACTTCCCGCTGCTGTTCTCCCGGAACGGCCTCGACCCGATCCCGGAACTCGCAGAGCGGCGCCGGACCGAACCGGTGTCGAAGCTGGAATTGCCGTTCGGGATCACCGCCTGGCTCGTCACCGGGTACGAGCCGGCCCGGGCCGTGCTGGGCGACGCCACGTCCTTCAGCAATGCCTTCGGCAACCTCACCACTGACGGCACCGGCGAAGACCAGGACCCCGGCGGCCTGGGCATGACCGACCCGCCGTACCACACCAGGTTGCGGAAGATGCTGACTCCGGAGTTCACCATGCGGCGGCTGCGCAGGCTGCAGCCCCGGATTTCGCAGATCGTGGACGAACAGCTCGATGCCATCGAGGCCGCCGGTGCCCCGGCGGATCTGGTCGCCCTGTTCGCGTTGCCCATACCGTCGTTGGTGATCTGTGAGCTGCTGGGCGTGCCGTACGCCGATCGCGACGGGTTCCAGGCGCTCAGTACCGCGCGGTTCGACCTGGGCGACGACTCACCACTGGACGCGATCTCCAGCTCGCTGCAGTACCTGACCGGCCTGGTGCAGGCGCAGCGCGCCGACCCGGGGGACGGCCTGCTGGGGATGCTGATCCGCGAGCACGGTGACGACATCAGCGACCGCGAGCTGGCCGGTCTGGCCGACGGCCTGCTGACCGGCGGGCACGAGACGACCGCGAGCTCGCTGGCACTGGGCGCGCTCGCCCTGCTGGAGAAGCCCGAAGATTTCGCCGCGCTCGGGTCCGCCGACGATGCCGCGGTCCAGCGGGTCGTCGAAGAACTCCTGCGGTACCTGACGGTGGTGCAGGTGGCCTTCCCGCGGTTCGCGCGAGTGCCGGTCACCGTTGGCGGCCAGGACATCCCGCAGGGCGCACTGGTGCTGGTGTCGTTGTCAGCCGCCGACCGGGATCCGGCCCTGGTGGCTGACGGTGCTGCGCCGACGTCGGACCTGGAGCAGTTCCGGCCGACCCGGGAGGTGGCCTCGCACCTGGCGTTCGGATATGGGATCCACCGCTGCGTCGGCGCCGAGTTGGCGAGAATGGAGCTGCGGGCAGCCTTTCCGGCACTGGCCCGGCGTTTCCCGACCCTTCGGCCCGCCGTTCCGTTGCAGGATCTGCGTTTTCGGAACTCGTCGATCGTTTACAGCGCCGAGAGTCTGCCCGTCAGCTGGTGACAGCCACCGCTCGGTCGCAGCGAGTGATGGCCAATAGCGGAGAACTCCTCGACACGGAGGGAACAGATGTCAGCCGAACCCGAATGCCGGCCGGGCGCCAGTGAGTTCGCCAACCGGCAGGTCACTGCCTACGAGGCCTCCGACGGCCGAGAGGAATCGACGCTGCGCGGGGTGCCGATCGTCATCCTCACCACCCGGGGACGCAAGACCGGTGCGCTGCGCAAGACCCCGCTGATGCGGGTCACCGACGGTGAGCTGTATGCGGTGATCGCCTCCCTCGGCGGGGCCCCACAGCACCCGGTCTGGTACCTCAACCTGCTGGCCGATCCGGAGGTGACGCTGCAGGACAAGGGGGTACGGCGGCGGTACCTGGCCCGCACCGTGCAAGGCGACGAGCGCCGCGAATGGTGGAACCGCGCGGTCTCGGTGTGGCCCGACTACACCGACTACCAGACCAGGACGGATCGCGAGATCCCTGTGGTCGTAATGGATCCCGTCGTCTGAGTCGGTCCGCCGGCGTGTCGGGTGCGGTGCCGGCGACGCACGCGGCAGGAATAGCGCCGTCCGGTCGACTGTTGGGACCGGGAGAAGCCGGATGCGCACCCCAGCAGCTCCGGCACCGACCCGGTACCACACGACGGAGGCTGCCATGGCTGTTGCACCTGCTGCGGTCGGCAGTCGGCCCGTCCCGGGCGGAGCCGCCATGGGTCACCTGCGCTTGTCGTCGATCCGACCGGCAGAAACCCGACCGAAGGGCGCCCGACCGGCCGCTGCGCCCGGCGCATCAGGGTCGGCGCCAAGGAGGCGGGTATCCTCGACGCTGCGTCGCGGCGAGCGCGTCGCGGGGAGTCGGATGCGCCCGCCGTTTGCGTCCAGCAGGCAGGTGAATCAGGTGGCGACCACGTCGGTTGACGACGATTTGGGCCAGCGGTTCACCGAACAGGCCATGCCGTTGCTCGATCAGCTTTACGCTGCCGCCCTGCGGATGACCAGGAACCCGTCCGACGCCGAGGATCTCGTCCAGGAGACGTACCTCAAGGCGTTCGCCGCCTTCCGCAGCTTCACCCAGGGCACCAACCTGCGGGCCTGGCTGTACCGGATCCTGACGAACACCTACATCAACGGCTACCGCAAGAAGCAGCGCCAGCCGATCGTCAGCGGAACCGACGAGATCACCGACTGGCAGCTCGCAGCCGCCGAATCGCACACCTCGACGGGGCTACGGTCGGCGGAGATGGACGCGCTGGACCGGTTGCCTGATTCGGATGTCAAGGAAGCCCTGCAGGAACTCCCGGAGGACTTCCGGCTGGCCGTGTACCTGGCCGACGTCGAGGGTTTCGCCTACAAGGAGATCGCCGAGATCATGGGAACCCCGCTGGGGACCGTGATGTCGCGCCTGCACCGCGGCCGCCGGCAGTTGCGCGACCTGTTGACCACCTACGCCACCGACCGTGGCTTCCTGCGACCGAAACGCGATGCCGCCGACAGCGGGCCACCCGTCCCGGTGAACGCCGGTGTCGGCGGGCCGAGCGACGAGGCAACCCTGGTGGCAAGCCATGACGACGAACGAAGGGACGGTGCCGGCGATGGCCAGCGGTGACCCGATCGACGAGATGGACGCCGAGTCCGAGTGCACCTCCGTCCTGCGCGACGTGTGGCTGTTCCTGGACAACGAAATGGACGCCGAGAGCCGCGAGCGGGTTCAGCAGCACCTCGACGAGTGCTCGCCCTGCCTCATGGAGGCCGGCCTGGACCGCAAGCTCAAGGAACTGCTGCACCGCAAGTGCGGCGGGGATCGAGCTCCTGAGCACCTGCGGTCACGACTGTTCGCGAGCCTGAGCAGTGTGCAGGTGACCAGCGTCAGCGACGAGGGTGTGGAGCGGGTGACCGTGGAAACCCTGCGGGTGACCGAGCGCCCCGGAAGCTGAGAACCCGCGACCGGGACGCCCGCCGACCTCAGGTACGCCGGTAGACCCGGGTCTCCCACGCACGGAGCAGCACATCGGGCGCTGTGGGCGGTGGGTAGTTCCCGATCACCAGTTCCCGGCCCGCCCAGTCTCCGCCGTCTTGAATCTGCCCGCCGACGTCGACCGGTTCGCTGGAGAAGTTGCCGAGCACGAGCAACGTCACGCCGTCCAGTGACCTGGTGAAGGCATAAACGGCGGCGTGGTCGGGCAACAGCATCCGGAAATCACCCTGCGACACAACGGGTTCGGTATGACGCAGCTCGATCAGCCTTCGGTAATGGTGGAACACCGAATCCGGGTCGGAAACTGCGGCCTGGGCATTGATCTGCGAATAGTTCGGATTGACGGGGGCCCACGGTGTGCCCGCGGAAAACCCGGCGCCCGGCGAATCATCCCACTGCATCGGGGTTCTCGCGTTGTCCCGGCTCGCCGCACGCAGCGCGTCCAGGGCCTCGTTCTCGTCGATGCCCAGCGCGATCGCGGCGGCGTAATGGTTGACCGACTCGATGTCCAGGAAATCGCCCGGTCCGGCGAAAGGGGCGTTCGTCATGCCCAATTCCTCGCCCTGGTAGACGTACGGCGTACCGCGGTGCAGATGCAGGACCGTGCCCAGCAGCTTCGCCGATTCCACCCGGTACCGGCCATCGTCACCGAACCGGGAGACCGCCCGCGGTTGGTCGTGGTTGTTCCAGTACAGGCTGTTCCAACCCCGCTCGGCGAGCCCCTGCTGCCACCTGCCGAGAGAAGCCTTCAGATCGACCAGACTCAGCGGTCGGCGGTCCCACTTGTGTGCCCCCTGGTCGAGTTGCACGTGCTCGAACTGGAACACCATGTCCACCTCCGCCCGGTTCGGGTCGGTGAACAGCACGGCCTCGTCGACCGTGACTCCCGGCATCTCGCCCACGGTCAGGTACTGGCCATCGCGGCCGGCAAACACCTCCCGGTGCATCTCGGCCAGGAATTCGTGAATGCGCGGGCCATTGGTGAAGAAGGGATGCCCGTCTCCCAGACCGGTCCGCCCGTCGACCTCGCCCTCGGGCAGTGACGGGTCCTTGGAGATCATGTTGATGACGTCCATGCGGAATCCGTCCACCCCGCGGTCCAGCCACCACCGCATCATCTCGTGGACGGCCGCACGCACCTGCGGATTCTCCCAGTTCAGATCGGGTTGCTTGCGGGAGAACAGGTGCAGGTAGTACTCCTCGGTCACCGGATCGAGCTCCCAGCTGGACCCGCTGAAGGCAGCTCCCCAGTTGGTCGGCTCGGCCCCGGGTTCCCCGGGTTGCCGGCCGGTTCGCGCTGGGCGCCACCAATACCAGTCCCGCTTCGGATTGTCGGTGGAGGAGCGGGACTCGACGAACCACGGATGCTCGTCTGAGGTGTGGTTGACCACCAGATCCATCACCAGCTTCATCCCACGACGGTGCGTCTGCTCGAGCAACTCGTCGAAGTCGGCCAGCGTGCCGAAGGTCGGGTCGATGTCCTGGTAATCGCTGATGTCATAACCGTTGTCGTCCTGCGGTGACGGGTAGACCGGAGAGAGCCAGAGGATGTCGACGCCCAGGTCGGCCAGGTAATCGAGCTTGTCGATGATGCCGCGCAGATCCCCGATGCCGTCGCCGTTGGAGTCGGCGAAGCTGCGCGGGTAGATCTGGTACACCACAGCACTTTTCCACCACTGCTGATCCGGGCCGGCGTCCGACAGCACCGGCCGGAATTCGGGGCGCTGGGCCTCTCGCGCTATTCCGCCGGTCATGTGACGGACCCCCGCATCACACCGGAGATGACCCAACGCTGGGCGAAGATGTAGACGATCAGCAACGGCGCCATGGCCATCAGGTAGGAAGCGAAGGCGACGGTGTGCGCATCCGGACTCGTGAGAATGACGAGCGGCAGCAGGAAGTCGTTCCACGCCCAGAGGCAGGTCAGGATGCCGACGGTCGCGTTCATCGGCCCGAGCAGCGGGAAGACGATCCGTGGTCCTGGGAAAGGGCGCAGACAAACCCGTCGGTCGGTGACGGCGGCCTGTCGCGGCCCGCCGTCACCGATCACCCACGGCGTCAGGAGTTCGGACGATTCCCGTGGTTGGCACTGTTCTTCTTGCGGGACTTCTTCTTGCGGCCGCGCTTGCTCATCGGTGCTCCCTACGGACCTCGCACCAGCGGACTCCGCCCGGCTGGTGACGCGGGGGGACAGTGCGGCGATCGATTCATGACGTTCGCCACGCCGGTCGGCGCGGCGACGACCATTTTGCCACGCCCGGGACCGCTCATGGTCCATCCGCCGTCGCACGGAGGGCGGTCGAGGTGGAACGGCGCGGTCGGCGCCCGCGGACCCGTCGTGAACCGTCGGCGTCCTCGGGATGCAAGGATGACCCCGGTGCGGCAATCCCGCTCCGGGCGCGCACGTCGGTGATGCGCCGTATGTCCTGCGAATCGAGAGGGTCGACGATGGCCGAGGAAGTCCGCGCCGAGATGGTGGCCAACGTCTGGAAGGTGCTGGTGGCCGAGGGTGACACCGTCGCCGACGGCGACACGTTGGTCATCCTCGAGTCGATGAAGATGGAGATTCCGGTGCTCGCCGAGGTCGACGGGACCGTCTCGAAGGTGGCCGTCCAGGAAGGCGGTCTGGTCCAGGAAGGCGACCTGATCGCCGAGATCGGCTGATCCGAGCACCTCCGCGTCCGAGCATCTCCGCGCGCACCCGCCCGCCGGTTTCACGGAGCAGACCCCGCAGCGCGGTTCTTGCCGCGCAGTCTTCGCCGGCCGACCCCACCCAGGACGCACCCCATGTCGACGCTGTCCGACGTGCTCGCCGAGCACACCAAGCTGTCCGGTTCGGCGGTCGCGCACCTTCAGGCGCTGGTCTCCGAGTGGCAACTGCTGGCCGACCTGTCGTTCTCCGATCTGTTGCTGTGGGTCCCTGCCCAGGCGGACCGGTTGATCTGCGCGGCGCAGGCCCGTCCCACCACCGGCGTCACCGCGTTCGTCGACGACCGGGTGCTCGCGACGATGTCGTTCGCCGACTTCCCACTGCTGCGCCGGGCGTGGGAGGAGGAGCGGGTCGTCTCCGAGGAGCCGCCGATCGACGTCCCACACAGCTGGATCCATCGCCACGTCATCCCCGTCCGCTACCTGGACGAGGTGGTGGCCGTCATCGAGCGGGACACCAGCAGCCTGGTCGGCCGGGAGGGGAGCCTGCTGGAAACCGCCTACGTCGACGCCGCCGATGACCTGTTCCAGATGGTCGCCGACGGCTCCTTCCCGCCGCATGAGCAACCGGGCGAGATGCATACCGGCCCGCGCGCCGGTGACGGCCTGTTGCGGCTCGACGCTGATGGGCGGGTGGTCTACGTCAGCCCGAACGCGCTGTCCGCCTATCACCGGCTCGCCTACAACGGCGAGGTGCTAGGGCAGGACCTGGCGGCACTGACCAGGCCGCTGATCGACGACCCGTTCGACGGCGCTGAGCTGGTGAACCGGATCTCCGGCGCGGTGCACGGCCGGACGAGCCTGCGGATGGAGGTGGAGGCCAAGGCCGCCACCGTGCTGTTCCGGGCGCTGCCGCTGCGGCCGCGCGGCCGCCCGTCAGGGGCGCTGGTGCTGGTCCGGGACGTGACGGAGGTGCGTCGTCGCGACCGCGCCCTGCTGTCCAAGGACGCGACCATCAGGGAGATCCACCATCGGGTCAAGAACAACCTGCAGACGGTCGCTGCCCTGCTCCGGATGCAGGCCCGACGCTCGGCCGACCCGTCCGTCCGGCAGGCGCTGCACGAGTCGGTTCGCAGGGTCGCGTCCATCGCGCTGGTGCACGAGACGCTGTCCACATCACCGGACGACCGGGTCGACCTCGACCAGATCATCGACCGGCTGGTCCCGATGATCAGCGATGTGGCCGCCGCCGAGACCTCGGCGCGGGTCCGCCGCTCCGGCACGTTCGGCATCCTCGGCGCAGAGCTGGCGACCCCGCTGGTGATGGTGCTGGCGGAGGTGGTGCAGAACGCGTTGCAGCATGCGTTCGTGCCTGCCCCGGCAGGCCGCGCCGGGGGTGCTCAAGCGGGCAGCCAGGCCGGGGCTGGTCACTCGCCGGTCGCCCAGTCGGACGCGCCCGGCGGCCAGGTCGGGATCACCGTGCAGCGGTCCGCCAAGCAGCTGGACATCGTCGTCACCGACGACGGCGTCGGACTCCCGGATGGCTTCTCGATGGACACCGCGTCGGGCCTCGGCCTGCAAATCGTGCGGACCCTGGTTGCCGCAGAACTGCTCGGCACGATCGAGATGGGAAACCGGGCCGGTCCCGACGGGACAGCGGACTCGGGCACGACGGTGCACATCGTGGTACCGCTCCGTGGGCGTAGCTGAGCCGGCCATCGGAATCTCGGCGGACCTGCACGGTGTGGCCGCGCCAAAGAAACAGGCCCCGAACCGGCGTTGTGCCGTTTTCGGGGACCTGCTCGAGGATCGGAGAGCGTCGCTACAGGCTGTCTCTCGAGGAATTTGCGTTCTCAGGCTTGCTGTTACAGGCTTGCTGTCACAAGCTCGCTATCACAGGCTCGATATCACAGGCTGCGGGCGCGGGCGCGGGCCCGACGGCGCTTGAGGGAACGACGCTCGTCCTCGCTCATCGCACCCCACACGCCGGCGTCCTGGCCGGTCTCCAGCGCCCAGGCGAGGCACTCGCTCGTGACGGGGCAGCGTTGGCACACGGCCTTCGCCTCCGCGATCTGCAGCAGTGCCGGTCCGGAATTCCCTACGGGAAAGAAGAGCTCGGGGTCTTCGTCGCGACAGATCGCGCGGTGACGCCAGTCCATGGGTCTGTACTCCTCAATGCAATCGCCGGAGTCGTGTTCCGGCTCGGTAACGGAGGTCGCAGGGCGCGGTGTCGACCGCACGACCTTGTGAAGGCTTCCACATCAAACGGGGGTGTCAAGGGTTGATCACAGCAGGGTTACGGACATCACTCACGTCGCTCCGCTTGTGACTCCTACTCCATGATGCCTGGTCGGAACGATTCAGACCAGGGTTAGGGGAGAAGTGCCGGACACATCACCGGGTCCGGGGGTTCGATTCAGAGTACTAATCGAAGCGCCCGCGGAACAGAGCTGAAACGCAACTCGTTCTTTTTGCCCAGGTAATCACCGTCGGCCTGCAGCCCGATCGGCTCCCGCGAGCGGACCATTGCCCATGGTTCGTCCTGCATCCGGATGATGTGCCGGGACCCTCCGGAGCGGCCGGTCAGGATCTGCGTGCTGGCCCGCAGCGCGACCGGGATCGACATGCTGGTCAGCGCGAACACTCCGAGACCTGCCGAGACGGACGTACCCGGGTTGGTCCGGACCGGCAGCCGCGCCAGGTAGGTCCACGGGTCGACGTTGGACACGAACACCAGATGGACTCCGGTGATGGGCTCCCGTCCCGGCACTTCGAGAGTGAGCCTGGGATGACGACGGTCGGACCGCAGATACCGGCTGATCGTCATCCGGACGTGCAGTGCGTTGGAGATCTCCTTGCCAGAACTGCGTCGCTTCTCCACGGCCTGCACGGCCTCGGCGTCCAAGCCGAGCCCGGCGTTGAAGGTGAAATAGCGGTCGCCGGCCAGACCCAGCGACACCGTCCTGGTGCGGCCCTTGGTGAGGGCCTCGAGGATCTGTTCGGTGGCCACCGTGGGGTCGGCGTCGACGCCCAGGGCCCGCGCGAAGACGTTGGTGGAACCGCCCGGCACCACGGCGAGCAGCGGCACATCCGGACGTACCCCGCGGTACATCAGGCCGTTCACGACCTCGTTGACCGTGCCGTCGCCGCCATGCACGACCACCACGTCGACACCGCTGTCGGCCGCCGCCGCCGCCAGCTGTGCGGCGTGCCCGCGCCGTTCGGTGTGTGCCACCTTCAGCGACATCTGGGCGGCGAGCGCATGCGTGAGCAGGTCACGGCGCCGCTCGTTGGTCGAGGTCGCGTGGGGATTGACGATCAGCAGTGCGCGCATCGCCCGGCAGCCTACGTCCCGCTGCCGCGCGTGGCCCGGGACACCGCGGGAACCGCCCGGCGATGGGTAGCGTGATCGGCGTGAGCGTTCCCCCCGAAGTGCCGCCGCTCGGCGACCCACAGCCACTGGGCGACCCACAGCCACTGGGCGACCCGGCGCCGCTGAGCATCCCGCCGCCGCGACCGGTGGTGGCCGCCGGCCTGCTGGTGCTGGTCGAGGCTGCCGGGTTGCTCGTGCTCGCCGGAGCCACTCTGATCTCAGGGCTCTCGGAGAGCATCGCGATCGGCCGAACCTCTGCACAGGTCCTGTACTACGTGGTGCTCGCGTTGCTGCTCGCGACTTGCGCGAACAGCCTGCTGCGCGGACGGCGGTGGGGGCGCACGCCGTGCCTGGTCGCGCAGGTCATCCTGGTCGCCGTCGGCGTCTGGCTGATCGCGCCGAGCGGCCAGTACGCCTGGGGGATCGGACTCGTGACGATCGGCGGCGTGACCGGGTATCTGCTGCTCAGCAAGCCCGCGAACGCCTGGATCAACCGTTTCCCGCTGCCGTTCGCAGAGCCGGACCGGTGAGCCGGAACGTCGTCCAGTCCTCCATCGGGACGGCGCCGATGGCGCGGTAGAAGTCGATCGACGGGGTGTTCCAGTCCAGCACCGACCACTCCACCCGAGCCAGGCCGCGTTGCACCGCGAGCTCGGCCAGCGCCAGCAGCAGTGCCTTGCCGAACCCCTTGCCGCGGGCGTCGGGGCGGACGTAGAGGTCCTCCAGATAGATGCCGTTGACGCCCTCCCACGTGGAGAAGTTCAGGAAGTACAGGGCGTAGGCGACAACCTCACCGCCGTCCCGGCCGACCAGACCGAACACCGTCGGTGACCGCCCGAAGAGGGCGTCACGGAGCTGCTGTGTCGTCAGGTGGCACTGGTCGCGGGCACGTTCGTACTCGGCGAGGTCGTAGACGAGCTCCACCACCGCTGGCACGTCATCGGTGTCGATCGGTGTGACCCTGGGGTCAGGCATGTCCCCAACCCGCTTCGATGCCGCCGGCCGCCAAGGGAGTGGAGGGGTCGTCATCATCGTCGGACGGCTGGTTGAGCAGCGGCCCACGCAACGGGACCACGTTGGCGTGCTCGATGCACGGCTTGTCGTGATAGGTGCCCAGGACGGTCACCGCCGCCGGGTTCATCAGGATCAGGCCGCCGCTGGCCACCGGCAACCCCACCCAGCGCATCGCCAGCACCCGCGAGATGTGCCCGTGGCAGAACAGCGCGACGTCGCCGCGGGCGAGCTTCTCCCGTGCCTTGTCCAGCACCCGGTCACACCTCGCCGCGACCTCCTCGGGCGACTCGCCGCCCGGCGCGCCCATGGTGAAGATCGACCACTCGGGGTTCGTCTTGCGGATCTCCTTGCTGGTGATGCCCTCGTAGTCGCCGTACGCCCACTCGGCCAGGTCATCGACCACCTTGTTGACGTGCAACCCGGCGAGTGCGGCCGTCCGCTGGGCGCGCAGACGTGGGCTGCTCCACACCGTCGCGGGGGACAGGTCAAGCCCCCACAGCAGGCTGGGGATCGTCATCGCCTGGTGGACACCCTCGTCGGTCAGGTCGATGTCCGTCGTGGAGGTGTGCTGGCCGCTCTTGCTCCATTCCGTCTGGCCGTGCCGGATGAGCGCGATCCTGTGTGCCATGATGCCGCCGTTTCGAGGTCGGAGTGGGGCCGTTTCGGTGTCGGACCGGGCCTTGGGGAAGTCGATCGGGTGGTGCTTCCACATCGTGACCGGTGGGGCGCCGGTCAGGTCGGCAGAGCCGGATTGTGGCCGGTCAGCGCAGGCCCGCGACGTACTCCCGGCAGGTTTCCCAGGACGGCAGCAAGCCGGACCTCTCGGCCTCCGCAAGTGTCGGCGCGGCCGCGTCCTTCTCGGACAGCAGGAAGTCGACTCCCTCCGGAAGGGGCAGGGCGAGGTCGGGGTCCTCGGGGTTGATGGCGTGCTCCCGACCCGGTGAGTACCCGGTGGAGCACAGGTACGTCAGCGTGGTGTGGTCCTCCAGTGCGACGAAGGCGTGCCCGACTCCCTCCGGCAGGTACACGGCGCGCCGGTATTCGCCGTCGAGCCGCACCACGTCCGCCTCACCGAAGGTCGGTGAACCGACCCTGATGTCGACGATGTAGTCGAGCACGGCCCCGCGCGGGCAGGTGACGTACTTGGCCTGACCCGGCGGGACGTCAGCGAAATGCACGCCGCGCAACGTCGCGGCTCGCGACACCGACAGGTTCGCCTGGGCCAACGACAGCGGATGACCGATCGCCTCCACCAGTTTGTCGATCTTGAACCACTCGAGGAAGAGCCCCCGATCGTCCCCGTGCTGAATGGGCGTGAACTCGAACGCCCCCGGCACCAGAAGTTCCCGAACCTGCATGGTGGCGGATCCTATCCGGGGCCGGACTGCTTGACCGGCGCGCACCGGCCGTGCAGCGTAAGGCGCATGACGCTACTGGCCGCTGCCGAGATCTCCGCCGCCCTCGAGTCGCTCCCGGGCTGGGGTGGCGACGTGAACGACGTGCGATGCCGCTACACCGCACCGACGTTCCCGGCAGCGATCGGTCTGGTCGATGCGGTGGCGGTGGCGGCAGAGGCGGCGGACCACCATCCGGACATCGACATCAGGTGGCGCGACGTCCTGTTCGTGTTGTCCACGCACTCCGAGGGCGGTGTCACGCGTCGTGACCTCGACCTGGCGGCGACGATCGACGGCCTGGCGCACGAGGCCGGTGCGGTCCCGGCGTGACCGGCTCGTTCGCCGATGTGCTGGGCAACACGCCGTCCCGGTGCCGATCATGGTCGCCTCGTCCTGCATCATGTGCTGACCACGCGTTGACAGCACCCTCCGACGACCCCGCCGGACGGCACCACCCGAACCGCCTGCTCAACAGCGACGATGGACCGATCCGGCCCGCCGGCGCTGCGGCACCCGTCCCACCGTGACGGGTCCCGCCCGTGCCATCGACCGCCAGTTCTGCCTGGACATCCACCGGCATCCGAGGTCCGGTGGCGTCCCGCAGCCACCCCCACCTGTGCCGTTCAGCTTGCGGCCGGTCGGCGGCCCGGCTTCGACGCGCAGGAAGTCCTTCCCCGTCCTGGAGTGAGCATGACCATGACCACCGACAGCCCCGCCCAGCTGGGCGCGCCGCCGACCACGGAGGAGCAGATGTACGACGCCTCCGCGCAGCTCGCCGCCGCACAGCCGATGGACTTCTCACCGGAGGACGTCCTTGCCGCGCACCGCGGTGGGAAGCTGTCGGTAGCCCTGCGCGCGCCGCTGGCCGACCGCCGGGACCTGTCGATGCTGTACACGCCTGGGGTCGCCGACGTCTCGCGCCTCATCGCAGCCGATCCTGCTGCCGCCCGCAGCTACACCTGGGCGTCCCGGCTGGTGGCCGTGATCTCCGACGGCACCGCCGTGCTGGGTCTGGGCGACATCGGGCCGAAGGCGTCGCTGCCGGTGATGGAGGGCAAGTCGGCGTTGATGCGCTCGTTCGCCGGGCTCGATTCGGTGCCGATCGTGCTGAACACCACCGACCCGGACGAGATCGTCGCGGCGGTCACCGCGATCGCGCCGTCCTTCGGGGCCATCAACCTCGAGGACATCTCGGCGCCACGCTGCTTCGAGGTGGAGTCGCGGCTGATCGACGCCCTGGACATCCCGGTGATGCACGACGACCAGCACGGCACCGCGGTCGTCGTGCTGGCGGCTCTGATGAACGCCGCGTCGGTCATCCAGCGGGTGATGGTGGATCTCCGGGTGGTGATCGCCGGTGTCGGCGCGGCCGGAGTGGCCTGTGCGAACATCCTGCTCGCGGCCGGCGTCCGCGACCTGGTGCTGGTCGACTCGAAGGGCGTCCTGTCCCTGGACCGCGAAGGCCTGCACCCGATCAAGCAGTCGCTGGCGGAGCGCACGAACCCGCGGGGCGTCACCGGTGGCCTGGCCGACGCGATCGCCGGGACGGACGTTTTTGTCGGAGTGTCGGGCGGCCGGATGGACCCGGCCCTGGTCGAGACCATGGGCGAGCAGCCGATCGTCTTCGCGCTGGCCAACCCGACGCCGGAGATCGATCCGGTCGCCGCCCTGCTGCACGGCGCCGCGGTGGTGGCGACCGGGCGCAGCGACTTCCCCAACCAGATCAACAACGTGCTGGCCTTCCCGGGGATCTTTCTCGGGGCGCTGGACGGCGGGGCCCGCCGGATCACCGAGGGCATGAAGGTTGCGGCCGCCGGAGCCATCTGCGCCGCCGTCCCTGACCGGCCCACCCCGGATCGGATCGTCCCTGACCCGTTCACGCCGGGGCTGGCCCGGATGGTCGCCGACGTGGTGCTGGCCGCGGCCAAGGCGGAGGGCGTTGCTGCTGAGTAAGCGGTTGCTGTGGCAACAGCGAGGAGTCCGTGCCGTCAGCCGGGGTGGCGACCGCCGATCGCCGCGGTGACGTCATGCGCCCCTTGCCTGACCGCCCCGGCCAGCTCGCGCAGGTCGAGCCCGCAGCCGCTCGTCCCGGGGACGGGGCAGCGGTGCGCCACGGTGACGCCGACCGCGGCGATCGGAATCGCGTTGTGGTCGAACACCGGCGCGGCCACCGACGCTGTGCCCACCGACACCCGGCCGTCCTCGACGGCCCACCCGCGGCCGCGGGTGGCCGACAGGTCGGCGCGCAGCTCGGGCAGCGTCGCTGGTCCGCGGCCGGTGCGATCGACGAACGCGTCCCGGCCGGGGAACAGCGCCCTGACCTGCCCGGCAGGTAGGTGCGCGAGGATCGACAGCCCGGTTGCGGTGAGCGCGGCCGGCAGCCGGATACCGACATCGGTGACGAGAGTGGGGCCACCGCCCGCCTTCTCCTTCGCCAGGTAGAGCGTTTCCGCGCCGTGCAGCACGCCGAGATGCGCGGTTCCCTCGGTGGCGACGCAGAGCCTGCCCAGCACCGGCCGGCCGACCCGCTCCAGCGGTTCCCCACGCAGGTAGGCGGTGCCGAGCTCGAAGGCGACCAGGCCCAGACCCCACCGGCGCACGTCCGGTAGGTGCACCACGAAGCCGGCCGCGGCCAGTTCGGTCAGCAGCTCGTACGTCGTCGATCGCGCCAGGCCGAGCTCCCGGGCGACGGCACCTGCCGAGACCGGCGTCGCGCGTGAGCCGAGCAGCTTCAGCACCGCCAGGCCGCGCCGCAGCGCTGGAGCGGCACCCTCCCGGGTCGCCGGCGAGCGGACCGGATCCCGTGAGTGGTCACCATGCTCGTCCAGTGCAGAGGTCATGTGTCCGGTATATCGGACACAACAGTCGCTTGCCGTCTCGCGCCTGAACCCGGGACGGCATCCAATGAAGGTGTGACGTCCGCCTCCCCGCCGCCCGTGTTGTCCGGCTCCCGTCCGCTCGGCCGGTCCGCCGATCCGGTTGAGCTCGGCGTCGGACCGGTCGGGACCGCCTGCGTCGTGCAGGTCGCTCGGCACGGGGCGCCGGTGGTGCTGTCAGATGCCGCCCTCGGTGCGATGACGACGAGCCGGGCGATCGTGGACGCCCTCGCGCACGACGTTCAGCCGCACTACGGAATCTCCACCGGGTTCGGCGCCCTGGCCACGACGTCCATCCCGCCGCACCGCCGCGCCGCGCTGCAGACCTCGTTGATCCGCTCGCACGCCGCCGGCAGCGGTGAACCGGTGGAACGGGAGGTGGTCAGGGCGCTGATGCTGCTGCGCCTGGCGACCCTCTCCCGGGGACGGACCGGGATCCGCCCGGAGACCGCAGTCGCGCTGGCCGCGATGCTGAACGCCGGCATCACCCCGGTGGTGCCGGAGTACGGCTCCCTGGGTTGCTCGGGGGACCTCGCGCCGTTGGCGACCGTTGCGCTGGCGCTGATCGGCGAGGGCGAGGTGTTCGACCGCCGGGGACTGCGCCGACCCGCCGCGGACGCGCTCGCCGCGGCCGGCCTGGACCGGGTGGTGCTGGCCGAGAAAGAGGGCCTGGCCCTGATCAACGGCACCGACGGCATGCTCGGCATGCTGGTGCTGGCCCTCGCCGACCTCGATCAGCTGCTGGACGCCGCCGATCTGGCCGCGGCGATGTCGGTGGAGGCGCTGCTCGGCACCGATCGGGTGTTCGCCGCCGACCTGCAGGAGCTGCGGCCGCAGACCGGTCAGGCGATCAGCGCGGCCCGGATCTCGGCGGCGCTTGCCGGCTCACCGATCGTCGCCTCGCACGCCGGCCGTGATGACAACCGGGTGCAGGATGCGTACTCGCTGCGCTGCTCGCCCGCCGTCCACGGCGCCGCCCGCGACACGGCCGCGCACGCCAGGACGGTGGCCGAACGTGAACTGGCCAGTTCCATCGACAACCCGGTCGTGCTGCCCGACGGCCGGGTGGAGTCCAACGGCAACTTCCACGGTGCGCCGGTTGCCGCCGTGCTGGACTTCCTGGCGATCTCGGTGGCGGATGTCGCCGGGATCGCCGAGCGCCGCACCGACCGGATGCTGGACGCGTCACGCTCGCACGGTTTGCCGCCGTTCCTGGCGTACGAGGTCGGCGTCGACTCCGGGCACATGATCGGCCAGTACACCCAGGCCGGCATCGTCTCCGAGCTCAAACGGCTGGCGGTTCCCGCCTCGGTCGACTCGATCCCGTCGTCGGCGATGCAGGAGGACCACGTCTCGATGGGCTGGCACGCCGGCCGCAAGCTCCGCAAGTCGATCGATGGGCTGCGCCGGGTACTGGCCGTCGAGATCCTCACCGCAGCAAGGGCATTGGATCTGCGGGCGCCGCTCACGCCCGGCCCGGTGACCGGCGCCGTGCGAGGTGCAGTCCGGCAGAAGGTGCAGGGGCCAGGACCCGACCGGCATCTCGGTGCCGAAATCGATGCCGTGGTCGGCCTACTCGGGTCCGGAGCCATCACCAACGCAGCCGGGCGCACCGTCGGGCAGCAATTTCCTTCGACCTCAGATCGGACGACACCATGAACACCCGCCTCACCGCCTCCGCTGCCGGCCCGCGTCCGGTCAGGGCAGCCCGCGGCACCACACTGACCGCTCGCAGCTGGGCGACCGAGGCTCCGCTGCGGATGCTGTGCAACAACCTCGACCCGGAGGTGGCCGAGGACCCGGACAACCTCGTCGTCTACGGCGGCACCGGTAAGGCCGCCCGCAACTGGGCCAGCTTCGACGCGATCTGCCGCACCCTCACCACCCTGGAGCAGGACGAGACGCTGCTGGTCCAATCCGGCAAACCGGTGGGTGTGCTGCGCACCCACGAGTGGGCGCCGCGGGTCCTGATCGCCAACTCGAACCTGGTCGGCGACTGGGCGACGTGGCCCGAGTTTCGCCGGCTGGAGGCGATGGGGCTGACCATGTACGGCCAGATGACGGCCGGCTCGTGGATCTACATCGGCTCGCAGGGCATCGTCCAAGGCACCTACGAGACCTTCGCCGCGGTGGCCGAGAAGCTGGCCGCGGGCCGGGCGGACAACGGTGGCACGGGCGGTGCGGGCCTTGCCGGGACGCTCACCGTCACCGCCGGCCTTGGTGGGATGGGCGGCGCCCAACCGTTGGCCGTGACGATGAACGGCGGCGCCGTGCTGTGCATCGAATGCGACCCGTCCCGGGCCCAGAAGCGTTTGGCCACCCGGTATCTCGACGTCATTGCGAAGGATCTCGACGAGGGCATCGAGCTCGCGCTGGATGCCAGGAAGATGCGCCGGGCCATCTCCATCGCGGTGATCGGCAATGCCGCCGAGGTACTCCCCGAACTGTTGCGCCGCGGTGTCGACATCGACATCGTCACCGACCAGACCAGTGCGCACGACCCGCTCGCCTACCTGCCGATCGGCGTCGAGCTGGAGGACTGGCACGAGTACGCGGCGGCCAAGCCGGAGGAGTTCACCGACCGGGCGCGCTCCTCGATGGCCACCCATGTCGAGGCCATGGTGGGTTTCCAGGACGCCGGCGCGGAGGTCTTCGATTACGGCAACTCCATCCGCGGCGAGGCGCAACTGGCCGGATACGACCGCGCCTTTGACTTCCCCGGTTTCGTCCCGGCCTACATTCGGCCTCTGTTCTGCGAGGGACGCGGCCCGTTCCGCTGGGCGGCCCTGTCCGGGGACCCGGCCGACATCCACGCGACGGACCGCGCGGTGCAGCGGCTGTTCCCGGACAACGACAGCCTGCAGCGCTGGATGCGGATGGCGCCGGAGCGCATTGCGTTCCAGGGCCTGCCGGCTCGGATCTGCTGGCTCGGGGCGGGCGAGCGGGACAAGGCTGGGCTCGAGTTCAATGCCATGGTCGCATCCGGCGAGCTGTCCGCACCGGTCGTGATCGGCCGCGATCATCTCGACGCCGGGTCGGTGGCCTCGCCGTTCCGGGAGACCGAGGCGATGGCCGACGGCAGCGACGCCATCGCGGACTGGCCGCTGCTCAACGCGCTGGTCAGCACGGCGTCGGGGGCAAGTTGGGTCTCCATCCATCACGGCGGCGGCGTCGGCATCGGTCGCTCGATCCACGCCGGCCAGGTCACCGTCGCCGACGGCACCGCGCTGGCCGCGGCGAAGGTCGAGCGGGTGCTGACCAACGACCCGGCGATGGGCGTGCTCCGGCATGTCGACGCGGGGTACCCGGAGGCCGAGACCGCGGCGGAAGCGAATCATCTGACGATCCCCATGGCCGACGCCGCGTCGCAGCATCACGCTGCTGCCGCCAGGATGGACGGATGAGGTTCTCCGGATCATCAGCCGACGGCAGTCGTTTCGCCTCCGCCTGGGCCGATCTCGCCGGGGTGGGCAAGGACCACCTGCGCGGCGGGTACTCCCGGCACGCCTTCGACGACGCCGAGATGCAGCTGCGGCAATGGTTTGTCGAGCAGGCCGAACGCCGGTCACTGGACGTCGAGACCGACCGGAACGGCAACTTGTGGGCCTGGTGGGGGGAGCAAGGAACAGACGCGGTCGTCACCGGTTCGCACCTGGATTCGGTGCCAGGGGGCGGTGCCTTCGACGGCCCGTTGGGCGTCGTGTCCGCTCTGCTGGCCGTCGACGAACTGCGGCTGCGTGGGGTGACACCCGCCCGCCCGTTGGCCATCGCCTGCTTTGTCGAGGAGGAGGGTGGCCGATTCGGGTTGCCGTGCATGGGCTCCCGGTTGCTCACCGGCGCGGTCGACGCCGACCACGTTCGCCGGTTGCACGACCCTGACGGCGTCTCGGTCGCCGACGCGGCACGCCGGGTGGGCATCGACCCGGCCGGGATGGGCGCCGATCCGGCGCGGCTGGCGTCGATCGGTGCGTTCGTCGAACTGCACGTCGAGCAGGGCCGGTTGCTGCAGACAGCCGATCCGACCGCCGTCGTGGGCGTCGGTTCGGAGATCGTTGCGCATGGGCGTTGGCGGATCACCGTCACCGGCCAGGGCAATCATGCCGGCACCACGGCGCCGGCGGACCGGAAGGACCCGATGATCCCGGCTGCGGCGGCCGTGCTCGCAGCGCGCCGGGCGACCCTCGAGCACGACGGGGCGGTGGCCACCGTCGGCAGGATCACGCCGGTTCCCGGTGGTACCAACGTCATCGCCTCCACGGTGGCGCTCTGGCTCGACGTCCGGCACCGGTCGGCCACCGTCACGGCCGGCATCGTTGATGCCATCGCCTCCGCCGTCCGCGACGAGGCCGAACTGGAGGGCTGCACGGTCATGGTGCAGCGGGAGTCGATGGTCGACAACGTCGTGTTCGACCCGGGTCTCGGACTGCAACTGTCCGAACTCCTGACGGCGCCGGTGATCCCGACCGGCGCCGGGCACGACGCGGGTGTGTTCTCGGCGCACGTGCCGTCGGCAATGCTGTTCGTGCGCAACCCCACTGGGATCTCGCATGCGCCGGAGGAGTACGCCGACGCCGCGGACTGCCTGGTCGGGGTGGAAGCGCTGGCCGACGTGCTGGCGAACCTGGTCCGGTGACGGCGCCGCAGCCCGGCGTACCGGTCATCTACCGCTGCGACGCCGCGCTGATCGACGGGAACGTGCAGCACGGAGTCGACATCACCTGCCGTGCAGGCTTGATCACCGCGATCGAGCCGTCGCCGCCGGCCGCAGATGATCAACCGCACGAGCGGCTCCGAGGTCTGGTGGTCCCCGGATTCGCCGACGCGCACTCGCACATCTTCCACCGGGCGCTGCGCGGCCGAACCCACGACGGAGGCGGCACGTTCTGGACCTGGCGCGAGCGGATGTACGACCTGGCCGACCGGCTGGATCCGGATTCGTTGCGGCAGCTGGCATTTGCCGGATATCTGGAATTGCTGTGCGCCGGGTACACCGCGGTCGGGGAGTTCCATTACCTGCACCACCGACCCGGCGGCCGACCCTACGACGACCCGAACGCGATGGGCCTCGCGATCGCCGGCGCCGCCGAGGATGCGGGCATCGGCCTCACCCTGCTCGACATCGCATACCTGGCAGGTGGTTTCGGCCAGCCTGTCGGCCCCGTGCAGCGACGCTTCTGCGACGGCTCGGTGGAGGCGTGGGCGGCCCGGGTCCGGGCGCTGCCGGCCGAACTCCGGGTCGGAGTCGGCATCCACTCCGTCCGGGCCGTGCCGCCGCAGGATCTACCTGCCGTGGTCGAGGCAGCGGATGGCGGGGTGCTGCACGTGCACCTGTCCGAGCAGCCGGCCGAGAACGAGGACTGCCTGGCCGCCACTGGGCGCACGCCGACCGCCTTGCTCGCCGGGGCCGGCGCGATCGGCCCGCGGACCGCTGCCGTGCACGGCACCCATCTCACCGACGGCGATGTCGACCTGTTGGGTTCGGCGGGCGCCTTCGTGGTGGTCTGCCCCACGACGGAGGCCGACCTCGCCGACGGGCTGCCGGCGCTCACCCGCCTCCGCGCCGCGGGTGCCAGGCTGGCGCTCGGCGGGGACCAGCAGGTGATCGTGGACCCCTTCGCCCAGGCGCGCGGACTGGAGTACGGCGAGCGGCTGGCGACCGGCCGGCGTGGGGCGTTGCCACCCGCTGCCATCTGGGCGGCCGCACTGGCCGAGTCCCATGCGGCCATCGGTTCACCCGGTGGCCGGCTGGCCGTCGGTGCGCCCGCGGACCTGGTGGCGATCAGGACGGACAGCCCACGCACCGCCGGTGCCGCCCTGGATCAGTTGGTGATGTGCGCCTCGGCCCAGGACGTCGACGTCGTCGTTGTCGCTGGATTGATCAAGGTACGGGCGGGGAAACACGTTGCACGCGGGGGTGCGGGGCCGTTGTTGGCCGCCGCTGTCCAACGAGCATGGAGGTGAGTGTGCCGATCGTGGCACAGGAGGGGAGTCTGCTGCTGCGTGGCATCTCCGAACTGGTGACGAACGACCTGGCAGCCGGTCCCGGACTGCTCGGGATCGTGCAGGACGCCGCTGTGGTCGTGGAGAACGAGCGGGTCGTCTGGGTGGGCTCGGACCGATCGGCACCTGCAGCGGACCTCGCCATCGACCTGGGTGGGCGCGCGGTGCTCCCCGGGTGGGTCGACTCGCACTCGCATGTGGTGTTCGCCGGCGACCGGTCGGCGGAGTTCTCGGCCCGGATGGCCGGGGCGCCCTACCTCGCCGGCGGGATGCAGTCGACGGTGGCGGCGACCCGGGCGGCGAGCGATGAGCTGCTGCTGTCCAACGCGCGACGGCACCACGCGGAGATGATCGCCGGCGGCACGACGTGCATGGAGACCAAGACCGGCTACGGATTGACCGCGCAGGACGAGGTTCGGTCAGCGGCCGCGGCGGCGGCCGCCGGCTTCGACGAGATCACTTTCCTGGGTGCCCATGTCGTCGCCCCCGAATTCGACGGGGACGCCGACGCCTATCTCGACCTGGTCTGCGGGACGATGCTCGATCGGGTGGCGCCCGGGGTGCGATGGATCGACGTGTTCTGTGAGACAGGGGCTTTCGACGAGGCGCAAACCCGGCGGGTACTGGCCGCCGGCGTGCGCAAGGGCCTGGGCCTGCGGGTGCACGGCAATCAACTTTCCGAAGGTCCCGGTGTGCGGATCGCCGTGGACACCGGCGCTGCCTCCGTGGATCACTGCACGTTCCTGTCCGATGCCGATGTCCAGGCCCTCGCGGCTTCCGACACGGTGGCGACATTGCTGCCCGCGTGCGACTTGTCGACGCTGCAACCCCCCGCACCCGGGCGTCGGCTGGTGGATGCCGGAGCGCAGATCGCGTTGGCGTCCAACTGTAATCCGGGATCGTCCTACACCACGTCGATGAACCTCGTTGTGGCGCTGGGTGTCCTGCTGTGCCGGCTGTCACCGGCGGAGGCGGTGCACGCCGCCACTGCGGGAGGGGCCGCCGCGCTGCGGCGCACCGATGTCGGCGTCGTCCAGCTGGGTGCGCGCGCCGACCTGCACGTGCTGGACGCCCCGTCGCACGACTACCTGGCCTACCGGGTGGGTGTTCCGCTGACGTACGCGGTGTTCAGCCGGGGCGTGCCGGTCATCGCTCCCGTGGGCGGATTCACCCCCACGAGCGCCGGCACGACGTCCGACCGGGCGGCCGGTTAGAGACGGTGTCCGTGCCGCCGGTCACCGGCACCCAGTCCCGTGACCGGCGGCGTCCATCGTCGTCCCCTCGGCTGCGACGACGCGGTTACTGCCGCGACACCGCGACCATGGCGACCTGTTCCGGGTCGATGAGGTGCGACTGATCGTCGTCACCCACGTCGATCTGCACCACGTCGATACGACCGTTGAACCGGCTCGCACCCGCGTAGTCGGCGCTGACCGGCATGCCGTAATCGTTGCCGATGTCGGTGGTCTCGTCGGCGGAGAACACCAGCGGCTGCGTCATGTCGACCCGACCGCTGCCGACCGCGCTCCCGTCGTAGAACATCGTGACGGTTCCACCCTTGGCCAGACCGCCTCCGTCATAAGCGAATTCGGCCCGCACCTGCCGCGTGCCCTGAGCCAGGTCCTGGGTCGCCTCGGTGACGAACTCCCGCATGCCGAGCAGGTTGTAGACGAACTTCGCCCGGCTGTCCTTGATGTACAGCGCCCAGCCACCGAACCGGCCGCCCTGGGCGATGATCACCCCGTTGGTGTCTCCCACGGTGGGAGTCTGGATGACCGCCGTGACGGAGAAGGACCGGTTCTTGATGTCGATGACGCTGCCCTCGCTGAGCCGCTTCATCCCGGCGAACAACACCTGGCTGGTTCCGGTGATCAACTGTGGGCGGCCCGCGATCGTCGCGTTGAGCCGCTCGAACCGACGGTCGTCGATCGGCAGCACGTTGTACTTCACCGCCTCGATCAACCAGAGCCGCTGCAGCTTGGCCAGTCGGTCCGGTTGCTCCGCGGCCAGATCCCGGGATTGCGACCAATCCACCTTGCCGTCGTAGAGCTCCCAGATGTCGTCATCCAGCGCCGGCAACACCTCCGCCGGCAGCCACGGCGTGCTGTGCCGTGTCACGGCGCTCCACCCCCTGAAGTAGATGCCGCGGTTGCCGGCCATCTCGAAATACTGCAGGTCGTGCCGTTCGGGGGAATCCGGTGCCTCGAATGTGTAGACCATGCTGGTGCCCTCGATCGGCGACTGCTGCACGCCGTTGACGAAGTCCGGCTCCGGCAAGCCGGCCGCCTCCAGAATGGTCGGGGCGACGTCGATGACGTGGCAGAACTGTGACCGCACACCCGTTCCCGTGGTGCCGGCCGGCCAGTGCACGATGGTGGCGTTCCGGGTGCCACCCCAGTGCGAGGCGACCTGCTTGGTCCATTGGTAAGGAGTGCACATCGCCCACGCCCAGCCGACCGAGTAGTGGTTGTAGGCGTCGACGGTGCCGAGCTGGTCCTTGACCGACGCCATGAACTCCGGGGTCTCGATGGCGGCCTGGCCGTTGAAATTGGCCATCTCGTTGAAGGCCCCGTTCATGGTGCCCTCGGCCGAGGCGCCGTTGTCGCCGATGATGTAGTACACCAGCGTGTTCTCCAGTGCCCCGATGCTGTCGATTGCGTCGATCACCCTCCCGACGTGATGATCGGTGTGCTCGAGGAATCCGGCGTAGATCTCCATCTGCCGTTCCAGTACCGGCTTGAGCGTCTCATCCATGTCGTCCCACGAGGAGATGGCCGGCGGACGCTCGGTGAGTTCCGCGTCGGCCGGGACAACGCCCAATTCCTTCTGCCGGGCGAAGATCCGCTCGCGCTGGACATCCCAGCCGTCGGCGAACTGACCGGCGTACTTGTCTGCCCATTCCAGCGGAACCTGATGCGGCGCATGGGTGGCCCCCGGTGCGAAGTAGACGAAGAACGGCTTCTCCGGTGCCAGCGCCTTCTGCCCCCGGATCCAGTCGATCGCGTGGTCGGCCAGATCCTCGGTCAGGTGATAGCCCTCTTCGGGGGTCTTCTCCGGTTCGATCGGGTTCGTGCCGTCGTACAGCGCCGGGTAGTACTGGTTGTTCTCGCCGCCGATGAAGCCGTAGAAGTACTCGAATCCGCCGCCGCCGGTCGGCCACGCATCGAACGGCCCGATCGGTGAACTCTGCCACGGCGGCACCTCATGACACTTGCCGAACTGCGCGGTGGAATAGCCGTTGAGCTTCAACGTCATCGGCAGCGCGGCCTTTGTGTTCGGCCGCAGCGCGTTGGAACCTGGTGCCGAGGTCGCGATCTCGGTGATCCCGCCCATGCCCACCGAATGGTGATTGCGGCCGCTGAGCAGCGCGGCCCGGGTCGGGGCGCACAGCGCCGTGGTGTGAAACCGGTTGTAGGTCAGGCCTTGTGACTGCAGCCGCTCGGCAGTAGGCATATCGGCAGGGCCGCCGAAGACGCTACCGGCGCCGTATCCCACGTCGTCCAGCAGCACGATGAGCACGTTGGGTGCCCCGGCGGGCGGCAGTAGCGGCTCGATCGGCGGAAACGTGGAGTCCGGATCCTTCGCGTCGTACGTGGTCAGACCGATGTGTTGCCGGTCCGGTACTGGAAGGCTTGCTCGCCGTCCTGCCAGCTGATCCACCATGTGCCACTCCTCGTCCTCGCGTTGGGCGCCTCGAGAGCTGAGCGTGCACTGCAGAGGTGGCCCACCGAATCACCCAAAGTGGATGTCATTTGGCGGGCGAAGCAATTCTGTGGCCGGTCAGTGACCGCGATGTGCCTCCTTCCAGCAGGTTTCCAGCACTTCGGTGAAGACGCCGGTCTCCTGGGCTCCCGAGATCGCGTACGTGCGGTCGAAGACGAAGAACGGGACACCGCTGGCTCCGAATGCCTGCGCCAGGGAAATGTCTGCACGCACCTCGTCGGTGAACGCGTCGCCATCCAGCACGGCGGCGGACTCGCCCTGGTCCAGGCCCACCTCGACGGCGAGCGCCAGCAACGAGTCCCGGTCGCCGATCGGGACCCCCTCGGTGAAATAGGCCCGCATCAGCCGTTCGGTCAGCTCATTGCCGAAGTCCTTCGTGGCGGCGAAATGGAGCAACCGGTGGGCGAGGAAAGTGTTGGCGGGACGCGCCTTTTCGAGCTGGAAGTCCAGGCCCACGGTCGCCGCCAGCCCGCTGACCCGATCGTTCATCTGTTGCGCCTGCTGCAGTGACGTCCCGTAACTCTGGGCCAGCATCTCGCTGAGTGTGAGCTCCGAGGTCGGCGGGCTCGTGGGGTCCAGTTGGAACGACCGGTCTGTCACCTGCACCTCGTCGGCGTGCGGGAACGTCGACAACGCCTCCTCCAGGCGTCGCTTGCCGATGTAGCACCAGGGGCACACCACGTCGGAGAAGACCTCGATCTGCATGATGCACCTTCCGCCACTGGACAACCGCATCTGTCCGGTCGGAGCCGTCAGGAACAATCGTCCAACTCAACAGCTCAGCCGCGCCCGCTCGACGAGCATGGCGGTGAGCATTCCATCACCGGGTCGGGCCTGGTGATGGACGGGGGCCGGGGCGCGCTGAGCACCACCGTTTCGACGACGCCTGATCGGACGGGCCGCGCAATCCGTTGGCACGAGGCAGGTCGAACGGAATTCAGCCGATCATTCCGGCCAGCGCCCGTCGTGAGGTGATCTGCAGTTTCTGGTAGGCGTGCGCCAGATGGGTCTCGACAGTCTTCACCGTGACGAACAGATCCTGAGCGATTTCCTTGTTGCTGCGGCCGGCCGCTGCCAGGGTGACGACCCGCCGCTCGCCGGCGGTCAGTGCGCCGAACCCGGTGACCGGGCGGACTTTCGGGCGCGCCCCGATCGACCGCAGGCGAACGCGGGCCAGCGCCGCCAAGCGGGTCGCTGCGCACCGTTGCGCCAGCCGTAGGCACTCCTCGTACGCCTGCCGCTGTTCGGGTGTCCCCGCCACTTCGGGCGACGCGCCGTACGCAATGTGGGTACGGCATTCCTCCAGGCGCGCGCCGAGCGCGCCGAAAGCGTCGCCGGCGGCTCTGGCCAACGCTGCCGCGCCGCGCTCGCCCGTCATGGCGCAGACCCGTTGCGCCTCAGCCAGTTCGCGCCGACCACCGATCTCCTGGGCCTCGCGAAGGGATTGCCTGGCCACCACAACGGCCTCCGGACGGCCGGCCAACCCCATCCCGAAGGCGATCTCGGCCGTCCAGTTCATCGGGTTGGGCGACCGCCCGCCGCAGTTCTCACTGAGCCGACGGCCCAGTTCCAAATCCGCGAACGCCTGGTCGAAATGACCTCCGGCACCACGTAACCGTCCTCGAGCGGATAGCAGGAAGAGGTCGAAGACAGACGCGCCGACCCCGTGTTGCAAGGGGTGCGCTTCGAGCAGGCCGGCGGCTCCGGCCAGGTCTGCCTGCTCCCGCAGCACATCGACCAGGACTCCCAGCGGCCCCGGCAGCACGAACGACAGGCCGTACTCGACGCAACCGTCCAGAGAAGCCCCGGCATCGGCACGGGCATCGTCCAGATCACCGGACCGGAAAGCGATCAGCGCCCGCAGAAACAGGGCAACGGCGACCAGCACCGGTGCGCCGGATCGGCGAGCGGTCGTCAGGTGCTGCTCCAGCGCGGCGGCCGCCTCGCCGTCCATGTCCACCATCAGCAAGGCGGCGACCGGCAGGTTGAACCAGGCGGGCAACATGCGGTCCTGCGAGTGCAGGGTGCCGAGCGCTCGGCGGGCGAACTCGACCACCCGCTCCGCCGGCTCGCACGCGCAGGCGGCCACGTATGCGCGGACGCCCAGCACGCCGGCCGGTATCCCGTCAGCCGCGCGCGGCACCCGCAGCGCGAGAGTCGCTGCCTGTTCGGCCACCAGAGAAGCGGCGGACGGACTGAAGGTACCCACGAATGCGAATGCTGCCAGCAGTTCCAGATCTGACTCCTCGGGCAGCGTTCTGCCCAGAATTTCCAGCGAGGCAACGGCTTCCGCCGGTCGACCAGCCAGGCTCAGCGCGATCGCCCGGGTCGTCCCCACCGCCAGACGGCGGCCGGCGTCGGGGAGGAGAGCTATCGCCTCGGCGAGATGCTCGATGCCGTGGGGATCCATCACCACCGACTCCGCCGTGCCCAGAGCGAGGACGATGTCCAGCCGGCACTCGGCCGGCGGCGGTTCGGCCAGCGCACGGCGGAGTTGTGCGATGGCGATGTCCGTGGATCCCTCGGCCAAGGCCGAGCGCGCGGACGAGAACAGAACGGCCGCCACGTCCGGATCACCGGCCGGCTCGGTGAGCAGAAGGTGTCTGGCCTGCCGTTGGGCCGGTGCGCCCTCGCCGGCGAGGGCTGCCGCGGCTCTCCGGTGCAGGGCGGATCGGGCGCCCGGTGGCAGATCCTCGTAGACGGCCCGCCGCACCAACGGGTGGACGAATCGGACCGGCCTCGCCGGGTCGAGAATCTCTGCCCGAAACAGCCAATCCGCTGTCCGTCCGGCCGTGTCCACGTCCGTGCCGCACAGGGAAGCGACGTGGCGCAGGTGCGCGTCGGTTCCCAGAACGGCCACGGCTCGAGCGACCGCCAGATCCTCCTCCGGCAGGGCGCCGATCCGGTCCATGACCGCGGCATCGGCTCTGACGCCGGTGACCCGCCCTGCGTTGGCGGCGGTTGGCGTGAGTCCGGAATCTCTGGCGATGCGCACGATCTCGGCGACCAGAAACGGGTTACCCCGGCTCGCCTCGGCGACTGCCGCACAAAATTCCGCGGACGGTGGATCGTCCATCCAGCGCTCGACCAACGCGGCGACCGCACCGTCGGACAGCGGTTCCGGTCTTGACCGGTGGACGCCGGGGGTGGCCAGCAGTCGGCGCAGCAGTCCGCCCTCGGTGCCGCGCCCCGGCGGGCGCCCGGCCAACAGCACACCCACCGGCAGTTCATCGATGCGACCCGCCAGGTACGCCAGGAAGCGGAGCGACGGCCCGTCGAACCAGTGAGCGTCGTCGCAGATCAGCAGAAGCGGAGCGCCACGGCGAGCCAGACCCACGGTCAGCCAGTAGAGGCCGTGCAGGACGGCTCCGGGTGCCTCCGCGGGGCGCGCGCCCGGCGCACCGATCAGCACCGTGCCGGCGGTCGCCGCCGCACCCGTGAAGAGCTGGCCGCCATGACCCGACTTCTCCGCGTCGATGAGCAGAGGCTCGAACAACTGCCGGACCACGCCGAAGGAGAAGTCGGTTTCCAGCGCGGCACCGACTGCGCGGCCGATGCGAAATCCGCGTGCCCGAGCAGATGACTTGGCGGCCAGCATCAGCTGCGTCTTGCCGATGCCTGCGGGACCCTCGAGCGCCTCGATGCGCCCGTTCCCCGCCGCGACCTGATCGAGGAAGCGCTCGATACGAGCCCGCTCGCGGTCGCGTTCGAGCAACCGGTCGCCCGTCTGGGCGTCCTTGGCGGCCATATGTGCAGGTTAATGCCCAGAGCGAAGAGTTTGCGCGATCGCGATCCTCGCTGGTTCAGGGTTGATGAAGTGATCTCGGGGTTGGCCGGCGGAGAAAACCTCGGGGTCGCGCCCCGACGCCCTGATGGTCGACAACGCCCAGAGTGGGTGACATCGCCGGATCCACTCGGGATCGGCAAAAGCCAGAAGGAACAACGAAAATGTCCAGCCACCTGAACCGCGCCGCATCCGTGATCGCCGGACTCGGAGCGGTCATCGCCCTCCCTCTGCTCGCTGCCGGGACCGCTTCCGCCGACCCCTGCGTCGGCCAGCATTTCCAGGCCAGCTACAACAACCAGACTCTCAAAGGGACGTGCGGCAACGACACCTTCAGCGTCTACCCGTACGTCGGCGTCAAGGTCTACGGATACGCGGGGAACGACGAACTGACCGCCGGATTTGTCGGCGGCACCACCTACGCCTGGATGGGAACGGGCGACGACACCGTTCGTGCTTCCGGCAACGTCTCGGTGATCGCCTACGGCGAAGAGGGTAACGACAATCTCCGGGGCGGATCGGTCGCGGACTACCTCGACGGTGGCCCCGGCGTCGACACACTCACCGGCAGGGGCGGGTCGGACACGCTGATCGGCGGTGATGGCAACGACATCATCGATGCGCTGTCCTACGGCGTCAAGGAGATCGACTACATCAACGGCGGGGTCGGCACGGACACCGCGACGGTCGACAAGGGCGTCGATACCGTTGTCGGCGTCGAGAACGTCAAGTAGTTCCGGCGAAGGCGCGGGCGCGGCGCGAATTCTGGTGCGTGGTGTCTGTGCCCGGTCGTACGGTTCGTGGCGACCCGGCAGCGCCCCTGGGGAGGTGGAACCTTGGCATTGCACGGTGATCTCGACGCGGCCAGCCCCCTACTCGGGCATCGTCGCCCGGTCGGGCACCGAAAGACGCTGCGCCGCAGAGGGATTGCCGCCGCATTTCTGATCGCCACCTGCGCCGCGGCGTGCACGTCCGGCACCGCGGGTACGCCGGCAGCACGGCCTGCGCCTGGCATCGGCATCGGCATCGGTGGCTGGAGCGTCGTCACACCACCGGACCTCGAACCGACGACCCTGACCGTGGTCGGCGACACGGTCCTCGTCGGTGGTGCATCGGCGGACCAGAAGCCCGGGCTGGCGCTGCAGCGATCCGGGTCGTGGCAGCAGGTGCCGGTGACGCCGGCCACCGGCTACGGGGCGCAGGCAACGCTGGTGCATCTCGCCGCGGATCCGGACGGCCGAGTGGTCGGGATCGGAACCGCCACCGGCGGTGCACATCTCAACCCTCGCTGGACGGCGTGGATCGGCAGCATCGACGCCGGCATCGCCGAGGAACCACAGACGGTGGAAACCTTCGGCGGGCCGGACGCCGGTGGCATCACGGCGCTGACCGGTGGTGCCGACCCGTTGGTGATCGGCACCTGGAGCTTGTCCGCGGGCGGGTTGACCGTAGCGACCTGGCGGCACGCCGGCGCCGTCTGGGAGCGGGAGGCGGGGACGAAGGAGCTGTCCGGAACGGGTGACGCCCAGACCACCGCCACCGCCGCTGCCGCCCGCACCGCCGGCACGGTGATCGTGGGGTTGGAGACCTCGCTGCCCGGTGGGACCGTTCACCAGCAAGGTGTCGCATGGACCCGACCGCGAGGCGGCGCCCAGTGGACGCGGATCAACCTCGACGCGTCCACGGTCGACAGCGCGGCGACCGACGTGGCCTGCAGCGGCGACTCGTGCGTCATCGTGGGGCAGCTCGGCGACGAGCTGGCCGCGTGGCGGCTGACCGGCAATGACGTGACGCCGTTGACGGGTGTGCCGGAACGGCGGCTCGACCGCTACGCCGGCCAACCCAGGGTCGCCGTCCACCGCGCACCCGCCGTCACCGCGATGGCCGTGACAGGCGCCGACGGGTCCTCCACCGTGATGGTCTGCGCCGGCGGTGCAGATCCCGGCGGTGCAGATCCCGGCGACTGTGGCACGGTCGCCGCGCCCGACGGCGAGATTCGGCAGATCACGCTCACCGGCGATGCGGTCCAGTTGCTCGTTCGAGAACGCGACGGCCGGCAGGCGGTGTTCGCCGGCCGATGACGCCGGGCGGCGCGCCGGCCCCTTCGAGAGCCGGCGGCCCGGCCCGCTGCCGCAGTCAGCTCTTGAACGCCGCCTCGATCACCGCTGCCTGCTCCACCTCGTGCACCCGCGCGGATCCGGCCGACGGCGCCGCCATCGCCCGGCGCGACGCCCGCTTGATGCCGCTGAGCCGCGGCAGCATCTCCGGCAGCGCCAACGCCAGGAACGTCCACGCACCCTGATTCGCCGGCTCCTCCTGCACCCAGCGGAAGTCGGTGACGTCCGGGTAGGCATCGAGCAGGTGACCCAGCTTCCTGCGGGGGACGGGGTAGATCTGCTCCAGCCGGACGATCGCGGTGTCGGTGACGTTGTGCTTCTTGCGGTACGCGTCGAGCTCGTAGAACAGCTTGCCGCTGGTCAGCAGCACCTTGCGGACTGCCGCCGGATCCACCGTCTGGTCGGCGATCACCGATTCGAATTTGCCGTCCACGAAGTCCTCGACCGAGGAGACGGCGGCCTTGTTGCGCAGCATCGACTTCGGCGTGAAGACCACCATCGGCCGGTGCACCCCGTCGAGGACGTGGCGGCGCAGCAGGTGGAAGTAGTTGGCCGGCGTCGACGGCACGGCGATCGTCATCGACCCTTCGGCACACAGCTGCAGGAAGCGCTCGATGCGGCCGGAGGTGTGGTCCGGTCCCTGACCTTCATGGGCGTGCGGCAGCAGCAGCACGACACCGGACTGCTGACCCCACTTGGCCTCACCGGACGAGAGGTACTCGTCGATGACCGACTGGGCACCGTTGACGAAGTCGCCGAACTGCGCCTCCCACATCACCAGCGCATCGCGGTTCGCGACCGAGTAGCCGTACTCGAAGCCCAGCGCGGCGTACTCCGACAGCGCCGAATCGTAGATCAGCACCCGTGCCTGATCTTCCGACAAATGTTGCAGCGGAAGGAATTCGGTGCCGGTCTTGTGGTCGATCAGAACGGAGTGGCGCTGCACGAAGGTGCCGCGCCTGGTGTCCTGGCCGGACAGCCGGACCAGCCGGCCCTCCATCGCGAGGGACCCGACCGCCAGCAGCTCACCGAACGCCCAGTCGATGCCACCGGAGCGGGACATCTCGACCCGGCGGTCCAGCACCGACTTGACCCTGGGGTGCGGGGTGAAGCCCGGCGGGAACTGCACGGCGGATTCGGCGATCCGCTGCAGCATCTCCTGGGAGATCTTGGTCTCGACCTTCGGCGGGATCTGCTGTTCGGCCTCGACCGACGGAGACGGTGCGGCGACACCCTTCTCGAGCTCGCGGACCTCGTTGAAGACCCGCTCGAGCTGCTTGTGGTAGTCGCGCAACGCTTCTTCGGCGTCTTCGGGGGACAGGTCGCCGCGACCGATCAGGGCCTCGGTGTAGATGCGCCGGACCGACCGCTTGCCGTCGATGATCTGGTACATCAGCGGGTTGGTCATCGAGGGGTCGTCGCCCTCGTTGTGACCGCGGCGGCGGTAGCAGACCATGTCGATGACGACGTCCCGGCCGAACGTCTGCCGGTACTCCACGGCCAGCCGGGCGACCCAGACCGCGGCTTCGGGATCGTCACCGTTCACGTGGAAGATCGGCGCCTGGATCATCTTGGCGACGTCGGTGCAGTACTCGCTGGACCGCGACGCCTCCGGTGCCGTGGTGAAGCCGACCTGGTTGTTGATGATCACGTGCAAGGTGCCGCCGGTGCGGTACCCGCGCAGCAGCGACAGGTTCAGGGTCTCGGCGACGACGCCCTGGCCGGCGAAGGCCGCATCACCGTGCAGCGCCACCGGCATGACGGTGAAGCCCTCTTCGCCGAGGTTCAGCATGTCCTGCTTGGCCCGGGCGACGCCCTCCAGCACCGGATCGACGACCTCGAGGTGCGAGGGGTTCGCGACCAGCGTGACGTCGACCTGACCGTCGCCGAACGGCCGGATGTACTTGCCCTCCGCGCCGAGGTGATATTTGACGTCACCCGAACCGTGCGCCTGGCCCGGGTCCATGTTGCCCTCGAACTCGCGGAAGATCTGCGAGTACGGCTTGCCGACGATGTTGGCCAGCACGTTGAGCCGGCCGCGGTGCGCCATCCCGATGACGACCTCGTCCATGCCGTACTCGGCGGCCTTGTTCAGCGCCGCGTCGAGCAACGCGATCACCGTCTCGCCGCCCTCGAGGGAGAACCGCTTCTGGCCGATGTACTTGGTCTGCAGGAAGGTCTCGAACGCCTCGGCGCTGTTCAGCCGGCCCAGGATGTACTTCTGCTCCTCGACCGGGGGCTTCTCGTGCTTGACCTCCACCCGTTGCTGGATCCACTTGCGCTGCACCGGATCCATGATGTGCATGTACTCGACACCGACGGTGCGGCAATACGAGTCGCGCAGCACACCGAGGACGTCGCGCAGCTTCATGAAGTCCTGGTCGTTGAACCCGCCGACGGGGAACTCACGGTCCAGGTCCCACAGCGTCAGGCCGTGTGAGAGCACGTCCAGGTCGGGATGGCGGCGCTGCCGGTAGTTCAGCGGGTCGGTGTCGGCCATCAGGTGGCCGCGGGTGCGGTACGCGTCGATGATCTCCAGCACCCGTGCGGTCTTGTCCACCGCGCCGTGCCGGCCGGAATCGAGGTCCTTGACCCAGCGCACCGGCTCGTAGGGCAGTCGCAACGAGGTGAAGACGTCGTCGTAGAACCCGTCCTCACCGATCAACAGCTGGTGCACCCGACGCAGGAACTCGCCGGACTCGGCGCCCTGGATGACCCGATGGTCATAGGTCGAGGTCAACGTCATGATCTTGGAGATGCCGAGGTCGGACAGCGTCT
Organism: uncultured Actinomycetota bacterium; assembly: GCA_963798625.1. Lineage (GTDB taxonomy): Bacteria > Actinomycetota > Actinomycetes > Mycobacteriales > Nakamurellaceae > Nakamurella. Next base: position 286,149 of record CAWCUA010000008.1, read on the forward strand.
GGTCGCTCGCGCCCTGGAACTCCGCCGGGTACTCCAGTGAGCCGACCCCGATGATGGCGCTCTGACCGGACATCAACCGCGGAACGGAATGGTTGGTGCCGATGCCGCCCGGGTTGGTCAGCGAGATCGTGGTGCCGGCGTAGTCCTCGGTGGTCAGCGACCCGGCGCGGGCCTTGCGGACCACCTGCTCGTACGCGCTCCAGAACTGGGTGAACGTCATCGTCTCGGCGTTCTTGATCGGGACGACGATCAGGTTGCGGCCGCCGCCCTTGGCCGGCAGGTCGATCGCCAGGCCGAGGTTGACGTGCGACGGCGTCACCACCGAAGGCTTGCCGTCGACGACCCCGAAGTGCTTGTTCATGTTCGGGTAGTCACCGATCGCCCGGACGATGGCGTAGCCGATGAGGTGCGTGAACGAGATCTTCCCGCCGCGGTTCCGCTTGAGGAAGTTGTTGATCACGATCCGGTTGTCGGCCATCAGCTTGGCCGGAACGGCGCGAACCGAGGTGGCCGTCGGCACCTCGAGCGAGGTCGTCATGTTCTTGACCACGACGGCCGCGACACCACGCAACGGGGTGCTGGTCAGCCCGCTGCCCTCGGCTTCGTGGGCCGCCTTCGCCGCCTTCGCCGCCTTGGCGGCGACCATGTCGTCGGGTGTGGCGGTGGTTCTCGGGGCGGACCTGGGCGCCGGAGGCTTCGCGTCCGTCGACTCCTTGCCGCCGGCCTTCGCGGGCGCGGGTCCGGTGGAGACCGCCGGCGGCTTGGGAGCGCGGCTCTGGCCGCCGGCGTCCGAACGGAGGGCGGTCCCGGTGCCCGACGCCGTCTTCGCCTTGTTGCGGTTGGGCGGCGGCGGGGGCGGCGGGGTGCCGCCGGGGCGGCCGGTGCTGGTGGTCGTCTCAGTCATGGGTGTGGTCTGTGCCGATGCTGTGGGTGTCGATGCTGTGGGTGTCGATGCTGTGGGTGTCGATGCTGTGGGTGTCGATGCTGTGGGTGTCGATGCTGTGGGTGTCGATCCTGTTGGTGCCGATGCGGTTGGTGTTGATGCAGTCGAATTCGTCGGTGATGACGCCTGCCCGGGGGGTGCGGTTGCCTGCCTCGCCGCAGACGGTGACTGCGTCGCGGTGCCGTTGCTGCCGGTGCCGTTCGACGCCGACTCATGGCCGCCGGCCGATCCGCGCCGGTTGCCGGCGTTCCCGTTGGAGGCGCCGTTGACTGCTGGTGCCGACTGGCCGCCGCTGTGCCCGTTGCCGGCGCGGCTGTCCGCCACCCCCGCCACATGCTCACTGGGGCCCCGGGTGCCGGATCCGGTATCTGCGAAGAAGTCGCGCCAAATGGGGTCCACACTGGCGGGGTCAGCGAGGAACTGTTGGTACTTCTCCTCGACAAACCAATCGTTGGGACCAAATTCGGGCACGGCTTTTGACGACACGGTCGCTCTCCGCCTGTTCTGTGCTGGGGGCTGAGTCAATCCAGGCTAAACCTCTTGTCCTTGCGACGGTTGTGCGGTGACGGTGGTCTCCCCGACAATCCCTCGCCCGACGCAGTGTTCCGCCGGTCGCGGGGGCAGCATTGGCCGTCCCGTACGAGCCGACAACATCGCGGGCCCGGCCGGTTGGTCGCAGGTCAGGCGTTGCAGGACGCGGTCACCGCGATGGAGTTGCCTGAGTTTCCGCGGACCCGGCGGTCGCGGAGTCACCGAGGAGAACGTCCAAAGATCCCGTCCGGCTCCCGGCCGTGTCGCCCGAACCTGATCCAACCTGGACTCCCACGGTGGGCGGGGACGGCATTGCGGTGTCAGCCCCGGCTTCGGCGTAGAGCCGGGCGTACGCGCCGCCCCGGCGCAGCAGTTCGCTGTGCCGCCCGGTCTCGACGACCCGACCGCGCTCCATCACGACGATGTTGTCGGCTCTGGCCGCGGTGGTCAGCCGGTGCGCCACCACCACCGTCGTCCGGCCCGCCGCCAACCGGTCGGTCGCGGCCAGTACCGCCGCCTCGGCGGCCGGGTCCAGGGCCGCTGTGGCCTCGTCGAGCAGCAGGATGTCCGGATCCACCAACTCCGCCCTCGCCAGCGAGATCAGCTGCCGCTGGCCGGCCGACAGGTTCCGACCGCGCTCGTCGACACGGTGGTGGAAGCGCCCGGACAGTCCCGCGATGGCCTCGACCGCGCCGACCGCCCGCGCCGCGGTTTCCACCTCGGCGTCGCTGGCCTCCGGGCGACCGTAGGCGATGTTGTCGCGCACCGTGCCGATGAACAGATGTGGTTCCTGCGGGACGACGCCGAGCCGGCGCCGGTAGCCGCCCAACTCGAAGCGGCGGACATCGGTGCCGTCGACCAGGATCGACCCACTGGTCGCGTCGTAGAAACGGGCGATCAGCTTCACCAGGGTGGACTTCCCGGCACCGGTCGGGCCGACCACGGCGACAGTCTGTCCGGCGCTGATCTGCACGTCGACGTCGGTGAGCGCCGGTGCGGTGTCCGCGTCGGCGCTCGAGTACCGGAAGCCGACACCGCTGGCGATGATGCTGCCGGCCAGTGGCGGGACCGGCAGCGGATGCAGCGCCTGCGGTGTGGAGGTGGGGGTGTCCAGCAGTTCGCCGATCCGGACGAGACCGACCTGCGCCTGCTGGTAGGAGTCGAAGACCTGCGATAGCTGCTGGATCGGCTGGAAGAACGAGTCCAGGTACAGCACGAACGCGATCAGGGTGCCCACCGTCATGGTCCCGGCGATCACCCGCAGCACGCCCGATCCCAGGACGGCCGCGGCCGCCAGCTCGGAGAGCAACGCGACGAACGGGAAGTAGATCGAGATCGCCGTCTGCGCCCGCATCCTGGACCGGCGGTAGTCGTCACTGCGTGCAGCGAAACCGTCGGCGTTCGCCCGCTGCCGTCCGAGCGCCTGCGACACCCGCAGACCGGCGACGTTCTCCTGCAGGTCGGCGTTGACGATGCTGACCTTCTCCCGGGCATCGGTGTACGCCCGGGTGGAGAACCGACGGAAAATGACGGTCGCGATGACGACGAACGGCAGCGCGAGGAATGCGATCAGGGCCAGGCCGGCGTCCATCACGACGAGTACCACGGCGATACCGACGAAGGTGGCGAGCGAGACCACCGACGTGACCAGGCCTGTCTGCAGGAAGCTCGACAGGGCGTCGACGTCCGTCGTCATCCTGGTCATGATCCGGCCGGCCATCTCGCGCTCGTAGTAGTCCAGCCCGAGCCTTTGCAGGTGGGCGAATTCCCGCAACCGGAGCTGGTACAGGACGTTCTCGCCGGCCCGACCGGCGACCATCATCTGGAACCGCTGGATCAGGTAGTCGGCTCCCACGACGGCAAGGGCGACACCGGAGGCGGCGAGGACGACCGTGGTCGAACCCGCCGAGACGCCGTTGTCCACCCCGTAGCGGATCAGCACGGGCAGCATCAGGTTCGCCACCGCGTCGAGGGCAACCAGGACCAGCGCGACGATCAACAGTCCCAGCACCGGCCGCAGCGTCCGGCCCAGCGTGAAGCGTCGGGTGTCGGCAGGGATCTCCTGCGGTTGGTCGGTGGCCGGCGGCAGCGCGTCCACCTGTGCCATCAGTTCCGGTGTTGCGGGGCCGGAGCCGAGCATCCCGCTCCAGCCCCCGCCGCCGCCTGCTGCGCCGCGACCACCGACGCGGTTCGCGCCCGCGGTGGCCAGCCGGGCCAGCCGCTGGGCCTCGGTCTGCGCGGAATCGATCGTGTCGGTCGCCGCCGGCCAGAGCTCCGGCGTCACGCCGGACGGGCCGGCCGCCCCGATGCCGCTGAGTGCAGGAGGCGGAGAAGGCACGATGCTCGCCGGCGCGTCATCGACACCGGATGCTGCACCGGCCGGGTGCTCGGCGAGTTCGGCGCCCAGCAGGTACCGGTACGGCGCGCATCGCGCGGCCAATTCGTCATGGGTGCCGAGGTCCACGACCGCGCCCTTGACGACGACCGCGATCCGGTCCGCCAGCGACAGCGTGGAGCGACGGTGCGCGATCAGGATGGTGGTGCGGTCGGCGGTGACCCTGCTCAGCGTGGCGTGGATCGCGGCCTCGGTGACCGGGTCGACGGCACTGGTCGCGTCGTCCAGGACGAGGACCCGCGGGTCGGTGAGCAGCGCCCTGGCCAGCGCGAGGCGTTGACGCTGGCCGCCGGAGAGGGTCAGACCGCGCTCACCGATGACGGTGTCGTACCCGTCGGGCAGCGCTTCGATGAACTCGGCGGCCTCCGCGCCGACCGCGGCGGCCCTGATCTCCTCGGCGGTCGCGTCGGGTCGGCCGTACCCGATGTTCGCCGCAATGGAGTCGGAGAACAGAAACGCCTCCTCGAAGACCACCCCGACCGCGGCCCGCAGGTCGGACATGGCCAGATCGCGCACGTCGACCCCGCCGACCCGGACGGAGCCCGTCTGCGGGTCGTAGAACCGCGGCAGCAGCAGGGAGATCGTCGACTTGCCGGACCCGGACGCACCGACCAGGGCCAGCGTCGACCCGGCCGGCACGTGCACGTCGAAGGACCGCAGCACCGGGTCGTCGGGTGTGTAGCCGAAGTGGACGTCCTCGAGGCTGATGTCCAGCGAGCCGGGAGGAAGTGGCGTCGGATCCGGCCGTTCGGTGATCACCGGCAGCGAGTCCACGATCTCCAGCACCCGCTCCACCGAGGCGCGCGCCTGCTGGCCCAGCACCAGCAGCATCGTCAGCATCCGGGTCGGCGCGACGAGCTGCGCCAGGTAGAGCGTGAAGGCAAGGAAGGTGCCGAGGGAGATGGTGCCGATCAGTGCCAGATATCCGCCCAGTGCCAGTACGCCGACCTGGCCGAGCGCGGTCAGCGCCTGCAGTGCGGGGCTGATCTTGGCGGTCAACCGGACGGCGCGCATCCGGTGGGCGAACAGGTTCTTCGCGCCCACCCGGAGCCGGCCGAGCTCGCGATCCTCCTGACCGAAACCCTTCACCACCCGGACCCCGGTGACGTCCTCCTCGACGATCTCCGCGACCTCGGCAGCCGATTGCTGTGCGGCCCAGGTGGCCGGAAAGAGCACCGTTCGGGTCGCCCTGGTGACGATGACGACCGCCGGCACCACCAGCAGTGCCATCACCGTCAGCAGCGGTGACAGGAACAGCATGATCACCAGCGAGGCGACGAAGAGCACCACCTGTCCGGCCGACAGCGGCACCATCGCCAGCAGCGACTGCACCATCTGCAGGTCACTGGACGCGCGGGAGACCACCTGGCCGGTGCGCAACCTGTCCTGCCCCGAACCGTCGAGCCGCTGCAGCGCGCCGAACACGTCCTGCCGCATGTCGTGCTGAACGTCCAGCGACAACCGCCCGCCGGCCCACCGACGCAGGAACGAGGAACCGAAGCGGATCAACGCGAGCGCCACCAGACCGGCGATCACCCAACCGAGGTTGGTGGTGACGCCGGCGGTGGCATCGTCCACCGCGATCTGGGTGAGCAACGGGGTCAACGCGCCCAGCCCCACCCCGCCGAGCGCGGCGACGGCAGCGAGCGACGTGATGACACGGTGCCGCCAGCAGTACCCCCACAGCCGGCGCAACCACCGCGGCCGGTCGACGCCCTTGCCAGCAGGAGTCGTGTCGTCCGAGGTGACGGTGGGCGCGGCCCCCGCACCGTCGACGGGGGCGCCCGGTGAACCCGGAGAGGTGGAGGTGGAGGTCGACGGCGGCACGGATTCCACGGTAGACGCGCGCACCGACAGCCCGTTGCGCGCTGGCCCTGGCACCGGTCGGGCCGGCCGGTCCTGTGCCCTGTCGACGTGTCGGGGTTGACCCCGAGTCGTTCGCCGGTCCGACATGACACTCTGGCCAAGTGGTGCGATCAGAGGCCGGCCGACCGTGGTGGCGGCGACGCAGCGTGTGGCTGCGCGTCGTTCGTGACGGGGTGTCGCTGGCCCTCGCCGGGGTGCTGCTCGTATGGGGGCTGCCCAGGGTGGCCGGCGTCGGCTGGGCCGAGATCGCCGAACCGCTGCGCGGGTTGAACCCTGGAGCGCTGGCGCTGTTGGCGCTGCTGCAACTGACCGCGCTGATCGCGTTCACCTTCACCATCACCGGTGCGCTGCCCGGGATCTCGCATCGCCAGGCGCTGACGGTGAACCTGGCGGGCTCGCTCGTCGCGAACACCTTGCCGTTCGGTGGTGCGCTCGGCATCGGCGCCACCTATGCGATCTGCCGTTCCTGGGGTTTCGGTCGCGGCGCGATCGGCATCTCCATCCTGCTCGGCGGCGTCTTCGCCACAGCGGGGAAGGTGCTGGTCCCGATGCTGGGGCTGGCTGCATTGCTGCTGCAGGGTGGGCACCTGAGCCCCGGGGTCCGGGACGCCGCAGTGATCGGGGTGCTGACGCTGCTCGCGGTGCTCGCCGTCTTCATCACCGTGATGGTGAGCAGCCGCGCCGCGCACGCGGTCGGCCGGGCGTTGCAGGCCGTTGCCGAGGCGGTGCTCAGGCTGTTCCGTAAGCCGAGGAAACTCGGCTGGGAGCAGGCGATCGCCGGCCTACGAGACCAGACGCGTGACGTCCTGCGCACCGGCTGGCTGACCATGACGCTCGGCACCATCGGCTACTTCACCATCTACTTCATCCTGTTCTGGCTGTGCCTGCACATCGTCGGCCTGGTCATCGGGGTGGGCACGCTGCTCGCGGCGTTCGCCCTCGGACGCCTGCTGACGTCGGTGGCCGTCACTCCTGGCGGGCTCGGGGTCGTCGAGGCCGGATCGGTGGCCCTGCTGGTGGCGATGGGTGCAGACCCGGCGCAGGCCGCGGGCGGCGTACTGCTGTTCACGATCTTCACCCACGTCATCGAGATTCCGTTCGGCATCGTGGCCTGGCTGGTGTGGTTCTGGGGTCGCGGCCGGACCCCGAAGGTCGACGCAGTACCGGCGGAGCGCGGCCCCGATGCAGCACTTCCCGAGGGTCAATTGCCGGGGACCGAACTGGGCGTTCAGCACAGTGCGACCAGCGGTCCCGCGGCAGCCACAGGCACCGGGCCGGGCGGCTGAGAGGCCCGAATTCCCGTCGGTCGGCACGGTGTCCGCCACGGCCGTCAGAAGGTGTCGAACACACTGCCCAGCCGGCGGCGGCCGGCGCGCTCGGCCGGCGGAATCTGCTGCCGGAACCACTCCCGGCCGAACGCCAACCGGAACACCGGCCCCGGGATCCGGGTGAACACGCCGAGCGTCCGCGGGCCACCGTCCGCCGTGGCCTGGCTGGCATGGGCGCGCATCGACGCTCGGCGTTGCCGGAACTGCGCCCGGACGTCGATGCAGTGGGTGATCTCCGCCGACGCCGAATAGGCGTTCTCCCACGGCTCCAGGTCCACCTTGCGCGAGCGGGGCAGCAGCCGGTTGACGACCCGTGCCACCGCCAGCAGCCGGTCGCGCGGCACTGTCGCCTGCAGCACCACCGCCGTTCGGGCGGCCAGTGCGGCGGCCGTGCCGATGACGTGCACGGCGAGGTGATCGGGGTGCCCGTAGCCGCCCTGCGGGTCATAGGTGGTCAGGACGTCGGCGTCCTCTTCCGTCAGGATCTTCGCCACGCGCGCTGCCACCTCGTCCGGATCGGCGTCGGCAAGGCGCGGCAGTCGACCCGGGGGAGGAGCGGGAGTGGGCTGCTCGGCCAGTCCCGAATCGGCATACCCCAGCACCTCGGTGCGCTGCACGCCCAGCGTTGCGGCCGAGCGTGCGAGCTCGTCCCGGCGGCGCTCGCCCAGCCGCCCGTCCGCGCGCAGTTCCGTTGCAGCCAACCCCGCCTCACCAGCGGTGGCGACGATCAGCACGACGCGGTGACCGGCCGCGGCCAGTTCGGCCATGGTGCCGGACGTGAGCAGCGCCTCGTCGTCGGGGTGGGCGTGGAAGAAGACAACGGTGCGGGGCACGGGACTAGCATGTCGCAGGGTCCGGTCGGGGCCGGTGGGAGGCGGTGGGGCGGTGCGGATCGCGCACGTTTCCGATTGCTTCGTGCCCCGGCTCGGCGGCATCGAGATGCAGGTCAATGACCTGACCCGGCGGCAGCAGCAGATGGGACTGCATCCCGAGGTGCTGACCGCCACACCACTGCCCAGGCGGATGCGGGGGCGGCAATTCCCGGTGCCGGTGCACCGGTTCGGGATACCGCTTCCGGCTGAGATCGCCAACAATCCGATTCCATCGCGACCGCTGCGCAAGGCGCTGCAGGGCGGTGATTACGACGTCGTGCATGTGCACGCTGGGGTCGGCTCGCCGTTCGCAGCAGCGGGCCTGCGGGTGGCACTCGAGCTCGGCCTGCCAGTGACGGTGACGGTGCACTGCCTGCCCGCCGCGTTCCGGCTGCCGTCGATACTCGTGCCGTGGACGACGCCGGAGATCGCCCGGCGGATCGCCCTGACCGCCGTCAGCGAGGCGGCCGCGGCGCCCCTGCGGCGGCAGACCGGTGCCACGGTCACCGTGGTGCCCAACGGGTTGGACCCCCACGAGTGGGCGGTCGAACCGGCGGCGACCGACAGATCCGAGGGCCGGGATGCCTCCGTCGTGCACGCCGTTGCCACGATGCGGTTGTCGGTGCGCAAGCGTCCGTTGCCGCTGCTGGCCGCCGTCCGTTCCGCGCAGCAGCAACTCGGCCCGGACGTGACGCTGCGGCTCTCGGTGTTCGGTGACGGCAAGCTGGCACCCCGGATGCGCCGCTACCTCTCCCGGCACGACATGCAGAACACCGTCACCCTGGCCGGTCGCGTCGACCGCGACGAGCTCAAGGACATCTACCGCAACGCCGACTTCTTCATCGCACCTGCCTTCCTGGAATCCTTCGGCATCGCAGCGCTGGAGGCACGGTGCGCCGGTCTGCCGGTGGTCGCGATGCGCGGCACCGGGATCACTGAATTCATCGCCGATCGCAGTGAGGGCCTGCTGGCCGACGGCGACGCCGGGATGGCCGCTGCACTGGTCGAACTGGCCGGCGACGCCACGCTTCGCGAGTCCATCGCTCACCACAACCGCACCACCGTCCCGCCGACGGCGTGGCCGACGGTGCTGGAACGGGTGAACGAGGAGTACGACAGGGCGATGTCCATCCGGCGCGCGGTGCCCGGGTCCACCAGCCGTCCCGGGAGTCGCTGACGGCAACGGTTCTGCACACGCCCGCGGACCCGCGGGCGACGTCGCGGGGCCCACAGGAAGGAATGGTGATGGGGTGACAACGGCTGACGTCGTGGTCGTCGGGGGTGGCCACAACGGTCTGGTGGCGGCAATTCTGGCCGCCCGTGCGGGGTGGCAGGTGACGCTGCTGGAGAGGTCGCCCCGTCCGGGCGGGGCCACCGTCGGCGACACCCTGTTCCCGCCGCACCCGGCGCGGGTCAGCCGTTATGCGTATCTGGTTTCGCTGATGCCGCAGGATCTGATCGACCGGCTGGGCATCGATCTGACGCTCGCCTCACGCCCGGTCTCGTCCTACACACCTGCGGTCAAGGACGGCAAGCCGACCGGCCTGCTCGTCGAACGGGATCCGGGTCCGGCCACCGAGGAGTCCTTCCGGGCGCTGACCGGCTCGGATGCCGAATACGCTGCCTGGCAACAGTTCTACGGCGAGATGGGCAACATGGCCCGGGTGCTGGCGCCGATGCTGACCGGACCGTTGCCGCGCCGCGGAGAGGCGCGGGACGCGGTGATCGCCGCTGCCGGGGAGCAGATCTGGACCGACGTGGTGGAACGACCGCTCGGCGAGATGATCGTCCGGCGGTTCCAGGACGACACGGTCCGCGGAGTCGTCGCCACCGACGGGTTGATCGGCACCTGGACGTCGTTGTTCGCCCCTGAACTGCTGGCCAACCGGTGCTTTCTCTATCACCTCATCGGCCGCGGCACCGGGGAATGGCTGGTTCCGGTGGGCGGCATGGGAGCGGTGACCGATGCACTCCTGCGCCGCGCCCGTGAGCTGGGAGTCGACATCCGCTGCGGCGTCGAGGTGTCCGCCGTCGACGAGAGCGCCAACGGGGTGACCCTTCTCGGCTCCCGTGACGGTGAGCCGCTGGAAATGGCGGCCGGTCATCTGCTGGCCGCGGTCGGGCCGGCCGTCGTCGACCGCTGGCTCGGCCGCGAACCCGTCGTCCCGACCGGGGCCCAGATCAAGATCAACATGCTGCTCGACCGGTTGCCGGCCTTGGCCTCCGGGATCGATCCGCGGACGGCCTTCGCCGGCACCATGCACCTGGAGGAGAGCTTCTGGGAGCTGGAGGCGGCCTACGCCACGACGGCCGGCGGCAGCCTGCCGGCCGTGGTACCGGGCGAGGTGTACTGCCACTCGTTGACCGATCCGACCATCCTGAACGGGTTCCCGGGTGCGACTCTGACTTTGTTCGGCCTGCACACCCCGGTCGAGTTGTTCCGCGCCGATCCGGAGGGCGCCCGGACGAAGGCGGCCGAGGGTGCGTTGGTCGCGCTGCAGCGTCACCTGGCCGAGCCGCTGCTCGACTGCCTGGCCACCGGCGCCGACGGCCGGCCGTGCCTGGACATCGCCTCCCCGGTGGACCTCGAATCCGGGTTGGCGATGCCGGGGGGCAACATCTTCCACGATGAGCTGAGCTGGCCCTGGCTGGCCGACGGGTACACAGCGGACACGCCCGCAGAGCGGTACGGCGTCGACATCCCGGGCAGCACCAGAGTTCTGCTGGCCGGTGCGGGGTCAAGGCGCGGCGGTGGCGTGTCCGGTCTTGGTGGTGCGGCGGCGGTGGATGCGCTGCGCGAGATGACCGGCCAGGCGGCGGGATAACGTGACCCTCCAGTGGCGGCGACGCGCTGCCCGACGTTCCTGACAGGAGCCCGGATGACGGATGTGCCCCCCGACGACAATGTCGTGAGCTCCATGGATGACGACAGCGTCGTGAGCGCAGCAGAGGTGGACCGTGCGTTTCTCGGAGCGGCGGTGCGCGCCGCCCAGCAGGGGTTGGAGGAGGGCGGCATCCCGATCGGGGCCGCGCTCGTGGTGGACGGTGGCGTGCTGGCGACCGGGTGGAACAAGCGGGTGCAGTTCGGCAGCGCCATCCGGCACGGTGAGACGGACTGCCTGGAGAACGCCGGTCGGCTTCCGGCGTCCGTCTACGCGAGATCGACGATGGTGACCACCTTGTCGCCGTGCGACATGTGTACCGGGGCCATTCTGCTGTACAAGATCCCGCGGGTGATCATCGGCGAGAACCGCACCTTCTTCGGCGGCGAGGACCTGCTCCGCGACCGCGGGGTCGAGGTCATCGTGCTCGATGACGAGGAATGCGTGCGGATGATGACGGACTTCGTCCGGGCCCGGCCGTCACTGTGGAACGAGGACATCGGCGTCCCGGACTGACGGCGTGCATGGCGGCTCGGCCCAGAGCCATGCCTCCACGGAAGGTGTAGCGACCAAGCACTCGCGCGCATGTGCGCTACGATTGCTACATGTCTGAAGTCGCGAGCACCCCGCGCTACGACGTCGCAGAGCAATCGGACCACGTCGAGGTCCGCGGCGTGAGCGGGGACGACGTCTTGGAGGCGCTGCGCCTGTTGGACACTGTTCGAGATCTGCAAGCGACGCAGGTCGCCGAGAAACGCTGTCGATCTCGTCCGGGCCCTGATGACCAGCAATATCAGTCTGACCCCACCCGCATCCGTTGCGCAGGCGCAGCGCCTGGCCGCCCATCGTGACGCGCTACTGGCGACCCCGGTACTGACCTACGACACCTTGCAACTGCTGCGTGGCGATTCCAAGGAGTCCAGTACCCGTACCTGGTTCGCCCGGCGCCGTGCCGAACGTGCGGTGTTCGCCGTCACGCACAACGGCCGGACCCTGATCCCGGCATTCCAATTCGATGAGTTCGGTCGGCCACGTCCGGAGCTCCAGCCGGTCCTGGATGTCCTGCTGACCGGCGGGAGTCGATGGTTGGCCGTTGTGGACGTGGCTGACCGGTCCGACCAGCTTGCTGTCCGGTCAGACACCCGAAGCGGTCGCGAGGACAGCACCGGAACGGGCCTTGACTGCCGCCACCCGATTCGCCGTCCCGCCGGCCGCCTGACAGCTGACCCAGCTCCGTCAATGTTTCCCACCGCAAAGGCTCGACTGCCCCGACCCCGCGGGTTGCCCTGTCACCGCCGGTCCTGCCGCGGTTGAGGGTGACCGTCCTCGCGGCCGGCACCCCGTTGTACCGGGTGTATGACGGGACCTGGGGCTACGACGAACACAACCCCGGTTACGGTGATGCCCGGTTCTCCCCGTTCGACGACACCAGCGATGGTCACCGCGTGCCGAGCATGTATCTGGCCGCGTCACCGGCCGCGGCGTTGTTGGAGACCGTCTTCCATGAGGTTCACCAGAGCAGCGGGCGCATCATCTATGAGCGTGACCTCCGCGGAAAGTTGCTCGCCCACCTGCGGCTTCCGACGGCGGCCCGGGTGGGCGACCTGCGGGACGGCGAGCTCAGCCGGCACCACCTCACCAGGGAACAGGTCGTCGCGGGCCCAGCAGAGCACTACCCGTGCACCCGCCGCCTCGCCCGCGCTGCACGAGCCCAGGACGATTCACTCCAGGGTCTGATCTGGCACTCCCGTCGGGTCGAGCTGGCCGGCCACCCGGCAGAGGACGTTCTCGTCTTGTTCGGCGATTCTTTCCCGTCGGGTCGAGGGTCGTGGCCGCTGACCGGGCCCGGGATCAGGAACCTGTACGAAGGTCCCGGTCGGTTGCTCATCGATCAGATCGCCGAGGACCTGGACGCCCTGGTCTACCCCGAAGACTGACAGTGCCAGGTCGGCAGGCCTCAGGCCGGCGCCCCCGAATCGTCCTGCGGGTGTCCTGCAACCGCCAGGGGGCCCTCAGCCGGTCAGGGTGTCCAGCCACAGAGCGGCGAACCCCCTGGCGTCGACATGCACAGCGACGTCAACCATGGTCGGCGCGACAGTGCCGGAGGCGTGCGGAATCTCGGGTACGTATGCCCTGCGATCGACCACGGTCTGGCCGCGGGTGTAGCCGTGACCGGTCTCTACCCGCACCGGCCACCGGTGCGTGGTCAGTCCTGCGGGGTCGACCACGGCACAGGCCGTTCCGGCGTCGCCGATGGTGATCGAGTCCGTCCCGAGCGCATCGCACCGGGCGTCGATCAGTGCCCCGGCCAGCTGGCACGCCGGATCCAGCCGGTCCCGCAACCGTGCGGCGTCCTCCCGATCGACCCGCACCTGATCGAAGACGTCGAGCCCGTACATGGTCACCGGGATGTCGAGGTCCCGGATGGCCGCCAGGGCGATGGCGGCGGCCTCCGGATCATGGAACGCATTGAACTCGGCGACGGCCGTCATGTTGCCGACCGATGCCGACCCGCCCATGAAGACGATCCGCTCGATGCCGGCGGCGACCTCGGGATGGGCCCGCAGCAGCAGTGCGATGTTGGTCAGCGGTGCCGTTGCCAGCACGGTGATCATCTCGCCGGTCCCGACCGCCGCCAGCAGTTCATGCCGCAGCAGTTCGACGGCGGATTGCGGGCAGGTGCGCCGGTCCGACGGCCGGGAGAAGCCACCCAGACCGTCGGTGCCGTGGTGGCGCCCGGTCTCCGGTGCCGTCGTCAGCAGTGGCGACGCCGCGCCCCTGGCCACCGGGATGTCACCGGCGCCGGCCGCGTCCAGCACGTAGCGGGTGTTCGCCACCACCTGATCCACCCCGATGTTGCCCGCAACACAGGTGACCGCGCGCACATCGACAGCGGCCGACCGGACGGCGAACATCAGCGCGAAGGCGTCGTCGATCCCGGTGTCGCAATCGATGATGACCGGGATCGGCGTCACAGCCGGGCGCCCTGGAGTGCCGCCCGCATCCGGCGGCGGCGGCGTAACCGCAGCGTCGCCAGGACCGCCACCAGCACCGCGCAGATCAGCGGGATGCTCCACCAGATCAACGGCGCCTGGAAGGTGATCACCATGCAGAGCGAGAAGAAGCCGAGCATGATGCCGCCGAGCATGACGTTGCTCGAGGCCGGTACGGAGGACATGGCATCCACCCTGCCACTCGTGCGCCCGGCCGTTCGCATCGCGTAAGCTACTCGCCAGTAACTTATGCTGTTCACCGTGCCGGGCACGTCCCTTCCGTCGGCGGAAGAGGGCATGATGGTCCGGCCGGATGACGGCAAACCCGACGGTTGACATTCGCCCCCGCGGGCGAGTCCTACGGAGAGGTGTGACCCGGCGATGAACATCGCGGTGTTGATCAAGCAGGTGCCCGACACATGGTCGGAGCGCACGCTGCGGGAAACCGACTGGACGCTGGATCGCGACGCGGCCGACGCGGTCATCGACGAGATCGATACCCGCGGTGTCGAGACGGCGCTGCAGCTGACCGAGAAGCACGGCGGCACAGTGACTGTCGTGACCATGGGACCCGAGCGGGCAACCGAGGCACTGCGCAAGGCGCTGGCCATGGGTGCCGACGAGGCCGTGCACATCTCCGATGACGGACTGGCCGGGTCCTGCGCGCTGCAGACCTCCGCCGCCCTGGCGGCAGCGATCCGTCCGCTCTCGCCTGACCTGGTGATCGCCGGCAACGAATCGACCGACGGGCGCACCGGATCGGTGCCGTCGATGCTGGCCGAGCGGCTCGGCATGCCGCAGATCACGTCCATCAGGAGTCTGGACGTCGACGGCGGCACGCTACGCGCAGAGCGGGTCAAGGACGGCGGCTACAGCGAGGTCACCGCCACGCTGCCGGCCGTCATCTCGGTGACCGAGAAGATCAACGAGCCCCGGTACCCGGGTTTCAAGGGGATCATGGCCGCCAAGAAGAAGAAGGTCGCCACCCTGGGGATCGGTGACCTCGGGCTGGATCCGTCGAGCACCGGCCTGGCCAACGCCTCGACGGCCGTCGTCGACGGCGCCCCGCGGCCACCGCGACAGGGCGGCGAGAAGATCGCCGATGACGGCAGCGGCGGCACCCGGATCGCCGACTTCCTGGCCGCTCAGAGGCTGCTGTGAGCCCGCACGGAGCGCCGACGTTCATCGAAACCGACGACACCACAAGGGGAAAGTAGCGATGGCAGAAGTTCTGGTCCTCGTCGAGCAGTACGACGGGGTGGTGGCCAAGGTGACCGGCGAGATGCTGACCGCCGCCGCGAAGCTCGGCACACCGGCGGCCGTCGTCGTCGGCAAGCCCGGCACTGCCGAGGCGCTGGCGGGTGAGCTCGGCGCACTGGGCGCCGCCACCGTCTATGCCGCCGAGGCCGACGAGGCTGCTGGTTTCCTGGTGACACCCGCCGTCGCCGGCCTCGCCGCCGCCGCATCGGCAGCGACACCGACAGCGATCCTGATCCCCTCGACGATCGAGGGCCGGGAGATCTCCGGTCGACTCGCAGTCCGGCTCAACTCCGGGCTCATCGCCGACGCGGTCGACGTCGAGTTGCAGGACGGCACCGTCGTAGCCACCCAGTCGGTGTTCGGGGGCGCCTACACCGTGCGGTACCGGGTCACCGTCGGCACGCCGATCATCTCGATCCGGCCGGGCGCGATCGAGGCGGCCCCCATGCCCGCTGCGGTCAAGGTCGTGCCGCTGGCGATCACCATCGACCCGGCGGTGTCCGCCGTCGTCGTCGCCGATCACCCGGAGCCGGTCGGTGACCGGCCCGAGTTGAACGGCGCTGCGGTGGTGGTGTCCGGTGGTCGCGGCGTCGGATCGGCGGAGAATTTCCGGATCGTCGAAGAGGTCGCGGACGCGATGGGCGGTGCGGTCGGTGCGTCCAGGGCGGCTGTCGACTCCGGTTACTACCCGCACCAGTTCCAGATCGGCCAGACCGGCATCAGCGTCTCGCCACAGGTCTACGTCGCGCTGGGCATCTCCGGCGCCATCCAGCACCGGGCCGGGATGCAGACGTCCAAGACCATCGTCGCGGTCAACAAGGACGCCGACGCGCCGATCTTCGAGATCGCCGACTTCGGTGTCGTCGGGGACCTGTTCACCGTCGCGCCGCAGTTGGCGCAGGCGGTCCGGGAGCGCAAGGGCTGATCGGGGACGCGCCGCTCGTTCGGCGTGCCGGTGCCGGTGCCGGTGCCCGTGTTGGATCGCCCGGACGGGTTCCGGCGGCAGCCCCGCCGAGTGGTGAGCGGATCACGGGCGGCGGTCGTGACGCCTGATCGGCCGGACTTGCCGAGCATTTCAGCTCACCGTCACGCCGCGTCCACCTGACCGTCGCCGTCCGCTGGCCGACGTCCCGGATTGTTCGGGAATGTGACCAGGGTCGAGTTCCTCCGGGGCGCCCCCGGATCCGCTTCTCCGGTTGGCCGGTCGGCGTTGCGCGATGCAGGGCGCGGGGTCCTCGTCGCGATGTCCTGCATTGCCGGGCTGACAGCTCTCAGGCTGGTCACCCTCGCCGATGGCTACGGCTGCGTCCGGCGTGGAACGGTTGCGCTGCAATGGAGTTCGCGGCTGCTGCTGCGCAGCCTGCGGATCCGGGTGGTCAGCTCAGGCGCACCACGCAGCGGACCGTCGTTGGTCGTGGCCAACGGAGGATCCTGGCTGGACGCGGTGGTGCTCGCGGCCGCCGGCCCGATGCGGCCGGCCGTCGCGCCGGATCTCCTGCGGCACGGTGTCATCGGGACCTCGGCCCGAAGGGCCGGCGGGTTGAGCGTGGCGCTCGGCAGCCACGGTCACCGTCACGACGGGCACTCCGGAACGGCGGTGGCCGGCCTCACCGATGCGCTGCGCCGCGGCCACCGGGTACTGACCTTTCCGTGCTGCGTGCGGCCCGGTGGGGATCCCGCGTCGCCGCTGCGGGTCGGTCCGGCGGTGATCCAGGCAGCCGTCGATGCCGGGGTCGTGGTGGCGCCCGTGGCGATCCGCCGAATGCAACCGATCGACGGCTCGCCGCCACCGGCGGGTCAGCTCGGTGACCTCGCCGCAGACCTCTGGCGGATCCTGCGCGCGGGGCCGTCCACCGTCGAGGTGCACTGGCTGCCCGTCATTCCCGCGATCGTCGCCGAGGGACACCGGTCGCGGCAGCGGGCACGGACCGCGGACCGCGTGGCACGGGCCATCAACAGGGCGCTGGCCGGAGCGGCCCTGCCTCAGCCGGTCATGCCCTCCAGTGCCACCAGCACGCCGGCCACTGCGAAGTACTTGTTGGATCCCAGTTCCCGCACGGTCTTGATGCCGAGGTTGTCGCGCAGCGCCTGATCATCCGCCGCGCTCAGACCCGCCAGCGCCGACAGTGGCGCAGCGAGGACCTCCGCGAGGGTCGCGTTCTCGTAAGCCTTGTCCAGCGCCTTGCTCAGATCGACGGAAATCGCCACGGTCGGCCTTTCTCGGTGCGCCGCGTCTGTGCGACCCTTCAGATCGCAAGCTGACCGATATGACGCTTTCCGGCAACGCGGCGTCACTGCACTGAACTGCCAGTGACTTCATCGACGGCGCCCCGCCTGAGATCGACATCACGGCCGATCGGACCTCGGCGAAGGGCGGGGGATTGGGTCCCCAGCGGAAGGGCACCTACCCTCAATGGTGATGACGTATCTCGATCATGCCGCCACCACCCCGGTCCTGCCGGAGGTGGTCGCCGTCATGTCGCAGGCGATGTCCCTCACCGGTAACGCGTCGTCGCTGCACACGTCGGGACGGGCCGCCCGCCGGCGCGTCGAGGAAGCCCGGGAAAGCATCGCTGCGGCGCTCGGTGCGCGGCCGAGCGAGGTGCTGTTCACCTCCGGTGGCACGGAATCGGACAACATTGCGGTGGCCGGAATCTTCCGTGCCCGCCGCCGCGCAGACCCGCAGCGCCGGCGCATCATCGCCGCCGCCGTCGAGCACCACGCCGTCCTGGACACTGTGGAGTTCCTGGTCGCCGAGGAGGGCGCATCTGTCACCTGGCTGGAGGTCGACGACTTCGGCCGCGTGCATGCCGACACCCTCGCCGCCGCCATCGCCGAAAACCCGTTGGACGTCGCGGTCATCAGCGTGATGTGGGCCAACAACGAGGTCGGCACCGTCAATCCGATCCGGGAGCTCGCCGCCGTTGCGCGCGGCCACGGGATCCCGTTCCACACCGATGCAGTGCAGGCGCTGGGGCAATTGCCGGTCGACTTCACCGCGTGCGGCGCGGATGCCCTGACAGTGACCGGGCACAAGATCGGCGGTCCGACGGGCACCGGTCTGCTGCTGCTGCGCCGAGAGGTGTCGGTCCTGCCGCTGCTGCACGGCGGCGGTCAGGAGCGCGGCGTCCGGTCCGGGACCCTCGATGTGGCAGGGATTGTCGGCCTTGCCGTCGCGGTCCGGAACGCGGTCGACCATCGTGCCGAGCGTGCGGCGCTGTTCACAGACCTGCGGGATCGGTTGATCGCCGAGGTCGCCGCCCGGGTTCCCGATGTCCTGCTCTCCGGCGACCCGGGGCAGTCGCTCGTCGACGGTGCACCGTCACGGTTGCCCGGTAACGTGCATTTCCGCTTCCCGGGGTGCGAGGGTGATTCGCTGCTGATGTTGTTGGACGCCAACGGGATCGAGTGCTCCACCGGATCGGCGTGCACGGCCGGGGTCGCCCGACCCTCCCATGTGTTGATCGCGATGGGCATCGAGGAGCAGGCCGCGCGCGGGGCGTTGCGCTTCTCCTTCGGCCACACCTCCGGCGCCGCTGATGTCGATGCGGTCGCAGAGGTCATCGTGGCCGTGGTGGAAAGGGCCCGCCGCGCGGCGTTGGCCGGCGCCAGGCGCCGATGACGCGGCCCGGCGGCCGACCGGATCGTTGCCGATGGGCGAACAGCACGGCGCTGTGCAGTCCGCGTACCGGAGGGGATCACTGATGCGGGTACTGGCCGCGATGAGCGGTGGGGTCGATTCGGCGGTGGCCGCCGCCCTTGCCGTCGACGCCGGGCATGACGTGACCGGCGTGCACATGGCGCTGTCCAGGAATCCGGGCACACTTCGCACCGGATCCCGCGGCTGCTGCACGGTGGAGGACGCCTTTGACGCCCGCCGGGTCTGCGATCTGCTCGGCATTCCTTACTACGTCTGGGATTTCAGCGAAGATTTCCTCGAGGACGTGGTGTCGGACTTCCTCGCCGAGTACTCCGCCGGACGCACGCCCAATCCGTGCCTGAGGTGCAACGAGAAGATCAAGTTCGCGGCGTTGCTCGATCGCGCGATCGCGCTCGGGTTCGACGCTGTCGCCACCGGGCACCACGTGCTGATGCAGGACGGGATCCTGTATCGCGCGGTCGATCCCGCGAAGGATCAGTCCTACGTTCTTGCGGTGCTGACCGCAGATCAGCTGGCGCACAGCATGTTCCCGCTCGGCCAACTCACCAAGCAACAGGTGCGCGCCGAGGCGGCACGGCGTGGATTCGCGGTCGCGGCAAAGCCCGATTCCTACGACATCTGTTTCATCCCGGATGGCGATACCCACGGCTACCTCGTCGACAAGCTGGGCGCCCGAACGGGTTCGGTGGTCGACGCGGTGTCGGGTGAGGTGCTGGCGGAGCACGACGGATTCTTCGCTTACACGATCGGCCAGCGAAAAGGATTGAACTTGCAGCGTCCCGCGCCGGACGGCCGACCGCGTTATGTGCTGGGCATCGAACCGGTGACCGGAACCGTGACGGTCGGCCCGGCGAGCGGGTTGGACGTCGGCGTCATCACCGCGGAGCGGATCGTCTTCTCCCGCGGAGAGGCGCCGCAGTTCCCGCTGCGCACGGTGGCTCAGCTGCGGGCGCACGGCGGCACGGTGCGCGGCTCCGCCGATCTGGTCGACGGACGGCTGCGGGTGGTGCTGGACGAGCCGGTGCGCGGGGTCGCCCCCGGACAGACGGTGGTGCTGTATGACGAAGGTGACCAGTACGTCATCGGTGCCGGCACGATCGTGCGGGCGGCGTGATGGCGCAGGACCTCCCCGACGTCGGCATCGGCATCGAGGACGGCGGACGCCGGCCACCGCTTGCCGAGCTCTTCCCGGTCAAGCGGGCGTGGAATGCCGGTGCCGCAACGGGAGTCGGATCGCTGCCCGGCACGGATCCGACAGACGCGGCCGCGATGGTGGCCGGCGAACTGCCTGCGCTGCCGCACCTGGTCGAGTTGCCCGATCGGGGTGTGGGAGCCGACATCATCGGCCGTGCGGTCGGTCTGCTGGTCGACATCTACGCGGAGGTGGTGCCGTCGGGCTGGCGGATCTCGCGCCGGCCCGGGCGGGATGTCCGGCGTGCCAGCGACTTCCTGTCCTGGGACAGTGACGCGGCGGAGCAACACTATGCCGGTGCGGAATGGGTCAAGGTGCAGGTATGCGGCCCTTGGACGCTCGCCGCAATGGTCGAAGTGGCATCCGGTCACCGGGCGCTCACCGATCCGGGTGCGGTCGACGACCTGGCGGCCTCGCTGGCCGAGGGGCTGGCGGCGCACGCTGCAGACATTGCCGCGCGGATCCCAGGTGCCGGGATCGTGGTGCAGGTCGACGAACCGGCACTGCCGGCCGTTCTTGCTGGAAGTCTCAGCACAGCAAGTGGTTTCGGAACGGTGCGCTCGGTGTCGGCGGTCCGGGCCATCGAGGTGCTCTCCAGGGTCACCGACGCCGTGCGAGGCCGTCCAACGGTGGCGCATTGCTGCGACGGTGCAGCGCCGCTGGGACTTTTCCGGGCGGCCGGCTTCGACGCACTCTCGCTCGACATGACGACGCTGCCGACGGCCGCTGCCGTGCTCGATCCCATCGGCGAGGCAATCGAGACCGGCGCGGTGCTGCTGGCCGGTGTCGTCCCCGCGGTCCGATCCGGCGGATCACCGGCACCGCTGCAGACCTGGGCCGCGCCGGTACTGCAGGTGTGGGACAGGCTCGGTTTTCCGCGTTCCGAGCTGAGCTCGGCGATCGTTCCGACGCCGAGCTGTGGTCTGGCCGGCGCCGAACGGGACGGTGCACGAGACGCCATGGCGATCTGCCGTCAGTTGGCCGACGCCTTACAGGACCTGCCTGAGAGCTGGTGAGGCACAGCCGGTTGCAGTGTCGGCGGTGGCCTCGGCCAGCTCGCGCCAGCCCGATCGGGCCTGGGTGGGCCGCAATCGGGCTTGGGTCAGCGCGGGCTCCGGCGCAGTTCCTCGTTGACCAGTTGGGTGACCTCGGCGCGGCTGGGATGCCATCCCTCGTAGTAGCCGACCGCCAGCCTGGCGATCAGCCCGCGTCGGCGCTTGTTGCTGAGCGGGGCCAGCAGGTCGGCGAAGCGGTCGGCGATGCTGGGCGTCGCGCCGAGCGGCTGCGCGCCGTTGGCCGGCGATCCGGGAACGGTTGCCGCGGGGGAGGCCACGCCGGAGCCGGTCGGGCCGGCCAGCCCCGGTGTCGACGCGGGCGGTCCGTATCGGGCCGGTGCGGACGTCGGCGGTGCGTACCTGGGCGGTGTTGAACCCGGTGCGTATCGCAGCGGTGTGGACCGAGGCGGTTCAAGCCGATGCGGTGCAGATCGAAGCGGCGCAGACGCCGGCGGTGCCGATCGAAGCGGCGCAGACGCCGGCGGTACAGATCGAAGCGGAGCAGATGCCGGCGGTACAGATCGAAGCGGAGCAGATGCCGGCGGTACAGAGCGAAGTGGTGGGGCCGCGGGTGGTACAGAGCGGAGTGGTGCGGACGTCGGCGGTGCAGGCATGGGCGGTGCAGACATGGTGGAGGCCGCCCCGCTCTGGCCCGGAACGCTTGTCCCGTTCGGTGCAGGTCGGGTCCGGGTGGTGCCCTGATGTATCAGGCCGGAAGCGGTCCGTACGTACGGCGCACTGACCTGACGGCGGTCGTCGGTGATCTTGGCGACGTGGTGATTGACCTCGGATTCCATAACTGCGGCTCTTTTCGGGACGGCGCCGAGCGGCCACGTGATGCGCAGCCGCCGGCGGGTGCTTGATGTTGAAAATCACCCGGAGACTTGCAAATATTCCATTGATGACGACGAACGCCCAGGGACCAAAGGCCCCTGGGCGTCGTAGAAATCGAGTGCGGCGAAGGGCCTGTCAGCTCTTGGGGGCGAGCACCGAGATCAGCTTGTCGGTGGTTGCCCGGTGCTGTGCGAGAACCTTTTCCGCGAAGTCGAACGTCACGGTGGTGACCTCGCCGGCGCTCGGCAGATCGGCGACCGGAGCGGCAACCGTGGACTGCGGCAGGGCGGGGATCTGCTTCACGAAGGTCTCGACGGCCTTCACGAATTCTTCCTGGGTCTTCGCCAGGGCGGTCAGGTACTGCTCGGTGGCCTTGTTGGCTTCTGCGATGTAATCCGTCATGGCTGGTTCCTTTCGGGGGGCTGTTCGGCTGACAGTGCCCAGTATGCCAAGCAATGCGTTGTCTGTCAAGCGCAGACTTTGGTACATCAAGCAGGGTCACGGAGGGTCCTGTACATGTGAAGCAGCGCCTCCTTCTTTTCCCGGCTCAGCGATTCATCGAGCCGGATGGCCTCCTCGACGCTGACTTTTGTCGTGGGATCGTCATCGCTGTCGAGCAAACCGAACTGGGCGAACAGGGCAGCGGGCGCGATGCTCAGGGCCTGAGCAATGCCGCGCAACACTTCTGCCGAGGGTTTGTACTGCCCGCGCTCGATCTGGCTCAGGTACGAGTCCGACATGCCACTGGCGGCGGCAAGTTGCCGCTGCGAAATATTGGCGAGCTGGCGCTGTGCTTTCACAAATGCGCCGAAGGCCTCGGCCATGTCGTTCGACTTGTTCATGATCAGTCATCGTAGGCCCACGTGCGCGGTCTGCCAAGCACGGCGGCGGCCGGTCGTCGCCGTCCGTGGCCTGCTGCGCTCAAGCGGATCCGAGAATGCGGTCCACGGTGATCGTCAGTACGACCCGTCGGGGATTCTCGCGTGGAATGCGATAGCGCATCCCGTAACGGCGCTCGGCTGCGGCGACGTCCTCCCGGACCCTGCTGACGGCGGCCGTTCCCTCCAGCGTCAGCCAGCGGCGGCCGTCCACCTGGCACACGGCTGCGCGATTGGGATCACCAGTGACAGAGAGTCTTTCGGCGTTGCGTACCTTGACGGATCCGTCACCGGTGATCACGCGGACGATGCAGGTTGCCGGCTCATAGGTGAAGCCGACGGCCACCACATGCGGCGAACCGTCGGCGCGCAACGTGGTCAGCGTTGCAAGATGCCTGTCGCTGAGGAATTGCAGGACTTCCTCGGACAGTTCGCGCGGATCGATGCTCACGGATTCCGATGGTGCCATCGAACTGTCGCGAGGGTCAGCCGGCCATCGCCAGCTGCGAGCGCAGCGGTGTCAGTTCACGGTCGATCTCGACGATTTCCGCCAGCACCGAGGTCAGCCCGGTGTTCTCGGTCTCGGTCGGGACGAACTGACCGTCGACGACCCTGCCACCGGCTCGCGGGATCGCCACCGACGCCTCCGCCGTCACCAGCCCCAGCATTTCGGTCACCGGCGCGAGCATCGTGGCCGCGCCGGTGCCACCCCGCGGACCACCGCTGTAGGTCACCAAACCCAAGGCCTTGTTCCGCCACTCCGCATGAAGGAAATCCAGCGCATTCTTCAGTGGCGCGGGGAAGCCACCGTTGTACTCGGGCATCACGAAGACCAGTGCGTCGGAGTCAGCGATCGTTTCCGACCACGCAACGGTGTGCGCGTGCGTGTAGCGGCCCAGCCGGGGGTGCTCGGGCTCGTCAAGGAAGGGCAGATTGACCTCTGCAAGGTCGACGATCTCGACCCGGTCGAACATCGGCTGGGCGTGGTCGGCGACCCAGGATCCCAGCGCGGGACCTGAACTCCCCGGTCGGGTGGAGGCCAGGATGATCTTCAACGTCGTCATGAGATGTGCCTTCTCAGTTCTTCAGTGTGATCAGTGCTGCTCTTACATGAGCGTTCAACAAATAGCTTGACGAGATGTTCCGGATCCTGCCGTGACGCCGATCTCCCGACTGCCGGCTCCTGGGAGGTGTCGCAAGGACGGCAGGCCGAATGCGGGCAGCGGAGGTCGGGCAGCCGTCCCGGCTGGGTGTCGGTGGCCAGATCTAGGGTGAACCGGTGACGGAGAACACGCGGCAGCGGGAAGCCAGAACAACCGCACCGGACGATGCCGCCGGTGACGCGGACGCCGGGCTCGGGCTGCCGGAGCTCGACGTCCCGGAGGCGGCGGCGCACAGGCATGCCGAACTGGCGGAGCGCATCACCGACGCGCAGTTCCGCTACTACGTGCTGGATGCGCCGACCATGTCCGACGGCGAGTTCGACGCCTTGTTGCGCGAGCTGGAACAGCTCGAGCTGGACCACCCCTCGCTGCTGACGCCGGACTCCCCGAGCCAACGCGTCGGGGGCGGGTTCGCCACCGGTTTCGCTGCTGTGGAGCACGCCGAGCGCATGCTCAGCCTGGACAACGTCTTCTCCGCGGACGAGCTCGCCGGGTGGCTGCAGCGGACGGAACGGGAGGCGGGCGGCGCGGTCGGCTGGTTGACGGAGCTGAAGATCGACGGCCTTGCCGTGAACCTGACCTATGAGCGCGGCCGATTGGTCAGGGCTGCGACCCGTGGCGACGGCCGGGTGGGGGAGGACGTCACCCTCAACGTCAGGACCATCGATGCCGTGCCCGAGCGGCTGCGTGACGACGGCGCGCACGACGTACCGGAGTTCGTGGAGATCCGCGGCGAGGTGTTCTTCCCGCTGGCCGGGTTCGCGGAGCTGAACGCCTCGCTGGTGGCGGCAGGCAAGGCGCCGTTCGCCAATCCCCGGAACTCCGCTGCCGGGTCCCTGCGGCAGAAGGACCCCCGGATCACCGCCGCGCGGCCGTTGACGATGCTGTGCCACGGGATCGGCGCCAGGGTCGGCTTCGAGATCGCCAGGCAATCCGAGGCCTACGAGCGGTTACGGTCCTGGGGTTTGCCGATCTCAGAGCACAACGCGGTGGTGCGCACGGCCGATGAGGTCGCCGAGCGCGTCGCCTACTGGAGCGAACATCGCCATGACCTCTCCCACGACATCGACGGCGTCGTCATCAAGGTCGATGAAACCGCGCTGCAGCGAAGGCTCGGCGCGACATCGAGAGCGCCCCGGTGGGCAATCGCCTATAAATACCCGCCCGAAGAGGCGACGACGCTGCTCAAGGACATCAGGGTCAACGTCGGCCGGACGGGACGGGTCACCCCGTTCGCCTTCCTCGAGCCGGTGCTGATCGCAGGCTCCACCGTTTCGCTCGCCACCCTGCACAACGCCGACGAGGTGGTGCGCAAGGGGGTCAAGATCGGCGACACCGTGGTCGTGCGGAAGGCGGGCGACGTCATCCCGGAGGTCCTGGGTCCTGTCGTCGAACTGCGCGAGGGGCGGCAGTTGCGCGACTTCGTGATGCCCACCCACTGCCCGGAATGCGGAACCGAGCTGCGCCGGATGCGCGAGGGCGACGTCGACATCCGCTGTCCGAACGCCCGCAGTTGCCCGGCCCAGCTCCGGGAGCGGGTCTTCCATCTGGCGGGCCGCGGCGCCTTCGACATCGAGGGCATGGGGTACGAGGCGGCGACGGCTCTGCTCACGGCCGGGGCCATCACCGACGAGGGCGACATCTTCCCCGGCGCCGACGCGGACGGCCGGCCGTTCGGCTTGGACGAGCAGCGGCTGCTGACCGTCCCGCTGTTCACCACGAAGGCCGGGGCGCTCTCGGCGAACGGGCGCAAGCTGTTGCAGAACCTGCAGAAGCAGAAGGAACAGCCGCTGTGGCGGGTGCTGGTGGCACTGTCCATCCGGCACGTCGGACCCACTGCGGCAAGGGCTCTGGCGCAGCAATTCGGATCGCTCGACCGGATCCGGCAGGCGTCCGAGGAGGAACTGGCGGCCAGCGAGGGAGTGGGGCCGACGATCGCCGCCGCGGTCACCGAATGGTTCACGGTGGACTGGCACCGAGCGATCGTCGACCGGTGGGCGGCCGCCGGCGTGCGGATGGAGGACGACCAGGCGGACCGTCCGGAGCAGACCCTGGCCGGCTTGTCGGTGGTGGTCACCGGGAGCCTGGAGAGCTTCTCCCGTGACGACGCCAAGGCGGCCCTGTTGGAACGTGGCGCGAAAGCAGCGGGGTCGGTGTCGGCGAAGACGGCGTTCGTCGTCGTCGGGGACAGTCCTGGGAGCAAGTACGACAAGGCGGTCTCGTTGCGGGTGCCGATCCTGGACGAGGCCGGGTTTCGCGTCCTGCTGCAGGACGGCCCGGAAGCCGCCAGGGCGGTCGCTCAGGTCGGTGACGGAACGGAAGCGGCACTGCCGCTCCACGATGCCGGATCGGACGGCGGTAGCGGCGTTCCGGACAGCTCCGATCCGGAAAGCTCCGATCCGGAAAGCTCCGATCCGGAAAGCTCCGATCCGGAAAGCTCCGATCCGGAAAGCTCCGATGCCTGACCTGCCGGTGTTCGACGTGCCGGCGCCTGGCCTGCCCGTGCCGGACGTCCCGGCACCCGAAACCCGTGACGCCGACGTGGATTTCGCCGCCCTCGGGTTCGAGCCGGGCGCGCCGTCGTTCATCGCCGACCCCTACCCGGTCTTCGCCGCTCTGCGGGACGCCGGCCCGCTGCTCTACTACCCGCCAAGGGAAGTGCACCTGCTGACCCGCTTCGAGCACGTGCATGCGGCCCTGCGCGACCGCAGGCTGGGTCGGGCGTTCGACCATCGGTACACCGCCGAAGAATTCGGTCAACCGGAACCAGACCGGCGGTGGCCGCGCTGGTCGGCGTCCGAGCGTTGGTCGTTGCTCAATCTCGAACCGCCCGACCACACCAGGCTGCGCCGGCTCGTGACGGCGGTGTTCACCCCGCGCGCGGTGGCCGCGCTGCGGCCGGTGATCGAGGACCTGTCCCAGCGCACGCTCCGATCGGCGCTCGATCGGGGAACATTCGACCTCATCACCGACTACGCGCAGCCGTACTCCGTGGGCGTCATCTGCCACCTGCTCGGGGTTCCGCAGGAGGACGGACCTCGGCTGCTGGCGTGGTCCCACGCCATCGTCAAGATGTATGAGCTGCACACCGACGAGAACCTGCAAAGGGCGGCCGAGCGCGCCGCCGGCGAGTTCATCGACTACGTCCGGGACATCATCGCCGCCCGTCGACGGGTCCCCGAACAGGACCTGATCACCGAGTTGATCCAGGTGGCCGATCAGGGTGACCGGCTGACCGAGGACGAGATCGTCTGCACCGTCATCGTTCTGCTCAACGCCGGTCACGAGGCCACGGTCAACACACTGGGCAACGGCATGCGCGCCCTGCTGACCCATCACGACCAGTGGCGGCACATCGTCGACGGCGACGTCGAGCCGATGACAGCGGTCGAGGAGATGATCCGCTGGGACGGTCCACTGCAGATGTTCGAACGGTGGGTGCTCGACGACGGCGTCCAGATCGCCGGGCGGGTGCTCCACCGCGGGGACCGGATCGGCATGCTGTTCGGGTCGGCGAACCGCGATCCGGACCGTTTCGAACGCCCGGACGAATTCGATATCGGCCGGGGCGACAGCACGCACATCGGATTCGGCGGCGGAATGCACTTCTGCATCGGTGCCCCGTTGGCGCGGCTGGAGATCGCCGTCTCGCTGGCCCAACTGCGCTCGGCCGTGCCGGAGTTGGAATTGGCCGAGACCCCTCGATACCAACCTTTCTTCGTGATCCGCGGATTCGCCTCGTTGCTGGTCCGGCCGCGACCATCGGTCACCTCAGGAGGTGCCGGGTAGCGTGACCGTCATGCCCGAATCAGGCTCGGTCGAGCCAGCCGCTGCCGCATCCGGGTCGGCCGAATCGCACCCTGCTGAATCACCCGCGGCCGCAGCTGCGCGACTGCACTGCCGATTCGCACGCTGCCGATTCGCACGCTGCCGATTCGCACGCCGCCGCATCCAGTTCGGCCGATTCGTACCCCGCCCCATCGGATCCGGCTGCAGCACGGTCGGTGGATTCCGCGCGCGTGGCCTCGGATCCCGTGTCCGCTGCGCCGGCAGCCCCGCTGCGCACCCTGCTCGACGTGCGCGCTCCCTCGCCGTTCGTGTCCGTGCTGATCACCGGCTGGTTGATGATCTTCGCCGTCCTCGCGCTGTCCTACCTGTTCGCGACGCTGTTCCCGGCGATCGGCGGGCTGCTGCTGATCGGGGCACCGGTCGCGGTGCTCGGCGCCATGGGGATCGCCGCCTTCCGGGTCAGCCGGATCAGGCTGACCGTCACCAGCGAGGTCGTTCGAGTTTCCGATGGCAAGAACGGTCATGCCGCGGATCTCTCCGAGGTCCGGTCGGCCCTGCTGGTGGAAAGCCTCGCGCGCAAACGCTTCGGCCGCCGCACCGCCGATCTGATCCTGCTCGACCGGGACGGCCGCTGCGCGCTGCTGCTGTCCGGCCAGTTGTGGCCGCCGGCCATCCTCGAGCAGGTGATCGCGTTGCTGCCGGCCCTGCCGCTGGAGCGGCTGGAAGGACGTCAGACGCCGCTGACGTTGGCCGCCCGGTACCCGAAGATCCTGCAGAACAGTGACGGCAGCCACCGCTACCAACCGAAGCCGCGCACTTACTGAGAGCCGGGTACCGCGCCCTGGCCCGTTGTGGCTTCACGGGTCCGGCCGATACCCGATTGCACCCACATCGTCGTTGACCGAACTCGCTGACCGGCCGATGGCCGCACCGGTACGGCGGTGTGCTCGACTGGTCCGATGAACTTGTTGCCGATCTACCGCAGTGCCGTGCACCAGTTCGACCTCAGGCTGCGTGCGGTACGGCCCGATCAGTGGACGTCGAGCACACCCGCGCAGGAGTGGGACGTGCACAGGCTGGTCCGGCACGTCATCCTCGGTCAGCGCCTGGTGCCATTGACCCTTAACGGTTCCGACACCGAGCAGTCCATCCCGTGGTCGGAGGAGAGCGGTGGGGACCTGATCGACGACTGGGCGGCGGCCACGTCAGCGGCGGTGGCCGCGTTCGGCGACGTGACGTCCTGGGACCGCCCGGTCGACCTGCCCGACGGCCGGGTGCAGGTCAGCGAGTACGGCTGGCGGCTGGCCACCGACGTGACGGTGCACGCGTGGGACCTGGCCAGGGCCATCTCGGCCGACGACAACTTTCCGAACGACCTGCTCGCCGCGGTCCTCGACCAGGCCAAAAGCTCTGCCGACCGCTGGCTCAGCGCGGACCGTTACGCCCCGCCGATACCGGTGCCGGGCTGCACCGACGACCTCACAGAGCTGCTGGCGTTGACGGGTCGGAACCGCTGGTGGCGGCCGGCCTGACGGTGCGCCGCCCCGGGCGCGGGCTGGCCGAGCGGGTGAGGATCCGTTCCACCGCCTCGCTGGCGCGGCGTTCCCGGGTCGCCGGCCGCTTGGCCTCGCCGACCCAGTCCGCGTACTCGCGGCTGTGGCTGAATGAGAGGCTCTCGAATGCGAGCGCGGCGTCGGGGTTCAGGGCCAGCGCGGCACCCAGCTCGGCCGGGACCTCCGCCACCCGGGGCACGTCGTCGGACTCCACCGTCATCGTGATCTCGTCGCCGGCGCCGACCATCAGGTCATCCCGCTGCGCCTTCCGCAGACCGATCCAGCCGGTGCCGCCGTAGCTGGCGATCGTGGTGCGGAAGGGGTCATGCCCGGGCACCGTGACCAGGACCGGCGCCCGCGACCGGCCGAACACCTCGACCGGGTCGAACGGCACTGCCACCGCGTGGCCCGGCCCCTCGTCCGGCTGCTCGACCGTTGCTGTGAATGTTCGCGAAGCCATGTCGTCACCGAGCCCTTGAGGTGAAACGTAGGTAATACCCGTCCGGATCCAGCACCCGGAAATCCTGCAGCCCCCATGGCCGTCGCATGATGTCCTCCTCGATGGGCCAGCCGGCGAGCCGGATCCTGTCCCGTTCGACGTGCAGGTAGTCGACCTCGAGAACGATCTCCACGCCGGTCGGCGGCTTGCGATACAGCTGGTGACCGCCCGGAATCGGCACAGCCCCGATGTGCACATCATCGCGCCGCAATGCCAGGTACGGCGAGACGTCGGCCCTGCGGTCGGTGACGAGCGAGAAACCCAGCAGATCGACATAGAACCGCACCGTCGCGTTGAGATCGGACGGGAAGATCTCGATCCGGAGACTGGTGGGCACCCAACGACCCTCTCATGCGAACGGCCGCTGTCCCTGCCGACCGCCTTGCCGACCGCCTTGCCGACCGCCGTGCCGACCGCCTTGCCGACCGCCTTGCCGACCCTCCTGATGACTCTCTCCCCGGACCGCCGCGCCCGACCGCCTCTGCGCGCCGCTTCGCCGACCGCCGCACCCAGCCACGCCCGGCGCCGGAACGCGACGCCCCGCAGGGCGTCCAGCACCGTGCGGGATCATCAGCATGCCAATCGCGCCACCGGACAAGCCCATGAGGAGGGATCCATGCCCCGCTCCACCGGACTGCCCGTTGATCTGCCGGTCGCGGGGCGGCCGGTCCTTGTCGTCGGGGGAGGTCCACAGGCACTGGGCAAGGTGGCCGTACTGAGGTCTGCCGACGCAGACGTCACGGTCGTCTCGCCGCAGGCTGTGCCGTCGATCGCCGATCTCGCGGATCGGGGCCTGCTCCGGTGGGAACGGCGGGAGCTCCGGATCGAGGATCTGGACGGCACCTGGCTGGTCGTTGCCGCAACCGGGGACGCCGACGCCGACGGCGCCGTTGCCCGGGTGGCGGCTACCCGGCAGCGGTTCTGCCTTCCCGGGTCGCTCGGGTCCGCGGACGCGCCGATCGACCCGGCAGGCCTTCCCTCGTCGCCATCGGTGGGGTCGGAGGCCGGATCCCCGTCCGCGGGTCCACACAGTCGCGGTCAGGTGGTGCTGGTGGGCGGTGGCCCCGGCGACGCAGGCCTGATCACGGTCGCCGGCCGGGCTGCCATCCGTGCCGCCGACGTCGTCGTGCACGACCGGCTGGCGCCGCTGGCGATGCTGGATGAGGTTCGCCCCGGGGCCCGGATCATCGACGTGGCCAAGGTGCCCGGCGGCGCCACCACCCCTCAGGAGGAGATCAACCGGCTGCTGGTCGAGCATGCCCTGGCGGGGTCGAACGTGGTCCGGCTCAAGGGAGGCGACAACTTCGTCTTCGGTCGTGGCGGCGAGGAGTGGCAGGCCTGCGAGCGCGCAGGCATCGAGGTGCGCATCATCCCCGGGGTCAGCTCCGCGCTTGCCGTGCCGGCGCTCGCCGGTATCCCACTGACCCACCGGACGGCGAATCACGGATTCACCGTGATCACCGGTCATGTCCCGCCCGGGGACCGCCGATCGATGCTCGACTATGCCGCGCTGGCCCGGTCCGGCGCCGCACTGGTGGTGATGATGGGCGTCGCGAACCTCGGCCCCATCGCAGCCGCACTGATCGATGCCGGCATGGATCCGGCGACTCCGGCTGCCACGGTCGCGGACGGCAGCCTGCCCGGTCAGCGGACCGTCAAGGCACCGCTGGCAGACATCGCGTCAACCACCGCACACGCAGGCATTCGGGCACCCGCGATCACCGTCATCGGGTCGGTGGCCGCGTTCGATCCCTCGAACGAATGATCACCGTCCCGGCACCTTTCAGGTCACGTCGCGACCTCGGATGGACCGAAGCGTTGATCACTCGTCGGTCGACACGGACCTGAGGGCGCGGCACGGTCCGGCACCGGGTGCGTCCCGGATGATTCAGCCCCCGGCGGGCCACCAGCACGGCCGGGCAGCGTCGCGCGTCAGTCGTGGACGATGGCGAGCGGAGTCCGACCCGCGACGACCGACGTCAGCCCGGCCAGGTGCGCCAGCCGCGCCACTTCGGAGTCGCGCATCGCCGGTCCGCCCGGCCGCCCCACGATCACCGCGGTTTCCGGGTCCCACAACGGCGCGGCCGCCATCTCGGTACCGATCGCCTTCCAGTCATCCGGGACCCAGGTCGCCTCGGGATCCAGCACGGTTGCCCGGTCGACCGGCGCCCATCCGGGGATGACGCCGTCGAGGTTGGGAACGCCGCCACCGCCGGCGAGCAACCGGATGGTTCGCCCGTCACCGTTGGTCTGCACGCGCACCACGATCGCCCAGCCGGCCCGCAGCACCTGCGGCAGCATCCGGGCCAGGATGTTCACCGCATCCTTCGGGTCGGCGGCGATCGCCTCGACCAGTTCCCATTCCCGGTGCCGTGCCGCGATACCGGGATCAGGCCGGACGGATTCGACCCGTACCCCGGGCACGGTCTCGGCTGCGGTGATCAGCACGTCGGGCTGCCGACCTGGCGGCAACGCCACGACGATGTCATCGACGGCTTGGTCGGGGGACCGCTCGACGATGTCCATCGCCAGAATGTCCGCGTCGACCAACCCCAATGCGGTCGCGACCGCGCCAAGGGTGCCGGGCCGGTCCGGTAGCAACAGACGGAGTACGTACGACATGGCGGTTGGCTCGCCTCCCAGAGTGCGGATTGCTATGAATGGTGTACCCGCTGATCGGCCTCCCGGCACGGGACATTCGGGCGGTGAACGCTGATCGGGCGTCGATGGCATTGTCGGTGAACGGCGTTTCGGTGAGATCACCACGGTGGTCATGTCCGATTACCGGCGGCCCTCGTCCCTCGCCGAGCAGCGTGGGGGAGTCGGAGGCGGGCAAGCCCTAGGATCGAATGCGGTCGCCGTGTGCCGCGGCGCCGGGTCGGCCGCGTGCCGCCGCCCGCCGACCATCAACGACCTCCTCCGGAAACCACCCGGAGACCCTCGAGCGCCCAGGAGAACCGTGTCCAGCGTGTCACCGCCGCCCGCGAGCCGGGCTTCCGCCGATGATCGGCCGGGATCGTCGGAAGGGGCGAACCCCACCGCCGCGCCGATGTTGACCCGCGACGACGTCGCGCACCTGGCCCACCTGGCCCGACTGGAGGTGACCGACGCCGAACTGGACCTGTATGTGGGCCAGCTGTCGGTCATCCTCGATTCCGTCGCGGCGGTGAGCGAGGTCGCCGGGTCCGAGGACATCGAACCGACCACCCATGCCGTGCCGCTGACGAACGTCTACCGCGAGGACGTCGTGGTGCCCGGGCTCAGCCAGCAGGCCGCCCTCGCCGGTGCACCGGCGGCCGAGGACGGCCGGTTCCGCGTCCCGCAGATCCTGGGAGAAGAGCAGTGAGCAGCGCAGCGACCGGCGGATCCGGTGACGACCTGACCCGCAGGACGGCAGAGTGGCTGGCCGGTGCCATCGCCGCCGGTGACGTCAGCGCCGAGGAGGTCACCAGGGCGCACCTGGACCGGATCGGGGCGGTGGACGAGGCCGTTCACGCGTTCCTGCACGTCTCCACCGAGTCGGCGCTCGAGCAGGCGCGGGCGGTGGACCGGGCCCGCGCGGACGGCGCCGCACCGGCGTCACCGCTGGCCGGCGTGCCGCTGGCACTCAAGGACATCGTCGTGCAGAAGGGCATCCCGGCGACCGCGGGCTCCAAGATCCTGGAGGGCTGGATCCCGCCGTACGACGCCACGGTCACTCGCAAGCTGCTGGACGCGGGCGTCGTCATCCTCGGTAAGACCAACCTGGACGAGTTCGCGATGGGATCGTCCACCGAGAACTCCGCTTACGGCCCCAGCCGCAACCCGTGGGACCTGTCCAAGATCCCGGGTGGCTCCGGGGGCGGGTCGGCCGCCGCGCTGGCCGCCTTCGAGGCGCCGCTGGCGATCGGCACCGACACCGGCGGTTCCATCCGCCAGCCGGCCGCCGTCACCGGCACGGTCGGTGCCAAGCCCACCTACGGTGGGGTGTCCCGGTACGGAGTCATCGCGCTGGCGTCGTCACTGGACCAGGTCGGGCCGTGCGCCCGCACCGTCACCGACACCGCGCTGCTGCACGAGGTGATCGCCGGCTACGACCCGCTCGATTCCACCTCGATCCCGCAGCCGGTGCCGCCGGTGCTGGACGCGGTGCGCCGCGGTCAGGCCGACGGGGTCGCCGGGATGCGTATCGGCGTCGTCAAGCAGCTCGGCGGGAAGGGTTACCAGGCAGGGGTTCTCGAGTCCTTCGAGGCCGCGGTCGGCACCTTGCAGGCTGCCGGCGCCGACATTGTCGAGGTGGACTGCCCGCACTTCCAGTACGCACTGGCGGCGTACTACCTGATCCTGCCCAGCGAGTGCTCCTCGAACCTCGCCCGCTTCGACGCCATGCGCTACGGCCTGCGGGTGGGTGACGACGGCACCGCGTCCGCGGAGGAGGTGATGTCGCTGACCCGTGGCAAGGGGTTCGGCCCGGAGGTCAAGCGCCGCATCATTCTCGGCACCTACGCGCTCTCCGCCGGCTACTACGACGCCTATTACGGGTCGGCGCAGAAGGTCCGGACGCTCATCAAGCAGGACTTCGACCGGGCCTTCGCCACGGCCGACGTGCTGATCTCGCCGGCGTCCCCGGTGACGGCTTTCGGGATCGGTGAGAAGGTGGACGACCCGATGGCCATGTACCTCAACGACCTGGCCACCATCCCCGGCTCGCTGGCCGGCATCCCCGCGCTCAGCGTGCCCAGCGGCATCGCCTCTGACACAGGATTGCCGGTGGGCCTGCAGATCATGGGCCGGGCCCTGGGCGAGGCCGACATCTACCGCGCCGCAGCCGCTTTCGAAAGCGCTTATGCGGCAGCGCATTCCGGGCTGGTCCCGGATCAGATTCCGGAGTTGGAGGCGATCGCGCGATGACGGCCCCCGCGACAGCAGCACTGCGGGCCCCCGACGGGCTGATGGACTACGACGAGGCCATCGAGCGCTTCGACCCCGTGATGGGGCTGGAGGTGCACGTCGAGCTGGGTACCGCCACCAAGATGTTCTGCGGCTGCCCGACCGAGTTCGGTGCGCCGCCGAACACGCAGGTCTGCCCGGTGTGCCTGGCGCTGCCCGGCGCGATGCCGACCATCAACCGGACGGCGGTGGAGTACGCGATCCTGATCGGCCTGGCGCTGAACTGCACGATTGCGCCGTGGTGCCGGTTCGCCCGGAAGAACTACTTCTACCCGGACATGCCGAAGAACTTCCAGACCTCCCAGTACGACGAACCGATCGCGTTCGACGGTTACCTCGACGTCGAGGTCGAGGGCGAGACGGTCCGGATCGAGATCGAGCGTGCGCACATGGAGGAGGACACCGGCAAGTCGCTGCACGTCGGCGGGTCCACCGGCCGGATCTCCGGCGCCGAGTACTCGCTGCTGGACTACAACCGGGCCGGTGTGCCGCTGGTGGAGATCGTCACCAAACCGATCACCGGCACCAAGGCATTGGCCCCGGTGGTGGCCAAGGCGTACGTGGCGGCACTGCGCGATCTGCTCAAGTCGCTGGGTGTGTCCGACGTCCGGATGGACCAGGGCTCACTGCGGTGTGACGCCAACCTGTCGCTGACGCCGGCCGGCAACCCGGTCTTCGGCACCCGCACCGAGACCAAGAACGTCAACTCGCTGCGGTCGGTGGAGCGCGCGGTTCGTTACGAGATCACCCGGCAGGCAGCCATTCTCGCCGCCGGCGGACGGATCAAGCAGGAGACGCGGCACTTCGACGAGTCGACCGGGACGACGGCCCCCGGCCGATCGAAGGAGACCGCCGAGGACTACCGGTACTTCCCCGAGCCCGACCTGGTCCCGCTGGCACCGGAGGCGGAGTGGGTGGAGAAGCTCCGCGCCGGGCTCCCGGAATTCCCGTGGCTGCGCCGCAACCGACTGCAGGAGCAATGGGGCCTGACCGACGCCGAGATGCGCGACCTGGTCGCCGCTGACGCCGTCGAATTGGTCGCCGCCACCGTGGAAGCCGGCGCGTCACCGGCGGAGGCCAGGTCCTGGTGGGCGTCGTATCTGGGGCAGCAGGCCAACAGCCGCGGCGTGACGCTCGACGACCTGCCGATCAGCCCGGCGCAGTTGGCCGACGTCATCGGCAAGGTGTCCTCCGGAGCACTGACCACGAAGATGGCCAGGCAGGTGGTCGACGGCGTTCTCGCCGGGGAAGGCACACCGGACGAGATCATCGCCGCAAGAGGGCTCGCGGTGGTCTCCGACGACTCTGCGCTGCAGAAGGCCGTCGACGAGGCGCTGGCCGCGCAGCCGGGAGTCGCGGACAAGATCCGCTCCGGCAAGGTCCAGGCGGTCGGGGCGATCGTCGGCGCCGTGATGAAGGCGACCAGGGGTCAGGCCGACGCCGGCCGGGTGCGCGAGCTGGTGCTGTCCACGCTCGGCGTGCAGGGCTGAATTCGGGCCCGGCTCCTGGCCGCTCGACGCGAGAGGTGATGCACGGTGAGAGTGGCACTGGCCCAGATCGTCAGCACCTACGACCCGGGCGCCAATCTCGAGCTCGTCGCCGGTGCAGCTCGGGATGCGGCGACCGCAGGTGTGCGTTTGCTGGTGCTGCCCGAGGCGACGATGTGTGCGTTCGGGGTTGCCCTGGGTCCGGTCGCCGAGCCGCTGGACGGGCCCTGGGCAACGGCGGTGCGTCGGATCGCCGCCGAGCATGACGTCACCGTGGTGGTCGGCATGTTCACCCCCGGCGCGGTTGGTCCGGATGGCCGGCGCCGGGTGCGGAACACACTGCTCGCCACCGGCCGGGGCGTCGAGGCGTCCTACGACAAGATCCACCTGTTCGACGCCTACGGATTCCGGGAGTCCGACACAGTTGAACCGGGCGCGGTCCCGGTGACGATCGACATCGACGGCGTGACGGTCGGCCTGAGCACCTGCTACGACGTTCGCTTCCCCGGCTTGTTCCAGATTCTGGGGGACCGGGCGCCGATCATCGTGCTGGCCGCGTCCTGGGGCAGCGGACCGGGTAAGCGTGCGCAGTGGGATCTGCTGACCAGGGCCCGCGCGCTGGACAGCACCAGCTTCGTACTCGCAGCCGCGCAGGGCGACCCACTCGCGGTCGGGCGTGAGCCCAAGGGCTCGGCACCTACGGGAGTCGGTGGCAGCGTTGCCGTCTCACCCACCGGAGAGGTGCTGGCGCAGCTGGACGACGAGCCTGACCTGCTGGTGGTCGACGTGGATCCGGCAGCGGTCGAAGGCGCTCGCAAGGCTCTGCCCGTCCTGGCGAACCGGCGCTTCTGATCCACTGAGCCCGAGTTGCGGCGACCTCTGGCGCCCGACACGCCTGGGACTGGGCGGTACGTCGACGCAACTCGCCGGGATCGGTGCGGAAGGCGGCTCAGTCCGGCCCGCCGTCCCCACCGGAACTGCCCGATGGCACGACGATCACCCGGTCGTCACTGGGAACCGGCTTGCCCTTGCCGTCCTTGTTCGAGGTGGTGAGCCAGAGCAGCCCCTGGCTGTCCGCCGCCACGGTCAGCAGACGCCCGTACCGGTCGTCCAGCAGCACCGTCGGGGTGCCGGTGAAGGACCCGCCCGCGCCCATCTGCACCGCCGTCAACTGCTGCTTGTCCAGCGAGGTGTTCGCCAGCAGGCCGTTGGCGATCGAGCAGTCGGCAGCACCGCCGTCGGCCGCGGTCCAGGTCCACAGAGCCTTTCCCGCATCGATCTTCGCGTAGTTCTTGCCTGCCTGGAGCGGCAGCAGGACGTCCTCGGCGGGCCGGCTGTCCAGTGCGGCCATGGTGCCGTCGGGCATCGGGCACATGCCGCTCACCTGGGTGAAGCCGGAGGCGAAAATTGCTGAACCCGGCACCGGATTCGACTTGGCCGGCTTGCCGAATTCGTCCAGCCGCAGCACCTTTCCGGCGAGCGATGCACGGTCGGACGCCAGCGCCGGCCTGCCGGTGTCGCCCGTCCCGACGTATAGATTCCGGTCTGTGCCGAAGGCGATGCGGCCACCGTTGTTCTTCGTGCCCTTGGGGATTCCGGTGAAGATCGGCTTTGCGACGTCACCCTTGGCGATGCGCAGGATGCGGTTGTCCTTGGCGGTGGTGACATAGGCGTAGATCAGGCCGTCCTCGTCATACGACGGCGACAGCGCGATGCCGAGCAAGCCGCCGTCACCCTCGGCGTCGACACCGGCAAAGGTGGTCACGAGGACCGGCTCCACTCCTTTTGCCACCTGCAGCAAGCGCCCTGTCGTGCGCTCACCCACCAGCGCGGAACTGCCGTCGGCCATCGGAACCAGCCCCCACGGCGCGGACAGGCAGGTCGCGATCACCGCCTCGTCGGTCGGTGCGCACGGATCGGGTTGAGCCGTCGGACCGGAGGTGGGTGGGGTCCCGGATTCACCGGACGGTGTCGTCGGCGGCGCGGAACTGGAGGGGCCGCGGGAGGTCTCGTCCGGCAGGGCCGCACGGGCCGTCAGTGACGGCTGCACCGTGAAACTGGGCGCCTCGCTGGAGAAGTCCGCGCAACCGGCGGTCAGGGCCAGCACCACGACACCCACCGCTGCTGCCTTCATGTGGTGCGAACGCCGGGCACGCATCGGGTCGGTACGCACGTCGGGGAACGACCGGCGGCGGTGGAAGCGGAAGGCAGGCATCACGGTCAACGGTACTGGCCGGCGGGTACGGGCTGTCCGGTTCCGGACGGGGAATCGGTCGGGCTGGACTGGCCGGCAGCGGCGGGAGTCTGCCGACGACCCGGAGCAGCAGGATGGCGTCCTGCTCGAGCATGTACCGGATCCGCGCCCGGCGGCCCGATGAGAAGTACATCGTGAAACCCGCGACGCCGGCCTTGGCCTTCCAGGGCGAGCTCGCCCATTCGGTCCGCTGCGCCCCGGTGCAGTGCGCGACGACCATGTTGCGGGTCAGAATTCGACGCCATCGCAGGACGACCGCCTTGTTGTCGAGCTGCCACGCCGCTTCCCGGGCCCGGACAACCCCGAGCAGATAAGCCAGGGGGAGCGGGGCGATCGCCAGCAGTCGCCACCACCCCGGCAGGAACAGCAGCAACACGGTGAATCCGGCGCCGTACTCCATCGGAACGGTCAGATAACGGCGGTGGACCTTCTCCGGGAGCTTCTGCAGGGGCGCCGCCGGCCAGTGCATCTCCGGCAGCGCCCGCGAGATCAGCGCCCTCGCCTCCGCGGTCTTGATCAGCGGGAACAGGGTGCGGCGGGACGTGTTCGCGACGCCGATACCGGCGACCTCCACCTGCAGACTGCAGTAGCCGAACGGTGCCCGCCACAACCCCTCGACGATCCGCACCGCCTGCACCCGCTTGACCGGGATCGTGCCCGATTGTGTGCCGAGCAGCCCGGCGGACTTCCGCAGCACGTCACCGTCCCGAGTCAATGTGAACTGGTTCAGCCGCAGCGCGCTGTTCACCACGCCCAGAACGACGGCGATGATCACCAGCGCGACGATGACCGCAACGGTTCCCCGCGGTTCGACGCTCTCGTGCATGAAGTCGGCGGCCCGATCGGGCACGAAGGCCGAGAACTGGTACCAGACGACCACGGCCACCCCGAAGATCAGCGGGATGGTGTTGTTGGTGACGGCGGCGAACAGCAATTCCCGGGTGCGCAGGACCGCCACGACGTCCGGACTCTTCTTCGACATTGCCGTCGAAACGCTCCGACGCCACGCCAGATAGCGCCGCAACGCGGACGCCTCCCGCTCCTTTTGCCCGGTCGTGGCAGGGGAGAGTGGCTGAGCGGCGCTGCCGGACTTTACGCCGGCCGGAGGGGGGGTGGTGGGGGGCGACTGCGTGAGTTGAACATCGAGGACGGCCTGCAGCTGGTCCAGGCGCCGTCCGGACAGGCTGCCCAGCACGATTGCCGAGCCGCGACGATCGCCGGGGGACTGCACCTTCAGGCCCCACACCCCGACCAGCCGCTGCGCCAACGACCGGTAGGCATCCAGAGCCGTGATGCGGGTGATCGGCAGCACCCTGACCATCCGGTTGACGACGCCGGTGCGGAGCCGCAGCACACCGCTGATCACCGAGTACTGCTTGACGTGCCATTGCGCGACCGCGACCACCATCACGATGACGAACAGCGCGGCATTCACCCACCAGGGCGCCCCGCCGAGAATCGTGACGACCAGGAACGGGATCGCCGACCGCAGCGACCGGGCGGTCTCGATGACCAGGTAGACGGGGTGCAATCGGGTGTCCGGAATAGCAACACCCATGTCGGCGGGAGACGGGCGGGCAGCCCCGATCATCTCGACATCCGGATCGTTCGCGTCGATGAGGCCGCCCGCAGCACCGGACAGCGAGGGATCAGACATCGTCGGCGACGTCGGCCAGCCGGCTGATCCGGTTGCACAGGTCGTCGGCGTCGACCCGGTCGAGGGCGCTCAGCGTGACCGAACCTGCCGCGGTCTTGATCGTCAGGTTCGTGAACCAGTAATGGTCGGCCACCGGTCCGCGCTCGGTGCGCAGGTTCTGCACCCGATGCATCGGGACGACGGTGCGCTTGATGAAGATGATGCCGTGCTGGATGTCGATCTCCCGCGGGGAAAGGGCGTACCAGAACACCTTCTGCCGGATGGGCGGCAGCACGACGATGCCGACCACGAGGATGACGGCGTAGAGGGCGGAGATTCCCCACCACAGGTACCAGGGTCCCCAGGGCGCCACGGCGGCGAAAGCGCACAGCAGAACCAGACCTGGGCCCGCGGAGAAGAGTGCACGCCAGCGCCAGTACCAGACCGCACGGGCCGAAAGTCGGTGGCGTTCGACCGGGTCGTCGCCGGCCAGCGGGGTGTAGCTGGGCGGGCCAGCTGGTGCCTCGGCGGTGGCGGGGGCATCGGTGAAATGCCCTGCGTCCCGCCGGCTCGTGTCCCGGCTCGTGTCCGTGTCCGTGTCCGTGTCCGAGTCCGGGTCCGTGTCCGGTTCCGGGCCCTGGACCGGTTCGGGCTCGTCGGCTGTTGCGGATGCACCCTCGTGCTCAGGGGAGGGCTGAACCGGGCCCCCAGCGGCCGGGGTTCGGGCGGTGGTCCCGGCGTTCTGCGCGACATCGTCCGTGGCCGAAACCGGCTCCGTCGCAGCGAGTGCCGACAAGGCGACCGGCGTGCCGGACGATGCCCGGGTCGGCGGTCGGCTGGTCACGCGAGTCAGCGTACGGTGCCGCCCGGATCGGCCGGAATGTCAGGAAACCGCTCGGCCGGCCGGGCCGTCAACGGAGGCGGCCGACGCCGTCGCGCCGTCCTCATGGTTGACACGCTCGTGCGCCGCGCCCGGGCCCTCGCCGACGTCACGCGCGGGCGGCGGCGTCGCCGAGTCGGGCGCTCCTTCGGGTTGCGCTGAATGGACAGCCGCATCCGCATCCGGTGCGCGCTGAGTACCTGGATCGGGATCGGCATCGGCGGCGTCAGCCGTGGCTGGCTCGGCCATGGCAGTGTCGACGTCCGCCCCGGCGCCGGGCACATCAGCATCAGCGGAATCAGCCGACGCTTCGGTGCTGCCGCCGTCCGGAGCCGGGCCGTCATCTTGAGCAATGCTGCCGTCCGGAGCGACGTCGAACCCGAGCCGCAGGCTGCCCCCGGAAACGGCGACGAGCCGAGGGAGGTCGCGCGGCCGCACCATCGGCAGGCGCACGCGGCGGCCGTCCAGGGCGACGGCAATCGCCCAGCGGGCGTCGTTGAACTCCAGGCCGGCGAGCTCGGTCCATTTCATCGACTTCGCACCGAGCAGGCCGTAGGCCGTGACGGTGACCGGGGTCGCCCTGGTTCTGGTCACGACCACCCAGACGAGCGCCAGCAGCGGCACCACGAACATCACCGCCCACGCGCCACCGCTCGTGGCCAGCGGGGTGATGCAGAACATCAGCAACACCGGGAACAACAGAGCGGGCACCGGCAGCCGGAAGGTGGCGCGCTGCGGTGGTCTGGTCGGTGCGGGACATGGTCTCCATGGTGACATCGCCGATCCCCGGCCGACCGCAACGGTCGTTACCCGCAGGGTCTTTCAATTGCGTCCGCGAGAACCGAAGAATGACGGAACATGACGGCACAAAGGAAGTGGCGCTGGTCAGTGCCATGTCCACGATGTGAGATGGACGTCTCGTCCTGTTGACACCTTCTGGCGCCCGTCCTACTCTTCCGGCATGGCGTTCCTCCTCGTAATCAGCTAGCGCGTCCTCGCCGAAAGGCGGAGGCGCGCAACCCCTTGGTCACCCCGGTGACGAGGGGTTTTTTCTTGTCCTGGCCCGGTCACCGTGCACTCGGCCGGGTCACGCGAATCACCGCAGAAACCACGAATCAGCGCAGCCAGCAGAGAAGGTTCCGATGACGCAGGGCCGCACCGCCGAAGTCCGACCACCGGCCGTCCATCCGCCGGGTCCCGTCGTCCCGAGCGTCCCCGCCCGCGCCGCGGAGCGGCCGGTCGAACGACTCAGCGGCGCCGCGTCCGTGGTCCGTTCACTCGAGGAGGCCGGCGCCGAGGTGGTCTTCGGGATCCCCGGCGGCGCCGTGCTTCCCGTCTACGACCCCCTGCTGGACTCCACCAGGGTCCGGCACGTGCTGGTCCGGCACGAGCAGGGCGCCGGCCACGCCGCCACCGGCTATGCGCAGGCCACCGGCAAGGTCGGCGTCTGCATCGCGACGTCCGGCCCGGGCGCCACCAACCTGGTCACCCCGCTCGCGGACGCCCAGATGGATTCCGTTCCGCTGGTCGCGATCACCGGCCAGGTCGGCCGGTCCATGATCGGCACCGACGGGTTCCAGGAGGCCGACATCTGCGGCATCACGATGCCGATCACCAAGCACAACTTCCTCGTCACCGATCCGGCCGAGATCCCACAAACGATCGCGGCCGCTTTCCACCTGGCATCAACGGGCCGACCCGGCGCCGTGCTGGTGGACATCCCCAAGGACGTGCTGCAGTCGGAGACCACCTTCGTCTGGCCGCAGGACGTCCACCTCCCCGGGTATCGGCCGACCATGCGGCCGCACTCGGGGCAGATCACCGCCGCCGCCAAGCTGATCGCTGCAGCGCGACGTCCGGTGCTCTACGTGGGCGGCGGTGTGCTGAAGGCCCGGGCAACCGAGGTCCTTCGACAGCTGGCCGAGCTGACCGGGATCCCGGTCGTCACCACTCTCATGGCTCGCGGCGCCTTCCCGGACTCCCATGTCCAGCACCTGGGCATGCCCGGGATGCACGGCACCGTGACGGCAGTGGCGGGAATGCAGCGCGCCGATCTGATCATCGCGCTGGGTGCCCGGTTCGACGACAGGGTGACCGGCCAGCTCTCGACCTTCGCGCCCGGCGCGACGGTGATCCACGCCGACATCGACCCGGCGGAGATCGGCAAGAACCGGGTCGCCGACGTGCCGATCGTCGGTGACGCCCGAGAGGTGATCACCGAGCTGATCGCAGCCGTCACCGCCGAGCAG
The DNA here is from genome assembly GCA_963798625.1 of uncultured Actinomycetota bacterium. Lineage (GTDB taxonomy): Bacteria > Actinomycetota > Actinomycetes > Mycobacteriales > Nakamurellaceae > Nakamurella. The sequence goes on from CAWCUA010000008.1 coordinate 329,278, forward strand.
AGGTCCGGTGTCGTCGCGGACCTGACCGCCTGGTGGGCCGAACTCGACGACCTGCGGAGCACGTTCCCGCTCGGTTACGACTGGCCCGCCGACGGTTCGCTCGCGCCGCAGTACGTCATCGAAAGGCTCGGCGCCATCGCCGGTCCCGATGCGATCTACGTCGCCGGCGTTGGGCAGCACCAGATGTGGGCCGCACAGTTCGTGTCCTATGAGAAGCCCGGAACCTGGCTCAACTCAGGCGGTCTGGGAACGATGGGCTATGCGGTGCCGGCCGCGATGGGGGCCAAGATGGGTGCGCCGGAGACCACCGTCTGGGCCATCGACGGTGACGGCTGCTTCCAGATGACGAATCAGGAATTGGCCACCTGTGCGATCGAGGGCATCCCGATCAAGGTCGCGGTGATCAACAACGGCAACCTGGGCATGGTCCGGCAATGGCAGACTCTGTTCTACGGCGAGCGTTACTCGCAGACCGATCTGGGCACGCACAAGCACCGGATCCCCGATTTCAAGCTGCTCGCCGAGGCCTACGGCTGCGTCGGGCTGCGCTGCGAATCCCGCGAGGACGTCGACCGCACCATCGAGGCGGCGATGGCCATCAACGACCGTCCCGTGGTGATCGACTTCGTGGTCGGCGCCGACGCCCAGGTCTGGCCGATGGTCGCGGCCGGCACGGGCAACGACCAGATCATGGCGGCCCGCGGCATCCGACCGCTCTTCGACGAGGAATGAGCCGATGACGCACTTCGGTGACGCCCCATGGACCCGCGCCTTCACCGCGGTCGACAGCCCGACGTCGGCGAGTTCGTCCGGCCGGGGAACGGCGGTGCTGCCGCTGCCGTCGCAGGGGACCGGCCCGCACCTGTCTGCATCGGCTGTACCGCGGTCGAACGCCGCCGCACCCGCCCATCTGCCCGCCGGCCGCGACCAGCGGAACGGCCACAGCCAAGGAGCCCATGCCACCGTGACACGCCATACGTTGTCGGTCCTGGTGGAGAACAAACCCGGTGTGCTGGCAAGGGTCTCGTCGTTGTTCTCGCGCCGCGGCTTCAACATCCACTCGCTGGCGGTCGGCCCGACCGAGAACCCGGACGTCTCCCGGATGACGATCGTGGTGGCCGTCGAGGGATTGCCGCTCGAGCAGGTGACCAAGCAGCTGAACAAGCTGATCAATGTGCTCAAGATCGTGGAACTGCCGCCGGCGCAGGCGGTTCAGCGTGAGTTGCTGTTGATCAAGCTGCGATCCGATGCGGCCAGCCGCCCGCAGATCGTGTCCATCGTGGAGATGTTCCGGGCGCGGATCATCGACATCACGCCCGAGGCGGTCACCGTCGAGGCCACCGGCACCAGCGACAAACTGGATGCTCTGATCAAGATGCTGGAGCCGTTCGGGGTGCGCGAGCTGGTGCAGTCCGGGATGGTGGCCCTCGGCAGGGGGCCGCGGTCCATCACCTCCTCGAACAGCAGGGCAGACTGACCGCGCCACCAGCCACCGCGCGGGTCACACCGACGCGCAGCAATCGCCAGCCGACGCCACCCCAGACAGCCGGACCCAGACAGCCCATACCCAGACAGCCCATACCCAGACAGCCCATACCCAGACCCGCAAGGAAAGCAGGCACACCAGCAATGGCCGCGGAGATCTTCTACGACGACGACGCAGACCTGTCCATCATCCAGGGGCGGAAGGTCGCCGTCATCGGCTACGGCTCACAGGGCCATGCCCACGCACTGAGCCTGCGTGACTCCGGCGTCGATGTCCGCGTCGGCCTTCCGGAGGGCTCGAAGTCGCGGGTCAAGGCCACCGACCAGGGGCTCCGCGTGGTGACCCCGGCGGAGGCCGCGGCCGAGGCCGACGTGATCATGATCCTGACCCCGGACCATGTACAGCGGCATGTCTACGCGGAGGCCATCGAGCCGAACCTGAAGCCGGGCAATGCGCTCGCGTTCGGTCACGGCTTCAACATCCGGTTCGGCTACATCAAGCCGCCGAAGGACGTCGACGTCATCATGATCGCGCCCAAGGGGCCGGGTCACCTGGTGCGCCGCGAGTTCGTCGACGGCAAGGGCGTGCCCTGCCTGATCGCCGTCGAGCAGGACTTCACCGGCGGTGCCCAGGCCCTTGCGCTGTCCTACGCGCGCGGGATCGGCGGGGCCCGGGCCGGCGTCATCAAGACCACCTTCCCGGAGGAGACCGAGACCGATCTGTTCGGCGAGCAGGCTGTGCTCTGCGGCGGCATGTCGCGCCTGGTCCAGCTCGGCTTCGAGACGCTGGTCAACGCCGGTTACCAGCCGGAGATCGCCTACTTCGAGTGCCTCCACGAGCTCAAGCTGATCGTCGACCTGATGTACGAGGGTGGCATCGCCAAGCAGCGCTGGTCGGTGTCGGACACCGCCGAGTACGGCGACTACGTCTCCGGCCCCCGGGTGATCGACGACCATGTCGCGAAGAACATGCAGGGCGTGCTGGCCGACATCAAGGACGGCACCTTCGCCGCCCGCTTCATCGCCGACCAGGACGCCGGCGCCCCGGAGTTCAAGAAGTTCCGCGCCGAGCAGGAGAAGCACCCGATCGAGGAGACCGGCCGGCACCTGCGCGGGTTGATGAGCTGGGTCGCCAAGGAAGACGACTACACCGGGACCGCCGACCGCGGCTGAGACCGCCGGTCACTGACACTGCCGGTTTCCGACGCCTGCCGGTTTCCGACGCCTGCCGGTTTCCGGCGCCCGGCGGTGATCGGCGCCTCCGGGCACCGACCACGAACAGGACCCCCGGGGTGGAGCACCCCGAGGGCCCTGTGGTCAGCGATGTGCAGGTGGTCAGTGAAATGCGGGTCGCAGCCAGCTCAGAACGTCTTGCCGCCCTTGGCCTTGAACCACGCTTTGGACTGCGCGTTGAGCAGGAAGACCACGATCAGCACCGGGATGACGAAGCCGAGCAGGCCGGTGAACCCGAAGCTCGAGGCGATGATCGACAGGATGGCCAGCGCCGCGTAGATCGCGCAGGCGATCACCAGGATCTGCCCGTTCTTGCCGTTCAACGCGACCACCCCACCCCAGATCATCAGGGCGGCCACAACAATGGTGCCGATGGTGACGATCACCAGGAAAGTGCCTGCGCCGCCAACGGTGTCACAGGCGGCAGCGGTGTCGCGATCCAGCGAAGTGCTGTCACAGACGGCGCTGCTGGCGGCGCTGAGAACGCTGCCGGCGGCGAACGCGATGAGGCCGAAGAGGATCCCGAGGCCGCCCCAGATGAAGGCCAGGACGGCGGCGGCGGTGACCATGCCGGGTCGTGCAGAACCGGCCGGCGCCCCGTATCCGGCGGGATAGCCGGGTGCACCGTACGGGGCCGCCCCGTACTGTGCTGCAGGCTGCTGGTAAGGCGCCTGCTGATACCCGGGCTGCTGGTAGCCGGTTTGCGGATACTGGCCCGGCTGCTGGTAACCGGGCTGCTGGTAGCCCGTGGACGGGTACTGGCCTGCAGTCGGCGGGCCGGCCGGCGAGGTGGAGGGATGTTGACCCGCGGAACCGAACGGCTCGTTGGATCCCGGGTAGCCGGAGGGTGTGCTCATGGCGGTTCCGTTTCTGTTCCGCGTCTGGCCGACACCGTGTCGATCCAGAACCGGACCGGCGGGTGCCGGGACCGGAGTGTCGGTGATCACCGACCGGGTCTGTCGAGTGATTTAGGTCGCGATGTCGGATTGTCGGTCGGCGTGACGATAACGCCTCCGACCTGCAGAAGGAGGGCGTTGTCCGCAACGTGATACCTCCGGGGGTGCGAATCACCCCCTGATGCACGGTTAGCATGGTCCGCCGGGCTTTCGTACGCCCTGGCTTCCTCGCACCGCTACGCCGGGACCGAAGCAGGCCCGTCGGCCCGCCCGGACCCCTCCCTGGGGCCCATCCCGCCCACCTCACGGACCCACCTAACGGAGATGACAGCTGTGCCCAAGCCCGTCGTTCTGATCGCCGAGCAGCTTGCCCAGTCCGCCATGGACGTGCTCGGGACCGAATTCGATATCCGGCACGTGGACGGCGCGGACCGCTCGGCGCTGCTGCCCGCTCTGGCGGACGCGGATGCGGTGCTGATCCGCTCGGCCACCACCATCGACGCCGAGGCGCTCGCCGCCGCTCCTGTGCTCAAGGTGGTGGCCCGGGCGGGTATCGGGCTGGACAACGTCGACGTGCCCGCCGCCACCGCGCGCGGGGTGCTGGTCGTCAACGCGCCGCAATCGAACATCATCACCGCCGCCGAGCACGCGGTCGCCCTGCTGCTGGCCGTCGCCAGGAAGGTGCCCGCCGCTGACGCCTCGCTGCGCGCGGGGGAGTGGAAGCGCAGCGCCTTCACCGGCGTCGAGCTCGCCGACAAGACCGTGGGCGTCGTGGGTCTCGGCCGGATCGGCCAGCTGTTTGCCGCCCGCATCGCCGGCTTCGGCACCACCGTCATCGCCTACGACCCGTATCTGCAGCCTGCGCGCGCGGCCTCGCTCGGGGTCCGGCTGGTCGACCTGCCGACCCTGCTGTCCACTGCCGACGTCATCTCCATCCACCTGCCGCGGACCCCGGAGACGCTGGGCCTCATCGGCGCCGCCGAACTCGCCACCGTCAAACCCGGCGTGCTGATCGTCAACGCCGCCCGCGGCGGGCTGATCGACGAGGATGCCCTCGCTGCGGCCCTGGTATCGGGGCAGGTCGGCGGCGCCGGCATCGACGTCTACGTCAAGGAGCCGCTGGGGCCGGACAGCGCGTTGCGGACGGCACCGAACACGGTGCTCACCCCGCACCTGGGAGCATCGACCTCCGAGGCCCAGGACAAGGCCGGGACGGCGGTCGCCCGCTCGGTCAAGCTCGCGCTGCGCGGGGATTTTGTCCCGGACGCCGTCAACGTGCAGGCCGCGGGACCGGTCCCCGACGACCTGCAGCCGTGGATCCCGCTGGTGTCCCGGCTCGGCACCATCCTCACCGCGGTGGCCGGCGCCGTCCCCAGCCAGGTCGTCGTCGAGGTCCGCGGAGACCTTGCCGCCCAGGACACCTCGATCCTGCAGCTCGCCGCGGTGCGCGGGATCTTCGGCGGCGTCATCACCGAGGCGGTGACGTTCGTCAACGCACCCGCCCTGGCCGCCGAACACGGACTGACGCTGTCCGGAACCGTCACCGAGGAGACCGGCGACTACCGCTCGTCGGTCACCCTGCGCGGGGCGATGGCGGACGGTGAATTCCGCACCGTCTCCGGCACCCTGTCCGGCGAGAACCAGGTCGCGAAGCTGATCGAGATCAACAACCGGCACTTCGACCTGCGCGCCGCGGGCAACCTGCTGGTCGTCGCCTACGCCGACCGGCCGGGCGTGATGGGCACCGTCGGCGCCCTGCTGGGGCGCGAGGAGATCAACATCGAAGCCGCGCAGATCTCCCAGGAACTGGACGGCCGGGCGTCGATCATGGTGCTGCGGGTGGACCGCGTACCGGGCCATGACCTGCTGGAAACGATCGGCAAGACGGTCGAGGCCAGTGCCATTCGGGGAATCCCTGCTGGCTGACGGCACTCCCTGCGTCCGGATCGTCCCCGCTACGGATACCCTGACGCGTGCTCGGACCGGTCACCACCGGTAAGGGTGAGCGGCAGCTACCGATTCGTGTCCACACCAGTACGACCGTCCTCACGGGCCGGTCCCGCGGACAGCGCGGCAGGAAGGTCAACCATGAAGCTCGCGGTCATCCCAGGTGACGGCATCGGTCCCGAGGTGGTGGCAGAGGGCCTGAAGGTGTTGCGTGGTGTCGTTCCCGGTGTCGAGACCACCGAGTACGACCTCGGCGCCGCCCGCTGGCATCGCACCGGTGAACTGCTGCCGGACTCGGTGTTGCGGGAGATTCGTGAGCAGGACGCCATCCTGCTCGGCGCGGTCGGCGACCCGACGGTGCCGTCCGGCATCCTCGAGCGCGGGCTGCTGCTGCGCATCCGCTTCGAGCTCGATCACCATGTGAACCTCCGACCGGCGCGGCTGTATCCGGGCGTCCCCGGTCCGCTCGCCGGCGACAAGGCGATCGACCTCGTCGTGCTGCGCGAGGGCACCGAGGGCCCGTACGTCGGCAACGGCGGCCTGCTGCGCAAGGACACCCCGCACGAGATCGCCACCGAGGTCTCGCTGAACACCTACTTCGGCGTGGAACGGGTGGTGCGCAACGCCTTCGAGCGGGCCGCCCGGCGCCCGCGCAAACACCTGACGCTGATTCACAAGACCAACGTGCTGGTGCATTCCGGGCAACTGTGGAGCCGGGTCGTCGAAGAGGTGTCGATGGAGTACCCCGACGTCTCGGTGGCGTATTCGCACATCGACGCGGCGATGATCTATCTGGTCACCGACCCCGGCCGCTTCGACGTGGTGGTCACCGACAACCTCTTCGGCGACATCTTCACCGACCTCGCCGCGGCCGTTTCCGGCGGCATCGGGCTGGCCGCGTCCGGGAATCTGGACGTGTCGCGGGCCAACCCCAGCATGTTCGAGCCGGTGCACGGGTCGGCCCCGGACATCGCCGGCACCGGCACCGCGGACCCGACGGCGACCGTGCTGTCCATCGCGTTGCTGCTGGACCACCTGGGGCTGCCGGAAGCCGCCCGCCGGGTGGAGGCAGCGGTGGCCTTCGACCTGGCCACCAGGCAGAGCGGGTCGGTGGGCCGCACCACCGCGATCGGTGATCGGCTGGCCGCCCTCGCATCCAGCTGACCGTCGGCGTCGTCGTCACCGGCGTCGACATTGCCCACTGCGTCGTTTCCACAGTGTCGTTTCCACAGTGTCGTTTCCACTGAGTTGCCCTGTACCGAGTCGCCCTCCACTGAGTCGCCTTCCACTGAGTCGCCCCCGTTGTCGCCGCAGTGGCCGCGCTGCCAACCCGAGCACTATTCCCCGAGCAGATCGAACCGAGTTGATCCGACATGACTGCACCGGTGCGCCGCTCACCGCTGGGTGACGCCTTCCACGTCTTCGACACCACCCTGCGCGACGGTGCCCAGCGTGAGGGCATCACCTACTCGGTGGCCGACAAGATCGCAGTCGCCACCCTGCTGGACGAGTTGGGTGTCGGTTTCATCGAGGGCGGCTGGCCGGGCGCGATGCCCAAGGACACCGAATTCTTCGCCCGCGCGACCTCCGGCGAGCTGCCGTTGCAGACGGCGCAACTGGTGGCCTTCGGTGCGACCCGCAAGGCCGGAGTCAGGGCCGCCGACGACCCGCAGGTCCGGGCGCTGCTCGCCTCCGGCGCCCCGGTGATCACGCTGGTCGCCAAGTCCGACGTCCGGCACGTCGAGCGCGCGCTCCGCACCACGCTCGAGGAGAACCTGGCGATGGTGTCGGACACCGTCGCCCTGCTGGTCGGCGAGGGCCGGCGGGTGTTCCTGGACTGCGAGCACTTCTTCGACGGGTACGCGGCCAACCGGGATTACGGGCTGCGGGTGGGCGAGGCCGCGATGACGGCCGGCGCCGATGTCATGGTGCTGTGCGACACCAACGGCGGCATGCTGCCGATGTCGGTCGAACGCGTCGTGCGAGAGGTGCTGGACCGCACGGGATTCCGGCTCGGGATCCACTGCCAGGACGACACCGGTTGCGCCGTCGCCAATTCCGTCGCCGCAGTGCACGCCGGCGTCACGCACGTGCAGTGCACCGCGAACGGATACGGCGAGCGCGCGGGGAACGCCGACCTGTTCGCGGTACTGGGAAACCTGATCACCAAGATGGATCTGCCGGTGCTGCCCGACGGTGCGCTCGCCGAGATGACCAGGGTGTCGCACGCCCTCGCCGAGCTCGCCAACATCGCACCGAACACCCACCAGGCCTACGTCGGGTCGTCGGCGTTCTCGCACAAGGCCGGCCTGCACGCCTCCGCGATCAAGGTCGACCCGGACCTGTACAACCACCTCGACCCGGCGCGGGTGGGCAACGACATGCACATCCTGATCACCGAGATGGCGGGTCGCGCGTCGGTGGAGCTCAAGGCCCGCGAACTCGGCGTCGACCTCACCGGGCGGCCCGAGGCGATCGGCCGGATCGTCGACACCGTCAAGCAGCGCGAGGCCGCGGGCTGGTCGTACGAGGCAGCCGATGCCTCCTTCGAGCTGCTGATGCGTGACGAGATCGCCCGCAGCGGCCCGGAACCGGTCGGCGTGGTCGCGCCGCGCGCGTTCCGGTTGGAGTCCTACCGGGTCATCGTCGAGAAGACCGAGTTCCCGACCCCGACCGTCAGTTCGGAGGCCACCGTCAAGGTGCACGTCGGCGGTCGGCGGATCATCGCCACCGCCGAGGGCAACGGTCCGGTGAACGCACTGGACTCGGCATTGCGGTCCGCGGTGTCCGAGCAGTTCCCGGAGTTCGCGAACGTCGAACTGGTCGACTACAAGGTGCGCATCCTGGCCGGCTCGGCGGGCACCGACTCGATCACCCGGGTGTTGGTGTCCTCCGCGCGTGGCTCGCAGGAATGGACCACCGTCGGGGTGCACGCCAACGTCGTCGAGGCATCCTGGCAGGCGCTGGTGGACGCGCTGGTCTATGCGCTGGGACCGGACGGGTCTGCCCCGGCCGGTGCGACGGTTGACCCGGATGTTGCGGCCGTCGTCCAGGCCGGTACCGACGGTGTCGGCGGCGAGGTCCGCGGGGCGGCGTCGCTGCGCGCCTAGCTGCTCCCACGCCGAAGCCGGGACGGTCCGGCGGACGGGTCTTCGGGGCGGCTGCCGACCCCGGTCACCCCGTCGGGGATACTCCGACGGCCGACGATCGGACCGGACCACCGGCCCGCGGCCACCTGTGTTGGAGGACCACCGCATGCGCCTGGCCAGGATCGCCCACCCCGACGGCGTCGCGTTCGTCACGATCGACGGCCCCGAAGGCGCCGAACAGGCGCGCGAGATCGCCGACCACCCCTTCGGCACCCCCACGTATACCGGCCGGGCCTGGCCGCTCGCCGACACCCGGCTGCTCGCCCCGATCCTGCCGTCCAAGGTCGTCGCCGTCGGACGGAATTACGCCGACCATGCAGCCGAACTCGGCAACGAGGTGCCGTCGTCACCGATCATCTTCCTCAAGCCCTCGACGTCGGTGATCGGTCCGCGCTCGGCAATCCAGCTGCCGCCGTCGTCCGAGCGTGTCGATTTCGAGGGCGAGCTCGCGGTGGTCATCGGACGGCCGTGCCGCGATGTCAAGGCGGAGAACGCATCCTCGGTGATCCTGGGCTACACCGTCGCCAATGACGTCACCGCCCGCGACCAGCAGCGCGCCGACGTCCAGTTCACCAGGGGCAAGGGCTACGACACGTTCTGCCCGCTCGGGCCGTGGATCGAGACCGACCTCGACCCGACCGACCTGTACGTGCGGACCGAACTCGACGACGAGATCGCGCAGGACGGCCGCACGAGCGACATGGTGTTCACGGTCGGCGAGATCGTCGAGTTCATCTCCGCGGTGATGACGTTGCTGCCGGGCGACGTGCTGCTGACGGGCACACCGGCCGGGGTCGGGCCGATGACGGCGGGCCAGACGGTGTCCGTCACCGTCGAGGGCATTGGCACGCTGACCAACCCGGTGGAGCCGCGTCGCTGAGCGGCTCCGGTCCGTCCGGTGGGTGCGCTCCGCCGGTCGGCAGTCTTGTGCTGCTCGGATGCGCATGACGCTGTCGGTGCTGCTCGGCGGGCGGATTAGGGTTGGCGTGCCATGACACAGACACCGCCGCCCGCGCCCGCCTCCACCCCACCCGTCCCCGGGAAACGACCTGTCCGGGCGAGGTTCTGCCCGTCGCCCACCGGGACGCCGCACGTGGGGCTCGCCCGCACGGCCTTGTTCAACTGGGCGTTCGCCCGCCATCACGGCGGCACGCTGGTGTTCCGGATCGAGGACACCGACGCCGCAAGGGATTCGGAGGAGTCCTACGCCGCACTGATCGATGCGATGACGTGGTTGGGCCTGGACTGGGACGAGGGCCCCGGTGTGGGCGGCCCGCATGCCCCGTACCGGCAGAGCCAGCGCGGCGAGATCTACCGGGAGGTGGCGGCCGAGCTGCTGGCCGCGGGGCACCTGTACGAGTCGTACTCGACCAACGACGACGTCACGGCGCGGTCGCTGGCGTCCGGCCGGAATCCGCAGCTCGGGTACGACAACTACGACCGGACACCGGATCCCGCGCTGATCGAGGCCGCCGTCGCGGCCGGGCGCAAACCCGTGCTGCGGCTGCGGGTACCGGACCGGGACATCACCTTCGATGATCTGGTGCGTGGACCGATCACCTTCCCGGCCGGTTCGGTGCCCGACCCCGTGCTGGTGCGCGGCACCGGTGAGCCGTTGTACACCCTGGTGAATCCCGTCGATGACGCGCTGATGGGCATCACCCACGTGTTACGCGGCGAGGACCTGCTGCCGTCCACCCCGCGGCAGATCGCGCTGTACGAGGCGCTGATCGCGATCGGCCGCGCGGAGGTGGTGCCCGAATTCGGCCACCTGCCGTTCGTCACCGGCGAGGGAAACCGCAAGCTCTCCAAGCGGGATCCGCAGTCGAACCTGTTCCAGTACCGCGACGACGGGTTCATCACCGAGGGCATGGTCAACTACCTGGCGCTGCTCGGGTGGTCGATCGCCGAGGATCGCGACATCTTCACCCCCGCCGAGCTGGTCGCGGCGTTTGACGGTCGGCGTATCTCCGGTAATCCGGCGCGCTTCGACCGGAAGAAGGCGGAAGCGATCAACGGCACCCATCTGCGGATGCTGGCGCCAGACGTTTTTGCCGACCGGCTGACCGACTACCTGGTGCAGCGCGGAACGGTGAGTGCCGACGGCTCAGACGAGCAGCGTGCGACCGTGCAGGCGGCCGCGCCGTTGGTGCAGGAGAGGTCGGCCCTGCTGTCCGACGCCGCCGCGATGATCGGATTCCTGCTCACCCCGGAAGGGGAGTTCGCGGTCGATCCGGCCGCGGCGGCCAAGGTGCTGACCGAGGCGTCGGCGCCGGTGCTGCGGGCGGCCGTCGCCGCCTTGGAGGACCTCCCGGCTTTCACCGCCGAGGCTCTGGAACCGGCGCTGAAAGGTGCCCTGATCGAGGGTCTCGGACTCAAGCCGAAGGTGGCGTTCGGCCCGGTCCGGGTGGCGGTCACCGGCCGGACGATCTCACCGCCGCTGTACGAGTCGCTGGAGCTGTTGGGCCGGGACAAGACGCTGCGCCGACTGCGGTCGGCCTTGGAGTCGGTGGGCGGCTGACCTCGCCGCGCGCCCCTTGCCTGTGTCGTCACTCCGAGCCAGGTGCGGGCCGTACCGGAGCTCCCGCCGCGCACGCCTCGGAGTTGGTCATGGCAAAACTCGCACGACACGCCGGTGGACACGCGCTGGAGCTGCGAGTTTCGTCATGATCACCGGGGTTGTGGCTGCGGGGCCGCCCCCGCTCGACAGGTGACCGCGCATTTTGGGTTGGGCTGCGGGGCAGGTAGTATCGTTCCTCGGCGCCGCCAGGGAGAGACGATCCTGGGTGCCCATTGGGGTATGGTGTAATTGGCAACACTAGGGATTCTGATTCCCTCATTCTAGGTTCGAGTCCTAGTACCCCAGCGATGTGACGACAACGATCGTTGTCCTGCCTGGACGTCGTCATCGTGTAGCATTTTCCTTCGGACCGAGTAGCTGATCGTTGGCTTTTCGGTCCGGATGTAGCTGTTTCGGAAGTTTCTAGGGCCCCGTCGTCTAGCGGCCTAGGACGCCGCCCTCTCACGGCGGTAGCGAGGGTTCGAATCCCTTCGGGGCTACAAATCGTGTTGAAGCCGCCCGGCCCGGGTTGTCGGGGGGCGGGTGTGCCGGAGCGCATGTCGTGCCTCCGAGATCTGGGTCCGACGCTCATCCGTGTGGATGGCTGCGGGGCCTTGCGTGCGCCGACTACGGCACCGTTGGCCTGTCCTACCTTCAAATGTGCCGCAGCTGGGGTTCCGATCGCTCCGCCGCGCCGACGACCTCACCGTTGCGCGCCATCGCGCCGAGTGCACCATGCACCCGGCGCGGCACCGTCGGCTGGCTTCACCTTCATAGGTGCCGCAGCTGCGGTTCCGATCGCTCAGCCGCTTTCCGCGGCGCCTGTCCGTCGGCGCGGTTCAGGAGCCCAGTGACGCGTGTGCAGGGAAAAGGCGCCTGCCACAGCCGAATCACCCTGCAGGAGCGACACTCACGGCCGCCGACGCCCGGCAAGCCCGCGCGCGACAGAGCCCCGCGCCGGCCGAGCCCGCGGCGGCCGGCGAGCCCGCGCGCCGGCCGAGCCCGCGCCGGCCCCGAGCCCGCGCCGGCCCCGAGCCCGCGCCGGCCCCGAGCCCGCGCGCCGGCAGAGCCCCGAGCCGGCCTCAGAGCCTCGCGGTCAGCGCGTCGGCCGCCTCCACCAGGTCACCGGCCCACCGGGCGCCCGGCCGCCGGCCGATCCGTTCCACCGGGCCGGAGACCGAGACGGCGGCGATCACCAGTCCCTTCGGGTCCCGCACCGGCGCCGAGACAGAGGCGACGCCGGCCTCCCGCTCGGCCACCGACTGTGCCCAGCCGCGCCGCCGCACCTCCGCCAATGTGCGTTCGGTGAAGGCGGCTTCGGTCAGCACCGCGCGCTGGATCGTCGGGTCGGCCCACGCGGTGAGAACCTTTGCGCCCGACCCGGCACTCATCGGCAGCCGGGAGCCGAGCGGAACGGTGTCCCGCAGGCCCGATGTCGGCTCCGCCACGGCGATGCAGATCCGGGACAGCCCGTCCGGCCGGTAGACCTGAACACTTTCGCCCGTGCGGTCCCGCAGCCGCGGCAGCACATCGGCCGACGCGGTCACCAGGGGATCGGGGGCGCCCGCGGCCAGCGTGGCGAGCAGGGGGCCCGGGCACCAGCGTCCGTTGGCGTCCCGGGTCAACAGTCCGTGCACCTCGAGACCGACGGCCAGCCGGTGCGCGGTCGCCCTCGGAAGCCCGGTGACAGCACAGAGATCGGCCAACCCGGTCGGCGCCGCCGAAGTCGCCTGCAGCACCTGCACGGCTTTGTCCAGTACCCCGATGCCACTAGACTTTCCCATGTAGCGATACTAGATTCTCGCATGTTGGGATGTCTACCGACGCCTCCAGATGGCGCCGGGTGGCTTTCCAAGGACAAGAGCGAGACGACACCGGAACCACAGCAGAAGGAGTCCGCGATGGGCCGCACGATGGCCGAGAAGGTCTGGGACGCACACATCGTGCATGCGGCCGAAGGCGAGCCCGACCTGCTCTACATCGACCTGCACCTGGTGCACGAGGTGACCAGCCCGCAGGCGTTCGACGGGCTGCGGTTGAGCGGGCGTCCCGTCCGTCGCACCGATCTCACCCTGGCGACAGAGGACCACAACGTCCCGACGACCGGGCTGAATCTGTTGATCGAGGACCCGATCTCGCGCACCCAGATCGACAAGTTGCGGTCGAATTGCGCCGAGTTCGGGGTTCGGCTGTACCCGATGGGCGACGCCGAGCAGGGCATCGTGCACGTCGTCGGCCCGCAGCTCGGCCTGACCCAACCCGGGATGACGATCGTCTGCGGCGACTCGCACACCTCCACCCACGGTGCGTTCGGTGCGCTCGCGTTCGGTATCGGCACCAGCGAGGTCGAGCACGTCCTGGCGACGCAGACGTTGCCACTCAAGCCTTTCAAGACCATGGCGATCACCGTCGAGGGCGCCCTGGCCCCAGGGGTGACGGCCAAGGACATCGTGCTCGCCGTCATTGCGAAGATCGGCACCGGCGGTGGCCAGGGTTACGTCCTGGAGTACCGCGGCGAGGCGATCCGGGCCTTGTCGATGGAGGGCCGGATGACGGTGTGCAACATGTCGATCGAGGCAGGCGCCCGCGCCGGCATGATCGCGCCGGACGAAACCACTTTTGCCTACATCGAGGGCCGCGACCACGCCCCGAAGGGGACGCAGTGGGACGAGGCATTGACCTATTGGTCTTCGCTGACGACCGATGACGATGCAGTGTTCGACGCCGAGGTCGTACTCCATGCCGACGAGCTGACGCCGTTCGTCACCTGGGGGACGAATCCGGGGCAGGGCCTTCCGTTGTCGGCCAGCGTTCCGGATCCCGAGCTGATCGCCGACGACCACGAGCGCAGTGCTGCCGAGCGGGCGCTGGAATACATGGGCCTGACGGCGGGGACGCCACTGCGAGACATCCGGGTGGACACCGTCTTTCTCGGCTCGTGCACGAACGGTCGGATCGAGGACCTTCGTGCGGCGGCGGATGTGCTGCGGGGCAGGCACATCGACCCGTCATTGCGGATGTTGGTGGTGCCGGGCTCCATGCGCGTCAAGGCGCAGGCCGAGGCGGAGGGACTCGATGCGGTCTTCTCGACGGCCGGAGCGGAGTGGCGCAGTGCCGGCTGCTCGATGTGTCTGGGGATGAATCCCGACCAGCTCTCGCCTGGCGAGCGCAGCGCGTCCACCTCGAACCGGAACTTCGAGGGCAGGCAAGGCAAAGGTGGCCGCACGCACCTCGTGTCGCCGTTGGTGGCGGCCGCGACAGCGGTCCGCGGCACCCTCTCGTCACCGGCCGACCTCGAGCCGGTCGATGCGTTGACATCGACGTCAGCCTGATCGCACGCAGCGGCGAGCCCGAGCCCGCCCCTGGAAGTTCCTGTCCCACACCACAGCAGCCGGCTTTTCGACAACCGCGAGGAACACCCATGGACGCCTTCACCACCCACACCGGTATCGGGATCCCGCTGCGCCGCAGCAACGTCGACACCGACCAGATCATCCCGGCGGTGTACCTCAAGCGCATCAGCCGCACGGGTTTCGAGGACGGATTGTTCGCTGCGTGGCGTGCCGACCAGACTTTCGTGCTCAACCAGCCCGCCTTCGCCGGTGGCTCGGTCCTGGTGGCGGGGTCCGACTTCGGCACGGGATCGTCTCGGGAGCATGCGGTCTGGGCGCTGATGGATTACGGGATCCGGGTGGTGATCTCGCCGCGTTTCGCCGACATCTTCCGTGGCAATGCAGGAAAGGGCGGACTTCTTGCAGCCGAGGTGACGCAGGACGACGTCGAGCTGCTGTGGAAGTTGCTGGAGAATCAGCCAGGGACTTCGGTGACGGTCAACCTAGAGCTGCAAACTGTCTCGGCCGGATCCCTGGTGATCCCATTCTCGGTCGATCCCTATACCCGGTGGCGATTGATCGAAGGCTGGGACGACATCTCATTGACACTGCGGCACGCCGACGAGATCGAAAAATTTGAGAGCCGTCGACCGGCATTCCTGCCGACCACAGGTTGATGGCCGCCAAGCCTGTGATCGCGGCAGGTCAAGGCTGATGTTGAAGCGAGAGTGCTTGCACAGCAGGGGATTTCAGATCTGAGAATTGTTACTCAGTGCAACGGTCAGCCGCCGCCGAACGGCTCTCGCACTGCTCCAGATTGTGTGAGAACCGTTAGAACACAGTGACTCCTAGGCGCGCCGCACTAGCGCTTGCGCGATTTTGCGCCTACCGTGTGCGACCAATCGGCCCCACTCTGCCGTGGCCGGAGAGTCCTGGGAGGGACAGTGAACAAGACTGATCTGATCAACCAGCTCGCCGAGCGGTTGGACGGGGACAAGAAGGCCGCGCAGGCCGCGGTCGAGGGATTCATCGATCTGGTCCAGCGCGAGGTGCAAAAGGGCCGGAACGTCTCCATCTCCGGCTTCGGCGTCTTCGAGAAGCGCTTGCGGGCAGCGCGTACCGCGCGCAATCCGCGCACCGGTGAAGCCGTCAAGGTGAAGAAGACGACGGTGCCTGCATTCCGGCCCGGGAAGTACTTCAAGGACGTCATCGCCGGAACCGTGAAGCTGCCCAAGCCGACCGGCAAGCCGACCAGTGCCCGCGCGGCCGCCGCTGCTGCCAAGGCCGGCACGACCGCGGCCGCACCGGCAAAGGCCCCCGCCGCCAGGGCAACTCGTGCCGCCGCTGCGCCGAAGGCCGCCGCCACGACGACCCGGACCCGCGCTGCCGCAGCGAAGCCGGCGGCAACCACCACGCGCACCCGCGCGGCTGCCGTGAAGCCGGCCGCAGCTGCGGCGCCGAAGACGGCCGCTGCCAAGACCACGACCACCAGAGCGCCGCGGGCCACCGCAGCCAAGGCTGCGCCCGCCGCAAAGGCGGCTGCTCCCAAGGCCGCTGCCGCGAAGCCGGCAGCCCGCCGGACCGCGGCGAAGGCGGCCAAGTAGCACCAACGGATACCAGTACCTGCTTCGGCACTGGAGAAACCGGTGGGTGGGCTACGTGCCCGCCTCCCGGTTTCTCGCCGTCCGGAGCCTCTGTGGCTCATCCGGAACTTCCGCCAGAGCGCTGGAACGGCCGCGCGCGACATTCCTCAGCGGCGCACCGCTGACGTGGTCAGCACTGACAAAAGCGAAGCGGGATCACCCTGCGAGCACCACCACGCACGATGACGCGCTTCGCGCATGCTCGTGCCCGCCCAGCGGAACCCGGCCCACATGCCGTCGCGCGGGTCAGACCTTCGGTGACGGATAGGAATCCGCCTGTACCATCCGGCGGTCGTCGAACGAGAGATACCAGTACGCGGCCTTCGGCGTGCCCA
>CAWCUA010000009.1:0-160195 GCA_963798625.1 uncultured Actinomycetota bacterium
TAAGGATCAGGTTCCTATATTCAGGTTCCCGAGACCCCGAGGCCGGACCCTGAGCCCCGCAGTGCGCGGCGGAACACCGACCAGGGCAGTCTCGGGGTGTTCCCTGGTGCACTCCGCACCTGCTGCGCGAGAGAGTGTTGGCATGTCCAACATCCCCGAACGTCCCATTCGCCGCCTGACGTTGTCCTCCAGCGACAAGAAGATCGCCGGTGTCTGCGGCGGCATCGCCGAATACTTCAACATCGACCCGACGCTGGTCCGGGTGATCGCGGTGATCCTCGCGTTCTTCGGCGGTGGCGGGATCCTCGCCTATCTCGCCGCGTGGATCATCATGCCGAGGGTCTGAGCCGCGTCAGGAGCCGTCCGCGGGATGTGCGGTGGAGTTGCGGCGACTTATCCACGCGACGCCGTCGCCGAACACGCCGTAGCTCTGCACAACTCGCCGGTCAATCGTCACCGGCGGGACGCAGCAGGACCAGCGGGATCTCCCGCTCGGTTCGACGTTGGTAGTCCGCGTAATTGGTGTGGTCCTTGATCACCTCGGGCCAGAGCCGCGCCCGCTGCTGGGCATCGGCCACGACCGCGCGCATCGGGACGGGCGGACGGTCCCGCAAGCGCACCGTGACATCCGGATTCGCGACCAGATTGAGGTACCACGGCAGGCCAACGGTCATCGCCGCCGCGCGACGCCACCACGACCAGTGCATCGCCGTCACGCGCGGGCGATGTCAGCATCACCGCGCGCTTCTCACCCGTCTTGCGGCCGGTCGTCGTCAACTCGAGGACCGGCATCGTGCCGGCTGTCCAGCCCCATCGGCCACCGGTGAGCGTGAGCAGCGCCCGGTGGGAGGCGTTCATGAGCTTCAGGACGACGTCGGCAGGCACGGGTCGACAGTACGTTCCGGGCCAGGTCTGATCAGCGCGGTGAATGATCCCGGCCGAGGTCATCGGCACTGCCCCCATCAGCGCGACCGCGCCGCAGTGCGTCGATCAGGTCAGCGCAGCCGCGCCTGCCGCAGCACACCGAGCAGCTCCGCGTACGGGCCGATCAGGTAAGCGAGATCGCCGGACTCGAACCGGGTGGTGCGGTGCAGCGGATGCTCCATGACGCCGGTGGAGTTGCGGGTCAGCGCGACCACCCGAGTGTTGGCGGACAACTGGTCCATCGTCAGCCCGGCGAGCCTGCTCCCCGGCTCGATCGTCAGCCGGCTCACCATGAAGGTGCGCTGGGCGATGGAAAACGATCCGAGGACGTCCAGGCCCAGCGCCGCGCCGACGAACCACGGCGCGGTGAGCTCCTCTGTCGACTGCACGTTGTCGAAGCCGAAGCGCCGCGCGGTCGTCCGCCCGAGCGCACGGTCGAACACCCTGGTGACCACCGGGACGGGTGCGAACCGGGCCATCGGCGAGCCGATCAGATCATGTACTGCGATTGCGGTCTCGATGTTGACCATGTCGTTGCTCGTCATGATCGCCACCGCGGACGACTGCTGCAGCCGGGCCGCTTTGAGCGTGGATCGTTGGGTGGCGTCACCGAAGATGACCGGGACCTTGCGGTCCTGCGCCTCCCCGAGAAACCGGTTCTCGCGGTCCCGCTCGACGATGACCACCCGTTTGCCGGCCGCGATGAGAGCACTCGCGACGCGGATGCCGAACGCACCAAGGCCGATGACGACCACATGACGGGACATCCCGCGAGCCCGCCGGCGGCCGGTGGAGTCGTTGAGCCTGCGGCTGATCAGCATGTCGGACAGGAACGCCATCATCATCGCGATGGTGGTGACGCCCGCGGCCATCAGGAAGATCGCCCACATCCGCAGCCACGGTGACTGGTCGATGAAGTTGAAGTCGCCGTAGCCGACCGTTGCCACGGTCTCCACGCTGAAATACATCGCATCCAGCAGGCTCATGCCGGGGCGGTCATAGGTCAACCACAGCAGCACTGTCGACACCGACAGCAGACCGAGGACAGCCGTCAGCGCCTTGTAGAAGACCGGATCGAAGTCCTTCATCAGGCCCGACATCACGGCCATCAGCCGGGTCGGGGCGCGGACGCGATGAGGCGTGTCCGGCAGCTCTGCATGATCGGTGAGGTCGACATTGTGCGACCGGAAGTCCTCGGCGGTTCCGAGCACGGCCGCGACATCACCCTCACCGACCACCAGATCGCGGTCCGGGCAGATCAGGATCGGTTCGTCGTCGTCCACGGACTTCCGGACGACGGCAATCGGCGCCAGGTCGCCGTACAGGGCTCGCAGGGACGACGTCCGGGGCACCGGCAGGGTGGCCACGAGGAACGACTCGCCGCCGATCGGGACCTCGTGGATCCGCCTGCGCAGGCAGGCCTCGACGATCGCCGGAGCGGCCAGGCTGGCCACGTCGAGCACGGCGCCGGGGCCGTTGCCGCGGGCCATCGCCCGGCCGATCGCATGGTTGCCGAGTTGTGTCACGACCCGCACGTCCGGCCGCAGTTCTCTTGCCACCAGCGCGATCTCGAGGTTCTTCAGCTCGTCCTCGATGACACAGACGACGGCACGGGCGCTGTGGATACCCGCGGCGATCAAGGTCGCCGATGACGTCCCGAACGAGCCAGACGTACTGGCCCCCCAGCCGACCACCACCTCCAGCTGGGTGCGGTCCGCATACTCCTCCAACACGGTCACCGGCTCACCGGCGCGGCGCAGCTGCTCGGCAATGCGCATCCCGATACCGCCGAGCCCGCAGACGATGACGTGCCCCTGCGGGCGATCAGGCACGAACGGCGCAGGTCGGTCCGCCGCGACGCTGTGATCGCGGACGGGGCGCGGCGCGGCGGTCGAGGTCAGCTCAGGAAGAAGTTCAGCGGACACCGCGCGCACCTCCGGTCCCCTGAGGCCGGCATCATCCCCGGCTCGAGTGAGTCAAGGTGACAATACCGACGAAGGACCCACCGTGGCGCGTTCGCGCACGTCAGCGGCCCGGGATGGCTGCGCAGCGACGCCGCGCACCCGGCCGCGAATGATCTTCACGAGGGACCAACCCTGCCGGGACGAGGGCCGCGACCCTATGGCACGCGCCGGACGCTAGGCGCTGCGGCCGCGTGCCCCTTCAGCCGGAGACGCCACGAGGGCGGCCCCACCGGAGTGGGACCGCCCTCGTGATGAAGCGTCGGTGCGTAGTGCCGAAAGCTGGGCAGGACTCGCGTTGATGCTTCCGGCAAGCAGGACTCAGTGTCGATGCTTCGTCCCTGGCAAGCAGGACTCAGTGTCGATGCTTCGTCCCTGGCAAGCAGGACTTGAAGTCCATGTCCCCGCCGCCGGGCATTCCGCCACCGGCACCGGCCGCAGCCTTCTCCGGCTTGTCGGCGACAACTGCCTCGGTGGTCAGGAACAGCGCGGCGATGGAGGCCGCGTTCTGCAGCGCGGACCGGGTGACCTTGGCGGGATCGATGATCCCGGCCTTGATCAGATCCTTGTACTCGCCGGTGGAGGCGTCCAGGCCCTCGCCCGAGGGCAGACCCTTGACCTTCTCCGCCACGACGCCGCCCTCGAGGCCGGCGTTGACCGCGATCTGCTTGAGCGGGGCCTCGATGGCGACCCGGACGATGTTCGCCCCGGTTGCCTCGTCACCGACGAGCTCGAGCGAGCCCAGAGCCCGGATGCCGGCCTGCAGCAGCCCGACACCGCCGCCCGCGACGATGCCCTCTTCGACGGCCGCCTTGGCGTTGCGCACGGCGTCCTCGATGCGGTGCTTGCGCTCCTTGAGCTCCACCTCGGTGGCAGCCCCGGCCTTGATCACCGCAACGCCGCCGGCCAGCTTGGCCAGCCGCTCCTGCAGCTTCTCGCGGTCGTAGTCCGAATCGGACTTGTCGATCTCGGAGCGGATCTGCGCGACCCGGCCGGCGATCTGCTCGGCATCGCCGGCACCGTCGACGATGGTGGTCTCGTCCTTGGTGACGACGACCTTGCGGGCAGAGCCCAGCAGGGAGATGTCGGTGTTCTCCAGCTTGAGGCCGACGTCCTCGGTGATGACCTGGCCGCCGGTCAGGATCGCGATGTCCTGCAGCATGGCCTTGCGGCGGTCACCGAAGCCCGGCGCCTTGACGGCGACGGACTTGAAGGTGCCACGGATCTTGTTGACCACCAGGGTGGCAAGGGCTTCGCCCTCGACGTCCTCGGCGATGATCAGCAGCGGCTTGCCCGACTGGATGATCTTCTCCAGCAGCGGCAGCAGGTCCTTGACGGCGGAGATCTTCGAGCCGAACAGCAGGATGTAGGGATCCTCCAGGACGGCTTCCTGGCGCTCCGCGTCGGTGGCGAAGTACAGGGAGACATAGCCCTTGTCGAACCGCATGCCCTCGGTGAGCTCCAGCTCGAGGCCGAAGGTGTTGCTCTCCTCGACGGTGATGACGCCTTCCTTGCCGACCTTGTCCATGGCCTCGGCGATGAGCTCGCCGATGGCCGGGTCAGCGGCGGAAATCGAGGCGGTGGCAGCGATCTGCTCCTTGGTCTCGACCTCCTTGGCGTCCGACAGCAGCTGGTTGGAGATGGCCTCGACGGCCTTCTCGATGCCCCGCTTGAGCGCCATCGGGTTGGCACCGGCGGCGACGTTGCGCAGACCCTCGCGGACCAGCGCCTGGGCCAGCACGGTGGCCGTGGTGGTGCCGTCACCGGCGACATCGTCGGTCTTCTTGGCAACTTCCTTGACGAGCTCGGCCCCGATCTTCTCGTACGGGTCCTCGAGCTCGATTTCCTTGGCGATGGACACGCCGTCGTTGGTGATGGTGGGCGCGCCCCACTTCTTCTCCAGGACAACGTTGCGGCCGCGCGGCCCCAAGGTCACCCGGACGGCGTCGGCGAGGATGTTCATCCCGCGCTCGAGCCCGCGACGCGCTTCCTCGTCGAAAGCGATCAGCTTGGACATGAGGTGTTGATCCTCCAGATTCGCCGGGCCCACGGGCTTTGTGGCACCGTGGTTCGGTCATCAGCTTTGGGGTTGTGCTGGCCGGTGAAGGTGCCCGCGACGGACGAATCGATAGGCCCGCGGCCATCGGTGGCCCGGGCCTGACGGATTCTCACCGCACCGACCTGGCACTCAGGTATCCCGAGTGCCAACTCAGGTTTAGCACTCTCGACCGGAGAGTGCAACGTGCCACTCGGGTCGCGGCGCGGCGGCGCCCATGCTCCAAACCCTTGGCCGAAGCCGCGGTCGGCGACACCTGACCGCACATCGACGGCTGCCCCGCGGACCCGTTGTCACAAAGAGCTCTCCAACTTTGTCATACGCGTGAGGGCGCGGCGCGCGCTGCACCCGCCGGCGCCCGCGTGGCCGGCAGGACCGACATGGGATGACAGGAGCGAACGATGAGAGTGTTTCTCGCAGGCGCGACGGGGGCAATCGGCCGGCAGTTGGTGCCCCGGCTGGTCGCGGCGGGGTATGAGGTGCACGGCATGACCCACCGGCCGTCGCAGCAGGCGATGCTGCGCGAACTCGGAGCAATTCCGGTGCTCGCCGATGCACTGGACGGCGATCAGGTAGCGCAGGCGGTCAGCGACGCGCGACCCGACGTCATCGTCCATCAGCTGACCGCCATCGGCGGGCTGAACATGCGGCACTTCGACCGCGACTTCGCGCAGACCAATCGACTGCGGACCGAGGGCACCGATCACCTGCTGTCGGCGGGCCGGGCGGCCGGCATCAAGCGGTTCGTGGCGCAGAGCTACTTCGCCTGCTACGCGCGTACCGGCGCTTCGGTCAAGACGGAGGACGACCAGTTCGACCCGTCTCCCGCCCGCGAGATGCGCGGCACCGTCGCGGCGATCCGTCATCTGGAGCATGTGGTTCTCGACGCGCAATGGACGGCAGGGATCGTGCTCCGATACGGCGGGTTCTACGGTCCGGGGACGTCGATGACGACCGGCGGGGAGCAGACCGAGATGGTCCGCCAGGGCAAGTTCCCGCTGGTCGGCAACGGCGCCGGCGTGTGGTCATTCATCCACATCGCCGACGCCGCCGACGCCACCATGGCGGCCGTCGAGCACGGTCGGCGCGGTGTCTACAACGTCGTGGATGACGACCCCGCCCCGGTGGCGCAGTGGTTACCCGGGCTCGCCCAGACGCTGGGCGGCAAGAAGCCGATGCGGGTGCCGCGGTTCGTGGGGAGGTTGTTCGCCGGGGAAGCGGGCGTCGTGATGATGACCGAGCTGCGCGGCGCCTCCAACGCGAAGGCCAAACGGGAGCTCGGTTGGCAACCTGCGCATCCCAGCTGGCGTGACGGGTTCGCGGCGGCCTGATCCCCGCCTGCGCTGGACGGCGGTGGCTGGAAGCCGCCGGCCAGCTCACCCGGGCGTCCCTGCACTGTTGCCACCTCGCCGGCCCACCGGAATGTCCTGACCCTAGGGTTTGGCCATGGAGCAACCCGAGCGAACCCGAGCCGCAACCCGCGCCGGAACCCGAGCCGGAGGTGCCGCTCGAACTCCGTGTCCTGACCGGCCCCAACCTGTACTTCACCCGGCCGGCCGTGAAGTTGACGCTGGACGCCGCCGGCGTCCTGGAGGCCGAGCCGTCGGCCGTTGTCGGCTGGCAGCGGGCGCTGCGGGTGCGGAACCCCGCGGT
This sequence comes from uncultured Actinomycetota bacterium, assembly GCA_963798625.1. Lineage (GTDB taxonomy): Bacteria > Actinomycetota > Actinomycetes > Mycobacteriales > Nakamurellaceae > Nakamurella. The sequence goes on from CAWCUA010000009.1 coordinate 6,595, forward strand.
CGGCCTGCCCCACTCGGACACCCGGGCAGTCGCCGCGGCAGATCTGGCTGCCGCCGTCGTCCGCCGCGCGGCCGGGGCGCTCGGCACCAGGGTGGCCGCCGTTGCCCGACGGGGTGACGACGACACCGTGATCGTCGCCTACCCGTTCCGCCGGCGCGGCACCGCGGAGGCGTTCGGCTCGGCGGTGGCGCGGGCCTACGCGGCGATCACGGCCGGTCGACTCGAGGCAACGGCGGCGATCGAGGCGATCCCCGCCGAACTCGCCGGTCATGACGTCGGCGAGACCGTCCGGCCGGTCCGGCCGGCCATCCCGGTGATCGCGGTGACCGGCACGAACGGCAAGACCACCACGACTCGGCTGATCGCTCATCTGGTGAAGGCCGGTGGGAGGGTCCCGGGCTGGTCGTCGACGGACGGCATCGTCATCGACGGTGAAGTGGTCGAGACCGGTGACTGGTCCGGTCCCGGCGGGGCGGCCCGCGTACTGGAGGACCCGCGGGTGCAGGTCGCCGTCACCGAAACCGCCCGCGGGGGAATACTTCTCCGCGGCGTCGGCACCGCGGTGAACGACGTCTCGGTCGTGACGAACATCAGCCCGGACCATCTCGGGCTGCTCGGTGTGCACACCGTCGAGCAGCTCGCGGAGGTCAAATCGGTGATCGTCCGAATCACCAAGCCGAACGGCTGGACCGTGCTGAACGCCGACGACCCGTTGGTGCGGGCGATGCGATCGGTCTCCAGGGCACGTCCGTGGTTCTACTCCCCGGATCCCGAGAACCCTTATCTCGACGACGCTCTCGAGGCCGGCGGCAGGGCGATCACGGTCGTCGAGGGGCGCATCGTCGTGCTCGGTCGCGGGTTGGACCCGACCGTCGTGACGAACGTGGCGGACGTTCCGCTGACTCTCGCCGGGGCGTCCAGGGTCAACGTGTCCAATGCGCTGGCCGCCACCGCAGCTGCCTTGGCGATCGGGGTGCCACTGGACGCGGTCCGGTCCGGTCTGGCCAGTTTCTCCGGCGGCGCCGAGCAGAATGCCGGGCGGCTCAACGTGTATCGCATCGGCAGCATCGCGGTGCTGCTCGATCTGGCGCACAACGAGGCGTCGCTCGCATCACTGCTGGAGGTCGGAAACGCACTCCGGCTGCCGGGCGGCGAACTCGCCGTCGTGCTGGGCACAGCGGGCGACCGCACCGACGAGGCGATCCATGCCATGGGAGCGATGGCTGCGCAGCAGGCGGACCGGCTGGTGGTGGCGCACCGCATCCGCTACCAGCGCGGGCGGGAGGCGGGCGAGATGGAACAGATCTGGCGGGCGGGCGCCGCCGAGGCCGGGCGTCGTCCAGGTCGACGAGACGCCGGACGAGCTCAGCGGCCTGTTGCACCTGCTGGACGGCGTGCCCGCCCTGCCGGAGGGCTCGGCGGTAGCGGTCTGCGCACTGGAGCAGCGCGCGGAGATGGCCGAGCTCATCGGCGCCCGCGGCGGCGGGGAGATGACGCCCGATCAGGTGGCGCAGCGGGTGGCGGCGACGACCGGCTGACCGGGAAACCGGCTGAGCCGCAAACCGGACGACCCGGAAACCGGACGACCGGCAGACCAGGCGATCGCCTGCACAACCACCAGCAGTTCTTCACGAGGCGAAGCATCATCCGGGGCGCGGGCAGCCGGACCGATCCCGGCTCCGTTTGCCTCGAATCCGCTTGCCTCGAATCCGCTTGCCCGGGATCCGCCTGCCCGGGATCCGCCGCCTTCGATCAGGCCCGTTGCGGCGCCGTCATCAGTCGAGCCGCGTCCCGCAGCAGCTGCCCGTGCACCCGATCGACGTGATCCGCCACCGCTGCGACCGGCGACCGGTCGGTGGGCGGTTGGAACCGTCCGTAATGGACCTGGCCGGCAGGGCCGGCGATCATCCAGTCGACCGCATCCCCGCGAGCGGCCTCCGACAGGTGCCGGACCAGGAGCGCCGCCGCGTCGTCCGGCGTGTCGGTCGTGGCCTGCAGACCTGCTGTGCTGCAAAGTGAATAGTGCACAGAACTCATTGTTGATCCCTCCCACATACGGGACGTCTCCCCCGGCTCCGTCCGGTCGAACCGTACCGCAGGCAACCGGCCCGGCGATGCCCTTCTTTATGAATTACCCGGTCGTGAACCGAAGTCGGTTGCACTGCGTCACAACGACACTGCGGCCGGATGGGCTCCGGGACGGCTGCCTCAACAGGCATCATGGCGGGCATGCGAACGGTCGAGCAGCATGCCGAAATCATCGTGGGGCTGCTGTCCCCCACCCCGGTCACGCCGATCCCTCTGATGCGGGCGGCGGGCCTCGTGTTGGCCGATGACCTGCGCGCGCCGATCGACCTGCCACCGTTCGCCAACTCCGCGATGGACGGCTATGCCGTCCGCAGCGCCGACCTCGGCTCGTTCCCCGTCACTCTTCCGGTGTCACAGGACATCCCCGCTGGTCGCTCCGACACCACGGCGCTGCTGCCGGGAACGGCTGCGCGGATCATGACGGGGGCTCCCTTGCCGGCGGGTGCGGACGTGATCGTGCAAGTCGAGCGCACCGATGCCGGGTCGGAGTCGGTCCGGATCGACAGCGCGCCCGCGCCGTGGGTACACATCCGGACGCCTGGGGAGGACGTCCGGTCCGGGACCGTCGTGCTGCAAGCAGGCACCGTCATCGGCCCGCCGCAGATCGGTGTTGCCGCTGCACTGGGACTGGACGCCCTGCCGGTCCGTCGGGCATTGCGGGTGCTGGTCATCTCCACCGGAAGCGAACTCGTCGAACCCGGCCGGCCGCTCGGCCCAGGACAGATCTACGAATCGAATGCCCCGATGCTGGCGGCCGGCATCGAAGCGGTCGGGGCGACCGCGTCGATCGAGCACTTCGTCGCCGATGACGTCACCCACTTGCGGGCCGCCCTGTCGCGCGCTGCGACGGACAGCGACCTGGTGGTGACCTCCGGCGGTGTCTCGGCTGGGGCGTATGAGGTGGTGAAGGACGCGCTGACCGGCCAGGGCATCGAGTTCGCCAAGGTGGCCATGCAACCCGGCATGCCGCAGGGGGCCGGTCGGTTCGCCGTGACGGCCGACCGGTCAGTGCCCATCGTCACCTTTCCCGGCAATCCGGTCAGCGCCTACGTCTCGTTCGAGGTCTTCCTGCGCCCGGCGATCCGGGCCGCGATGGGCCATCCCGACATCACCCGCCCGGTGGTGCGGGTTCCGCTGACCACCGCGATCGACTCGCCGGCGGGGAAGCGGCAGTTCCGCCGCGGCCAGCTCGACACCCTGGCCGGCACAGTGGCGCCCTGGGGAGGTCCCGGGTCGCATCTGCTGTCCTGGCTCGCCGGCGCCGACTGCATGATCGTGGTGGGCGAGGACGTCACGCACCTCGACGCCGGTGACGAGGTCGAGGTCTGGTTGCTCGGCTGAGCGCCCGCGCGGCGACTCGCCCCCGCCACCCGCCACCCGCCACCCACCAGCCACCTGCCGCCGGCATCCGCCACCCGTCAGCCGCCACCCGCAGCACCCGCTGGCGCCCGCCCTGATCTACCCACCCGCCACCTGCTGTACCTGAAAGGAACACGCGCGTGCCGGAAGGCCATACGATCCATCGCCTCGCCCGCGATCTGCAGCGTGCTTTCGGTCGTCGACCCGTGACGGCGTCCACGCTCCAGGAGCGCTTCACCGATGGCGCGGCCGCGCTGGACGGGACGACGCTGAGCCGCACCGACGCGCACGGCAAGCACCTTTTCCTGTTCTTCCGCCGTGAGCGTCCTGCCGATCGTCTGCTGCACGTCCACCTCGGGCTGTACGGGAAGATGCCGATCGCCCGCACCCCGGCGGAGCCGCCACGCGGCGCGCTCCGCCTGCGGCTGGAGAACGAAGACGCCTGGGCCGACCTGCGCGGGCCCACCGCCTGCGAGCTGATCACACCGCCGGAGCGGGAGGCACTGCTGGCGAGGCTGGGACCGGACCCGCTGCGGGCCGACGCCGACCCCGGCAAGGCGTGGGCGCGGATCAGCCGGTCGAAGGTGGCGATCGGCGCGTTGCTGATGTCCCAGGACGTGCTGTCCGGGATCGGCAACGTGTACCGCGCCGAGGTGCTGTTCCGGCACCGGATCAACCCGTTCCGGGAGGGGCGGCTGGTCACCCATGACGAGTGGAACGCGGTGTGGCTCGACCTGTGCGCGCTGTTGCGCAGTGGGGTGCGCGCCGGCCGGATCGTCACCACGCTGCCGGAGGATCGGTCGCGGCGCACCGGACGGCCGCGCCGGGAGGATTCGTTCTACGTCTATCGCCGGACCGGCGAGCCGTGCCGGATCTGCGGGACAGAGATCCTGACGGCGGTGATGGTGGCGCGGAACCTGTTCTGGTGTCCGAACTGCCAGGCGGCGTGACAAGTGCCCTCGTCCGAGTGAAGCCGGATGACACCTCAGCGCTTGGTCCCGCGGCGCATCCTTCGAGGCGGAGAACAGATCCTGGTGGTCGCCGTCCGACCGGTGGGAGGCCGCCCATTGAACCCGTGCCTGGCACAGCGGCCCCGATAGAGGCACTCCTGCAAGGCGGGGGTTCAGCCGAGTGCCGCGCGCGCTCGCGTTCGGGCCGGAGCCGTTCGCTGGGGCGCCGCTCGACCGCCAGAGTTCTTCCATTGAACCCGTGCCTGGCACAGCGGCCCCGATAGAGGCACTCCTGCAAGGCACCGGTTCAACGAAGGCCGTGGCCGCCGCCTCAGCGCTGAGCCGGCGGCTCCTCGTCCTTCGCGGTGGGCAGCAGTCCGGCAAGGCCCGTGTCCTTGCTGACGCTCGCGTCACCGGCGGCCTTGATGTGCTCCGTCGTTGCCTTCGCCACGCTCGCGGCCGTCCCCGCCATGTGGTGACCGGAACCGCTGCCCTGATCGGCAGCGGTGGCGATGTCACCCGTGCCGGAGACGCCCGCGCCGATGTCGGCCAATCCGGCGGTGTCGATCATGTTGCCCTTCTCGCCCATCGGGACTCCTTTTCTCACGCATTCGTGGTGTGGTGACAGCGGGCTGGTGACGGGTCGCTAACCGACGCGCGTGAACGAGTACGAGTACGTCACCGGCCGGACTTCGGCATCGCAGCCGTTGGCGTCCGCGACGGTGATTGTGCCTGTACCGGTCATCTTCTGGACCCGTGTCGCGCCGTCGACAACCTTGCTGCCGGACGTCGAAAGGCTGACCGTCCAGGCGTCCGTCGTGCTGATGCCGGGGTTGTTCGGGCAGCGGTCCGGTGCCGTGCCGGTGAACTCCAGGCTGTCGCCGCTCACCGTCGCGGTACCCCAGTCGCCCCCGCCGGTCACTGCACAGGTGAGCGAGTCGCACGCTGCGGTCAGCCGCAACGTGCCGGAGTCCGTCGCGCCTTGGGAGTAGTTGTCGTTGCCGTTGGCTTCGGCGACTGTGCGGGTGAAGTTGTAAGTGCCGGTGAACGGATTCCTGGAGCCTGCCGCGGCTGCGTCGGCAGTGGCCGACGCGGCCGACGGTGCAACTGCGCTCGCCGCGGTTCCAGCTCCAGGTGTGCTCCCCACGGCATTCCCGCCGACCGGCGTGGTGCCGACGGGCGTGGTGCCGATGGGCGTGGTGCCGACGGGCGTGGTGCCGACGGGCGTGGTGCCGATGGGCGTGGTGATTGTCGTGGGCGCTGCAACCGGCGCGCTCACGGTCTGGGCGGTCGCCGCTGCGGTGGCTGCGGCGGCAGTCGACTCAGCGGCCGTCGTTGCTGCGTCTCGAGCAACCGCCGCCACGTCCGCCGGCTCAGACCCGGACCGGGCGACCACGAAGATCACCGCGACCGCCACCACGACAACCGCAGACACAGCCGCGACCGCCGTGGTTCCCGCGGACCACCACCCCGCCCGGGCGACGGCGCCCACCGCGACGGGCGCCGCGGTGCCGGCTGCCGCACCCACCGAGCTCGCGCTCTCGGCGTGCTGATGTTCGTGCGAGGAGCGTCCGGTGCGATCCGGGTCATCGCGTCGCCGCTTGCGCGGACGCCAGCCCGCCTCCGTGAGCTGGCCGGTGACCGGGTCGCGCTCGGCCTGCGCCACCGCTCCGCGGATGATCCGATCGAAAGCCGCCAACCGGCGGATCCGCCCGGGAAGGTCCAGGACCGCGCCGGTCGGGGTGGTCGCGAGCGCGGTCAGCTCGCTGTCCAGCTCACCGCGATCGACCGACTGCAGGAAAGCGGGCACCCGGTCTGCGGGCACCTCGAGGTAGCGGATCGCGGCACCGACGGAGATCGCGAACACCGTCGAGTCCCAGGTCGCGGCCTGCGCTTCGACGGTCACACCGGGGCGCCGCCGGGGCCGCATGGGGTCGGTCTCCGACCCGGAGATGAGCCCTTCTGCCTCCCCGTTCGCACGCTGCTCCAGGGGCCCGGTGGGTTCCATGGAGTTCGTGGGCTCTGTGGGCCGGCTGCGCTCGGCGCCCCCGAGGCGCCGGCGTTCGCCATCGCCATCGCCATCGACATCGGCATCGCCATCGACATCGCCATCGGCATCGGCATCGGCATCGGCATCGGCATCGAGATGGGCCTCGACCGGATCGTCGCCGTCAGGGCCCATCACATGTCCCCGGTGGTCTCACAGGGAAGCGGGCGGCGCCCCGCGACGAGGTCATCGACCACCGCCAGATCAGCGGCGTCCACATATTTCCGCGCGGCTCGGCGAGCCACGTCCCAGCACTGCTCGAGCTGTTGCTGAGCAGTGCGCCGGATGCCCGCGGTGGTGACCACAACCGTCGCCCGGCCGAACTCGTAGAGATCGGGACCGAACGCACGACGGTCCACGTACAGCCCGAAACGCTCGACCGTCGGCACGACCGTGGTCACCAGGGCGCGCGGCAGGGGTCGTCGCGGCGGCCGGGAGGTGCAGGCCAGCGCCGCGCCCGTCGCCATCACGACGGCCGCCCGCAGCCCGTCGCCATCGATGAACTCGCCACCGAGCTCGAGTCGCCCGCGCCGTGGTCGGACGAGAAGGCCCGGTGAAGTCGGCTCATCCATCAGCAGCATCAGTGCCACCGCGAATCGCGTGGTGAGGGCGCGTGCGGCGGCGACCACCCTGCCGTCGGGCACCGAGACGTTGATGTGCGTCGAGTAGCCCCGCAGTCGCGAGCCGGCAGGCAATACGCCGTTCAGGCATGCCCGCCCGCGAACCGCGGAGTGCACCACTGCCGAGGCGAACCCCGGTTCCAGCGGCATCGGCGGGGTGGCGATCTCCGCCTCGCGGCCGTCCGCGGTGATCACGCCGCCCCAACCGCAGCGGTACGCGTTGGAGTCCGCGGGATCCAACAGGCGGCCGGGAATGTCCAGTGTGTGGATCAGGCCACGGAAGTCGACGGTCTGTCCGTCTGCCAGCACGGTGTACTCATGCTCGACGCCGCAGCGGCCGGCAATGACACCGGCAGGGGCCACGGCGCGCTCGAGTCGGCGAAGCTCTCGAGGAGGGAGCATTCGGGTGATCATTACCTCGGACGCTATAACGATGGCTACTGTCCGGATAGACACCATCAGCGGCACTATCGGGTGTCACCCGGTGTGTCACCCGATGGCAGCGACTGAGGAAGCTCCGCCGGGGCCGGGTCCCCAGCTCAGAGCAGCGAGTCGTCATACTCCGCGGTCAACGGCCCGCCCGCCCCGCCAGTGTTGACGACGCCCGTCGGCTCGATGAGCACCGCCCGGACCTCTCCGTCGGCGATCGGGCGGTGCTCGACACCCCGCGGGACGACGAAGAGCTGACCCGGCGCGAGCGTGACGTCGCCCTCGCGCAGCTGGATGGTCAGCGTGCCGTCGAGCACCAGGAACAACTCATCGGTGTCGTCGTGGCTGTGCCAGACGAATTCGCCGAAGAGCTTGACCACCTTGATCTCGTAGTCGTTGAGGCGGGCCACCACCTTGGGTGACCAGTGCTCGGTGAACGAACCCAACGCCGCGGCGAGGTCGACAACGCGGCGGCGCGGGGTGCTGCTCGGCTCAGGATCCACAGCTTCAGTATGTCGCCGGGTCCAACTCCCCGCGGTGGAGTCGAGGTCGAGGTCGAGTCAGACGGTCAATGCTGGACCCCGCCGACATCAGCAGCTCCAGCCGATCAGGCCGCGAACCGCAGCCCCACCACCACCGCGCGGTGGTCACTGCCACCGCCGTCGAGGACCTGGTCGGACACGGCCGTCACTCCGCGGCCCAGCACGTGGTCGGGCCGCGTCATCGGGAACTGCGCGGGCCAGGTGAACCCGAAGCCGCCCCTGACGGTCTCGCGGGAATCGGCCAACTCATCGGTCAGCGCGGTCAGGGCCGGGTCCGTGGTGGCGGTGTTCAGATCTCCCATCACCAGCACCCGGGAGGCGCTGTCGGACTGCACGATGGCCGTCAGCTCTGCCAGCGCCTGATCACGGGTGGCGGTGTAGCCGGGCCGCACCGACGGCAGATGTACCGCGTACACGGCGATGTCGCCCGACGGATGGTGAACGAGCACGCGCAGCGCCCTGGCCCAGCCGAGCCCGAGTTCCAGCGGCTCCGCTTCGTCCATCGGCCAGCTGGACCACAGGCCAACGGTGGTGGAGGAGGCACGGTAGGGATACCGGGCATCCAGCACTGCGGTCGCGGATGCCCCGGACGCGTCGATCTCCTGCACGGCCACCAGCCCGGCGTTGCTGGCCGTCAGTGCCTGCGCCGCGGCACTCGGGTCGGCGTTGTCCGCACCGATGTTCTGGGTCGCCACCAGCAGGTCGGCCGGCCCGGCCGCGACGGGCGCGGCGATGAGTTGCGGAACGAACACCCCGGACCACACCATCGCGGCGATGACCACCGCCGAGAGCCCCCACCAGGCGCGGCGGACGAGGGCGATGACCCCGAGCAGCGCAAGCAGGACCGCTGTCCAGGGCAGGAAGCTGGTCCAGGCGGCGCCGACACCGTCCGCCGACGGGATGTGGTCTGCGAAGACAATGCCCGCGGTCACGGCGAGCGCACACACCGCGGTACCCACGCCCCTGAACGAACGCTTCGGCCGGCGGGCGCGCACATCGCCGGAGCGGAAGTCGTCGTCCGGCACGGAGAACCGGGGCAGCGGCATCGTCGAGGACGCTGCCGAGAAACGCTGTGCCGAGGGAGGCGTACTGGAAGGGCTCACCAGGCGGGGACGTGCCAGCCCGTCATCGGGTTGCCCACCACCTCGGTCCATTCCGTCCATGTTCCTCCGGGCGCCGGCCTTCGGGCAGTTCCGAAAGGCAGGAGCGTCCCGGTCGGCATGCCGACCGTCACGGCTGCCAGTACCGTCCGCCGCAGGGCTGCCGAGCCGGCATGGCCCGATGCGGAGGCGTGATGAGCAGCGAACCACCCGAGGACCACGCGGTGCCGGCGTCGGATAACGACAATCTGGGCCTGCCGACGTTCAGCTCCCGCGACTGGGTGGCCAGCGCAGCCGGCCTCGCGAACCGCCGCCCCGACGCGGCCATCGTCGGCGCGCCGTTCGACATCAACACCACCTACCGGGCGGGCGCCCGGTTCGGTCCACGGGCGCTGCGGTCCCAGGCGTACGACCCGGGCACCTACCACCTGGACCTGGGGCTGGACATCTTCGAGTGGCTCGACGTCGTCGACGCCGGTGACGCCTACTGCCCGCACGGCCAGTCGGCACGCTCGCACGCCAACATCGAGGCCAAGGTCACCGACGTCCTCCGGGCGGATGCCTTCCCGGTCATCATCGGCGGCGACCACTCCATCACCTACCCGGCAGCGACGGCGGTGGCCGCCAAATACGGCTGGGGCAAGGTCGGGCTGCTGCACTTCGATGCGCACGCCGACACCGCCGACAGCATCGAAGGCAACCTGCACTCCCACGGCACGCCGATGCGGCGGTTGATCGAGTCCGGAGCCATCCGCGGCCGCAACTTCGTCCAGGTCGGCCTGCGGGGCTACTGGCCCCCGCCGGAGGTCTTCGACTGGATGCGCGAGCAGGAGATGACCTGGCACCTGATGCACGACGTGTGGGACCGCGGCATGCGGCCGGTCATCGCCGACGCCATCGCCAGGGCCGGTGACGGCTGCGACTGGCTCTACCTCTCGGTCGACATCGACGTGCTGGACCCGGGTTTCGCTCCGGGAACCGGAACACCCGAGCCGGGCGGGATGAACCCCGCCGATCTGTTGCGGGCCGTGCGGTCGATCGCCCTGGAGACCCCGCTGGTCGCACTGGACGTCGTCGAGGTGTCACCGCCGTACGACCAGGCGGAGAGCACCGTCAACAACGCGCACCGGGTGGTGCTCGAGACGTTGGCCGCCCTGGCCCACAAGAAGCGCGAGCTGGCCGGCGGGAACGTCACCCGGCCGGGCAGCCGACCGGACCCGGCGACCCTGCGCAGGCCGGTCGCACCCACCGAGTGGTCGCGCACCGACCCGCCGTTCAACGCCTACACCGAGGTCGATCCGCACCTGCACGGCCACCATGACGACCACGCCTAGAGCATGACGGCACGGCAAGAAGGTGGGCCGCATTGCAGATCTTGATCCTCGGCGGCACGGCGTGGCTCGGCCGGGAGATTGCCCGGGTGGCGATCGGACGCGGTCACGCGGTGAGCTGCCTCGCCCGGGGAGAGAGCGGCTCGGTGGTGGACGGTGCCGCCCTGATCCGGGCCGACCGCAGCGCACCAACGGCCTACGGCGCAGTCACCGACCGGTTATGGGACGCGGTCGTCGAGGTCTCGTGGCAACCGGGCATGGTCCGGCAGGCATTGGCAGCGCTGCAGGAGCGGGCCGGGCACTGGACGTACGTCTCCTCGATCAGCGCCTACGCCGACGCCGACGACGGTGCCGACGGTGCTGCCGTCGACGAGTCGGCGGCCTTGCTGGAACCCACAGTCAGGCAGATCGTCGGACGGCCGGAGTACGGCGCGGCCAAGGTGGCCTGCGAGAACGCGACCCGAGAGCTGGCCCCCGACCGCCTGTTGATCGCGCGCGCCGGGCTGATCGGTGGCCCCGGTGATCACACCGGCCGCAGCGGCTACTGGGTGGCGCGGGCGGCGCGGGCACCGGAACAACCGATGCTGGTCCCGCACTCCCCCGACCTGAAGACCCAGGTCATCGACGTCCGCGACCTCGCCTCTTTCCTGGTCACCGGTGCCGAAGCCGGCGTCACGGGAACCTTCGACACCGTTGGCCCTGCGGTTTCGTTCGACGAGTGGGTCCGGTTGGCCCGGGCGACCGGCGGCCACACCGGACAGGTCGTCGGCGCAGACCAGGACTGGTTGCTGCGGCGCGGGGTGAACCCGTGGATGGGACCGGAGTCGTTGCCGCTGTGGCCCGGCCCCGCACCCATGCCGGCACGCCCCGGCTCGGCGGCCGCGGCCGCGGGTCTGCGTCATCGGCCACGGACCGCCGTCGTCGCGGATGTCCTGACCTGGGAACGAGAGCAGGGCCTTCATCGACCGCGAGGAGCGGGGCTGACGGATCGCTTCGAGCAGGAACTGCTCGCCGACCTACGAAGTTGACGACGTGGATTCGCCCGTTCGTCGAGCCGTCATCCCCGGCATGCACGCCGCGGTCACCGGCCTCGAGGCTCGGTGCACCACCGATGTGCGTGCCCACCGGACACGCACCAACCGGCGACCTGCACCACCCCACCGCATCTGACCCTCGGACGACGGAGAGATGAACATGCTGGAGATCAGCACGCTGGGCTGGGTCGTCACCATCGCGGTGATCGTCGGCCTGCTCACCCTCGACCTGGTGCTGGCCGCGGCGCGTCCGCACGCCGTCGGGTTCAAGGAGGCGGTCGCCTGGTCGGTCTTCTACATCGCGGTGGCGATCGTCTTCGGTGTCGTGTTCACCTCCATCGCCGGGGGCGACTTCGGTACCCAGTACTTCGCCGGTTACATCGTCGAGAAGAGCCTGTCCGTCGACAACCTGTTCGTCTTCGTCATCATCATGGCAACCTTCGCGGTGCCGGAGGAACACCAGCACAAGGTGCTGACGTTCGGCATCATCATCGCGCTGGTGCTGCGGGCCATCTTCATCGTGCTCGGCGCCGCGTTGCTCGAGGTCTTCGCCTTCATGTTCCTGGTGTTCGGCATCCTGTTGATCTTCACCGCGATACAGCTGTTCCGGCATCGCAACGAAGATCCCGATATCCAGGACAACGCCCTGGTCAAGCTCACCCGCAAGGTCATCCCGGTGACCGACAAGTACGACGGCGGCAAGCTTTTCACCCGGATCGACGCCCGCCGGGTGGCCACGCCGCTGTTCATCGTGCTGATCGCCATCGGCAGCACCGACATCCTGTTCGCGCTGGACTCCATTCCCGCCGTCTTCGGCGTCACCGCCGAGCCGTACATCGTGTTCGTCGCCAACGCGTTCGCCCTGCTCGGCCTGCGGGCGCTGTTCTTCCTGGTGAAGGGGCTGCTCGACCGGCTGGTCTACCTCTCGACCGGGTTGGCCATCATCCTGGCGTTCATCGGGGTGAAGCTCGTGCTGCACTGGGCGCACGGCATCTGGCCGGCGACACCAGAGATCAGCACGAATCTCTCGCTCGCCGTGATCGTGGTGGTGCTGGCCGTGACGACCGTCGCCAGCCTGATCAAGAGCCGCAACGACCCGACGGCCAAGGCGCATGCCGGGTCGTTGCGTGGGCACCCTGCCGAGGGCGAGCGGCCGGTCGCGTGACGCCGCGGCACCCGGCCGGCGGGCCCGGTCGGCAGGCGTGCCCCAGGTGCTCGTCGGGCAGCATCTCCGGCGAGCGGGACGGCGGCTCAGCCGGATGCGGCGGACAGGAACGCATCGACGCGATCCGTCCACGCCTGTGGATCGGCCGCCAGCGCGCCCACATGATCGGCGCCCGGCACGTCCCACACGGAAATGGTGTTCGGTGACGCCGCGCGGATGTCGTCAGCGGCCAGCGCCTCGTCCGGGCGTTCGCCGGCCGTGATCAACAGGATCGGCCGCGGCGCTGCCCGGAACGCCGACGCGCGCAATGGATCCGGCGGTTCGACCGCCGACAGCAGCGCTGCGGCGCCATAAGTCACCGCATCGAGCCACCCCTGTGCGATGCCGGCAGCCCCGTAACGATCGGCTTGCCAGGACTTGTCGGCGGCGACCCGATGGGTGGCGCCCTCGGCAACGACCGCGCGGATCCGCGGGTCCGCTCCAGCCGCGCCGATCGCCTCCTCCCCGCCCATGGACATCCCGACGGCGCTGATGGCGGACGAATCGACCCCCGCCTGGCCGGTCAGGAAGGTGACCGCACCGTGGATGTCGGCGTCCCCGGACCAGCCGAAATCCATGGCGGTGCCGGCACTGTCGCCGTGCCCGCGGGCATCGAAGAGCAACACCGCATATCCGCGGCCGGCGAGGGCGGCGGCATGATCGAGCACGGCAGTACGGGTCGACCCGGAGCCGTGCAGCAGCACGACCGCCGGCGCGGGCCCCGTCGAACCGGTCGACGGGACGTACCAACCCGACAGCTGAACACCGTCCGAGGCGGGGAACGTCACGTCCCGGTACGTCAGGCCGAGGTCACCCGGACTACCGGTGCCCACCCGATGATGAGGCACCGCCGTGGCCGCCACAGCGAAGGGCAGCGTCAGCAGCGCGACAACCGTTCCCACCGCCGCCGCCGTGACCGTCAGCAATCGCCACCAGCCATGAGCCGCCGTCATCAACTCTTGAACACCCGTGACGAGCAGCACCACACCCGCACCGACCGCCAGGGCCGCTGCCACCGTGAACGGCATGGCGCCGCGCGCGGCGATGTGCGGAACCAGAACCCCCACCCCCTCGGCCACGCCGAGCAACCCCGCTGCCAGCGCCACGACGCCGCGGACGGGCCGGGATCCGCGCAGCAGGAGGCGAACGCAGGCAGCGGTCAGCCCGGCCACGAGCAGCACGGCGATGGCCGCCGCCACCGATGTCCGCACCCTGGCCAACAGCAGTGCCGTGATCGCGCCGACCAGGACGGCACTGCCGATCACGAGTCGGATGCGGACGTTCCGCCGCCTGCCCACCTGATGGGTCTCCGCCTGTGCAGTCGATGACGCCACGGCCCTCACCCCCACGGAACCCGTTGGGACAACGCATCAACGATCCGCCACCGCGGCGCCGAAACGCCAGAGAACAAGGTCCCGTCGGCTATCCGGACGGGGTCAGGACAGGGCCAGCAGCTGCAGCAGCGCACGCGCCGCCTCGCCGCCCTCCTCCCGAGCGATGCCGAGCGCCCCGGGGATGTCCAGGTCGTCCAGGAGCCTGCCGGTCACCGCGGCGGGAGCAGAAGCTGAACCACCGCTCCGGCCGGCCGCAGCGTGCAGCGTCTCCAGGTCGGCGGCCGCCGCCTCCAGGTTGCCCCGCCGGTACTCCCACGACTCGTCCCACGCACGGTCCAGCAGCAGCAGCCGGATCGCGGCGGCCGGGAAGGTCTGCAGAAGATCAGCGACCAGCACCAGGTTGCCCGTCGACTTGGCCATCTTCTGACCCTGGAAGTGGACCGCTCCGACATGCATGGCGCGCCGCGCGAACGGCGAGACAGCCGTCGCCGCCTGGACGATCGCGGACTGGTAGGCGTGGTGCGGGAAGATCAGGTCGTGCCCGCCGATCAGCACATCGACGGACGAACCGAACGTCGCCAACGCGATCGCCGCACATTCGGCATGCCATCCGGGGCGGCCCCAGCCCCATGGACTGGGCCATGCCGGGTCTCCGTCGGAGGACGGCCGCCACACGGCGACGTCGAGCGGGTCGATACCGGCTTCTTCGGGTCGTTCCTCCCCGGACTCGGCAAGCAGACCCGCCGCGACGTCATGACCCAGCCCAGAAGCGCCGACCGCTCCGGCCCCCCGGAAGAACACCGACCCGTTCCGTTCGTAGGCATCCCCGGTGGCGATCAGTGCCGCCGCCAGTTGCTGCACCTCGGCGATGAAGCGCCGCGCCCTGGGCGCCGCCGTCGGCCGGCGCACCCGCAATGCAGCCATGTCCTGGTCGAACAGGAACTCCTGATACACAGCAAGGTCGTCGTAGCGCCGGCCGCGGTCGGCGGCGGCGGAGGTGAGCACGTCATCGATGTCGGTGACGTTCCGACAGGACACCGTCCGGACGCCCACCGATCGCAGCACGGAATCCACCGCGTCGGCCCAGACGAACGTTGCCGCGTGGCCGAGATGCGTGACGTCGTAAGGCGTGATGCCACAGACATACAGACGAGCAGGACTGATCACCGGCAACGGCGCACCGGCCAACCTGAATGCCGCGCTCTGCTGCGCTGTCCCGCCGTCCCGCACGGATCGCGTCACCGGTCCGGCAAGGGTTGACGACGAACGTGCTCCTGCGGTCATCACATCGCTCCTCGGGGACGGGTCGGACTCCATGCTCGGCGCCCCCATCCTTCACTGCCCCGCGGCGATGTCGTCGGTGGCCTCCACCGGCACGGCGCTCGAGGTGGCGGGTCCGCACCCCGACTGCGGCCCGCAAGACGCCGGATCTCGACCCGCTTTTCCTGCCAAACCTGTTGCAGCCGAATTGTTCTCCTTGACCGTTCGGATGTTGCTGGCCTACGGACCGTCATCTGTTCGTGGTTCGCCGTTCCGCGCCCGATCATCTCGGGCTGGTCGGCTACTGCCCGGTTGATCCAGTCCGGAGCGAAGGAGCGCAGCTTTGAGGAAGTCGCGAGCGTTGATCGTCGGGTGTACGGCGGCCGTGATGCTGATGGGCTCGACGGCCGTGGCCGTCGCATCCCGCAACAGCGAGGACCGCACGCAACAGGTGCGGCAGTCCATCGAGGGCGGCACGGCGAAGAATGTGATCATGTTCCTCGGCGACGGGATGGGAGATTCGGAGATCACCATCGCCCGGAACTATGCCGTCGGAGCGGCGGGCCGGCTGGCCATGGACACGCTGCCGCTGACAGGCGAGTACACCACCTACGCGGTGCAGAAGGGCACCCTCCGCACGCCGGATTACGTCACCGACTCGGCGGCGTCGGGAACAGCGTGGGCGACCGGGCGCAAGACCTACAACAACGCTGTGTCCGTCGATCCGGTCACGCTGCGTCCGTTGCGGACACTGCTCGAGAAGGCACAAGCCGCCGGCTACCGGACAGGGAACGTCACCACCGCAGAGCTGACCGACGCGACGCCTGCCGTGCTCGACTCGCATGTCTCGGCACGCAGCTGTCAGGGACCGGCGGACATGGCGGCGTGCCCGGCAGAAACCAAACAGACGGGCGGGCTGGGCTCGATCGCCGAGCAGACGGTCGACCACAAGGTCGACGTGCTGCTCGGTGGCGGGAAGGCACGGTTCGATCAGACCGTCACCGGGGGCCGGTACGCAGGACAATCCGTGACCAGTCAGGCAGTGGCGCAGGGCTACAACCTCGTCACCGACACCAGAGGTCTGAAGTCCGCCCGTCCGGGGCAGAGGCTGCTCGGGCTGTTCACGCCCGGCAACATGGACCTGGAATGGACCGGTCCGCTGGCAACCCCCTACCCAGGCCCGGACGCGACCAGCTGCACCCGTTCGAACCCTGCTCGATCGGCAGGCCAGCCGCATCTGTCCGAGATGACAGCGAAGGCAATCGACCTGCTGTCCACCAAGACCCGCGGTGACAAGAGAAACGGCTTCTACCTGCAGGTCGAAGGCGCTTCCATCGACAAGCAGGATCATGCCGCGAACCCCTGCGGCCAGATCGGCGAGACGGTCGAGTTCGACAAGTCGATCAAGGTGGCGCTGGACTGGGCGAAGCGGCACCCCGACACGCTGATCATCGTCACCGGGGACCACGGGCACACGAGCCAGATCATCGAGGCGCAGAGCCCGGCTGACCACAGCCCCGGATCGATCGCAACCCTGATCACCGCGGACGGCCAGCCCATGGTGATCAACTACGCGACCAACCTGCCGGGCCGGTCGATGAGCCACACCGGAACCCAGATCCGGGTGGCAGCGCAGGGCCCACAGGCGGCCAACGTCGTCGGGATCACCGACCAGACCGACCTGCACCACACCATCGCCCGCGCGCTCGACCTCGAGTAGCACCCGGTCTCGTGTAGCACCGGTCTCGTGTAGCACCCGGCCGAGGCTCGATACCGGTCCAGTCGCCGCGGGAGCCGACGGCGGGCCTGTTCCACACGGGTGCAGTGTTCCGGCAATAGAAGAGGATCCCCGTCCGGTGATGCCGGACGGGGATTCTCCGCTTCCCTGCCGCCGATGAGGATTTCGCCAACGGGTTGATGCCGACTTTCAGCCGGGTGGACGCCGACTCGCAGCCGCCCTGCCGCAGCGTCGACACGGCATTTCGCTCTGGTGGTGCCTGCGGATCCGACGCGCCCGGCGGAACCGCTACGGTGCGGGGATATGAGCACCCTCGACGACTGGCTTGTACAAGCTTCCCGTTCGCTGAACCTCAATACCGACGCCATCACCGCTGATCTGCGCAACGAATTGCTCGACCTGACCCGGGACGTCGCGCACGGTGTCGCCCGGATCGCCGGACCGCTGACCTGCTACCTGGTCGGGGTCGCGGTCGGTCGTGGCCAGTCCCCGTCGGCGGCACTGGCCGCGCTGACCGCTCTGCTTCCCGACACCGACACCGACACCGGCACCGGCACCGGCACCGGCACCGGGCCGGCGGGCGGGCCGTCGACATGAGCTGGCTGTCGTGGGTGATCTTCGGAGCCTTGGCCGGATGGGTTGCCTCGCTGGTGCTTCGTGACAAGCGGCGCGGCTGCCTGACGAACATGGTCACCGGCATCCTCGGCGCGGTCCTCGCGGGCTTCATCTACCGATGGGCCACCGGAGTCGCATGGAACTTCGGCTGGGACTGGGCGAGCTTCGGCGTCGCGTGTTTGGGCGCCCTCGGCCTGCTCCTGGTGATCAACGTGGTCACGCGCTCGGGAAGGACGCCGACGTCCCGGTGAGGACGCCGGTTCCCGGAGCCGGTGTTCACGGCCGCATCGGGCCGTTCGGAGCGCGTCGTGACCGCGCCCTCCGCACGGCCGCGTCGACGACGTCGCGGGCGACCTCGGTCACCTTGGTGTGCTCGGCCTGGCTTCGGGCCCGCAGACGCTCGAAGGCCTCATCCGGACTGAGGCCGGTGCGGCTCATGATGATCCCGATCGCCTGATCGATGACCGGGCGGCTCGTCAAGGCCGTCTGCAGGTTGCCCGCGAGGTCCCGAACGGTCTGCAGCACGCTCGAGTTCTCGATCACCACCGCGGCGGCCGCCGCGAAGACGGTCCCGGCGCGTTCCGAGTGGTCATCGAAGGCATCCGGTTGTCGTGCGTAAGCCGTCATGACCCCGAGAATCCCGGTGGAGGTGCGCATCGGAATGGCAAGAGCCGCGTGGATGCCGAGCCGCGCCGCTCGGCCGGCGAGGCGCGGAAACCGGGGATCCCGGGGCAGCGACCCGACGCGGACGATCCGCCCCTCTTGAACGGCACAGATGGACGGCCCCTGCGCAAGTGTGTGCTGGGCCGCCTCCACGTCGGCCGCCACACCAGTGCTCGACGCTCGGGTCAGCCGTCTCTTTCCGCTGGTGAACGTCACCGCCACCGTGTCGGCGCCGGGAACAGCGGACAGCAGCCGTTCTGCCACCTCGGCGAGGACGGCGTCCAGGCTCATGGTTGCCGTCGATGTCGCCGCCAGGGCCGCGAGGGCGGCGGTCGCGGACCATGCGACGTCGGCGGCCGACGTCATCCGGCCCGGCTGCGTGGCGTCAGCCCGCGGTTGGGCCGACAGTGAGGTGGGACGGCGCCCTGAAGCCGGAGCCGGCCCAGAAGAAGGCCCGGAAGAAGTCGGCCCAGAAGAAGTCGGCCCAGAAGAAGGAGGTGGGGCGGCGGGAGTCGGCGCAGCCAACCGCTCACCCCCGACGCGTCACAAGCTCCCGGAGGCCCTCTCCGGCGTGATGCGGATGACGACCCGCTGGTCACGGATCATCGCCGAACGGTACTCGTCCCAGTCGGGGTGCTCACCGCTGATGGCCCGGTACACCGCGACAAGCAGGTCGAGCGCCTCCGGTTGGTCGACGATCTCGGCTCGACCGTCGATCTGTACCCACGAACCGTAGAACCCGGGCGTGAACGACAGCAAGGAAACGTGCCCGTCCCGGCGGATGTTGCGGACCTTTGCCAGCGGCGCGCGGCTGGAGATGCAGACCCTGCCGTCCAGGACGCCGGCGTTGACCGGCGACATCTGCGGGCGGCCGTCGCTGCGCGCAGTGGCCAGCACGGACCGGGAGTTCTCGGCGATGAAGATGAGCGCGATGTCCGGTTTCATCGGCATAGTGTGCTGCAGGATCGGCGCCGCATGCCGTCCGCGTGCTGGAAGGCGGGTCACATGGGCTTCGGAACATTGGCGATCGTGGCAGCCGCCGGTTTGATCGGTCCGCTCCTGTCCATCAGGTCCGGCTGGAACATCCCGATCGTGCTGGGCGAGCTCATCGCCGGCATGATTCTCGGCCTCACCGGCTTCGGCCTCATCGACGCGAGCGACCCCACCTTCTCTTTTATTGCAGAGATCGGCTTTGCGCTGATCATGTTCGTGGCCGGCTCACACGTACCGGTTCGCGACCCGATCTTGCGGCGCGGTATCAAGGTGGGCACCCTGCGCGCCCTGCTGGTCTCGGTGTTCGCGGCGGGCCTGGGGATCGCTATCGCGGCACTGTTCGGCACCGGTAACGCCCCGCTCTACGCGGTGTTGATGGCCTCGTCGTCGGCGGCACTGATCTTGCCCATCGTGGGATCCTTGCAACTGGGTGGCCCGAACATCCTGGAACTGCTACCGCAAATCGCGATCGCCGACACCGCCTGCATCGTCGCGTTGCCGCTTGTCAGCAATCCGACCAACGTCCTTCAGAAGTGCATTGGCGCCTGCGCAGTGATCGCAGCAGCGGCGGTGCTGTACGTCGCGCTCAGCCGATGGAAGGCGACGGCCTCACGCAAGAGGGTGCACAAGCTCTCCGAGCGACGGAAGTTCACCATCGAGCTGCGAGTCAGCCTCGCGATCCTGTTCGGCCTGTGCGCGATTGCCACGGCGAGTCACGTTTCCATCATGCTGGCCGGGTTCGCCTTCGGTCTGGTGGTCGCCGCGATCGGTCAGCCGCGCCGGCTGACAAAGCAGCTGTTCGCGCTGACCGAGGGTTTCCTCGGCCCGCTGTTCTTCGTCTGGCTCGGTGCTTCGCTGAACGTGCGCGACCTCGCCGTCAACCCTTCCCTCATTCTGCTCGGCCTTGCTCTCGGAATCGGTGCGGCGTTGGCGCACCTCACCACGCGGCCGACCGGGCAGCCCCTACACATCGGGTTCATGGCCTGCGCCCAACTCGGGGTCCCGGTCGCGGCCGTCACGCTCGCCACCGACGCGAAGCTGCTGCAACCCGGCGAGGCACCGGCGCTGATCCTCGGCGCCCTGGTGACGATCGCCATCACAACGGTTGCCGCCGGGTTTGCCGCGCGGAACCCGGCATCCGCGATTCCTCCGCAGACGGCCGGTGCCGAAGGGGACCCAGCCGTCGAATCGGGCTAGAGAACTGCGAGCCACACCCCGCACGGGCGGGGCCTGATCCGCCAGCACCGAACCACACGATTCCGCTCCGCACCGCTGTCCGTGGTAGTAGTCGAGCCGTGATCCTGCCGACGGTCCCGGACCCACGACTGGTGACGATCCGGCGCGGCGGCACCCTGACCGACGCCGATCACCACCTGCTCGCGCTGTGGGCGGCTGACTGCGCCGAGCACGTCCTCTGCTTGTTCGAGGCGGCCATGCCGTCCGACCCACGCCCGCGTCAGGCGATCGAAGCCGCCCGCGGCTGGACGCGTGGCGAAATCCGGATGATGCAGGCGCGCGCCGCGGGTGGTCACGCGATGGGCGCCGCGCGGGAGCTGCGCGGAGCGCCCCGCCACGCTGCTTACGCCGCGGGCCAGGCCGGGGCAGTGGCGCATGTGGCCGCACACGATCTGGGTGCCGCCGCGTACGCGATCAAGGCCGCGCGGGCCGCCGCCCCGGACGGCCAGGGCCAGGCAGTGGGGCGACGGGAGTGCCGATGGCAGCGGGCGCACCTTCCGGATGCCGTCCGCGACCTGGTGCTGGACGATCAGGGGAGGCGGAACGAGATCTGCTGGTCGGTGTTCGACTGCTGACCATCCGTCACCGCAGCCTTGGCACCGAAGATGAACCGCCCCGGCGCGTAGGGTCAGCCCGGGCGACGCCCGGATCATCCCCGCCGGGACGGCCATGACGTCGCCCGAGGGGAGTCGGTATGTCCGGCCCGCTGCTCGAAACCAAACTGCACATGCCCAGGCTGCGCCGCGGCCGGGTTCGCCGTCCGCGGCTGACCGCACTGCTGGCCGGCGCGGCCGAATCCGCCCTGACCCTGGTGTCGGCGCCGGCGGGTTTCGGGAAGACCACCCTGCTCTCCGAGTGGCTGGAAGGCGAAGCGGCGCAGGCATTTCACGTCGCATGGGTTTCACTGGACGCGCGGGACAACGACCCGGTGCTGTTCTGGAGCTACGTCTGCACGGCCCTGCGAGCCGCCACCGGTTCGGCCGGTTCCGGGGCGTTGTCACTGCTGCAGGAACCGCGGCCGGGGATGGACGCCGTACTGGCCACGCTGGTCAACGAGTTGAGCGCTCTCGATGACGAGGTGGTGCTGGTCCTGGACGACTACCACCTCATCGAAACACCCGAGGTCCACGACACCGTCGGATTCTTCCTCGAGCACCGGCCGGTCGGGTGTCCGGGTGATCCTGGCCTGCCGAGCCGACCCGGGGCTCCCGTTGGCGAGGATGCGCGGGCGCGGCGAGCTCACCGAGATCCGTTCCAAGGACCTGCGTTTCACCGCTGATGAAGCGGCCGCATACCTGAACGACGTGGTCGGTCTCTCGTTGACACCGGCCGATGTCGCGGCACTCGAGTCGCGCACCGAAGGGTGGATCGCGGCGTTGCAGCTGGCGGGGCTGTCGATGCAGGGCAGGGACGACGTCACCGGATTCATCGATGGTTTCGCGGGCGACGACCGGTACATCGTGGACTACCTGGCCGAAGAGGTGCTGCTCCGTCAAACCCGCGCAACGCGCGACTTCCTGCTGCGGACATCGATCCTGAACCGGCTGAGCGGGCCGCTGTGCGACGCCGTCACCGGCCGGAACGACGGAAAGGTCATGCTGTCCGCCCTGGAACGGGACAACCTTTTCCTGGTCGCCCTGGACGGCCGCCGACAGTGGTACCGGTACCACCAACTGTTCGCCGATGTCCTGCAGGCGCACCTGCTGGACGAGAGCCCCGTGGATGTCCCCGACCTGCATCGCCGCGCCGCAGCCTGGTTCGAGCGCAGCGGTGAAACGTCCGAGGCGATCCGGCATGCACTGGCCGCGGGGGATGCCGGGCATGCCGCCGACCTGATCGAGCATGGGATCCCGGCACTGGCGCTGGCCCGGCAGGACGCCACGATGCGTCGCTGGCTCGAGTCACTGCCGGACGAGGTGGTCAGGGTCAGGCCGGTGCTGAGCATCGCCTACGCGGGAGCGTTGATGGTCGTCGGCGAGGTCGAGGGCGTCGAGGCGCGACTGCGCGATGCGGAGCGGTTCCTCGGCGTCGCCGAAGGGCGCCGGGACAGCGCCGGACCGGTGCAAGACGGACGGCCCATCGATCGGCTGCCGGAGATGGTGGTCGTGGACGAGCAGGCGTTCCGTGCCGCTCCCGGCGCGATCGAGTTGTATCGGTCCGCGCTGGCGCTGATCCGCGGTGACCTCGACGGCACGATCACCCACGCCCAGCGGTCGCTGGACCTTGCCGCGCCCGACCACCACATCGCCCATGGCCCTCCGGCCGGCCTGCTCGGGCTGGCCTACTGGACACGCGGGGATCTCGCTGCGGCCGAACACTGGTACGCGTACTCGATAGACCGTCTGGACCGCGCGGGGCATCTGTCAAATGTGCTCGGGTGCACCATCGCCGCGACGGACATCATGCTGGCCAAGGGATGTCTGCGGGACGCCCGAGCCGCCTATGATCGGGCGCTGCGCCGAGCGAACGAGTCGCCGGCGAAGCCGGTTCGCGGCGTCGCGGACATGCATGTGGGCATCGCCGACATGCTGAGGGAGCACAACGATTTCGACGCAGCCCGTACCAGCCTGGCGGCGAGCGCGGCGTTGGGCGAGCATGCCGCTCTTCCACAGAACCGTTACCGATGGCGGGTGGTGACGGCACGCATCCTCGAGGCGGCGGGAGATCACCGCGGCGCCATCGCCCTGCTCGGCGAGGCCGAAGCCGTGTACACCGGCGACTTCTCACCCAACGTGCGGCCGGTGGCGGCGGTGCGGGCCGCGATGTGGGCTCGGCACGGCGAGGTCGACAAGGCGCGCGATTGGGTTCGCAGGCAAGGGCTGACCGCTGACGATGAGCTGAGCTACCTGCGCGCGTTCGAGCACCTGACGCTGGCCCGGGTCCTGCTGGCCCAGTACGTGGCCGAGCACTCCGCGGGCGCGTTGGCCGATGCGCTTCGTCTGCTCGACAGACTGCTGCGGGCAGCCGAGCAGGGCGACCGCCGCGGCGGGATTCTCGAGGTGCTCGTCGTGCAGGCCCTCGCCCTCCAGTCGGCCGACGACCAGCCGGCCGCGCTGGCGGCGTTGCGCCGCGCGCTCGACCTCGCCGAGCCGGAGGGTTACCTCCGCACGTTCCTCGACGAGGGTCCGGCGATGGCCGCCCTGCTCAGCGCCTTCGTCGAGCAGCACCCGTCGGCGGACCATGCCCGACGACTGCTCGCGGCGGCCGGGGCAGCGGTACCAGAGCCGGTCGCTGACGGCCCGCTGCCCGGAACAGCGCTGGCCCGAACAGAGCCGCCCGGAACAGAGCTGCCCCGAACAGAGCTGCCCGTGGCAGCGCCGCCCCGGACCGACGTCCCACAACTCATCGAGCCACTCAGCGACCGGGAGCTGGAGGTCCTCCGGCTGCTGGCCACCGACCTGGATGGTCCGGACATCGCCCGGCGACTCGTCATCTCGCTGAACACGGTCCGCACCCACACCAAGCACATCTACGCCAAGCTCGGCGTGAACAACCGGCGGGCCGCGGTCAGCCGGGCCGGTGAGATGCACCTGCTCCCAGCCGCCGGCCGTTGACCGGGCGCCCGATTTCGGATCGGTCCCGCCGGCAGTGCCGCCCGAGTGCCGAGGACGGCGCGGTGGGACAGGCGGCTGAAACAGCCAACCGGGTTGCTGAACCGGCCGCCCTCCGGGAACCATCCAGAGATGTCCACCAACACCGCCACCGACGCCCAGCCCGACCGCACGGCCGCCCGGCACGGGTTCGCCGACCTCATCTCCCGGCTGGACCTGCCGGCGAAGGTTCGCCTGCTCACCGGCGGCGACACATTCACCCTCGCGCCGGAACCGGTGATCGGGCTTGGGACGGTGGCGTTGTCGGACGGACCAACCGGGGTCCGCGGGCTGAAGTTCAGCGGCGGCCGGAACGTGGCGCTGTTCCCGAACGCAACCCTGCTGGCGTCGTCCTGGAGTGAGGACACCGCGCGTGAGGTCGGCGAACTGCTTGCCGAGGAGGCGATGGCCCAGCGCATCCATGTCGTCCTCGGGCCGACGATCAACCTGCACCGCACAGCGCTCGGCGGCAGGCTTTTCGAGGCCTACTCCGAGGACCCGCTACTCACCGGCCGGCTCGCCGCCGCCTACGTCACCGGCCTGCAACGTCACGGGATCGGCGCCTGTCTCAAGCATCTCGTTGCCAACGAGTCGGAGACGGCTCGCAACACGATGAACAGCGTCGTGGACGAGACGACGCTGCGAGAGCTGTACCTGCTGCCGTTCGAGATCGCCGTCGCCGACGCGCAGCCGTGGTCCATCATGGCCGCGTACAACGACGTGAACGGGATCGCCGCGACCGAGCATCAGCACGTGCAGAACGAGATCGTCAAGGGAGAGTGGGGTTTCGACGGCGTCATCATGTCCGACTGGTTCGCCACGAAGACTGCCGCCGCGGCCGCGAACGGTGGCCTGGACCTGGTGATGCCCGGTCCTGACGGCCCATGGGGGGACGCCTTGGTACAGGCCGTCCGCGACGGCGAGGTCGACGAGACCATCGTCGACGACCACCTCGCCCGGATCCTGCGGCTCGCAACGCGAGTCGGTGCGCTCGGGCCGGAAAGGCAGTGGCCGCAGCAGTTGCCGGCGCCGGCATCGCCGCAGCGCCGGGAGCAGCTGACCCGGCTGGCGGCGGCCGGCATCACCGTCCTCACCAATCGGAACGAGACCTTGCCGCTGTCAACGGGCTCCGAGATCGCGCTGATCGGCCGGCATGCGATCGAGACGATCGAGATGGGCGGTGGTTCGGCGCAGGTGAACCCGCCGTATCAGGTCAGCGTCGCGGAGGGGCTGACAGCGCTTCTCGGAGATGCGGTGACCGTCGTCGACGGTGTTGAAGTTCGGACCCGCTCCGTCCCCGCCCGCCCGGGGTTCGTCACCGATCCGGAGAACGGCGAGGACGGAACCCATGTGTGGATCTACGCCGCCGACGGGACGCTGCTGGACGACAAGCACCTTCCCGGCGCGATGGCCCTGGTGGGTTTCGACGACGACTACCCGCAGCCGGCCGCTCGGGTGGTGCTCCGCGGCCTGCTGCGGGCCGACGGCGACATCGAGCTGGGCGTGATCGGCAAGGGAAGCTGGTCGATCCGCAACGGGACTCACCGCTGGCAGACCGAGGTACGTTCACAGTCAACCGGTTTCGGGGACGACATGCTGGTTCCGCCGACGGAGTCCCGTGTCGTGCCGGTCGGTGAGAGTCGCGTCGTGGAGGTGGAACTCACTGTCCCGGAGGACGAAACGGGGCCGATGGCGCACATTGTCACCGCCGGGCTGATCGCCCGGCCCGCGCCGCGCGACCAGGACGCGGTCGTCGCCGAGGCCGCAGCCGCCGCCGCCGACGCCGACATCGCCGTGGTCGTCGTCGGTCTCACCGAGGAGCAGGAAACCGAGGCGGTCGACAAATCAACGCTGGAGTTGACCGGACGTCAGAATGACCTGGTTCGGGCGGTTGCCGCCGCCGCCGGCCGGACCGTGGTGGTGGTCAACTCCGCGACCCCCGTGGTCATGCCCTGGCTCGAGGAGGTGGATGCCGTGCTGTGGGCGGGACTTCCCGGCCAGGAGGGCGGCCATGCCATTGCCGCGACCCTGCTCGGCGTCATGGAGCCGGCCGGGCGACTGGTCACCACCTTCCCTTCCGGTGACGGGCTCGCCCCGGCGTGGTCGGTGACACCGGTGGACGGTGATGTCGTCTACAGCGAGGGCAGCTCCATCGGGTACCGCGGTCATTTCGCCGGCGCCGCCCCCCGCCCGGCGTTCTGGTTCGGGCACGGACTTGGCTACTCCAGCTGGGATTACGCGTCCGCCGAGATCATCGGCGGCACTGCGCCGGACGGGTATGCCGTGGCGGTCCGCATCCGCAACACCGGACGCCGGGAAAGCCGTGAGGTCGTGCAGGTCTATTACCGTCCTGCCGAGCATGACCAGCCGGTGCGGTTGGTCGGTTGGCAGGCCGTGGACGTGCCCGCAGGTGCGGAAACGACGGTGCAGGTCCGCACAGACCCGCGCATGTGGCGCCGCTGGGACGAGACGACCTCCGGATGGCGCCAACTGGCGGCCGGCGGCGAGTTGTTGATTGCCCGAGGTCTGGGTGACATCAGGGTCAGCATCGATCTGGCGGCCACTGTCGATAGCTGATGGGACGGTGATACCTGATCGAGGGGTATTGACCGGCACCGCCGGTGGGCACAAGGACAGCCACTCGTAAGACAGCGGTAGACCCGGCAATTCGCCGCAGCGCCCGGCAGACCGGTTCGCCGACGCGGTGCCGTCCGTCCGTTGAACCGCTCCCTGGCGAAAGTCGCTTCCGGCGGCCCGCTCTGGAAGGCGCCGGTTCAACCAAACGCTCGCAGTCGACGGCAATGCGAGGTCAGTCGACGCCTACCGCGGCACCACACCGCGGACACACGGTCGGGGGCTCCACCGGAACGAACAACCCGCACTCCGGGCAAACCCGCGGCGCCCAGCACACGGGATCACCGCCGACGTCAGCGACATCCGGCACAACGGCATCCGGAGCTGCAACAGCCGGCACCTCGTCATCGGGGTCGCTCACCCTCGCGTCTCCCGGCCTATCCGCGGACCTGCGGCACGCTCACGGCCCGTCCTCGAAGTCGTCGGCCGACCCGGCCTGCGCGCGCTGCGCCAGCGTCTGCAGCTCGTCCCACACGGCGCGGGCCCGGTCGACGCAGACCACCACCAGGTCACCGGGATTCGCCCACGCGACCGCTTCCTTGGTGGCCTCGATCTCGTCGAGAACGACCTCGATCTGCTTGAGACGGCACCCCTGTGACTGCGCCTGCCGCGCACCGTCGACGATGAGGGCTGCCGTCTCGCCGGCCTTGCGGCCCCGCAACCGGACGTCCTCCCGGACGATGATCCGGTCGAAGTGCTTGGCTGCCTCCAGGCCGAGGTCGATCATGTCCTGATCCCGCCGGTCGCCCGCGGTGGCGATGACGCCGATCCGCTGCGGACGCTCCCACGAGGAGGTGTCCTCGAAGAACCGGTCGACGAAGTCGCCGAGCGCCACCATGGCCGGGGCGTTGTGGCAGTAGTCGACGATGACCTTGATGCCCTTGACCTCGGTCATGTTCATCCGGCCCGGCGCCGAGTAGTACGACGGCGTGAAAGACCTGAGCCCAGCGCGGATGTCGTGCAGATGGGCGCCTGCGCAGTAGGCCGCCCCGGCCGCAGCCATCGCGTTCTGCACGTTGAACAGCGCCTTGCCGCCGAACGTCGCCGGCAGCAGATGCGTGTAGGCGAGCGGCATCCGCCGGCGGCCGTGCACCAGCACGATGAGATCTCCGAGCTCGCCGGGCTCCAGGATCACGGCCTTACCGCCGCGCCGGCAGTGATCGGCGATCATCCGGTTGTCCGGGACGAGCGAGAACCAGACCACCTCACCCGATGACGCCCGACGCATCCCGGCGACCAGCGGGTCGTCGGCGTTGAGAACGGCAGCACCATTCTTCGGCACCGCCTCCACGATGACCTGCTTGACCTGCGCCAGCTGCTCGATCGTGTTGATGCCGCGCAGACCCAGGTGGTCGGGCGCGACGTTGAGGACGACGGCGACGTCGTTGCGCGAGTAGCCCAGACCCTCACGAAGGATGCCACCACGGGCGACCTCGAACACGGCGAAGTCGACCCGCGGGTTCTGCAACACCATCCGGGCGGACCGCGGACCCGACGCGTCGGACTTGATGACGAGCCGGTCGTCGATGACGATGCCGTCGGTGGAGGTCATCCCGACCTTGCGGCCCATGCCCTTGAAGATGTGCCCTATCATCCGGCTGCAAGTCGTCTTACCGTTCGTCCCGGTGACCGCGATGATCGGGATCCGCGCGCTGGTCCCGGGCGGAAACATGAGGTCCACCACCGGTTTTGCCACATACTGCGGATCGCCGATGGTCGGGTGCGAGTGCATGCGGAAGCCCGGCGCAGCATTGACCTCGCAGATCGCGCCGCCGGTTTCGCGTACCGGCTGGGTGATGTCCGGGCAGAGGAAGTCGATGCCGGCGATGTCCAGGCCGACAACTCTGGCCGCCTCTTCGGCGATGTCGACGTTGTCGGGATGGGCCTCGAAGGTCCGATCGATGGAGATGCCGCCGGTCGACATGTTGCCGGTGAGCGCCAATTTGACCACTTCGCCGCGGGGCGGCACATCAGTCATCTCGTAGCCCTGCTCGCGGACGAGATCCACGGCGCCCTCGGTGACCTCGATGCGGGTGAGCACCTTCTCGTGCCCGACACCGCGGCGGGGATCGGCGTTCGTCTGCTCGACGAGTTCGGCGACAGTCTTGCTGCCGTCACCGATGACGTGCGCCGGTACTCGCTCGGCGATGGCGACCATATGGCCGCCGACCACCAGCACCCGGTAGTCCTTGCCCGCGATGAACGACTCGACCAGGACATAGCCGCGGCGGGACTGGTCGTACGCCTCCTCAAATGCGGCCCGCACCTCCTGCTCGTTCTGCAGGTTGATCGCAACCCCGCGGCCGTGGTTCCCGTCCAGCGGTTTGAGCACGACCGGGTACCCGATTCGGCGGGCGATCCGCACCGCGTCATCCGCCCGGCGCACCACCTCCGACGTCGGGACCGGCAGACCCGCTGCGGCGAGCAGCCGGTTGGTCAGCTCCTTGTCGGAGGCGATGTCGACGGCGAGGGAGGACGTCAGCGACGTCATCGTCGCCCGGATCCGCTGCTGGTTGACGCCGTGCCCCAACTGCACCAGTGAACCGGAATTCAATCGCTGCCAGGGGATGTCGCGGGCGATGGCCTCGTCCAAGATCGCCTGGGTGGACGGGCCGAAAGCCACCCGCTGACAGGTGCGCAGGAACTCGTCGTGTTCGGTGTCGAAATCGAAGGTGGCCAGGTCGTCGGTGGAAAGGTCGTTGCCCGGCACCAGGACGTTGACCAGCCGCACCGCCAGCGCACCGGCCAGCGTCGCCACCGTCTCGTCGAGGTAGCCGAAGATGACGTTGTAGACGCCTTCCTCACCGGTGGAGCGGGTCTTACCCCTTGTGATCTCGTGGCCGGCGGTGCGTTCGAATTCCAGCGCCACGTGCTCGACGACATGCCCGGCCCAGGTGCCCTCGTTCAGCCGCTCGACGAACCCACCGTCCTTGCCGCGGGAGCACTGGTGATCGTGCAGCCCGGGCAGCAGCCCGAGGAGCGACTCGGTGAAGCCGGGAAGCGTGTCGGTGGGGAACTTCTCCAGGCGGCCGATGTCCACGACCATGTGCACGGCCGGTTCGTAGGAGTAGTAATTCGGTCCCCGGTACACCCTGGTCTCGCGGATGACGATGTCCGGCCGGCCGGCGGGAGAGCCGGTCCGCCCATCGTTCGCCGTGTCTGACGATGCGGTGCCTGACGATGACGTGTCGGCCGACGCGGGATCTGGGGAAGGTGCGCCGGCCGACGCGGCACGACCGTGGGCGGCCCCGTCCACCGAGCCGGGACCGGACCCATCCGCCTGGACGTCGCCGGCCGGCGTGTCCACCGTGCCGGTCGTGCCTGGGGTCGTACCGGCCTGTGCCGACTCAGTCATCTGCGCGCCTTTCCACCACAACCCGTCCAGTGGTGGGCATTCTGCCCCCCGCTCTGTGGGCCTGCCCTACCGGGGACGCGGGAGTGCAGGTCAGAGGCCCGGCGGCGGGCAGGCCAAGGAAATGTGACGTCGACGGTTCGAGTGGAAGTCGCAGGCAGAAGGCGTGACAGTTGTGCTTATTGCCACCTCAGCTCCCACTGTCGGGCTGCACGAGGACGTCGAGTCCATCGTCGGGGCCCTGGTCTCCCGCGCGCGGATCGTCACCGGGATGGACATCGCCTCCGTTGCGGTTCGGGACGACGATGGCGAGTATCCGATGCGTGTCTTCCGCGGGGTGCGATCACCCGAGTTCCAGGCCCTGCGCATCCGGACCGGTGCAGGGCTGGGCGGCCTGGTGCTGCAGACCGGAGCACCGGCAAGGCTCGCCGAGTACCACGACTCGGAAATGATCACGTCGGACTACATGGCGGCGGTGGACATCGAGGGCCTGCACGGGATGGTGTGCGTTCCGGTCATGGGCCCGGACGGCATCTCCGCGTTGTTGTACGCCGCGTTGCGAACCGCCCGCACACCCGGTGACGTCGCCGTCGTCAAGTTGGAGGGCCTGGCCGCCGAAGCCGGAACCGCGCTGCATCACATCGCCGCGCGACAGGCCGCACTCGAGTTCTTCGCCGTGCAGCAGCGCCAGAACATCGCCGGGCGGCTGCACGACTCGCTGGCCCAGACGCTGTTCAGCGTCGGCGTCCTCGCGCACAGCTCCCGGCAGCAGGCCGACCCGGCAGATCTTCTGGAGTCGCTCGCGGAGATCGAGGCGGTCGCCGGCAGCGCCCGCGCGGAGCTCCGCGCAACGCTGGCCGATCTGTGCACCGTCCCGCCCGGCCGGGAGCTCGACGTCGCACTGCTCGCCGAGGCGCGTTCGTTCACCGTCACAACCGGGGTCCCGGTGTGGTGGAGCCGGCGCGGCACCCCCAGGGCCATCCCGCCCGAGGTGTCCGCCGTGGTCGTCGACGCGCTGCGTGAGGGATTGCGCAACGCCGTGAGGCACGCCCGCACCGACCGGGTTGTGGCCACCTTCCGCTGGGGTGCCGGCGAGATCGTCCTGGTGCTGCAGGTGCCGTGGGGTGAAGCTGCCGACCGTTCGGCAGCGGACGCCGCGGGCCTGATCACGACGTCCCATCCAGGCGCACCGGGCTCCGGCCTTGGCATGTTGAGCTGCCGCGCCGCCGCTCTGGGTGGCCGCCTCGAGTTGACCATCGATCCCGACCAGGACGGGCTGATCGTGCAGCGCCTGACCCTGCCGGTGACGGGCTACCAGCCATGACGCTTCCGGTCCGGGTCCTGCTCGTCGACGACCATCCGTTGGCCCGTCGGGGTATCGCAACGCTGGTGCAGGAGGCGTTCGGCGAGTGCGTCCTGCGCGAGACCGCCACGAACGGCGAGGCCATTCGGATCTCCGCGTCATTCCAACCGCATCTGGTCGTGTTGGATCTGCGCACACCGGAGCCACCTGGACCGGCGGCCACCTGCACGACGCTCAAGGAGCACAATCCCGGCGGGCACATCCTCATCCTCACCGCCTACGCGGAAATCGAACTGCTGCGGCAGTGCCTGGCCGCGGGTGCGGATGGGGTCCTGCTCAAGGACGCCGAACCCGCCGAACTGGTGGTGAAGCTGCGACAGGTGGCAGCGGGCAACCGGGTCATCGACGCCAAGGTGGCGCAGGCCCTAGCGGTCGATCTGGTGAGCGCACTGCGGGGGAAGGGCTCGCAGGTGTCGTTGTCGCCACGCGAGCGGGAGGTCCTCGACCTGCTTGCCCAGGGTTGCTCCAACCGGCAAATTGCCGGCCGTTTGTTCATCGCGGAAACGACCGTGAAGGGATATGTGGCGGCGTTGCTGGACAAGCTCGGAGTGGAGTCCCGCCTTCAGGCGGTCGTCGTCGCTGTCCAACGCGGACTCGTGTAACAAATTCGCATCATTATTCCGGCGGGTAACAATTCGACTGTCGGGATCACTGTTCGATGCCTGCCGGTCCATTTCAATGTGTCGAGTGCATCCCTGCCCGGAGGGAATTCATCACCCAAGTGGCTTGGGGCGACGGCACACCACCACCACCACCGGTCAACACCTCGCAAGAACACCGGGAACAACACCGCGCCCCCCCGACGACAAGACACCACCGGAGGCACGAGGCCTCCGGTGGTGTCGTGAAGAAAGCTGTCGAGTTACCGCGCCAGCGAACGGTTCGGGATGATCGGCTTGCCGAACGTGGCTGCCGCAACACCGGCCAGGCAGAGCAGCCACGCCCACAGGGCGGTGGCGATACCGAAGTAGCCGCCGGTCTTGGTCAGGGTCGCACTGCCGGCCAGCGCACCGAACGCCAGCAGGAAGAAGGTGATCGCAAGGATGGTGAACAGACCACAGAGCAACACGGTGGTGCGCAGCGAGGCGATCACCATGATCACGGTGAAGATGCCCCAGCCGAGCAGCCACCAGCCGCTGGCGATCTTGACGTCGTCCGGGTTGACCGCCGCGATTTCCTTCGCGTACAGCGTGAGGTAGGCCCAGAAGGACAGCCAGAACGCGCCGTAGGACGCGAAGGCGGTTGCGCCAAAGACGTTGCCCTTACGGAACTCCCACATGCCGGCCAGGATCTGGACGATGCCGCCGTAGAACAGTGCGACACCGAACACCATGGGCTCGGTGGACTTCGGGATGAGGCCGGAGTTCACCATGCTGAGCAGGAAGGTGGTGAGGGCGAAGCAGGCAAGGCCGAGCGGTGCCGGATCAGCGATGGACTTGACCGACTCGGAGGCCATTTCCCTTGCCCTTGCCAGGCTGCCCTGGGTCGGGTCGCTGTAGTCCGGCGGATTCGCCGCGGCGGCATGAGACGCCGGCGCTTGCTGGGACGTTGTCATCTTCAATGCTCCTTCGTTGGGGCGTTGACGTGCGGGGTGGACCGGGCTCAGGGGACGTCAGTCGTCCGGATACTGGTGGCGCCGACGATGAGCGACTGCACAAAGGCATTTCCGCCGAACATGTACTCGGCAGGGCCGCCGGTCGCTCGTCCCGTCAGTAGGTGACGAACGCCATCTTGGCGGATTTTCGCCGATATGTCCTCAGCAGATTTCCGGGACATTTCCCGTCCTTCGATTGCCGGCGCAGAGCCCTGTGGGGGAACAACCGGAGAAGAGAAATCCGGGCCTGTGTGGTATTCGCCGGATGGCGGCTTGGGGAGGTCGGCCGTCCGGTTCGGACGGCCCCGATCGGACAGACGCGGAAGCCGCAACGGGGTGGGCGGGCTTTCCATGTCGACAGACTCCCGGATCCGCGGCTTTGTCGTTGGCGCCGTAGGTCCCATAGAAGAAGGCCCAAAGACCCCAATGTCCAGGGGTACCGACGAGGTTGATTCTTCGGAAGGGAGCCAGACCCTCCTTTCGGAGGGGGTGAGCTCAGGACGACGCGGGCCGCCGGCGCAGCTCGGAGATCGTTTCGTGCGCGCCCTCGGCGGCGATTCGCCGGGTGCGCGGCCTCGAGCCCGCCGGGACATCCGCAGGCATGGCCACCGCCGGCGGTCCCTGTGTGTCGGGCAGGCCGGGCGCTGAGACGAGTTGCCGTGCCTGGAGATCGAACACGACACCGCGGGGCAGCGTGTGCAGCTTGACCCCCGACATCATCAGTGGCTGCGTCCCGGTGGCCGTGTACGAGGTGGTCACGACGTCCGCGCCGTCCACCACCGTCACCACACCCCGGCCCTTGACCTCCATCAGGCCGTTCGGCCGGATCACCGCGGCGGTGTCCTCGTCGACGCCGATGCCCAGCTGCGCAGGGTTCGAGGCCACCAGCGCCAGCAACCGGCCGAACCGGTTCCGCTGGGTGAAGTGCTGGTCGACGATGACGTCCTGCAACAGACCGAGACCCTGCGACACCTGGGCGATGCGGAACTTCGGGGTTGCGCCGCCGCTGCCGAAGGACACCATGTGCGCGGACAGGATGCTGGCGCCGGCGGACGTCCCGGCCACCAGCGCTCCCCGCCGGTGGGCGTCCAGGATCGCCGCACCCAACGGTGTGCCGACGATCAGGGTGGCCAGCTTGACCTGGTTGCCACCTGTCATGAAGACCGCGGTCGACCGTTGGACCGCCGCGACCAGGTCGGGGGCGGCGGACTGGCCGCGGCTCTCCGGGCGGATGCCCACCACGTCGGTGACGCCGAGCGAGGAGAACAGCTGCAAATAGGCGTGGGTGATCTCGTCGCCGAGGGACGACGCGGTGGACAGCACCACGATCCGTGCCACGGCGCCGCCGGCCAGCCGGACCACTTCGCGCAGCACCGTCATCCGGCCGATCTTGTCCTCGGCCCCGCCGATCGGCATCACCACTCCCGGCGCCGATGGTGAGCCGTCGGCCGCCGTCGTCATGACGGTCAAGGTAGCCGAGCGGACGCACTGGGAACGCACCGCTGCAGCGCTGACCGATTTGCCCGGGCCCCCTGCCGGGCGGCCCGAGCCTGCTGCATGGCGGGTAGAGACGGCCGACCGCGGTTACCCTCGGTCGCAGACGTGACGGCCGTCACGGTTCCGGCGACACCGTTCCGGCAGGGCGACGGCGGAGGACCCGAGGGATGACGCTCAGCACCGCTGCTGACAGCCGGCGAAAGACCGGCCACGATCACGTCACCGCGCTGGCTGCCGTCGTCGAAGACCTGGCCGGCCAGTTCGACCTGCACCCGCTCCTGGAGCGGATCCTGCAGCACGCCGCGAATCTGCTGGGCTGCGACAGCGGGTCGATCTGCACCGTCGACCAGTCTGCCGGTACGTACCGCAAGGAAGTGGACCTCGGCGTCGCCTGCCGGTCCGGTGCCCGGTTCCCGCTCACCGAGGGAGTGACGGGCGAGATCCTGCGGGCCGGCGGCCCGGTGACCTTCGCCGAATACTCCGACGTACGGGGCGGGCACATCGCCCCCGCCGAACGCGCCCAGCTGCACGCCACCATCGGTGTACCGATCCGCTGGTCCGGATCGGTGATCGGCACCTGCATCGTCTTCAGCCGCGACCGTGACCGCACCTTCGGCACCGACGACGTCACGCTGCTGGAGCTTTTCGCGAGCCACGCGGGCCTCGCCATGGTGAATGCCCGGCTGCATGCGCAGGCCGCCGAGCTCACCAGGGCGGAGGCCGCCGGCCTCGAACGCGAGCGGGTGGTCCGGGACGTGCACGACTCGGTCGCCCGTGCGCTCGCCTCGGTCGTGCTGCACCTGGACAGCGCGGAGATGCCGACCGGCACGTCGCCGGTCGGCACGGACGGCCCCTGGCCGCCGCTGAGTGCGGTCGACGCCGACGTGGCGGATGTGGACGAGCCTGCCAGGCCACGCGGCGCACTGGACCTCGCGAGGCGCGCGGCCTGGGATGCGCTCCGCGAGACCGGCCGCCCCTTGCCTCCCGGGCGGGGAGAGCCGGTGCGAGGTCACCACCGGCAAGCCAGTCAACCAGGTACTGGACCGGGGGCCGGCCTAGAGGACGGCCTTCGGTTCGAGGTCGAGGCGGCCAGCAGAACGGGGCTCGACATCAGGCTCGTCGTCGCCGGGCAGCCTCGCCGGTTGACCGCCACCGTCGCCGAAGAACTGCTGACCGTCGGCCGCCGCGCAATCGCCAACATCATCGCTCACGCAGACGCCCGGTCGGCCAGGGTCGGGCTGGTCTACGCGGCCGCAGAGGTGGTCCTGTTCGTCCAGGACGATGGCGTCGGCTTCGACGTCCACGCACGCCCCCGGCCGGACGGCTCGGGGCTGGGTCTGCGCGGACCCGGCGAGGATCAGCTCATCGACATCGGCGCCGGCACGGAGCGACTCGGTGGGCGAGTGCAGCTCGACACCACCGCGGGCTGGGGCACCACCATCAGGGCAACAATCCCCTACCCAGGCCCAGGATCCGATCCGGCACCCGCCGGCGCACGTCGCCTCAGGGTCCTGGTCGTGGAACACCGGCCGTTGGTGGCCGCTGGCGTGACAGCCGTGCTGCACGGTGACGATCAGCGCATCCACGTGGTCGGCCAGACCGTCGGCTCGGCGGACACACTGGCCGCCATCGGCGTGCTGGCGCCCGATGTCGTGCTGGTCGATGTGGCACTCCCGGCCGGCGCCGCTGATCTCACCGGGCGTATCCGCTCCGCTGCCGGCTCGGTGGCCGTTCTTGCGCTGGGCGAGAGTGAACCGTCGGAACCTGCGGTGCAGGACAGTCTCTCTGCGGGCGCCGACGGTGTGGTGTTGCTCGACGCCGACGGCGCCGACGTCCGTGACGCGGTCCTACGGTCCGCCGCCACTGTCGCCGGAGGGCATCGGTCCGACGCCGGCACAGCGTCCGGCTCTGCGCAACCCCGCTCGCCGGACGCGCTGACACCCCGGGAACGCGAGGTGCGCGCGCTGGTCAGTCGGGGTATGCCGGACAAAAAGATCGCTGCGGCGCTGAACATCTCGGTCAAGACGGTGGAGAAGCACGTCGGCGCGGCGCTACGGAAGACGGGCGCACGCAACCGCACCGAACTGGCTGCGCTGGGCCGAGCCTAGGCTTCGCCGCGCTCTCACCTCTCATCTGAAATCCTCAACCCGAGCACCAAAACTCAAGGATCAATTGGATGGTCGGGATTCAGATCGCCAGGAGCGACCCAATCCCATATTTCCTGCTCTTGCTCGGCCGACAGGTCCAGCTGGAGGTTCGTGCATTGCTCGATGATGTTGTCCGCGGTCGCTGCAGCCATGGCCTTCGGAGTAGTCCCAGCACTGAGAGCGACTCCTTGGGCTATCAAACCGCGGATGATGAAGTTAATGGCTCCGCGTCCGACCGCTCGACCAACCTGCGCAGTGCGGTCGCGAACATTTTTGGAGGTGCTATTCAAGTTGAACGCCGCAATACCGACATCATCACTTAACGCTTGGTACACAGCCGCGTATCGCTCTGAACTCATGGCCGGCGCGTCGGTAAGCCGACTGACCTGACGCTGTGTCTCAGTGAGCTCGGCGAAGTCGTTTCCTGCAGGCAGGTCGGCCGGGCCATGTATCGTTGGGTCGTAAACATACCCCGGCGACGGAAAACCGGCGTAGGTGACGTTCGGCACGTAGAGCGCGAGGAATGCGCGAAACGATCCGGCGCCTCTCCAATCACTGGCCTTCAATTCTTTATCAACCGTCAATGCGGCCTGTGCAGCAGCGGCGGACACCAATGGCCGATCGGCGGCGCGGACCGCGGTTGCGATCGCATCCGCAATATGCGCGATTTCACCACGGGCCGATTCTGTCGCCACTTGCGCAGCCGCGCGAACCACCTCTTGCGACGGCAGAACCTCAAGAGGCGGAACGTAATCCATGTCCTGACCTGCTGAGTCCTCACCGAGTGAAACCTCAACTAGCTGGTCGGCCTGTATCACCTTGTCGCATACCGCCCGATACGCAGCTGCACTCATGCCAGCAGTCAGAACCGTCGTGAGGCGATCACGGGATCGGAGGCGGTGCAGCACCGGGGTGAAATCCGCATCACCTGACGCAATTACGAACTCGTCGTACCGCTCAGGCCCATCGAGTGCATCAAGGATGTCGATTACCATGAATATGTCTGCGCTATTCTTGCCTTGAGATGTCAAGGACGGACAATCCATCACACGGAATCCGCTACGCGTGAAGAATGCTCGATACCCGCCGAAACTCGCCGGATTGAGATAAACATACTTCACGAGGAACCTACGGACATAACCTCCCTGATCGTCACCACGCGCCAACCAGTCAACCCACCGTGACGGGTCCTTGCCGAAGGCCTCGGCTGCCGCGAGGTCGAGCTTGCGCAGGCCGATCAGAATATTGTCCAAGTCGACGAATAGCGCCGAACGAAGCGGCTCACCGGATGCCATTATCCCCCCAAAACGAAACCCTGTGATGCGTGCAATGGAACGCTAGCAGTAATCGATCCTGTCGAGCTCACTGAAGAGCCTACAAAAGAAGAGACATCGGCTACATAGGTCCTTTAGAGGGTCAACCGGACTGACAACCTCCGCCCAGTTGCGCGACACGCGGACAATGCCGTCCGTCGCTCCGGCGAGCTGGGAACGACAACAGATCGCACATCGCCACCCCCTTGAATCTGGCCTCGCCGTGGGCTCCGGCTCGCTCATTGAGAACGCCACCCCCGTCGCCTCCTGTAGGAGCCGATTGGCAGCCAATTCTGCGTCCAGAACAGCCCGCCAACCAGTGGGTTCTCTGGCAACCACCCGCTGACTCGTCAGCGGGTCCGATCAGACAGGGTTGCACCACCCCGCCGGTACCAGCGGGCACTCCGTCACCCCAGTCGTCATCGCCAGCAAGGGAGCCCGTCATGGCCCGCACCATCGCCACCGCTACCACCGTCGACCTCTCCGCCTTGCTGGAGTTCGTCCGGCCACGGCACAACATGGTGCTGTTGACGACGCGGTCGGACGGCGGCGTGCAGTCCTCCCCGGTTACCGGGGGCGTCGATCCGGGGGGCCGGATCGTGATTGCCAGCTACCCCGAGCGCGCCAAGTCGCGCAACGCCCGGCGCACCGGAACCGCGTCGGTCCTCGTGCTGTCCGACAACTTCGGTGACGCCTGGGTCCAGGTCGACGGCACGGCGGAGGTGCTCGACATCCCTGAGGCCGTCGAACCGCTCGTCGACTACTTCCGCAGCATCGCCGGTGAGCATTCGGACTGGGCGGAGTACCGGCAGGCCATGGTGGACCAGGGCAAGTGCCTGGTACGGATCACGCCCGATCGCTGGTCCCCGATCGCCACCGGCGGCTTCCCTGCGCGGCTGGCGTAGCCGCTCGATCACGCATCGGGAGCGCGGTGGTAGGGAGATCCCTACCACCTGACATCCGGGCGCCCGGAAGGCAGGGATTCTCCCGATTCGCCCACTGCTCCCGCGGTCGTACCGTCGGCAGTCCGGCCGCACGACGGCCGGGACGGATACCAAGGCCGAGCACGGCGGTTGCACTGCCCGCCGGCAACACCTGCGGAGCCGCGCGAGCCCGGCGAGCAGCACAAGGAGGTGCGCGTGCCTGTCGTTTCCCTGAAGGAGATCGTCGACCCTGCGCTGGAACAGCGGTACGGGGTGCCGGCGATCAACATCTTCAACGACATCAGCCTCGCCGGCGTGCTCGAGGCCGCCGTGGCGCAGCGATCGCCGCTGATCGTGCAGACCTCGGTGAAGACGGTGCGGTCGATCGGCAGCCGGGTGCTGTACGCGATGTGGACGTCGATGACCGCGGGCATCGAGGTCCCCGTGTCGCTGCACCTCGACCACTGCCCGGATCGTTCGGTGATCACCGAATGCCTCGAGGTCGGCTGGAACTCGGTGCTTTTCGACGCATCGCAACTGCCCGTCGAGGAGAATCAACGGCAGACCGTCGAGGTGGTGGCCGAAGCGCGGCGCTACGGCGCACATGTCGAGGGCGAGATCGAATCCATCACCGGGGTCGAGGACGGTGTCGGATCGGACGCCGAATCGGCCAGGCAGACCCTTGACGTTTCCGTCCGTTTCATCGCCGAGACCGGGGTCGATGTGTTCGCACCCGCCATCGGCAACGCGCACGGCGTCTACCGGTCGACGCCGACCCTGGACGCGGACCGGGTCAGCGACGTCGTGCAGGCGACCGGCGTGCCGTGTGCACTGCACGGTGGCAGCGGCCTGACCGACGACCAGTTCCGCGACCTGATCGCCCGCGGCTGCGCCAAGGTGAACATCTCGACCGCGTTGAAGCGCCAGTTCATGCAGTCCAGCCTGACCTTCCTGCGTGACGCCGAGAAGCGCGACAAGTGGGACCCGCCATCGCTCTTCGCGGCGGTGCAGGGCGACACGGTGGCGATGACGGCCGAGCTGATGCGCACCTTCGGCAGTGCCGGAAAGGCCGGGTGACGCGCCGGTGCCGGCACTGATCTTCGATTGCGACGGCGTTCTGGCCGACACCGAACGGTACGGCCACCTGCCCGCCTTCAACGAGACCTTCGCCGCCTTCGGACTTCCCGTGCACTGGACCGACGACGAGTATGCGCGGCGGGTCCTGATCGGCGGCGGCAAGGAGCGGATGGCCTCGCTGCTGACGCCGGAATTCGTTGCTGCCAACGGACTTCCCACCGACGAGGCGGGCCGCGCGGAGATGCTCGCGCAATGGCACCGGCACAAGACCAAGACCTATACGGCGATGGTGGCCGACGGCGCGATGCCGGCTCGGCCGGGGATCGCCCGCATCGTCGAGGAGGCCGCCGCGGCGGGATGGCAGCTCGCGGTGGCGTCGACGTCGGCGGAACCGTCGGTGCGCGCCGTCCTCGAGCACGCGGTCGGGACCGATCGGGCGAAGGACTTCGCGGTGTTCGCCGGGGACATCGTCCCGGCCAAGAAACCGGACCCTTCGATCTATCGACTTGCAGTGAAAGAGCTGGCGGTGCAACCGGATCAGGCGGTTGTGGTGGAGGACAGCGGCAACGGCCTGCGGGCGGCGCTCGGTGCGGGCCTCGCGTGCGTCGTGACCGTTTCGACGTACACGGCGGACGAGGACTTCACCGGGGCCTCGCTGGTGGTGTCGAGCCTCGGCGATCCCGGTGACCCCGCCACCGTGATGGCCGATCCGCTGGATCTGCGGCCCGGCAGCGTGGTCACCCTGACCGATCTGGCCGCGGTCCTCGAGCGCGCGCGGTGGGCACCGCCCGCCGGGCCGGAGACTGCATCGTGAAGGAGAACCCATGAGCAGCACCAGCTTCAGCCAGGTCGAGTACGTGGTCCGGACGATCGCGCAGACCGCCGTCGACAACGAGAAGTACTTCGGCGACCTGGACGCCGTGGTCGGCGACGGAGATTTCGGCTACTCCCTGGCGCGCGGGTTCGAGATCGTCCTGAACGACTGGGACACCTACGACCGCAAGGACATCGGCACGTTCCTGAAGAAGATCGCAGTGGTGATCACCTCCCGGATCGGTGGCACCTCGGGACCGATCTGGGGCACTGCGTTCCTCCGGGCCGGCAGCACAGCCGCCGGGAAGGAAGAGATCACCGGGGATGACGTCGTCGCGATGCTGCGCGCCGCCGCGGAGGGCATCAGCGCCCGCGGGAAGGCCGTACTCGGCGAGAAGACGCTGCTGGACGCGCTCATCCCGGCCACGGACACCATCGCCGACGCGGTGGCGCGCGGACTGACTGCCGGTGAGATCGCCCGTGCAGCGGCCGATACCACGCTGCAGGCCGCCGAGGCCACCAAGCCGATGGAGGCCAAACGCGGCCGGGCCAGTTACACCGGCGAGCGCAGTATCGGCTCCGTCGACGCCGGCGCGATGGCACTGGCCGTCATCGCCGAGAAGATCGCCGCGGGGTGGCCGGCCGACTGACCTTCCCGCAGGTATCGCTGTCGGTTCGGATCCGGCGCCCAGTTCTTCTCGGCCGAGCGGCGTCCGAAGTTGTTGCCTTCCCACCATCCGTCCGCTTTCACATCGTTGTGGAGGAACACCCGTGAAGAAGTTCGTCAACGACCCGCAGCAATTCGTCCCGGAAATGCTGCAGGGCATCGCCCTGGCCAATCCGGACACGCTGAAGTACGTCCCGGAATACAACCTGATCATGCGGTCCGACGCACCGAACCCGAACAAGGTCTCGATCGTGCAGGGCTCCGGGTCCGGGCACGAGCCCGCGCACGTCATGACCGTCGGGAAAGGCATGCTCGACGCCGCCTGTCCCGGCGACGTTTTCGCCGCGCCACCGATGGACTACGTCCTGGAGACG
Source organism: uncultured Actinomycetota bacterium (assembly GCA_963798625.1). Lineage (GTDB taxonomy): Bacteria > Actinomycetota > Actinomycetes > Mycobacteriales > Nakamurellaceae > Nakamurella. The sequence goes on from CAWCUA010000009.1 coordinate 48,482, forward strand.
ACGAAGCTCGTCGCATCGCCAAAGGGCGTGCTCCTGCTGGTCAACAATTACACCGGTGACCGGATGGCCTTCGAGATGGCGCAGGAAATGGCCGAGGCCGAGGACATCCTGGTGAAGACCCTGTTCATCGACGACGACGTCTCCGTGCAGAATTCGACCTACACGGTGGGTCGTCGCGGGGTGGCCGGCAATTTCTTCGTGATGAAGGCGGTCGGGGCGGCCGCGGAAGAGGGCGCCGATCTCGACGAGCTGATCCGGATCGGCGAGAAGGTCAACAGCGTGACCAGGACCATGGGCATGGCGCTGACCGCGTGCACCCCGCCGGCGAAGGGTTCGCCGCTGTTCGAACTCGGCGACGACGAGATCGAAATGGGTGTAGGCATCCACGGCGAACCGGGGCGGCGGCGGGCAAAGCTGAAGCCCGCCAACGACATCATCGACGAGATGCTCGAGGCCGTCGTGACGGACCTGCCGTACGAGTCCGGTGACCGGGTGGCGCTGATGATCAACGGACTCGGCGGCACACCGATCAGCGAGCTCTACCTGCTCTACGGCCGGGCTCACCGGCAGCTCGCCGACCGCGGGATCACCGTCGGACGAAGCTATGTCGGCGAGTACTGCACCTCGCTGGACATGGCCGGTGCCTCGATCACCCTGGTGCGGCTGGACGACGAGATCGAGCGCTGCTCGCCGCGCCGGCAGAGATCGCGATCCGCACCTTCTGAAGGTTCTCGGCAGCAGGCCGCGGGCCGACTGTCACGTCAGCAGGGTAATTCGAGGATCCTATGCGCGATCTCCCTGTTGACGTGACAGTGATGCCGGAACCGGGGCCGACCGAGACGCAGACGCATGGACCGGAGCGCCATGACCATGGTGAGGCGGTGCTTGCCGGGTTGAGATGAGTCCATGACCCGAACTCTTCTGACCCTGTCCGTCATCGCAGTCGGCTTGATGGCCGGGCTCTTCGCCGCGTTCAGTTACGCGGTCATGCCCGGACTGCGTCGCACGGACGACGACACCTTCGTCCGTGCGATGCGCGCCATCAACGAAGCGATTCTGAACCCCGTTTTCGGCGTCATCTTCGCTGGCGCGCTCGTGCTGCTCACCGCATCAGTTGTCGCGCTCTCGCGCAGACGTCCTCGTTCGCCCTTGGATCATCGCGGCGCTCGTGTTGTACGTGCTGACGGTGGCGGTCACCGTGGGGATCAACGTTCCCCTCAACGACCGTCTGAAGACCGGTTCCGCGTCTGCCGCAGAATTGCGCCGAGCATTCGAGACCCGTTGGGTCGCTTGGAACGCCGTGCGCGCCGTGCTGAACACGGGAGGCTTCGCCGCGGCGACCGTCGCTCTGTTGCGTTGTGCCGCCTGAGCGCGGAAACCTCCCGACCACAGACAACGCTGGAACGTCGTCGTCACGGACCCGGTTGCTGCCGACTGGTGATGGCCGCAATCAGCCCCGGCCCGTCGGCCACCGTCACGGTGAGGTTCGGGTGCCGGACCAGCCCGAACGGCGCACCGCTGATCGGCAACCGGAACTCCAGGCACACCCCCTGGCGTCCGTTGGTGGCGAACGTCAGACCGTGATCGGCGAATGAATAGTGCGCGGGCCCAGCCGTTTTCAGGTAACTGTATGGCCCGGTCAACTGCGTCGAGGTGATGTTGCTCAGCGGCGTGATCACCTTCCACGGCCCGTACCGCGCCCGGAACTCCGTGTCGGTGAGCACGACTCGGGTGTTGGTCTTCGTGACGCCGAAGATCCGGGCCACCCGGGAGTAACTGGGCTCGAACGCGAACTCGAACTCCTGCTCCGCCGCGTTCACGCGCTTCCGCTGTCCGGGCCCGCCTCAGGGCTGCCCTCGGCCGGGTCCTGCGTCGCGCGCGGGCCGCTGCCCTCAACCTGTGGTGACACAGTCTGCGGCGACGCGGTCTCCGGCTGCTCTGCGCCTTCCGCCTGATCGCGCACACTCGCCTCGCCGGCCTGACCGCCCGGCACGTTCTCCGTCGTCATTGTCGTCATCCTCTCGTTCTCAACCGCGGATGGGGCCGGCATGTCGTGCACCCCATGACGGTGTTTACCCGCGCCGCCCGGCACCGAACCGCACGGCCGCTGGTGCTGTATCTGGCGGTGGCACTGGCGATCACCTTGGCCGGGCTGGCATTGGGCCGTGACCCCCAGTTGGAAGAGGAAATCGCGCTGCTGAGCGCACGCCGCGGCGTCCGCCGACCGCCCCGGCTCGCCCGCGCGTTCGCGATCACCCCGCAGGACGGCTCCGCTACGGTTGTCCGCAAGACAGGCGGGCGCCCGAACGGCGTCCGCGGCGATCGAATCGCCTGATGGGCGAGGAAGCGGGCGAAGTTTCAGCGATGGTGGATGAGCAACGCCGATCCCATCTGGTCGGCCTGATCCGTTCCACCGTCCCGGCCATCCACCCCGGCGGTCGGCCGATCGTGCTGGGGCTCGCCGCCGGTACGGTCGGCGCTCGTTTCTTGCTGCGCCGGGTCGGGTTGCGGCGGGCCGGCCGGGTGGTCGGCAGTGCCGGACTGGCCGCGAGCGCCGCATCTGCCGTCTTCTTCCGGGCCCCGGTCCGGGTCCGCCCACCCGCCCTGAATCTGGTCATCGCACCGGCAGACGGGCTGGTGTCGCTGATCGGCGAGGCCGTCCCGCCGCCGGAACTGGGGCTCGACGACACGCCACGCCTGAGGGTGTCGATCTTCTTGTCGATCTTCGACGTGCACGTGCAGCGGATCCCCATCGACGGGGTGATCACCGCTACGGCGTACCAGCCGGGGGCGTTCCTGTCCGCCGACCTGGACAAGGCATCGGAGGTCAACGAACGGAACTCGCTCGTCATCGACGCCGCGGTCGGTGGCCAGCTCGTCGTCACCCAGATCGCCGGGCTGGTCGCCCGGCGGATCGTGTCGCAGGCCGTGGCGGGGTCGACGGTGCAGGCCGGTGAGACCTACGGTCTGATCCGGTTCGGCTCCCGCGTCGACACCTACCTCCCGGCCGGGGCGGAACTGGTCATCCGCAAGGGCCAGCGCACGATCGGCGGCGAGACGGTGCTGGCCACCCTGCCGTCTCCGAACCCTGGGACGCCGGCACACCCCGCGTCCGGCACCGCATCTGGCGCTACGCCCACCGAGCCGTCGCGGAACGACACCTCCTGATGGGCGGCGTTCCCGGCGTCCGTTTCCTGCCCAACGCGATCACCGTGCTGGCGTTGTGCGCAGGACTGACCTCGGTGGCGTTCGCCCTCAACCAGCAGTGGCTCTTCGCCGTCGGCGCCATCGCCGCGGCCGCGATCCTGGACTCGCTGGACGGCCCGGCCGCCCGGATGCTGCGCTCCGCCAGCCGGATCGGCGCGGAGCTGGACTCGCTGTCGGACTCCATCTCGTTCGGGGTCGCCCCCGCCCTGGTGATGTACGTCTGGGTGCTGCGCGACGAGGGCAGGGGGTACGGCTGGGTCGTCTGCCTGCTGTTCGCGGTCTGCGCAACCCTGCGGCTTGCCCGGTTCAACTCGCTGCTGGACGACGCCGATCCGAAACCGTGGGCGAAGGGCTTCTTCACCGGCGTGCCCACCCCGGCCGCGGGGCTGATGGTCACCGCGCCGCTGCTGCTGACAAATCGCTATGGCACGGACGGCTTCTGGGCCAGGCCCGGGGTGGTCGCCGTCTGGATCGTGTTCATCGGGCTGCTGATGGTCTCCCGGGTACCGACGATCGCCCTCAAGAGCGTCCGGTTCCCACCGCAGCTGATCGTCCCGGCCCTGATCCTGTTGGTGCTGGGCGTCGCGGCCCTGTTCTACGAGCCGGAGCTGGTGACCGTCATCGGGATGGTGGTGTACCTGCTGCACATCCCCTATGCCGGCTGGAAGTACCAGCACCTCAAGCGCCATCCGGAGCTCTGGCAGACCAGGGGCCGGGGACGCCGGCGCCGCTCGACCCGCAGGGTGCGGCTGCGGATCCCGCGCCGGCAGCACGTTGCTGGCCTGATGCCGGACGGCTCACCGATGCCGCGGCAGCGCCGGCTCGGCATCAACCGGCAGGGCACCCGTCCCGGTGATCCCGGCAGGCCGCGTTCGACGGGCCGCCGCCGTCCGCTGCCCTAGAAAGGTTGCGGCAAGCGGTTTGCCATAATCGCGGGTCCACCCGACAACTTCCGGAAGGACCGCAATGCCGACAACACCGCTGCCGCAACACGTCCTGGAATTCCTGCGGGCACCCAACCCCGCGGTCATCGCCTCCTCACGACCGGACGGCCAGCCCGTTTCGGTGGCCACCTGGTACCTGCTGGAGGACGACGGCCGGATCCTGGTCAACATGGACGCCGGTCGCCGTCGGCTGGAATACCTGCGGTCCGATCCCAGGGTCAGCCTCACCGCGCTCGCCGAGAACGACTGGTACAAGCACGTGAGCGTGCAAGGCGTGCTCGAACTGGCGCCCGACCCAGACCTCTCCGGCATCGACCGCGTCTCTCGGCATTACACCGGTCACGCCTACCCGACGCGGGACCGAGCCCGGGTCAACGGTTGGATCACCGTGCAGTCCTGGCACGGCTGGCACATCGAGGCTCCCGAGCAGACCTGACGTCCGCACGGGATCTCCGATGGATCAGACCTCGAAGCCGAGACGGCGTGCGGAACGGGCCTTCTGCCGGCTCGTCCGGAGTCGTCGGAGCCGCCGCACCAACAGCGGATCCTCGGCCAACGCTGCGGGATTGTCGATCACCTCGTTGAGCACTTGGTAGTACCGGGTCGGTGACAGGCTGAACATCTCCTTGATGGCCTGTTCCTTCGCTCCGGCGTACTGCCACCACTGGCGCTCGAAGGCAAGAATGTCCCGGTCCCGGCGCGACAGACCCGTCCCGATGGCCTGCGTGGCCGAATCGTCGGTGCCGTCAGCACCGGATGCAGCGGCGTTCTCCATCAGGTCCTCCCCAGCGAATGACACGGGTGTCATTCGCCGTTCCATCTCAGCACGGACGCACGGTCATGGTCCAGCGCAGGTGGCTGGTGTCGCGTGCCGATCGCTCCGTCCTCTCCGATTGCTGCGATGCCGACTCAGTACGCCTCGGCACCTCCGGCGCGCTGACCGCGTCGTTTGCTGCAGTCAGTCGTTTGCCGCGCTCAGTGGATATGCGGCCGCCGGTCCGCATGGCGGGTGGCGGACTCGAAGCCCTTCGCCACCGTCAGCAGGTCCCGCTCGCCGCGGTGCCTGCCGATGAACTGCACACCCAGGGGCGTGCCAGCATCGGTGAATCCGGCGGGCATGGCGATCGCCGGGTGACCGGTCGCCGTCACGTGGCAGACCGTGCGCATCCAGTCCAGGTAGTCGCGCGACGCTCGGCCGGCCACGATCGGCGGGTACTGGTAGCGGGCGTCGAATGCCGGCAGCGGAGCGACCGGCAGGATCAGCGCGTCGTAGAACTCCAGGAACTCGCGCATGCGGTGGAATAGCACCGTGCGCATCACCGTGGCCCGGCCGATGTCCGGGCCGGTCAGCTCGCGGCCGCTGGCCATGTTGTCGTAGAGGCTCGGCCGCACAGTGGAGACGTTGTCCTCCAGGAACTCTCCGAGCGTGGCCTCGAACTGCCAGGCGCGCAGGGTGCGGAAACACTCGTCCGCCCCGGTGAAGTCGGGACTGGCCTCCTCCACGATCGCGCCGTGAGTCTCGCAGGTGGCGGCGGCCGTTCGGACCGACAGCGCGACCTCGTCCTCCACGCCGACCGCCCCGCCGAGATCGGGTGAGAACGCGATGCGCAGTCCGGCAAGCGACCCCTCACCCACGTCGGAAAAGGTGGAACCCGGTTCTTCCAACGAGATCGGCGAACGGCGGTCCGGGCCGGCCATCACCGACAGCAGCAGCGCCAGATCGTCGACGGTGCGCGCCATCGGACCCTGCACCGACAGTCCCGCGTACCCGTCCGCCGCCGGATACACCGGCACCCGACCGGCGGAGGGCCGCAGGCCGATCACGTTGCAGTACCCCGCCGGAAGGCGCAGTGAGCCACCCATGTCGTTGCCGTCGGCGAGGACGTGCATCCCAGCGGCCAGTGCGGCAGCCGCCCCGCCCGACGACCCTCCGGCGGTGACCGACAGGTCGTAGGGGTTACGGGTGACACCGAAAATCTCGTTGAACGTGTGCCCGCCGGCCGCGAACTCCGGGATGTTCGTCTTGCCCAGGGTGATGACGCCGGCCGCCTTCATCCGTTCGATCACGAGATCGTCGGTGTCCGGAACGAAGTCGGCCCTCGACGGCGATCCGAACGTCGTCCTGATTCCCGCTGTGAGGTGGTTGTCCTTGTGCGCCACCGGAAGTCCGTGCAGCGGGCCGGCGAACTCACCCCTGGCCGCCATCGCGTCCTGCTCGTCCGCCCGGGCGAGAGCCTGCTCGGCGGTCAGCGTGACGATGGCGTTGATCTTCGAGTTGTAGGTCTCGATGCGCTCGAGATGCTCGGTGACCACCTCCCTGGCGCTGACCTGCTTGGCGCGGAGCATGGCCGCCAATTGCGTTGCGGATCGCTCGTGGAGTTCGTCGCCCACCGCGCCGCCTTCCCTGTCTCCGGTTCAAAAGACCGTAGCGGTATCAGGGACGTGCGGTCGCCGCACACCGCGCCGATTGTGCAGGCGGCGTCACATGCTGGCGATCTGGATGAGGTTGCCGCAGGTGTCATCGAGAACGGCCGTCGTCACCGGACCCATCTGCAACGGGTCCTGGGTGAACGTCACGCCCAGGGCCTTGAGCCGTTCGGTTTCGGCAATGACATCGTCCACCGCGAAGGAGGTGAATGGGATGCCATCTGCGACCAGCGCCTGCTTGAACGGCCGTGCGGCGGGGTGTTCGTCGGGTTCCAACGAGAGCTCGACACCGTCCGGCTCCTCGGGTGAAACGACGGTCAGCCAGCGATGTCCGCCCAGCGGGATCTCGGTCTTCTTCTCAAACCCGAGCACCTCCGTGTAGAAGCGAAGTGCCTTGTCCTGGTCGTCGACCAGCAGGCTCATCACGTTGATCTTCATTTCTCGTCCTTTTCTCGGCCGGTGAGCCACCGCTGCACGATGACGTCCAAAGGTGACGTGTCCAAATGATGGAACTTGTAGCGGCCCTGCCTGCGCGTCGACACCAGCCCGGCGTCCTCCAGGACGTCGAGGTGCTGCGAGACGGCCTGACGCGTCGAGCCGAATCCGCGGCCGGCAAGCCGCGCACACACCTCGAACAGCGTCTGGCCGTCCCGATCCAGCAACTCGTCCAGAATGGCGCGCCGGGTGGGATCGGCCAGGGCCTTGAACACGTCACCCACACCACGATGATAGGCAAGTATCTACTTGCCTGACAAGGGCGGTCAACAGCTGCTCGACACCGGCCGCGGCGTCCGCCCGCCGCGCGCTTCCGCCATCCGCCCGGCACCGCCGGGCCAATGGTGAAACGCTGACAACCAAGGGACCACAGATCGATCTCGAGCTTGCGCCACCCAATGCGAAGGGAGAAGTGACCGGTCTTGAATGACGATCCGGGCGTTGTTCCAATGTTGGCCTACCGGGACGGGCCCGCGGCCATGGACTGGCTGGCGGCTGCCTTTGGATTCCGGGAAAGAACCCGCTGGCTCGACGATGACGGCGTTCTGTCCCACGGCGAGATGGCGACCGACCGGGGAATGATCATGCTGGCCACGCCAACGCCTGACTACGAAGGGCCGCGTAGGCACAGCGAACACTGCGAGAGGGCCGCTGCATGGTCTGCCGGTCCGTGGGTGATCGATGGCGTTCTCGTGTACGTCGATGACATCGAATCTCATTTCGAGAAAGCGAAAGCGGCCGGAGCCGGGCTGCTGTCGGGCATCGAGGACGGGCCCGAGGATAGTCGGCTCTATCGTGCCGAGGACCCCGAAGGACACCGTTGGATGTTCATGCAGCGCGCTGGCGCTGGGTGAATCGACGTCGCCGGGGGCCGCTCCCGTGCAGCATCGACTCACCCTGCCCCGGCGACTGGGTCCTCGACTTGGCCGACGCCTCAGTGGTCTTGGGCCTGACGAACAGCACCGCACCCGCGGCCAGCAGCACGACGATGATGGGCACCAGCATGGTCGGTCTCATTGCGTCGGTGAAGCCGGTCGCGAACGCGTGCTGCGCGGCTGCGTGCACCTGCTCGGAAAGGGCAGCCGGTACCTCGCTGGAACCGGTCGAGCCGGCGAGCTGCCCGGCGCCGACCTCGATGCCGCCCGAACCGGCCGCCGACATGCCCTGCAGGAAGGGCTCTCTGGCCTGCTGCGGCAGGGCATCGGCCGCGGCCCGCGCCTGCTCCGCCAGCGAGTCGGTCAGCCGGTTCGCCAGCACCGCACCGAGCACCGCGGTCGCGAGCACGGCGCCGAACTCCTGCACCGTGTCCAGCACGCCGGCACCGATACCGGCGCGGGAAGGGGGCATGTCGCGGGTGGCGAGCCCGAACACCGGCGTCCAGACGCACCCGAGTCCGATACCGGCGGCGACCAGACCGGGCACGAACGCCCACTGGCCTGCGTCCGGCGCAGCGACCACCACCACGTAGGCCATGCCGGCAGCGAACAGCAGCAGACCAGCGAACAACGCCCATTTCATGTTGATCTTGCCGGATCCGGTGAGCCCGCCGATGACCCCGGAGGTGATCATCATGGCCATCGACTGGGTGCCGATGACCAGACCCGCGGCCACCGCGGTGAGTCCCAGCACGGACTGGTAGTAGATCGTCAACGGCAGGAACAGCCCGACCATGGCAAAGCCCATGGCCAGCAACACCAGCGTCATCACGGTGAAGCTGCGGTCGCTGAAGATCCCGAAGGGCAGCAACGGTTCTGCGTCTTGGGTACGGATCTGCCGCCACAGGAACAGGCCCAGCAGCAGCACGCCTGCCGCCATGATCATCGGGATGGTCACGAACCCGGCGACGGTCCCCCAGTCATAGCGGTCGCCCTCGATCAGGCCGAACACGACACCGAACAGTCCGGCGGTCAGCAGTAGTACGCCCGGCACGTCCAGCCGGTGACGCTTGCCGGGGCGGACGTCCGGCATGAACACAAATGCCAGCGCGATGGCCAGCACCCCGATCGGGATGTTGAGGAAGAAGATCCACCGCCAGCCGACGTTCGTGACGATGAACCCGCCGAGGGTCGGCCCGAGCAGCACACCGAGGCCGGACATGATCCCGATCGAGGCGAACGCGGGACCGCGCTTCTCCGCGGGAAGGGTCGAGGTGATGAGCGCGAGCCCCTGCGGCGCGAGAAGTGCGGCGCCCACTCCCTGGAGTGCCCGGAAGGCGATCAGCTGACTCGGCGTCTGGGACAACCCGGACGCCAGGCTGGCGGCGGTGAACAATGTCAGGCCGATGAGGAAAAGTCTTCGCGGCCCATAGATGTCGCCCAACCGTCCGGCCGTGATCAGCAGCACCGTGTAGGTCAGGGAGTACGCCGAGCCCACCCACAGAACGGTCTCGAGGGTGGCGTTCAGGTCGGTGACGAGGTCGGGAATCGCGATGTTGACGATGGTGATGTCGAGCAGTGTCATGAACAAACCGAGGCAGAACACCGCGATGACAAGGACGGGGCGCACCGGCCGGTGTCCGCGGACCGGTACTCCGGTGACGGTGAGCGTCTGGGTCTGGGTACGCGCTTCGGGCGATGAGGGCCGCTCGGCTTCGGGCTCCGGTCCGGTGCCGGCCGGTCGGCCGGGGACAGCGGGTGGTGTTGCGGGCATGGGAACATCTCCTTGCACGGTGAGGTGGGTGATGGCGCGCCGGATCTGGGGCCCTGGTGGCTCCAGGCCGGTCATCTCTGCTGCAGCGGTGCGGCGCGGGGCCTTTGCCCCGTGCCGGGCCGGTGGTGTGTTCGCAGCACGCCACCGGCCCGCACCCGTGCATTACGGGGGCAGGTCCTGCTCGGTGCTGGCACCGGTCGGTCGGTCAGTTGCTGTTCGACCGCGGGCCGCGCCGCCTCCGGCCGGCGCGCCCCGCCCGGGCAGCGTCCGCGGGATTCCGGGGAAAGCCTCCATGACGCCCGAAAGTCCTTCTGCCCATTCGCGAATGGTGCCGTCGTCCCAATACATGTCGCCACGGTTGAGGTCCCCGACGAGTTGCTCGACCCAGCGGTGTTCGGCCTCGAGCATCGCCAGCCGATACTCGTCCTCGACGGTGAAAAGCCTGGGCAGGTGGTACTTCTCGTGCAGACCCTCGGTCACCGACCGCAGCGCGGCAATCTCCCGGCCGAGCAACAGCAGCCGCGCCGTCAATTGCGATCGCGCCTCGTCCGCCGACAGCAGCGGCAGGAACGACAGGGCCGCGGGGAACTCGGGGTATTCGTTGCGGACCGTGCGAAGCATTGTGACCAGCCAGGTCTCGGCGACCTCCCGGCCCTCCTCGGTCAGTTGGTACACGGTTCGCTCAGGGCGTCGCCCCTCGCGCGCCGTCTCCAGCGGCTCGATCAGGCCGGCCCTCGCCAGCCGCTCCACGGCCGGGTACAGCGATCCCCGCTGCACGCGCACGACCTGGTCCTTGCCGCGCCACTGCATCAGCCGCTGCATCTCGTACGGGTGCATCGGCGCCTCGGCGAGCAGCACCAGCACCATCAGCATCAGGGGGCTGGGGCGGACGGTCGCCGGACGCGATGCTCCGCTTCCCGGCTTAGTCATGCCATGACTATCCACCTGTAGACGCTGTGACGTCAAGTTCATCGGCTCATGACGTCAGAATGACGCCACTGCCCAATTGCATGGCACGGCGGCCGCAGCGGACAACCGTCAGAACTGTTCGAGGTGGTCCGTCAGGCGGTCGAGACTGCGCATCAACTGGACGAGGTCGTCCCCGAGCACCTCCCGCGTCTCGGTGTCCAGGTTGCGCACCGCGAGCGCGGCGGCCGCCAAGACTTCCTCGCCGAGGCGCGAGATCTCAATGGGTGTCGGCACTCCCCTGCCCCGTCGCGCGCGGGCGCCTATCAAGCCTGCCCGCTCCAGCTGATCGACGAGGCTGCCCATGCTCTGCGGCGTCATCAGGACCGCCCTGGCGAGCTCCGCCGGCGTCACTGCGGGCCTGGCTTGGAGCACAGCCAGCACGCTGAACTGGCCTGCCGTCAATCCGTGCGGCCGCAGGGCCTCGCTGAAGCGTCGGCGCAACCTGTCTGCCAGCCGGATCAGGCGGTACTCGACGAACGACTCCGGATCCACGAGTTGCCTGTCTGCAGCTGCCCCGTCCACGGCTGTCGCGTCCAAGACTTCTCCGTCCATGGCTCCGAAGGTATCAGTCATCTGATACAAAGAAGCAGCCAACTGTTTCTCTCCTCTCGGAGTCCGCCATGACCTTGATCGCTGCCACCGCCCTCCTTCGCCGCACACGACGCCTCACCGTCGTGGTCGTCGTTCTGCTGTCCATTCAACTGTCCGGGAACCTGTACGAGGAACTTGTCACCAACGTCCGGACCTACGCCGACCCTCAGCCGGGCAGCGTCGGCGCCCTCGACCCGGGAAGTCCGCTGTTCTTCTATCTGCCCTGGGTGCCGATCGGTCTTGTTCTGGCGGTGGTACTCGTCGTTCGCTTGCACCGGCACGCGCCGACCTACGCCGCCCGCCGCGGCCGCTGGGCCTTGGTCTGCCTCGCCGTCGCCTTTGGCGTGAAGCAATATTTGATCATCGAGGTGAACCCGCAGTTCCGCAGCGAGACGATCAGCAGCGATCACATTCAGAGCCTGGCAATGCAGTGGGGGATCATCAACGGCATCGCCGTGATCACCGTGGCCATCGCAGTGGTATTGCTGACCTCCTGGCGGGCACGGCTGATCGACGTCGCCGTAGCGGATGACCGCGCGGAAAGGCAGCCGACGCGATTGTGTGATGCACCCGCCGAGGGACAACACCTCCGCCGGTGACGCGACGTGAGCAGCGCTACGGGGCATGGTGTTCCCCGAGATCGCACCTTTGTGACAAGCCCGGGACAGCGGTTGAACGCTACGGTCAGCCTTGCGTCCGATCGCTCGGATGCGCAGACAGCGATCGCGAAGGACATCGATGAGGCGCCGACGGTCAGTGCCCCTGCTGATGATGTCGGCCGTCCTGCTCGCCGGATGCACGTCGTCGGGGTCAACAGCCGGCGGCCCCGTTGAGGTATCGAGCACGGTCTCGGAGGCAGTGGGGCTCATCAGCCCAGCCGAAGTGTCTACGGCTTCCGCGATTTCCCCCTCCCCCGCGACGGCATCACTGACCACGTCGTCGAGGAGCACTCCGGTAGTGACAACACCTGCCGCCCGCTCGACGCCACCCACACCGAAGCCAACGCCCGAGACTCAACCCAAACCGGTCGACGTGATCCTCGGAATGCCCCCTGTCGTCAACCCGCACAACATCTATTCCGAGGCGGCCGCGAACATGCTGGGCGCCGTCGCGAAGAAATCCAAGGCCTACGCCTACGTGCCGAACACCAAGTCCGGTGATGTGTGGGTGATCGACCAGCGGACTTTCGAGGTGGTCAGCAAGTTCCCGGTCGGCATCGAGGTGCAGCACGTCGTTCCGTCACATGACATGTCGGCGCTGTACGCGACCGACGACATCGGGAACGTGGTCCGCCGCATCGACCCGGTGACCGGTGAACCCGGAGCGACGATTCCGGTCGACGACCCGTACAACATGTACTTCACCCCCGACGGAAAGTACGCAATCTCGGTCGCCGAAGCATTGCGGAGCCTGGTCTGGTACGACCCAGCGACCTGGAAGGAAATCGGCCGGGTGCAGTATCCCGAGTGCGCAGGCATGGACCACGGCGATTTCACACCCGACGGCAGGACCGGAGTTTTCAGCTGCGAGTTCGCCGGCCGGGTCGCGGTCATCGACATGCAATCGCGCCACCTGATCCGGATGATCGACATGCCGCACCGGAACACCGACATGGGTCCGCAGGATCTGCGCATTGCGCCGGACGGTTCCCAGTTCTACATCGCCGATTCCGACTCGAACGGCGTATGGGTGCTCAACAAGGACCTGCGGACGGTGTCCCGCCACATCGACACCGGGAAAGGCGCTCATGGCTTGTACTTCAGCCGGGACGCCGCTCGGCTCTTCGTCACCAACCGGTTGGAGGGATCGATCAGTGTGCTCGATGCCTACACCGGCGCACCCATCACCAAGTGGCAGATTCCCGGCGGCGGCAGCCCCGATATGGGCAACGTCAGCGCGGACGGCAGCCAACTCTGGCTGTCCGGGCGGTACGACAACGTCGTTTACGTGATCAGCACCGTCGACGGCCGGCTGATCAAGAAGATCCCGGTCGGCAACTCGCCGCACGGCTTGGCGCTGATGCCGCAACCCGGGCGGTACTCCATCGGCCACACCGGAGTCACCCGCTGACCCGTCGGTCAGCGGCCCAGCAATTCCCCCACCGTCACCGGGACCAGTCCCCTGGCGCTGAGGTCGTCGAGCACGCCCGGGAGGGCGTCGATGGTGTCCTGGTGCCCGAAGTGCATGCTGACGATGGAACCCGGCCGGACGGCTGCCATGTTGCTGCGGACAGTCGCGGCGCCCGGATCGGTGTAGTCCATGGAATCGACGTCGTAGGACAGCGAAATCGGGTAGCCCGCTTCCCCTGCGACCTGCTTCATCAGCGCATTGGCGGTGGGTGTCTGCGACGGCCGGAAGTACGCCCCCTGATTGCCGGTGGTCGCCACCAGCAGGTCGCGGCAACGAATGACCTCTTGGCGCATGTCGCCCTCCGGCATCGAGTTGATGTCCTGGTGTGACCACGTGTGATTACCCAACTGATGTCCGCCGGCAAGAATGTCGGCCGCAATTCCCGGGTTGTCCGACAGCCACGTGCCCACCACCAACACCGTGATCCGCGCTCCACGGGAGTCGACCACCCGCAACAGCTCCCGGGCCAGCGCGGCATCGCCTGAGCCATGGAATGTCAGCGCAACGCGCGGCTTGTTCCTCGGTCCGTGTGCAATTTCCTTTGCAGGTGCTGAGTCCGGCGGTGCCGGGCCTTCCGACGCCGAACCTGCGGCCGACAGTGTCTCTTCGGTGGCCGAGGGGGTCGCAGGAATCGCTGATGACGACGAGGCCCGGGAAGAGTCGGTCGCGGGGTTCGCGGTGGACGGATGCGTCGGTGTCGATGTCGCGCTCGATATGGGCGCCGAAGTGGTGGTGCGGACGGCTTGCACCGCCCTGGTGCAACCGGCCAATCCGGCTGCAGCGACCACAAGTCCGGCCTGGATCAGCGAGCGCCTGGACAGGTTCCTCCACACAGCCGCAACACTAGGACGAGTACTCCCCGGCGACCACGCCCGTCACGGCGAAGCGCGTTACGTCTCGGTTTCGGTCCGGCACTGACACGAATTTGTTTCTGGACACCACAACGTGTCCGACATGTCCGAATGCCGCGGGTGACTGCCCGCACTGCCGTCGCCGACCGCGGGCATCGTCGCGCACGGTCGTATTGCGCGGTGGAATTTCACTCGAATGCTGTCTCAATTGCGGTCGGCACGACGCCTCACAGGCCATTGACCTGGGACTATGCAGTGGTCAAACGTTCATCTACAGTCCGCACCTATGACAGCTCCTGGCCATGTGCCTTCGGTAGATGAAGTCCGCGAGCTCGACCTCACCAGCGACGCCGTCGAGGAAACGGCTCATCTCCAGCGGCACTTCGGCCGTCGCGAAATCCTGCTGTTCACGATCTGCACATTGGTCGGCGTCGACTCGATCGGCGCCATTGCCGCCTCGGGCGCCGAAGCGTTCAGTTGGCTGATCATCCTCGGCATCATCTTCTTCATCCCCAGTGGTCTGCTGTTCGCCGAACTGGGCACGGCATTTCCCGAAGAAGGCGGCCCGTACCTATGGGCGCGCCTCGCATTCGGCAGACTCCTGGGTGCCGTCAACAACTTCCTGTACTGGGTGACGAACCCGGTGTGGTTCGGCGGGACACTGGCCACCCTTGCCATCGCGACCTACGAGATCTTCTTCAACGACGGAGAGTCACTGCCCGCGTGGGGCTTCTACCTGCTCGGGCTCATCTTCATCTGGACTGGGACCTTCTCGGCGATTCTCTCGTTCTCCGTCGGTAAATGGATACCGATCTCCGGAGCCTTCGCCCGTTTCGTGCTGCTGGGTTTCTTCACGTTCTCGGTGATCGTCTTCGCGATCCAGAATGGCGTGAACGGCGTCCAGGCCGGCGATTTCAGCATCTCCTACCCCGGTTTCGTCGCCCTGTTGGGGCTGATCATGTTCAGCCTCGTCGGTTTCGAACTGCCGAACACCGCGGGCGACGAGATGAAGGATTCCACGAAGGATGTCCCGTACTCGATCCTTCGATCAGCGATTTCCGCCATCCTGCTGTACGGCATTCCTGTCCTGGGCATTTTGGTGGTCCTGCCGACAGACCAGGTCACCAACCTGGGCGGATTCATCGACGCGATCAAGTCTGTGTTCACGGTCTACGGCGGGGAGATCGCCGAAGACGGAACAGCGACATTGTCCGGAGCGGGCGCCGTACTGGGCGGCATCGCAGCGGTGCTGTTCATCCTGTGCGCTCTGTCCTCCGGCACCACCTGGATCATGGGTTCGGACCGCGCGCTGGCGGTGTCGGGCTACGACGGCGCAGCCCCCCGCTACCTCGGTCGGTTCAGTCCGAAGTTCGGCACCCCGGTGCGGGTCAACGTCCTGTCCGGTCTGCTGTCGACCGCCGTGTTGATCATGGTCCATGAGATCAGCAACGGCGACGCGGCGAAGTACTTCGGCGCGGTCCTTGGCATCGCCGTGTCGACAACGTTGATCTCCTACATCGGCGTCTTCCCCGCCCTGTGGCGGCTGCGGGTGAAGTTCCCGAATCACCCACGTCCGTTCCGGGCGCCCTGGGCGCCGTTCCTGTCGATCTGGCTGACAATCTTGGTGCTGTTCGCCTCGGTGCAGCTGGTGGCACCGGGTTTCGGCAGTGACTGGTTCGGTGAGGATTTCCGTCCCGACGGCTGGGAAGCGGATGAAAAGTGGACCTACCTGCTGACCGAGCTGATCCCGTTGATCGTCTTCATCGGCATCGGCGTCGTCTTCTATCTGGTGGGCGCACCGACGAGGCGCGACCGCGGGAAGGTGGCCCTCCAGGCGGCGGACCACGAGGCTCATCCGAACACATAGCCGTCGCGGTCTCGGTGGCGACGCTCGCCTCCACCAGCAGCGGAGGCATTTCGACTCGGCGCCGCACACGGCGTCCCTTTCCTGCCGGCCGGCCTGCCGGTGCAGCTACTCAACGGCGGCCCGCATTTCACACTGTCCGAGGCGTTCTCGCTGTCCGTCACGGTTGACGGGGGCCAGGCCGAGGTCGACCGGTTGTGGAACGCGCTGATCGCCGACGGCGGTGAGCCGAGTCAGTGCGGTTGGCTGAAGGACAGGTTCGGGGTGTCCTGGCAGATCGTCCCGGCGGAGCTCGATCCGCCTGCAGTCGGACCCGGACCCACAAGTCGTCGGCCGGGTTACCCAGGCGATGCTCGCCATGGGCAAGATCATCGTGGCCGACATCGAGGCCGCAGCCCACGGGTGAGCGTCCGGCGTCAGGGATCGATGGCGGCCTCGTCATCAGGCGGCGACGATGGTCGCTGGGTCGCCGGCATCACCCTGGTTCCCAGGATCGCCGCGATCGCCGTGACTGCCACGAGGACGGCACACCCCATCATCGCCACCGGGAAACTGGACCCCGCCGCAATTGCCCCGATCAGCAGAGCGCCGATCGCGGTGCCGGCGTCATAGGTCGCGTTCCACGCAGCGCTGGCACCGGCACGGCGATCGGGTCCGGCCAACTCGAAACTCAAGAGCAGGGTGAGATTCTGCGCACCGCCATACGCGATCCCGAACAGCGCCGCCCCGAGGGCCAGCAGGAGACCACGGGCCAATCCGGATTGTGCTGCCGCGAGTGCTGTCATGGCCAACCCGAGTACCCCAATGGCAGCGCATCCCGGGAGCAGCCGGGCGGCGCCGGCCCGATCGGCGAGACTACCTGCCCGCCAACGGGAAAGCGCGGACGTGACGCCCAATAGCAACAGTGCCCAGGTCACCGCTGCTGGATCCGCCACCTGTACCGGCAGGATCGCGAAGATGCCGCCACCGGACAACGTGAGAGCCAGCAGAAGGGCCAGGATGCCCGCCAACCGCCGGACCGGCAGAACGGCGCTGGGCTGATTGTCGCCGGTTGCTGTGGGGGGCGAGGGAAACTGCCGGACGAGCGGTATCGCGAGCACCGGCGCAGCACCCAACACCGCGACGACGGCGAAATGGCCGGCGCTGGTGAGCGCCACAGCCGCCGGCACCACCACCACGTTCGGCACCGCAACCGCCAGGCCGTACAGGCCGATCGCCCGCCCGTGACTACCGACCGGTGCGATCTGCGTTGCCACCAATGGGCTCAACACGGTGAGGACCGCGAAACCGACACCGCGGACGGCCGAGATCAGCAGCAGCCACCGCAGGTCCTCGTTCACCAGCAACAGTGGCGTGGGCGCGCCAAGAGCAAGCAAGCCGATGGCCAGGGTTGCCGGTTGACCGATCCGCCGAACCAGCGCCGGAACGAGCAATTGCGAGGCGACGGTGGCGGCGAGCATCACCGTGGTGACCACTCCGGCAAGTGCCTGCGGCACTCCTTGCTGTACCGCATACACGGGAAGCGAGGACAGAGTCAGCAGGAAGGACGTGAACCCGAGCACGCTCATCGCGACCAGCGCCGGCATTCCTGGCGTGCGCAGCATCAACCCTCCCGTCCTTTTGCCATCCGATCTGTTCCCGGGCGGCGGTGTTGGCGAGGCGCACACGGCCCGACTCATCAGGTTTCCACGAACGCAGCCGACAGCCAGCGGCGCGCCGGTCGATCGGTGACAACGTCGGGGATGGGTGGTGGATCGGACGGTCGGCCAGGACCAGCTGTGCCAGCGCCTCCGGTGCCAGATCCGTTCCGCGGGGCGCCCGGCGGCCGAAGGCGGGGAGGAGGACAACGGCGGAGTCCGGTCCTCCTGATCGGCCACTCGGCGAGCTGCCAGATCGTCCTCGAGGTGGTGCGTCACGCTCCCGACCGCGTTGCGGGTCTTGTGCTGATCGGGCCTACCACGGACCCTCGCGCGGCGACCTGGCCGGCGATCGCCGGGCGGGGGCTGCGGACCGCCGCACCCGAGGGGTTGGGCCACACACCGCGGTTCGTCCGCGCCTGTGCGCAGACAGGCTTGGTCTCCATGGCGCGCGGGATGGACGCCTCCCGCCGCCACCGGACGGACCGGCCGCCTGCATCGGCGCTTTCATCGACCAGGTCGTGTCCGGCTGAGCCGATATCGCCGTGACTTTCTTGAGCCAAGCGTCATACCGTTCCGACACGACCCATTGCCGACCCGGAAAGGGCTCGAGTTGCTGACCTCGACGCTGATCTTCGCCGCTTGTGTCGCCCTGCTCGGCGGCTGCGCGCTGTACGGAAAGGGGTTGCTGCCGCGGCCGGTTTCCGCGGTGGTGCTGTTCGTCGTGCTGCCGCTGATCGCCTCGGCAGCGTTCAACGTGCTGGCGAACCTGTCCGGCTCGGGGTGATGGGAACCACGGCCGTCCGGGGTCGCTGATCGAGACAACTCGGGCAGGGCGTACGACCATCGACGAATGACTGCCACCTCCCCGGATCCGACCCGATGGTTGACCGACCTGCTGACGGCGGACCGGCCGCTGTCCCCGATCGGTCCGCTCGCGCAGGCTCCCGAGGTGATTGCCGCGGCCGTCACACCCTGGATGAGCGCGGCGTCCGAGCTGGCGGCGTGGCAGTGGAACTCCTTGTCCACCCTCGCGGGCAGCTGGGCGCCCGCATGGAGGGGTACCGCGGCAGCGAAGCCGTCGAGCACGGATCGGCGCTTTGCGGCACACGAATGGCAGGACGACCCCCGGTACGAGGTGCTCGCGCGCACCTACCTCGCCCAGACCGACCTGATGTCCAAGGCGGTCGAATCCGCGCCGCTGGACGAGAGAACCAAGGGTCAGTGGACCTTTGCGCTCCGCCAGGTCACCGACGCGTTGAGCCCGGCCAATGCTCTGGCCACCAACCCCGAAGCGCTGCAGCTGGCTCTGGAAACCGGTGGTGAGAGCCTGCTGGCAGGTATGCGGCTGTTCACCGAGGACCTGGCGAAGGGCCGCGTCTCGATGACCGACGACGCCGCCTTCGAGGTGGGCGGCAATCTCGCGGTGACACCGGGAAAGGTCGTCTTCCAGAACGAGCTGATCCAGCTCATCCAATACGCGCCAACGACGGCGAAAGTGTTCCAGCGCCCACTGGTGATCATCCCGCCGTGCGTCAACAAGTACTACATCCTAGACCTTCGGCCGGAGAATTCGTTCGTGAGATACATGGTGGCGCAGGGGCACACGGTGTTCATGGTGTCCTGGCGCAATGCCGGCCCCGACCAGGAGCGTTTCGTCTGGGACGACTATCTCGAACTAGGCGTGCTTCCGGCGATCGACGTCGCGCAGAAGATCTGCAAGGTCGACAAGGTGAACACGCTCGGCTTCTGCATCGGCGGCAGCCTGCTCAGCGGCGGCCTCGCCGCCTTGGCGGCGAAAGGTGAGCAGTCCGCATCCAGCATGACGTTGTTCACCGCGATGCTGGACTTCACCGAGGGCGGCGAAATGGGGCTGCTGGTCACCGAGCAGGGCGTCGCGGCAAGGGAAGCCGCCATCGGAAAGGGTGGTCTGGTCAAGGGCAGCGAGATGGCCCAGCTGTTCGCGTCGCTGCGGGCGAACGACCTGATCTGGCCCTACGTCGTCAACGGATATCTGAAGGGGCAGCGCCCGCCGCCGTTCGACCTGCTGTATTGGAACGGTGACAACCCCAACCTCCCCGGACCGATGTTCTGCTGGTACATCCGTGCCTCGTATCTCGAGAACCGTTTATCTCAACCCGGTGGCACCGTCCAGCTCGGCGAACACATTGACTTGCAGGACATCTCGGCGCCGACATTTCTGTATGCGTCGAAAGAGGACCACATCGTCCCGTGGAAGTCGGCCTATGCCTGCACACAGATGTTCGGCGGCAACACCACCTTCCTGCTCGGCGCGAGTGGCCACATCGCGGGGGTGATCAACCCGCCGGAGAAGCACAAGCGCAACTACTGGTTCACCCCGCCACCCGCCGAAGGCTCGCGGCTGCCGGTCGATCCCGACGCCTGGTTCGAGGGCGCGGAGCGGGTCGAGGGCAGCTGGTGGCCGGCCTGGATGCAGTGGCTGGCAACGCACTCCGGCCGCCGGGTGACGGCCAGGAAGCGGCAGGGCAACGCCGATTTCCGGCCCATCGAGGATGCCCCCGGCAGCTACGTGAAACTCAAGAGCGGGTGAACGGGACAGCGCGGATCAGCCTTCATCGAACAGGTGCTCCCGCTCCCCGGGCCACAACGGGAGCAGTTCGCGGCGCTTGAGCTCGTCCCGGATCCAGCTGTCCCGCTCCAATGCCGCTGCGGCGAATGCAGCCAGGTCCGCGGCGAATTTGCCGTCATCTGCACCGGCCTCGGGGTCGAAATCCGCGCCCACTCGCTCCCGTTCTTTCTGGGCGGCCTTTGCCAGCCGACGCAATTCCGGCAGCAAGGCGAGTAGCGTCGCCGAATCGGTTCGCCGGTACACCCTTTTCGTCGCCTCGTCGACAGCCACGGATTCAGACAATACGGAGGCCGAACTCGTTGTCCACGCCGGATGACGGCGGATCACCGAGCGTTCATCAGCACGTCACTCCCGTGTCTTGTTGGCTGTTTCCTCGGACGCGGGCTGCGACGAGATCCGCGCGTTCGCGGCCGTCCGGCGGCGGTAATAGCCGATGGTCGCCACGACCAGCAACGGCCCCCAGAGCAGCACCGGGCCGTAGGCCAGATAGGCGATCCACGCGTACGGCCCCTGATCCGGCGGCGGGCAGCCCGGCACGACAACGGGTTCGCGCCAATGGAAGACCGGGTTCAGCGCCGCGTACCCATAGACAAAGAAGATGACCAGCGCGCCTGACATCGCGGCGGCGGTCGCCCACCGCACCGGCACCTCCCGCCCACCGAGGACGGGCACCCAGCGCGGGATCACCTCACCCCAACGGGATACCAGTCCAATGGTGAGCGCTGCGGCCGCCACCGTCACCAGCGACAGCGCCACAACGTACAGCTGCGTGCCTCCGGATTGTGCGCACGCCGGGGTCTGCACCCAGAACACCTGATGAATTCGCCAGATGCCGGAGGGCAGCACGCACAGCGGCGTCAGATACGCCGCCACCCGGCACGGCGATCGTGCCGGCAGGGTCGTCATTGGCACATCTGTCACACCGCGATCTTCCAGTCGGCGCACGCCCGGCGGAATCGGCCGATCGGCAGAGTCGGTAGGGGACGTCAGGTGTCCGCTACCGCTGCCACTGTCGAGCGAACATCACCCGGCCCTGAGAAAGGTGCACACCATGATCGACCGATCCGGCTCCCGCATTGACCATCTCAACATCGCGGTCCCCGACCTCGTCGCGGCCGTCGCTTTCTACGAACCCGTGCTGGCCTCGATCGGGATCACCAAGATGCTGCAGATCCCCGGGGACCCGGCCAGCGACTTTCCCGCGATGACCGGTTTCGGGCTCGCCGACGTCAAGCCGTACTTCTGGTTGATCGATCGGGGAACGGTCGGGACGAACATGCACGTGGCGTTCACCGTCGAAACGCGGGCCGCGGTCGACGCTTTCTACGCGGCAGCCCTGGCCGCCGGCGCAACATCTCGGGAGGCGCCGGCCATCCACACCCAGTACCACGACGACTACTACGGCGGCTTCGTCGACGACCCGCACGGCATCAACCTGGAGGCCGTCTGCCACCGGCCGGAGCCGACGTCCGGGTGAGCGAGGTGCCGTGAATTCTCTGCATTTCAGCACGGCTGGTCGCCCGGGGAATATCGACCGAAAGGACGATCCGCTCCGCTGTGCTGCGAGCAACACTGGCAGCGTTCAGCGGCGCCGCGTCGGGGCGGCGCCGTGCTGCGAGGAGGGACCTTCGACATGAAGGCGTTGCGGTTCGTGGCGTTGCTGTGCACTGCGCTGGTGTCCGGGCTGACGTTGAGCCATGTGTTGCAGGGACCGGGCAGTCGGGAATTGGACGGCGCCGCGTGGCTCTCGGTGCAACACACTTTCTACGGCGGCTTCGCGGTCGTCGGCGGGATCTGCGAGATCGTCGGCCTGCTGACGGCAGCCGTCGTCGCCGTGAGGTTCCGTCGCGCCGAGCGGGCGCAGGCCACTGCCCACCTGGTGGCCGCGATCTGCCTGGCGGGCGCCCTGGTCGCGTATGTCATCGGGAACCGGCCGGTCAACGAGAAAGTCGCGGGCTGGACGGCCGAGACGCTGCCTGCGGATTGGGCGCAGTACCGGGATCAATGGGAGACGGCGCACGCTGCTTCGGCCGCGCTGAGCGGGATCGCTCTGGTGGTGTTGCTGGTCGTCGCCATCTGGTTCCCGCTCCGGGCCGCGCACAGCCGGACGTCACGGTCGGCCGTGGCCGCGTCGCTCTGACCGGCACCAGCAGTCCACCTTTCGGCAGATCCCCGGTCCGGCAGGAGGTTTTACCCTGGAACGATGGCCAGCCACCGGCCCGCCCGCACCGACCCGGATGTCCTCTCGCGCCCGAATGCAGGCCCGCGCGCGGAAGCCGCGTCGGCCTCCGGTGCCGCCTCGGACCCCGGCACGGCCGCCGGCCCGCCTCGTCGAGCGGCCGCACGCCGCCGGTGGTCGGCCGTGATCGGTGCCGCGGCAGGGCTTGTCGTGGGGTTCGCCGCCTCACCGGCGGGGCTGATCGCCGCGGTGCCACTGGCGATCTCCGTCGGCACCGTCTGCTGGGTGCTGACCGGGTGGGCGGACACCGTGCGGTGGCTGCCCTGTGCGTCATTGGTCTGCGCGGCAGCGTCGCTCGCCGCCACCGCCGTGACCTTCGTCGTCCCGTACATCGGCAGTCCCCTCGCCGGCCTGCTCGGCATCGCGGAAGTCGGCGGGCTGTTGGTGCTGCTCGCGATGGTCCTTCGCACAGCGGCTGCGCGGCAGGCCATCTCGCTCGGCGTGCTGCTCACCGCCGCCGCGCTCGCCTGGTTGCTGCGGATACCGCCGCCACCGACGACCGCGGCCGGGCTGGTCACGATCATGGTGTGGTGTGCGGCGCCGGTCACCGCCGCGATTGCCGGTGGCTACCCTCGACTCGCCGACGCCCGCCGCAGCAAATCGGTGGAGCAGGCCCGCCGGGCGCAGCGCCTGCAGATCGCGCAGGACCTTCACGACTTCGTCGCCCACGACGTCACCGGCATCGTCGTGCAGGCGCAGGCGGCGCAACTCGTCGGCCGGACCGACCCTGCGCTCGCGCTGGCGGCCCTGCAGCGCATCGAAGCGGCCGGCCAGCACGCACTGGACAGCATGGACCGGGCCCTGGAATTGCTGCGGGCACAGGACGACCACGCGACGTCCGGGTCGGGTGCCTCTGCCCAGGATGCGGCCGCGCTGCTGGAGCGCTTCACCGTCACCGGCGGTCCGATCGTCGAGACCCACCTCGATGACGACGCCTGGAACGCGCTGCCCCGCAACGTCACCGCAGTGCTGTATCGGGTACTGGCCGAGGCACTGACCAACGTGCGGCGGCATGCCCCCGGGGCTACGTGGGTAAGGGTCGACCTGACCGCAAATTCATACGATGCCGTCCTCACCGTGACCAACCCGGTGTCCTGGCCCAACGACGGCCGACCGCCGCGAGGCGGCAGCGGCCTGCGCCACCTGGCCGATCTGGTCTCCGCTGTGGGTGGCTCGATCAGCGCCCGCAGCACCGGCGGACGGTGGCAGACGCGGTTGACCGTGCCGGCGCCCGGGAGGAGCCGATGACACCTTCGAGCGGGTTTACCGGCACCCGCATCCTGATCGCCGACGATCAGGACAACGTCCGCAACGGGTTCCGGTTGATTCTTGACGCGCAGCCCGACATGAAGGTCGTGGGTGAAGCGGTGAACGGCGAGGCCGCTCTGGCGTCCGCACGCCTGTTGCGGCCGGACGTCGTGCTGGCCGACATCCGGATGCCGCGGATGGACGGACTGGAACTGACCAGGCGGTTGGCCGGACCAGGCATCGACGATCCGACCAAGGTGATCGTGGTGACCACCTTCGACCTCGACGAGTACGTCACCCAGGCATTCGCATTGGGGGCCTGCGGTTTCCTGCTCAAGCGATCCGGTCCGACACTGCTGGTCGAGGCCGTCCGGGCGGCGATGGCCGGAGATACGTTGATCAGCCCGCAGATCACCGTGCGGCTGTTGCGCCGGTTGGGTCAGCATCCGGGCGCCCCAGCGTCCGCGGCTGTTTCCAGAACGCCGGCACTGACCGACCGCGAACTCGATGTCGTCCGAGAACTGGCTGCGGGCAGGACGAATGCGGAGATCGCCACGGCCTTGTTCATCAGCACCGGCACGGTGAAGACCCATATCGCCAACGTGCAGGGCAAGCTGGGCACCCGCAACCGGGTCGGGATCGCCGCCTGGGCGTGGGCAACCGGGCACGCGCCGCTCTGACCAAAGTCGCAGCGGCACTGTCGGTGCCGCTCGAATCTCCCTCTCAGGCAGGATCCCCGCGCGCCGCGATCCTGCGACGGTGATTATCATGAGAAACAAGATCGAGGCGATCACGCCACGCATCGTCATCGTCGGTGGCGGCTACGTCGGAATGTATGCAGCGCTGCGACTTCGGCGGAAGTTGCACAGGGGTCAGGCCAGCGTGACGGTGGTCGACGCGAGTTCCACCATGACCTACCAGCCGTTCCTGGCCGAAGCGGCGTCCGGTTCCATCGAGCCCCGCCACGTCGTGGTGCCGCTGCGCAAGGTGCTGCACGGATGCGAGGTGATCACCGCTCGGGTGGACACCGTGGACATCGACGGTCGAGTGATCCAGGCCAGGAGCGCGGCCGGCAATCAGCTGGCCATCGGCTACGACGTCCTCGTCCTGGCACCGGGTTCGGTGCCCCGCAGGCTGCCGGTGCCCGGACTGGCCGAGCACGCCATCGGTTTTTCCACCCTGGGCGAGGCCGTGCACTTGCGCAACCATGTGCTGTCCCGACTGGACGCCGCGTCGTCAATACCGCAGCCTGCACGGCGGCGCGGTCTGCTGACCTTCACCGTGGTCGGCGGCGGCTACTCAGGCGTGGAACTGCTGGCCGAACTGGAGGACATGGCCCGTCATGCCCTCCGCTACCACCCCCGGCTCGGGCGCGATGAGCTGCGTTGGGTGCTGGTCGAAGCGAGCGAGCGGATCCTGCCCGAGGTGAGCGCACGGATGTCCCGATACACGCAGCAGCGGCTGACCGCGCGCGGCATCGAGGTCCGGCTCGACACCAGACTCGACTCGGTGGTGAGTGGGCGGATCAAGCTGTCCGACGGGGACGCCTTCACCTGCGACACCCTGGTCTGGACGGCCGGTGTCCGCGCGAACCCGCTGGTCACCCAGCTGGGGCTTCCCATCGATCACCGCGGTCGGCTGGTGGTCGACGCCGGGCTGCGGGTGCCCGGCCGGCCGGGCGTGTGGTCGGCCGGTGACGCGGCGGCCGTCCCGGATCTGTCCGCGGCGACGCCGGGCGCAATCTGCGGACCTAGCGCCCAGCACGCCGTGCGTCAGGCGAAACGGCTCGCGGACAACATCCTTGCCGACCTGCGGGGACGAGAGATCAAGGACTACAAGCACACCTACGCCGGATCGGTGGCCAGCCTGGGGCTGCACAAGGGTGTCGCCGAGATCTACGGTGTGCGGCTACGCGGTTGGCCGGCGTGGATGGTGCATCGCCTGTACCACCTGAGCCGGACACCTACGCTGAACCGCAAGACCAGGGTGCTGCTGGACTGGACAGTGACATCGCTGTTCAGCCGCGAAGTCGTGACGCTGGAGCAGATCGAGAACCCCCGTGAAGCTTGGGAAGTGGCAAGCAGGGCCACCGCCTGAGGCGTGCGAACACCGCTGCCGTCGACCCTGGGAGTCCGCCCGTGACATCGTCGGGATCATCTGCTGGTTCCGCTGACCAGGCGTCAGCCAGCCAGGCCGACCCGCGCTCCGACCATCGCTCCGCGTGGACCAGGCTTCGCGACGCGGTGGCGACTCGGACCCAGCTCCTGGTCACCAGCGCCTACATCGCTGCTACGTCGGTAGTCGGTGTCGAGGTCGTCGCCGCATTGCTCGGGGTCTCCGCTCTGTTGCCGGTGACGATCCCGGTGATGCTGGTGTCGCTGACCCTGTTCGCCCTCGCCCGGAACGGCCTGCGCAGGGCGCGGGTGCGACGCTCTGATCCGGCATCAGACAACGGACGGCTCCCGGCCGGGCGCACCGGATGCGACAGCAGTTCCGGGGCGGCGAGCCGACCAGCCCCGGCGGGCGCGGGCGCCGCCGAGGATCCGGCAGATCACCCAGATCGTGAACGAGATCGTGGTGATGTAGGGACTGATCGGGACGCTGCCGCCGAGCGCGAGCATGATCCCGCCGACGGTGGAGACCATCGCGAACGCGACGGACAACACCGGCACCCACAACGCTGAGGCGGTCACCCGCATCGCGGCGGCGGCCGGGGTGACGAGCAGGGAGAGCACCAGCAGTGCACCGACGATCTGCACGGCCATTGCCACCGTCAGGCCTAGCACCAGCATGAAGATCGGCGACAACGCACGGACCGGAACGCCG
Source organism: uncultured Actinomycetota bacterium (assembly GCA_963798625.1). Classification (GTDB taxonomy): domain Bacteria; phylum Actinomycetota; class Actinomycetes; order Mycobacteriales; family Nakamurellaceae; genus Nakamurella. The sequence goes on from CAWCUA010000009.1 coordinate 75,170, forward strand.
CGGGCGGCGGCGATGTCGGGATCCACGCTGGCGAACATCAGCGGGCGCCAGATGACCGCGAGGGCCAGCAGGACCACCGCAGAGATGGCGCCGAGCCAGAGCACCTGCGGGTCGTCGACTGCCACGATCTGACCGGTGAGCAGCCCGAATTTGTTCGACGACCGGCCCGGATACAACGCGAGGAACAGCACCCCGAGACCCAGCCCGAACGGCATCAGCACGCCGATCACCGACGACCTCTCGCGTGCCCGGACGCCCAGCACCCCGATCAGCAGAGCCGCCACCAGGGAACCGCCGATGGACCCGATGACGACGTTGGCGCCGATCAACAGGGCGAACGATGCGCCGGCGAAGGACAGCTCACTGATGCCGTGCACCGCGAAGGTCAGGTCCCGCATCATCACGAAGACGCCGATCAGCCCGCCGACGAGGCCGAGGATGGCGCCGGCCAGGATCGAATTGTGCAGCAGGGCAAGCAGTTCGCCGTAGTTGTCGAAGTTGAACAGCTTGTCCCACACGTTCATCCTCCGACCGGGCCCTGCCCGACTGCTGCGGCCATCGCGGTGACGTTGGCCTTCATCCAGGTCAGGTAATCCTGGCCCTCCGGCAGCGTCTCGCGCACCGGGACCGCGGCAATCCCGTTGTCTTTCGCGGCAGAGATCACGGCGTCGGTCTGCGGCCCACCGGTTTGCTCGTTGTAGAACAGCGCCTTCACCTTCTTGTCGGTGAACAGGGCGATCATGTCCTGCAGGACGGTGGGCGGCACGTCGGTGTCCTGCTCGACGGCCTCGCTGAACTGCTCCGGCGTCAGGTTGTCCAGACCGGCCGCCTCGAGCAGGTACAGCGGCAAGGGCTCGGTCACCGCGACACCGGTCCCCGAATGCGCGGCCTTGATTGCCTCCACCTCGGCGGTGATGGCAGCGAGCTTGTCGCCGAACGCCTTGGCGTTCGCGGTGAACTCCGCCTTACCCGCCGGGTCGATCGCACCGAGCCGTACGGCAACGTCGTCGGCGACCTTCTTCACGCTGGGCAGGTCGTACCAGACGTGCTCGTTGAGCTCCTGACCTGCCGCGGCGGCTCTACCGGACACGTCGACGGCATCGATCACCGGTGCCGACGAGTCTGCCGACGACAACATCGTGGACATGAAGTCGTCGTAGCCACCGCCGTTCTCGATCACCAGGGCCGCCTTCGACAGCGCCAGCTGGGTCTGCGCGTTGGCCTCGTAGGAGTGCGGGTCCGCGCTCGGATCGGCGATCACCGACAGGACATCGACGCGGTCACCGCCGACCTGCTTCACCACGTCACCCCATACGTTCGTGGACGCCACCACGGAAAGCGCACCAGCGACCGCCGAGTCTGCCGAGGTCGACGAACCTGAACCGCCTGAGCTACAGCCCGTCATAAGAACCGCCGCGACCGCCATCGACGCCAGCATCGTCCCCCGTCGAAGGGTCGCTCTCATCTCACTCCCGCCACCGCGCCGCTCAGTTGCGGTGCGTGTTGATGTTGATAACAAGTCTCAACATCGTAACCCCTGCGGGAGTCAGTCCATTCCTTCCGGACAGCCGAAGGGCAGCGCCAGCACCACGAGCGGGCTCGGCCTGGTGGAGCGAGCGGCCGGCAGGGTCAGTAGCCCGGCCCGACCGGGCCCTGCGCTGACGCAGCGCCGGTGAGCACCCGCACGGGATCACCGTCGAGCCATGCCCTGATGTCCTCGACCGCGTCGCCGTAGCAGAGCTCGTACGCCGGGCGGGAGACGAACCCGACGTGCGGGCTCAGGATCGTCCGCGGCGTGGACAGCAACGGATGGTCGGCGGGCAGTGGCTCGATGTCGTAGACGTCCAGCGCGGCGCCGGCGATGGTTCCGTCCCGGAGAGCCGCGATCAGCGCCACCTCGTCGACAATCGGCCCGCGGGAGGTGTTCACCAGGTAGCTGTCCGGCCCGAGCAGGTCGAGCTCCGCGGCACCGACCAGACCGCGCGTGCGGTGCGAGAGCACGGTGTGGATGGTCACCACATCGCTGCGCCGGAACAGGTCCTGCTTGCTGACGCGTTCCGCGCCGTGCTGCGCGGCCACCTCTGCGGTCAGGTTCTCGCTCCACGCGATGACGGACATGCCGAACGCGTGGGCCAGGGCGGCGATGCGCTGCCCCAGCCGGCCGAGCCCGAGGATCCCAAGGGTGCTGCCGGACAGTTGCATCGGCAAGGTCTGCTGCCAGATGCCGTCCCTGGTCCGGCGGTCCTCACCCGGCAGGTCCCGGACCACCGCCATGATCAGCGCCCAGCAGAGTTCGACCGTGGATTCGGCGACCAGCCGCGTCCCGCTGACCGTCAGCCCCAGATCCCCGGCGGCGGTGAGATCGATCGCCTTGTTCCGCATACCGGTGGTCACCAGCAGCCGCAGGTTCGGGAGTCTCTCGAGCACGGTCCGGGGCAGCGGGGTGCGTTCCCGCATCGCCACCACCACATCGAAGTCCGCCAACCGCTCGACGACGGCGTCGTCATCGGTGAGGTGGTCGGGGAAGCTCACCACCTCCACCTGATCACCCAACAGGGACCAATCGGCGACCCTCAGCGCGACGCGTTGATAGTCGTCGAGCACCGCGACCCGCACGGCACCCCTGCCGCCGACCGGACCCGCGCTCACTGGAAACCGGCGATCGGCCGCGGGCTGTAAGGCTGCTCCAGCGAGGCGATCTCCTGCGGCGTCAGCTGCAGATCGACCGCGGCGACGGCATCATCGATGTGCCCGATCTTCGTGACGCCGATCAGCGGCGCGGTGACGACCGGCTTGCTCAGCATCCAGGCCAGCGCCACCTGCGCGCGAGAGACCCCTCGAGTTTCGGCGATCTCGGCGACCCGGCCGACGATCTCCTGATCGTCGGCCACGTACAGGCTGCTGATCAGCGGATCGGTTGCGGTGCGCGAACTCTCGGCGTCCCAGTCCCGGGTGAGCCGGCCACGGGCCAGCGGGCTCCACGGGATGACGGCAATCCCCTGGTCCGCGCACAGCCCGTGCATCTCCCGTTCCTCCTCCCGGTGCAGCAGGTTGTAGTGGTCCTGCATCGAGACGAACCGGGTCCAGCCGTGCAGGTCGGAGGTGAACAAGGCCTTCGCGAACTGCCACGCGAACATCGACGAGGCGCCGATGTATCGGGCCTTGCCCGCCTTGACGACGTCGTGCAGCGCCTCCAGGGTCTCCTCGATCGGCGTCCCGGGATCCCACCGGTGGATCTGGTACAGGTCGACGTGGTCCATCCCGAGACGCCGCAGGCTGCCGTCGATCTCGCTCAGGATGTTCTTGCGCGACAGCCCACCGCTGTTCGGCGCGGTCCGGCCGCCCGCCGAAGGAGCCTGGGAAGTGGACGGGAAGAAAACCTTGGTGGCCACGACGATCTCGTCCCGGTTCGCGAAGTCCTTCAGCGCCCGGCCGACGATCTCCTCGCTGCTGCCGTCGGAGTAGGAATTGGCGGTGTCGAAAAACGTGATGCCCTGCTCGACGGCATGCCGGATCATCGGCCGGGCGGCGTCCTCCGGCATCGTCCACGGGTGATTGCCCCGGTCGGGGTCACCGAAACTCATGCACCCCAGACAGATCCTGGAGACGTCGAGCCCGGTGGATCCCAGCTTGCGGTACTCCATGTCGATCAGATCTCCTCGAGGAACGGCTGGTGGGCGGAGCGGGTCGCGCGACTGCAGGAAGGACGTGTCACCCCGATGAGAACGCCTCCGCCAGAGCGTCGACGAGAGCGCGCGTGGTCGAACCGTCGGCCGCGCCGTGGTCGGGGTTGTGCTCGACAAACGTGACGGCGCAGCACCGCCGGTCGGTGACCAGCACCCTCAGCAACGAAACCAGCTGCGGGAGAGTGAGTCCCCGTCCGAAGATCGGCACATCGGCGGCCGGGGTGTCGAAGAAGTCGAGCACGTCGACATCGATGTGCACGATGAAGCTGCTGGCGGCGGCGGTGACGGCGGTGACCGCCGCTCTGGCGGCAGCGGGCGGGTCGACTGCGACCACCGTTGCCGGAAAGCGGGCGCTGGACACCAGACCGTGGACGTCCTCCTCGTCGTCGGCATACCCGACGAAGGCGATCCGGACGGCGTCGAGCATCGGGCGGCGCGCACCGATGCCCGCGATCTCCTCCACGCAACCCGGCAGGTTGAGCAGGTGTGCGACGCCCATCCCGTCCAGGATCGGCTCATCGGGATGGTCCACCGGGATCATCAGGTCCTGCCCGCCGTCGACATAGACCAGACCAACGTCGCCACCGCGACTGATGAACGCCTCGACCACACCGATCACCAGCGTGCACTCGCCGCCGAGAACCACAGGGACGTCACCGGAGTCAAGGACGGCGCGAACGGCGTCCGCCGTCGCCCGCAGGACGTCGGCGACAGCAGAGACATTGTTCGGCTCATCGCCCGCCCTCGAGGCACGCCACCTGACCACCGGCAGGTCACCGTGGTCGGCCACCGTCAGACCGGCCGCCCGCAACGCGTCCAGCAACCCGGCCGATCGCAGCGCCGCAGGTGCTTTCTCGATGCCGGGCCAGTGCGCCGCGGCGCTGGACGGCACTCCGAGAACGCCCCAGCTGCGACCCGGTTCGGGCTCCATCCCCGCAGCCATCAGGCTGTATCGCGGCCGGCAATGCCGGCGCTGTCAGGGAACGCGTCAGTCCTGCCCATTGACCACCCTGGCCAACTCGGCCGCGCGCGGTGCGGCGATGACATCCTCGAGCAGCAGCAACTTCCCGTCCGGTCCGGTCAACGGCACCCGCCAGTTCGGGTACTCGTCGGTGGTGCCGGGCTGGTTCTGCGTTCGTCGCTCACCGACCAGGTCGGACAACGCGACGCTGATCAGTTTGGCCGGTGTCCAGGTCAGATAACGGTGCAGTGCATGGATGGTCGCCTGCACCTCATCATCGGAGGCGTTGGGCGCATCGGGTGGTGTGGCTGCCTCCGCCGAGTCCGCGACCGACCCGCTCAGCGCGCCGCGATGGCGGAGTTCTTCGATCCAGGCGCTCCGCTCGGCGTCATCGGCGGCCAGTTCCTCGTCCAGTGATCGGGTCAGCAGACCCAGCTCGTCCCGCAACCGCACGTGATCTCCGGCGAGATAGCCTGCGGTGGGCGGCAAGTCGTGGGTGGTCACCGACGCAAGGCAATACTCCCGCCACCACTCCGGCCGCAACGGCGCGCCGCTGCCGTCGAACTCACGCTCGAACCACAGGATCGAGGTGCCGAGAATGCCGCGGTCGCGCAGATAGTCGCGAACCCACGGCTCGACCGTGCCGAGATCCTCGCCCACCACGAGTGCGTCGGCGCGCTTGGCCTCCAGCGCCAGGATCCCGATCAGCGCCTCGTGGTCGTACCGCAGGTAGGTGCCCTGCGTCGGGCCGTTGCCCTCGGGGATCCACCACAGCCGGAACAGCCCGATGATGTGGTCGATCCGCACCCCGCCGGCCGACCGCAGGACGGTGGAGACCAGGGCACGGAACGGGGCGTAGGCCTGCTCCGCCAACCGGTCCGGGCGCCACGGTGGTTGCTGCCAGTCCTGCCCGTTCTGGTTGAACGCGTCCGGCGGCGCCCCCACCGTGATGCCGCCGGCGAACACGTCCTGCAGCGCCCACGAATCCGATCCCCAGCGGTGCACGCCGACAGCCAGGTCGTGCATGACGCCGATCGGCATCCCGGCCCGCACGGCGGCACTCTGGGCGGCCAGCAGCTGCTCGTCGAGCACCCACTGCAGCCACCGGTAGAAGTCGACGACGTCGGCGTTCGCCTCACGGAAGGCGGCCACCGCCGGCGACGACGGCGACCGGTACTCCTGGGGCCACTGGTGCCAGTCCTCGCCGTACACCTCGAACAGCGCGCTCCAGGTGGCGAAGTCCTCCAGCCCCACGCCCTCGCGCGCGCAGTACGCGCGATAGGAAATCTCGCGCCCGGCGGACCGCGGAACGGCATGCACCAGTTGCAGCGCGGCCCGCTTGGCCGTCCACGCGATGTCCCGATCGATCCGGTCCAGATCGTCGAGCCGGCCGTGCACGTCGGTGCGGAGCAGATCGACCGTCGCGAGGCCGGCGTCGGGCAGCTCGGCGTACTCGGGAATCCGCTCCACCCGCAGATAGAGCGGGTTCTGGAACCGCCGGGTCGTCGGCAGGTACGGCGAGGGCTCCATCCGGGCCGTCGGCTCCGCGGCGTGGACCGGGTTCACCAGGACGAAGCCGGCACCCAGCTCCGCGCCGCCCCACACCGCGAGATCCTCCAGGTCGGCGACGTCGCCGACGCCCCAGGACCGTGTCGACCGGACGCTGTAGAGCTGGGTGGCGATGCCCCACACCCGGCGATCGCCCATCCGGGACGGGAAGCCCACCCACGACGGCGTGACGATCAACGGGGTCGATGCCTCGACACCGCCCGACGAAGCGCGCAGCGTGTGGTAGCCCAGCGGCAGATCCGCCGGCAGCGCGAACCTCGCCTCGCCGATCAGCCGGCCGTCCAGGTCACGCGGGGCCGTGTTGTTCTCCACCTGCGGCAGGTCGGAGCGGGTGCTGCCGAGCTCCAGCTCGACCCACACCGCCACCGGGTCGCCGTGCGTCACGTGCACATCGAACGTGGGGCCGGCACCTTCCCGGATCACCTGCGCCGGCGGCAGCATCCGGCGCCACGGCGCGATCTCGTGCTCCCACGCGGCCCGCTCAGCGGCTTCGGGGGTGCCCGCGTCGACGTCCAGCGCGGCCAGCACCTTGATCACCGTCTCGGCCGGCACGTCGACGTGTCGGCCCTGCCAGTCCCAGAAGTCGGTGGCGATGCCGTAGGCCTCGGCCAACCGGCGCAGTGCGACAGGAAGTTCCATGACGGCGTCATTCCTCGTTCCGGGCAGCGCTTCTCGGCGAAGCAAGATCGGCCGGTCGACGGGCGCGGTACCGCCCACGGTCGCCCGGGCGGCGTCAGCGCCGGCATCGTTCCGGTGCAGCGAACAAACGGTACCGGTCCCGGCGGGATGGCGATCAACGCGCTCGCCGGCTGCGCCGGTCGGCGGGGTCGCGGTGGATAGTGCTGGCATGAAGCGCCCCGCCCGAGCCGGTTCCATCGCCGCTGCCGCCGCTGTGTCGGCCGCCCTCGGCATCGCCGCCCGCGATGCCCTGCAGCGCGAGCACACCGTCCTGCGGAACTTCCCGCTGATCGGCCACGTCCGCTACCTGCTCGAGGCAGCCGGACCGGAACTGCGGCAGTACCTGGTCGCGGGGAACAACGAGGAACGCCCGTTCACGCGGGATCAACGGCGCTGGGTCTACGCGTCGGCGAAGAAGCAGAACAACTATTTCGGTTTCGGCACCGACAACGACGTCGAGTACACGGCCGGGTACCCGGTGATCAAGCACCGCACCTTCGGCCGGACCGCTGCACCGTCCAGCCCGTCGGCGGCCCACGAGGTACGTCTGCCCAGCGCCAAGGTCCTGGGACAGGCGAGGCAGCGGAAGGAAGCTTTCCGGCCGACGTCCGCCGTCAACATCTCGGCGATGAGCTTCGGTGCGCTCTCCGGGCGCGCCATCGAGGCGCTCAACCGTGGTGCGGCGCTGGCCGGTTGCCTGCAGAACACCGGTGAAGGCGGACTCTCCTCCCACCACCGCAACGGGGGTGAGCTGATCTTCCAGATCGGCACCGCCTACTTCGGCTGCCGGGACTCTCGCGGCCGGTTCAGCCTGGACAGGTTGACGGAGCTGGTCGCCGGAGCCCCGGTCAAGGCCATCGAGATCAAGCTGAGCCAGGGCGCGAAACCAGGACTCGGCGGCGTGCTGCCCGGCGCGAAGGTATCCGCATCGATCGCAGCGACGCGCGGGGTGCCGGCCGGCGTCGACTGCGTCAGCCCGTCCCGGCACGCCGAGTTCTCCGACACCGACAGCCTGCTGGACTGGGTGGAGATGCTCGCCGACGCCACGGGCCTCCCGGTCGGTATCAAATCCGCGGTCGGTGATCTGGACTTCTGGGAAGAGCTGGCGGCCCTGATGAGTTCAACAGACCGAGGAGTCGACTTCGTCACGATCGACGGCGGCGAGGGCGGCACAGGGGCAGCGCCGCTGATCTTCACCGATTCGGTGTCGCTGCCGTTCCAGCTCGGCTTCGCGCGGGTCTACAAGCTGTTCGCCGAGCACGACCTGCACGATGACGTCACCTTCATCGGTGGCGGCAAACTGGGCCTTCCGGACAACGCCGTGGTGGCGTTCGCGCTCGGTTGCGACATGGTGAACGTCGCCCGGGAAGCGATGCTGTCGATCGGCTGCATCCAGGCGCAGCAATGCCACACCGACCGCTGCCCGAGCGGTGTCGCGACCCAGAACCCGTGGCTGGCACACGGGCTGGACCCGACCCAGAAGTCGGTCAGGGCCGCGAACTACATCAAGACGCTCCGCCGCGACCTGATGAAGGTCGCCGAGGTTTGCGGGGTCGAGCATCCGGGATTGATCAACGCCGATTCGGTGGAGATCCTCGACGGCCGGACGGCGGCGACCCCTCTGCGCGAGGTGTACGGCTACGCGCCGGGCTGGGGGTTGCCGTCCGCTGCCGACCGAGCGGCCGTCATCGCGCTGATGGCCGGCGCCCCGCAAGGCGGCACTGCGCCGCCGTCACCCGCCGCCCGGTAACAGGCCGCCCCGGGATAGCCGCCGGGAATAACGGCGGGGGGATAGCCAGCTCACAGCCCACCGGACGCACCCTTTGGCAACCCCGGGGCGTCTTTGTGATGTCTGGATCGAACAGACGTTGGCTGTTAAAGCCTCGGGCACCGATGCCCAACACACCACACCCCCACCCGCGCGCGAGAACCCAGCGCGCCGATCGACAGGAAGGAGCAGGACCGATGGCAACCACCCTCGACCACGTGCTGAACGCCGGCCGGGTCCGGCTCCGGTTGCGCAGCCGCGCCGCCATGGCCCGTGCCCTGCGACTGACCGGCGCCGCCGTCGCGGCGTTCGTCGTCGCGCAACTGGTGTTCCCCGGCGCGCTGCCGATCCTGGCCCCGCTGACCGCACTGCTGGTCGTCGAGGTCACCCTCAAGGACATCGTCACCAGCGGTCTGCAGCGCGTCGCCAGCGTCACCGCCGGTGTGCTGGTGGCCGTGGCGTTCTCCAGCATCGTCGGCCTGACCTGGTGGAGTCTGGGCGCACTGATCGCCGTCTCGATCCTGCTCGGCCAGCTGCTCCGCCTCGGGCCGCACCTGCTGGAGGTGCCGATCAGCGCCATGCTGGTGCTCGCCGTCGGCGGTGCCGAGGCCGCCGCGGTGGACCGGATCAGCGAGACGCTGATCGGTGCGGCGGTCGGCGTGTTGGTGAACCTGCTGTTCCCACCGCAGGTCAGGGCCGGCAGCGCCGCCGAGGCGGTGCAACGGTTCGCCGGCGAACTCGCCCGGCTGCTGAACGGCGCCGCCGCGGAACTGCGCGAACCGATCACCCAGGACCAGGCCGAGCGGTGGATGAGCGATGCCCGCACGCTGAGCCGCAACGTGCCCAGGATCGACAGTGAGCTGCTGCAGGCCCAGGACAGCCGCCGGCTCAATCCACGCGCGCTGGTGGTACCCGACACCAGCAAGACGCTCCGCGCAGACCTTGACGCGCTGGAGCACACCACCGTCGCGGTCCGCAGCATGTTCCGCTCGATCAGGGACGGCGTGCGGGACAACCCGACCGTCGACCCGACTCGCGGGGAGAACCTGCGCGAGCTGTATGCCGCGCTGCTGACCGACCTCGCCGCGACCATCGAGGCGTTCGGCGAACTGGCCCGCGCCGAGGGCACCGACAGCGTCGCCGAGACACAGCAGGAGGTCGCCGCCGCACTGGCCGACCTGAGCGAGGCCCGGGACCGGATCGACGACCTGCAGCTGATCGACATCGGCGCCCAGGACAACGGATGGGAGCTCAGCGAACCCGTCCTGGAAGCGGTCGGGCTGGTGCTGCGGGACCTGGACATCAACGAGCGGGGCCGCCGACGGGCTGCAGCACGGGTGCCCGTCAAGGTGCCGCCACTGCTGCAGACGTCCTTGCGACCGGCTCGAGCCGACGGACCGCATCACGGTCTTCGGCTGCCGCACCGTCACACCGGACCGGGTCACCGGGACGAGTCCCCGGCGGAACACACTGGATCGCACCTGCCTGTTCACGATCACCGACCGCCGCCGCGGCGCCGGCCCACGGCGGTCGACACCGCTCGCCTGCAGGCGGTGGGCCAACCTTTGGGGCTGTTCGTCGGGTCCCGCGAACACCACTGACCGCAGGTGTAGACCCCAACATCCGCAGAGCGCCGCACGCCGCCCCGCCCACCGTTCGCCACTCCGGGTCGGTCAGTATTCCGGGTATGACGCGCCCGCTGATCGGCATCACCACCTATCGGGAGCCGGCCACCTGGCGGCGCTGGGAGGACGTGGACGCGACCCTGCTGCCTGCCGCGTACACCGACGCCGTGCGTGACGGTGGCGGAACCCCGCTGCTGATCCCGCCGCTGGGAATCGCCGATCAGGCCGCGATGATCGTGGACCGGCTCGACGGACTGCTGATCTCCGGCGGCTCGGACGTCAATCCGTCCCGCTACAGCGCCGAGCCCGACCCGGCGACCACCGGCTGGCGCGACGACCGCGACGTCTCGGAGATGGCGCTGCTGGACGCGGCCGACGACATCGGGCTGCCCGTCCTGGGCATCTGCCGCGGCATGCAGGTGATGGCGGTGACCGCGGGAGGGGCGCTGCTGCAGCACGTTCCGGACGCGGTCGGCTCGGACAAACACTCTCCCGGCCCGTCGTCCTACGGCCCTGTACAGGTGCAGACAGTGCCCGGTTCCAGGCTGGCCGGCATTCTCGGTGCCGAGGTCACGGTGGCCTGTCACCATCACCAGGCCGTCGCCTCTCACCCCGGCTACGTCGGTGTGGCCACTGCCGACGACGGCCTGCTTGAGGCGATGGAGACTCCCGGCGACCGGTTCCGGCTGGGCGTCCAGTGGCATCCGGAAACCCAGGCGGATCGCCGGCTGTTCCAGGCGCTGGCCGACGCTGCCGCGCAGTGGCGTCGGTCCCGGTGATGTCGGCTCTCTCCGCTGCGCGCGCTGTGTCAGGCTGATCCCGTGCGCATGCAATTCGCCACCGGCCCGGACCCCACCGACCTGCTGATGCTGCCGTGGTCGACACCGCTCGCCCAGTGGCCGAAGGAAAAGCTGGTGTCGTTGCCGCGCGGCATCTCCCGGCACGTCGTCCGGTTCGTCCGCATCGGCGGGATCGTCTACGCGATCAAAGAGATCAGCCAGGGCTTGGCCGAGCACGAGTACGAGTTGCTGCGCGAACTCGCCCGGCTCGGGATCCCCGTGGTCCAGGCAATCGGTGTGGTCGGCAACCGGATGACCCCCGAGGGCGAACCGCTCGATGCCGCGCTGGTCACCAAGCACCTGCGGTTCTCGCTGCCGTATCGGGCCCTGTTCTCCCGCCGGATGGACCCGAACCTGGAAACCAAACTGCTCGACGCCCTGGCCGAGCTCCTCGTGCGGCTGCACCTGATCGGCTTTGCGTGGAAGGACTGCTCGCTGTCCAACACGTTGTTCCGCCGGGACGCCGGCGCACTCGCCGCGTACCTGGTGGACGCCGAGACCGGCGAGTTGCGGCACAGCCTGTCCAACGGTCAGCGTGCCCAGGACCTCGACATCGTCGAGACCAACCTCGCCGGCGAGCTTCTGGACCTGCAGATGTCTGGTCTGTTGTCCGAGTCCGTCGACCCACTGGAAACCGCGATGTCGGTGGTGGAGCGGTACGAGAAGCTGTGGGACCTGCTCACCGCGCCGCAGACGATGGGCGATGACGAATGGTGGCGGATCGAGGAGCGGCTGCGCAAGCTCAACGCCCTCGGATTCGACGTCGCGCAGATCCAGATCAACGAGGCCGGCGGCGACCCGCACGTCATGGTGCAGACGCAGGTCGTCGACGCCGGCCACCACCGGCGGCGGCTGTTCTCACTGACCGGCATCGACGTCCAGGAGAACCAGGCCAGGCGCATCCTCAACGACCTGGACACCTACCGGTCGCAGGCCGTCATGCCGCAGACCGAGGTCGACGAGGACACCGTTGCGCACCATTACGTCACGGACATCTACGACCCCGTCATCGAGGCCATCCCGCGGGACCTGGCTGAGAAGCTCGAACCGGCCGAGGTGTTCCACGAGATCCTCGAGCACCGCTGGTTCCTGTCACAGGCAGCGGGACGCGAAGTCTCCATGGAGGCGGCGACGAAGTCGTACCTGGACAACGTGTTGCGTCATCGGCCCGACGAGAAGGCCTTCCTGGACTCGTCTCTGATGGGTGTCGGAGCGCTGGACGGCGACGACATCACCGACGACGACATCACCGACGACAACATCACCGACGACAACACCGAAAAGGTCACCGACGATCTGCCGTGAGCACCGGTCGCTCCATACCTTCCCGACCGGCAATGTCGGTCAAAGCGCCGAGCAGCCGCAGATCCGGACGAACGGGCCGACCACCGGCCGGCGGGGAGGCTGTTCAGGTCCGGCAGGGTCCGATAACGGCTCCAGCACCCGGTTCACCGATCGGAGCCCGAGCCGGGCGGCGTGCCCGACCCGGGTTCCGCCGGGGCTGAAAGGACGCTGAGTGGAGAGGTTCTCGACGGAGGGCACGCGTTGGATCGGCATGATCCGGCGTCCTGAGGTGATCGTCCGGCCGTCGTTGTTCACTTCTCCACCACTGCTCCCTGTCCCCCGACACGGCTTCTGACGGTCAGGAGTGGGCGCCGAGCGCACTGATACCGTTTCTGCGACAGGAAGTTACGGACATTCCTCATCACATCGGGCGATGCCCGATAGCAGGGAGACAGGCCATGACGACGTCGATCCGGGGAATGGGCACGCTGGCCGCGAAGTACTGGTGGCTGCTGCTCGTGCGCGGCATTCTTCTTGTGGCGCTGGGCATCGTGATGCTGGCTTGGCCGTCGCTTGCGTTAAATATTTTCAAGATCCTTTTCGCCATCTACCTGTTCGTCGACGGGTTAATGGCGATCGCGCAGGGGTTCCAGGAGCGCAAGACCGGGCAGCCCGCCGGCTGGTCGTTCACCCAGGGCGTGCTGGCGATCCTGGCCGGCATCGTCGTCCTGGTGTGGCCGGAGGCGACCGCGACCGTCATCGTCTGGATCATCGCGTTCTGGGCGCTGCTCGCCGCGATCGCCGGCATCGCAGCTGGATTCAGCCTGCGCAAGACTCCGGGCTCGGGCTGGGGCTGGTTCATGGCGTGGGGCGTGCTTGCCGGGATCTTCGGCATCATCCTGCTGTTCAACCCGACCGCCGGAATTCTCAGCGTGCTGTGGCTGATCGCGGTCTGGGCCATCCTGAGCGGCATCGTCTTCATCGTTGCCAGCTTCTTCGTGCGCAAGGTCGGCAACACGATTGTCAACGACCCGGCGTACTGAGCGGGCCGTCGCACGCAGCCCCGGCATCACGATGTCCGAGCCGTGCAGAACGACAGATCTGATGCGGAACTGACCGCAGGGGCCTACCGTCGGGCGACCGGATCGTCCACCCGAATCGGAGTTGGCCATGACCGCTGCGTCCCCCGCCGTTGACCCATCCGCCACCGCGTTGGTGCTGATCGAGTACCAGAACGACTTCACCTCGGAGGGCGGGTCACTGCACGGCGCGGTCGCGCCCGTGATGGAGTCGACCGGCATGCTGCAGAACACCGTCGACCTGGTGAAGGACGCGCGCGCCGCGGGCGCGGCCATCGTGCACGTACCGATCTCCTTCGCTCCCGGATACGGGGAAATCTCGAATCAGCCGTACGGGATCCTGGCCGGCGTCGTCGACTCCAACTCGTTCGTCAAGGGCACCTGGGGTGCCGAGATCGTCGACGAGATGAAGCCGGCGGACGGCGACATCCTGGTCGAGGGAAAGCGCGGGCTGGACGCGTTCGCGTCCACGAATCTCGACTTCATCCTGCGGTCGAAAGGGATCACCACCATCGCCATCAGCGGCTTCCTGACCAACTGCTGCGTCGAGTCCACGATGCGCACCGGTTACGAGAAGGGCTACCAGGTCTACACGCTGACGGACTGCGTCGCCGCCACCTCGCAGGAGGAGCACGAGAACGCGATCAGCAAGGACTACCCGATGTTCTCCCGACCCATCACCAGCACCGAATTCCTGTCCGCCATCCACGGCGAGACGGCGCCGGCGGACAGCTCACGCGGCTACTGAGCCGGCCGACGCTTCGGGACCGCTGCGGCCTGCCCGGTCGCGCCCTGTCTCAGGGCCGGCCGGGTGAAGGTCGGACCCGTTGTCGGACCGCGCCCCTACAGTGAGGGCCACCGCTGATCCGGCGATCCCGGGTCCCCGCAGGAAAGGTCCACGATGACTGATCTCGCCACCGAACGTCCGATTGCCGACCGCGCCGACACTGCGCGCTCCGACATAGCGCGCTCCGACACTGCGCGCTCCGACACTGCCGGGTCCGGCACCGCCGGCCCCGATACTGCAGTTCGCGATCGGGATCCCGATCTTGTCCACCGGCTCGAAGATCATCGCCGCGAGCTGGGCGGCTACTGCTACCGGATGCTCGGATCGACCTTCGAGACCGACGACGCGGTGCAGGAGACCATGGTGCGCGCGTGGCGGGCGCTGCCGAGGTTCGACGGGCGGTCTTCGCTGCGCACCTGGCTGTACCGGATCGCCACCAACGTCTGTCTGGACCTGCTCAACGGACGCAACCGGCGCGCGCTGCCGATGGACTTCGGTCCCGCGTCACCGCCGATCGAGTCGTCGCTCGGCCAGCCGCGAGCGGAGTCGCTGTGGATCCAGCCGGTGCCGGACGGCGCGGTACTGCCCAACGGCGACCCCGCTGATGTGGCGCTGGAACGGGACACCATCCGGCTGGCGTTCGTCGCTGCGCTGCAACACCTGCCCCCGCGGCAGCGGGCGGTGCTGATCCTTCGGGAGGTGCTCCGCTGGAGCGCCGTCGAGGTCTCGGAACTGTTGAACACCACGGTCGCTTCGGTGAACAGTGCCCTGCAAAGGGCGCGGGCGACGCTCGCCACGGCTGAGCCCGACTCCGACGACCGATTCGACCCGATGGACGACGCGCACAGAGAGCTGCTGGAGAAGTACGTCGCCGCGTTCACTGCCTACGACATCACCTCGCTCGTCGCCCTGCTGCACGAGGACGCGACGGCGTCGATGCCGCCGTACCAGCTATGGCTGGACGGCAGTGCGGACATCGCCCGCTGGCACCTCGGGCCGGGCGCCGGTTGCTCCGGCTCGGTGCTGGTGCCGGTTCAGGCAAGTGGGTCGGCGGCCTTCGCGCACTACCGGCCCAGCCCGGACGGCCACCTGCCGTTCGCCATCCAGGTGCTGGACATCAGCGACGGCCGCATCTCCCGGATCACCTACTTCCTGGACACCGAGCTGTTCGAGCGTTTCGGGCTACCCGCCAGGTTGTGACGGCGGGACGGCCGCCCGTTTCGCACCGGGCTCAGCCGCGCCCGGGTCGGGATCAGTCGGATTCCGGCCCGCAGCAGTACGGGCAATCCGTCTCGCACAGCGGCGATGCCACCGGGACGCGCGCTCCCTTCGTCGGCGGCGGAACATCGCCGACCGGAGATTGGGCGCCGGGCTGGGAACGGCTGACAGGCGAAGTTGCCAGCAGCAGTTCGGCGCGATGATCGACTGTCCTCAATGCGTGAAGTACGTCAGTCATGCTCGGTGGACGCCTGCTGTGCGGGGCCGGATGCGCCGTCACCCCGGATCGTGCTGTGATCGGGGTCACTGATCGGGGGTCACTGTTCGGGTTCAAAGAGGCTGGGTCTCGAACGGGCGCAGATCTCGATCAGCCGCAGATCTCTTTCAATCCCAGAGGGGCAGAGCCCGTGAGCGAGCCAGACCGATCGCACCGGTTCTACGGCGACCTGGCCCGGTGGTGGCCGCTGCTGTCACCGCCCGAGGATTACGCGGACGAGGCCGGCTACCTGGCCACCCTGCTGGCGTCGGCGTCGATTCCGGTCCGCACCGTGATCGAACTCGGTAGCGGTGGTGGACACAACGCCGCGCACCTCAAGAGTCGATTCGCGATGACGTTGGTGGATCTGTCCCCCGAGATGGTGGCCGTCTCGCAGCAGTTGAACCCCGAGTGCGAGCACGCGCAGGGGGACATGCGCAGCTATCGGGCGGGGCAGATCTTCGACGCCGTGTTGATTCATGACGCGATCGACTACATGACCAGCGAGGACGATCTGCGACTCGCGGTGAGGACGGCCTACGAACACTGCCGTCCAGGGGGCGTCGCGGTTCTCATGCCCGACGACGTTGCCGAACGTTTCACCGAATCCACCGACTGCGGTGGTAGCGATCTCGTCGCTGGGCGGCACGGCGATCCGGGTTCGACGGGCCAGCCGCGTGGCGCCCGGTACCTGTCGTGGACCTGGGATCCGGACCCCGACGACAACTGGGTGCTGACCGAGTACGCCTTCCTGCTGCGCGAGGAGGACGGCACGGTGCAGGTGGTGCACGAAACGCACCGAACCGGGCTGTTCAGCACTGCGCTCTGGCTGCGCGTTCTGCAGGAAGCCGGCTTCCGGGCCGAAGCCGTCGACGAGCTGACGACCGATGACCGGCAGCCACGGCTGGTGTTCATCGCCCACCGCACCAGCTGACCCGCCCGCCATGCCCGGGTGATTACGGCGCGGCGGAGTCGATCGCCGCTCGCCCCCGCAGCCAGTGCCGCACCCGCTTGCGGCTCAGCGCGCGCCATGCCGCCTCGAAGTCCGCGATCGCCCGGTCGCCCCGCACCTGCTCGAGCGCATGCAGCCGGCCGATGGTGAAGGTGTTGTCCCCGTCGAGGAACATCCGGGCACCGAGGTCTCGTAGTGCCTGCCGCGCGACCACGCTGTCCTGGTGCTCGCCGAGTACCTCCTGCAGGTCTTCGGCGGCCTCGGCCATCGCGGTCGCGGCGGCCCCGAAAGCAGGCTCGACCGATTCGGCCGCGTACCGGATTCGCTTCGCCGCCTTACGGATCTCGTGGTACCACTCGTCCACATGGTCCGGGTCGTGCGCCGGGCCCCGGGGTGGCCCGTGCGACACCAGCCGATCGACCCGGTCGTACGCCTTGCGCACCCGTTTGGTCAGGACCTTGTCGGCGCGCTCGTCGGCGAGCTCGGTGAACGGCGGTGCGGTGACCAGGTCGTCGAGCCGGTCGAGCAGGCTCAGGTAACGCTTGCTGTCTAGCGCCTCGATCAACTCGTCGTGCGCCTTGCGGTGGTCGCTGCGCAGCTCCACTTCGATCCGGGCTGCGACGGGGCCGAGCACGAGGTCGTCCGGTTCGTCGGCCAGCTCGTCGAGCAGCCTCATCCGGAGCACCTCGGCGTCCCGGGCGCCGCCCAGCTCACCGGCGATCCATTTCAGCTCGTCCCGCAGCGGGTCGGTGATCTCCCGGTTCAGCAGCGGCCGGAAGGTGGCCAGTGCGCTGCGCAAACGGCGCGTTGCCACCCGCGCCTTGTGCACCCCGTCCGGGACATCGGCCCTGGCGTCCTCTCCGCGGGTCAGCAGCGCGTCGAATTGCTCGATCAGGTGCGCCTGAACCACATCGCGAGCGGGGCTGTGGGCGGTCAACCCTTCCAGGTTCGGCCGCTTGGGCAGTTCGGACAGCCGATCGCCCAATGCCCGGGCCAGCTTCGAGGAGGAGGCCGCGGGCCCGGCTCCGGCATCCAGCAGAACCGGACCTGCGGCATCCAGCAGCTCGATCGGCCCGTCGACCAGTTCGATCTCCCACTCTCGCCACGAACTGACGGTGGCTCCGCCGTCACCGAGGGCGCGTGCGGACACCACGTCATCCGCAGCCTCGGCCAACGCCGTCCTGTCCTCGCCGAGCATCCGGTACACGGTTCGCTCGGTGTCCAGTTGGGCAACGGGGTGCAGCTGCCGGCCGCGCACGTAGGCGCGGACCATGGCTCGTAGGTTCTGCGGAACGTCCTCGTCGGTGTCGCCGAGCGGTTCTGCGTGCTCCATCCGGTCTGCGCCGGAGGCCTTGGAAGGGCCGGCGGGCATCTTGAGATGCCAGCCCTCGTCGGTGCCCCCGACCCGGCGCCGGAGGGTGATCTTGGCCCGCGCGAGGTCGAGCCGGTCGGTGTCGTAGTAGGTGGCACGGAGCGAGAACGTCTCCGGCGGGGTGACGGACGTGACGCCCGGCAGACCCGTCAGATCCACCCACGCCAGGCCTGCGTCGACCTCATATTTTCGCTCCACCTCGAGGTGCTGGGACGTCATGCGACTGGTCTACCAGAGTGACGGTCCGCGTTCTCAGGGCCCTGGTTGGCAGGTTCAGCGGCGGACGGACGGTCTTCCTGCGGCGCTGCGATGGGGGGCCAGCACCCAGCCGCTGACCGCCGGATCCCAAACGATCGGGGTGCCGGCGGAGTAGGGGGTGGAGCAGCAATCGCAGCGCCCGGACCGGGTGGCGGGGACGGGAGAGCTCATCGTGGTGTCCTTGGGTGTCGATGAAGCGGTCGCCCGAATCGCTGGCCGGAATCGTGATGGCCGTGAACCGGGCGGAACCGAGGAGAAAGTCCGGCTGCTCATCAGGAGTCAGCACGCGGACGGTGATACAGAAAGGTCAGTAACTTGCGCCGGGAATGGCGTCCGCCGCACTGTTGTGTCAATGCGCGTGACGGTGAGTCAGCGGTGTGTGCGGGGATCAGCGGTGATCAAGCGACCTGTGCAGGAGGTTAGCCAGCTCGGCCCCCGGCAGGCAAGCCGGCTCTTGTTAACTTTCCACTGCGAACCGATGACGAAGCCGGGGACTCGCAGCCTCCCGACGACCAATCGCCCGAGCAACCGGCGATCACACCGGCGGGTGGTACAGCGCCTTGCCGGAACGGTCGAACACGTGCGCCCGGGTGGCGTCGGCAGTGACGGTGACCAGGTCACCGATGGCCACCGGGCTTGCTCCCGGGAAACGGGCGACCAGGCGCGCACCGCCGATGTCGACGGTCAGGAAGGCGTCCCGGCCGTTGCGGCCGACGGCCCGCACCCGGCCGGCCAGCCGGATCCCATCGGGGTTCGCGGCGGCGTCGGCCGGGGTCACGTCCTCGGCCCGCAGACCCAGCACGACGTCCCGGTTGATGTGCTGTCGCAACTCTGCCGGCACCGCACGCCAGGTGGGCAGCGTCCGGTCCCCGACCCGGTAACCGGCCATCCCTGACGACGCGATCAGCCGGCCCGGCACAGCACCGATCGGAGACACCCCGACGAAGTCGGCGACGAACAGGTCGGCCGGCCCGTCGTACAGCTCCCGCGGCGTTCCGATCTGCACCAGCCGACCTGCGCGCAGCACCGCAATCCGGTCACCGATGGCAAGGGCGTCGGACTGGTCGTGGGTGACGTAGATGGTGCTGACCTTGGTGGCGCGAACGGTCTCGGCGATGACCCGCCGCATCCGGGCCCGCTCCTGCGCGTCGATATGGGCCAACGGCTCGTCCAGCAGGAAGGCCTTCGGGGTGCGCACCAACGCCCTGCCGATGCCGACCTGCCCCTGCTCACCGCTGGAGAGCTGGTGCGGCATCCGACGGAGCAACCTGCTCACCCGCAACCGGCGTGACTGATCGGCGACCCTGCGCTCCACCTCGCCGGCCGGCAGCCGCCGCGAGGTCAGCCCGAAGCCCATGTTGCGGGCCACATCGAGCAGCGGCATCAGCTGGGTGCGCTCGAAAACCATCGCGAGGTCGCGCTGGGAGGGGTCGGCCCGCGTGGGCTGGCCGGCGATCACCACCCGGCCGGAGCGAAGTTTGATCAGGCCCGCGATGGCCCTGAGCAGGGTGGATTTCCCGCTGCCGGACGGTCCCAGCACGGCGAGCAATTCGCCCGGGCGGGCCAGCACCGTGACATCCTGAAGCGACACCGTGCCGTCGCGTTGCACGACGGTGGCAGCGTCGAGGCCGGTGCAGCCTTCGACGTCACTGACCATGTCGCCTCCCTGGAGACCCCACGGTAACCGCGGGCGCTGCCGTCCGTCCGGGAATACCGTCGGTCATCTCTTTTCCCGCATGTACGAGGGCCTGTGACAGGTTCCCGCGCATCTGCTGCTCGAGCGCGTCGTATTCCTCGGAGTCGCCCAGCGGCCGTTGGTCGTGCCGGAAGCGGTAGGCGTAACCGTTGGCGGTCAGCTCGCGCCGGGTAGGCGGCGAGCGTCGCGTGGGTGCGGCGGTCGTCCGCCGGGACGGCGCCGCGCAGCGCCGGCAGCAGCAGCGCGACGTCCAGTCCCCGGGGTCATCCGGCGAGCGCTGCCAGCGTCCGGCGGGGCGTACTGCATCGGCGGAGGTCTCCGCCGTGATGGTGTCCGCGAGCGTCAACCAATCCGCTGACTTGGTGCCCGCCAGGAATCCAGTGACTGGCCTCTTGACGAGTATTAGACCGTCGGTCCAAACTAGTGGTCCAACTACCAGTCTAAGGAGGCGGCATGAAAACTCTCATCGTCGGGGCCGGCATCGCCGGGCCGACGCTGGCGTACTGGCTGAGCCGGTACGGGCATGAGGTCACGCTGGTCGAACGCGCGCCGGAACTGCGCCGCGGCGGTTACATCGTCGATTTCTGGGGCGCCGGCTTCGACGTGGCCGAACGGATGGGCATCGTTCCCGAGCTTCGGCGGCGCGGTTACGCGATGCAGGAGGCGCGCGTCGTTGACAGCGCCGGGCACCGCATCGCCAAGCTACGTCCGGCGGAGATCATGGGCGACACCGCCCGGTACATCAGCATCGCCCGCTCGGATCTGGCCGCGGTGATCTATGACGCTGTCGGCGGCGCGGCGGAGTTGATCCTCGACGATTCCGTGCAGGCACTCACTGACGACGGCAACCGGGTTCGGGTCACGTTCGAGCGCGGGCAGTCCCGGGATTTCGATCTTGTCGTCGGTGCCGACGGCCTGCATTCTCGAGTGCGCAGGTTGGCCTTCGGTCCCGACGAACAGTTCGAGCGGTATCTCGGTGTCGTGATCGCGGCCTTCGAGGTGCAGGGGTACCGGCCGCGCGAGGAACTCATTGCGATGATGCATGCCGAGGTCGGTTTCCAGGTGGTGCGAGTTCCACTTCGCGGCGACGTCACGTTGTTCCTGCTCAGCGTGCGCCATGCCGGCACGGTCCCGGTGGACGATCGGGCTGCTCAGCAGGCCCTGCTGCGGCGGGCGACGAACGGTGCCGGCTGGGAAACGCCGGCGATTCTCGACACGATGTCGCGGGCGGAGACCTTCTACTTCGACACGGTGAGCCAGATCCGCATGCCGTCGTGGACCCGCGGAAGGGTTGCCCTGGTCGGAGACGCGGCGGCCTGCCCGTCGTTCCTGGCCGGTCAGGGATCCGCGCTGGCAATGGTGGAGTCCTACACCCTGGCCGCGGAGCTCTCCCGATGCAGCGATCACGCTGAAGCATTCACCCGTTACGAGCAGCGCTTGGCCCAGCTGCTGCGGTCGAAGCAAGATGCGGCGAAAAGGCTCGGCCTGGCGTTCGCGCCGAAGAACCGGTTCCAGCTGTTCGCCCGGAACAGTGTGATGAAAATGATCGGACTGCCTAAGGTTGCAGACATGGCGATGGGCAGAAGTTTCCGCGACAAGGTTGAGCTCCCCATGGTCACGGCCGCCTGAACGCCACATCCAGACTGTGGTACGACCTCGATTCGCCAAACTGGCCGTCGAACAACAGCGGGCCATCGTGCAGGCCGCCCGCGGCGAGTTCGCCGGCCGAGGTTTCCACGACGCCTCACTCAACCGGATCATCGAGGCCGCAGGCATCTCCAAAGGCTCGATGTACTACTACTTCGACGGCAAGGAGGATTTGTACGCCTACATCGTGCGGGTCGACCTGGAACGACTCTTCGCCGAGCTCGGACCGTTCCAGGTCCCCGACGGGGACGCCGACACGTTCTGGTCAACACTCGAGGACTACTACCGCAGGCTGATGGCGGCGTTGACCGCCACTCCGGACCTTGCCGCACTGATCCGCGGCTTACTCGCCGGCTCGACCACGCCGATCCTCGCGCAGGCGCAATCGGCCTTGACGCAGGCCGTGCTGCCCTGGTTGGAGCAGGCAGTAGCAAACGGTCAGCGGGTCGGCGCCATCCGCACGGACGTGCCCGCAGATTTGCTGATCAGCGTGGTCATGGGGATGGGACAGGCCATGGACATCTGGCTGATGAGCACAGACCCCGATGACGACGAGCTACCGAGGCTGATCGGCGTGCTGATGCGGATGATGCGCGGCGCCGCGCAGCCGTAGCCGCCTGTGCCGGCTCGGCGTTCACCCGCCGGCGGGACGTGACACCAGCTCGCTGACGTCGAGATCCTGCTTGCGGCGGAAGCTCTCGGCGCCGCACTGGTCGATGTCCGGCAGATCGGCGGCCTCGTAGGTGGACAGCAGGATCACCCTCGTCGTGGGCAGCTCCGTGAGGATCTGGCGGGTTGCCTGCGGGCCGCTGATCCCGGGCAGCCGCACGTCCATCAGCACGAGGTCGGGCCGCAGGGAACGGGCCAGCAGCACCGCCTCCTCCCCCGATTCGGCCTCCCCTGCCAGCGCCAGCCCGTCGGTCATGCCGATGAGCAGCGCGGCGGCCCGCCGGAACTGTGGTTGGTCGTCGACCAGCAGGACCCTGACGTCAGGCGTGTCGCCCTTGCTCACTGGTGTCCCTCGGCCAGGTACATCAGCGCGGCCTGGACCCGCGGGTGGTTCGTCCGGTCGCCGCTCAGGCCGAGCTTGGTGAAGATGGCGTTGATGTGCTTCTCCACGGCGTGCTGGGTGAGGAACAGCTCGGCGGCGATGGCGGCATTGGTACGCCCCTGGGCGATGGCCGCCAGCACCTCCCGCTCCCTGGGTGTCAACCGGCCGATCGACTTGTCCCCGGCGAGAGATCGCCCGCTGACGAGGGTTTCGACAACCTTGGGATCGATGGAGGATCCCCCGCCGGCGACCGCGTCGACCGCGCCGACAAGCTCGTGCAGGTCCGCGACGCGTTCCTTGAGCAGGTATCCGCGGCCCCGGGTGCCCTCGGCGAGCAAGGTCCGGACGTAGCTGGCCTCGGCGTATTGGCTCAGCAGGACCACCCCCATGTCCGGGTGGCGCTGCCGGCAGTGCGCGGCGATGAGGATGCCCTCGTCTCGCCGGTGCGGCGGCATGCGGATGTCGGTGAGCACCACGTCCGGCAGCAGGTCGTCGATCGCCGCCAACGCCTCGTCGAGATCTCCGCAACTGGCGACGACCTCGATCGTCGGCGTGCCGGCGAGCATGCCCCGGACTCCCTCCCGGATGAGGAAGTTGTCCTCGGCCAGCACCACCCGGCGGATCACGGCGCGACTCCGGCCGGCGGCGTGGCCGGATCGCGTCGGCCGCGGGTTCGGCCGCGGCGGGCAGCGGCAATCGGAGTGTGAGGGTCGATGTTGCTGCAGAGGGGCTGTCGATCGTCATTCGGCCGTCGAAGGCCTCGATCCGGTCCCGGACCGCCTGCAGCGCCGCGGCGCGCCGGGCGACTGCACCGTCGTCACCGTGGGTCAGGCCGGTTACCACGGCCTCCACGGCTCCTGGCGAAACGTCCACGGCGACAACCGGTTTGCCGGTCCCCCCACTGAGCGCGGTCAGGATGGTGACCAGACTGAAGTACAGGCTGGACTCGATGTCGCTGTGCCGGCGCAATCCCGACTCATCGCCGGCGAGGTGGAAATCCACCGCCACGCCCGACCGTTGCTGCCAGCCCTCGAGGGACACCGCGAGCCCCGCGTCGGCGAGTCGAGGTGGGTAGATTCCGCGGGCCAGGGTTCGCAGCGATTCCAGCGCCTCGGCCACCTCCGTCAGGGCAAGTTCGAGCCGGCCCGTGCCGGAACCCGATGCGCCCTCGCGTGCGGGCGCCCCGCTGTCCGAATCCGGATCGGTGGTCAGGGACTGGACCTCGTCCCGGACGGAGGCGTCGGCCTGGTCGATGTGCGGCGTCACCCGCTCGTGCATCTCGCCGCGGAGCCTTTCGATTTCGTCACGCCGCGCCTGCACGATCCGACTGTTGGATCGTTCGAGTTGGTCGTTCAGGTCCCTCAGGTCGGTGGCCCTTCGCCGCAGTTCGACGGTCAGCCGCACCGTGTTGAGGGCGAGACCGGCGGGCCGGGCGAGGTCGTCCAGCAGCATCCGGTCACGGCCGGACTCTTCCGAGTCGGCCGGGTCCACCTCGATCTCGCCGACGTCGGTGCCCGCGTGCCGGACGCCGATCGTCAGCGGTACGGAGCCGTCGGTCACCGCCTGCGCGGGCCACACCTGCGACCACGGCCGGCCGTCGGACAGCAGCACTCGAACCTCCGCCCGCGCGGAATGCGTGGTGCGGCCCGCGGTTTCGGCCAACGCCGGGAGGATGTCGTCGACGGGCAGGGTGGTCGCCATCCGTTGCAACAGCGCCCGGCCGGCCTCGAAACCGCCGGCCCGCTCGCCGAACAGGAGCCGATCGACCAGCCGTTCCAATGCCGTCCTGCTCACCCAGAAGACGACGGCCACGATCCCGGTCGCCACCAGGACGAGTGCCAACGGCATTCTGTCGGCCCCGAGCACCTCGCCGGCGAACAACTGTGCCGCGCCGAAAACCGCTGCGGCGATGAGGAACCGGGCCGCGCCCAACAACACCGTCCGCAGCACCAACGGCCCTGACGCCGTCATGCCTGCCCCCCTCCGACCGCGCCAGAGGCCTGCGCCCCCACCGGCGACAGGTCGACCTCGTCCGACGCCAGCAGCGGTGAACCTGAGGAGTCCGGAGCCGGCAGCCGAGGGACGGCACCGCGGATCCGGGTGCCTCCACCCGGCGCGGAATCGACCGCGATCCAGCCACGCAGCAGCGCCACCCGATCCTGCAGGCCGGTGAGGCCACCTGCGCCGTCCATTGCCCCGGCGTTGGCCAGGCCGGTTCCGTCGTCGGTGACGGCGAAGACGATGTCCGTGCCGACCGTGCGGACCTCGATGCGCGCGGAGGACGCATGGGCGTACTTCACGACGTTCTGCAGCGCCTCTGAGCAGCAGAAGTACACCGCCGCAACGACTTCCGGATCGACTTGGACGTCGGGTGACTCGGAATCGGCCGCATTGGCGCCGGATACCTGAGCCCCCGATGGTTCCGCGCGGGTCAACGGTGGGCTCGACCTCGGCGCGTCCACGGACAGTTCCACGGTCAGCTCGACGGCCAGCCCGCTCCGCCGGGCGGTCGCTGCCGACTGTTCCAGCGCGCCCAGCAGATCCCCGCGACGCAGGACGGCCGGCCCCTGGCCGCTGGAGATCTCCTCCAGTTCGGCGCGACTGGTCTCCAGTTCCCGGGCGAGCTGCCGCAGCAGCGCGCCCCGGGACCGCCGCCCGTCCGCCGTGTCGGGCTGCGCGCCGGCCATCCGCAGACCGAGCATGACGGCGACCAGCGTCTGCTGCGCACCGTCGTGCAGGTCCCGCTCCACCCGGCGGCGCTCGCGGTCCTGCGCGGCCACCAACCGCCGGCGGGAGGCCGACAACTCCGCGGCGCGTTCGGTCAGCGCATCGATGTGCGCGGCCAGCTGCCCGGCGAGCATGGTGTTGTGCAGCAGCAGGCCGGCGTGCGCTGCGAGGTCCGCGAGCAGCGTGCGTTGTGCGGCGGGCAGGGTTTCATGGCCCGACAGCCAGATGACGAGAACACCCAGTTGCTCGCCCTTATATGTCACCGGCCAGTGCCGTCCTGCGACCAACGACGGGGCGGCGGAGTCCGTCACCGACTCGGCCGAGATCCCGCCCGTTGACGCCGACCCCACGGCCGCCCGCAGCGACCAGCGCAGGCCGTCGAGTTGCCACAGTTCGGCCCGGACGGCCCTGGTGGTTCGAACGCTCACGTCCAGCACCTGATCGAGCTCCGTGGTCGGCGTCGCCTGCTCGAGACCGGTGATGAGCGCCTTCATGGCGGCGGCCGGTCCGAGGTCCGTCCCGAACACGACGCGGTTGGCCCACCGCTCCGCCGACGACCACGCGGGCTGCAGCGCAACGGCCGCCGCCGCCAGCACCAGCACCGTCCACCAATCAGCGCCCCCCACCAGGGATGCGCCGGTGATCACCGCGGCGAGGTACACCGCGCCCGACCCGACGATGAGCAGCCCGTAGACCAGCACCCGGCTCAGGATCCGGTCGATGTCGAACAACCGATACCGCAGCACGCCGGCGAACAGCACGACCGGAACGATGGCGAAGACAGCCGGGAAGAGGTCCTGCAGGCGCTCGGCCGCCCCGGCTGCGAAGTCGCCGGTTCCGCCACCGGTCAGCGCGACGATCGTTGCGACACACCAGATCAGCGCAACGGTGAGCGCCGGCAGCAGGGCCGCCATCAGCAACCTGGCACTCCTGCGGACCGGCCCCGTCGTGGTTGCGTCCGAGATGCGGATCAGCTGCGACCCGACTCCGGCGACCGGAATGGCGATACCGAAGAAGATGACGAAGAACTGCGGGTGCGCGAGAAAATCGCTCCACCAGCAGATCAAGGCCGTGCCGCCGGTGACCGCCACCGCCGCAACCGTCAGCGCTCGCGCGGAAACGTCGATCCGGGCGGGAAGCCGGCCGTCCGGGAAAAGCACAACGGCCCACAGGTACGCCACTCCCGAGACGATGTGAAAGGTGAAGTGCACCAATGCGATCGGCCACGGACTGCCCAGCAGGTGGAACGCCTCGTGGCTGGGCAGGTTGAACGTCGCGGCGGTGCCGAGCAGGCCGAGCGCCAGCAGCCGGGGAACCAGGTCGTCGGGCCGGCGGACGATCAACAGCACGCCGAGCACCAGATTCAGCAGGCTGAACCCGTACTGCAGGAGCGCATTCCCGCTCACGCCGGTGATCGTCATCGTCGGATGCAGCAGCAAGGTCGCGGGCCCGGCGAAAAAGCCGCCCCTGGCCGCTAGGTCCGACACCACGCCGTCGACGGCCGGCACCTTGTCGACCAGGACCGGTAGCAGTCCGACGGTGAGCCACAGCACCAACCCCGCCGCGTACACGGCGAAGGCAACCCGGAACCACGTGCGGTCGAGCACGGAGCGTGCCATGAAGCCGAATTGTGGCAGGGTGCGGCCACTTCCGACGATTGACGGTCGATGCCCTGGGCAACGGCGGCGTCGACGCGCGTCCACATCACCACGTGTTCCTCCGTTCCGGACAGGGCCGGAGCCGGCTGACCGCCCCGCCACGGCTGGGTGCTTCTGCCACCGGCTCCCATCCTCGCGAGCAAGTGAGCGCCCCGCGGGGGTGCGTGCACCCCCATTGGCCTCGACGTGCGTGCACCCTCGGCAAGCACGGCCGGTTTCGGGACCTTTGATGCACCAGCTCGGGCCGCAAGGGCTCGAGCGCATCCGGGGGGAACCCACGATGACGATCACGAGCGACACCACCGCACCGACCACCGCCGCACCGACCACCGCCGCACCGACCACGGCCCGGTACACCATGCCGGGCCTTCCGTGGCTTGCCGTCGAACTCACCGACATCGGCGCCGACGGGGTCACCGGCACCCTGGACATCGGAACAATCGCCGTGCCGGTTCAGGCGACGGCACCCTCGTCCGGCGTAGCGCGAATCGACGCCGTACCGGCGAGCCTGACGTTCACGGCACTGGCCGACGCGGCGGTGGCGGCGGGCGGGACGAACCCGCTCGCCGACCTCCCGCCGTCGCTGGCGTCCTTCGTGGGCGGCATCGCTGTGTCGCACCTCGCCGTGACCGTCGACGCATCGGCGCGCGTGCTCACCGCCGCCGAGATCACCGTGGCCGCCGAACAACCGTGGTCGGTCCTGCCCGGTCACTTCGAGGTCGCCGACGCCCGTGTCACCGTCGCCTACACCAGCGCCGGCGACTCGTACACCGTCGAGGTGACCGGTGGCGGAACGGTTCTCGGCAGCGCGGTGGAGCTCACCGTGCTCCGCGGCGATGACGGCAGCTTCACCGTGACGCTGCACGGCCCCGACGGCACCGACGTCGCGGTGCCCGGCCTCGCCGAACTGTCCACCCTCGTCGGTGGCGCGGACCTGGTCGACACGCTGCCCGCGGGCCTGTCCGGGCTGCCGGGTTTCGTGCTGTCGGGCACCGAGATGGTGCTGAACGCCAGCGGGGTGCAATCGGCACGGCTGACCGTGCGCGGCGGCTCGTCGTGGGCGCTGCCCGAACCTATCGGCCTGTCCATCGACGAACTGGGCCTGACCATCGCCGTCGAGCATCCGTCCGACCCGTCCACCCGCACGGTGCAGGTCACCATCGAGGGCGCGGCCACCTTCGCCGGTGCCGCCATCGCGGTGACGCTCCGGCGCGAGGACGGTGAGTGGACGCTCACCGGCGGACTGCAGCCGGGTTCCTCGCTGACCGCTTCCGCCGTCGCCGCGTTCTACGGCACCGGCCTGCCCGCACACCTGCCGGAACTGGCGCTGTCCGAGTTCACCGTCACCGCGGAGCTCAGCACGGGGAAGATCGCTGTCAGCGCCTCGTCGGCCACCGCCTGGACCGTTCCGGTGGGGCCCGACGGCGTCGGTGTCGGAGCCCTGTCGGTGGGCTTCAGCCGGCACGCCGCCGACGCCGACGGCCGTACCTTCACCGGCTCCATCTCCGGCGAGGTGCACCTCGGCGGAATCGTCGTCCCCGTGTCGTTCGCGGTGCCGGGGAGCCTGCTGCTCACCGCGACCGTGCCCACCTTCGCGCCGTTCTCGTTGCTGCAGGACCTTTGCGGCACAGCAGTTGTCGGTTCTCTCGCGCTGCCGCCTGAGCTGCTGGCGCTCACGCTGACCGACATGGAACTCACGATCGACGTCGAGCGCTCCGAGGTCTCGTTCGGAGCGACCGGCCCGGGCTTCAAGCGGGTCCAGGCCGTGGTCCGGAAGGCGACCTCGTGGGGCTTTGCCGTCGGCATCGAACTGGACGAGAACTACAAGTTCTCCTCGCTGTCGCCGGCGCTGGGCGGCCTGGACGGCGTGCACCTGCCGGACGCGTTGATCGTCATCTCGACGTTTGACGACACCGCCTTCAGCTTTGACGCACTGCAGCCCGTCGCCGGCACCGGCGTAGAACACGGCCTGCTGGTGGACGGCCGGCTCGACCTGTCCGGGCTCGGCGCCGACAAGTTCCTGGGTGAGAGCCATCTGGACGTCAAGGCGCACGTCGGCACCAAGCTCAGCGAGTTGTCGCTGGCCGCCGCGGTGGGCGACATCGCGATCACCGACGGGGTTGTGCTCAAGGACGCCGAGTTCGAACTGGTGCCGGATCCGGAGAACATCTCGATCTCGGTATCCGGTGCGGTCGACGTCACGATCGACGCCAGTCCGCTGGAGTTCATCGGCGGGGTCCGCGTGGTGCCCAACGGCATCTCGTTCTTCGCCACCATGAAAGGCATCTGGAACGACCCGTTCGAGATCAAGGGCATTGCCCTGAAGAACGTCTCGCTGGAGATCGGCTCCGATTTCGAGGGCGTCCCGTCCATCGGCATCACCGGCGGCCTACAGATCGGGTCCTTCGACGGACGGGCAGCGGTGTCGTTCAACTCTGAGTTCCCCACCCAGAGCGTGCTCATCGTGGCGTTCAACCATCTGTCCCTGATGGACGTCCTCGGCACGTTCTGCCCGCCGTCGGTGACCGCCGGCATCCCATCCGACGTCGGCCGTACCCTGGCCGGGATCTCCATGGACGACGTCGAGCTGTACGTCGTGCCGCAGGACACCTCCATCGGAAAGATCAGCTACAGCCAGGGCCTGCGGGTCGGCGGGACCCTGCATGTCGCGGATTTCACCGCCGCGGCGAAGGTGGAGATCGACCCGACGCAGGGTGTCGCGGTCGCCGGATCGCTCAGCGCGGTGCACGTCGGGGACGTTTTCTCGCTGACCGGGGACAGCACGGACCAGGGGCCCAGCCTGGACATCGAGGTGCGGGCAACGGCCGTGCCGAAGATCGCCATCACCGGGCAGGCGTCACTGCTGGGGGTCACCGCGGCGGCCCACGTCACGCTGTCCGACCAGGGCTTCGATCTCGGCTGCTCTGGCAAGGTGTTCGGTGCGTTCGACGCCGCGCTCACCGCGAGAGGCTCGAGCCTGCACTCCCCGGACGGATTCGCGGTGCACGCGCAGTTCTCGCAGAGCTTCCTGTCCGACCTGACCAGCCGGGTGGCCGCCGTCCTGCAGCAGGCGGGGATGCAGGCCGCGGCGCAGATCGCTGCGGCGCAGCGGGACGTCAGCAGTGCACAGGCCGACGTGACCAGGCTGAACACCCTCGCCGCCGGGGCCCGGGCGGACCTGACGGCCAAGCAGGCCGATGCGCAGCGGCAGATCGCCGGTGCGCAGGCGCAGGTCACCGCCGCGCAGAACTCGCTGACGGTGCTGGACGGTCAGATCGCGTCCACACGGTCGGGCATCCAGGCCGAGCGCGATGCGGCCGCGCGGAAGATCCAGGACGCGCAGGCCAAGGTGACCGCCGCACAGGGACCGGTCAACGGTCTGAACTCGCAGATCACCTCGCTGCAGTCGCAGATCAACCAGCTGAACTCCGATATCGCATGGTGGAACGACTGGTACAACAACTCGGCGTGGTACGAGAAGGCGTACCGCTGGGCGCAGCTGTCCGGTGAGGTCGGTTGGCGGGGCACCAAGGTGGCCGCACTGACCACCGGCATCGCCGGGTTGCAGGCATCCGTCGCGACGGCCAATGGTGTGTTGCAGCTCGCGGTGCAGTCCCTGCATGCCGCGCAGGCGGCTGCGGTGACGTACCCGATTGATCAGGACCCGAGGATCGTGGCGCTGCAGACCAGCCGTGCCGCGGCGGTGCTGGCCCTTCAGGGCGCTCAGGGCGTCCTCTCGGTGACCCAGCAGGGCACCGCGGCAACGATCACGGCCGCGGGACAGACGGTCACCGCCCTTGCGCAGCAGGCGCAGGCCGCGAACACCGTCCTGCAGACCGCCGACACTGCACTCGGTGCGCTGCAGCAGGGTGTCGGTGAGGTCGCCGGCGTCGCCGGCTACATCGCCGAGCACGGATTGGGCGCCTTGCTGGACGTCAGGTCGGCGTCGTTCGACGGGACCCTCAGCGCCACCAGCGGCGGATCGGTGACGCTGGACGCGAGCGTCGTCTTCAAGGGATCCCCGCAGACGGTGCACGTCTCCTACGACTTCCACGACCTGGTTGCAGGAGCGAAGGCGCTGGCGAAGCAGGTGCTACCGAGCCTGCCGATCTGAGAGGTTGACGGCCTGCGGGTACTGCCTGCGGGCTGGACGGCCTGAAACGGTGCCGGCCCGGACTCCACTGCGGGGTCCGGGCCGGTTTCCGCGTGATCAGCAACTGCGGCTCGAGTCGCGCTGTATCTCCGCCAATGCGGGTCTACTCTGCATTCCATGACGCACTTCCTGATCCGCGAGGCGGCCGAACTGCTCGGTGTCAGCGATGACACGGTGCGCCGGTGGATCGACGCCGGCTCCCTGCCGGTGGCGAAGAACGACGTCGGCCGCAAGGTGATCGACGGCGGCGCGCTGGCCGAGTTCTCCCGGCAGCACGCCGCCACCCCGGCTGCAGACCCGTCCGGGATCGGTCGGTCGGCGCGGAACCGGTTCGTCGGCCTGGTCACCAAGGTCGTGATGGACGGCGTGATGGCGCAGGTGGAAATGCAGTGCGGCCCGCACACCGTGGTGTCGCTGATGAGCAGCGAAGCCGCCCGCGACCTCGCGCTCGAACCAGGACGGCTGGCGGTTGCTGTCGTCAAGGCCACCACCGTGATCGTCGAGACCCCGGAAGGATCCTCACCGTGAGGCCCTCTCCCGGTCACCGCCGCCGACGATTCGCCGGCGTCGGCGTTGGCGCTCGCCTCGGTCGCACTCCTGAGCAGTTGCGCCTCGACCAGCGACAGCGCCGCGAACTCGTCCGGCGTCGCGGCGGGGTCATCGGCATCGGCAGGCGGCCCGCCAGAACCCGGGACGTTGACGGTCTTTGCCGCGGCCTCGCTGAAGGCGCCGTTCACCGAGATCGGGCAGGTGTTCGAGCAGCAGAACCCGGGCGCGGCGGTGACCTTCAACTTCGCGGGTTCGTCGGACCTGGTCACCCAGATCATCTCCGGTGCGCCGGCGGACGTGTTCGCTGCCGCGGACCAGAAGAACATGACCAAGGCGACCGATGCGGGCGTGGTGTCCGGCACTCCGGTGAACTTCGCCGCCAACACCCTGACAATCATCACCCAACCTGGAAACCCCTTGCAGGTCAGCACTTTCGCCGATCTGGCGAGGAAGGACCTGCAGGTGGTGGTGTGCGCGCCGCAGGTGCCGTGCGGGTCGGCCGCGGCGAAGGTCGAGCAGAACACGGGCGTCACGGTGCAGCCTGTCAGCCAGGAATCATCGGTGACGGACGTGCTCAACAAGGTGCAGACCGGTCAGGCCGATGCCGGCCTGGTGTACGTCACCGATGCGAAGGCGGCCGGGGACAAGGTCACCGCGGTGCCGTTCGCGGAGTCGGCGGCGGTGGTGAACGTCTACCCGATCGCGACCTTGGCCGACGCACCTCAACAGGCTCTGGCCGGGAAGTTCGTCGAACTCGTCACCGGGCCGGACGGTCAAAAGATCCTGCAGGATGCAGGTTTCGCTCCGCCGTCATGACCGGGATCGACGTCGCCGACGGGCGATCGGTCTTGCCGCGCCGCGTTCGCGGTCGGTCCCGCAGCGGATCGGGTTTGCCCGGCTGGGTGTTCGCACCGGCCGCCGTCGGCGGACTGTTCATCGTGCTGCCACTGGTGGCGATGCTGTCCACAGTGCAGTGGTCGAGCTTCTGGGCATTGATCACGTCGGAGTCCTCGCTCGACGCACTGTGGCTGAGCCTGAAGACGTCCACCGCGAGCACGCTGCTGTGCGTCCTGGTGGGCACCCCGATGGCGCTGGTGCTTGCCCGCGCAAGCTTTCCGGGGCTCCGGATGGCCCGATCGCTGGTCCTGCTGCCGCTGGTGCTTCCGCCGGTGGTCGGCGGCATCGCGCTGATCTACACCTTCGGCCGACAGGGTCTGCTCGGCAGCTACCTTGAGGTGCTCGGAATCCGGGTGGCGTTCACCACCACCGCGGTCGTGATCGCCCAGACGTTCGTCGCCCTGCCGTTTCTCGTGCTCAGCCTGGAGGGGTCGCTGCGGACCGCGGGCCGTCGGTACGAGGCCGTCGCCGCCACCCTCGGCGCGAACCCGACCACGGTGCTGCGCCGGGTGACCCTCCCGCTGGCGCTGCCCGGGCTGTTGTCCGGTGCCGTGCTGGCGTTCGCCCGCGCCCTGGGTGAATTCGGCGCAACGTTGACTTTCGCCGGCAGCCTGCAGGGCGTCACCCGCACTTTGCCGCTGGAGATCTACCTGCAACGCGAGACCGACGCCGACGCCGCCGTCGCGCTGTCCTTGGTGCTGGTGATCGTCGCCGTGCTGATCGTGCTCGCCACCCGGGGCCGCCGCACCCAGGGCGCACTGTGATCACCGCGGGCACCGGATGAGCGAGCGAGTGGTGCAGGCGTTGTCGACGGCGGTCGGCGCGGTGGAGCTGAGGGCGACGGTCGCGGACCGCGGCATCGACCTGCAGCTCTCGGTGCGGGCCGGTGAGGTTGTTGCGGTGCTGGGCGCGAACGGGGCCGGGAAATCCACCCTGCTCTCCCTGCTCTCCGGGCTGCTGCGCCCGGACGACGGCCGGCTGTCAGTGGACGGTCAGGTTCTCGCCGACACCGGCGTCCGGGGTCTGGGTTCCACCCCATCGCCGGAAGGTGGTCCTGCTTGCCCAGCAGGCACTGCTGTTCCCGCACCTGACGGTCGCTGCGAACGTCGCCTTCGGCCCGCGGAGCCGTGGCGTCCGACGGCGGGAAGCGCAGGACACGGCCCACCACTGGCTCGAGGCGGTGGACGCCGCCGAGTTCGCCGACCGCAAGCCCGCCCAGCTCTCCGGTGGTCAGGCGCAGCGTGTTGCCATCGCCCGCGCCCTGGCCGCCGACCCGGCGCTGCTGCTGCTCGATGAACCCATGGCCGCGCTCGACGTCGCGGTGGCCCCGGCGTTGCGGCACCTGCTCCGGCAGGTGCTGCGTTCGGCCGGGCGCACCGCGCTGCTCGTCACCCATGATCTGATCGACGCGCTGTCACTGGCGGACCGGGTGATCGTCCTCGAGGCAGGTCGCATCGTCGAGGACGGCCCGACCCGCACCGTGCTGGCCGAACCACGGTCGGCGTTCACCGCCCGGATCGCGGGAGTCAACCTGATCTCCGGCATCAACGACGGGCATGACCTGGTGACGTCGGACGGCGGCAGAGTGATCGGGCGACTGGACCCCGCCTGCCCGACCGGCGAACCTGCGGTCGCGGTGTTCACCCCGCAGTCCGTCGCCGTGCACCTGGCCACCTCGACCGGAAGCCCACGTAACCACCTGCCGGTCGTGATCACCGAATTGGAGCCACGCGGGGACATCGTCCGGGTACACACGGCGCCCATCCCCGGCGCGAGCGGTCTGATCGCCGACGTCACCGCGGTCGCCGTCGCCGACCTCGAGCTGCGGCCCGGCCTGCCGGTGCAGTTCGCCGTCAAGGCCACCGAGGTGTCGATCCATCCGGCTGCGGGTTGACCGGTCGATCGGCAGGCCGCTGCTGCCCCTCCTCCGAGGGGAGGCGCGCCCGCAAGAGAGCCGCCGAGGGGACTTGAACCCCTAACCGCCCGATTACAAGTCGGGTGCGCTACCAATTGCGCCACGGCGGCAGGCCGGTGTCCCGGCCGCCGGGCTGTTCCCCGGCCGTCCCAGCGTAGCGGGGCGGGACCGGAGCTCCGGCCCACCTCAGCGCCCTGGACGACCCCGACCGGGCCGCCGCCGGCGGTCGTCGCCGGCCGGCAAACCTGGATTGCGTCGAGGTTGTCGTGCGCCCAGACGCCTACGTGGTGCCCGTGTCGGATTGGGTCGGCGGCTCGGTCGAGGAGCAGACCACGTTCTGCTGGCCGTTGTAGACGGTGGTGAAGTCCTCCCGGCGGATCTCCTTGCCGGTCAGGTCCTTGATGATCCTGGTGTCGACGATCGAGAAGCCTTCGGTTCCCTCCGACGGGATGCATTCCGACCCGGCCGGTTTCACGATCCGCTGCGGCGGGGTGGCGTCGAACCGCTCCCCCGGCACCGATTCCACCTCGACGTGCTTGGTGCCCCACAGCCGAACGGTGATGTCGGAGTCGGTCCAGACCGTCTGGATCAGCACGCCGGTCGGGTAGTCGTTGGAGAACGCGAGCTCGATCTCGCCGTCGTACACCGTGGCCTCGCGGCCGGGTGGGTACCTGCTGATGTAGAAGGAGTGCGGGGTGTGCGTGACGTCGCCCATGCCGGCGAAGTAGGCGGCGTTGTACAGCGTCGTCGCGAACTGGCTGATCCCGCCGCCGACCGCCTTGGCCAGCGCCCCTTCCTGGATGACGGCCGCTTCCACGTATCCCTGTTCGGACCCGCGCGGACCGGTGAACTCGTTGAGCCCGAAGGTGGCACCGGGCGCGACGACCGCGCCGTCGACCTTCTCCGCGACCACCCGGATGTTCTCTCCGGACGCCGCCGCGAAACCGCCGGTGGTGAACTCCCCGATGACCTCCTTGATGCCCAGCGACTCGGCCTTCTCGGTGGTGAACGAAGGTTGCGCAGTGGTGTAGACCACCTTCACATCACGGCTGTCGGTGCGCAGCGCGGCACCGATGGCGGCCTCGGTGGCCTTCCAGTCCACCACCCGACCCGCGGCGCTCGGCGTGATCACCGGTGCGTTGTTCTGGATCGCGATGACGGCGTCCTTCGGCGCGGCCTGCGTCGCCTCGACGGCAGCGGTCGCGCCGGCCCGCAATTCGGCCACCTCGACCGCGACGGTGAACCCGTCGGCGTCGTCCGGTGTGACGGTGGTGGCCTCGCCGATCCGGGCCAGCGGAATGGTCTCGGCGGCACCCTCGCCGATCAGCCGGACGGGTGCGGACAGGATTGCCTCGGCCTCTGCCGCGGCTGCCTTCACCTTCTCCGGCGTTGTTCGCACCGGCGAGTCCTTCACCGGCAGCACGAGACCGGTCAATGCCCGGGGCCCACCCGCCGACCAGGCCTGGGCGACCTGATCGGCGGCCGCATCAACCTGCAATGCCCTGCCGACCACCGGCTGGACGGTGACGACCTCGGCTCCGTCGATGCGCACGTCCCCCTCGACGGCCTCGGTGTCGGTGTCCTCGGCGACGGCCGACAGATAGGCGCGGAGGTCCGCCTCATCCGTGCTGACCCGCAACGGCACATCGGTCGAGCCGAAGAACGAACCGATCCTGCTGACGGGGTTCGCCGAGCGCAGCCCGAGTTGCGCGACGGTCGCCGACACGTCCGCGCCGAGACCCGCCTGCTGCGGATCGATGGACGTCTGCTCGCCGTGCACGTCCACCGTCACCGGCGTGCCGTAGGTGGCCAGGGCTTGCGAGGTGAGCGCGGCCGTGGCCTGCTCGGGCGTCATCCCACCGACCTCGACGCCGGCGACGGTGGTGTTGCGCTCAATCTCGCCGCTCGTGCTGAGCAGGTCGACCAGGTAGGCAACACCGAGCAGGAGGATCACCGCACCGGCCACCGCCGCCGCGATCAGACCGGCCGACCGGCGACGCGGCGGTTGTTGCTCGTCCAGCACGAGATCACCGGGTCCGAGATCGCTGCGGTCGATGCGCTGCGTGGGCTCGTCCAGGGCGTCATTTCCGGTGTTGGCACCCACCGGGTCGGAGGCGGAATGGCCGTTCGGGTCCGTCACATCTGTCCTTCGCCGTCGCACTCGACACTTACGTTCATGAGACCGCACAGGACCGGAGTGTCCTGCTCGTCGTCACGGTCTCATGGACGTATGACAGGCGATGACGCAGCGTCGGAATGACCGAGATCACCCAAAAGGCGGAGCGGGGCCGGCCGGGCGGGCCTGATCGGCCAAAGGCGTTGTGGAATCCGGACTTGGCTCAGCGGGCCTGTACGGGCAGCGGGGAGTGCCGGACGCCGCGGATCGTCGAGATCAGGATGCGCCGGCATTCCAGGGCACTGACGTTCATCAACGAGGCCAGTGCGGCGATGGCGCCGTCGTCCAGGGTCATGGCCGAAGAGGCGCCATTGGTTCGGAGCTCGAACCAGCGCTTCACCGGTCCGAGGCGAGGATCGGCGGCGGCCATCACCTCGTTGACATCCACTGTGATCGAACCGCTCGCGCCGGCGCTGGGCCGCAACGCCACACCTTGTTCCGCGGCGCCGAGCAAGGTCCCCAGATCCTCGCCGAGTGCGCCTGCGATGACCCACAGCACGTCGACACGCAATGATCTGTGGCCGGTCTCGTAATTCGCCAACGCGGCCTTGCTGACCAGGCCGCCGGTGCGCTGTGCCACCTCGGCCTGGGTGAGCTTCTGCCGGCGTCGCGATTCACGCATCACCCGGCACACGGCAGCGGCGAACGCCTGCTGCGATCGTGCGTCGTAAGCCTGCGACACGTGCGTCCCCTGTCATCTTCAGTCGGCGGAGAGGGCTTCTGCCCGCCGGAGAGGCTCAAACCCCGGTCACTGCCCGTACACAAGTTCAAGTGTCTTGCCACGAACATGTGAGCCGGACGGGCTATCCCCGGACCTGGAGTGCGCTCCCCACGCGTCTTTCTACCACAGGGTAATCAGAATTACACTCGTTCGGCCCATTGGGGAACAACGATTGCCCCGAACGTGTGGGCCGGAGCGCGAATTGACCATCGACGTCCTTCGAACCACCGGTCGGGGACGCCTGACGGCTCGCACGAGCGGGGCCAAATGGTTGATAGCGCGATCACCGGCGGCAATACTGCCGGTTTCAGTCAGCGGAACAGGGCCTTACCGAACCAGTCACCCGGGCCACTGACACCCGGCGGGCACGCCCACAGACCGCCGCCGATGTGGGCGATGTACTCGTTGAGCAGGTCGGAACGACCCAGCCGGGTCTGCAGGGCCTTGAACTGAGCATGCGGATCGCGCTGGAAGGCGATGAAGAACAGGCCGGCCGCCAGCTTGCCGGTGTCCGGGTCCTGACCGTCTGTGTAGTTGTAGCCGCGGCGGAGCAATCTGATCCCGCCGTTCTGCTCCGGTGAGGCCAACCGGATATGGGCGTTGACGTCGATCACCGGACCGGAGGGCCCCGTGGCCGCGTAGTCGACGGGGGTGAACTCGTCACCGCCGGTCAGCGGCGCCCCGCTGGCCTTGGTGCGGCCGAAGATCCGTTCCTGGTCGACGAGCGGATCGGTGTCCCAGGACTCGATCTCCATCCGGATCTTCCGGGCGACCAGGTACGAGCCACCGGCCATCCACCCGGCCGGCGTGCTGGAAACGGTCGCCGGCGAGGGCACCCACACCTGCGCATCGAGGGCCGCCGTGTCGTCCGCGTGGATGTTGCGGGTTCCGTCCTTGAAACCCATCAGGTTCCGTGGGGTCGACTGGCCGGCCCCGGTCGCCGAGGCGCGGCCGAAGCCCAGCTGCGACCACTTGAGCACCGCGGTGCCGCGGGCCGCGCGCACCATGTTGCGGATGGCGTGGAACACCACCTGTGGATCGTCGGCGCACGCCTGGATGCAGAGGTCCCCGTCCGCCAGCGCCGGTTTGATCACCGCGTCACCCGGGATGGTGCCGAACGGAGCCAGCTCCGGCGGCCGTCGGTCGGCGAGCCCGAACCGGTCGTCGAACAGCGAAGGCCCGAAGCCGACGGTGATGGTCAACGAGTGGGGCCCGAGGTCCATCGACTCACCGGTGTCGAACGGGGCCTGCTGCTCGCGGACCGGGGAGTCGCTCACCTGCTTGCCGGCGGTCAGCCGCGCGGCCATGGCCGCCCACCGGCCGAGCATCCGCTGCAGTTCGTCGGAGTCGGTCGTCGTCACGTCGAGCGCGGCGAACATCAGCCGTTCCTGCTGCGGGGTGGTGATGCCCGCCTGCCGGGCGCCGTAGAACGGGATCACGGCGTCGGCCCTGGCGGTTGCGGAATCGACCGGTGCTGCATCTGACGTGCTCGATTCCGCGCCGGTCGCCGCGGCGGACCGGATGCCGTACCCGGCGCCGACCCCGACACCGGCCGCGAGACCGACACCGGCGACGGCCGCGCCGCTCAGGAAGCGTCGCCGCGAGGTCGCGCGCCTTTCACCCGGGGTCGGCGGATGCACCGGTTCAGCCGGCTCGTTCTCTGTCACGTTCTCTGTCACGGCGTCAGCTCGTGATCTTCGCCGAGATGGCGGACAACGGCTCCTGCACGACCAGCAGCGCGTCGGTCAGCTTCTTCTTGTCCTGGGCGGTCAGCTTGTCGTACGGCGTCCAACCGCCGGGCGCGGCCGGGTCGCGGTACTCGTCCAGGGCGGTTGTCAAGGCGTTGAAGGCCGTCGAGATCTGAGGCACCAGCGTCGGGTCGATCTGGTCCAGGGCCGGTTTGAGGGTGGCGAAGGCCTGCAGCGATCCCTCGACATTGGCCTGGAAATCCAGCAGGTCGATGCGCGAGTAGGC
The DNA here is from genome assembly GCA_963798625.1 of uncultured Actinomycetota bacterium. Lineage (GTDB taxonomy): Bacteria > Actinomycetota > Actinomycetes > Mycobacteriales > Nakamurellaceae > Nakamurella. The sequence continues at coordinate 114,666 of CAWCUA010000009.1, forward strand.
CTCCTCCTCGCCGGTGATCTTGGAGGCCAGCACCTCGTCGAGCAGCGTCGCGGCGCCGTTCGCGATCTCGAAAGCCCGGTAGCCACCGGCTGTTCCGGCCGCCGTCGCGGTGGACAGTTTCTTGGCCTCGCCCTGCAGGTCGCGGATGTCGGCGACCAACCGGTCGGCCAGGGGCGTCAGCCCGGCGGTCGTCTTCTTCTCGAACAGTGCCTGCTCGATGGGGTGGAACCCGGTCCATGCGGAGCCCGCTTCGACGTCACCTGCCCGCAGGTCGATGGCGGGGTCCAGGTCGGGGAACGACTCGGCGACCGGTTCGATCCGTTCGTAGAACGGCCGCGCCCCGATGTAGGCCTGCTGCGCCGCGGCCAGGTCGCCGGCCTTGATGGCGACCGCCAGTTCCTGCACCGGGACGAGCAGGAAGGTGATCTGGTCGTCGACGTAGGTGGCGTAGTCGACGGTGGCCTGGCGGAGCAGAACGGTCAGGTCGGCGGACTGAGCGGCAGCTTCGCCGGTGACGGTGAACGGAGTCCGCTCGGTGCTCGCCCCGGGGCAGTACACCTCGTAGTTGCCGCCGTCGAGCCGGGCGGAGAAGGTCGAGTCGAACCCGGGCGCGAGGTTCTCCCGTTCACCGACGATCCGCTGGTCGGCCACCAGTTCCACTTCGGTGACGCCGACGGCGTCCACGTTGGTCACCACGAACGTCACCTGCCCGGCCGGCACCGAGTTCGGGCTGGCGACGCAGCCGCCGTCCTCGGTGACCGTGATGGCCACCGCACCGCCGTCCGCCGCCCCTGCACCGCTGCCAGTGCCCGACGAGACGGGTGCTGATGGCGCCGGTGTCGATGCACTGTCGGTGTTCGAGCCGCAGGCGGTCAGCACCAGGGCCGATACCGTCGCCGCGACGATGGGTGCGAGGAAGGTGCGGCGCACAGGGGTGTACATGGGTCTCCAGATTGGTATCCGCCGAATTGCGGCGATGGACAGGCTGAGGTCTCAGCGGGACAAGGCGGCGTCAACGAGCGGGGCGTGCGCCTGAGCCGACGGTCTGCGGCAGGGGCGGTTCAGTCGCCCGTGGCTCACCGCCTACGGGAGCGGCAGGGAGGGATTCGCCCGGTGCCGCACCAGCTGGCGGCCCCTCCGCCGGATCGGGGATTGCCGGCGCGACCGGCCTTCGCCGGATCACCTTGGGCACGCCGAACGCCAGCAGCACGATCGCGAACAGCGCGAGCAGCGTCGGCACCACCCGGCCGAGAACTTCATGCCTGACCCGGTCCTGCTCGAACCCGGCGATGCTCGCGCGGCCCGCGGCGAGCGAGGCGTCAGTCCCTGTCAGGGTGACTTCCGCCAGCGCCCCGGCCGGAACGGCCGACCGACCCGGCACCGTGACCTGCATCAACCGGGTCAGCCGCAGCTCAACGGCCGTCACCACTCCCGTATCCGCATCCACGGTGACGGTCGGCGTCAGGCTGTCGGTGTAGGCGATGCCGAGGACCTGGGTGCCGCCGGCGGACCGGACACCGACGGGCAGCCGCCCGCCGTTGCGGGCTGCGACCTGGGCGGCGGTCAGCGACGTCGGCAGTCCGGCCGCATCCGCGTCGACCGGGGTCACCCCGGCCTCGCCGACCAAGGTGGTCCCACCGGTTCCGGCCGACGTGAGCACGGACTCGAAACGCCCGGATCCCGGCACCGCACCGGTGACATCGGCGTCGATCCGCGCGGTGCCAGGCTGGTCGAGGGTCACGGTGACGGTCCCGGAGGAGCCAACGGCCGAGTCGTTCGAAAGGGCGGACGAGTCCGAAGGTGCGGACCCGGCCGCCACCACTGTGAATGGCCCTTGGACCGTCGTCACCCTCGCCGGGGCACCCGGGCTCAACACCATCAACAGGGCAGCCACCACCAACCCGCAGGCCGCAGAGCCCACCAGGATGCGGCCGATTGCCGGTCGGGACGGGGTGCGGCGCGGCGGCCACAGCACCACGAGCAGCATCGGCACCACGTAGAGCAGGTACGCGACGATCTCCACGACCGGCAGGCCGGAGCGGATCCCGAGCATGCCGGTCAGCAGTGACTCGGTGACGGAGCCGGGACGGGCGATGGCCGAGAGGTCCAGCACGGGCTGCTGACCCGCCGCCAACCAGCCCGCCTCGTACGCCGCACGCAGGGTGCTCATCACCAGCCCGCCAGCCACCAGCACGAGAACGACACCCGTGATCCGGAAGAAGCGGGACAGGTTCAGCGTCACGCCGCCCCGGTAGACCAGATATCCCAGGCCCGCCGCGACGCCGACTCCGAGGACGACCCCGATGACAGCCTCCGCCGGGGACAGCGCGGACTGGAACGCCGCCAACAGGAACACCGCCGTCTCGAAGCCCTCACGGATGACGGCGAGGAATGCCATCGCGACCAGCGCACCCGCCGAACCCCTGGCCAGCGCGCTACCGGCGGCCGTCCGGAGAGTGGTCTTGAGGTCGCGTGAGTGCGCCCGCATCCACAGCACCATGTAACTGACCATGACCACGGCGATGGCCGCGACGACGCACTCGAGCATCTCCTGCTCGCGTTGCGGCAATGAGGCGTTGAGCAATTGCAGCAGGATCCCGACGGCCAGACACAGCAGGACGGCCACGCCGACGCCGAGCCAGACTTTGCGCAGCGCATCCGGCCGATTGCTCTGCCGGAGGAACGCAGCGATGATCCCGATGATCAACGCCGCTTCGAGCCCCTCGCGGAGCCCGATGACGAACGTCGCCAGCATGCTGCCTCCCGATAGCGTCACGGACGATCGCATGCCGTGCTGTCGGTAAGGTTAGCCTGCCCTTAGTCATCTCCGCTACGCCGACGGCAGCCGGGGCGGAGCACGCGGCACGATCCGCGTTGCGCTGTCATTACGCTGTTCCGATGACCATCCGACCCATCGTCATCTGCGGTGACCCGGTCCTGCACCGCCCCACCCGCCCTGTCACCGAGTTCTCGACGCCCGAACTGGAGATGTTCGTCGAGGACATGTTCCAGACCAATGACGCTGCCTATGGCGCCGGCCTCGCGGCCAACCAGATCGGTGACGACCGTCGGGTATTCGTGTACGACTGCCCCGATCACGGCAACCGACGGCGCGGGTATGTGATCAACCCGACGATCGAGACTTCGCCCATCCCGACCAACATGCCAGACCCCGATGACGACGCCGAGGGTTGTCTGTCGGTGCCGGGCGAGAGCTTTCCCACCGGACGCGCCGACTGGGCCAAGGTCACCGGCGTCGACCTGGCGGGCGAGCCGGTCGAGGTCGAGGGAACGGGCTTCTTCGCACGGTGCCTGCAGCACGAAGTCGATCATCTGGACGGATTCATCTACCTGGACAGGCTCATCGGCAAGAACGCCCGTGCGGCGCGCAAAGCCGTCAAAGCGCACGGGTGGGGCGTGCCCGGCCTGACCTGGCAGCCCGGCAAGGACCCGGATCCCTTCGGGCACTGACCCCTCCACCTGCCCGGATGACGAAAAGGACAACTCACCCGACGTGACAAGGTTGTCACGCTCGGCCCACCGGCCTGTCGTGTCCGGCCGCTAGGGTGAGCGACGTGCCGACCGCCCACTCCCCCTCCCCGACCCCCGCGACCGCGACCCGAGTTGCCTCAGCCGCGATCGCCCCGCTGACCTCCGGACCGGTCGCGTGAGCTCTGCAACGACGTCCACCGGCGCGCCGAACGGCGGCCCCTCCAACGGAGGAGCTGCAACGGCAGACTCCGCCGGCCCGGTGGGGCAGGAGAACGGCGGAACCGGCGCGAGTTCAGGCAACGCGGGTTCAGGCAACGCGGGTTCAGGCAACACGGGTTCAGGCAACGCGAGTTCAGGCAACGGGGCCGCGACCAACCAGGTGCAGATGGTCGTGGTGGCCAACCGGCTGCCGTTCGACCTGGAGAAGATGCCGGACGGGTCCACCAAGGCACGGCAGGCGCCCGGCGGCCTGGTCACGGCGCTGGCGCCGATCCTGTCCCGGCGGCACGGCGCGTGGATCGGCTGGCCCGGCACCGCCGATGTGAGCCTCGACCCGACCACCACCGACGGGCTGAGCCTGCACCCGGTGACGCTGTCGGCGCAGGAGGTCGACGACTACTACGAAGGGTTCTCCAACGAGACGTTGTGGCCGCTGTACCACGACGCTGTCGTCGAGTCGCAGTTCCACCGCGAGTGGTGGGAGGCCTACCAGAAGGTCAATGCGCGCTTCGCCGAAGCGGCCTCGGAATTGGCTGCGCCGGGCGCGACGGTGTGGGTGCACGACTACCAGTTGCAGCTGGTGCCTCAGTTGCTCCGCCGGCTCCGGCCGGACGTGCGCATCGGCTTCTTCCTGCACATCCCGTTCCCGCCGGTCGAGCTGTTCATGCGGCTGCCGTGGCGCACGCAGATCATCAACGGCCTGTTGGGAGCCGACCTCATCGGCTTCCAGCTGCCGGGCGGCGCGCGCAACTTCTCCCGGCTCGCCAAGACACTGACCGGCGCGGTGACGACCGGCGGCACCATCGAGCACGACGGTCGGACCATCAAGGCAGCCGCCTACCCGATCTCCATCGACTCAGCGGAACAGTCGGCCTTGGCCGCGACACCGCGGGTACACGCGGCTGCACGACAGCTGCGCGAGGACCTCGGCAACCCCAGCAAGATCATCCTGGGCGTCGACCGGCTGGACTACACCAAGGGCATCGACGTCCGCTTGCGCGCGTTCCGCGAGTTGCTGGCCGAGGGTGATCCGGCGGTCGAGAACGCCGTCATGGTGCAGATCGCCACCCCCAGCCGGGAACGGCTCGGGTCCTACCGGCGGATGCGGGAGGCGATCGAGCAGCAGGTCGGCTCGCTCAACGGCGATTACGGCAAGATCGGCCACCCCGCCGTGCACTACCTGCACCAGTCGCTGCCCCGTGAGGAGCTGGCCTCGTTCTACGTGGCCGCCGACGTGATGACGGTGACCCCGTTGCGAGACGGGATGAATCTGGTGGCCAAGGAGTACGTCGCCTGCCGGGTGAACGGCGGTGGGGTACTGCTGCTGTCGGAGTTCACCGGCGCAGCCAAGGAGTTGCGTGCCGGACTGCTGGTGAACCCGTACGACACCGACGGTGTGAAGAACGGGCTGCGGTCGGCCCTGACAATGCCGACCGTGGAGGCCCGCCGCCGGATGCGCTCCTTGCGGCGTCAGGTATTGACCCACGACGTCGATCGGTGGGCGGCGGCGTTCCTGTCGGCGTTGGAACAGACCCGTGACCACGTCGCGGATGCCATCTCACGGCTGCCCGGTGACGTCACGGCGGCGATCGCCGAGATCAGCGAGACCGAGAGACTCCTGGTGGCCACTGATTTCGACGGCTGCCTGGCACCGATCGTCGACGACCCATCGAGCGCCCGGCCGTTGCCGGAGTCGATGGAAGCGCTGCGCGCGTTGGCCGTCACCCCCGGGACGGTCGTCGCCGTTGTGTCCGGGCGCGCCCTGAACGACTTGGAGCACCTGCTCGGGTCGGCGGACCGCATGCACCTCGTCGGCTCCCACGGGGCGGAAACCTCCGCCGAGGACCGTGACGATCAGAGCTCGCTGAGCCCGGAGGACGCCAAACGGCTCGCCAAGCTCAGGCTCGAACTGCAGCAGATCACCGCCGAGTACCGCGGCGTCCGATTGGAACCCAAACCCACCGGCATTGCGGTCCACCTGCGCGGAATGGATCCCGCCGACGCCGCGGCCGTCACCCACCGCATCGAGGAGAACCCCGCAAGCTGGCCGGGGGTGCACCTGCTGCGCGGCAAGATGGTCCTCGAACTGACCGTCGTCACGACCAACAAGGGTCGGGCACTCAAGGCCCTGATCAAGGCCAATCACTGCACGGCCACGGTCTACATCGGTGACGACGTGACCGACGAGAACGCTTTCGGTGTGCTGGTTCCCGGCGACGTGGGGATCAAGGTCGGGGCGGGGCGATCGGTGGCCGACGTCCGGATCGCCGACCCGAATCGGGTGGCCGACGTGCTGAACGTGCTGGCGGACAACCGTCGGCGTGCGCAGAAACGGCGCTCCCAGCATGCGGCTGGGACATCCGGGCCGGTGGCGAAGGCGCAGACCTCCGGCAACTGACGGCAGCGGGTCGGTCTGTTTGCGGGTCGGTCTGTTTGCGGCCGGCTCGCTTGTCCGGCGACGAAGATTGCTCCGTTTTCGGGGTTTGGGCGCACGCTCGTCCGGGAACCCACGTTATGTCGGAGTCCAGCACGGTTCCGGCCCGTCGTCGGGGGCGGGCCGGGCACTCGCCGGGTCTCGAGCCGAGACTCCGCCCTTCCGTTCGTGCGCCGACCATTCCGGCAGTTTCTCATTCCATGCCGTCGTGTCGTTCAGGCGTTCACTTCCGGGCACCCGTTGTCTTACGAGGCATTTCGTGCGCCGACGCCCGGTGATCCTTCGTGGCGACGTGAACGTTCCCGCATCTTGCGCTCTGCGTGACGACGTCCCAACGCCCCTCGTTGCCCGTCCCGACGTTCGCGCGCGCCCAGCGTTCCGGCTGCCGACATCCCGTCAAGCGTCTCGATGCCAATCGTGAAAGGCGCCATCTGTCAACTGATCCCGTTCAACAACCGTCGGATCCTTCTCAGCAGCAACACCTCTCGCCTCGCGCCTCATCGTGTCGTGCACGTCCGGGAGGTCCTGTATACGTGGCCGCCGCTCATCGTTCATCGGCATCTCCACGGGCAGGACACAGACCGCCCAGGACCGCATCAGCCAATCTCTCATCGCCGGACAAATGGGACTGTCCGTACTCCATTGGCTCCATTCATGAAACAGATACAGACCGCATTTCGGACGGGTGGGTCCGAGTTTGTTGCTATCTGTTTACATCGCGAAAGCGCCGATATATACAAGCCTTCTGCTGCGCCGGTGTTGTCATCGCGGAGCGGGTCCAGCTTCGTACCAGTCCGGAGGCAGTAATGAGTTTGAGAAGACGTGGCGCCTTTGCGGCGACGGCGGCCGCAATGGTCGTGGCGTTCGTCGCCGGAAATGTCGGTTCCGTCGCGGCGGCGGACACCTCCGCCGCCGCCGGCGTGACGTCCAACCCCACCGTGAATGCGGGCGCAACCCCAAAACACGGGCGGTTCGCCGGGACCTACCAGAACCCGATCCTGCCCAAGATCCCCGGCGACGGGTCGGTCGAGAGTTGCGCCGACCCGACGGTCATCCGCGGGCAACAACCCGACGATCCGTACTGGTACATGTACTGCACGACCGATCCGCTCAATGACCGTGACGTCGACTCCAACGGCGACCTGCAGTTCCACAAGGTCCCGATGAACCGTTCGCTCGACCTGGTGAACTGGACCTACGTCGGCGATGCATTCGAGACCGCGCCGGACTGGGCGGCTGAAACAGCCGGGCTGTGGGCACCGGATGTTGTCTACTCCACGACGTTCTCGCAGTACTACATGTTCGTCGTCGTCACCGACACGTCCGACGACACGAGCGGCGTACGGGGCTGCAACGCCGACAACGCCATCGGTGTTGCCACGGCGCCGAGCCCTGTGGGGCCGTGGAAGTTCAGCGACAAGCCTGTCGTGGGACCGCGACACGGCGCTGGGACGGGTTGCGACTTCCTGTGGACGTACGACCCGGAGATTCCCGGTGACAAGGTCGCGGGCACCGGCAACTTGTTCTATGGCAGCTACTACGGCGGCATCTTCGGAACGGACGTGACCTTCACGGCCGACGGAGCCACCATCGCCGGGCCGGGAACCCAGGTCGCCATCGACAACAAATATGAAGGCGCAAATGTCGTCCACCGTGGTGGCTACTATTATTTGTTCCTGTCAGCCGCCAATTGCTGCAATGGCGCACTGACCGGTTACAGTGTGTTCGCCGGTCGTTCCAGGGATATTTACGGACCCTATGTGGACCGCGAAGGTAATTCTTTGCTCGACGCTCAGGCCGGCGGCACACCGGTCATCAGTATGAATGGCAATCGCTGGGTCGGCACCGGACACAACAGCGTCTTCCAGGATTACGACGGTCAATGGTGGACGATGTACCACGCCGTCGATCGCGAGGACCCGTTCTTCGCCCCGCAGCCCGGCTTCACCAAGCGGCCTGCGCTGCTGGATCCGATCGACTGGGTGAACGGCTGGCCGATGGTGCGCGGGGGTCAATGGGCCTCCGATTCCAAGCAGCCGGCGCCGGCCGCACAGCCGGGCGAACGCACGAAGTACCGGACCAAGCTGGTCCGCCCCCAACTGCCCGGCAAGCTCCTGACGCAGTACTCCGACAACTTCAACAGCTCGGTGTTGGCGGGTTGGTCATGGGTTCGTCCGCCGGCAGCCGGCTCTTATCAGGTGGCGAACGGTGCGCTGAGGTTGCCGATTCAGAAGGCAGAGTTGAACCAGGACAACAACACCGCGGCGGTCCTGCTCCGGAACGAGCCTCGCGGTGATTACGTCCTCGAGACAAAGGTGCGCGTGGATGTGCCGGATGAGGGCTGCTGTTTCAACTACGCGCAGGCCGGAATCATCGTGTACGGCGACGATGACAACTTCATCAAGCTGACCAACACCTCGATCTGGAATACGCGGCAGACCGAGTTCGCGAAAGAAGTGTCGCCGGTCCCGACCGGTTGGTCCCGATATGGCAACAGCGTTGTCGGTCCGCCCTCGGAGGAATGGACCTACCTCCGAATCGTGGTCGAGCAGCTGAAAGGCAAGGACCGCGCCGAGGCGCTCGGCGATGGCGAGCGGTACACCGCGTACACCAGCCAGGACGGCCGGCACTGGGTCCGCGGAGGAGCGTGGACGCACAATCTCGGATCGGACGCACGTATGGGGTTGATCGCGATGGGGCAGATACCCGACACTGCGGGGGCCTTCTCAGCCGACTTCGATTACGTGCGTGTCAGCACGCTGCGGAGCGGCCCGCGGAGCTAGTTGACCTGAGAGAGACGGGAGCCCGGTGCGGTGGCCATCATTTCGATGGCCGATCGCACCGGGCTCCTGTCGTTGCTGGCTTGGCAGTACGCATTGTCAGAACGGCGGGGCGTCGCTGTCGTCGTCGTCGCTGTCGTCGTCGTCGCTGTCGCTGTCGTCGCCCTCGGTGTTGCCTTTTCCGCTGCCTGCGGCGCCGTTGTGGGGGCTGGGGTCGCCGGCCAGGAAAGGCAGGGACGGGCTGTCGGCGTTGGTGTTCCAGGCGTCGGGGTCGGGTTGGTATTCGATGGGTGCTTTGTTGAGGTGGTGGCGGAGTAGGAGGTCGGTGAGGAGTCCTTCGATCCATCCGGGGGTGGTGCGGGTGGGGTTGGGGGTGTCGGGCTTGTCCTGGGTCGCTGTAGCGGTACCGGCTCCGGTTGCCGTCGCGGTTGGCGTTGCAGTCGCGGTTGCCGTCGCCGTCGCCGTCTCCGTCGTCGCCGTTGCCGTCGCTGTCGCTGTTGCTGTTGCTGTTGCTGTTGTTGGGGTGGCGAGGGTGGTGGTGGCGTTGCGGTTGTCGAGGTGTTCGGCGATGTGAGTGCCGGGGGTGGTGATCCACAGTTGTGGGGGGCGGGTGGGTTGTCGGGGCTTGTTGTAGGTGTGTCCGGTGGGGCTGGACCAGGTGGTGGTGTAGTCGGCGGGGTTCATCCGGACCTGCCATCCGGTGTGGTGTTTGAACAGGTGGTGCCGCCGGCACAGGGGTGCGGTGTTGGTGGTGCTGGTCGGACCGCCCCGATCGGGGTGCTGGTGATCGAACGGTTCGCTGGTGGTCGATGTCGCAGCGCCAGGAGGGTTGCCGGCAGGACGGGAATTGGCAGGTGGTCAGCAGGGTGGTGATCTGGTCGCGGAGTTCTTGGCGGGGCCGGTAGGTCAGTGTCCCGGCGGCGGTGCCGGTGCCGGTGGCCGGGTCCGCGGTCAGGGTGGTGATGGTCGCGGCGGAGGCGGCGATGCTGCGGGCGGTGCCGGCGGGGATGGCGCCGTATCCGGCGAGTAGTGCGGGTAGCTCGTCCAGCCCGGCCAGGGTGCTCAGGCTGATCACGACCGACAGGTGTGGTCGGCGGCCCTGCCGGGTCAGTGACCGCCGGTCCCGACCGGCCCCACCAGTGGCCGCACCGGTGGCCGCGGGCGCGGGCGCGGCCGGCCCGGGTGGTGCGGGCGGTGGGTCAGCGGGATCCGGCGGTGTCGGCGGCGTCACTGTGGGTGGTGCTGCCGCGGTCGGTGGGTCGTCGTCGGGGTCCGGCGCCGGGACGGGGTCGTCGCTGGCCGCCCAACCGGTGTCGCCCGGGGTGAACAGGTCCCCGCTGTCGCCGGGGTCGGCCGGGTTCCCGGTGTTGCCGGGGCCGGCCGGGTTCCCGTTGTCGCCGCTGTTGCCGGTACTGCGGATCGGTGCGCTGCCAGGGCCGGTGCCGGTGCCGGAGCCGGTGCCCGGGCCGGCGGGTTGCCCGGTGCCGGTACCGCGTCGGTGCGCTGCCCGGACCGGTGCCGCTGGTCGCTGCCCTGCCGGGGCCGGCACAGGCGGTGTCAGCGTCAGCGGTGTCAGCGGTGCCGGTGCCGGCGTTGGCGGTGCCGGCGCAGGCGGTGCCGGCGTTGGCGGTGTCAGCGGTGCCGGTGCCGGTGCCGGTGCTGGGCGGGGGTGGTGGGGTGTGGTGGTCGGGGAGGGGTTTGCCGAGGTATCCGGTGAGGTCGAGGTGGCCGTGGGTGAGGAGTTGTTCGGCGATGTCGACCCAGGCGTCGACGCGGCGGGCGCTGATCCCGCGGGGGTCGGTGGGGTTACCGGCGGTGCCGGTGGCGAGCAGGTCGCTGAGTTGGAAGATCTTCACCGCACCGTCGGCGGGCAGGGTGGCCCGCAGGCAGGCCATCGCGTCGGGCAGGGCGGACAGGGCCAGCGCCCGGTGCGCGGCGGCGTGTTCGTGCCGCTGGTTGGCCCCGTCGGGGTCGACGGTGATCACCGCCAGGCCGGTGACCTCCCGCAGTTCGCTGGTGGACAGGTGACCGGCGCGGGGCAGCACCCGGTGTTGCACCGCCGCGGTGTGCTCACCGGTCAGCGGGGCGCAGTGCTCGGTGATCACCCGGGACTTGCCCCGGTCGATCACCCCGGCCTGCAACGCGGTCAACGTCGGGGCCAGCACCGTGGTCATCCGCTGCGCGTCCCGGACCCGGATCCCGGCGGTGATCGGCGAGATCCGCAACGCCGCGGCGACCTCCGAAGCGGCCAGCGACACCGCCGCCTCGTCCACGAACAACACCACCCGCACCGGTTCCTGATCGGCGGGGGTGCAACTCTTGCGGGCCAGCCGGGCGGCCAACCGCATCGGGTCACCGGCGGTGAACGGCACCGCCAACGCCGCCAGCAACCGGATCTGCACCGCCGCCAGCAGCGACAACGCCTTCTCCGCGGCCAGCACCGCGTCGACCAGGCCCGCCCCGGACAACGCGTCCGGGTCCACCCCGGCCAGCGCGGTCAACGACTCCACCGACGCCGCCCCCGCCGCCAGCGATGACCACCGCGCGTCCCCGGCCGGTGACGCCCCAGGCTCCGTCATCACCGGCTCCTCTCCCCCAAACACTCGAACATGTGTTCTAATGATAGCGGCTCAGGAGGCTCGAGACAAGGGAAGGAGTTGAGTTGATTGAAGAACGCCAGCCGTCAAATCCTTACGGTCGTTCGAACGGCTTGGGCGTTGACCCGACCAATAGGCGGCGCGTGAAGGAAAACATCCAGTAAGGCCGCGAGCATCGTGTTCGACGACGCCCCGACGTCGTGCCGCCCGCTCACGCTGAGCTCGTCGCCTCGGGCCGGCCAGGCAAAGAGAGCAGTCCTCCTGCCCGGAAAAGTTGGGCCGAGGTTGAAACGACCTTCTGGGGATCAAGGACCGGCAGCTACTCGACTATGGGTGTTGCGAGGCGGGCGCGAAGCGGTGACCGGGTATCCCGATACGAACACCGGCTGCAGAAATCCGCGGCGATCAGGACGCGGGTCAACCCGCCCACGGTTGCCGAGCATCGCGCGGGCGAAGCGCTCCCCGCGGGGGCCGGCGCGATCCCAGACGTGACCGGTCCGAACCATGGTGCAACTGTGCCCGGAACAACCACCTATGCCCGGAACGACCACCTATGCCCGGATGACCACCTGCGCCCGGAACGACCACCTGCGCCCGGAACGAGCACCTGAGCGCCGAACGACCACCTGAGCGCCGAACGACCACCGACATTCACGCCGTCACTCAGCCAACGGGTTCGTGCCCATCCTCGGTGACGTCACGACGACGACGGCTCACCTTCCGCCAACTTCGCAGTCCACCGCTCTTCGACATTCGAGTACCGCCAGTAGAGGAACGAACCGGCCCACACCACCACGAACATTCCGACGATGACGTAACCGATGTCGTCGAGAGTGATTGCGGCAATCCACGATGTGATGGGGTCGGTCATCTGGGCTTTCTCGTGCAGCACGCTGATCAATTCGATGCCGCCGATGATGAGCGCCACCGCGACAGAAAGGCCGGTCGTCGTGAGGTTGTAGTAGACCTTGCGAACGGGCTTGATGAACGCCCATTGATAGGCGGCCTGCATGAAGGCCCCGTCCAATGTGTCGAACAGGCTCATGCCGGACGCGAACAACAGCGGCAGCACCATCACGGCGTACCAGGGCAGGCCGGTCGCCGCTCCTGCACCGGCGAGCACGAGAAGCGAGATCTCGGTGGCTGTGTCGAAGCCGAGGCCGAACAGGAACCCCAGTGGGTACATTTGGCCGGGGCGCTTGATGGCCTTCATCGCGGGGCGCAGCAAGCGCGCGAAGATGCCCCGGGAGTTGAGGGCTTCCTCGAGCGCCTCCTCGTCGTAGGCCCCGGTCTGCGCCTCGCGCCACACCCGGTAGATGCTCACCAGGGCGACGAAGTTGATCAGCCCGATGACGATCAGGAAGAAGCCGGAGACCGACGTTCCGATGAGGCCGAGGGTTTGGTGCACGTCGGAATCGTCGGACACCAGAGTGCTCACAAATTGCGCGCCGACAGCGACGAACACCGCCATCACGAACACAACGGTCGAATGACCGAGCGAAAAGAACAGCCCGACGGTGACGGGCCGTTTGCCGTCGGCGACCAGTTTCCGAGTGGTGTTGTCAATGGCGGCAATGTGATCGGCGTCGAACGCATGCCGCACTCCGAGCAGGTAGGCCGTGACGGCCAACCCCACACCGAAGATCTGTCCGTTGATCTCATGCCGGCCGGGGATCACGGCCAGGAAGAGCAGCCCGAACGAGACGGTCGTCAGCACAACGACCACTCCGAGCGCCCCGGCGATACGCCTGGGACCGCCCGGCGGTCCCAGCGCGCCGTACCCGAGAGCCGAACCCGACCCAGATGCGGCGGTCACTGCGTCATGTCCGGACACGCTGCCCCTTCCCGCCGTGGTGCGCTGGTGATCAACTACGGGCCGGACCGTGGACGCCGCGGGTGGATGGTAAACCCAGAGGGCCGCGGGTGGAACGAGCGGATCCCGCCGGTCGCCACTCACCGTTCCTCGCACGGTGCGGTCGCACCCGCGCCGCCCGGACGACCGGAAACGTCGTCCACCACACCCCGAGCGCTCCGACCGGGCGTATGACGCCGTTTCGACAATCTTTGCGGGGGTAAGAACAGTCCAGCGCAGGCGCGTCAGTACGGACCGCGGCCACGCCAGCACCCCACCGGACTCAAGCCCCAGGAGGCGCCGATGACCGCGCGGGAACCGCAGGAGTTGGCGAAGGTCGCTACCGAGGTCGGCACCAAGAAGGTGCGACGCGGATGGGACAAGATCCTCGTCAGCTCCTCTCTGGCCGGCGCTTACATCTCATTCGGCGGGCAATCTCACGCTGGTGCTGGTCGGCAACCTGATAGGCGCGCTGTTCGTCGCGATGGGGTTTCGACCACGTCGTCACGAACATGTTCTTCCTGCCTGCGGCCATCTTCACCGGGGACGACGCCTGGGGTGGAACGATGCAGCGGCCAACTGGTTGCTCACGGGTGCCGGCAACCTCGTCGGTGCGGTCGTGTTCGTCGCCGCCTCCTACTGGTACCTCTTCCGGAAGGGCCAACCCGACAGGCCTGCGCCGGCCGCCGGGAAGCCGGCAGAAGAAGCTGCCGAACGCGGATAGCGGGGCATCCCACCCCTAGGGGTGAAATGTTCGCCGTTGCGCCGCAGCAGGTTTCGACCATCCCGGGCCGGGTATCGATAGATCGGAGACGCATGGATCTGCACGCCGCGGATTTGTGTCCCCGGAAAAGCCCCGCCCTCCGCCCGAGGGCGGGGCGTCCTGGCGTCGCCACCCCGACGGATGGCACGGTCAACGACCGACCGGGCGATGCGGACCGGGCCGGATCATGAACGAGAACTCTGAAACAGGCGGCTCCCTCACGACCCCACCCATTGTCGGCAATCGAATGCCGATGTCACGGAAGTCGATGGCGGTCACCATTGCAGTGATCTGCTGCGCGGTCGTGTGGGGCTTCTACCGTGAGCAGTACTTTCTGGCAGTGGCTTATGCCGTCATCGTCGCAGGCAGTCTCGTCGTGAGGCTCCTTCCGCCGACGTTGGTTTCGGCCGGTGGCATCCGTCGTCCGGGCCGCCTGCGCTCCGTGATCGGGTGGGATGATGTCCGCTCCGTGGTGGCACCGCGGCCCGGCGAACCTGTGACGCGCATCGTGCTGGTCAGCGGGAAAACCGTCTCGCTCGACGGCGTCCCGGCAGCGAGGTCCGCTGACGTGGCCGCGCTCGGCAACAGGCTCGTCGAAGCCGCCCCGAAAGCAGTCGTGCCCCCGCCGCCGCCTCGCAGACGCACCGAGCAGGACGTCGCGGCAGATGTGGAACGACGCGCAGCCGCCCTGTCGGCGGAGTGGCGACGGTTGGAAGCCCAGTACAGACCGCCCCACCCCGGTCCGCCACAGGCACCCGGCGACCCAAACCCGACCGTGATTCCTGGGCGCGGAATCGCAAACCCACCGGCAGGACAACGGGACAAGTGAACCCAGCAAGGGACTGTCACGGCGCGATGTCGTAGACCACCTGCACGACGACGCTGAGTTCCTGGCTGCCCGGTTCGACCGGGACCGAAGCCGCGGCTGCCCCGGCAGAGTCAGCGGCTGCGTAGATCGGCATCGGTACCGATCCCGAGGACTCGACGATCGAATGCACCGCACCGAGTTTCACGCCGGCGGCATCTGCGAGCTGCTTGGCCTGAGCCTGTGCCTGCTTGACGGCGTCGGCCCTGGCCGCAGCACGGAGCTCGCTGTCGTCATCGATCGAGAAGCTGAGCTGCTGGACCCGCGCGGCATTACCGGCCTTCTGCCCCACAGCGTCGATGACGGCACCGGCACCTGCAATGTCGCGCAGCACGGCGGTGACACTGTTGGTGACCTGGTACCCGGTGATGGTGTTGTTGTCGCCGTAAGTCGGGCTGACCGAGAGCTGGCTGGTCTGCAGGTCCGCCGGATCGACACCGCTGCTCTTCAGGACGCTGATGACCTCGGCGGCGACGGCGTTGTTCTGCTCCAGTGCCTCCTTCGCCGACGACGCCCGGGTCTCCACGCCCAGCGAGATGGTCATGACATCCGGTGTCCCGGTGACCTTCCCGACACCCTGAGCGGTGATCGAGCTGCGGTCGGACGCCACAATCGTGGCCCCCTCGGGCGCGGCCGCGACGGCACCGGCAGCTGCCTGCGGCGCGACGGCAACGCTCACCCCGGGCGCGGCGGCAACATCTGCCTGCTGCGCGGCAGCAGCGGGCGACGACCCGGCCGACGACGCAGCAGCTCCGGAGTCACCGCCCGCCGAGCATGCCGAGAGGGTGAGGGCGGCGGCGATGGTGACGCCGGCGGCGAGCGATGACCTTCTCATGGGAGTCCTCCTGCAGGTGGCTGATGCGGGAAGGACGGAGGCCGCGGGTCGAGGGGTTGCACGCCCGGTGCAGCCAGCGGCCCCTATTCGGGACGGTGGCAGACCGCCTCCACATTGTTGCCGTCAGGATCGCGCACGAAGGCGGCGTAATAGTTCGGGTGGTACTCCGGCCACAGGCGCGGTTCGTGGAGCACCTCGGAGCCGCGGGCGACGGCCGCCTCATGAAAGGCACGGACCGCTCCCCGGTGCGCTGCACTGAACGCGATGTGTGTCTGTCTGCCGCCGTCATCGGTGGCCCGGCCGAGCCAGAAATACGGCTTGCTCTCCTCGGGCCCGTACCCGGCGGTGAATCCCCCGAATTCCATGACACGCCGATAACCGAGGACCGCGAGCGTCGAGTCGTACCACGACACGGCATCGTCATAGGCATCTGTCTGGATACTGATGTGATCGATCATGAGTTCACCGTGCCATCATCGCCGTCCGCATGCTTGTCGTGCTTCGCGCTGCCATCCAGACCTTCTGCTGCAGGAGGTGGCGCAACCGAAACTTCTTCACTCTGCGCACGTCTGGCCCGCCGGGAGGTGAAATCGGGCCGGTCGCCGAAGAACAGCTCCAGCCATTGCGCCCGCGGATCCATGTCCACGAGCAAGGCCTTGAACAGCAGGCTCGCCGGGATGGCCATGATGGCGCCGATCGGACCGAGGATGAATGCCCACACGATCAAAGACAGGAAACTCACTGTTGTCGTCAGCCCGACGGCGTCACCGACGAACTTCGGCTGCAGCACCGATTGGATGATGAAATTGAGCACGCAGTACGTCACGATGACCGCCAGCATCAAGCTCGGCCCACCGATGACCAGACCGAGCAATGCGGGCGGGATCAGGCCGATGATGAAGCCGATGTTCGGGATGTAGTTCGTGACGAACGCCAGTAGCGCCCAGAGACCGGCGGCCGGGACACCCAGGATGAGCAGCGCCGCCCAGTCGAGAACGGCAACAATGCCGCCGAAGACGGTGGCGACACCGAAGTACTTGCGGGTGCCCTTGGCGAAGACACCCAGTGCGTCCAGTACAGGTTCACGCCCGGGCCGGATCTTCGCCATCCGATCGCCGAAAACCATCCCGTCCACCGTCAGGAAGATGCACACCACAAGCAGAAACCCGACCCAGGACAGCAAACCGGTGATGTCACCGAGCAGCGATGTGGCGAAAGAGGCGATGGAACTGGGGCTGATGCCGCTGAACAGGTTCTGGATGTCGGCCTGGGTCACTCCCATTCCGGCGAGCCAACTCTCGATGCCGCTGAGCTGCTGCTGGATTTGGTCCGAATACTGCGGCAGCAGGGTGGCCAGTTGGACAAGCCCGACGATGGACGCTGCGAACAGGCCGACGACGATCGCCAGCACGCTGGAGAACGCCGCCAGCGAAGCCAGCCACCGCGGTGCGCCTTTTCGCAGCAGGTAGGTGCGTACCGGATCGACGGTGATCATCAGCACCACCGCAGTGAAGACGGGACCGATGATGCCCGGAATGGCCCGCATGCCGGCGACGATGACGACACCGGCCGCGAGCCCGAGGACGAGGATGAGGCCACGCGGGAGTGCGGACGAAGCCGATGAGCGCCCCGGCTCCAAAGGTTGGGAACCTGACGGCTCGGTACCCGAAGCCTGGGGAGCCGAAGCCTGGGCACCCGAGAGAGATGTGCTGGAAGCGCTGTCGGTCATTCTCGGGATTCTGTGTCATGCCGGGGTACGCGGCCACAACAACCCGCGGCCGACGAGGCCGGAACCGGCCATCCGCCGACCGCAGTGCCGACCCCGGTCAACCGTTCAGCTGGTCCAGACGGCCACTGAGGAAACGCTTCTCGACGGCATTGTCGGTCAGTTCGATGGCTGCGCGGTATGCATCAACTGCCTCGGCACCGCGCCCCAGCCTGCGGAGCAGATCGGCGCGCACCGCGTGAAAGATGTGGTGCCGGGTCAGCTCCAGGCCATCCACCAGTGCAAGGGCGGCCTGCGGACCGTCCACCTCGGACACCGCGACGGCTCGGTGCAGCGCCACCAGCGGCGTCGGTTGCACCAGCATCAACTGGTCGTACAGCGCAACGATCTGCCGCCAATCCGTCGAGGACGCGGTTGCATCACCGTGCACCGCGTTGATGGCCGCCTGGATCTGGTAAGGCCCAGGGTTGTTGCGGCGCAGACACTGTCGCACCAGCCGCTGACCCTCGGAGATCGCCGCGGCATCCCACCGGCTCCGGTCCTGCTCCGCCAGCGGGACCAATTCGCCGGCCGGGCCGGTGCGGGCATCGTGACGCGCGTCGATGAGCACCATCAACGCCAGCAGACCGAGCACCTCCGGCTCATCAGGCATCAGTGCGGCCAGCATCCGGCCGAGACGGATGGCCTCTGAACACAGGTCGGCCCTGGTCAGGTCCGCGCCCGCCGACGCCGTGTACCCCTCGGTGAAGATGAGGTAGACCACGGCGAGGACGGCAGGCAGCCGGCTCGGAAGCTCCGACTCCGCCGGCACCCGGTAGGGGATGCCGGCGTCGCGGATCTTGCCTTTGGCGCGGACGAGTCGCTGAGCCATGGTCGGCTCCGGCACGAGGAACGCGCGAGCGATCTCGGGCGTCGAAAGACCGCCCAGCAGGCGCAATGTCAGTGCCACCTGAGCAGGTACGCCGAGAGCAGGATGGCAACACGTGAAGATCAGCCGCAACCGGTCATCGGGCACGGCGTCCTCCCCGGTTCCGAGATCCAGACGTGACTCCTGCGCCGCCAACAGCACGGCGGCCTCGGCCTGGCGGTCACCGCGGAGAGATTCCCGCCGCAGCCGATCGATCGCCCGGTTCCGGGACGTGGTGATGATCCATCCGGCCGGGCTCGGTGGGAATCCGCTGTCCGGCCATCGCTGCAGCGCCGTGGTGAAGGCGTCCTGTACGGCCTCCTCGGCGAGGTCGATGTCACCGAGGATTCGCACGAGAACCGCGACCGCACGGCCGTACTCGGCGCGAAAAAGCTGCTCGATCCGCTGTGCGTCCGACGCCCCGTCCTGCGCACGACCGTCGCCCGCGCTCAGCCGGGGCCGTCCTGGAACGGCCGCACCTCGATCGGAAGGGTCGTCGCCTCCGCAAGCCGCCCGGCCCAGTGCAGCGCCCGATCGAGGTCAGGAGCGGTGATGATCATGATCCCGCCGATGTGCTCCTTGCCCTCGGTGTAGGGGCCGTCGGTGAACAACAGCGAGGCATTTGCCGACCGAACAACGGTGGCCGTCGTCGGCGGATGCAGGCCGCCGGCGAACACCCAGCTGCCCTCGGCGTGGAGGTCGGCGTTGAGTCGGTCGAGGCGACTCACGATCTCTGCCATGACGTCCGGCGCAGGCGGCGGGCCGTCGGGTTGCTCAATGCTGAGCAGATACTGCTTCATCACGGCCCACCTCCTGGGATCCGAGCCCGTCAGAACCGGTCCGCAGCGTCTGGATCACGACACCTGTCGAGGTCGCGGTGCAGTCCACCAAGCGGAGCGAGGCAGGAGGCCCGCCGTCCGCGAAGAGCCGGCGGCCCGTGCCGAGGATCAGCGGATGGACCAGCAGCACATACTCGTCGACCAGATGCGCTGTGGCCAGAGCCCTGACCAGGTGCCCACTGCCGAGCACCACCAACGAACCGCCCACCTCTGTCTTCAGCGCGGCCACCGCGCGCTCAAAGGGTCCTTGCACAACGATGGAGTTCCGCCACGGCAGCGGCTCCCACAGGGTTTGCGAGACAACGTATTTCGTCATCTGCTCGAGGACGGCGGTGAACGGGTTGCCGTCCTGGCGCGGCCAGAAGGCGGCGAAATCCTGATACGTCCGCCGACCCAGCAGCAGCGCACCGTCAGTGCCGAGCCCCGCTGCCATGACGCGACCCATCGCGTCGTTGCTGTAAGGGACCGCCCACCCACCGTGCGCGAAACCGCCTCTTAGGTCCTCATCCTGTCGGCCCGGTGCCTGGGCAACGCCGTCCAGCGTCACGTTGTGGATCACGACGATTCGACCCATCACGCCTCCCTTCCGCCCGGCCGACCCATCGCCGGCCCTCACCATCCATACGAACGGCTTGGCGGAAATCGACAGTCCACCGCAGAATGCCGACGCGAGAGAGGGTGCGCAGTCAGACCCGCGGCGGCGCCGTCGTGCGGCCGGGCAAGAATGTCGTCTGCAGCATGACCCGGCGGCCCTGCGTCTTGCGTTCCGGGTTGAGCAGCATCCGTCCCGCCTGCCTGCCCTTGTCCACCACGGGTTGCACGACCGTGGTGAGCTGGGCGTCGATGGCCTGTCGGATGCCGTCGAAGCCGGTGACCGAGACATCCTCGGGCACCCTTTGCCGGCGCCTGGTGAGCTCTTCGATCGCACCGAGCGCCAGTACATCGGAGGTGGCGATCAGCGCGGTGATGCCGGGATCCAGTGCGAGCACCTCGGCGGCCGCGGATGCGCCGGCCTCGACGGAGTGCTCGAACCGCTCCACCACCGGCACCCGATCCCACGCCACGCCGGCCTGCATGAACGCGGCGCGCAACCCGACGAGCCGGTTCCGCTGGACGTGGTAGTGCGCCGACTGCTGTCGTTCGATGGACACCGAACCGTCCAGTCGTGCGCGACCCAGTCGCATGCAGATCACGCCGATCCGGCGATGGCCGAGGGCAATCAGATGGTCGGCGACCCCCCGAATCGCGGCCGCATCGTCGATTCCCACCAGATCGGCGCCGGGAATGCCGGGCTGATCGCAGATGACGGACGGCACCGGCCGGGCAAGTGCGGCCGCCAGGTGGGGGTCGTCATCGGGCATCGAATAGACGACGAATCCGTCGACGGCAGCGCCGGCCACCCCGAGCACGTCCTCGGCATCCGGCCGGGCAGGCACCAGCAGCAGGCCGACCCGCGCCTCGTCACACTCGAGCGTGAGTCCCTCGAGAAAGGCCACCGCACCCGGGTCACGGAAGGCATAGGAAACCTGCTCGGTGAGCAGCAGACCCACAGCACCCGCCTTGCGGGTCCGCAGCGACCGCGCCACCGGATCCGGCCCCGGATATCCGAGCCGGCGGGCGGCTTCCATCACCCGTGACCGCAACTGCGGCGACAACTGATCCGGCCGGTTGTAAGCGTTGGACACCGTGGTCCGGGAGATCCCCAGTTCCGCGGCCAGCGACGCCAGTGTGGCGGGCGGGCGGGTGCGTGCTGGGCGTTCCACGGTCACACGGTATCCGCTGGGCGTTCATTCGCTCTCCAAGGGGCGCTCGGCGTCGCGCCGAACCGGCCCGGACCAATTCCGGACACTCCGGACATCCTCGGTAAACGTTTTCCAAGGTGCTTCCCAAGGGCACCCGCGTCCTCTATCGTCGGTTCCGATCCCTGCACCGAGGCAGGGCCCACCACCCTGGTTCTCACGCGAGAACCGACGGAAGGACGTGACAATGGCTGACGTCAAGTACGAGGACGCCTCCCGCATCTATGCAGGTGACCCGCCGGTTCGTGCCGTGGACAGCCTGAACCTGGATATCCCCGACGGCGAGTTCCTTGTTCTTGTCGGTCCGTCCGGATCGGGCAAGTCCACCGCCCTGCGGATGCTCGCCGGCCTCGAGGACATCAACGAGGGCCGCATCATCATCGGCGGCCGCGACGTCACCAACGTGCCGCCGAAGAACCGCGACATCGCGATGGTCTTCCAGTCCTACGCGCTGTACCCACACATGACGGTCGCCGAGAACATGGGCTTCGCGCTCAAGCTGCGCGGCGTCAACAAGTCCGAGATCGCCACCAAGGTCCGCGAGGCGGCCGGTCTGCTCGACCTGGAGAAGTACCTGGACCGCAAGCCGAAGGCGCTCTCCGGTGGGCAGCGGCAGCGTGTCGCGATGGGCCGCGCGATCGTCCGCGAGCCGTCGGTCTTCCTGATGGACGAGCCGCTGTCCAACCTGGACGCGAAGCTGCGGGTGGAAACCCGCGCGAACATCGCCGAACTGCAGTCCCGGCTCGGCACCACCACCGTCTACGTCACCCACGATCAGGTCGAGGCCATGACGATGGGACACCGCGTCGCAGTGCTCAAGGACGGCATCCTGCAGCAGTGCGACACCCCACGGACCCTGTACGACAAGCCGAACAACGTCTTCGTCGCCGGGTTCATGGGCTCGCCGTCGATGAACCTGCTGACCCTGCCGCTGGTCAGCGAGGGCGCGCAGCTCGGCGAGACCGTCGTCCCGCTGCCCCGCGAGCTGATGGCGGAGGCGTCGGAGAAGAACCTCAAGGAGGTCGTCTTCGGCGTCCGCCCGGAGAACCTCACGATCAGCGGTGAGGGCCTGCCGGTCACCATCGACCTGGTAGAGGAGCTCGGTGCCGACTCATTCGTCCACGGGCACACCCCGGACGGTGGCCGGATGGTCATTCGTACCGACGCAAGAGTGCACCCGCAGCACGGCTCGACGGTTCGCGCGACGGTCACGGACAGCGATCACATGCACGTGTTCGACCCGAACACCGGGCAGCGTTTCCGCTCGTCGTCGGCGGTGTCCGCCGACTCGCCGGCGATGGTGTCGCACGACATCCCGGCCTCCGGGAGCTCTGCGTTCGTCAAGGACTGACGCGCAGATTGCAAGAGCCACCGTAGGGGCGGTCCGGGTCTCCGGGCCGCCCCTACGGTTCTGTTCAATACTCGCGCCGCGGCGAGTGTCGGTGCAGCAGGGTCTTGACCGGCTGTCACCCTGCAGGTGAGTCAGTCGTCGCGCCGGCTGTGATCCCCGGCCCCGTGATCGCGCTCCCCCAGATGGATCCCGGTGCTGGGGTCACTGGACGCGACCACGATCACCCGGCCTTGCGCCCGGAGCACCTCGACCGGGGCGCCGTAGAGCTCCGTCAGGCCGGCCGAGGTGAGCACCTCATCCGGCGTCCCCAACCGGAACTGACCGGCCGCCAGGTACAGCACCATGTCCACGTAGTCCAGGACTGCATTGATGTCGTGCGTGACGAACAGGATGGCGGTGCCGTGTTCGCGCCGGCGGCGGTCGAGCAACGCGGCGACCTCCTGCTGGTGCCGCAGATCGAGCGCGGCCAGCGGCTCGTCACACAGCAGGATCGACGGGTCGGAGGCCACCGCCGCTGCGACGCGCACCCGCTGGAGTTCGCCCCCGGACAGCATGGACACCGGCGCGTCCGCGAGATCGGCGGCGTCGACCGAGTCCAGCAGCGCGCCGATCCGGTCGCGCATCGCCCGACGGGACCGCCCGGCGCCGATCGGCAGCCCCCAGCGGTGACCATCGATGCCCATCCGCACCACGTCGCGGGCCCGGATCATGGTTCCCTCGTCGATGGACACCCGCTGCGGCACGTATCCGACGGCCGTACTGCCCCGCCGCACCGGCTCGCCCTCGATCCACGCCTGCCCCCTGGTCAGCGACTGCTCACCCAGCAACACCTTGAGCAGGCTGGTCTTACCCGAGCCGTTGGAACCGAGGATGGCGACGAACTGGCCAGGCGCAACATCGAGGTTCAAGCCTTCCCACAGCACCCGGTCGCCGTATGCGAGCGCTGCATCGCGGGTACGGACGGCGCTCACGGGGGCCGCCTCGACCTCACCCGTCCGTGGCGGGATCTCACCAGTCCCGGTCGGGACCTCCGACATGCTCACCGGATCGACCGCCCTTCGGGCTGAATGAGAATCACTCTCAACATGCTACCCAGGCCGCCGGAGAATCCTGGCGCCGGTACTCACAGCGCCGGATGATCACTGCGCCGATCTCAGCCCGCGGCTTCCAACCTGCGCCGACGGGCCACCTCGGCCAGCACAACGCCGGTGGCGACGGAGGCATTGAGCGACTCGACCGACCGTGCCATCGGAATCGACACCGTGACGTCACACACCGTGCGGGTCAGCCGGGCGAGCCCGCGACCCTCCGAGCCGACAACGATCACCAGCGGTGACGTGGCCAGCTCGAACGAATCGGTGTCGGTGGTCCCGTCCGCGTCGAGGCCGGCGATCATCAGGCCCTGTTCGGCGTAGTCCTTCAACGTCCTGACCAGGTTCGTGCAGCGCGCCACCCGGATCCGCGCCGCGGTGCCGGCCGACGTGCGCCAGGCCGAGGCGGTCATCCCCGCCGATCGACGCTCTGGCACCACCACACCGTGCGCGCCGAAGGCCGCCGCCGACCGGACGATGGCACCGAGGTTGCGCGGGTCGGTCACGCCGTCGACGGCCACGATCAGCGGCGCCCGCCCCGAGTCCTTGGCCCTGGCGAGCAGGTCGGACGGGTGCGCGTACTGGTACGGCGGGACCACCAGCGCCAGCCCCTGGTGGATGGCGTTGCCGGTCAGTCGGTCCAATTCGGGGCGGCCCACCTCGAGCAACGCGATCCCGCGGTCGCCGGCGGCGGCGATGGCCTCGTTGACCCGTTCGTCGCTGCCCAGCCCGGTGGCCACGTACAGCGCCGTGGCGGGGACACCGGCCCGCAGCGCCTCCACGACCGGATTGCGGCCGACCACCGTCTCGGGCAGTTCACCGCGCCCGCGGGCAGCGGGCGGCTTGCCCGCAGGCCCGTCACGGCCATCGCGTTTCGCGGCTGCCGCCGCTCGGCGTGCTGCCGGGTGGCCCTTGCGCACCTCCGCCGGCGGCGTCGGGCCACGACCCTTGACCGCTCGCCTGGACTGCCCACCGGATCCGACGACGGCGCCCTTCTTCGTGCCCGGCTTGCGCATTGCGCCCCGCCGCTGGGAATTGCCCGCCATCATGCCTCCGTAGGTCACGCCACACTCATGTCACTGATGCACTGCTGAATTGCCGACTGCTGAATTGCCGACTGCTGGTTGGCCGACTGCTGAATTGGCCGAACCCCGCGGTGCGCGGCGGTGAGTCACTCCCCCGGCGCGACCGACCAGACGGGACCGTCCCTGGTGTCCTCGATCGCGAAACCGGCCTCTGCCAGGCGAATGCGGATGGCATCGGCCTTGACGAAATCACGGGCGGCGCGCGCCTCGGACCGTTCGGTCAACAGTTCCTGGATCAACCGGTCCGTCGCGTCGGCCAGCCGCCGATCCTGGCCGCTGCCGACCGAGTGGGTTCCCGCCCATGGTGCCGACCACGGATCGAGGCCGAGTACGGCGAGCATCGCCCGCACTGCGGAGCCGATTTCCATCGCCCGGTCCACATCACCCTTGGCCAGCGCCGCATTGCCGGCCCGCACCTGGTCATGAACAACAGCCAGCGCCCGTGGAACGCCCAAGTCGTCGTCCATCGCGTCCCGGAACGTCGGCAGCACCTCTCCGATCGGGACGACCGCCTCCGACGGCGACGCCGAGCCGACCGCGGACTGACCCTTGTCGGCCACCCGGAACAGGAATGCCTCGATGCGTTCGAACGCCTTTGATGCGTTGTCCAGCGCCTCCCGCGAGTACTCGATCGACGACCGGTAATGGACGCTGATGAGGTAATAACGCAATGCCACGGGACGGGTGTGCTCGGTGATGGCGGGCACGGACAGGATGTTGCCCAGTGACTTCGACATCTTCTCGCCGGCCATCGTCACCCAATGCGAATGCACCCAGTACCGGGCGAATCCGTCACCGATCCCGTGCGACTGCGCGGCCTCGTTCTCGTGATGCGGGAAGACCAGATCAAGCCCGCCACCGTGGATGTCGAACTGCGGCCCGAGATAGGCGCGGGCCATCGCCGAGCATTCGATATGCCACCCTGGCCGGCCGGCGCCCCACGGCGACGCCCATGACGGTTCACCGGGTTTCGCTGCCTTCCAGAGGGTGAAATCAGCGGGATCGCGTTTGCCGCCTGCCTCGGTCTCGCCCTGCACCATCTCGTCGATCCGCTGGCCGGAAAGGAATCCGTAGTCGGGCTGGGTTCGCACGGCGAAATAGACGTCACCGCCCGCCGCGTAGGCGTGTCCGGCGGCGATGAGCTCGTCGATCATCTCTACGATCTGCGGGATGTGACCGGTGGCCCGAGGTTCGATCGCCGGGCGAAGGCAACCCAGGATGTCGTACGCGTCGTCGAAGCTTCGCTCGTGGGTGGCGGCCCACTCCCACCACGGCCGGCCGGCCTCCGCAGCCTTGGCCAGGATCTTGTCGTCGATATCGGTGACGTTGCGGACGTGCAGCACCTCGTACCCGCTGAATTCCAGCCACCGCCGCAACACGTCGTAGACCACCCCGGCGCCGCGCAGGTGGCCGATGTGCGGATGCCACTGGACGGTCGCCCCGCAGTTGTAGAGGGACACCACACCCGGACGAAGCGGTTCGAACGGCCTGACCGACCGGGTAGCGGTGTCATACAGCTGCAAGCTCACCCGACGATGGTACGGGGCTCGGGCCGGGCCTTCCGGACGAGCGGCCCCGGCGGCACGGTTCGACGGAGCCGGTCAGCCGCGACGGCGGTAGATCCTCGACTCCCACGGACGCAGCTCCAGCGTGCTTGACGGCTCGGGTTGCGGGTAGTTGCCCAGCACCCATTCGGCGCCGGACCACGCTTCTTCGTCCGGAACCGGTGCCCTCGCCGGAAGTCCGGCGAAATTGCCCAGCACCAGCAACGTGGTTCCGTCCAATTCCCGGGTGAACGCATAGACCTGCGGATCGTCGGGCAACAGCATCGTGAAGTCACCGTGGGCGACAACCGGATCGGAACGGCGCAAGGCAATGACGGCGCGGTAATGGGCGAACACGGAATCGGGATCGGTGAGCTGATCCGCCGCATTGATGTCGAGGTAATTGGGATTGACGGCTATCCACGGCGTTCCGTCGGTGAAGCCCGCCTCCGTTGTGGTGTCCCATTGCATCGGTGTGCGCGCATTGTCCCTGCTGCGCAGCCGCAGCGCGTGCAGGACATGGTCAGGATCGTCGCCGGCGGCGATTGCGGACGCGTAATGGTTGACCGATTCGATATCGCGGAACTCATCTGGACCGACGAAAGGCATGTTGGTCATACCCAATTCTTCGCCCTGGTAGACGTAGGGCGTGCCGCGATGCAGGTGCAGCACGGTGGCGAGCATCTTGGCCGACTCGACGCGGAATTCACCGTCATCACCGAACCTGGACACTGCCCGGGGCTGATCGTGATTGTCCCAGTACAGACTGTTCCAACCCGTCGCCGCCAGGCCTGCCTGCCAGCGGCCGAGGCTTGCCTTGAGGTCGACGAGTTGCAGTGGCCGGACATCCCATTTGCCGCCTGGTCCGGAATCAAGCGTGACGTGCTCGAACTGGAAGACCATGTCGATCTCGCGGCGGGCCGGGTCGGTGAACAGCACGGCGTCCTCCACCGTGACTCCCGGCATCTCTCCGACGGTCAGCAACTCCTTGTCCCGGCCGGCGAAGACTTCGACATTCATTTCCTGCAGGAATTCGTGAATACGGGGCCCGCAGAGGAAATGTGGTGAGCCATCACCATGAAGTCCGCCATGAATGGTGGAACCATCCGGCAGGGCCGTGTCCTTGGAGATCATGTTGATGACGTCCATGCGGAAACCATCGACGCCGCGGTCGAGCCACCACCGCATCATCTCGTAGACGGCCGAGCGAACCTCACGATTCTCCCAATTGAGGTCGGGCTGCTTCCTGGAGAACAAATGCAAGTAATATTCACCGGTGGCCTCGTCGAACTGCCACGCCGAGCCGCTGAAGAAGGAAGACCAGTTGTTCGGCTCCGCGCCGGGCGTTCCGGGCACCATGCCGTCCCGGGGCGGACGCCACCAATACCAATCCCGTTTCGGATTGGTGGTATCCGACCGTGACTGGACGAACCAGGGATGCTCATCGGAGGTGTGGTTGACCACCAGATCCATGACGAGCTTGATCCCGCGCTGATGCAGGCCTGCCAGCAACTCGTCGAAATCCGCCAGGGTGCCGAATACCGGCTCGATGTCGGTGTAATCGCTGATGTCGTAGCCGTTGTCGTCCTGCGGTGACGGATAGACCGGCGACAACCACAGAACGTCGACGCCCAATGCCGCAAGGTGATCGAGCTTGGCGATGATGCCGCCGAGATCGCCGATTCCGTCGCCGTCGGAGTCGGCGAAGCTCCGGGGATAGATCTGATAGACGACAGATTGTTTCCACCAAGCCTGGCCACCGGTCGGCGACACTCCGGGCTCGGCGGGTTCTGGCGCGGCGACTTCTCGAGCGGTGACGACCTCCTCACCAGTGAGGTCCCCGGGGGCCGGGTGGACCGGCGCACCGGGATCGATCGAACGTTCGGAAATGCCGTCAGTCATGCCGGTGACGTCCTCGGAATTCGGACATTGGCGCTCTGGCGCGGGGATCTGAGCGCGGAGATCAGCCGTTGGCTTCCTGGAAGCGCTCGACAACGTCCGACGGCACCCGGCCGCGGGCGGAGACCTTGTAGCCATTCTCCTGCGCCCATTCACGAATTGCCTTGGCGTCAACCCGCTCCGCGGACTTCACCGGGCGAACGGCTGCGGGCCGACTGGCGCGGACACGGCGCGCCGACCCGGTGAATTCACCCAGCGCCTTCCGCAGCGCAGCCGCGTTCTTCTTGCTCAGGTCGATCTCGTAGATCCGACCGTCGAGCCCGAAGGACACGGTTTCTGCCGCCTTCCCTCCGTCGAGATCGTCGGTGAGGGTGACCGTCGTCTGCTGTGCCATGGTGCCGCGCCTTTCTGGTGAGCAATGCCGTCTTCCGTGGCAATGCCGTGGTGTCGATCTGTTTCGATGATCGGTTGTCAGTGTCCGGGCTCAGTGCGCCTCATGTCCGTGTGCCCGTGTGGACTTCCATACTGCCGCATCGAGGATGATCACCGGCGCCGCGTCCTGCCTGCCGTCGTCGTCATTGTCGGTTCCCGCTCTCGAGCGGTTCAGGGGAAAGTCCTGCACGCGCTACCAGGGTAGCCCCTCCGAACCGGAAGAGAACCTGATTACACAGACAATAGCCGACGATCCGTCCCGAATTACCAAGGCGCCTCAGATTGCGGCGGCAAGATGGAGTCGGGCGAAGGACAGTGCCTCGGCGAGATCGATCTCGCGTTGACTCCGGTCAACACCTCTGGTCGTTATCTCGACGACAACAGATCCACGAAAGTCGTTGCGGACCAACACTTCCAGTATTTCCGCACACGGCTGTCCACCGCGCCCGGGCACCAGGTGCTCATCACGGGCGGATCCGGAGCCGTCTGCCAGGTGCAGGTGTCCAAGGCGCGGGCCCATCGCCGCGGCCAGGTCGAGGGCATCGGTCTGCGAGGTCGCGGTGTGGGACAGGTCGAGGGTGAACCAGCTGTGGCCGGCCGCAACTGGATTCCAGTGCGGCCGGTAACTATTCACAATTGCCCCGCGAACCTTGACCGGAAACATATTCTCGACCGCAATCCGTACCGGGGTTCGTGCCTGCAGTTCCGCGATAGACGGAGCGAAGATGGCTGCGGCGGCCCGTTGCCACACAAAAGGTGGGTGCACCACGACGGTGTCCGCGCCGAGTCGCTCAGCCATGTCCACCGAACGCGCGAGCTTCACGAGTGGGTCGTTGGACCACACTCGGGCGGTGACCAACAGGCAGGGCGAATGCACCGACAACACCGGAACACCGGAGGTCTGCACCAGGTCGGCAATCCGGTCGACATCCTGACTGAGCTGTTCAGCCGTGACCAGGATCTCGACGCCGTCATAACCCAGTTCGGATGCCAGGGCGAATGCCGCGGCGGTTCCCTCCGGGTAGACCGCGGCTGTCGACATGCCCACCTTGATCGGCGGAATGCGAATGACCCTGGAAAGACCGGCGTCATCGGTGCGTGCCGACGGCCGCCTGTCTGCTCCGCCGTGTTCGGCGTGTGGGGTCACGATGTCTGCCTTTCGCGGTTGCGCCTCACCGGTGCTCGGTGGACCACGCTACCTGCGGCAGCTCATGATTCCAGCTTGTATCCCAGCCCGCGCACGGTGATGAGGTAACGCGGCGCTGCCGGGTCGGGCTCTATTTTCGCCCGCAAGCGCTTGACGTGAACGTCCAGAGTTTTGGTGTCACCCACGTAATCGGAGCCCCACACCCGATCGATCAATTGGCCGCGGGTCAGCACCCGGCCGGCATTGCGGATCAGATACTCCAGGAGATCGAATTCCTTGAGCGGCAACGCCGCCTGCACGCCGTGCACGCTCACCACATGGCGGTCGGTGTCCATCCGGATCGGGCCGGCCTGCAGTATCGCCGAACCGGTTTCCTCGGTGTCGCTGCCCCGGCGCAGCACAGCGCGAATCCGGGCGATCAGCTCGCGGGTGGAATACGGCTTGGTGATGTAGTCGTCGGCACCCAATTCCAGTCCGACCACCTTGTCGATCTCGCTGTCGCGCGCCGTGAGCATGATCACCGGGACGGGACCGCGGGCGCGGAGCTGCTTGCAGACCTCCGTCCCACTCATCCCGGGCAGCATCAGGTCGAGCAACACGATGTCGGCACCGTTGCGGTCGTAGGCGACCAGTGCGTCCGGCCCGTTGGCGGCGATCTCTGTGCTGAAACCCTCCCGACGCAGCAGGAAGGCCAACGGGTCGGCCATCGACTCTTCGTCCTCGACGATCAAGACCTTGGTCACGGAGCTCCTCGGTACGCAGGTTCAGCAGTGGTGATGTCCGGTGCCGGACCGGCAGCAGCCGGTCGATCCGGCGGCTCGGATTTCTGCCCGACGGCCGGCAACCGCAGGGTGAAGGTGGAGCCCGTGCCAGGCCGGCTCCAGACGGTGGCGGTGCCACCGTGATTGGCCGCTACGTGCTTGACGATGGCCAGGCCGAGGCCGGTGCCGCCGGTGGACCGGGAACGTGCTGGGTCGATCCGGAAGAAGCGCTCGAAGACCCGCTCGGTGTACTCCGGGGCGATCCCCACCCCGCGGTCGGTGACGGCCATCTGTACCCACCCGTCAACCAGCCCGCGGCTGATGGACACCTGCGTCCCCGCCGTCGAGTAATTGATGGCGTTGTCCACCAAGTTGGTCAGGGCCGTCACCAGCAGCGCTCTGTCCCCCCTGACGAGCAGCCCGGACGGCTGATCACAGATCACCGTGATCCCCGACCGCTCCGCCGCCGACGCCGTTCGCGAGATGGTCTCCCGCACGACGGCGTCGACCTCCACCACGGCGAGATCCGGCAACGGGTCCGCGCCCTGCAACCTGGACAGCCCGATCAGCTCGTTGACCAATGCCGCCATCCGGACCGCCTCGGCCTGCAGTTTGCCGGCGAACCGACGCGCCTCGTCCGGGTCGTCCGCGGCATCGACCGTGGCCTCGGCCAGCAGACCCATCGCGGCGACCGGGGTCTTGAGCTCGTGGGAGACGTTCGCGACGAAGTCGCGACGGGCGGCTTCCATGCGCTGCGCCGCGGTCTCGTCCGTGGCTGACACCAGGATGCGGCCATTGCCGATCGACCGAACGACGGCATGCACCGCCAGCGGGCGACTGCGAGCCGTCAGCGATGCCGTGCTGCTGACCGGGCGCAGCTCCACATCGACACTCTCACCGGAAACACCACTGCGTCCCGCCGCTGCAACGATGTCCCGGTTGACGATGCCTGCGTGCACCACGCCCAGCTCGGTTGCCCGGCCGTTGTGCAGCAACGGTCGACCGGACTCGTCCATCACCAGATAGCCGGTGCTGGACCAGCGCAACACCTCGACCTCGAGCCGCTCGGCTTCGCCCGCCGCAGCCGGCGGCACAGCTTGCGGCACGCCACGCAGGTCGACGAAGTAGTAGATGAACCAGCCGAGCACGCCGCCACCCAGAAAGGCGGCGACATAACCCAGGCTCGACACACGGTGATCGTAGGTCGACGAGGAGCCTGAAGGACGACACCGGATCCCGCCCGGGCGCATTGTTCGGGCAGTTCCAGGACCTGTTCATCCAACGTTCACCGAGCGGCTACCGGTGAGCTACCGGCCCTGGTTGGCCACCGCGGTGATGGCCGCTGCGGCCGCCTCCGGGTCGAGGTACGTGCCGCCCGCCTTCACCGGCTTGAAGTCGTCGTCGAGGTCGTACCGCAGCGGGATGCCGGTGGGCACGTTCACCTTGGCGATGGCCTCGTCGCTGATCCCGTCGAGCATCTTGACGACCGCCCGCAGCGAATTGCCGTGCGCCGCCACCAGGACCACCTTGCCGGCCTTGAGATCGTCGAAGATCGGGCCGTACAGATACGGCTCCATCCGGACGACGACATCGGCGAGGCATTCCGTCTTCGGGTTCGCATCACCGAGATCCGCGTACCGCGGGTCGTTGGCCTGCGAGAACTCGTTGGTGTCGCTGATCGGCGGCGGCGGGGTGTCGTACGACCGGCGCCACAGCATGAACTGCTCCTCGCCGTACTGCTCGAGGGTCTGCTTCTTGTTCTTGCCCTGCAGGTCGCCGTAATGGCGCTCGTTGAGCCGCCAGCTGCGACGGACCGGGATCCAGTGCCGGTCCGCGGCGTCGAGCGCGAGGTTCGCGGTGGTGATTGCCCTGCGCAGCAGCGAGGTGTGCAGGATGTCGGGGTACACCCCGGCGTCGGTGAGCAGCGTGCCCCCGCGGATGGCCTCGGCGGTGCCCTTCTCCGACAGCGGCACGTCCACCCAGCCGGTGAACTGGTTCAACGCGTTCCAGGTGCTCTCGCCGTGACGCAACAGGATCAAGGTGTGGGTCATGGCCGGTATTGTTCCGCAGCCCGCCGTGCTGCACCGATCGGGGTGGGCCGCGTCACGCTCGAGGCCGGCTGTCCCGGGTCCGGCCCACGGGTCCGGACGCAGTCAGCTTCGGGCCAGGTCCGTCAGGGGGTCGAGGTCGGCGCGGGCGGCGGAAGGCAGGGCAGCAGCTCAGGGTGCTGGGCGGGCACCGCCTTGGGATCGATCTCGACGTAGTTCAGCAGCGGATCACCGTCGAGATCGAACGCCGGCGTGCCCTTGGGCAGGGTGCACATCGGCACGTCCGGATCGGTGGTGTGAATCGGGCTGACCGGCTTGGCCGGGCTGGTCGTCATGGCCGGGCTGGTCGTCGTGGCCGGACTGGAGGCCGTGGGGGCCGGCGCCGACGAGGTCGCGATCGATGAGGTCGGGACCGATGAGGTCGGGACCGATGCTGCCGTCGTCGCCGGTGCGCTGGTGGCCGGGGCGGTGGTGGTGGCCGGGGCGGTGGTGGTGGCCGGGGCGGTGGTGGTGGCCGTGGTCGACGTTGCGGTCGTCGTGGATGTCACCGTTGTGGTCGGAGCAACTGTGGTGGAAGCAGCTGTGGTGGTGGTGACCGCAGTCGTCGGCTTTGCGGCCGTCGTCGCCGGCGACACCGGCTTCGTCGCCGGCGACACCGGCTTCGGGGCCGGGGCCGGGGTCGGGGTCGGGGTCGGCCGCACGGGTACCGGCTGGGACGTCGGTCGCTGCGTCGTCGTCGACGGCGGGTTGTGGCTCGGCGACCGGGGGTTTCGGGTCGCCGGATCGGTGTGGTCGTCCTTCGGCTGCGTGCCCGACGGTTCGGCAGGCGAGGGGTCGGCCGGTCCGGGTTCGACCGGTGCCGGGGGCGCTGCGACGATCGGCGCGGCGGGCGCGGGTGCCGGCCACGGCCTCGGCCTGATCCGCTGGATCGTCGCCGAATAGATGCGGTTGCCGATCATCACGTCACCGGCCGAGTCCGAATCCGGTGCCGTATAGGTGACCATCGGGACTCCGGAGTAGCTCCTCACGATCGCGGAGAAGTCGGCGACCTTGGGGGCGCTGACGGCCGGCCCGGTCCAGTACCGGTGCACCCGGTCGTCGAAGTCCGTGCGGGTCAGCGGAACCACATGGATCGGCGTGCCGACCCAGCTCGCCTCCAGGATGTACGGCCGACCGCCGAAGGTGCCGAGGTAGACGGCGACGTGGCCAGGGAATCCGACGATGTCACCGGGCAGCGCCTGCGACCAGCTGATGGACTGCCCGGCGCCGCGCTGTGCACCCGAATCACCCGGCGTCCGGTATCCGGCCATGCCCAGCACGTACGCAGTCAGGCCCGAGCAGTCGAAGCCGATCTCGGTGCCGCAGGAGTTGTAGTCGCCGCCGCCTCGCCCGCAGCCGTTGTTGGGGCCGGCACCGGATCCGCCGCCACCCCACACGTACGGCATGCCCAGAGCGCTGAAGCCGGCGGCCAGGCCCGCCGCCACCGCGGCGTTCGGCGCGGTGATCTGCTGTCCCGCGAGGGCCGCGGACACAAACGGGCTCTTCGGGATGGTGACGGTGGTCCCGCTGGCCTGCACCACCCCTGCGGTCGTCGAGGCACCGCCACCGGTCGAGGAGAAGTACTTGCGGAAGAGGTAGAAGAAGTTCCGGTTGCCGTACGTGGAGCAGCGGTCGCCGACACCGGGATAGGCCGCGAGTGCGGCCGCATTCGGTTGATAGGGCGTGTAGTTGTACAGCGCGGCGGTGGCCTGGTTCTTGATCGTCACCGGGGCGGAGCCGCACTTGGACTCCGCCACGTTCCAGGCGATGTCGGCCGTCTGACCGGCCCGGTAGGTGTACTTGCCGGGGTCGACGCGGTACCGCGACCACTGCTTGGCCATGCCGTAGCCCTGGTTGAAGAAGCCGGCATGTTCCGGGTCGCAGTTCGCCGAACCGCCGGGACCGGTGTCCGGGCAGTGCCAGCCCCAGGCGGCGTCGTAGGTGGACGCGGTCGGATTCGTGCGGTTGAGTAGCGCCGATTCCTTCTGCAACGTCACGAGCATCACCTGGGGGTTGACGCCGCAGGCGGTCGAAAGCTTGGCGATGACGGCGGCGGCATCCTCGTTCGCGGCGCCCGGATAGGCCGCGCAGTAGGCATCCGCCGGCTGGTCGGTCGTCGTCACGCTGAGGTTCTTGAGGCAGTCCGGGCCGGTGCAGCCCTCGCCCTCCGCCCGGATGAAGATGCGGATCTGATCGACCGTCATCGCCGCGCTGTTGTAGAAGACCTGGTCGGAGACGATGTTCCCCGGATCGAAACCCGAGCCGGTCGCCTCCGCGGTCGCGGGCGCCGGGATACAGGTGACGTCGTCCTGCTCGAGGTTGACCGCGTCGATCAGCTTGCCGGCGAGGTCGGTGGCCATCTGCTCGTACTCGGCGAACCGCTCACCTGTGGTCGTCTTCTGGACGACGTCACCGATCTCGTAGTTGGCGCGCGGGTCGGTGTCGTACTTCGGCACCAGCTTGAGCAACTGGTCGAAGAACATCCACGACGCGCCACCCGGCTCGGTCCGCCGGTATTGGGTGTACTGCTCCGGGTTCTGCTGGAAGAGCCCGAGCCAGTCCTTGTTGAGGGCCTCGGGGCGCAGGCTGGACTGTTCGGTGGCTACCGACAGCCCGATTTCGATGCCGCGACGGGTGATGCCCATTTGCTTGCCGACGGCAACGATGGTCGCCGCCATGCCGACCTGACCGGCGTCGAGCGAGACGCCGCCGAAGGTGCCACCGGCCTTGACGTCCGCCGGAAGGCCCTGCAGGTTGCCCAGCGGCGCGGGCGTGCCGGAGCCGGACACCGTCGTGGGCTCCTGCCCGGGCAGGCAGATGGGAAGCGATGAGGTGACGGCGCGGGGGGCGGGGTGACCGGCGTGGTGGGAGCAGCGGCTGCGATGCCGGCGGACACGCCCGTGCCGATCACGCTGACAGCGAGGGCCGCGGTGAGCAGCTTGCCGACATGCACGAGCACGGCGCGTGCTCGTGATTGCGGCCCGCCCACGGTGGATCCCCCAAAGATGAAGCCGGCCGCCCACTTCCAGCGCTGCCCGGTTTGACGATACTAGACGGGCCCCGGGAATGTGATCCTCATCCTAGTGACGCACAGTTCCAGCGGGTGCTCCCTTTCGGGTGGAATTGTCCCCTTTAGAGGAGAGCCTCCAGCAGTGATTACCCTCGCCTGCTGCCGCAATGTCACTTATCCTGACGAAAGACCCCAAAGGGACTCGTCCGGACGCTCAGCCGCCCGCGCTGTCCATCAGATGACGAAAAGCCGCGAGGTTGCGCACCGACTCCCCACGCGAGGTCCGCCAGGCCCATTCCCGTCGGATCGCCTCGGCGAAACCCCGCTCCAGGATGGGGTTGAAGTCCGCGTCGGCGGTCTGCAGGACGACACCCAGGACGGTGTCCAATTCCGCCACCGAGAGCGTCCGCCGGTCGAGCCGTCCGACCAGGTGGATGTCGCCCGAGGCATCCAACGCGTACGCCACCGAGCGGAGCTTGGCGTTGCGTTGGAGCAGGTACCGAAAAACCTCCGCGGCGTTCTCGTCGGGAGCCCGGCAGACAAAGGACTCGACCAGCACATGGTGCGCACCGACGACCAGCCAGACCAGGGTGCGATGGCGCCGCTCCCCGGCGAGCGTCACCAGAAACGCATCATCGGACTCCCGCACCGTGTCGACGCCAAGTTCGGCCAGCGCGGCGGCGAGGTCGTCGGGTGTCATGCCGGCTGCCGCGGAAGCCGCGGCCCCCGACGACCCGCTC
Source organism: uncultured Actinomycetota bacterium (assembly GCA_963798625.1). GTDB lineage: Bacteria > Actinomycetota > Actinomycetes > Mycobacteriales > Nakamurellaceae > Nakamurella. Next base: position 150,921 of record CAWCUA010000009.1, read on the forward strand.
ATGGGGTCGCCGTCCGGACAAGCCTGCCGCCCAGGCTCTCTGCCTGGGCTGCCCCGTCCAGCCCCGGGCGGCCGTCGTGCACCGCCCGGCCGTAACTGTCCAGCAGCCCGTCAACCGTCACCTCCCACGAGAAGCGCGCGGCCTGCACCGGCGCCTGCCGCGCGAGCCGCCGCCTGAAGTCGCGGTCGAGCACCACCTCAGCCAGCGCGTCGGCCCAGCTGTCCGGGTCGTGGTTCGGCACCAGCACCCCGCTGATCCCGTCGGCAACGGCCACCGTCAGGCCGCCGACCGCCGCGGCAACGACCGGTGTCCCGGCTGCCTGCGCCTCGAGCGCGACCAGACCGAACGACTCGTTGTAGCTGGGCACGGCGACGACGTCGGCAGCCCGGTACAGCTGCACGAGGTCGGCGGCCGGCACCGGCGGCCGGAAGTCCACGGACCCGGACACCCCGAGCCGGGCAGCCAATTCGTCGAGCCGATGTCCCGGACGCCGACCGGTGCCCGAGTTGCCGCCGACGATCACCGCCCGCCAACGTCGTTCCGGATGGCGGGCGGCGAGCCGCTGGACCGCCTTGACGACGACGTCGGGCCCCTTCAGCGGCTGGATCCGGCCGGCAAAGACGATGACGGCGTCATCGGCGCCGATGCCGAGGTCTCGGCGAGCGGCCTGTTGGTCGCCGGGGCTGAAGACATCGGTGTCCACCCCGGGCGGCACGACATCGATCCGTCGCGGGTCGGCGTCATACAGCCCGACCAGTTCGGCCTGCTCGGCGTCGGTGTTCGCGATCAGCCGGTCCGCCTCGGCGACGACCTGCTCCTCACCGATCAGCCTGCCCCGCGGCTCGGGCTCGTCGTCCTGCGCCATGGCCGCGTTCTTCACCTTGGCCAGGGTGTGCGCGGTGTGCACCAGCGGGACCCCCCAGCGGTCCCTGGCCAGGTAACCGACCTGGCCGGAGAGCCAGTAGTGCGAATGCACGACGTCGTAATGGCCCGGCGCACTCCGGGCCTCGGCGCGCATCACGCCCGCTGCGAATGAGCACAGCTGCCCGGGAAGCTCCTCTTTGTCCAGTCCCTCGAACGGCCCGGCGACGATGTGCCGGACCAGCACGCCCGGCACGAGTTCGGCGACCGGAGATTGCTCCGACGACGTGGCCCTGGTGAAGATCTCGACCTCGACCCCGCGGGCGGCCAGCCGACGGGAAGTCTGGTCGACATAGACGTTCATCCCGCCGGCGTCACCGGTACCGGGTTGGGCGAGCGGCGAGGTATGCAGCGAGATCGCCGCGAGCCGCCGGATGCTCTCCGGCCGCTTCCCGTTCGACGCGCGCGCGCCCACCTGATGAATGCTCATGATCAGACGCAAAGGTACTCGCGGCTAGAGCGCGGACAGGTTCTGCCAGTCGTCGAAGGAGTAGATCCAGTCGTAGATGTAGTCCTTCTCCGTCATCGGCACACCGGTGTTGGTGACCTCCACCGGGTCGCCGTACAGGGCGGACTTGTAGTACTCCTCGGCGTCACCCACACCCATGTTCACGCAGCCGTGCGAGACGTTGGCCTTGCCGAGGAACGGCGCGGTCTTGGGGTTCTCGTGGATGAACTCGCCGTTGTTGTTGATCCGGACGGCCCATTTCTCCTTGACGTTGCAGTAGTCGAAGGTGGGGTTGCACATCTCGAACTCCGGGAACTTCTCGGTGACGACGTGGATGCCGCTGACCGTGGCCCGGCCCGGGACGGACTCCTTGCCGTAGGACACCGGATAGTTCTTGACGACCTTGCCGTCGACGAGCACCACCATGTGGAAGCTCTTGACATCCGCCTGCACGATCTGCGCCCGGCCGATCTTGAAGTCCGTGACGATGTCCTCGCGGCCCCAGGCGCCGTCGCCGAGATTGACGCCGGCCAGGTTCGCCTCGACGTGCACCTTGGTGTTGCCCGGCCAGTAGGCCGCCGGCCGGAAATGCACGATCGACTGCTTGGTACCCGTTCCCTGGACGTCCTCGTCCTGCAGCCAGCCCCACGATCCCTTGATGTCGCCCTTGTCGGTGGTCAGCTTGAAGGTGGCCTGGGCGGCGGCCTTGTCGGCGATCGGCTCGGCGAAGGTGATCACCACAGGAGCTGCGATGCCGACAGTGGTGCCGCTCGGGATCTGGAACGACGCCCGGATCGTCTCCTTCGGCTTCACCGTGGTGATCGTTCCGGTGAACGGCGATTCCTCGCCCGCAGCGTCGACCGCCGTGCCGTTGAAGGTGTACTTCGTGTTGTAGGCGAGTCGCTGGGCCAACGTCCAGGTCGCCTTGTCATCGGAGATCTTGCCCTGCACCTCGATGCCGTCGTCAGCGGCGACCGTCAGGTCCTTGATCTTGGCGGAGAAGACGGTCACCGTGATCGGGTCGTTCGGGGCGACGTCCTTGCTGCCGAATTTCGGTTTGGCGGCCACCCGGACCTTGCTGGCCAGCTCATTGGAGGTCGGAGCGGCCTCGGACTGATCCAGCCCGGACACCGTGACCGCCGGTGCCGCGGTGGATGTCACGGTCACCACAACGTCGCCCCCCTGGGAGGCTCCACAGCCAGCGGCCGCCAGCAGTACTGACAACAGCAGCGCAACGGCCGCGGCCGCTCTGCCGCGCCGCGTCCAGCTGCGAGTTGTCCAGCCGCGAGTTGTCCAGGTCGGCGAGCGTCGCACCGTGGTGGTCCCTTCACGAGCCGAAGGCTCTTGTTGATCATCGCCGTGGGGCCGGCGTGTGCTGCCTTGTCTCTGCAGCTTGTGGGACTGCGTCGGCACCGTGCGGGCGCGCGGTGAGTCACTTCTCCGATGGAACCACCGTAGGTGCCTGCCGTGTGATTCTCGTGACGAGGTTGTGATCATGGGCACGGGCGCCGCTGTGGCGCGGCTCCGGGCGGCGCGGTGCTCCGGGCGGGGCCAGCCGCGGCGTCGGTTGAACGCCTCCCTTGCAAAAGCGCCTCGAAACCGAGCTGATTGAGAGGCAGCGGTGCAACCGATCGCCGCCCTAGGTGGCTGCGGCATCCATCGCGACGCGCAGCGCTCATCGGGTCTCCGTGCGGATGCTCACTACCCTGTGCTGGTGCCGAACCCCGTGCTGCTGTCCGAGCTGACCACCCTGCGGCTCGGTGGCCCCGCTCCGGACCTGGTCACCGCGACCACCGCGGAGGAGATCGCGGCGGCCGTCGGAGCCGCGGATCGCGTCGGGACGGGGGTGCTGGTCCTCGGCGGGGGCTCGAACATCGTGGTCGCGGATGCCGGTATCGACTTCCCGATCGTCAAGGTCGGGGTCAAGGGCATCCAGGTGCACAACAACGGCGACGGGTCGGCGCTCGTCACGGTCGGTGCCGGTGAGGACTGGGACACCGTCGTCGCGGATCTCACCGACCGCGGGTTCGCCGAACTGTCGCCGCTGTCCGGGATCCCCGGGTCCACCGGCGCCACACCGGTGCAGAATGTCGGGGCATACGGCACCGAGATCGCCGAGGTGCTGACCTCGGTGACGGTGTACGACCGGACCAGCCGCGAAATCCGCGAGATCAGCGCGGCCGACCTGCGGCTGAGCTACCGCAACTCGATCCTGCGCGGTACCAACAGCGCCGTCATCGTCGATGTGACGTTCAGGCTGACCGCGCATCCGGTCCGGATCAGGTACGGGGAACTGGCCCGCGAACTCGACGTCGCGCCGGGCGACACCGCGGCACCGGCTGACGTTCGTGACGCCGTCCTGCGCCTGCGCCGATCGAAGGGGATGGTGTTGGACCCGGACGACCCCGACACGTACAGCGCCGGCTCGTTCTTCACCAACCCGATCTTGGACCCGGCGGCCGCTCGCATCGTTGGCCAGCGCATTCGTGACTGTCTCGGAGCTGATGTGCGGTATCCGTCATTCCCCGTCGCCGGCACGGACGAGGTCAAACTCTCGGCCGCATGGCTGATCGACCGCGCTGGCTTCAAGAAGGGCCATCGCGGGCCGGCGGGACGGGTCCGGCTGTCCAGCAAGCACACCCTTGCCCTGACCAACCGCGGTGGCAGCACCGCGGACCTGCTGGCGCTGGCCGCCGAGGTTCGTGACGGTGTCCGCAAGGCGTTCGGCGTGACGCTTCACCCGGAGCCGGTCCTGGTCGGTGTGTCACTCCCGGACTGAGCGCCGGGCGCGGTCCCCGGGTGTCGAGCCGCGGTGGCTCCAGCGACGTCCGTTGAACACCTCCCTTGCACCAGCACCCCGAAACTGGCCCATCCGCAAGGGACAGGTGCAACCGACTGGGCAAACCTCGCTTGCGACGCCGCGGCCCGAGCTGGCAGCCGATGTGCCTGCACCAAGAGCCGCCGCTCGTCACGGTCCGCATCAATCGCGATGCCCGCGTCCGTTGAACACCTCCCTTGCACCAGCACCCCGAAACTGGCCTATCCGCAAGGGACGGGTGCAACCGATGAATCCAGAACGGTGCGTCGGCTCACGCCGACCAGCTCAGGCGACCAGCTCAGGCCGACCGGCTCGGGGCTCCCCGGCTCGGGGCTCCCTATCGCCGATGCACAGCGGCAGGGAGCCGTCGACTTGTCCCCACCCGCTGTTCCATCCACATCTTGCGGCGAGCGCTGCGCCATCGCGGCAGCCGGCGGTGTGATCGAGAAGTGGATCCCGTCAGGCTCGCGTTGTTCGGTGGGCTCGACGCCGTCCTGCAATGTCAGCAGGGCTTGATTCGCCGAGACCAAGCGCTCGCCGCGGGCTTGGCCGAGGCGACAATCGACAGCTTCGTCGCTCGCAGAAGGTGGGCGAAGGTGCTGCCGCGTGTCTATTCGAACGGGGCCGATTTCGCCGACCCGCGCGTGCGGATCCGCGCAGGATGGCTGTGGTGCGGGAACGACGCTGTGGTTGCCGGTCAGGCCGCCGCATTGTGGCACCAGCTCACTGACCAGGAGCCGGGCGCGATCACCGTTGTCGTTCCCTTGGCTCGCCGGATGTCGCCCCAGCCCGGATTCACCGTGATCCGCTCGACGCTCGCCCCCCGGGAGGTGGTGGAAGTGGATCGCATACTGCTGACGTCAGCGGCTCGAACCTGCTTGAGCCTCGCCCGGCTCGGTGTGCGCGATCACCTCGAAACCGCTCTGCGGCAAGGCAAAGTGGCCCAGCACGATCTCGATCTGTCCCTGGATTCTGGACGCTGGGCACGCGGCCAACGGCGTGCCCGCGCTGCGAGGGCGGCGGTGATGGACAGTCCGTGGTCCCACCCCGAACGGGCCGCCCATCGGCTGCTGCGTGAAGCGGGGATCACCGGGTGGTCCGGCAACACGTCGGTCATGGTTGACGACAGCGTCCGGTTTCCGGACATCCTGTTCGAGGCGATTCACCTCATCCTCGAGATCGACGGTCGCGCTCACCACAACACCAGCGAGGCGTTCGATGCCGACCGCCGCCGACAGAATCAGCTTGTCGGTGCGGGTTGGACGGTCCTGCGCTTCACGGCCAACCAGATCGCCGATGACCCCAAAGGCTTCGTCGCGACTGTGCGAGCGATGATCCTGCGCCTCGGTGGGTGAGCTCTCGTCGTCACGGTCGGGCGGCGCTATTCATTGAACGGCTCCCTTGCATAACCGGGCGATCTAGCACGGATCCGCAAGGCCAGCGTTCAACCGACGCCGCGCACGGCGCCGCGCACCAACGCCGCGCACCGAGCAGGCGCCAGCCCAATCACTCCGGAATGATCAGCGACGGCGTGTCGCGGCGAAGCGTCTCACCGCGGAAGAACGCCGGCTGCCGGGCGCGGATGATGAACATGACGACCACGCCGGACAGGATCAGCCCGAGCCCCAGGACGAGAACCGTTCCGACACCGAAGATGCTCGAACCGGAATAGTCGGGATCGGCGCTGTCCCGGATCGTCACGAAGAACACGAACCACAGACCCAATCCGCCCAACAGCGGGAACAGGAATTTGAAGATGATGTTCGAGAAACTCGTGAACAGTTCGTGCCGGAAATACCACACACAACCGATCGCGGTGAGCCCGTAGTAGAAGCAGATCATCAGGCCGAGCGACAGGATGGTGTCGAACAGCACCGCCTCGGACACGAAGGTCAGCACCGCATAGAAGGTGCCCGCGACGATGCCGGCGACGACGGTGCCGTAACCGGGCGTCAGATACTTGGGGTGGATGCTGGCGAACCGCTTCGGCAGCGCCTTGTAGCTCGCCATCCCCAGCATGGTGCGGGTGGTCGGCAGGAACGTCGTCATCAGACTGGCGGCGGATGACGCGAGCACCGCGAGGAACAGCAGGTTGTTCCACGGCGTGCCCATCACCGGTTCGGCGAGCGCGCCGAAGACGTTGTCGGAGATCTCGTCGTTGCCGAGGCCCAGGCCTTCGGCTCCGTCACCGGCGTACATCAGCGTCGACACCGACACCAGCAGGTAGGTCAGCAGGATGGACACCACGGCGAGCAGCGCGGCACGGCCGGGAGTCTTGTCGGAGTCCTTCGACTCCTCGTTCACCGTCAGGGCGCTGTCCCAGCCCCAGAACGAGAAGATGGACGCGGAAAGACCGGCCACCAGCGCGGTCATTGACAGTCCGGTGAACGGGTTGAACCAGTCCCATGAGAACGACAGTCCGGTGTCCGAGGTCCCGGACTTGGCCAGCGCCATGACCGAGAAGAGCACCAGCACCCCGAGCTGGAAGAAGACCAGCACGAACTGCACCTTCTCCGTCGTGGTGATGCCCCGGTACGCAATGGCGGTGGCCATCAGCAGGAACGCCAGGCAGGTCAGGACGTTGATCGCCCGGTTCTCCCAGAGGGCGCCGAGATCCGGGTTGTTGAAAAGGCTTCCGAGCAGTTGATAGAAGAACTGCACCCCGATGCCGGCCAGGTTTGCCAGCACGATGATCGTGGCGAGAATGGCGGCCCAACCTCCGAGCCAGCCGACGTACGGGCCGAACGCGCGGGTCGTCCAGGTGAAGGACGTGCCGCAGTCCGGGTCGACCTTGTTGAATTCGCGGTACGCATACGCGGCGAACAGCATGGGAATGAAGCCGGCGATGAAGATGATGGGCATCTTCACGCCGGCGACGGCCGCCACCAATCCGATCGTCGCGGTCAGCGTGTACGCGGGTGCAACGCAGGAGATGCCCAGCACAGTGCCGCCGAGCAAACCGACGGAGTTACCCGCCAGCCCCTTCTCCACCTGGGGATGGTGATGCGCCGTGCCTGTCGGGTCGTGCCCGGAGGAACCGCTGGTGGAAGAGTCCTCGATTGCCATCTCAAACCTCGCAAAGGTTCGCAGAAGTGGTCAAAATCACCGTCGCTCACAGTAAACTAGCCCCCGGAAGTCGGCAGCGCGGACGGACACTCCTGCGCGGACGGACCGACGTCATGGGAGTGAAAGGCGGAAACCGAGCGTGGCTGACGAAGTGGCGGAACTCCGGTTCGAGGCCGTGCCGGATGTGCACGGGATCGTCGCCGGGGTCGACGGATCGCCCTCCAGTCGACTTGCCCTGACCTGGGCCGCGGAAACGGCGCTGCTCTACGGGGTGCCGCTCACGGTGCTGTTCGCCCGGCCCGACGCCGAGGGTGACGTGCTGATCACTCAGGACCAGGGCGAGTTGAACGGTCCGCTGCAGCCGACCATCGCCGAGATTCGAGCGCTGCATCCCGAACTCGACGTGAAGGGCGCCAGATTCCCCGAGCCCCCGGTGCGCTCGCTGCTGCTGGCCTCCGAGACCGCTGATCTGTTGGTCATCGGGTCAAGGGGCTGGGACGGTTTCACCGGCTTGCTCGTCGGGTCGACGACGCTGCACGTCGTGCCGTACGCCAAGTGCCCCGTCGTGGTGCTGCACGGGCCGCGCCCGGACGACGAGCCGACGGATGCGCCCGCGCCCCACAGCGGTCAAGTCGTCGTCGCCTTCGACGGTTCACTCGAGTCCAACGCCGCTGCGGCACTGGCCTTCAAACATGCCGCGGCGGTCGGCTGCGGGGTCGCGGCGATCACCGTGCACAGCAAGCGCGGACCATCGGCGATCCGTCAGGTCGATCCGCTGGAGAGCGCGCCGGGCTCCCCCACCGCCGCGTTCTGGGCGCCGTTGGTGCTGGCAGCACAGTCTTTCCCCAGCGTTCCGATCACCTTCTGGGAGGGCGACGGCAGACCAGGAGCCGTGCTCGTCGAGCAATCGCGCGGCAGCGTCCTGCTCGCGATCGGAGCTCGCGGAAAGGGCGGTTTCCGCGGTCTGGTCATGGGTTCGGTCAGTCAGCAGCTCCTTGCTCACGCAGAGTGCCCGGTCGGTGTGCTGCACTCCACGGCGGCCGAGGCAGGGTGACCGCAGCGGCGTTATGGTCCTGAATGGTGTGTGTGACGGCGCGTGCACGATCCGGCGCCGCTGCTGCCGCACGTGCGGCGGACCCGGCGGATGCCCTTGGTGCATGACCAGCGCCGACGATGACTTCCCGACGAAAGGTGCCGACAGGCAATGAGCGACAAGATCGTGTTGGAGAACATCATCAACGGCGAGTCGGTGCCGGCGGCCGACGGCGCGACGATGGACGTCATCGATCCGAGCACCGGAGCGGTGTACGCGACCTCGCCGCTGTCCGGCCAGGCTGACGTGGATCGCGCGTACGCCGCGGCGACGGAGTCGTACCGGAAATGGCGGTGGGCCACGCCGAGCGAGCGGCAGCATGCGTTGCTCAAGTTCGCCGACCATCTCGAGGCGAATGCGGACGAGCTGGTTGCCGTCGAGGTGCAGGACACGGGCAAGCCGACTGCCCTCACGCTGTCCGAGGAAGTCGGTCCGATGGTGGACCAGCTGCGCTTCTTCGCCGGGGCGGCCCGGGTGCTGGAAGGCCGGTCCTCCGGGGAGTACATGCGGGGGCATACGTCATCGGTCCGGCGGGAGCCCGTCGGGGTCGTCGGGCAGGTGGCGCCGTGGAACTACCCGATGATGATGGCCATCTGGAAGCTCGCCCCCGCGCTCGCGGCCGGCTGCTCGGTGGTGCTCAAGCCTTCGGACACCACTCCCGCGAGTTCGGTCTGGATGGGGAAGGCGCTGCAGGAGTTCTACCCGCCGGGCGTGGTCAACGTCATCTGCGGCGACCGGGACACCGGCGCGGCCCTGACCCGGCACACCGCACCGGCGCTGGTGTCGATCACCGGGTCCACCGGCGCGGGAATCGCCGTCGCCACCGCCGCCGCGAAGAACGTCACCCGGGCACACCTGGAACTGGGCGGCAAGGCACCCGTCGTGGTGTTCAACGATGCCGACATCGAGGCGGCCGTCGAGGGGATCTC
>CAWCUA010000010.1:0-69384 GCA_963798625.1 uncultured Actinomycetota bacterium
CTCGTTGTGGTGTCCGGCGTGACCGGTGAGGGCACTGGGCAGCAGCGCCAGCAGCGCCAGGGCGGTCGCCGCCCCAAGGGCCGGCCTGCCTCCGAACCGGCCCGCGAACAGGGCGATCGCAACAGCGACCCACAGGGTCGCGACCTGGGCGAGGATTCGCTGGGTGCCGAGCACGACGCCGATGAGGTCCGGCGAGCCCGGCAGCCCGCTGACCGGCAGTCCAGTCATGTCGGACATGGTGAAGAAGATCCACGCCGACGTCGCGGCCGCCCACACCCCCGCCCAGCGGACGGTGAGGGTTCCCAGACGGTCGTCATCACGGAAAAGACCCTCTGGGGACAGCCATCTCACCAGCAGCAGGCCGACGACCAACATTCCTGCGGCGTCGCCGGCCAGGTGCGAGATCGGCAGTGCGACCGCCGTCAGCGGCCCCGGATCCGGAAGCCCGGCCGGGGCGGTGACGTAGCCGGTGCCGGTCCACCACCGGGCGAGGACGATGGCCGCCACTCCGGCAAGGAACGCCGAGCCGGCGATCCGCATCGCGGTCCTGCGCCGGAACGATCGGCCCGTCGTCGCCGAAATCCTCACGCTGTCCTCGAGTTGCACCATGGCCGCACGCCTCCCCTGTTGGTCATCTGCCTGTCGGTCATCTGCCTGTCGGTCATGCGCGGGTCAGACACCCGTAGTCGCCCCCGGCCGTCAACAGCCGGACCACAGCGTCGACACCATGCGCCCGGTGACCGCGGACGCCGGGACCGGACCGAAAGCCCTGGAATCGATGGATGTCTCGCGGTGATCACCCATCACGAACAGCTCACCGGGTGGCACCGTCACGGTCTGGAAGAAGACTCCGCTGACCTGCGCCCGATCCACGTACGGCTCCACCGCCGCGACACCGTCGACGATGACCCGCCCGTCGGTGATCACCAGGCGCTGGCCGCCGACAGCGACCACCCTCTTGATCATCACCTCGCCGCCGGCAGGATCGGCGAACGTCACGATGTCGCCGCGGTCTATGTCGGCTCCGTCATGAGTTCTCGCGATCAGCAACGTGTCTCCGGTACACACCGTCGGCGCCATGCTGTCCGACGACACCCTGACCACGTCGATGAACTGCGTCCGGACAATCACCGCCGCACCCAGGACCAGTACGACGGCACCAACGGCGACGAGTCGCCGCGTGCGGTCAGGCCGTCGGATCGGCGACGGCGGGCGCGGCATGGATCGGATCGTTCACATCAACGGTGCCGGGTTTCAGGCCGACGCTGAACTGGTGCATCATGTCGTGGTCCTCGTGCACCAGGTTGTGGCAGTGCACCATGTATTTGCCGACCTGCTTGCTGAACGGACTGGACGGGTCGGTGGTGCCGAACTTCATGATCAGCCGGACCTTCTCGGCAGCGCCGACGTAGACGACGTCCTTCGGACCGAGTTCGTACGGGAACGGCGGCCTGCCGTTTCGGCTGAGGATCTTGAAGTCGATCAGGTGGATGTGCAACGGGTGGAACCATGACCCCGGACTTGTTCTCGATGTTCCAGATTTCGGTGTCGCCGAGTGCCGGGTTCGCCAGTACGGAGGTGAAGCCGGACGCAACGACGTCGTCCCAGGTCTTGCCGTTCAGCGTCCAGAGATTGGTCACATCGCTGTGCTCGACGGCGATGTTGCGCACCTTCATCGTCGACTTCGGGACGAGCTTCATGCACTCGTTGCCGGGATTGAGGTCACCCGGGATCGTGTACGCCGTCGGGTCATTCGGGTCGAACGCGTCATCCACCACATCGAACGCCATGATCTTGTCGGTGTTGGTGAAGTCCCGGTTGTTGGCGTTGCTCAAGTTCTTCAGTTCGATCCGTTGGCCCGCAGCGAATTTCGAGAAGTCGATGAGGATCTCGTAGCGCTCCGCGGTGCCGTGCCGCCAGTTCGCGACCTGCTGTGTCTTCGGCATCAGGCCACCGTCGGTGGCGACCATGTACACCGGAGCCGCCGGTGACAGCGTCGGCCGGTAGGAGCGCGACGGCGAGGCATTGAGCACCCGGAACCGATAGATCCGCCGCTTCACCTTCATCACCGGCCACGACCTTGCCGTTGACCAGGATGACGTCGCCCCACAGGCCGGACCGGGTCCGGTCCTCGTAGAGCTGGCTGGCGTTGGCCTGGAACATAATGTCCGAGATCGTCAGTCCGACATCGAATTCGCCCTGCGGCAGGAGGGCCCGCTCCATTTCGTCGTGCATGTGGTACTGCGACGCCAGGCCTGAATAGACATTCTGTGCGGTGTAGTGCACGCCATGATCGTGGTACCACAGCGTTCTCGCTGTCTGGATGTTCGGGAACTGGTATGTCTTGACCTGTCCGGGCAGGGTCACATCGCTGGCGTACCCGTCATATTGCGGCAATGACGCGGAACCATGCAGGTGTGTCGAGAGATGCGTCGGCGTACCGAACGTCGGCTGCGTGGCCGGCAGCCTGTTGCGAACCCGCAGCTCGATCGGATCGCCCACCTGCACGTCGATGCGGCGTGCCGGCACCAGGCCCTCGTAGCCGACGACCGGCGTCATCGGGAACCCGGGGACCAGCGGCACGGCACCGGGCTTGGCGGTGATGTCGTAAATCCACACCGTCCTGCCTTCGGCGTCGACCCGCGATCCCACGGCCGGCAACACCCCCAGGCGGCCCAACGTCGTCCGGTACGGCAACGGCATGTTCTTGCTCGGCAGCAGGCTGGCGGACTGACCGCTCACCATGTTGCCGAAGGGAATCGCGAGACCGGCGGCGCCGAGGGCACCGAGGCCACCGAGTTTGAACGCATCTCGTCGGGAGAGAGGCATGACAGCATCCCTTTTCGTCAGGGCAATCGAGCCGCGGACGGCCGACCGTCACGGGCGACGGGCCCGTGCCGACCGAACCGGAGAACCCGCCGGGCCAGCCCGCCCCACCGGCGGCACGGGAGCGCCGGTGGGGTGAACCGACCCGAGGGGGAGGTACTGCTGACGCAGCATCCCGCGTCGCGCCCGTCTCCGGTCACCCCGCAATGGGGGGTGGGATGGTCCCCAAACGTGGGGGTGATGCTCGGTCGCTCAGCGTGTCAGGTGAGCTGCCCCATCATCCGGACCGCCTGCGGGAACGTCATCGTCGGCAGGTACGCATGCGAAATCCCCAGCCCGATCCGGGGCAGCACAGCGGATTCGGGATAGCACAGGTACAGCGGCCGGTACATCGGCTGGAATTTGGCCTTGAAGCGGAGCAGCGACCGGAACCCGTACACCGGTTCCATCGTTCGGCCGACCACCTCGAGCAGCTTCTGCACGCCGGTGGGCTGACCACCGGGCTCCGCCTGCGCCAGCGGTGCCCCGGACAGGCTGACGAATTCGGCTCCCTCCGCCTGCAGATCCAGTGCGGCCGTTCCGATCAGGAATTCCATGACGCCCTTGAATCCTGCCGTACGCCGGCGCATGAAGTCCAGCGTCCAGCCCACCGGTTCGCCGTCGCGGTGACACGGCATCCAGCTGGTGATGCCATGCACGGTCCTGTCCCGGTCCACCGCCACCAGGCAGCGCACCGCACGGTCATCCAGCTCGTCCAGACCGCCGAGGGTGAAACCCATCTCGGGCAGAGCTTTGTCCGACACCCACTCCTCGGAAATCGCCTGGATTTGATCCCTGATGGCCAAGGGCGCGTCGGGATAACTCATCCATTCGGCGCTGATGCCGTTCTTGGTGGCCCGGCTGATCGCGGTCCGGATGTCCTGGAACTTCTTGCCGGTGAAGGCGAGACTGCCCAGCGGCAACACCGTTTCCTCCGCCACCTGCAGGCTCGGCCAGCCGAATGCGTCGGTGACTTCTTTGACGGCCTCCGTGGTGCTGTACAGGCACGGCGTCCAGTTCTGGGTGTTGCAGAAGGCAACGAACTGCTCGACCGTCGACGGCAGGTCGGACACGGGCCCGACGGGATCGCCGGTGGTGATCGCGACGCCACCTTCCACCCGGTAGGCCACGAAGGAGCCGCCGTCGGCCGAGAACCAGTAGTTGTTCCCGTCCCAAGTGGTCAGGTACGACAGCGAGGTCGTCCCGTACCGCTCCAGGATCGCCCGTGCGCGGGGGCGGTCCTGCTGTCCCGTCAGCACTCTGGCGGCGACGAAGCTGCGCAGCAAGCCGAACAGCAGCACGCCCCAGAACAGCACCGGCAGCCAATCGACGAGCAGGCGTCCGACCGCGCCGACCGGCTGGTCGTCGGGTTCGATGATGTACAGGTAGCCGTTGGGCAGCAGCCGGATGGGGAAGTCCCGCAGCAGATCGACGAATCCAGCGCGCGGGCTGAACTGCTCTTCGAACGCCGAGCCCAGGACGGCGAACAGCACCCAGAGGACGGCGGTGAGACCCAGTACGACGATGCCGAGCCGGCGGTACACGCCGGCCGGGGCCCGGACCGTGAACGATCGGCAGGTGACCAGCAGCAGCACGATGATCAGGACGGGCAGCAACACCAGCGGCACGAGCCACGCGACCCAACTGAAACCTTCGTCCAGCAGATCGTTCTCGCCCGCCCATCGGTAGTAGTCGATGGCGTAGAAGGTGCCCAGCGCCAGGAACAGGACGTGGAACAGCACGGTCGCCCCCCACGCGAACCGCCGTCCCCGGCGGAGCCCGGCGGCCAGCACCAGCACGGTCAGCGCCGGAACCAACGACATCACGATGTCGGCCACGTCCCGGTTGTCCGTCGTCCCGACGAAGGCGTTCGGTCCGACATACAGGTCCGCCAGCGCTGACAGAGGCCCCTCGACGGCACCGGTGATCGCCACCAGGATCGGTCCGACGGCAGTGGCAGCGACCACGACCGCGACCAGCACCCTGGTCTCCCTTCGGCTCACCGGAGCCGCCAGCTTGTGCTCACCCGAAGGCAGCAGCAGCGCTCCGGCCAGCAGGCCGACCAACGCCGTGCTCAGCCGCAGCACGTCCTGCAGTTGCCCCCCGTACAACAGCGCGACCAGACAGAGCGTCAGCACTGCCGTCCTGATGCGGCGTCGCCACAGGGTGGAGAACTCACCGCTGAGCGCCATCAGCAGTCCGGCGATGAGCGCCGTGGCACCGATGGCGAGACTGTCGGCGAGGTACTCGGCCCACAGCCAGCTGAACAGCGCATCGGACAGTGCCACGACGCCGACGCCCAGCGCGACCCCGACCACCTGGACGAGCAGCGTCATCCACAGCATGCGGCCACTGCCCCACCGGCGCTCGCACACACCGCCGACGACCAGCAGCAGCGCGGTGACGAGCAGATAGGTCAGCAGATCTGCGGCGAGGAAGGCGGACGTCAGCGGGGTCCACCAGTTGCCGTCGCGCAGCGCCGGCACACCGGCGGCCACCGTGCTCAGGAGTTCCGGGGAGGGGCCACTGCGCAGGCTGCCGGTCAGCGCTCCGGTCACCCACAGCGCGATCACCAGGCCGATGGTGACCGGGGTCCGGCGAGCGGCCCGGGCTTGATCGGCCAGGAACACCCCGATACCGGTCCAGGTGCGCCGGGCCGGTGAGATCGGTGCGGTGGTCAGCAATGTCGAGGAAGTGCTCACCGAGGACACTGCCCCGGCCATGCCGCACTCGGGATCACGGCCCCACCCCGGATGGATGCGCTGTTCGTCGGCAGGCAGCCGCGTTGGACGGAGCTGCCGCCCCCACCATCCGTCACGACGACAATGTTGGCATACCGGACACCCGCTGAGGCGAAGCGCGCGCGCCGGAATCCCGCTGGTCAGCCGGCCCAACTCCCGCGTTGATCATGCAGCTCAGCACGCGACACGCCGACGACACGCCGAAAAATGTCTGCGGAGCCCCATGATCAACAACCAAAACTCGGCCCTGCTGAAACCGGAAAACAAAAACGTCCGGCCCCGGAACCGCTGAGCGGTCCGGGGCCGGACGGTGAATCAGGTGGCGCGGGGAAATCCGTCAGATGACGGTGACCGCCGTCGCCTGCGGGCCCTTGTTGCCCTGGGTCACGGTGTAGCTGACCTTCTGGTTCTCCTCGAGCGAGCGGTAGCCGCCCGCCTGGATCTCCGAGTAGTGGACGAAGACGTCCGGACCGGAGCCCTCGGGGGTGATGAACCCGAAGCCCTTCTCAGCGTTGAACCACTTGACGGTGCCCTGTGCCATGGTGCTCTCCTTGCGGGGTGAATCCGATACGGATCCGCGCACTGTGCGCTGATCCGGGTTAGTCGACGATTTCGACACCTGCGGATGAAAACACCCCTGGAGCCAAGCCCGTGGCGACATCTTGGCGTCGCGTGAAACGGACTCAAGAACGGTAACCGAATACAGCCTCTCATGATTCGGGATGAAAGCAAACCCACGTCACGCAGATGCCCGCCGGATCAGCGACGGCGGGAAGATGATGGGTGCGCCGACCGGGTTGCCGTGGACCCGGTCGATCAGCACCGATCCGGCCGCCCGGGCCAACTCGGCCACCGGGTTCACCACTGTGGTCAGTGGAGGGTCCGTGGCCGCGGACAGCGCGGCGTTGTCGTAGCTGACGACAGCGACGTCCGCCGGCACGGAACGGCCCGACTGTCGGAGCACGTCGAGCACGCCGACGGCCATCAGGTCGTTCGCGACGAAGATCGCGTCCAGATCGGGGACCCGCTCGAGCAGACGGCGGGCCGCGGCCGCACCGCCCGGGGTGGTGAAATCGCCGTGCTCCACGGCGGTGCGGGGCAGCCCTGCGGCGGCGAGCGCCGCGGACCAGCCGTCGAGCCGGTCGACCGCCGCCACCATGTCCCTCGGGCCGGCGACGGTGCCCACCCGCCGTCTGCCGATATCCACGAGATGTGTGGTGGCGAGCTGCGCGCCCAGCCGATTGTCGGTGTCGACATAGCTGAATCCGTCGGGCGAATACCACGGTCGACCCACGAAAACGCACGGCAGCCGGCCGGCGGCCAGCGCCCGCTCGATGGTGTCGGTGGCGTGATGGGACACCACCACGGAGCCGTCCACATGCCCGTGCCGCAGGTACCGCAGGGTCTTTTCTGCGGAGTCCCCCGGGCGCGCCAGCAGCAGCACCATGGCGAACTCGGTGTCGTCAAGCGCCTGACCGAGGCCCTTGATCACGGACGCGAAGAAGGGGTCGGCGGTGACCCGGTCGTCAGGCTCGGGAATCACCAACGCGATGGAGTTGGTCCGCGCCGTCACCAACGCCCTGGCCGCGCGATTGGGGCTGAACCCGAGCGTCAGGACGGCAGCATCCACGGCGGCCTGCGCGTCCGCACTGACCTTGACCCCACCGTTGATGGCCCGGGACGCCGTCGATCGGGAAACACCGGCCGCGGCTGCGACGTCCTCGAGGGTCGGCAAGCGCCCGACAATCTGCTGCCCGCCGTCGCTCACCCGGGAAGCATCGGCGGACCGTCGGGAATTGTCCACACGGGCCGCGGCAACTCTAGGTCTGGACCGAGCGTCCGCCGGACGGCCGTTGTCACAACTGGGCGATCCAGCTTCGGACGGTGTCGGCGATGATCGGGTCGCCGCCCCGCGGGTCGTGGCCGCCGGCCAACCACACCTGGGTCACGTCACCAGCGATGGCACCGACGTGGGCCTCGAACTCCTCCGGTGACCCGAACGGGTCCGCCCGCCCGGAGATCATCAGCACCGGCACGGAGATTTGTGGGAAGTGCTGCGTCCGAAGGTTCTCCGGCTTGCCGGGCGGATGAAGCGGGTAGCTCAGCAGCACCAGGCCCGCCGCCGGCAGGCCATCGGCGACGGCCATCGAGCACATCCGGCCGCCGTAGGACCGGCCACCCAGCACCACCCGGTCGGGCTCGACACCGGCCGCCGAGGCAAGCGCGGCCGCTTCGGCGCGGAGATGGGCGATTGCCGCCGGTGGCTTGTCAGGAACGCGACTGCCGCGCTGCCGGTACGGGAAATCGATGCGTGCGCACGGCAGGGGCGACACCGCGTGCTCCACCGCCACCAACGTGTGCTGGTCCCGATTGGCGCCGGCCCCCGGGGTCAGCAGCAACGCACCCGCGCGGGACCGGGCCCGGCTGCGCTGCGTCATGCTGGCCCCCCGGTCACGTCATCGCGCCTGCAGCCGATTGCCCGGGCCGCAGGATCGCGCCCACCCTATCGACCCGTCCGCGTGAGGTCGGTTGCCGGAACGGTCCCGGTTCAGGACCGGGACTGTGAATTGGCGGAAACTTGATCGCCACCGTCGAGCCTGCTGAGCAGGGCGGCACTGTCGTCGTCGGCCGGGTAGAACAGCTCAACGGCCAGTTCGTCGAGTGTGACGTCCCGCGGGGTACCGAAGGTCGTGAGCGTCGTGAACAACGACAATCGTTGCTCCTGAGGCGTTGTCAGTTCCCACGGCACCAGCAGCGGTGTCGACCCGAGCGCGCGGGACCGTCGAGCCACCGCGTCGGCAACTCCCGGATACCCCCGCACCTCGGCCTCCAGCGCGATGACGGCCGGATCGTCGGTGATCGCCACAGTGCGGCGCAGTTGGTGGAGCAGGTAGCCGGACCACTCGTCGAAGTTGACGGTGCGCGGCGCTAATCCATCGGGGTGAAGGCACACCCGGTACACATTCACCGGCGGACCGCTCAGTTCGCCCGGCAGATCGCCGACCAGCGCGGCGGCGGCGCAGTTCGTGGCCACGATGTTCCAGCACCGGTCGATCGCAATACCGGGGTACGGGTCGTGCAGATCGAGCAGGCGCTGCACGGCGCGGCGCGCCGGGGCCAGTGCCGCGTCGTCGAGCGGACGTGACGGATACCGGGGGGCGTACCCGGCGGCCAGCAGCAGGGTGTTGCATTCCCGCAGCGGAATGTCCAGTCCCTGGGCCAGTGCGAGCAGCACTTCCGGACTGGGTCGCGAACGGCCGGTTTCGATGAAGCTGAGGTGGCGGGCAGACACTCCCACCGACAGCGACAGATCCAGCTGGCTGACCCGCCGGCGCTCGCGCCAACCCCGCAGCAGCACACCGACTTTGGCCCCGCTCACACCGGCCACCGTAGATCTGCGGGATCACCGTGACCATGACGTCGGAGGTAATTGTGCGGCGGCACCGGGATCACCAGGCTGTCCCTACCGCGCTCGACGGGAGCGCCGAACATCACGGAGTTCGACATGACCGACACCACCACCACTCCCCGCTTCAGCGCCGAGATGTTCGCCGAGTTCTGGGCCGCACCTGACATGTCGCAGGGAATGGACATCCTCGCGCAGGACATCGTCGGGTACTGGCCGGGCGACCCCGAGCCCGTACGCGGGCTGCCGGCCTATCTGGCCAAGATCGAGCGGTTGCTCACCTCCTACCCGGATCTGCACTTGCAGGTCGTCGACAGTGCCACCGTCCCCGGCAATGACCACGGAGACGAGCTGGTGTTCCTGCACTACGTCGGCACCGCAACCGGCCCGACCGGACCGTTCACCTTTCGAGGACTCGACCGGGTGCGCACCCGCAACGGCATGGTGGTGGAGAACGTCATTCGCTACGACCCGACCGACATGATCGGACTCTGACCGACCACCGTTCCGCAAGGCCTGGCACCCGTCTCTCGCGCCAACCGTTGCGGCACCGCCGAACCTGCTGCTGTACCCACCACTGACGGCGTCCAAACCCTCGGATGCCGGGCGGCCGTCACCCGAAAGCCATTGCGGCGCCCCGAGTTCCGCTTGTGGAACCATGGCGTCAGGCATCACGGCGGTGCCGGGAAGGTGGGCATCGGATGGACCTCGGCATCGACGGGAGAACCGCCCTGATCACCGGCGCGGACTCGGGCATCGGCTTCCACACGGCTGCCGCGCTGCTGGCCGAAGGCGCGACGGTCGTCATCACCGACCAGGATCCCGCGGAACTGGACGCTGCCGCCGCCCGACTGGGCGCCGCACCGCGGTTGCACGCAGTCGCCGCAGATCTCACCGTCGATGCGGACGTCGCAGCGTTGGAACGCGAGGTGTCGAACCGGGTCGGCGACCTTGACATCCTGGTGCAGGCGGCGGGCATCACCGGTGCCCAAGGAAGCTTCGACCAGATCGACATGGACGGCTGGCACCGCACCATCGAGGTCGATCTACTCGCGCCGGTCCGGGTGCTCCGGGCCTTCCTGCCGGGTCTTCGGCGGGGAGGTTGGGGCCGCATCGTGTTCCTCGCATCCGAGGACGCGGTGCAGCCCTACGCCGACGAACTGCCCTACTGCGCGGCCAAGGCCGGGATCCTCGCACTCGCCAAGGGCCTGTCCCGCTCGTATGCCGACGAGGGCCTGCTGGTCAACACGGTGTCGCCCGCCTTCATCGCCACCCCGATGACGGACGCCATGATGGACAAGCGAGCCACGCAGCGCGGCACCGACGTGGCCGAGGCGATCGACTCGTTCCTCTCGGAGGAACGGCCGTACCTCGAGTTGCGCCGCCGCGGGCGTCCGGAGGAGGTCGCCGACGTCATCGCGTTCCTGTGCTCGGACCGGGCGAGCTTCGTCAACGGCTCGAACTATCGGGTGGATGCGGGGTCCGTTGCCACGATCTGACGACGGCTACGCGACCCTCGAGTCCTACGCCTCGATCGGTGACGGCCGGACGGTCGCGCTCATCGCCGACGACGGCCGGGTCGACTGGTTCCCGGTGCCGGACCTGGATTCGGCACCCGTCTTCGGCGCTCTGCTCGATGATGATCGGGGCGGTCACATCTCGCTCGGGCCCGTCGGCGAGGCAAGTTCGGAGCGAGAATTCGTTGCGGGCACCAACGTGCTGGTCACCACCCACCGCACCGCGGACGGCACCGTGCGGGTCACCGATTCGTTGAATTCCGGTGTCGCCGGGCGGCTGCCGTGGACGGAACTGGCCCGGCGGGTCGAGGGCATCAGCGGCCGGGTGGAGATGGCCTGGGCGGTTCAGCCGGGGTCGCGCCTGGGGCAGTCCTCGCCCTGGGTGCAGGAGCGACCCACCGGCCCGGTGCTGCGGGCCGCTGACGTCGCGCTGGCGGTGCGTGGATCGGGCCACGAGCCGGTCGCCGATCACCGGGGCATCCACGGCTCGTTCACCACCGCTGCTGGATCGCGGCATCTGCTCGGCGTCGTCGGAACCCGTGGCGAGCCGTTGAACCTGCCGGATCCGGCCGACATCGACAGCCGGATCGACGGCACCATCGAGTCGTGGCGGCGGTGGTCGGGATCGATCACCTACAACGGTCGCTGGGCCCGGCAGGTGCTCGCGCACGCCCTGATCCTCAAGCAGTTGATCTTCAGCCCGACCGGGGCGATCGCCGCGGCGGCGACCACCTCGTTGCCGGAAAGCCTGACGGAGGCGAAGAACTGGGACTACCGGTACGCCTGGGTGCGGGACACCGCGTACACCATCAGGGCGCTGATCCGCATCGGCTCCAAGGAGGAGGTGCACGCCGCCGTCTCCTGGCTGCTCCGCAGTCTGCGCAGACATGGCGTGCACGTCTTCACCCAGTTGTCCGGTGATCCACCGACCGGCCGCAGCGTGGCGGAAGGCGTTCCGGGCTGGCGCGGCATCGGTCCGGTGGTGTCGGGCAACGAGGCCGCCGGGCAGCTCCAGCTCGGTGCGTTCGGTGACATCTTCGACGTCGTCCGCTGTTACGTCGATGCCGGACATCAACTGGATCCGGACGCCGGCGACCTGTTGGCCCGGCTGGCCGATCAGTGCTGCGATGTGTGGCGCCGTCCCGACGCCGGGATGTGGGAGTTGCCGGACGAGCGGCACCACACGTCATCGAAGGTCGGCTGCTGGCAGGCGTTGACCTGCGCGATCGAGCTGTCCGAACTAGGACAGCTACCTGGCCGCGGCGGTCGCTGGCGGGCCGAACGCGCGGCGCTCCGCGACTACATCGAGACTCATTGCTGGAATGAGGATGTGGGCGCCTACGTCCGCTCCCCCGGCACCACCGAGCTCGACGCTGCGGTGCTGCTGACCGCGGGTTTCGACGACGGCCCGCGGATGTCGCGCACCATCGATGCCCTCCGCGTCGAGTTGGGCGACGGCCCGCTGCTGTTCAGGTTCAGCGGTGCGCGGGGCACCGAAGGCGCCTTCGTCGCGTGCTCGTTCTGGATGGTCAGCGCGCTGGCCAGGGTCGGCCGGGCGGACGAGGCCGCGGAACTGATGGACAGGCTGCTCGCCCTGCCGAACGATGTCGGCATCCTGTCGGAAATGATCGCGCCACCGACGGCGGACAGTGCCGCCACGTTTCTCGGCAACCTGCCGCAGGGCTTGTCGCACCTGTCCCTGATCAACGCGGCGTTGGCCGTCGACGACGCGGCCGGTTCGATGATCCACGGCCGATCGCCGGTTGAGGCCCGGCAGCAGCAACGGACCAATCGCTCGTACTGACATCGGAGCCGGACGGCGTTAGGGTTCTGCTCAACGCTCGTGCAGACCCCGCCTGCCACGCCGACGGGGCCACCGTTGCCACCCGGAGGTCTGATGACCGATTCCGCTCTCCTCGCCTTGCAGCGTTCGATCGAGGAACTGAAAACCGCAGTGTCCGTGCTGACCCACATCCACGGCAAGACCTCGGTGGTCGCCCGGCTCCGCAATGATCTGGAGCGCCTGCAGATCGACGCAGCCGATGCCGAGGTCCTGCGCACGCCCGACCTCCCGCCCAATATCAGAGGTCAGGGCCCGGACGTCTATCACGTCAGCGACGAACCGTACGACCAGTCGATGTGGGCCGATTCCGATCAGGAAGGCGTCGGCGGTTACGGGCACAGCCGTTGAGTGGGGTCAACACCCCGGGCCGCGCTCGGCTTGAGAAGAAGAACCTGCGGTCGGACAACTGGTGGCTCGCACCCGCGGCCACTGCGACGGCGCTGGTGCTGTTTGCGCTCTACGCGACGTTCCGCGCGTTCCAATTCGACTACTACTACTCGGCGCCGTACCTGACGCCGTTCTATTCGCCGTGTGTGACGACCGAGTGCGTGCCGGGGACCAGCGATCTGGGCCAGCCGGTTTCATGGTGGCCGCTGTCGCCTGCGCTGATCATCCTGATCTTCCCGCTGGGATTCCGGCTCACCTGTTACTACTACCGAAAGGCCTACTACCGGGCCTTCTGGTTCTCCCCGCCGGCGTGCGCAGTGGCCGAGCCGCGCAGGCGGTACACCGGCGAGACGCGCTTTCCGCTCGTCGGGCAGAACGCGCACCGCTATTTCTGGTACGTCTCGGTCATCTTCGGCCTGATCCTCAGCTACGACGTGATCCTGGCCTTCCGCGATCCCCAAGGCAACTGGGGTCACATGGGTTTGGGCACGGTCATCATGCTCCTGAATGTGATCCTGGTCTGGCTGTACACCCTGTCCTGTCACTCCTGCCGGCACATCATGGGGGGCAAACTCAAGCACTTCTCCCGGCACCCGATCAGATACCGCGCCTGGCAACGGATCTCCACGCTCAACGCACGTCACATGCAGTTGGCATGGGCCTCGCTGACGTCATTGGTGATCACCGACCTCTACATCTTCGCGCTCGCCACGGGCACCATCAGTGATCCCCGCTTCTTCTGATCCAGAAGCAATCCACCGCCACGGTTGCTCCGCCGTTCTCCGCCATCACCGTCCTCAGGAGGCCTTTCCCGTGACCCGCTGGCCCGCATGAGCGATTTCGAAGAACACCGCTACGACGTCCTGATCGTCGGGGCCGGCGGTGCTGGACTACGTGCGGCGATCGCCGCACGGGAAGCCGGAATGCGAACCGCCATCATCTGCAAGTCCCTGTTCGGCAAGGCACATACGGTGATGGCGGAGGGCGGCATTGCCGCATCGATGGGCAATGTGAACTCCAAGGACAGCTGGCAGGTGCACTTCCGCGACACCATGCGGGGCGGAAAGTTCCTCAACCACCCGCGGATGGCCGAATTGCACGCGATGGAGGCACCCGAGCGGGTCTGGGAATTGGAGACCTACGGTGCCCTTTTCGACCGCACGCCGGACGGTCGGATCAGCCAGCGGAACTTCGGCGGTCACGAATACCCGCGGCTCGCGCACGTCGGTGACCGCACCGGACTCGAGCTGATCCGCACGCTGCAACAGAAGATCGTCTCGCTGCGGCAGGACGAGGACGCGGCGGCCGGTTCACAGGGCATCGACGACGGTGACGCGGGGCTCCGGGTGTTTGCCGAAGTGACGATCACCGAATTGCTGGCGGACGAGAACGGCGCAATGGCAGGTGCTTTCGGATATCGCCGGGAAACCGGCACCTTCGTGGTGTTCCGTGCGCCTGCGGTGATCCTGGCGACCGGTGGAATCGGGAAGTCGTTCAAGGTCACCAGCAACTCCTGGGAGTACACCGGGGACGGCCATGCGCTGGCCCTGCGCGCCGGTTCCACGCTGGTCAACATGGAGTTCGTGCAGTTCCACCCGACGGGAATGATCTGGCCGCCATCGGTGAAGGGCATTCTGGTCACCGAATCGGTGCGTGGTGACGGCGGGGTGCTACGAAATTCCGAGAACAAGCGATTCATGTTCGACTACGTCCCGGACATCTTCCGATCCAAGTACGCGGAATCGGAGGAGGAGGGTGACCGGTGGTACGAGGACCCGGAGAACAACCGCCGACCGCCGGAACTGCTGCCGCGCGACGAGGTGGCCCGCGCCATCAACTCGGAGGTCAAGGCGGGGCGAGGGACCGAACACGGCGGCGTGTTCCTGGACGTCTCGAGCCGGCTGCCCGCCGACGTCATCATCGCCAAACTGCCGTCGATGCATCACCAGTTCACCGAACTCGCCGACGTGGACATCACCAAACAACCGATGGAGGTCGGCCCGACCTGCCACTACGTCATGGGTGGCGTCGAGGTCGATCCGGACACCGCAGCGGCAGCAAGGGTTCCCGGGCTCTTCGCGGCGGGCGAGGTGTCCGGCGGGATGCACGGCAGCAACCGGCTCGGCGGCAACTCACTGTCCGACCTGCTGGTGTTCGGGCGCCGGGCCGGACTCGGCGCGGCGCAGTACGTCCGGTCGATCGGCGACGCCGTTCCGCAAGCCCCCGACAACTCAATTCGCGAGGCGGCCGCCCGTGCGCTGGCGCCCTTCCAACCGCCGGCCGATGGTGGCGTGGGTGAAAACCCCTACACCCTGCACCGTGAGCTCCAACAGCTGATGAACGACCTGGTCGGCATCATCCGCAAGGAGGAGGAGGTGCAGCGCGCCCTCGACGAGATCGATGCGCTGAAGCCGCGTGTCGCCGCCGTGTCGGTGGAGGGTCACCGGCAGTTCAACCCTGGGTGGCACCTCGCGCTGGACCTGGTGAACATGGTGATGGTCAGCGAGTGCGTCGCGCGCTCGGCGCTGGCGCGCCAGGAGAGCCGGGGCGGCCACACCCGGGACGACTACCCGGACATGAGCGCAGAGTGGCGCCGCAAGTTGCTGGTGTGCAGCCTCGACCGCGCACAGATCGATGCAGCCGGGATCGATGCAGCAGGGATCGATGCAGGAGGGATCTATGCAGCCGGCGTGCAGGCAGGCATCAGTGTCACCGAACAGGCCATTGCTCCGATCCGGCCTGATCTCCTTGCGCTGTTCGAGCGCTCCGAACTCGAGAGGTACCTCACGGCCGACGAGCTCCCGGCTGAGCTCCCGGCCACCGGCAGTTCGCCGGGAACACCCCCGGCACAAGGAGGCAGCGGGTGAGCCGTGACGCGAAGTTCCGGGTGTGGCGCGGTGATGCCGATGGCGGCGCACTGGTGGACTACACCGTGGCTGTCAACGACGGCGAGGTCGTGCTGGACATCATTCACCGGTTACAGGCAACACAGGCCGGTGACCTCGCCGTGCGATGGAACTGCAAGGCCGGGAAGTGTGGTTCCTGCAGCGCTGAGATCAACGGCCGGCCGAGACTGCTGTGCATGACGAGGATGTCGACATTCGATGACGACGAGGTCATCACGGTGACGCCGATGCGGGCCTTCCCGGTGATCCGTGACCTCGTCACCGACGTCTCTTTCAACTACCAGAAGGCACGCCAGCTGCCGTCTTTCGCTCCGCCGGAGGGTCTGGCGCCGGGTGAGTACCGGATGGCGCAGATCGACGTGCAACGCTCGCAGGAGTTCCGCAAGTGCATCGAGTGCTTCCTGTGCCAGAACGTCTGCCATGTCGTGCGTGATCACGAGGAGAACAAGGAGGCGTTCTCCGGGCCGCGCTTCTTCATCCGGGCGGCCGAACTGGACATGCACCCGTTGGACGCCCGAACCGACCGCAGGGAGATCGCCCAAGCTGAACAGGGCATCGGGATGTGCAACATCACCAAGTGCTGCACCGAGGTCTGCCCCGAGCACATCAAGATCACCGACAACGCGATCATCCCGATGAAGGAACGCGTCGCCGACCGGAAGTACGACCCCCTGGTGTGGCTGGGGAACAAGCTGTTCCGGCGGAATCGGGACTGAGCGGCCCGGCCCGGTCCGAGGGCGAATCCCGCCGCAGGCCCTTGGTGCCGGTCAGTCGGCGGACCCGGTGAGCCTGCTCCAGAGGCCCTTCTTCCGTGGAGCGCCATCGGAGCCCGCGGCCGGGCCTCGCTCGAGGTCGGCCTCGGTCGGCTCCGTGCGCTCCGGCGGATCGAGCGCGATGACTCCGACGAGCCGGCCGTTGTCCTCGACCGGGGTGCCCGGCGGAGCCGAACCTGCGTCGCTCTTCACGACCGCCCGAGCGGGCTCCCGCGCCGCGAGGTCGAGCACCTCGAACACCGGGGTGGCCGACAATGCACCGCTGAACGCCGATTGCAGCGACGCGACGTCGAAGACGTGGTAGTCCGGGCCACCGCCCGAGTCGGCGATGACCACCGCCGGCAGCTTCGCACTGCTCGCCGTCAGCAGGTGCAATCTGGTGGGACCGACGGCGTCCTGGGCCCTGATCGCGATCACGGGTTCGATGCGCACGAGGGCAATCTACAAGCGGTCAGCCGCGCTCGACCGTCGACCCGTCCGGACCGTCGGTGTGTGACAGCTTCTTCGCCAGGCAGTCCTCCGCCGGGAAGCCCTGAGCGTCACACCATCCATTGGCCTGCTCCGGCGTGCCGAACGGAACGGCGATCATGGTCACGTAATAGCCGGGATTCCGGAAGCTCGTGAAGTCGGACGACGCCACCATGAAGACGCCGTCGTAGGCGGCGGACAGTGCGCGGTATTTCGCCATGGCGGTGGCGCTGTCCGGATTGGACGACAATTGCGGGATCCAAGAGCCGGCCATCACCTCGGCGGTGAGCCAATCTGCGGCCACCTGATCGTCCGCCGCGGAGCCACCCTGCGGGACGTAGACGGTCGACGGGGCCTGCGTGACGGTCACTCTCGGAGCCGGCACGACCACCACCGGCGGCGGTGTCTGCGTCACGGTCTCCGGTTCCGGCGGCTTCGGCGCGGGCGGGCGGGTCGGCGTGGCCGTCACCGTCCGGGTGGCGGCGGCTGTCGCGGTGACGGTCTGCCGTACGGAAGACGAGGCGGTTCCGACCCGGCTCGCCGGCGCTGCTGCGGAATTGGGATCGGGCACCGCCGCCGACGTCCCGGCAATCTGCTGACCGCATCCCGCCAGCACGGTGATTGCCGCAGCCACCACAGCCACAGTCGCAAGTAAACGCTTCATGGTCCCCCCCGGGCACATATCGCACGTGAACGCATTGTGTCACACCGCATTCTCCGGAAACCCGTCTACACCGCCGCCGGCCGACGAGCACCCGGCGCAGGAGTGGGCGACACCCCGGGTCCTGCCCCCAACGTGACGTCGGAAATCGAAAGCATGAAACGCTGACGGTCAGCCCGCATCACAAGTCCTACGGCCAGTGATTGCCGTCATCCCACTGATCCGTCGATGAACTCGCAGCGGAAATCAGTGACCGGGCGTCACTACGCTGAGCCATGCAAACCGGACCGTTGGCACAGTCGGCCTATTGCGCCGCGAGGATGATCACTGCGGTGCCGTCCGCCCGGACTCGCATTGCCTTTGTGAGGGTGACGCTTTCGTCTGATGGCGTCCGCACCTCACCAACGATCGATGTGGGGTGGTTGCGGTGGTTGACGCCAAACCGGCAACGCAGAGTGGGGACAGCGCCGTCGAGAGCGGCGGGTATCAGCCGGAGCTGAAACGAACTCTGGGCTCGTTTCAGGTTTTCGCCATTTCGTTCGCGTTCATCTCGGTCGCGGTGGGGATCTTCGGAACCTATGACGACGTCCTGCAGAACAGCGGCCCGGTCGGCATCTGGCTGTGGGTTCTCGTCGCAATCGGGCAGTTGCTGGTCGCCCTGGTGATCGCGCAATTCGCCGCCAGGATTTCCTTGAGCGGCTCCTCCTATCAGTGGGCATCGCGGTTGGCCAACCCGAAGATCGGCTGGGGATTCGGCTGGCTGACGTTCTGCTATCTCTTCCTGGCCGTGGTCGCTGTCGACTTCGCCCTGTCCAGCCAGGCTTTGATGCCGCTGTTCAACATGGATCCCAATGAGGGAACCGCCCGGATCATGACCCTGGTGATCCTTGTGGTTCAGGTCGTGCTGGTCATCGCCTCGACCCGCATCGTCAGCCTGATCAACAGCGCAGCAGTGGGCGTGGAATTGTCACTGGTCATCGTGGTGGCGGTCGCACTGGTCATTGCCGTGCTGGTCACCGGGGACGGCGACGTTGCCAACCTGACATCACGGGGAATTACCGAAGACGCCCCGAACTACTTCGGTGTCGGCGGCGGACTGATGCTGGCCATGATCATGGGGCTTGCCACTCTCGTCGGCTTCGACGCCGCAGCCAATCTGGCCGAGGAGGCCAAGGACCCCTTCCGCACGGTCCCGCGGGCAATCGTCGGGTCGGTCGCCGCGGCCGGTGTGCTGGGATTGCTGTTGCTGATCACTCTCACCATCGCGATCCGGGATCTGCCCGGGATCACGGCCAGTGGTTCACCTGTCGCGGCGATCATGCGGGACCGACTCGGCCCAGTGATGGAGCGCACCTTGCTGGTGGTCGTCTGCTTCGCGTTCTTCGGCGCCGGCATGGTCGCCATCACGGCGTGCTCGAGGATTGTCTTCGCGATGTCGCGCGACTCCCGGTTCCCGGCCCACCGGCTGATGAGCCGGGTCAATCGGCACACGCATACTCCCATTCCTGCGACCCTTTTGGTCCTCGCGCTGGGAGTTGTCCTGATGGTGGCGTTGCCGGGCGACGCGTTGCTGGAACTCATCACAGCGGGGACGATCCTTCCGGCGATCACCTATGGCTCGACCGTCATCCTTTATCTTGCCGTGCGCAAG
Organism: uncultured Actinomycetota bacterium; assembly: GCA_963798625.1. Classification (GTDB taxonomy): domain Bacteria; phylum Actinomycetota; class Actinomycetes; order Mycobacteriales; family Nakamurellaceae; genus Nakamurella. The sequence continues at coordinate 19,219 of CAWCUA010000010.1, forward strand.
CGATTGGATCGCAGGAAGGGTGCCTTCGACCTCGGTCGGTTGGAACTGCCCGTGGCGATCGGGGCGCTGGCGTGGTCCGCCTTTGCGCTCTTCGTGCTGGTGACCCCGGAGTCGGCCCATGTTCCCGTCGCGATCGTGGTCGGGCTGCTGGTCGCCGGTGGGCTCTTCTTCCTCTGGCTGCTGTTGTTCCGGCGTGCGGTGCTGGAAACCGAACCGGGAGACCTCAATGTCTTCCAGCACTGATATGACCGGTTGCTGGTCGGCAACAACGTCCGCGGACGAGCGACGATGACCGCCACCATTGCCGGGCTGACGGGTGAGGTCGTCCGCGCCGGTGACGAGGCGTACGAGTCCGCCCGCATCGGCTGGAACCGGTTCTACAACAGGTATCCCGACGCCATCGTCTTCTGCGATTGCGCGCAGGACGTGATCAACGCCATCGGGTGGGCTCGCGAGCACGGCATGGCTTTTCGGGCCAGGAGCGGGCGGCACAGCCTGGAGGGCTGGTCGTGTATCGACGGCGGTCTGGTGATCGACGTCAGCCGGATGAAACACGTCAGCATCGACAGGGCGGCCCGCACGGCCACTGTCGGGACCGGGCTGACCCAGATGGAAACCGTCACCGCGCTGGGCGAGCACGGCTTCGCCGTGCCCACCGGCTCCGAGGGCGGTGTCGGCCTCGGCGGTGTCATCCTGGGCGGCGGCTTCGGGTTGCTCACCCGCAGCATGGGCATGGCCTGCGACAACCTGATGGCCGCCGACATCGTCGTGGCGGACGGAGCGAGGTCGGCGAAGCTGCTGCACGTCGACGCCGACAGCAACCCGGAACTCCTCTGGGCCTGCCGTGGCGGCGGTGGCGGCAATTTCGGCATCGCGACCGCGTACACCTTTGCGCTGCATGAGATCTCGGACATGACGTTCCTGATCGCCCGATGGAGCGGTCACGACGACCTGGGCGAGCTGCTCAGGACGTGGCAGCGCGACGCGCCGATCGCCGACGAAAACCTCACCAGTGCACTGGAAGTCGACGCCTCTGCGGTGGAGCTGTCGGCGCTGCGGCACGACGGCACCCGTCAGCAGTTGCTCGACGAGCTCGCGCCGCTGCTGGCCATCGGGAATCCTGAGTTGACCTTCTTGGAGGGCGCCTGGCCGACGGTGTACCGCAGCGTCGACCGTGGGCCGACCGACGTTACGCTGTGGAAGTTCTACTCACAGTTTGTCAGCCGGCCATTTCCCGAGGACGCGATCGAGATGATCGTCCGGAAAATGGCCGACACCCCCAGCCCGGCCAGCAACTTCTACTGCACCAGCTTCGGCGGCGCGGTGCGGAACCCTCCGCCCGGCGGATCGGCCTTCCCGCACCGGGACGCCCTGTTCTACTGCGAGCCCGGCGCGGCGTGGAACGACCCGAGCCTGACTTCCGTTGCGCTGCGGTGGGCTTCGGAGTTCTGGCAGGCCCTGCGCCCGTACGGCGACGGCGCGTACGTCAACGTGCCCAACGCCTCCGCGGCGGACTGGGAACGCGAGTACTACGGCGTCAACGCCGCGCGGCTGCGAATGGTCAAGGCGACGTACGACCCGGGCAACGTGTTCAGCTTCGAACAGAGTGTGCCGGTCGGAATCTGATCCGCGCCGCCAACCGGTTCCTGGCCGAACCGGTTCCCGGGTGGCAACGGCGACCTGGATGTCGATTGACGGCCGACTGACGGACAGATCCCTGTTGACTCCGACCACTGGCCGATAGGTCACCGAACCCGTTGCACGGTCCACCGTCGGTCGACTCCTCAGATCTGATCGGACAGATCCGGATTCCTGGCCGCGGAAACCATGTCTGCGCGTGGTTCCCAGATCGGCTCAGGCCGGGGCCGATCGAGCAGGAAACCCTGAACGGCAGGGCAACCCATCCGCCGGAGAGTCGCCAGCTGTCCATTCGTTTCGACGCCCTCGGCGATGATATTGACGCCGAGTTCCGCACCAAGTGCTATGACTGCGGACACGATGGCTGTGTCGCGTTGGTCTTCATCGAGCCCACTCGTGAAGCTTCGGTCGATCTTCAGCGCCTCGATGGGGAACCGGGCGAGGTGAGTCAGCGACGAGTAGCCGGTGCCGAAGTCATCCAGGATCAAGGAGGCTCCTGCCGCGACCAGCCTGGTCAATGCGACGTGCCCGGCGTCACTCTCGTCGAAGAGGGCAGTCTCGGTGAGCTCGAGGCTGAGCGTGCCAGGCATCAGCCCCGTCGCCCTGATGACATTCGCCACCTGACAGGGCAATTCGCGATCCTCGAGTTGACGCGGTGAAACGTTGATCGCGATGCGGAGCGGCCCGCCTTGGCCGCCAAGCCCTTCCCTTTGCCACTGAGCCGTCTGCAGGCAGGCTGTACGCATCACCCACAGCCCGAGCGGCACGATCAGGCCGGTCTGCTCGGCGAGCGGCAGAAACACGTCGGGCGCGAGCAGCCCGCGTACCGGATGCTGCCAGCGAACCAGGGCTTCCACCGCCATCACGTGGCGGTCCACAGCCGATCGAATGGCTTGATAGTGGATCACCAGTTCGTCCCGGTCGATCGCTCGGCGCAACTCGACCTCCAGCGTCAGCCTCGCCTCAGCCTGGATCTGCATTCCTTCATCGAAGAGTTCTGCCCTCCCACCACCGTGGTATTTCGCGCGGTAGAGCGCAGTGTCCGCCTCCCGTAACAGCGATTCGGCCGTCGTCGCCGGTGCATGACCGCCCGCGGTCAGTGCAACGCCGGCGCTGGCGGTCACGGTCAGCACCGCTCCTTCCACTTCCAGTGGGGCCGAGCATGCCGTCAGCAAGCGATCCAAGATTGCACTCGCGACCTGCTCGTCTGGCACACAATCGCAAAGTAGAGCGAACTCGTCCCCGCCGAACCGGGCGAGCGTGTCCCCCGGACGGACGGCCGACGCCAGACGATTCGCGACCGCCTTGAGCACGAAATCCCCTGCGGCATGGCCCAAGCCGTCATTGACCGCCTTGAAATCGTCCAGATCGATCAGCGCAACCGCCACCCTTGCCTGACTGTCGCGTGCGCTCGGCCGCCGGCTCAGCGCCTGAGCCAGTCGATCCAGCAGGAGAGGTCGGTTCGGCACTCCGGTCAGCGGGTCGTGCCACGCCTGGTGGTTGAGCCGTTCACGCAGGTTGACCTGCTCCCATGCGGTGGCAACCACACTTGCCAGCGCCTGCAGCATGGCGACTTCGTGAGCAGTGAAACGGCGAGCCCTGCGCGCGTGTACCGCCAGCACGCCGACCGGGCCGTCCACGCCCGGCAGTGGCACCGCGATCCCACTGACGATGCCGCGGTCGATCAACGGAGTCGGCGGTGTGATCCGGGTCTCCTGCCGCAAATCCGAAGACACGAAGGGTATTCCGGTCTGGACCACATGGAGGGCGTAGGAGCCGCGTGCAGCCAGCGGGATGACGGTGCCGGCGGGGCAGGACGCCGGGCCGACTTCGCCGGCCACGACCAGCCGGCCGTCAGGGAGCCGGCGCAGGGCGGTTCCGTACTCGGTGTGCAGGGCACGTACCGCAACCCCCAGCGCAGCACTGAGGAGTTCGTCCGGTTCGCCGACGGTCAACGCCTGTTCGCCCAGCTGGGCGATCGCTTCAGCGATAACAGCCCGCTGGTGCAGGTAGCGGCTCATCCGACGTATCACCACGCCGATCAGGACGATGGTGAGCGCCACCACAAGCCATGTGCTGCCCCATGATCTTTCGGCGTCCGCATTACCGACGCCCAGTACTGCGGGGATGGCCGACAACGCACCGACGACCAGCACCACGGCGGCTTGCGACGCAGCCCGGCGCGGTGGCAACAGCGCGAACGCTACGAGGACCACCCACACCATGCACCACCGCAGTAGCTCTGTCGGCAACATGCCCGATTCCGTCAGGACCGCGATGGTGACAGTTGTTGCGGTCAGCAACGCATCGAGAGGAAATCGCCAGCGACTGTTCAACGCTCGAGAGGTCGACCTGTCGGGCGCCATCTCCAGGAACGTGACCGATCGCCACCAGCCACGGTCGACCATGTTGCTCACGGGATTTTGTGTGTGACGCAATAGCTGTCCCGGGAACCCGTCGTCTGCAGCGGCGGCAGGTACCGGCTGGCCGCCATCAGCGCGGTGCCGGTCGCCACCGCGGAGGCCTCGATGTTGGCCGCGATCACATCGCGGGCGGCCTCGGTCGGGGCTGTGACAAGCAATTCCGCGTTCCGCCAGGCCAACTCCCGCCAGACAACCAGCGTCTGCATCAATCCGCTGTACCCCACGCCCAACGGCGTGGGGGCAACGGCGATGGAAGGGTCGAAGCGGGCACCGAGTTCGTTGATCAGTGGCTCGACGACACGGTTCAGCACGATGTTGATCTGGTCGTGGTCCGGCTTGCGAGTGGACCCGTCAGGCATTGTCAGACCGATGGAGGCCAGCACAAAGGGCAGGTCCCGGTTGACATGGGCATTCATTCCGAGCAACAAATCACCCATACCGTTGACCTGCTTGCCGTCGGCGACGCGGAACGCCAGCCGCCAAGCGGGCGGAACTCGCTCGACGCGGCCGGCCGCAAAGTCGTCGTACGCATTGAAGTACATCTGCGCGAACGCCACATCCTGATGGTTGACAAAGGCCGGATCGCGCAAGAATCCTGCCTCTTGGCTGAAGTTCTGGTATTGCTCGGTGGTGCGTAAATAGGCCAAAGCGAACACTGCATGGTGGCTGCAGCTCTCGGACAACGGCGTGAACCGTTTCTGCATTTGACGGATGGTTCGGGCCACGCACGATGGCTTACCCGATACGCAGTCGTCCAGGCTCGTCGGTTCGTATTGATAGGTCAGCGCAGGAATCGTCGCCGACCACCCGACGAACGGCGGATCAGCGGCCGCCGGAATTGCCGCTGATACCGACAGCGCCAAGGAAAACGCAACAACGATGAGTCTTGCGTGCTGTCGATGAGAATTCTTCACTTGGTCGCGGACCCCCGTGGCCTGACCCCACACCCATCGAAACCGACCGGGCGCGGTGCGGTTGATTCATACGTGGAGTGACTCTACACACACAGTGAGCCACCATCGCGATAGCGGTCATTCACAGTTGGCTCGATCTGGTCATCGGGTTCAGCTCGGTACGATTCGCCCGCGAAGTCGGTCAGTCGCCGACGGTCCACGTTGGTGCGCAGCGGACCTGGTACTCCGGCGGCGCTCCGATCGGTGCAACGACACCAAAAGCCCCTCACCTGGCAAACCTGGTGAGGGGCGACACGTCGGGATGACAGGATTTGAACCTGCGACCCCTTGACCCCCAGGTGATGGGTATATGCCGATTGCTTGCACTGCAACGTATTTGGCAAATGCCAAGAGTGTTGCTTGTGCGTCATGCGGATCAGGAGGTTGAGATTTGGTCACTGCCGTGGTCACTGGCTGGACATGGCCGCGACTAGGAGGCCCTCGCGGCGGTTGCGGGCTATTCCACCTTCAACGACCTGACCTCCTGCCGCGCGCAGGAGCTGACCTCGCAGTGGATTCTCGGGGAAGAACGGTGACAATTCCGAACCGATCGGGCCGATGGTCCCCGCCGCCGAGGTGGGCGACCTGCGGGAGGGTCTGCGGGTGCAAACCCGGGTGAACGGCACCACCGTTCAGGACGGCAACACCGATCAGATGGTGTACACGGTCGGCGACACCCTGTCGCTCATCTCCCGAACCTTCACCGTCGAGCCCGGGGACCTGCTGGCCACCGGCACACCGTCCGGGGTCGGCTACACCCGAAATCCACCGTGGCTGCTCCAGCCCGGGGACATCGTCGAGGTCGAGGTCGACCGGCTCGGCGTTCGCAACATCATCGTCGCCAACCGGTACCGAGAAGCTATGCCCGGCAGTTTCCCACTAGGACGTCGAGGGTTGCACCACTTCGGTGCACTCAACTGCCGCGCTGGCCCGCGCCGGTGGTTCTGACGCTCAGGGCTCGATGAGTCCCATTCGGATGGCGTATCTAGTGAGGTCGACGCGGTCGCGCAGGTCGAGTTTCTCCAGGATGTTGGCGCGATGACGTTCGACGGTCTTCGGGCTGATGACCAAGCAGGCGGCGATCTCCTGCGCGGTCTGACCTTCCGCGATCAGCTTGGCGACATCGGCTTCTCGAGGGGTGAGCGGCCCTCGGCCAGGCCGCTCCCCGCGGGCCAGGCGGTCGAGGTAGGTGCGCATCAAGGAGGTCATGGCCGCTGGGTAGATGAATGACTCCCCACGCAGAGCGGCGCGGCAGGCGTCCACGATGTCTTGATCGGCTTGTCGTTTGAGGACATAGCCGGCCGCGCCGGACGAGATGGCTTCGAAGAAGTACTGCTCGCGGTCGTACATCGACAGGATGAGGATCGACAATTCCGGACGTCGATGGTGGATCTCTCGGGCCGCCTGCAACCCGGTCATCCGGGGCATCGCAACGTCGAGAATCGCGAGATCGATGTCGCCCGAGGCGAGCTCAACGGCCTCTACGCCGTCGATGGCCTCGGCTGTTACTCGCAGGTCGGGATTGCGGTTCAACACAGCCTTCAGTCCTTCACGGACGACGGCGTGGTCGTCGGCGATCATGATCTGGGCGGCGATGCGGCTCATCGTCCACGTCCGTGTTCGACTCTGCTGAGCTCGAGGTGCACGGTCATACCGTGTCCCGGGCGGGATTTGACGCTGATGTGGCCTCCGATGAGCAGTGCGCGCTCCCGCATTCCGCGGATACCCGCTCCCTCCTCGATTTCGGGCGACAGACCGCGACCGTCATCGGCAACGTGCAAGGTCAGCATCTGCCGGTCGCCGGATAGGGTGAGTGCGATGGTCTTGGCGTGGCCGTGTCGGACGGCGTTGGTGACCGCCTCTTGCGCCACCCGGTAGAGGGCCAGTTCCACCTCCGCCGGCATCGGTGGCGTGCTGGGCGACAGGTTGAGCACAATGCGACTTGTTGCGTGGGCCTGCAGGGTGTCACACAGTGCTTCCAGCGCGCGCCGCAGTCCCAGGTCGTCGAGGATGCCCGGACGTAGTTGCCAGGCGAGGGTGCCGACCTCGTCCAGCGTCGCCCGTACTTCGCTCTTGATCCGATGGAGCTGCGGGTGCGCCTGATCGGGGATGCCGTCGCCGAGGCTGCGAAGCTGCAACAGGATGCCGGTCAACCGCTGACCGATCTCGTCATGCAGCTCTTGGCCGATCCGGCGCCGTTCACCCTCCAGGACCGACGTGGATCGCCGCGTGCTCTCGCGCCGTTCGGTTTCCAACCGGTCGAGCATGGTGTTGTAGCCGACGATCAAGGCTCGTGTTTCCCGACCTCCCCGCGCCGGCAACCGCTCGCCGGTCATCAGCAGGTCGAGTGTTTCCATTTGGCGGACCAGTCCGGCCAGCCCCTGAAAGCTCAGTCGCAGCAGGGCCGCATTCGCTACCGCGATCACGATCACCCCGACGCCGAGGAAAACGCTCTGCTCCGCGGCGACCGGAAACGACACAGTGATGGGAGACAACACCAGCAGTAAAGCCGCACCCAACAGTATTGCCGTGTTGACCGCCACCACTTGCAGGTAGAGCGACCAGCCACGGGGGTCGGCCCATCCCGGGCGAGGGCGCTGCAGGGGCGTCGACTCCAGCCGCGTCAGCGTCATCGGACCTCCGCTCTGCGAGCTTCGCACTGGTCCCGCCAGCACCCTGTGTGCACCGACAGATACCGGTGGGCAGTGACCCTGGCTGCCAGCGTGCACGTCCTAGCGCTCCGCGCAATGGAGTACGACACCCATCCTCGGGCCTTTTGCACCAGCACCGTCAGGTCGGAAAGCACAATCTGGTGGTTAACACCCATTGGTCGCCATGGCCGCAGGGACCAGGCTGACCGTAGCGGAACTGATCCGCAGGATTGAGCCCCGGCAGAGCGTGACGACATCTCGGCGTTGATCTGCGCCCGCCGTCGAGTGCCCGGTTATCCCCGATCGGTGGTGCCGCAGGTCTGCGCGCTCAGCGGACTCAAACCCATCAGCGTATGGAGGTCGACGATGGTCGCTACTGGTGAAGGTGGTGCGGTGGTGCCCGGCGCCACGGTCAAGGACATTGACGGTTCCGTCCCCCCTCCGGCCGGAGAGATCCCGGCTCGGATGCGCACGGCCGCCCGCATCCGGTACGGAGCCGCGGCCGAGGTCCAGATCCGTGAGTTCGCGGTGCCAACGCCGACCGACGACCAGGTGCTGGTCCGGGTGGATAGCGCGGGCCTGGACCGTGGAGTCTGGCATGTGTTGACCGGGCTGCCGTATCTCATGCGGATGACCGGCTTCGGGCTGCGGCGTCCCCGGCAGCCGATTCTGGGCATGGACCTCGCCGGCAGGGTGGTCGCGGTCGGAAAGGACGTTACGACGCTCGGCGTGGGGGATGCCGTTCTCGGGGTTGGATCGGGAACCTTCGCCCAGTACGCCTGTGCCCGCGCCGATCGGCTCGTGCGCAAGCCCGACCGGCTGTCCTTCGGGCAGGCCGCCACCGCACCCACGTCCGGGATCACGGCACTGCAGGCTGTGCAAGAGATCGGCCGGGTGAGCCGTGGACAGCGCGTGCTGGTCCTCGGGGCCGCAGGCGGCGTCGGGAGCTTCTGCGTTCAGCTCGCATCCCGCACGGGAGCGGAGGTGACCGGAGTGGCCAGCGCAGCCAAGCACGACCTGGTCCGCTCGCTCGGCGCCAGCCGCGTCATCGACTACAACAGCAGCGATCCATGTGACGGATCGACACGGTACGACGTGATCATCGACACCGGCGGACGGACCAAGCTCGCCAGGCTCCGCACCACCCTGACGCCGGCCGGAACTCTGGTCATCGTCGGCGGGGAGGGCGGCGACCGGTGGACCGGCGGGATCGGTCGTCAACTCCGAGCGGTCGCCCGATCGCCATGGACGGGGCAACGCTTGACGGCCTTCATCTCCTCACCGACGCTGCAGCGCCTGGAACGCCTCCGTCAGGCCCTCGACGACGGCCTCGTACCGGCCGTGACCGCCACCTATCCGCTGGCCGAGGTACCCCGAGCGCTGATGGATCTGGAGACCGGCCGGATCCGAGGCAAGAGCGTCATCGAGGTCAGCGCCGACTCCTGATCGGAGGGAAACCGCACCGGATCACAAGGGATCCGAAGGGAGCGCCACATGGAAAGCCGCACGATCGCTGCATCCGACACCTCAGTCCGCAGTGCCGCCCGCCTGGCCGGTATCGCCTACGCCGGAATCTTTTTCCTCGCGATCTACGCCAACTTCGCCGTTCGGATGCGACTGGTCGACCCGGCCGACGCGACCGTGACCGCCCAGAACCTCGCCCAATCCGACACCTCCGTCCGGCTCGCGCTGGCCGCCTTCACGGTCGTCTTCCTGCTCGACGTCCTCATCGCCTGGGCGCTGTACGTGGTGTTCCGCTCGACGGGGCCGCTACGAGCGCTGCTGGCCGCCTGGTTCCGACTCGTCTACACGGTCCTGCTCGGCGCGGCAATCGTGTTCTTACTCCTGGCGCTCCGGTTGGCCACCTCGGATATCGCGGGCGACGCGAACGCGATCGGGGCCGACGGACCGGTGCTGCTCGCCGTCGAGGCGTTCGACTATGTCTGGCTGATCGGGCTGGCCGCGTTCGGCATACATCTCGTCATCATCGGGCGCATCATCGTCACCTCACGGCTGGCACCGGTCCTTCTGGGTTGGATTCTCACCGTCGCCGGGGCCGCCTACCTGCTGGACACGTTCGCACACCTGTTGCTTCCCGATTATCAGGATGTCGCCACCGTCTTCCTCGTACTGGTCGCCGTGCCCTCCATGGTCGGCGAGCTCTGGTTGACCATTTGGCTTCTCACCCGTGCAGGGCGGCAGACCGCGACCAGATCCGAGCCCACCACCGACACCAGCTCCGAAGGCACAGCAATGGCTTCCCGATCAACGCGCCAGTAAACAACCGACGACCTCATGAGGGACACAACGAGGAGCAACATGAAACCGCAAATGACCTCAGGCACAACCGCAACCGGTACTCACCGCGACAACCCGACCGGACGACAACGCGCCGGCGGCATCGCAGCCCATGTCGTGGCCGGCACGTACGTCATTGGCTTCCTCACCATGGTCTTCGTGCTGGTACCACTGGGATCCACCGACGCATTGACTGATCCGAGTGGCTCACTTGATTTCATCACGGAATGGCCACTGGCAATTTATGCGTGGTATCTCGTGCTGTACCTCATCGGTGGTGCCGCCCTACCCGTCGTCGTCCTGGCCCTGAACGACCGGCTTCGACCGGCCCGGCCGACCTGGGTGTCGACCGGCACGGTGTTCGGGCTCATCTGGTCCGGGTTGCTGCTGGCAAGCGGCATGATCGCCCTGGTGGGCCAGGGTTCCGTCACCGATCTGGCGTCCACCGATCGTCCGGCGGCCGTTGCCTCCTGGCACGCCGTCTCCACCGTCCAGGATGCACTCGGCGGCGGGATCGAACTCGTCGGGGCGCTGTGGCTTCTGATCACCTGCCTGGCCGGGCTACGAAGTCGGGCCTTTCCGCGCGCCCTGGCAATGCTCGGCCTTCCCATCGGTCTGGCCGGTGTCGCCACACTGATTCCCGTGATTGCCGAGGGCGCAGCCGCAATCTTCGGCATTGGCCTGATCGTGTGGTTCACCTGGACAGCCCAGACGCTTCTGGCCCGCCCCGCAGACGCCGCACAGCGATAACGACAACTCGTGCTGAAACCTGAGGCCAGCAGCGTCTGCAGCACCCACACAGACCAGGTGGGCGAACAATGCTCGCGGTGAGGAACGACCGAATGGAGAGCGTCGATGTCGACGGACGGAGCATCGCATTTCGCTCAGCCGGGACCGGGCCGCCCGTGTTATTGCTGCACGGCGCCCAGGCCGACAGCCGGGACTGGCAATACCAATTCGACGTGTTCGCGCCACACTTCACGACCATCGCCTGGGACGCCCCGGGATGCGGTGAATCTGAAGACCTACCGTCCCCCGACTACGACCTGGACGACCTGGTTCACGACCTCGCCGGCTTTCTCCACGCGCTCCAGGTCAGCAGCGCCCACATCATCGGCCTGTCCCTGGGCAGCATCCTTTCGCTCGCATTCCACGAGCGGCATCCCCAGGCGGTGAGGTCACTGGTCTTGGCGTCCGCGTATGCCGGATGGGCCGGATCTCTTTCGCCCGCTGAGGTCCAACGCCGCCGCAGACTCGTTTTGCAGGACCTGGAGCGACCCGGTGTCGACGCGGCCAGGGACCTGGTGACGACCCTGCTGACTCCCGATGCCCCGCGCTGGATGGTCGAGGAACAGATCGCCATGATCAGCCAATCGCGGCCGGCCACCAGCCGGGCCATGGTGACCAACATCGCCACGGTCGACCTCCGACCGCTCCTGTCCCGCGTCCGAGCACCCACCCTGCTGCTCTATGGGCAGAACGACAACCGCGCACCTGACCCCGTCGCTCGCACCCTGCACAAAGGCATCCCGGGATCGCGACTGGTTTTCCTGCCGAATGCCGGGCATTGTGCGCATATTCAGGCACCAAATCTATGGAACCGCGCCGTCCTGGATTTCCTCGCTGACATTGTTGACTGATTCACCGACAATCCTTACCGAGCCCGGCCGCGCGGCCAAGGTGCATGTCGAGCCGGGCGACCATCTCGCAGCGACAGGTCGAGTCCAAACATCACCGATTTCAACCCTTGACAAGAAGGGAAATACAAATGGAAGCGAGTTTCTGGATATTTTTGAGCGTGGCTGTATTCATGGGAACGCTACTACCGATTGTTGCCATCATCACGAAACACAGAAGCACCATGAGGACTTTGGAAGTAGAAGCGCTCAAAATACAGCAGCAATCCCTCCGGACCCAGCACAGCGATCACAGCCGCGAAACTCCTGTGTAGTCAACGTAGCTCGGTAGCGGAACCTCTGGGTTTCCAGTCGGGCGCTCAGCGGCCAGCCCGGCACACAAGTAGTCGATAGTGATTGCTGACGTGGAAGCGGTTGGTTGACCGGGATTTTGGGTGTGGATCCCCGCGGGGATCCTAGACCCCGGGGCGGTCAGAGCCAGCCGTGGTCGCGGGCTCGCCGGGCGGCCGCAATGCGGTTGGCGGCCCCGAGTTTGTGGGTGGCTTCGGACAAGTAGTTGCGGACCGTCCCCTAGCTGCTTCCGGCCGTCGGCGCGGACCCCGATCATCACCAGCAGGCACAACTTCTGTTGCTCCAACCGCACTTTCACGTGAATGCCGTCAACCCAGAGGTACACGTATTCCACCTCGGCCAGCGACCGGTCGGCGAACAACCGGGCCTCGTCCTGCCACTGCGTGGTGAGCCGGGTGATCGTCGCCGCGGACAGCCCGGCGCCGGTGCCGAGAAATTGCTCCAACGCCGGCCCGATGTCGAGGCCGGACATCCCGTGCAGATACAGCAAGGGCAGCACGTCGGCGATCTTCGGGGACTTCCGCGCCCACGCCGGCAGGATCTTCGACGAGAAACGCTGCCGCTGGCCGGTTTCCTGATCGACCCGCTTGTCGTTCACCCGAGGCGCCTGCATCCCGCCCCAGCCCCGGTCACGACTGCCCGCTCCTCGTGGTAGCCGTTGCGGACCACCAACCGGCGCGACGTCATCGCCGCGGACATCCGCAAACTGCTCCATGTTAGCCGGCGACTCGATGAACGTCAGTTGATTGTTAGGTCTCAGGCCGCCTGACGCTGCGATGCTGAATTGATTGTGCTGACCGTTATGCGAATATGGGCCGGAGCCGCAATGTCTCTTGGTGGTTTGTCCGATTCGTCATTGAGCGTGGAGAGGGCGGTAGCGGTGGCCGACCGCAGTGCGCGGGGCCGAGGGGGCGGCATTTGATCGAAACGTCCATCCTCTCGCGATACCGGGCGCATCTTCGCAGGGCGGAGGGTGACATGCCATGAGCATGTTCGACCGTCTTCAGTCCTTCGGAGGGAGTTCTTATGTCTGCGATCAAGGTCGATGCGCTGGTCAAGAGCTACGACGACAGAGTCGTCGTAGATGGCGTGTCCTTCTCTGTGGAGGAAGGGGAAATCTTCGCAATCGTGGGGCCGAACGGAGCCGGAAAGACCACGACCGTGGAGTCGATCGCTGGGTTGCGTACGCCCGACTCAGGGCGGATACGGGTGTTCGGCTTCGATCCGGTCGAGGACAGAGCGCAGGTGCGGAGCCATCTGGGAGTCCAACTCCAGGAGAGCAGGTTCCAGGATCGGGTAAAGGCGAAGGAGGTGGTGGAGACCTTCGCGGCCCTGTATCCAGATCCCCTCGACGTCTCGAGCGTGCTCGAGCGTCTCGGGCTCAGCGCCAAAGCCAACACCCGATACTCCCGTCTCTCGGGTGGTCAGCAGCAGCTTCTCTCGATCGCAGTCGCCCTGGTCGGACGACCCCGCGCCATCATCCTCGATGAGCTCACCACGGGTCTGGACCCGCAGGCCCGTCGGGAGACCTGGGGGCTCGTGGAGGAATTGCGCGATACCGGCGTCACGATCCTCCTGGTGACACATTTCATGGAGGAGGCCGAGAGGCTGGCGGACCGTCTGGCCTTGATCGATGAGGGCCGCCTGGTCGCCCTGGACACTCCGCAAGGCCTCATCGACAGCGTCAGGCTGGAACAACGCATCCGCTTCACGACCTCGGAAACAGTCAAAGACGACTGGCTCATGGATCTGCCCGAGGTGACCGGGATCTCTCGCTCCAACGGTGAGATCGTCGTGAAAGGTACCGAGAAATTGCTCTTCTCGGTCGTCTCCCTCCTGGCCAGCCACGGGATCGTCCCCACTCGGTTCCAGGTCGATCAGACCACTCTCGATGATGCGTTCGTGGCCATGACCGGACGCCCGCTGACCGCCGCGCACCAGGAGATTGCATGATGTCCGCGGTCGCTGCACTGGCCAAGACCCAGTCCAAGGTCTTTCTCAGGGAACCGTTGGCAGACTTCTTCGGGCTCGTGTTCCCGTCGGTACTGCTGGTGGTCATCGGCACCGCGTTTCCCGGCGCCACGGATCCAGCTGCTGTCTTCGACGGCAGAAGCCTCGTCGAGGTGTACGCGTCAACGAGCATCGTCCTCGGGCTCGCGACCGTGGCCATCTTGCTGCTTCCCGTCGCCCTGGCAGGGGATCGGGAGAAGGGGATCCTCCGCCGGCTGTCGACGACACCGGTTCACCCCCGAGCGTTGGTGACGGCCCACCTCGCGGTGCAGTTGGCGGTGGTGACGGTGGCGACCATCGCCGCGGTGCTGATCGGGATGCTCGTGTTCGGCATCGCCTTCCCTGAGAATCTCGGGTGGTTCATCGTCTCGTTCGCTCTGGGCGCCGTCTCACTGCTCGCCGTCGGATTGCTGATCGGAGCCATCGCACCCACGCCGAGCTCCGCACAGGGCATCGGAATGATCCTCTACTTTCCTGTCCTCTTTTTCGCGGGCGTCTATCTCCCCCTCCAGGTGATGCCCGGAGGGATCCAGACCATCAGCAGCTACACACCCGCCGGAGCCGCGGTCCAGGCTCTCTCGGACAGCTGGGTGGGCGGTGGTCCCCCGACGTCCAGTCTCCTGGTCATGGCTGCCTATGCCGGCGTCGCGGGATCGCTTGCTGTCCGGTTCTTCCGGTGGGACTGAGCTCCACACCGGGTACCGTGTGGCCCCGGAGAAACAGTCAATACCTGTGGATCAGAGATCTTTAGGCGACCATGACTTCCTCCGATTCGGTGGTGTTCGGGGTGGGTCGTTCGACGAGTCGGCCGTGGTGGAAGGTCGCACCGGCAGGGACGAGGACGACGAGGTGGGGCGCGTTCACCGACCGCCACCTGGACTGCGTGGCCTCGATGAGCTTGAACGCCATCGCCAGGCCGGCCGCGCGGCAGCCGGGGCCCTTGGTGACTTTGCTCCTGCGTCTTGATTGTGTGGGTATCAGGACATGCTTGACCCAACGTCGTCGGGAGATGCTTGAACGAGTAGAGAAGGTCCTCACGAGCCATCCTCGGACGGGGCGGAGTGTCTATGACGTCGCGCGGGAGATGCCGGCCCCCGTGGTTGGCCTCGACCCTGGTCGACGGGTGATCGGTCCGGCGGGGGTTCGCAGTCGAGGGATGCTTGTGCTGCGTTTGGACGTCCGCACTGTGTCGTGCTGAAGAGGCTCGTACGCCCGAACCCGGGCGGAACCCTCGCCGGAAGCACGTAGGGTGCCGCGGACCGGTGTCGGCGTGCGGATTGGTGAGTGATTGATGAGCGGTTCGGTCTCTAGGCTCGACAGATGAGCACCGCGATGACGTACGGGCACTTGGGCCGATCTGGTCTGTTGGTCAGTCGGCTCGGGTTGGGGACCATGAACTTCGGTTATCTCGCGGACGAACCGAGCAGCTTCGCGGTGATGGACACCGCCTTCGATGCGGGTGTCCTACTTTTCGACACCGCTGATGTGTACGGCGGACCGCAATCACCGGACATGGCCAAGGGGTATGGCATCTCGGAGCAGACGGTCGGCAGGTGGCTGCAGCGCAGCGGACACCGTGACGACATCGTTCTGGCCACCAAGTTGTACCAGCCGATGGGGCTGGGCCCGAACGACCGGCGGTTGTCCGCCTATCACATCCGGCGGGCGTGTGAGGCCAGCCTGCGACGGCTACAGACCGATCACATCGATCTGTACCAGATGCACCACGTCGACCGCGAAACGCCGTGGGAAGAGATCTGGCAGGCGATGGAACAGCTTGTCCAAGCAGGCAAGATCACCTACGTCGGCAGCAGCAACTTCGCGGCCTGGGACATCGCGCTGGCACAATCCGCCGCCAATGCACGACATTTCCTCGGCCTGACCTCTGAGCAGAGCCTGTACAACCTCGCCGTCCGGGCGGTCGAACTGGAGGTGGTCCCCGCATTGAGTGCGTTGGGCATCGGGTTGATCCCGTACAGCCCCTTGCACGCCGGCCTTCTCGCCGGGGTGCTGGAAGCCGAAGCACGAGGTGATATCCCAGCTGATCAGCGGTCCCGGATCGAGCCGCACCGCAGCCAGCTCGAGGCGTATGAGGAGCTCTGCCGGCAGATAGGAGCGAAGCCGGCGGACGTGGCGCTGGCGTGGCTGCTGCAGAATCCCGTGGTGGCCAGCACGATCGTCGGGGCGATGACGGTCCAGGAGCTGGAGGACGACCTCGGCGCGTTGTCGGTGCAGTTGGACGAGGACACCCTGCGGCACCTCGACGGGATTTGGCGCGGCCCAGGTGAAGCCCCGTCGGCCTACTCGTGGTGAGGCTCGGCGGACCCCACGCGGACCGCTCCCACTACTCGCCTGCGGCGGGATCAGTCCTTCAATGAGCGCACGGCCCGTGCCGGCGAACCGACGACGACCGTGTTCGCGGGTACGTCCTTGGTGACGACGGCCGCCGCCGCCACGACCGCGTTGTCGCCGATCCGAACGCCGGGAAGAACTGTCACGTTCGATCCGATCCACACGTTACGGCCGACGACGATGGGGGCAGGGTGCATGTCCGCGCGCCGGCTCGGTGCGAGATCGTGATTGAGAGTCGCCAGCACCGTGTTGTGGCCGATGAGGCAGTCATCCCCGATCACCACTCCGCATTGGTCCTGAAATTTGCACCGGGAATTGATGAAGATGCGTTTACCGAGGTTGATGTTCTTGCCGAAATCGGCGTAGAAGGGCGGGAAAAGCGTCACGGATTCGTGCACCGGTTTGCCGGTCAACCGAGCCAACAGCTCCCGCACTTCAGATGGCTCGTGATACGCGCCGTTGAGTTCCCCGGTGATGCGCAGCGCCTCCTGACTGGCGCGGTGCATGACCTCGTGGAGGCGCGAGTCGCCCGTGATGGTCTCGCCGGGCCTGAGCAAGAGGATCGTGCCGGCTCTGGGTCACCTACCGGTGCGGCTGATCACCGCCGGCCTGATAGACAGCACCATCGACAGCTGGGAGTCGGAGTGCGGCTCGTCGACACTCAAGAACACAGTCGCCGCCTTGGTGAGAGTGCTCGACGAGGCCGTCCGCGACGGGTTGATCCCGTCCAATCCTGCCCGCAGTCGATCGCGTCGAGCTTGGAACAAGGTCAACGACCGAACGGCGAGTCCTCGGTCGCAGGCGCTGGCCGACTTGCCCACGCTCATGCGGTTGGTTGGGGCGGTGAGCGAGGTCGAGCCCATCTACAGGACATGGGTCATGCTGTGCGCTCTGCTGTCCGCGCACGGCTCCGAGGTCAACGGGCTGCTGGTAGGTGATGTCGACCTGGTCGCCGGGCTCGTTCACATCCGCCGTCAGGTCTATCCGGGTTCGGGGGGCCTGGTCACCAAGCAGACCAAGGGCCGGGCGGCCCGCACCGTCCCGGTCCTGGAGCCGCTTCGGCCAGTCCTCCACTCTTGCGTGGGCGGTCGGCCGGCCAACGTGGCACTGGTCCGTGGGCCGAAGGGCGGCGTGATCACCACCGCTTCCCTTCGCCGCGCGACAAACTGGAATGTGCTGGTCACCGGGCTCGGGCTGGCCGGACTTCGCCGCCACGACCTGCGGCACACCGGCGCGACCTGGATGGCTGACGCCGGGGTCCCGCTGCACGTGCTGCGGGAGATCCTCGGACACCGCTCGCGGACACCCGGCATTTGACCGACGCCGCAACTGCCGTCAACGCGTTCCCGAGCGCGTCCGGGTCACAAACTGGTCACTCGGACGGTCCGACGCTTTGGGTCGTCGACGGACGACGCTAGATCGAAAAAGGGCTCCCCACCTGCGGTATGAGGTGAGGGAGCCCACGCGTCGGGATGACAGGATTTGAACCTGCGACCCCTTGACCCCCAGTCAAGTGCGCTACCAAGCTGCGCCACATCCCGGCCACCCGGTCACCCGGGCGAGGGAAAGACTACCGCAGTGCGGCGGCTGACCGGACCCTCGGCCGGCTCACCACCCTGCAGAACAGCGAGCGAGCCCCCGACACCCCGACTACCGACACCACGAGCGCGGGCGTCAGCTCACCCTGGCCGCCATCACGGCGAAGTAGCCGGGAATCTCCTCGTACGGGTGCCCGTCCTGCAGCGGAATGGTCTGGATCACCGTCGGGCCGTCGACCATGGCCTGCCAGGCGTGCCCGGGGAAGGCCAGCTCACGTTCGGCGGCACCGAAATGGCCCGGCTTGGGGATGTCCCTGATCGCCCGCTCGAGCGGCGCCGGAATGGATGTGGAGCTCGCTCCGAGCGAGGTCAGGTAGCCCAGCGAGCTTCCCCGGTAGTCGGTTTCCACCAGCAGCACCCGGCCCTTGTCGCCGACCAGCGGCAGCAGATTGCGGGCCAACTCGGCGCGGGCAGCCGTCGTCAGGATGTGGAATACGCCGCGCACGAACACGTTGGCCGGGCCGAATTCGGCAGCGAGGTCTGCGGTCGCCCCGGGGACCGTCGCGTCGATCTGCCGGAACTGGAGACCGGGACGCTGCCGTGACTGGTCGCGGGCCAGCTCGATCGCGCTCGTCGAGAGGTCGACACCCACCGTGACGGGGAACAGGTCGGCGAGGTAGCGGGTGAAACTGCCGTTCCCGCACCCGACATCGATGACAGGAATGGCCGGGTCGAAGTACTCGTCGATCAGCGGACGGTAACTCGCTGTCTCGGTGAGTTCTGCTGAGTCCCACAGGACGTCACCGCCGACGCCGGTGGACGTAACGCCCGACCAGTACCGATTCCACGCCGACGGAAGATCTTTGGGCGCGCCTTTGGACAACCAGGCGACCCTCGGAACGAGCAGCAGCCTGGAAAACGACCGTCGCCATCCATTCGTGTTGCCGGCAACAACCCGGTCCTCGTCGGCGGTCACGTCACATCGGGCGATCGGTCAGCGCGGCCGGCAACAACCGGGCCAATTCCTCGGCGGGCATCGGCTGACTGTAGTAGTGCCCCTGACCGAATTCACACCCCAGCTCTTGAAGTTGCTCCAACTGCTCGGCGGTTTCGATTCCCTCGGCGATCGGGCGCAATTGGACCGATGCGATCAACTGCAGCAAGGCGGTGACAAACCTTCTCTGCTGCGGGTCGAAGGCAAGGTCCGCGATGAGCGAACGGTCGAGCTTCACCGTGTCGATGGGCAGCTTGCGCAGATAGCTGATCGACGAGTAACCGATACCGAAGTCGTCAATCCCCACCCCGACCGACAATTTACTGAGCGTCATGAGATTCTCCAGGATGGCGACATCGCCTGTCATCATTGCGGTCTCGGAGATCTCCACGGCCAGCCTGTCGGGCGGGACTTGGTGCTTTTCCAACGTCTGCCTGATGAAGTCCGCCGCGCCGGCCCACCGGACCTCAACCGGTGACAGGTTGATGTGAACGGCGAAATCCGGTGGAAGATGTGGAGCCCAGCCGCGCAAGGTCCGGATGGCGCTGTCGATCACCCATTGACCGAGCTCGATCATGTGACCGCTGTCCTCGGCAACCGGGATGAATTCAGCAGGCATCAGCAGACCGCGTTCGGGGTGGGCCCACCGGACGAAGGCCTCTGCACCGACGATGATCCCGGCGCGCAGATCGACGATCGGCTGGTAATGCAGCTCCAGCTGATCCTGTGCCATCGCGATGACCAGTTCGGAGGCGACCTGCAGCCGCCACCGCGCCGCAAGATGCATTTCCGGCTTGAACACCTGAATGTTTCCGCGACCCAGGTTCTTCGCGGCGTACATCGCCGTGTCAGCGTCACGCAGGAGCTCCCCGGACTGTTGCCCGTCACGGCCGAAGCAGAGCCCGATGCTGGCGCCTGCCCACACCGGCCGATCTCCCACCCACACCGGTGCCTGCAATTCCCTCAGGGCGCGCTCGGCCACCCGCAGGGCGTCGTCCTCACTCGCGTCCGGCATCACGATGGCAAATTCATCGCCACCTAGCCTGGCCACGGTGTCGGTCTCCCGCACCACGCTGCGCAACCGGCGGGCGACCTCGATCAGGATCTGATCACCGACGCCGTGCCCCAGGCTGTCGTTGATCGTCTTGAACTCATCCAGATCGAGCATCATCACACTCGGCGGCAGCGCTCCGCGGTCTGCTCGGGCGATCGCCTGGCCGATGCGGTCCCCCAGCAGCGTGCGATTGGCCAGCCCGGTGAGTGCGTCGTTCAGTGCCATCCGCTCCAGCTCTACGCGGGCCTGATCAAGCTCAGCGGTACGCTCGGCCACCCGCTGTTCGAGCGTCTGGTAGATCGTCTCGAGCTCGTCGGCGAGCAGGTTGATACCGGTGACGAGGGCATCGATGGAGTCCCGCGCATCTGACGGCTGCATTCGGGCCTTGAGATCTCCCGAGGCCAACAGCACGATGAGGTCGACCAGCTCGTCGAGCCGACCATCGTCAATCGGTCCGCTCATCACGACCTTCCCGTAGGAAAGCCATGGCTTGTTCCCTGTCGGTGAAGAACCTGGTCGGGCACGGAACCTTGCTGACGCCGAGCGTGAAGTTCGCGATCACCCGGTCGACGGGAGAGTGGCCCAGCAGCGCGATGCGCGAGGCTGCAGAAGGCTGGCCGAAGACCGACCTGGCTTCCCTGGCCACCGACTTCGTGGTCGCCATGTCCACCAGCATCGGCCGGCGACGATCCGCCGACACCCGATTCACCTCGTCGAACGCCCGCCGCGCGGTCGCGCCGGTGATGGTGACACCCGCAGGCCAGCGCAACATCACGATGTCGTCCTCGATGACGACGCTTTCGTGTTCACTGTCCGTCGGCTTCGCGTCCACCAGAATCCACCTCAACCGTCTCCGTTTCGCCTGCTCATCCTATTCGAGGCCGTCACCGCCAGACGCTGATCGGCACGCACCGTAACCAATCGTGATGTTGCGGGGTTGCTCGAGGTTGCCGGCCGCATCGGCTTGGCACGTCTCGGGTCGTAGATTCACCCAACTGGGACAATGCGGACAGCGGGATGCTGCAACAGACTGCAGTCACCGATCGGTGACTGCGATCGCTCGTGCCGACCGGTCAGCTGACCTTTCTCGAATTCGGAAGGATGCTCACCGTGTGTCTCTTCGTGATCCTGCTGTTCTTCGGCCCCCGATCCGCGCTCGCGATCTGGTGGCTGGTGGACATGCCACGGTTCAATCTCACCTTCGATTCCTTCTGGCTGCCCTTCATCGGCTTCCTGCTCGCCCCGTGGACCACCCTCACCTACGTGTTCGTCGCTCCCGGTGGGGTGAACGGATTTGATTGGGTCCTGATCGGTCTGGCCATCTTCATCGACATCGCCAGTCTCGGTGCGAGCGGCCGCTACCAGCAACGCCGGGGAGTGCCGGCGAGTTGATCCCCTCCTGATCGAAGCCGACCTGCCGGTTTCGGATGCGAGCACGGTGGTTACCGTCCGACGGTGAATTCCTCGGACGACGGGTCGACCGTCTTTGCGCCCAACGGCATGGTCTGCTCGGTCGACCACCTCGCCTCCGCAGCCGGCGTGGGGATGCTGCGGGTCGGCGGTTCGGCGGCCGACGCGGCCATCGCCACCAGCGCGGTGCTCGCGGTCACCACCCAGCACATGTGTGGCCTGGGGGGTGACCTGTTCGCGCTCGTTCATCACAGGGATCCGGTGCCGGCGGCACTGTCGTCCATCGGCCGGGCGGGGGCGGGCGCGGACGCCGCGGCCATGCGGGCCGAGGGCCTGACCGAGATCCCGATGCGCGGTGATGTCCGGGCCGCGACGGTCCCAGGCTGCGTGGACGGCTGGCTGAGCCTGCACGAGCGCTTCGGTCGCCTCCCGATCCGCGATGTCCTCACCCCCGCCCGCGATTATGCCGAGCACGGCTTCCCGGCCTCGCCGCTGCTGGCCAGCGCCGCCCGACTGATCGCGGGCGTCGACGGTGCAGACGACTATCAGCGCTCCGGTGGCCTGCGGGCCGGCGACCGCGTGCGCCGCCAGCTGGTCGCGCAGACCCTGGACGCGATCATCGCGGACGGCCGGGCCGGGTTCTACGGGGGCGCCTTCGGGGAGGGTCTGCTCGCCCTCGGGGACGGATTGTTCAGCACCGCCGATCTGAACCGCCCACTGGCGCAATGGGATTCGCCGCTGACCGTCACCGCGTGGGGACATGAGATCTGGACAGTTCCGCCGCCGTCGCAGGGGTACCTCGCGCTGGCCGGTGCGGCCATCGCCGACGGGCTCCCGGTGCCCGCCGACACCGACGACGGCGCCTGGGCGCACCTGCTGGCGGAGGCCGCCCGATGGGCCGCACACGACCGGGACACCGTCCTGTACGACGGTGCGGACGGTGCCGCGCTGTTGGACCCGGGGCGGTTGGACGCGCGCCGCGCACGCATCGACCCGGATCGACGCACCTCGCCGTCGGCGCCGGCGCGCGGCGGCGGCACGATTCACCTCTGCGCGGCGGACGCCGACGGGATGGGTGTCTCGCTGATCCAGTCGAACGCGGCCGGTTGGGGTGCGCACCTGGTCGTCCCGGGCACCGGGATCTTCCTGCAGGACAGGGGCATCGGGTTCACCCTGCAGGAAGGCCATCCGAACGAGTTGGCGCCGGGACGCCGCCCGCTGCACACACTGTCGCCGGCCCTGGTCACCCGCGACGGCCGGTTGACGGCGGTGCTGGGCACCATGGGCGGTGACATCCAACCGCAGGTGGTGCTGCAGTTACTGGCCCGCCTTCTGCACAACGGTGAGTCGCCGGGGCGGGCCATCAACGCGCCGCGGTGGACCATCGGCGAGGGTGGGTTCACGACCTGGTCCGGTGCCGGTCCTCAGGTGACCACGCTGGAGGGGCACGCCCCGGCGTCCTGGGAGATCGGCCTCGCCGAGCGCGGACACGAGGTGGTGCGAGCCCAACCACAGGCGAACGCCGGGCATGCGCACGTCATCATGCTGAACGAGAACGGTGTGCTGGCAGGGGCTTCCGATCCGCGCGCGCTGACCGGTGCCGCAATCGGCTGGTGACTTCACCGCACCCGCCCGATGCCGTTAGCGTCTGTGACCATGGAGCAACGAGTCAGCCTGATCACTCTCGGCGTCACCGACCTCGAACGGTCCAAGGCCTTCTACGGTCGGCTGGGGTGGCACGGCCAGGAGGTCGAGCAGACCCTCTTCCTGCAGGCCGGTGGCCTGGCCGTGGTGCTGTGGTCGAGGTCGAAACTCGCCGCCGACAGCGGGGTTCCGGACACCGCGCCCACGGCAGGTAGCGGAACCAGGTTCGGCGGCATCGTGCTGGCGCACAACGTGCGCTCAGCGTCAGACGTCGACCAGGTGATGGGTGAAGCAGCGGAGGCTGGTGCCACGATCACCAGGCCCGCGGCCGCCACGTTCTACGGCGGCTACGCCGGTGTGTTCGCCGACCCGGACGGCCACCTGTGGGAGATCGCCCACAACCCCGGTTTCCAGATGGCGACGGACGGTTCGATCACCATCCCGGACTTCGGAGCCGACTGATCGGCCCGGCGCTGGGCGCCGGCGCTGGGTTCGGCGTTGGGCGTGAGCGCTAGCTGGGCCGACCCTGTGGTTCAGAGCTGCAGCCTTCCCATCCCGACCTCGGTCACGGGTTGACCCGGGAGCGGCCCGTTCCGATCCTGCAGTGCGGCAAGCACAGTCCATCGGGTGACGGCACCGCGGGCGGCGAGAGAGGCGTCCCGCAAAAGGCTTTCCAGCTCGGAGCGCTGCGACGAACCGGCCGGCAGCGCCTGGATCATCCGGGCGTGCACCGCTGCCTCGTCTGCCGCCTCGTCACGCACAATTCCAGCGCCCCAACGGAGTTCGTCGATCAGGCAGGCAACCATGCCGCCGGCCACGGCGTTGGCAACGGACGTCCCCGCCTGCGGCACCCCGCCCATCGTCGCGCACGGGCTCAGCACCTCGTCGACGTCGAAGGCGCCGCCGGGCGCGACCCACCAGTCGAACGCGGCCGGTCCGTCCTTGCTGCCGTACCGGCTGCCGGACGACCGCCGTCCTGCTGGGTCGACGGCACCGATGGTGAGCGCCGCCGGGAATCGAGCCGGGATGGCGATCCGGTCGATGTCCTCACCGCCGCGCCGGGCGTTGCCGGTGGGCAGCACGACGATCGGGCGCAACGGCGAGCGGGTCACATCCTCGAGCCAACGCGACATGAACTCCCTGCGGTCGTCGGCGCGGGGATCGTCACCGCCGGCATCCAGACTCAGGCTGACGACCATGACGTCGGTGTCGCGGTTCTCCGACACCGCGCGCAACAGGCTCCACGAACTGGCCTCGTACTGCTCGCCGATCCCGACCGCCTGTACGATCGCCTGCGGCGCAACGGTTGTCACGATTTCGTGCATCAGCGTGCCGTGACCGTCAGCCACCGCGGTGCCGCTGCCGGTGAGCTGGACGGGCAGCATCGTGTCGACGATCAACACCCGTACGTCCGACCCCCGGTGGTGGCCCGGCCGCGCGGAGTCCACCTCGGCGAGAAAGTCGGGTGCGAGTTCGATCGGCCCACTCGGGGTGGTCGCCGCGTTCTGCAGCACCCGCATCGACTGGACCGCTGCGGCCCGGAACGACCCGGTGATCAGGCGGCGTGCAGCGACCGCGATGCCTGCGGTGACGTAGCGCTCCGCCCCCGGAGTGCAGCGCATGCGGGCGTACCGGTACCGCAGCGGCAGCAGTCGCCGTTCGTCATCGGCCTCGACAACACGCTCCCGCTCGTCGGCGCCGCCGTTTTCACCGCGGTCGACCGGCCGGTCACCACCGCGAAGGCCCTCCGGTGGCGCGGTGACGAAGCGGCCGAAGCTGTCCGCCACCAGGTTGAGTACGGCGTCGACGGGCGCGTTCGCCGGGGCGGCGACCATCAATTCGCCAGGAACGAGCGCCGCCGCCGAGTCGGCGGTCGCACGTGCCACGCTTGCCGCGCTGGACCGGACACGCAGCCGGCACCGGACGACGATCCACCACAGTTGGAGCCGGCCCCAGCGGGTCAGGGCGGCCTGACCGGTCCGCTCGGGCCGGCGCTCGGGTTCCGGGATGGGTGAGTCCGACGTGGGCGGTTCGGCGGTGGTCATGTCGCGCTTGCCTTGTCACTCACCCGGGTGCCCCAACCCCGAATCGCTGCGAGCACCGGGGTCAGCAGCGCGGTCGTACCGAAGCCCCAGACGATGGCCGCCACCACGTCGACCCAGGTGCCCCACGCCTTGTTCAGGTACAGCGCCACCAGGCCCGACCACACCGCGATCGCGACGGTCAGCGCGAGCATCACCAGACTCAGCACCTCATCACCCCTGGTCCGCAGGAACGCGAGCACCCGACCCACCGCACCGGGAAACCGAAGGATCGTCGACGGCGCGACCGTCTCCGTCCGGGTTCCCTCGTCCACCGGCGGCGCGACGTCCCTGAAGCCTTTCTTCGGCAACTCCGACACCGCGCGCAGGAGCGAGGTGACCTGCGGTTGCAGGCCGGCCACCGCCGTGACGTCGGCGTCGGCGGCCAGCACTGCGGACAGCCCGAGAAACGTGCGGTGCGCACCGTCGAACGCATCCTGGTCGGTGCGGGAAAGCAAGGGGTAGCCCGGCTTGATCTCGTTCAGCCGCTTGCGGGCGTCATCGAGTGCTACGACAACGCGCGCGGCGGACGGCCACGACCGGAGATCAGCGACCGTCTTCTCCACAGCGGTGAGATCTGCGATCTGGGCCCGACCGTCCAGCAGATCCACCCGCCTGTTCTTGACCTTCGGTGCGAGTGTGTCCATCACGGCGGGCACCTCGGCCTTCTGGAGGGCTGCGAAGCCGGCCGCTGCTGCCCCCCACCCCCTGACCGCGAGATCGAGGCGCTGGGTGTGCTCGCGCAACGCCGTCCGCTCCGCCGCCATGAACCCGGCCGGCCACGGCAACCAACCACGGATCCGTCCGCGGGCGGCCAGGATCTCGCTGAGCTCCGACCGCAGTCCGGCAACCTGCGCGTCGGCGGCCGGTCCGATCCGGTACGAACCCCAGGACGGCGCGCCGCCTGTGTCGGCGGGGTCGGCGGCGGCTGCGGGGCCGGCGGCGGCGGCGGCGGCGAACTTCGCGTCGGCGGCGGCTCCGTCCTTGGCCAGCTGTCGCAACCAGCGGGACTGGTCCCGCTGCCAGCCCCGATCGGAGACCCCTTGCGCCAGAATCGCGAGCGCCAGGCCGAGAAGGATTGCCAGGACCGGCCAGAGCACGATGCGCGTCCGGGTCATGGCGACGGTGACCGTGTCCGCCCCGATCTTCACCGTGCCGGTGTAGGTGCCGATACCCGGGATGTCGGTGATCTCCAGTGGCAACACGGTGCTGCCCGCGGCGCAGGTTCCGCTCTTGACCATTGCCCAGGTGTCCGCCTTGACCAGCACCCCGCTGACAGTGCCCGCGTCGGCGCAGCTGCCCTTGGACAGCGGCAGGGCCGTGCCGGCCGGCGCGGTCGCGTCGATGCCCCCGGCGAAGGACGTGAACGACCAGCTGGTGAATCCGGTCGCCGCCTGCTTCGCCGGCAGCGACAGTTTCTGCCGCACCACCAGTTCGACCCGTCGATCCCGGCCGACACCGACGGTCAGCCAGCCACTGGAACCAGTCGGGGTGCCCTTCGCCGCGGTGAGCGTCAGCCGCTGCGCGTCGCCCGGTGAGAGCATCGGCGGGCTGCCGGCGTCGAAAGCTGTTGCGGTACCTTCCCTGTCGATCAGCACGGTCACCGGGAACGCGGTTGTCGCGCCGTCCGCCGGCACGGTGTCGGCGGACAGCGCAGCGGTGACCTGCAGAACCCGGTAGACGTCCGCGGAGTCGTTGAGCAGGGTCGCCACAGCGGGTTGGGACAGCACCACCGCGGTGTCACCCGCCGCGAAGCGGACCGGCGGGTCCTGCGCGACCGCGGGGACGGAGCTCGAGAGCGCCGGGAGCAGTACCGCCGCTGTCAACACCGCTGTGGACAACGCGGCTCTGGACAACACGGCCCTGGAAAACACCGCTCCGGACAACACCGCTCTGGACAACACCGCCGCGATCAGGAGAAACCTGCGCATGGCAGCCACATCCTTCGCCTGCGTGCGGGTTGTCCCGGTTGTCCCGAAGATCTGTTTCAGGTGCCCACAGACTAAACGGTGAGTTGATCTTCGCCAGTCGGCGTGAGGCCCGGCGGGTTCAAGACCACGGAAGCGGAGTCAGTTCTTCCGCGCCGAGCGCTTCTCCCGCACCCGCACGTTGACCCGGACCGGGGAGCCGGTGAATTCGAAGTCCTCCCGCAGCCGACGCTCGATGAACCGCCGGTACCCGGCCTCCAGGAACCCGCTGGTGAACAACACGAAGGTCGGCGGCCGGTTCGCGGCCTGGGTGGCGAAGAGGATCTTGGGTTGCTTGCCGCTGCGCACCGGCGGCGGCGTCCCCTGGATCAGCTCGCCGAGCCACGAGTTCAGCCGCCCGGTCGGGATCCGCCGGTCCCACGACTCCAGTGCGCGCTGCATGGCCGGAGCCAACCGGTGTACGCCGCGGCCGGTTTGGGCGGAAATGTTGATCCGCTCCGCCCAGGTGACCCGCACCAGATCGTGCGAGAGCTCCCGTTCGATCTCCTCGCGACGGTCTGCGTCGACCAGGTCTGCCTTGTTCAGCGCGATCACCAGCGCACGCCCGGAGTCGATGACCATGGTGATCACCCGCTGGTCCTGCTCGGTGAGCGGCACCGACGAGTCGATCAGCACGATGGCGACTTCGGCTGCCTCCAAAGCGGTTTGCGTCCGCAGCGAGGCGTAGAACTCCATGCCCTTGGCCTGGTGCACCCGGCGGCGAAGGCCTGCGGTGTCGACGAACCGCCAAACCTGGCCGTCGAGATCGACGAGCGAGTCGACGGGGTCGATGGTGGTTCCGGCGACGGAGTCGACCACGGACCTGGACTCACCGCTGAGCTTGTTCAGCAGCGAGGACTTGCCGACGTTCGGTTTGCCGAGCAGCGCCACCCGGCGGGGACCGGTGCCGCCGCCGGCGAATTCGGACGGGGTCGCGGGCAGGGCGTCGAGCACCGCGTCCAGCAGGTCTCCCGACCCGCGGCCGTGCAGCGCGGACACCACGTGCGGCTCGCCCAGTCCGAGCGACCACAGCGAGGCCGCGTCCGCCTCGGTCCGTTCGTCGTCGACCTTGTTGACGGCCAAGATGACCGGGCGCTTCGAGCGCCGCAACACCCTGGCCATCGCCTCCTCGGTGGTTGTCGCACCGACGGATCCGTCGACGACGACCAGCACCGCGTCGGTGGTGAGCATGGCCCGCTCGGCCTGCGCGGCCACTGCGCCCTGCAGCCCGGCTGCGTCCGGCTCCCAGCCGCCGGTGTCGACGACGGTGAACTTACGGCCGCGCCACAGCGCGTCGTAGGAGACGCGGTCCCTGGTGACCCCGGGGATGTCCTGCACGACGGCTTCGCGGCGCCCGATGATGCGGTTCACCAACGTCGACTTGCCGACGTTGGGCCGTCCGACCACCGCCAGCGTCGGGGTCGGGATCGATGGCCCGACGTCCTCGCCGTCCGGCCCGCCGTCCTCCCAGCCGGTGAACTCGCTCTCGTCACTCCAGGTACCGATGACCGCGTCGTCGGCAGTGGCCTCGGCAGGGCCGCCGGGGAAGCCGGTCTCGGCGCCGGTGGTGCCGTCATGGGTATCGCTCACGTCTGTGTCCTTGATGGGGTCGCGCTCGATGGCGCAGCGCTCGATGAAGTCGTGCTCGACGAAGTCGTGCTCGACGGGGTCGTTCTCGTTGCGGACGTCTGATCCCGGGAGATCTCGGTGTCGAGGGTGGCCACCAGGGCGGCCAGGTGGACCCGGATGGCCTCCGTCGCCGCGGCAACTGCTACCCGGCCGCCGCCCTTCTCGACCGAGAAGGGCTCGCCGACCAGCACCGTCACCGGTGGCCGGAACCTCCGGCGTTTGCGCCCTGCGGGCTTGTCGGTCCCCCGGATCGCCACCGGAACGACCACCGCCCCGGACCGCGCGGCCAGCCAGCCGGCGCCCGGGAACACCGTCTCGACGTTACCCGCGCCGCGGGTGCCCTCCGGAAAGATGCCGATCGCGCCGCCGGCCTTGAGCTGGGACAGCGCGCGCAGCAACGGTTCGCGGTCCGGCACACCCCGGACGACGGCGTGCTGGCCGACGTTGGTCAGCAGCCAGCCGAGCGGGCCCTTCACCGCCTCGGCCTTCACCAGGAACGACACCCTGCGCGTCAACGCGCCGAACAGCACCGCCCCGTCCATGAAGTTCTGGTGGTTCGCCACCACCACGACCGGCCCCTCCGCGGGCAGCCGCTCCATCCCCGTCAGCCGCATCCGGTACATCAGCAGGCTCAGCGTGATGCCGATCCGCCGGCCCCGGTCCATGCCCTTCGGTCCACTGGCTTCCGGTGTCGGGTCGTGCTCGCCGCCGAGATGCCACCACCTCACCGGATGCCCCGCTCGCCCGCCAGCGCCAGCACTCTGGCGACGGTCTCGTCGACCGCCATCGCGGACGAATCGATGACGACGGCGTCCGGTGCAGCCTGCAACGGCGCGTGCTCGCGCGTGCTGTCCCTGGTGTCGCGGCGGTCCAGGTCGAGGGCGACCGCGGCCAGATCCGCCGCGGCGGCGGCCTCACCCGGGTCGGCGGCCGTGCGGGCAGCGGAATTCTGCCGATAGCGCCGCCGGGCCCGTTCCTGGGCGTCGGCGGTGAGGTAGATCTTGAGTTCCGCCGCGGGTACGACCACGGTCCCGATGTCGCGGCCCTCGACCACCATCCGGCCGCTGCCGGCGAGTTCCCGCTGGCGGTCCAGCAGATGGGCCCGCACGGCCGGGTTCGCCGAGACCGGCGTCACCGCGACCGTGACTGCGGACCCGCGGATCTCGGCGGAGACGTCGCGGCCGCCGAGTTCATGCAGTTGACGTCCCGCATTCACCGGCGACCGGAAGACCAACTGCGGCAACAAGTGCGCCACTGCGGCGTCGTCAGCCGGGTCGATGCCGGCGTCGAGCACGGCCAGCGTGACGATCCGGTACATCGCCCCGGTGTCCAGGTAACCGGCGGTCAGCGCGCGCGCAACGCGCTGGGCGACCGTCGACTTCCCCGTTCCGGCGGGTCCGTCGATGGCGATGACGAACCTCGCCGTCGGCGCCTTCCCGCCGGACGGCGTTCCTGGCCCGCTCACGGTCCGACCGTCACAATCCGACCGCCTTGTACAGCTGGGCGATCTCCACCGGGTTCAGCTTGCGCAGGGTGCCGGGGCGCTGGTGACCCAGCTGGACGTCACCGATCTTGGTGCGGACGAGACGGGACACCGGGTGGTCCACCGCGTCCAACAGCCGGCGGACGATGTGCTTGCGGCCCTCGTGCAGCACGATCTCGACCACGGCCCGGCCGTTGTGCACGTCCACCACCTCGAAGTGATCGACCTTCGCCGGCCCGTCGTCCAGCTCGACCCCCTCACGCAGCCGGCGGCCCAGATCACGCGGCACCGGGCCCGGGATCTCGGCCATGTACGTCTTCGCCACGCCGTAGGACGGGTGGGTCAACCGGTGCGCCAGGTCACCGTCGTTGGTGAGCAGCAGCAGGCCCTCGGAGTCCATGTCGAGCCGGCCGACGTGGAACAGCCGCTCGGGCCGGTCCTCCAGCAGTTGGCCGATGTTCGGCCGGCCCAGATCGTCGGACATCGTGGACAGCATCCCGGGCATCTTGTTCAGCGCCAGGTACACCTGGTCGGCCCGCAGCACCACCCGGCTGCCGTCGACGTGCACGACCGCCTCTTCCGGATCGATGCGGGTACCCATCTCCTTGACCACGATGCCGTCGACCTTGACCCGGCCGGCCTTGATCAACTCCTCGGCCTTGCGCCGGGACGCGACACCGGCCGATGCCAGCACCTTCTGCAGCCTGACCCCGTCCGGACCGTCTGCGTCGGGACCGCCTGTGCCGGCTGTGGTGTCGTCCTCGATCGCCTTCGGCGGTCGCGGGCGAACGGTCTCGGATCGCCCGCCCGATGGTGGAGTGGTACGGGAAGTCCTGCGGGGCATCGTCTTGCGCGGTGCGGCCTTCTTCGAGTCTCCGGCCTGGGGATCAGACATCGTCGATCCCGTCGATGTCGGGCAGCAGCGGCCCCAGTGATGGCAGTTCCGACAGGTCCGACAAGCCAAGCCTTTCCAGGAAGAGATCGGTGGTGCGGTACAGCAGGCCACCGGTGTCGGGATCGGTCCCGACGTCCTCGATGAGCCCTCGTGACATCAGGGTGCGGACGACGCCGTCGACGTTGACGCCGCGGACGGCGGAAACCCGGGCACGCGTCACGGGTTGCCGGTAGGCGATGACGGCCAGCGTCTCCAGTGCCGCACGGGAGAGCCGGCTCTGTGCCCCGTCCAGCACGAAACGCTCGACGACCGGGGCGAACCGATCCCTGGTGTAGAAGCGCCAGCCGCCGCCGAACTCCCGGAGCTCGATGCCCGATCCGGCAGTGGTGTAACGGGATGCGAGTTCGGTCAGCATGTCCCGCACCTTGCCCGGCGGGTGCCCGACGGCGGTGCCGAGCGCGGCCTCTGTCACCGGTGCGTCGACAACCAGCAGCACTGCCTCCAGTGCGCCCGAGAGATCGTGCTCCGGAACGGTTTCCACCGGCGGGGTCGCGCCATCGACCGACAACTCCTGGGCCACAGCGTCTTCACCGGCCAGGGTCTGCGGGTCGCCGCTCATTCGTACTCCTCGTCCAGCACGGCACCGGCAACGACAGCCGCGGACTCGGCCGGGGCCAGCGTCCAGCGGACGGTGAGTGGGCCCAGTGGCTCCGGTTGGTCGAACGCGACCGCCGATTCGCGATAGAGGTTGAGCAGCCCCAGGAACCGGGCGACCACCTCGAGGGTGGCCCCACAGCCCGCGACCAGCTCGCCGAACGTGGCGGTGCCGCGGTCGATCAACAGCAGCCGCAGTGCCGCGGTGTGCTCCGCGACCGATACCCGGGGCGCGTGGATGTGGTCGAGGTTGACGGTCGGCGGTGGTTTCGGCCGGAACACCGACGCCGCCAGCGCCGCGAACTGCTCGGGGGTGAGACCGATCTGGATCTCGGGCAGCAACCCGAGGTAGCGATCTTCGAGCGGGACCGCCCTGGGATAACGGCGGAGGGCACCGGCCTCCAGTTCGGCGAACAGTGCCGACACCTGCTGGTACGCGCGGTAGGCCAGCAACCTCGCGAACAACAGGTCGCGGGCGGTGAACACGTCGTCGTCCAGGCCGGTGTCCGCGGTCGCGTCCGGCAGCAACCGCGCCGCCTTCAGGTCCAGCAGGGTCGCCGCGATCACCAGGAACTCGGTGACCTGGTCGAGGTCCCAGTTGCTGCCCATCGACCTGATGTGAGCGATGAAGTCGTCGGTGACCTGGTGCAGCGCAACCTCGGTCACGTCCATCCGCCGCTGGTTGATCAACTGCAGCAGCAGGTCGAAGGGGCCGTCGAAGTTCGACAACCGGACGTGGAACGGACGCCGGCCGTCCTGCACGGACGGGGCGGCAGGAAGCGGACCAGGCCCCGCGCCCGGCTGCGGCGGGGCCACCGTCATCGCGCGATCACTTCCCGGGCGAGCGCCCGGTACGCCTGCGCCGCAGGCGATGTCGGGGCGTAGGAGGTGATCGGCTCGCCGGCGACGGTGGTCTCGGGGAACTTCACGGTGCGCCCGATGACGGTGTCGAAAACCGTGTCACCGAAACGCTGATGCAGCATCCCCACCACCTCGCGGGCATGTACGGTGCGACCGTCGTACATGGTGATCAGCACGCCCTCGACGGACAGGTCCGGATTGATCCGCTCCTGCACCTTGGAGATCGTGTCCACCAGCAACGCGACACCGCGCAACGAGAACCACTCGGCAGCCAGCGGGATGATCACCCCGTGCGCACAGGCCAGTGCGTTGACCGTCAACAACCCGAGCGAGGGCTGGCAGTCGATCAGCACGAAGTCGTAGGCGTGCAGCACCGGCCGCAGCGCGCGGGCCAGGGTGTGCTCCCGGCCGACCTCGTTGATCAGCTGCACCTCGCCGGCGGACAGGTCGATGTTCGCCGGGATGAGGTCGACGCCCTCGATGCCGGTCGGCATCAGCACATCGGTGATCGCTGTCCCGGAGGACAGCATCAGGTTGTAGATCGTGTGGTCCAGCTCGTGCGCGGCGATGCCCAGACCGGCGGACAGTGCGCCCTGCGGATCCAGGTCGACCAGCAGCACCCGGCGGCCGTATTCGGCCAGCGCAGCGCCCAGATTGATCGTTGACGTGGTCTTGCCGACGCCGCCCTTCTGGTTGCACATCGCCAGCACGGTGGCCGGCCCGTGGCTGGCCAGCGGGGCAGGTTGTGGGTCGCGGCCGCGCATGGCCCGCAGCGCCGGCGACGACGACCCCGCCACCCCGGCGTCGTTGGTGGCGGTGGTCTGCGGTGCGGGTTGCTCGGCAACCGACCAGAGTCCACCGCCGGCGGCGCCGTCCGGGGCCGGTTGCGCGGGTTCGGCCCTGTGCGAATCTTCCGCGGTCAGCTCATCCGTGGCCACCTGGGCCGGCCCGGTGTCCCTCACGTCATCATCAACAGTGAGGGTCTCACCGTGATCGGATCGGGGTGCACCGGCTGCCGCGATCCACGCTGCGTCATCCGGTTCGCTCATCGACCGAGGAACTCCCGCCTACTGGAAAACGTCGTCATCCCGACGACCCGGCCCACCCTATGCGGAGTTCCGCCGCCCGGACAACGCGACCCGCCAGCGGAGAGAAGGATCACCGCTCAACCCGAACCCGGCACCAGCAATCCGGAACGGTAGGCCAACACCACCAGTTGAGAGCGGTCCCGCGCACCCGTCTTGCTCATGATCCGGCTGACGTGGGTGCGTGCAGTCGCCGGGCTCATCTGCAGCCGCCGCGCGATCTCGTCGTTGCTGAAGCCGCCGCCCACCTCTGCCAGCACCTCCCGCTCCCGGTGTGTCAGGTGGTCGAGCAGGGTGTGCTGGACAGGCGCGGGTGCGCCGACCGCGGCCGCTCGCATCACCAGCTGGGTGACCGCGGGCGACAGCAACGACCCGCCGGCACCGACCTGCCGGACCGCCCGGCGCAGGTCGTCGGCGTCGGTGTCCTTCAGCAGGAACCCGCGGGCGCCGGCCCGGATGGCGGCGAACAGGTCCTCGTCCGCGTCGAACGTGGTCAGGATCAGCACCGCTACCGCCGAGAGCTCCGGGTCTGCGGTGATGCGCCCGGTGGCAGCCACACCGTCCATCGCGGGCATCCGCAGATCCATCAGCACCACATCTGGCCGGTGCCGGATCACCGCTCGCACGCGGGCCTCGCCATCGGCCGCCTCGCCGACGACCTCGATGTCGCCGGACCTGGACAGCAGCGCAGTGATGCCCTCGCGGACCAGGCTCTGATCGTCGACGACGACAACCCGGGTCACCGGTGTCATGCCGGCCGTGCAGCTGGGCGTCGCGCCGATGGCACCGCGCCGCATCCGTCGGTGCCGGCGGTGCCGCAGCCGAGGGTGGCCCGGCAAAGGATGGCCCGGCCAGGGGCAGCACAGCGCGCACCTGATACCCACCGTCACCTGTCGGTTCGGCCGACAGGGCGCCACCGACCAGCGCCGCCTGCTGACGCTGGCGTCGGCAGAGCGGGCCGACGTCATCGTCGATTTCGCCGCCTACCCCGTCGGCACCCTGGTGACCATGCGCAACGCGCTGGGAACCGGATCAACTGCCGACGTGCTGCGTTTCCGCGTGGTCCGCACTGCCCGCGACGGAGTCCTCCGTGCCGGAGGTGCTGTCCTCGGTGGAGACGTTGGACCCGGCCGATGCGCTGACAACGAGGACGTTCGCGTTCCAGCTGCGCCGCAGCGCGATGCCGGCGCACAGCTCGGGCGACGGACACCCCGCCGGACACGCAGCCGCCGGACATGCAGCTGCGGGGTCGGACGCCGCCGGGCTGGCGCTGATGTGGACCATCAACGGCGAGATGTTCGACGTGGCCACCGACCTCGCGCAGCCGCGGCTGGGTGACTGCCCCGTTGATGCAGGCGGTGCTGCGGGCAGCTCAGGGCAGCAACGGCAGGCGGTTCTCAGCCCGGGACGTCAACCGGCGGCCTCGACTCGTCGGCCGGGGCTACCGGGGCTACCGGGGCGACTGAGGCCCGACGGGGGCCGAACGCGATCAGCCCAGCCAGTCCCGCACCGATGGCGAGCAGCAGCGCCGACACCAGCTTCGGGTCGTTCATGGTCAACAGGATGACGGCAAGGAAGACGGCAACCACCCCGGCCACGATGCGCACCGCCAACTGCCAGCGGGTGTCCTGCACGCCGCCGGAGAAGGCGCGGACCGCCCGCCGGACCGACGATGCGCTCTTCGAGCGGCCGAACAGCCAGGCCAGCACGGCGATCACCGCCCCGATCACCGCGACCAGCCGCATGGTGTCCTGCAGGTTCACGGTCAGCTGCCGGGTGAACGCCTGGGTCACCTGCGGCTGGGCGGGCACCTTGGAGATCAGATACTCCCGTCCGCCGATCAACCCGACAGCGAGGACCACCATCGAGAACGCCAGCCAGCCGCCGGCCCGCGAGAGCCCGCGAAGCCGGCTGGGGGCCAGTGCAGCGGACGCCAACAACAGCACCAGCGCAATGATCGGCAACCAGGTTCCGAGCACGGTGAGCGTGTCGTAGTAACCGGCCAGTCGCTGCACGTTGGCGTTGCCGGTCAGGTTGAACACGATCGGGACGTCGGGAATCTGCGCGGCCCAGTCGACGCCGGAAGCGGACAGTCGCTGCTTGACCTGGCCGACCACCGTGCTGAGGTCGAGATTGATGGAGCTCAGCCGGCTCTGGCGTCCCTGCATGAGGTCCACAAAGGCGCTGTGCGCCTTGATGTTCGCCTCGTTCCACAGCGTCTCCAGCCGAGGACTCTGCATCACCTGATCGACCAGCTTCGCGACTCGATCGTTGATGTCGTCGCGGAAGGTCGAGAGGTAGGACGTCGCCAGCGAGGCCAACCGCGGCGGTAGCCCGAGGGTCTGCAGTTCGTCGCCGATACGGTCGGCCAGCTTCAGGTTGGTGATCGCGGTGTCCACCCCGGCCACGATCTTGGCCTCCGCGGCGTCGACGATCACCGGATCGGTGATCAGCGGTCCGACGGCCTCGAGGTACGCGTCCTGATTCGTGACCAGGTTCTTCGCCCAGGCAGCAGTGACGCCGATCGGGGCGAGCACGCAGCCGATGACCAGCAGGACGATCGACAGGATCCGCCACGGCCGACCCTTGGGGCCCTCGTCGAGCGTCCGCCATCCCCGCTCGCGGGGCGGTGCGCTCACCGGTGTGTCCGCGGCCGGCGCAGGATCCAGTGCGTCGGTGGACGGCTCGGCACTCCTGGGGACCGCCGCATCGGTCATTGCCGCATCGGTCGGTGCCGCGTCGACCGGCGGGTCGGTCACCAGCAGTGGAGTGGTCGGCGCGCCCGGGTCGGTTCCAGTCTCGTCCCCCATGTCCGGAACCTTCCGTTTGATGACAGTGGTGGCATTGTGTCTCATAGTGACGGCGCGCCGCACGTCAGCGCTTCACCCGTCCAGGATGATGTGACGGCACGCTGCCACTGCGAAGGTCGGCGCAGTGCAGCCGATCGCGGCGCCCGACTTTTCCGGGATCGGCGGCGAAGTTGTGCCGTCATGGGCGGGCAGGAACGCCTGAGAACCGCCCACTTGCGAGAAACGGACGAGGGCCATGAGCGATTCACCGGCCGCGCAGAGCGACCAGGACCCGGAGTATGTCACCGGTGTTCAGCAGCTGCCGCCGCATCCGCGGTACGGCTATGGCCTGCCGCGGGGCCTCATCGTCATTCTCGGGCTCGCCGCCGGTGTTGTCGTCTGCGCCGGTATCAGGGCGATCCCGCAGATTCTCGGCCCGGTGTTCCTGGCCCTGGTGCTCACCATCTGCCTCGACCCGCTGCGGGCCCGGCTGATCCGCCGCGGCGCGCCGCGCTGGCTGGCGACCTTGGCGGTTCTTCTCGGGACGTACGCGATCATCTTCGGGCTGTTCTTCGCCGCGATCATCGGCATCGTCCAGCTCGTCAGCCTGATGCCCCAGTATGCCGATCAGCTGGACGCGGAGCTGGCTGGCTTCAAATCCTGGCTGGCCAGCATGGGCGTCACCCAGGCGGACATTCAGTCGGCAATCAACGGTATCGACAAGAGCTCCATCGTCGGCTACGCGAAGACGCTGCTGTCCAGCCTTTCCGCCGTCTTCACGTCCGCCTTCTTCGTCATCACACTGCTGATCTTCATGGCGGTCGACGGGTCCGTCTTCGGTGATCGGATGGTCAGCCGGCGCCCCGGCAGGGAACCCGTCCTCACCGCGCTCGGCACCTTCGCGGCGGGCACCCGCAAGTACTTCGGGGTCGCGACCGTCTTCGGCGGCATCGTCGCCATCCTGGACTGGGGTGCACTGGTGATCCTGGGGATCCCGGCGGCCGGCTTGTGGGCACTGCTGGCGTTCGTCACGAACTACATCCCCAACATCGGCTTCATCATCGGCCTGATCCCGCCCGCGATCCTGGCCTTGCTCACCGGTGGGCCAAGCTTGATGATCACGGTGATCGTGGTCTATTGCGTGGTGAACTTCATCATCCAGTCGGTGCTGCAGCCGAAGTTCGTCGGTGACGCGGTCGGCCTGACGGTGTCTGTCAGCTTCCTGTCGCTGATCGTCTGGACCTACCTGCTCGGGCCGCTCGGCGCGATCCTTGCGATTCCGGCCAGTCTTTTGTTCAAGGCGATACTGATCGACGTCGACCCGGAGGCACGATGGCTGCAGCTGTTCTTCGGGGATGAACCGGTGTTCAAGGTCAAGGATCCGAACCGGCCGAAGCGCCTGGGCCGCAACAAGAAGGGCGCCCCAGCTGACGCGGCCGCCGCGCTGACGACCGCATCGGCGACCGACGTCGGGACACCGGCATCACTGACGTCATCGACCGCGAAGCTGCCACCACCACCGGCGCCCCCGCCCGCAGTTGACCCGCCCGCGGTCGGCAGCCCCGCCTGAGCTCGGTCCGGCGTGACGCCGCCGGCGGGTGCCCGGTCAGGCGCCACGCCGTCGGCCGGGGATGCGCGACGTATCAGTGCGCCGCACCGCCGGTCCCGCGCAACGACTGCATCTCCCTGAGGTACTGGTCCCGGCCGACCATCCGGTACAGCAGGCGGGCCGGGGCCGGCACCTTCGACATCAGGTTGGCCCGCTCCTCCGCAGTGGCGTCCTCCAGCATCGCGCCCAGAAGCCAGGCCATCCGGTTCAGCGGAATCCAGCTCGCCGCCCGCAATCCCATTCCGAGCCACTCGCCCGGCGTCACGTGGCGGTCGACCGCCGGCAGGACGTCGGCCTCGACGTCATCCAGGTGCGCCGCCACCGACGTGGCGAGTTCATCGATGATGTCGACCAGGACGCAGCTGATCTCCGGATCGGCATCCTGTTCCCACAGCGGCAGCATCCCGTCCAGTTCAGACATCAGCGCCGCGTGTTCCCGGTGCCGCTGGAGCAGGCGCTGTTCCACCGACGCCGCGAGCAGGGCGCGCTCCCGCAACCGCCGCCACAGCAGGTCCTGCTCCGCTGCGTGGTGGTGCGCGAGCGCCTTCGCGAGCTCCCGGTAGTGCGCGCTCAGCTGCGCTGCGCGTTGGGCATTGCCCGCGCTGACGTCACCGATCAACGCGACCAGCATCCGGAATTCACGACGAAACACCTTGTGCACCAACACCATGTCCGACGTGAGGCAGCGCGTCCCGCCACCGCGCTGCCGCACGTCGGTGCCCATCGGTTGCTGGGCAGCTCGGGAAGCGCCGGAGGTCGGGCGGGTAGGAGCGGACACGCGGACCTCCGGTCGGGCGGTGGGGTGACGGTGATCGTTGCCCGAGGCGGTGTCGCGGCAGCGCACGGGCAGCCGCTCGGGATCATCGAATCTGCCGTGCAGGAGGCGCCGGGTGATCGGCTGATACGCGTTGTTGTTGCGCCCTGACGCGGGACCGTTCGGAGGGGCAGGGCAGCAGGACGGAACCGGACAGGACCGGCGAGACCGGCGGGACCGGCGGGACCGGCGGGACCGGCGGGACCGGCGGACGGGAC
Source organism: uncultured Actinomycetota bacterium (assembly GCA_963798625.1). Taxonomy (GTDB): domain Bacteria; phylum Actinomycetota; class Actinomycetes; order Mycobacteriales; family Nakamurellaceae; genus Nakamurella. Next base: position 58,257 of record CAWCUA010000010.1, read on the forward strand.
CGGCCCAGGCGTGACGGGCCGAACGGACAGGGTTCAACGGGACAGGCGGGCGGGACCGGCGGGACCGGGTCAGCGGGCGAGACTGGCGGGCGGGACCGACCGGACCGGGTCAGCGGGCCCGGGGATGCGAGGTCGCGTAGACCTCGCGCAGCGCATCGACCGTCACCAGGGTGTAGATCTGCGTCGTGGTCACCGAGGCGTGCCCGAGCAACTCCTGCACCGACCGCACGTCGGCCCCACCTTCCAGCAGGTGGGTGGCGAAGGAGTGCCGCAGGGTGTGCGGCGATACGCCCGCCGCCCCGTTCGCGCCACCGATGCCCGCCCGCTGGGCGGTGTCCTGCAGGACCTGCCACGCACTCTGCCGGGACAGTCGTGCGCCTCTCACGTTGAGGAACAGCGCACCACCTGACGAGCGGCCAACTTGGGAGGTCCTTGCTGCGGCGAGCGCGGGTCGTCCGCGGACCAGGTACGCCTGAAGGGCCGACACTGCGTAGGAACCGACCGGCACGAGCCTTTCCTTCGAGCCCTTTCCGCGCAGCCGGACCACCGAGATACCGGCCGGCCGCGATGCGGCGCCGGCATCGGGCCGCTCCAGTGAGTCGACGTCGTCGACGTCCAGACCGACCGCTTCACTGATCCGGGCCCCGGTCGCATACAGCAGTTCGAGCAGCGCGCGGTCCCGCAAACCCCGCGGGTCCTGGCCGCCGGCGGCGTCCAGCAGTGCGGTGATCGTCGCCACCGGCAGCGCCTTGGGCAACCGCCGGCCCGGCTGCGGCGGGTGGACGTCGCGGGAAGCGTCGTTGGTCACGGTGCCCTCCGCCAGCAGGAAGCGGTGCCAACCCCTTGCTGCGACGACCGCCCTCGCTGCCGACGATGCGGCCAGCGCCGGATGCTCCGGTGAGCCGGTCCGCAGCGCGATCAGGAAGTCGGAGACGTCTGCCGCGGTCACCTCCTCGGCTCGCGTGCGCCCGGCGGCGGCCAGAAATACCAAGTACCGCTGCAGATCTCGCCGATAGGACAGCAGAGTGTTCCGCGCGACACCGCGCTCGACAGCAAGGTGATCGAGGTAGCCGCGCAGGGCCGCGGTGAGATCGGCCGAGGGTTCCGCGGCGGTCGGCGGTTCTTGCCCGTTGTCGCGCACCGACGATTCAGCGGAAGCCGACAGTTCCTGCGAGCCGTCGTCGGTCGACGCCGACGTCACCGGACCGGGATGCCGTCCAACGGTGGCGCCGCCGGAGTGCCCGGGCCGCGATGCACCTGCCACGGCGCGTCATCGACGTCCACGTCATCCTGGGCCCGCAATGCCGCGCCCCGCAGCACGGCGTCGGCCGCCAGGATCCCGGACACCGCCATCACGTTCACGATCTTGCCCGCCAACGCAGCCTCAACGGCGACCGCCAGCGGCACCCGGACCACCCGCAGGTCCGCTTCCTCGTGCTCGGCATCCGGCCTGCCGACCTGGGTCAGGCCGGTGGCAAGAAAGATCCTGACCGACTCCTCGGTGAAGCCCGGTGACGTGGCCACGTCGAGCAGCACCGCCCAGTTCTCGGCCCGGTAGCCGGTCTCCTCGGTCAGTTCGCGTTCGGCAGCGTCCTGTGCGGGCTCACCCTGCACGTCCAGCAGCCCGGCCGGCAACTCCCACAGCCGCCGGCCGAGGGCGTGCCGGTACTGCTCGATGAGGATCACCGTCGGTGCCGACTCACCGTCACCGGCCGGAGCGGTCAGCGACGGCATGTCCAGCGCCACCACCGCCACCGCACCACCGTGCTCGACCACCTCACGCTTGGCCGTGCCGCCGCCGGGCATGACGACGTCATCCACCCGCACGGAGGCGACGACGCCGTCGAACACCCGCCGGCTGGAGACGACGGAGAAGACCTCGGGCGCCTCGCCGGAGGACACGCCGGGTGCTGCAGAACTGTCAGACACGGGCGCTGCGGGACTGTCAGACGCGGGTGCTGCAGAACTGTCCGACGCGGGCCCGTCCGCAGTGGAACCGTTCCCTGCAGGACCTTTCGCGGAGGACTCCGTCACCGGGAAACCGTGCCCGCCACCAGGTCCTCCTGGGTCCTGGCCGGTTCGGGCGCGTCATCGGCGATCGGCAGACGCTCCGACTCCAGGTAGTCCAGGGCCGCCCTGACGAACGCCGCGAACAGCGGATGCGGCCGGGTGGGCCGCGACTTGAACTCCGGATGAGCTTGGGTGGCGACCAGGAACGGATGCAAGTCGCGATCGAGTTCCACGAACTCCACCAGCGAGGAATCGGGCGACGTCCCCGACAGCCGGAGACCGGCCGCTTCCAGCGCGTCCCGGTAGGCGTTGTTGACCTCGTACCGGTGCCGGTGCCGCTCGGAAACCATGGTGGAGCCGTAGATCTCGGCAACCAGCGAGCCCGGCACCAACCGCGCCGGATAAGCACCCAGGCGCATGGTGCCGCCCATGTCCTTGTCTCCCGACACGACCTCGTGCTGGTCGGCCATGGTGGCGATCACCGGATCTGCGGCGTTCGCGTCGAACTCCGCGGAGTTGGCACCGCCGAGCCCGGCGAGGTTCCGCGCGGACTCGATGACGATGCACTGCAGCCCCAGACACAGGCCCAGCACGGGGATCTTGTTGATCCGGGCGAAGGTGATCGCGCCGATCTTGCCCTCGATGCCGCGCACCCCGAAGCCGCCGGGGATGAGCACTCCCTGAACCTCCGACAGCTGGTCGCGCGCACCCGCGTAGGTCTTGCAGTCGTCGGAGGCGACCCAGACGATGTCCACCTTGGCGTTGTTGCCGAACCCGCCTGCGCGCAGCGCCTCGGTGACCGAAAGGTAGGCGTCCGGCAGGTCGATGTACTTGCCGACGACGGCGATCCGCACGGTCTCGGCGGGGTGGTGCACCCGCTGGAGCAGATCGCCCCACATCGTCCAGTCGACGTCGTGGAAGCTCAGGTTGAGCCGGCGGACCACGTAGGCGTCCAGGCCCTCGCGGTGCAGCACCTTGGGGATGTCGTAGATCGACGGCGCATCCGGGGTGGAGATCACCGCCTCGGCGTCGACGTCGCACATCAGCGAGATCTTGCGTTTCAGCGGCTCCGGGATCTCCCGGTCGGAGCGGCAGACGAGGGCGTCGGGCTGGATGCCGATGTTCCGCAGCGCCGCGACCGAGTGCTGCGTCGGCTTGGTCTTCAGCTCGCCGGACGGGGCCAGGTAGGGCACCAGCGACACGTGCAGGAAGAAGACGTGATCCCGGCCGACGTCATGGCGTACCTGACGGGCGGCTTCCAGGAAGGGCAGCGACTCGATATCACCGACGGTGCCACCGATCTCGGTGATCACCACATCCGGCACGGAGCGACCGGTCTGATCGTCGGGATCGGGCGCCGACATCGCGAGGATGCGGTCCTTGATCTCGTTGGTGATGTGCGGGATGACCTGCACCGTGTCGCCGAGGTACTCCCCGCGGCGCTCCCGGGCGATGACCCGGGAGTAGACCTTGCCGGTGGTGACGTTGGCCTCGGCCGACAGGTTGCGGTCCAGGAACCGCTCGTAGTGGCCGATGTCGAGGTCGGTCTCGGCGCCGTCCTCGGTGACGAAGACCTCGCCGTGCTGGAACGGGTTCATCGTTCCCGGGTCGACGTTGATGTACGGGTCCAGCTTCTGCATGGTGACGCGGAGCCCGCGCGAGGTCAGCAGGCGGCCGAGGCTGGAGGCGGTGAGTCCCTTGCCCAGGGAGGAGGCGACGCCGCCGGTGACGAAGATGTGCTTGGTGATGCGCGGCGATTGCGCCAATGCGACTCCCGTGTTCGTCGTCGGCCTGGGAAGTCGGCTGTTCGGAGTGAACACGTCGACGTGGCCGACTGTGGTTTGCTGCCGGTCATCCGGCGACCACCCCACGGGATTTCACCCTAACATCACCCCGCCCCGCGGCGGCTCGACCGGCACGCAGCGGGGGTGATTTCACCGCCGGCTACGGACGCGCATCTCCTGGTCCGGCCAACGGCAGCCGCGTCGGCACACCCGCTTCGTTCGTTGCGCCGTCACTGCAGCCGTTGTCCCGACGCTGCGGGACCGGGACGCTGCGACCGGACGCTGCGGCCAGACGCTGCCGGCCAGGACGCTGCCGGCCAGGACGCTGCCGGCCAGGACGAGCCGGCAGCGGACGAGCCGGCCCAGGACCTGCGGGGCCAGTGAACTGTCGCGGGTCAAGCCGGGCTGACGAGCGTCAGCCGACGGCGAGCGTCGGCGCTTGCGCTTGCGCGTTCTCGCCGAGCCCGTACTGCCCGACCCCGCCGCCGTTCTGCTCGACCAGCCCGAGGACGGTCGCGATGCGTCCGGTGGGGGTGTCGAGATTGTCGACGGTGCTGACGGTGCCGCTCAGCGCGGTGTCACCGCGGATGACGCCGACGGTGCCGGTCGGCTGCTCGGAACCGGCCCGGCCAGCCACGATGACCCCAGTGGCCGACTGCGCCAGCTGGTTGGCCAGGTAGGCGGGCGCCGCCGCGCGGTCGGCCTCGGAGCCGCCGGTCACCTGCGGCCCGGTGATGAGTACGACCGCCTGCCCGGGCGCCGGTGTGCCGGTCACGGTGATGAAGCCGGCACTGGTCAGAGCGGCGAGCACCGCGGCGCTCTGCTGCGGGGTGGCCGCCTTCCCGCCGGTCGGGACGATCAGTACGGAGCTGAGCAGACCGCCCGCGATGGCGCCGGCCTGCGGAACCTCGGGGAGCTTCGCGCCGGTGGGCAGCGTCTTCGCGGCCAGCGACCGGAGTTCGTCGGCGCGGGCCGGATCGCTGAAGTCCTCGGTGACCTGTATCTGCGCGGTCACGGTTGCACCGGCCCGCTTGAGCAGCGACAACACCGCGTCCCGGTCGGCGGGGTCGGCGTTCGCCGTGGTGATGACGACGACCTTGGCGTCCGGGAGGGTGCCGCGAACCGCCAGCGGGCCGACAGCGCCGGCGAACTTCTCGTCGGAGGTCACCCGGTTGGCCAGGCCCTGGTTCTCGGTGGACAGCTCTTCCTGCTGGCTGGCGAGGGCGGCGTTGTCGCCCTGCAAACCGGTCAGCAGCGGTGAGGAGATCTTGGTGGCACCCAGGACGATGCCAAGGGCCAATGCCAGGAACACCGCCGCCAGGGAGACGATGTGGTAGCGCATGGAGATCATCCGAAGAGCCCCTTGACCCAGTCGACCAGCTGGTTCCACCACTGCCGGATCAGATCGGAGTAAACGCCGCCCACGTCGGACACCATCAGGGCAACGACGATCGCGGCGGCCGCGGCGATGATGAGCATGGTGACCACCCACCAGGAGATCCTGGAGCGGTAGAGCGCGGCAACGGCCGGTGCTTCGACGACCTTGTGCCCGACCCGCATGCGCACCAGGAATGTCGCAGCGGTGGAGCCGCGGCCACGGTCCAGCAGGTCGATCAGGGTGGCGCGCATGCCGACAGTGACGATCATGGACGCCTCGCGGCCGTCCGCGAGCAGCAACGCAAGGTCCTCGGTGCTGCCGCTGCCGGGGAACGTCACCGCCCCGACACCCAGGTCCTGCAACCGTTCGAGCCCCGGCGCGTGACCGTCGGTATGTGCGGGGATGACGACTTCCGCGCCGCAGCGCAGGGTCTCGGAGTCGATCGCCTCGGGGTTGCCGATGATCAGATCCGGGGTGTACCCAGCGGCCCGTAACGCGTCGGCGCCCCCGTCGACGCCGACGAGTACGGGCCGGAAGTCGGAGATGTACTTCTTCAGCGACTTCAGCTGGGACTTCGTGTCCGCCGAGGCGGCCACCAGCAACACCTGGCGATCGGTCAGGTCGGTGGAGACCTCCGGGATGCCGACGCCGTCGAGCAGCAGCGTCCGTTCCCGCTTCATGTATTCGATGGCGTTGGCGGCGAACGCCTCCAACTGGGCGGACATTCCGGTCTTCGCCTCGATCATCTGATCGGCGATCGACTCGGCGGTCTGCTCGGTGCCCTCGGCGACCGGCTCCTCACCCAGGTACACCGTGCTGCCGTCGATCCGGATCTTGGCCCCGTCCTTGACCCGGCCGAAGATCTTCTCCCCGACGCCGTCGATCAGGATGATGTCGGAGGCGATCAGGATCTCCGGGCCGAGGTTGGGATAGCGACCGGAGATCGACGGCGAAGCGTTGACCACGGCTGTCACGCCGGCCTTGACCAGGGCATCCGCGGTCGCCCGGTCGATGTCGACGTGGTCGATGACCACGATGTCGCGGTGTCCGACCCGGCCGAGCAGCGTGTCACTGCGCCGGGAAACCCGAGCCACCCCTGTGACTCCTGGCAACTGGCGTGACTGGCGTGACAGAAGCTTCATGGTGCGATCGTGACAGTCCGCGACCGGATCCCGCGGTAGGCGGCGCCCCGTGTCGCACAATCGCCGCAGGTCGCCGGACCTGCCTGCGCGCAACATTGGTGTGTCGGGGCGGGTGCAGCAGCATCGCTCACGACCGTGTTGATCACATCGCTCACGACCGTGTTGATCATGACGCTCAGCCAGCGACACGCCGACGACACGCCCGAGAAGGCGTGCTGAGCTGCATGATCAACTTCGAGACAGCCGCACGGGGACGGCTCAGGCGCTGGCTGTGCGGGGGCGCTCCCTCGGCGCACGCGGCGTCTTGCGGGTGCCGGCAGGTGCGGCCTTCCCATTGCCCGCCTGGGGCGCCTTGCTGTTGCCCGCCTTGCCGTTGCCGGCCCGGACCCCCTTGCCGGGGTCGGCGGCTGTGGGCTTCCCCGGACCGGCGGGCGCGGTTTGGCCGGTGCTGAGCAGCAGGTCGCGGGCGTGCGCCCGGGCGGTGGCGCCCTCGGTTCCGCCGAGCATCCTGGCCAGCTCGACCTCCCGCTCCGGACCCTCGACCCGGCGCAGGTTCGAGGTGCCGACCCGGCCCGAACCGGTGGCGTCGACGACGTAGTGCCGGTCGGCGTGAGCCGCCACCTGGGCAAGGTGGGTGACCACGATGACCTGATGGCTCCGCGCGAGCGCGGCCAGCCGGGAGCCGATCTCGGTGGCGGCCCGGCCACCGACACCGGCGTCCACCTCGTCGAACACCATGGTGGACACCGGGTCCGCATCGGCGAGTACCACCTCGAGCGCCAGCATCACCCGCGACAGTTCACCGCCGGACGCGCCCTTGGCGATCGGCAGTTCCGGCGCGCCGGAGTGCGCCACCATCACGATCTCGACTTGATCGACACCATCCGCCCCGGCGGTCACCCACCGTCCGCCGATCTGGACCGCGTCGGGGTCCGTGGCCGAGGCGTCCCGGGGTTCCACGCGGACCAGCACCACGGCCCGGGCCATGGCCAGCTGGTCCAGCTCAGCGGTGACGGATGTGCCCAGCGTCACCGCGGCGTCGGATCTGCGCCGTGAGATCACCTCGGCCGCGCAGGCCACCCTCCCTCGCACCCGGTCGAGCTCCTGCTGCAATTCGGCGAGCCGGTGCTCGGAGGAGTCCAGGCTCTCGAGTTCATCGGCCGCGTCACGAGCCCACGCCAGGACGGCGTCGACGTCCTCGCCGTAACGCCGGGTGAGGGTCCGCAGGGCAGCCTGCCGGGTCAGTACCTCCTGCAGTCGGGCCGGGTCGGCGTCGAGGTCGGACAGGTAGCCGGACAGCTCGGCACCGACGTCGGCCAGCACGACAGAGGCCTGCTGCAATTGCCCGGCGAGTTCGGTCAGCCGGGGGTCGGCCGCATTCTCGAGCAGATGCCGGGCGTCCTGGGTGAGCCCGACCGCGGTGGCCGCGTCGGCGGTCGCGGTCGCGAAGTCCTCGGAGCCGGAGACGGCCACCAGTGCACCGTGGGCGGCCAGCCGTAGCCCGTCGACGTTCTCCAATCGCTTGGCCTCGGCGATCAGATCCGCATCCTCGCCGGGAAGCGGCGCCACCGACTCGATCTCGGCCAGACCCAGGCGAAGAAGCTGTTCCCGCTGGGCACGCTCGCGGGCGCGGGCGCGACGGTCCGCCAGGTCGGCGGCCAGTTGCTGCCACTGCGCTCGGAGCTCCCGGTACGCCCTGATGTCGTCACCCAGCCCGGCGAACTGATCCAGCACGGCGCGCTGTTGCGCCGGTCGCAGCAGCGAGATCGCCTCCGACTGACCGTGCACCGCGATCAACGGGTCGGTCAGCTCGGCGAGCGTGGCCAACGGCACCGAACGTCCCCCGAGATGCGCCCGCGAGCGCCCGTCGGAGCCGACGGTGCGGACCGCGATCACCGTGCCATCGTCGTCGAAGCGACCACCGGCGGCTGTCACCGTCGCCGCGCCCGGCGCATCCGTCGCGATCGCCAGCCTGGCCTCGACAACGGCCCGGTCACTGCCCGCGCGGACCCGTGCCGCGTCTCCACGGCCGCCGGTGACCAATCCGAGAGCGGTCACGACCATCGTCTTGCCTGCGCCCGTCTCGCCGGTGACGACCGTGAATCCGGGATGCGGCTCCAGCACGGCGTCATCGATGACGCCGAGATCGCTGATCCGCAGTTCCTGCAACACGCCGCCACGGTAACCGCCGCACACGACAGTGCCGGGTTGCCTCGCGGGCGGCGTTCGGGTGGCCGGTCACCCGGGCGAGCGGAACAGCGGCTGACGGCCGAGTCCGCGAACCGACGGCCCAGCCGGGCCCCACACCTAGGCGATGCTCCGAAAGTTGACGCCTTACCCGCGCTGCAGCGCGAGCAACGGATGGGTTTGCGGAGCGAGAGCACCTGCGGGTCGGCGTCACGCGCCGCGGGTGCGCCGCGGACCACCCATGGCTGCGGATGCCCGATGCACCGCAAACGCCTCCCGCGACGCGCTCAGTGCCGCTGGTCGCGCCAGCCGTGCACCGGGAGCTTGAACTTGCGCACCAGCCGGTCGGTGAACGCCTGATCGTTCAGCCGGACCATGGCCACCGGCTGCTTGCCCTTGCACACCAGCACACGCGCACCGGGCGGGACCACGTGGATCCTTCGTCCGTCGCACGCCAGCACCGCTTCCGGTCCGGCCGGGTCGATGTGCACCGTGACCGTGGATTCCGGTGACACCACGAGCGACCGGGCGAACAGGGCGTGCGCGTTGGACGGCACCACCAGCAGTGCGTCGACCCCCGGCCACAGGATGGGCCCGCCGGCCGAAAACGTGTACGCCGTCGAACCAGTCGGCGTCGCGCACAGCACACCATCACACCCGTAGGCGGAGACACCGTGCCCGTCCACCTCCACGACGACGTCGAGAATCCTTTCACGAGTGCCCTTTTCGACGCTGACCTCGTTCAAGGCCCAGCACGTCTCCAGCACCTCGCCGTCGAGCTCGATCGACACCTCGACGGTCATCCGCGAGGTCACCCGGTACCGCCGGTCGACGATTGCGTCCAGCGCCCCGTCCAGATGGTCGAGATCGACCTCGGTCAGGAAACCGACTCGGCCCAGGTTGATGCCGAGGACCGGAGCGGCCAGCGGCCTGGCCTGCTCGGCGGCGCGCAGCAGGGTCCCGTCGCCGCCGATGGCGAGCACCATCTCGATCGGCGGGCAGGACGTGTCCGAGGGATCGAAGACCGCCAGCTCGAAATCGCCGCTCTCCCCCGGCAGTGACACCAGCTCGATGCCGCCCTCGGCCAGCCGGCGGATGACCGCGCCCGCGGTGACGGCGATGTCGTCGCGGCCGGTGTGGGCGACCAGGAGCATCCTGCGGTCCGTCATGGTCCCCCTTTTTCGACGGCCTCGGCGATCGTCAACTCGTTGCGCCGCACAGCATCCTCGTCGGTCGGCGCATCCCGACGCAGGTGCACGAAGAACTCGACGTTGCCGCTCGGACCGGGTAGCGGTGAGGCGACGATGCCCGTCAGGCCCCAACCCAGTGAACCAGCCGCTGCGACGACGCCTGCCACCGCGTCCGCCCGGTGCCCCAGATCGCGCACCACGCCGCCCGCGCCCAGACGTTCCCGGCCCACCTCGAACTGCGGTTTGACCATCGGGACCAGGTCACCGTCGGGGGCGGCGCACGCCGTCAGCGCGGGAAGCACCAGCTTGAGCGAGATGAAGGACAGATCTGCGACCACCAGCTCGGCGGGGCCACCGATCGCCTCGGGGGTGAGGGTGCGGACGTTGGTGCGGTCGAACAGCCGGACCCGGTCGTCGGTCTGCAGCCGCCATACCAGCTGCCCGTACCCGACGTCGACGGCGACAACTTCCCGCGCCCCTCGCCGCAGCAGTACGTCGGTGAAGCCGCCCGTCGACGCGCCGGCGTCCAGGCAGCGCCGGTCCCGCACGACGACGTCGGGAAACGCGTCCAGCGCACCGATCAGCTTGTGCGCGCCCCTGGATGCCCAGTTCTCGTCCGTGATGTCCTCCCGGACCAGCAACGGGGCACCGGGATCGACGGCGGTCGCCGACTTGGTTGCGGGCGTCCCGGACACCGACACCCGGCCCTGCGCAATGAGTTCGGCCGCATGTTCGCGTGAGCGGGCGAGGCCGCGCCGGACCAGCTCCGCGTCCAGCCGAGCCCTACGCACCAGGGCGCCCCTGCGGCTTCCCGTGGGACGGCGTGATGCCCGGGACCTGGGGCGGGTGACCGCCGGTGTCCGCCGTCCTGGCCAGCGCATCGGCAAGTGAGGTGTGCAGGCGATCGAAGACCGGCACCTGATCCTGCGGGTCGAGTTCGTCCAACAAATCCAGGTCCCGCTCCACCCCGTGCAGCAACCGCTCACCGTCGGCAGAGCCGGGTACGACGGACGGGGCGCTGCGGCCGGGAACGCTCGACTCGGGCTGGTTCATCGGTGCCTCCTGATTCGCTGACGGCATCACGCAGCCGCCGTCACCATCAATCCACATCGCTCCAACGCTGCGGCCGCCGCCGCGCCGTGCGCCCGGTAGTCGGTGGAGCCGGTGGCCCACGCCCTCGCGGTCAGCATGGCGAGCGCCCGCAACGCGCTGGCATCCGACACTTGCGTAGTGCCGTCGGATGTCTGGTTGCTGCCGAGCACCAGGCTGTTCGCTTCAGTGGTGACCGTCCACTCCAGACCACCGCCGGATGACGAGGCCGACGGGATGCGCACGACGCGGTCCTCGTCGACCAGGCCGCGCATGTCGAACGCGAGATAGGTCGGCCGCTGCGACGGCGGCGCCGCCAGGACGTCCGCCGCCGTTGACACACCGGTG
>CAWCUA010000011.1:0-112056 GCA_963798625.1 uncultured Actinomycetota bacterium
CAGCTGCGGTGACAGTCGACTGCGCCGCGTCGGCAGCCGATCCGGCAGCTCAGCTCGCTGCGAACTCGCCCGCCGGGCCGCCATCCATCGCACCCCCGGCGACGGCGGCCGCGCCGACGACGTTCGCTCAGGCCATCGCAACGTTGTCGGCAGCACCCGCAGCGGCGCCCGAATGCGACGCCGCAAGCTAAACGGGCATCTCAGACATCAAGGGCCGTAACGGCTTCAGCGCCGCCGTCGAATGCCGAAGCGCGAGAAGCGCGGCTATGTTGGGTCGTTCGATGCCCGGTCAACCGGCATCGTCAGCGGCCACGATGGTGCGCGCACGTCTGCGCACTCCCGCCGGTCGACCCAACCCAGAGGAGATCGCATGCCGACACGTATCGCGCACACTCAATGGAACGGCGGACTCAACGATGGGTCCGGGAAGGTGCAGCTCGTCAGCTCGGGCGTCGGGATGTTCGACGTGTCGTTCCCTCGCCGTACAGCCGAGGACGCCGGCGGCGTCACCAGCCCGGAGGAGCTGATCGCCGCGGCGCACAGCTCCTGCTACTGCATGCAGTTGTCCGCGGTCATCGCGGAGGCCGGCGGGACGCCGAAGAGCCTCACCGCCGACGCCGAGGTGAGTCTCGGGCCCGACCCGGCCGGCGGCTTCCGGCTGACCGGGATCCTGCTGAAGGTCAGGGGAGAGGTGGACGGTCTCGACGAGGCCGGCTTCCAGGCTGCGGCCGACAACGCCAAGGCAACATGCCCGGTGTCCAAGGCGCTCACCGGCGTCGAGATCACCCTGGATGCCGCGCTGGCCTGAGCCCGCCCGGGCCACCTCGAGCGTTGATCATGGTGCTCAGCAGGGCTTTTCGCGCGTGGCGTCGGCGTGTCGCCTGCTGAGCCCCATGATCAACAACAGCCGCCCCTCCGCATGGGCGGACCCGAAAAAGCCGCTGCCGCGCGAAAAGCGTCAGCCGACCAGCGAGTACGGGTCCACCGCGTCGAGCCCGTGCGCCTTGGCGACCTGCAGGTTGGTGACCGCGCCGTCGTGGGTGCTGAGGCCGCCGGCGAGCGCGGGATCGAGCGAGACAGCCTGCTGCCAACCGAGTCCAGCCACTGCGGTGACGTACGGCAGGGTCGCGTTGGTAAGTGCGAAGGTCGACGTGCGCGGCACCGCGCCGGGCATGTTTGCGACGCAGTAGAACACCGATTCGTGGACGGTGAAGGTGGGATCGTCGTGCGTGGTCGGTCGGGAATCCTCGAAGCAGCCACCCTGGTCGACCGCGATGTCCACCAGCACGGAGCCGGGCCGCATCTGCGCCACGAGTTCGTTGGACACCAGCTTCGGTGCCTTGGCGCCGGGAACGAGCACCGATCCGATCACCAGGTCGGACTCCCGGACGGCCTCGGCGATGCTGAACGACGTCGACGCAACGGTTTTCACCGCACCGTTGAACTGAACGTCCAGTCGGCGAAGGGTCGGCAGGGAAAGGTCAAGCACCGTCACGTCCGCCCGCATACCGACCGCGATGGAAGCGGCGTGCGCGCCCGCAACACCGCCGCCCAGCACGGTGACCTTTCCGTTGACCACCCCCGGCACGCCGCCGAGCAGCACACCGCGGCCGCCCTCGTTGCGCATCAGGTGGTACGCGCCGACCTGCGTCGCCAGCCGCCCGGCGATCTCACTCATCGGTGCCAGCAGCGGCAGAGACCGGTCGGGGAGCTGCACGGTTTCGTAGGCGATCGAGGTGGTGCCCGACTTCACGAGCTCGTCGGTCAAGGCGCGATCGGCCGCGAGGTGGAGGTAGGTGAACAGCACGAGGTCCTTGCGCAGCCGGTGGTACTCCTGCGCCACCGGCTCCTTGACCTTGAGGACCATCTCCGAGCTCGCCCAGACCTCGTCGGCGGACTCGATGATGCGTGCACCGGCGGCGATGTAGTCCTCGTCGGGAATCAGGGAACCCGACCCGGCTCCAGCCTCGATGACGACGTCGTGCCCGGCCTCGGCCAGCTGATGGGCGCCGGCCGGCGTCAGTGCGATCCGGTACTCGTGGTTCTTGACCTCGCGCGGTACGCCGATACGCATGCCGGGGCTCCAAAGTGATCTGCGGGGACGACTCCTGACGCCATCCCGAATCGCATCAGTATGAACTTCTGGCCTCGCAGGCGATAGAGATCGGCAGAAAATTCGGTATCGTGCGCAAATGGACGCCGAAAATTCCACCGAGCGTGCTCCGCGACGTCCTGATGGGAACAATCTTCGACTCGGCCCGCGGGCGGGCAACCTGGACCGCACCGACCTGCACATCCTCGCCGTCCTCATCCGGGACGCCCGGATCGCCAACAACGCGTTGGCGTCCGAGGTCGGTATCGCACCGTCCACCTGTCTGGCGAGGGTGCGGGCTCTGCGGGAATCGGGAGTGATCCGCGGCTACCACGCCGACGTGGATCCCGATGCCATCGGTCTGCCGCTGCAGGCCATGATCGCGGTCCGCCTTCGGGCCGGGGCCCGGGACCGGATGCGGCTGTTCACCGAACGCATGCGCCAGCTGCCGGAGGTCCGCAACATCTATTTCCTGGCCGGCGCCGACGACTTCCTGCTGGATGTCGCCACCACCGACTCGGCGACGCTGCGATCGTTCGTGGTCGATGAACTCTCGGCCCACCCCGAGGTCGCGCTGACCGAGACCAACCTCATCTTCGAGCATGTCAGAGGCGTCGGTCGCCGGCTGTGAATCATGGCTCGCCGATCAGCGAATACGACATCGCGGACGCAAACTCCGCCCGCGCGTCGGGCCTCTCCGGTCCCGGGTGACGGTCCCTTAGAGTCGTTGGCCATGACGAGCAACGGACTGCAGCAGGCGTGCGATCTGATGACCGAGGCCGGGGTGCATCCCAAGGCCATCGCGGTGTTCGCCCACTCCTACCGGGTGCTGGAATCGGGCGAGACCGGCCTGCTGGCCGAATCCGATCTCGAGCCTGTCACCGAGCTACCCAAGCTCGACGACATCGAGTACGACGCGGAGGCGGCCAAGGCAGCCCTGGCGGTGACGGCCGTGGTGAAGCTGAACGGCGGTCTCGGTACGTCGATGGGCATGGACCGGGCGAAGTCGCTGCTCGAAGTTCGTTCCGGGCGCAGCTTTCTCGACATCATCGCCGAGCAGGTGCTGGCCCTGCGGGCGCAGTACGACGTGCCGCTGCCCGTCATCTTCATGGACAGCTTCCGCACCTCGCAGGACACCCTGGACGCGTTGCGCGCGCACAACGGTCTTGCGGTCGACGGCCTGCCGCTGGACTTCCTGCAGAACCGGGAGCCGAAACTGCGCTCGGACGACCTGACGCCGGTGCGCTGGCCGGCCGACCCCAGCCTCGAATGGTGCCCGCCCGGTCACGGTGACATCTACACCGCGCTCGATGCCTCGGGACTGCTGCGCACGTTGCTGGACAACGGCTATCGATACCTGTTCGTGTCGAACGCCGACAACCTGGGAGCGCGTCCCGACCCCCGGCTGGCGACCTGGTTCGCGGCGTCGGGCAGCCCGTTCGCCGCCGAGTACTGCCGGCGCACCGCCGCGGATCGCAAGGGCGGTCATCTGGCCCGGCGGATCAGCGACGGGCAGTTCGTGCTCCGCGAGTCGGCGCAGACCCGACCGGAGGACGCCGACGCCTTCGCCGACACCGAGCGGCACCGCTTCTTCAACACCAACAACCTGTGGTTGGACCTGGCAGCGCTGGACGCTGTCCTCCAAGCCAATGACGGCGTCCTCGGCCTGCCCATCATCCGCAATGTCAAGACGGTCGACCCGGCCGATCCCTCCAGCCCCGAGGTGATCCAGATCGAGACCGCGATGGGCGCGGCCATCGGCGTCTTCGACGGCGCCGCGGCCATCGAGGTGGACCGAGCCCGCTTCCTGCCGGTGAAGGCCACCAGTGACCTGCTGGTGCTCCGCTCCGACGCCTACGAACTCGCCGACGGTGCTCAGGTCCGGTTGATTCCCGGGCGCACCGAGGCGCCGCTGGTCGAGCTCGACAAGCCCTACAAGCTCGTCCACGACTTCGACGCGAGGTTCCCGGCCGGCCCGCCGTCGCTGGCGCGCTGCCACAGCCTGACCGTCAAGGGCGACTGGACCTTCGGGCGTGACGTGACCGTGGTCGGGGACGCGGTTGTGACCGCTGAGGGCTCGCCCGGCAGCATCCCGGACGGCGCGGTGCTCGGTCAGGACTGATACACCCTGACGGACCGTCGTGGGGTCTACCGGTCCGCAGCTGCAGTGCCGGCGGCGGTATCGGGGGCGCTGCCGGCTGACGCCAGTGAGATCAACCGCGCGGCCTTGAGTTCGGTCTCGGCCCATTCGTCATCGGGGTCGGAGGCGTAGGTGATGCCCGCCCCGGTACCGAAGTGCAGCGACCCCGCGGTGGTGAAGAAGGTCCGGATGCCGACCGCCAATTCAGCCCGCCCGGCGTCGGCGTCGACGAACCCGATTGCCCCGCAATACGGTCCCCGCGGCACCGGCTCCAGCGCGGAGATCACCTGCAGGGCACGGATCTTCGGTGCGCCGGTGACCGAGCCGGGGGGAAACGTGGCGGCCAGGATGTCACCCCAGCCGTATCCGGCGGCGAGCTCGGTGGTCACCGTCGACACCAGGTGAGCCAGGCCCGGGTGTTCCTGGCGCTCGAGCAGGGCCGTCACCGTCACCGAACCGGCACGACCGATCCGGCCGAGGTCGTTGCGGACCAGGTCGGTGATCATGATGTTCTCCGGGAAGTCCTTGTCCGCGAACTGCTCTCCGGGCAGGGTCGTGCCCTTGATCGGTGACGAGCTGACGGTGTCCGCTGACCTGGCCAGGAACAGTTCGGGTGACGCGGTCACCAGCCAATGATCGCCCAGATGCAGGACGCCCTGGTAGGGAGCCGGATTCCCCGCGGCCAGCAGGCCGGCGAGGGCCAGCGGATCTGGAAGCCCCTCCAGCGGAGCCGTCAGCATCCGGCAGAGATTCACCTGATAGACGTCCCCGGCCTCGATGAACCGCCGGATCCGCCGGACCCCGTCGACATAACCGGCATGATCCATCGAGCTCCGCCAGCCGGCCACATCCGGTCCGTGCCAGGCGATCTCGGGACGCGGCATGGGTGCGGCGCGGACGTCGGCGAAGCGGAAGCCCGTCGCGGCGCCCTCGAAGGTCGCCAGCACCGCCCACCAGCCGCCCTCGTCCAGGACCTCCGGCCGTTGACCCAGGTCCACCGTCTCGACCAGCTCCGTCGCCAGCATGCCGCCGAGATAGGCGAACGGCGGGCGCGGGACGGTCGACATGGTGGCTCAGCGTAGGACGGCTCCGCCGCCTACAAACAGTGCCTGATACTCGGGCAATGCCAGCGGACCCCGATCGGATGCCAGCGGAGAACGAACAACCGACCCAGCGCTCCGATGGGCTCCAGACGCCGCGCCTGCTCAGCAGCGCCGTGGCCTACGAGAATCCCTGGATGCGGGTGCGGGAGGACGTGTTCGTCCAGCCCGACGGCACGGAGGGCACGTACGGCGTCGTCGAGAAGTCCGACTTCTCGGTGGTCATCGCGGAACAGCCGGACGGCCGGTTCTACCTGGTCGAGCAGTTCCGCTACCCGCTGGGGCGGCGTGCGTGGGAGTTCCCGATGGGCACCTGGCCGGCCGGGAAGTCCGGTTCCGCAGAGCAGCTCGCCCGACAGGAGCTACTCGAGGAGACGGGCGTGACGGCCGCGCACTGGCGCCGCGCTCGGTGGCCGGTTGCATGAGGCATCGGGCTTCTGCTCGCAGGGTTTCGCCGTCTTCCATGCGACCGGATTGACGCAGGGGCAGCACAGCCGCGAGGCGTCGGAGATCGACATGGTCGCCGACCTGGTCAGCGAGGCGGAGTTCCGGGCGATGATCGCGGACGGGCGGATCGTCGATGCGCCGACGATCACCGCGTACGCGATGCTGCGGCTGCTCGGCTGAACCGCCTGTCCGCCTCGCCTAGACTTCCGGTGCCGGTCAGGTCGTCGTCCGCCCGGTCGACCGGGATCGCCGGCAGGCGTCGCGAGCCAAGGGGGCCTCGGCGGCCCGCCGGGCGTGCCAGGGTGGGAAGTGCCGGTTCGGTCCGGAACCATCGGGTGCGTGAGCCGGTTCGAGGGAGGCAAGGTGTCGCAGAACGCTGCGCCGCAGCCGAACCCATCCCAGTCCAACTCATCGCAGTCCAACTCATCCCAGCCGAACCCATCCCAGCCGAACTCGTCGCACCCCGACCCGTCGAAGTCGTCATTGCCGAGCGCCGCGGTCCGGCCGCCCGGCTCCGATCGGATCCTGACGATCCCCAACCTGCTCTCGTTTCTTCGGTTGCTGGGCATCCCGCTGTTCCTGTACCTGCTGCTCGGGCCGGAAAGCGACGGCTGGGCCCTGGCCGTGCTCATCGCGAGCGCGGCCACCGACTACGCCGACGGCAAACTCGCCCGCCTGCTCGACCAGTACAGCCGCCTCGGCGAGCTGCTCGATCCGCTCGCCGACCGGCTGTACATCCTCGCCGCGCTGGTCGGTTTCGTGCTGCGGGGGTTCATCCCCTGGTGGGTCGCGGCGGTGATCATCGGCCGTGACGTGGCGCTGGCCGCCACCGTGCCGGTCCTGCGGCGCTACGGGTACACCGCGCTGCCCGTGCACTATCTGGGCAAGGCCGCGACGTTCTGCCTGTTGTACGGGTTGCCGCTGCTGCTGCTGGCGCAGAGCTCGTCGGCCATCGCGCCGGTGGCACTCCCGGTCAGTTACGCCTTCCTGGCTTGGGGGGTGCTGATGTACCTCTGGGCGGCCGGCATCTACTTCCGGCAACTGGCGTGGATCACCCGGAACTGTCCGTTGGCGCCGCGGTACCGGGCAGGCGCGAACGGTCGTCAGCACCATGACTGACGACGCGTCCAGGCCCGAGCCCACAGGGCAGGGCGCCGGGGAGCATGACGCAGGGGGGCAAGAACCCGCGGGGCGCAACCCCGCGGCGCACGACCCTGCGGGGCACGACCCTGCGGGGCACGACCCCGCGGGGCACGACACCGGGGGGCACGACACCGGGGGGCGCGACACACAGGTTTGGCGATCGCCGGTACCGGCGTTGCTCGAAGAAATGAACCGGGATCACCTCGATCCCGGTTACGCCGCTGCGGCCAAACGCAAGGCGGCCGCACCCGCGCATCCGCCCGATCCTTCGGGCCGGCGTCGATCCGTCCTGCTGGCAGTCGCCGTGCTCCTGGTCGCCGGTGTGCTCTTCGGCGTCTCAGCCGTCAACAAGGAGACCAACCAGCCCCGCGCTGACAAGGCCAGGGCCGCGCTCCTCGAGGACATCGACCGGGCGCAGGAGCGGCAGAGCGAACTGGCCAGTTCGGCGGCCGGGCTGGCCGACACGCTGCGGTCCACGCAGGCCGAACTCGGCGCGGGCGGACCGCTGCAGACGGTGTCGGCGCTGGAGAACGCCGGCCAGGTCACGCCTGTCACCGGGCCTGGTCTGCGGATCGTAATCAATGAGGCGGCGGCCGACGGCGCCGGTGGTCGCGGCGTTATCCGCGACCGCGACATCCAGTTGCTGGTCAACGATCTGTGGGCATCGGGCGCGGAGGCCGTGGCGATCGGTGGGGTGCGGGTTCAGCCCCGCAGCGCGATCCGGCAGGCCGGTGGATCGATCCTGGTCGACAACAAACCCGTGTTCTGGCCCATCACCATCGACGCCGTCGGAGACCCGACCGGCATGCAGGTGAAGGCGGTGGGGCTACCGGGGTTCGGCCGGTTCTCCTCGTTCGCGCAGCTCTACGACATCGAGTTCGACGTCTCCACCCAGCAGGACCTCAACCTGCCCGGCGGAACTGGCGGGGCGCTGCTGTACGCAAGCGTGCCGGATGAGGCCACCACGACTCAGGCCACCACAACTCAGGCCACCACAACAGGAGCCACAGGGACCCAGTCCACGGCAACGTCACCTGCGGGGGTGGCCGAGACGACCCCGCCGGCGTCCGGGGCACGGGAGTCCGCCGGGCAGACGGCGCGCCCGAGCACTGCGCCGACCGGTTGAGGTGGCCCGCGGCAGCGTCGGACTCTGGCAGGGTCTAAGCCGCCCGGGGCGATCGCGCTGACCTGCCGGGCTTTTGTTGGGGACCGATCGAGGAGACAAACTGTGTATGCCCTGCTGGCCCTGGCGGCGGGCGTGGTCATCGGCCTGCTCGTCCATCCGACGGTGCCGGAATGGCTCGGCCCGTACCTGCCCATCGCCGTCGTCGCGGCCCTCGACGCGGTGTTCGGCGGTCTGCGTGCCCGGCTCGACCACATCTTCGACGCCAAGGTCTTCGTCGTCTCGTTCATCGCCAACGTCCTGGTGGCGGCGTTCATCGTGTTCCTCGGCGACCAGTTGGGGGTCGGTGCCCAGTTGTCCACCGCCGTCGTCGTGGTGCTCGGGATCCGGATCTTCGGCAACGCGGCAGCGATCCGTCGGCACATCTTCAAGGCCTGAGAAATGGCTGACCCGACCGATGACGCGCCCGGCGGCGGCGCGCCCCCCGACGGGATGACCGACGGACCGCAGCGCGGGAACCCTGTGCCGCACACGGATTCCCGCGCGGCCGCGCCGACGGAAGGCGTTGCCGGCGGGCGGCCGGCGACCGGCAGGACCGCTGTGCTGAACCGGACGGTGGTTGCCGTGCTGTGCGCGCTGCTGGGTTTCGCCGTCGTCCTGCAGGTGCAGCGCACCGCCGCCGGTGACAATCTCGAGACGGCACGCCCGGACGACCTGGTGCAGATCCTGGACGGCCTGCAGCGGCGGGAGGACGACTTGAACGCCGAGATCGCCGAGTTGCAGGCGACGCTGGCCAAACTGCAGCGCAGCGGCGCGTCCAGCGAGGAGGCGCTGGCCGAGGCCCAGCGGCAGGCCGAGGCGCTCGGGGTGCTGACCGGCACCGCGCGGGCCAGCGGACCCGGCGTGACGATCACCATCGCCGATCCCGCGGGCGGCGTTCCACCCGAGGTGCTGCTCGACGCTCTGCAGGAACTTCGCAACGCGGGAGCGGAGGCCTTTCAGGTCGGCAGCGTCCGGATCGGTGTCGATTCGGCGTTCACCGGCTCGGCCGGCGCCATCAATGTCGACGGGGTGCCACTGAAAGAGCCGTACAAGATCACCGCGATCGGCGATCCGCCGACGCTGGCCGCGGCGCTGGCCATCCCGGGCGGCGTGTTCGACAACGTCCGGCGCTCCGGCGGCACGATGGACGTCACGCAATCGGACAAGGTCGTCATCGAGGCCCTCCGTGAGCCGCGCAAGCCGCAGTTCGCCCGTCCCGCCGCCTGAGCCGGGCCGTCGCCCGGACCCGATCGTTGGCGGACATCGTGCCTGGACCGGACCACGACCACGCAGGCACGGGGCTGCTCTGCGATGATTCCGCCGTCGTAGGACGACACCCCGCAGACGGACAAACCCGGACGTCACCGTCCAGCACCGGAAGGACCCGCACCGTGATCCCAGAGGACCTGCGATACAGCTCGGACCACGAGTGGCTGCGCATCTTGGACAGCGACACCGATACCGCCGACACCGGCGGGACGCCCGTCGCCCGGGTCGGGATCACCGACTACGCCCAGAACTCGCTCGGCGACATCGTTTTCGTCCAGATGCCCGAGCCGGGCACGACCGTCGAGCCGGGGGATTCGATCGGTGAGGTGGAGTCCACCAAATCCGTCTCGGACATCTTCGCGCCCGTCAGCGGCACCGTCGTCGCCCGCAACGACGCGCTTGACGCGGCGCCGGAACTGGTGAACTCCGACCCGTACGGCGACGGCTGGATGATCGAGATCGAACTGGCCGATCCTGCCCAGGCTGGTGACCTCCTGGATGCGGCTGGTTACGCAGCGGTGATCGGGGAAGGCTGACCCGGCTGGCCGGCCACCGGCTCCCCTGCGCCAGGCCGCGGGTGGAGCAGACGGGGGATTGGGCGCGACAAGCGCTCATCCCCGGTGCGTCGACCAGGCGCGGCACGGTACGGTCGTGCCTTACATGCAGCAGCTGTCAGGGCTCGTTCCGATCACGGACCGTCCCGAGAATCGTTTGCCCGGCCCGGAAACGGGCGATGTGACCGTGGACGGACGTGCCACGGTGATACGAAGGAGCGCCTGGTGACTGACAATGACCGCCGGTCGGCGGCGTCGGATTCGACTTCCATTTTCGCCGGCGGGTTGTTCAATGCTGCCGACCCGGAGAGCGGCGAGGAAGTTCTCGGTGGCGTCGACGGCCTCTCCGCCGGCATCGCACTGTTGGTTGTCAAGCGTGGGCCGAACGCCGGCTCGAGGTTCCAGCTGGACCGGGACAAGATCACTGCCGGTCGTCACCCGGAGAGCGACATCTTTCTCGACGACGTCACCGTCTCGCGTCGGCATGCCGAGTTCCGGCGTTCCGGCGACGGCTACGAGGTGGCCGACATCGGCTCGCTGAACGGCACCTACGTCAATCGGGAGCCGATCGAGGTGTCCACCCTGTCCAACGGCGACGAGGTGCAGATCGGGAAGTTCCGGCTGGTGTTCCTGTCCGGTGACCAGGCAGAGGGCGATACGGGGTCATGACGCCGGCCGGTCTGCCCAGCGGACCGACAGCGTCGTCGGCACCATCCCAGCGTCCGGAGCTGTCGTTCGGCCGGCTCTCGCCCGTCTGCCCTTCGTCCGGTTGGCAGTCGCTGGCCTGTCCGTCAGGGGTGGGAATGTCCCGGCGTCCAGCACACCGGCGGTGACGGCGCCGTGACCTCATCCGTGGCCGACATGCCAACCACCCCGACCCTGAGCATCGGCGCCGTGCTGACCCGGCTCAAGCCGGAGTTCCCCGATCTCGCGATCTCCAAGATCCGCTTCCTGGAGTCCGAAGGTCTGGTGACGCCGCACCGGACGCCGTCGGGGTACCGGCAGTTCAGTGCCGCCGACGTCGAGCGACTCCGGTACGTGCTGGCCGCTCAACGCGATCACTACCTGCCGTTGAAGGTCATCAAGGACCAACTTGAGGCCATCGACCGCGGCCTGGAACCGGGCTCCCCGGAGGCACGGCTGCCATCGTCCGTGGTCGCCGCCGATGGGCCGTCACCACGCGATTTCGCTGCCACGACGCAGATCCGGATGACGCGGGCGGAGCTGCTCGCACAGTCTGGTCTCACCGCCACCTCGTTGGTGGAACTGGAGCAGTTCGGTCTCATCGCGGCGGGGCCCGGAGGCTACTTCGACGCGGACACCGTGCTGGTTGCGGGCACCGCGGCGGAGTTGCTCGCCGTCGGGCTGGAGCCCCGGCACCTGCGCTCGTTCCGCACTGCCGCGGACCGGGAAGCCACCCTGATCACCCAGCTCGTGTCCGCCCAGGCGCACCAGCGTGACCCGGACGCGAGGGAGCGTGCAGCCGCCGAAGCGGCCCAACTGGCGAGCACCGTTCTGCGGTTGCACGCGCAGCTGGTCAAGGCCGGATTACGGCGCGATCTCGGTCGGTGATGCGCGGACGACGGTGTGGGGGCGGGAGGCTCCCTTGTCCAGTTCCGGCGTGTAGCGTTTCGCTGTGACGGAGAAAGGCACACCGAGATGATCGAGATGCGCATCGTCGGCGTCCGGGTCGAGATGCCCACCCAGCAGCCGATTCTGATGCTGACAGAGGTGGATGGACCGCGGAGCCTGCCGATCCTGATCGGCTCCGCCGAGGCCACCGCCATCGCCATGCACCAGCAGGGTGTCCGGCCGGCGCGTCCGCTGACCCACGACCTGCTCGGTCACGTCATCACCGCCCTTGGTCGGTCCGTGGTGCAGGTCCGGGTCGTCGACTTCCGCGAGGGCACCTTCTTCGGCGAGCTGGCCTTCGACGATGGAACCACCGTGTCCGCTCGCCCGTCCGATGCGATCGCCCTCGCCGTCCGGGTGGAGATCCCGGTGTTCGTCGAGGAGGCGGTGCTCGCCGAGGCAGGCATCGTGGTGCCGGACGAGGACGCCGAGGATGCCGTCGATGACGGTGACGAGCCCGGCGACGCCGAGGACGAGGTCGAACGGTTCCGTGAGTTCTTGGACTCCGTCTCCCCGGACGACTTCGGCGGCGAGCAGAAGCCCTGATCGTCGCTCCTCCGCACTAACCGTGAAGCTCAGCTTGAGGACACGCCGCCGGCAACGTTGACCGGCCGCAGCCACCGGCCTACCGTCAGGTGAGTTCCGCGCATGTGATTTACCCTCTGCAGGTTCACCGACTCGCTCGAGTCGTTGACATCCGCCGGGATCAGGGTGCGGCGGGGCGCGCTGTCGATCCACTACGCCGCTGCGCGGCGACATCGTTGAGAGAGGTGGCGGGATGCCCGAGCAGGAGCAGGCTGCACTGTTCCCGAACACCTCCGTGCCCGACGAGTACGCCGGGTATCGCGGGCCTACCGCGTGCCAAGCGGCGGGGATCACCTACCGGCAGCTGGACTACTGGGCGCGGACCGATCTCGTGGTCCCGACCGTGCGCGGCGCCAGCGGATCGGGCAGCCAGCGGCTGTACTCGTTCAAGGACATCCTGGTGCTCCGGGTGGTCAAGCGACTGCTCGACACCGGCGTCTCGCTGCAGAACATCAGGGTTGCGGTCGAGCATCTGCGCGCACGAGGCGTCGACGATCTCGCCGGGGTGACGCTGTTCTCCGACGGCACCACCGTCTACGAGTGCACCTCACCGGAAGAGATCGTCGATCTGCTGCAGGGTGGACAGGGCGTCTTCGGCATTGCCGTCGGCGGAACCATGCGGGAGATCACCGGCTCGCTGGCCGAGTTCCCGGCCGAGCGGGTCGAGGGTGACCGGCTGGTGCCCGTCGAGGCCGACGAACTGGCGCAGCGCCGTCAGGCCCGCACCGCCGGCTGACCCGCGCCTGTTCCCTGCTCGCAGGTCGGGCGTTCCCGTTCGTCATTGCCCGCTGCGCTCCTGGTGTCGGACGCACGGTGGTCGCACGCACTCGTCCGGGCAGCCGGCGCGTGCCGTTGTGGACGTGTACTGCAGCGCAATCGATTCCGGGCAATCCCTCACTCGTGTGGCCTACGCGTTGCTCCTGCTGCTTCACGAGCAACACGTCCAATGGCCGAGTCAGGGCGTCCTGCTCCTCGCTACCGACTCGCGCAATCTCGTGATCGGCCCGAATCGCTCCATGACGCCTACCGTGAGTGGAGCTAATGAGATAGACTAACGGTATGGCTGGGATGGGTGGGGTTCGGGATGCGGTGACACCGCCCGACGGTCCGCCCGGTGGCGTCGAGGCGCAACCGTCCACCGCCGATGAGGCGATCAGCGGTGCCGAAGCGCCGACCGAAGGCGTTCCTACGCGGACCGACAATGTGGTCGCCCGCACCGGTGATGTCGAGACGGTGGCGGCGCTGCGCGCAGCCGTGCTGGTTCTTGCCCGGCGACTTCGGTACCAGCTCGCCGGTGACGACGACCTGTCCGCCACTGAGCTGGCCGTCCTCGGCCGCATCGGCCGCTGCGGGCCGATGACGCCCGGCCAGCTGGCTCGCTCGGAACACGTCCGCCCGCCGTCCATGACGAAGGTCATCGAGTCCCTGGAGTCCCGCGGCATGCTCAGTCGTCAGCCGCACCCGACTGACGGTCGCCAGTACCTGGTCTCCAGGACGGACGCCGCCGAGGCGTTCGTCGAGGCCTCGCGCCAGATCCGCACCGTGTGGCTGGCCGACCGCCTGTCACAGCTCGCGCCGGGCGAGCGGGAAGCGATCGCGGCGGCCGTACCGGCGCTCAGCAGGCTGGCGGAGCTGCCGTGAGCCTCGTGACGCTGCACCGGACCACTCCCGCCCCATCAGATCCCTCCGCGACACCACATCAGACACCACGTCAGGAACACGCCACGTCAAGCACCGTCACCGCGCGGGATACCGACCACAAGACCGAGCAACGTCAGCATCCAGGCCACCCAGGCCACCCAGCCACCCGGCCACCCCGGCCACACCTCGACATTCGCCGCCCTGCGCGTGCGCAACTACCGCCTCTTCTTCGGCGGGCAGGTGGTGTCCAACACCGGCACCTGGATGCAGCGGATCGCGCAGGACTGGCTGGTCCTGCAGATCACCAATTCACCGCTGGCCGTCGGCATCACGACGGCACTGCAGTTTCTGCCGATGCTGGTCTTCGGTCTGTGGGGCGGCTTGTTGGCCGACCGTTACCCCAAGCGCCGGTTGTTGCTCATCACCCAGACGGCGATGGGCGGACTGGCGGTCCTGCTCGCCGCGCTCACCCTGGCCGGTGTGGTGCAGGTCTGGCAGGTGTACCTGATCGCCCTCGGGCTCGGCCTGGCGACGGTGGTCGACAACCCGGCCAGGCAGACCTTCGTCAACGAGATGGTCCCCAAGGACCTCGTCCGTAACGCGGTCGGGCTGAATTCGGGGAACTTCCAGCTGGCCAGGATGCTCGGTCCGGCGGTGGCGGGCGTACTGATCAGCGCGGTCGGGATCGGCTGGGCGTTCGCGCTCAACGCCTTGAGTTACGTCGCCGTCATCGTCGCGCTGGTGTTGATGCGTCCCCGCGAGCTGCAGAAGATGCCGCTGGCCGAACGCGGGCCCGGGCAGCTGCGGGAGGGACTGAGCTATGTCCGCCGCACTCCCGCGCTGCTCTGGCCGATCGTGCTGGTGTTCTTCGTCGGCACCTTCGGCTACAACTTCGCGATCATCCTGTCCGCCTACACCAAGGACATCTTCGACTCGGGCGCCGACGTGTACGGCCTGCTGAACACCGCGATGGCGGCCGGCTCTGTGGCCGGTGCGCTGGTGGCCGCGCGCCGGACGAGCGCGACCTTGTCGGTGCTGTTCCTGTCCGCGCTCGGCGTGGGCCTCGGGTTGATCGTTCTCGGGCTGACCCCGTGGTTCATCCCGTTCGTCGGGCTGCTGGTCGCGGTCGGCTTCATCTCGGTCACCTTCAACACGCTGGGCAACTCCTCCGTCCAGCTGGCCAGCTCCCCGGAGCTGCGCGGTCGGGTGATGAGCCTGTACATGCTGGTGTTCATGGGTGGCACGCCGCTCGGCTCGCTGGTGGTCGGCTGGATCACCGAGCAGTGGGGTGCGCCGTTGGCGTTGGTCATCTCCGGCGCGGTGTGTGTGGTCGCCGCCGTCGGTGCCGCGGTGCTGGCCGCACGTTCGGCCGGGATCTCGATCCACCTGAACCTGCACCGCGGGGAGTGGAAGCACCTCGCCTCCGGAGCCGGCCGGGCCGGTTGACCAGCGACGACCGGGTGCCCGCCCCGATCGTGAGTTGTGACGTGAGCCCCGGAAGCGCTCCGCGATAGCGCTCTGCTGGTACCGTCGGCGACGTCGACGACCCCTGGTGGGAGAGTCCCGGCACGCAACGATCGGTCCGTCCGGTCGGTGACCGGGACGCCGAAGGAGCAAGTCCTCCCCACAATCTCTCAGGCGAACGAACCGCCGGGGACAGACACCTCTGGAAACAGGGCTCCGGTTGCCGCAAGTCGGGTTCCGGGACCTCGCCGAAGGACGAACCGCACGTCGGTCCGTCCCACGCTCCGATGACAGAGGGGGAGACCGGCCCGCCCGGTAGGCCACATGTCATCAGTCCGCGGTGCTCGAGCCACCCGGACGAGGAAGCCCGGTCCGCCGGGCGGAGGTGGACACCCATGAGCGCACAGACCGCCGTCGACAAGACCCCTGTCGGCCAAACACCCACGAGCGTTGCTCTGGACGAGCTGTCGGCGGCCTTCGCCGACCGGCACATCGGTCCGGACGCCGAGGGCATGGCGACGATCCTGCACCTGCTGGACCAGCCCGACCTCGACGCGCTGGAGACCGCGGCCGTGCCCGCGACCATTCTCGGTGGCGCTGCCTTGCAGCTGCCCGCGCCCGCCTCGGAGACCGAGGCGCTCGCCGAGTTGCGCCGGTTGGCGGCGAAGAACCGCCCGCTGGTGCAGATGATCGGACTGGGCTACCACGACACCGTGACGCCGGGCGTCATCAAGCGCAATGTGCTGGAGAATCCCGCCTGGTACACCGCGTACACGCCGTACCAGCCGGAGATCTCGCAGGGCCGGCTCGAGGCGCTGCTGAACTTCCAGACCGCGGTGTCCGACCTGACCGGCCTGGACATCGCGAACGCCTCCATGCTGGACGAGGCCACCGCCGCCGCCGAGGCGATGACGCTGATCCGGCGTACCGCCAAATCGAAGTCCAACCGGTTCGTCGTCGACGCCGACACCCTGCCGCAGACCATCGCCGTGGTGCAGACCCGGGCCGAGCCGATCGGCATCGAGGTGGTCGTTGCCGATCTGTCCGCGGGGGTGGAGTCACTGCCGGTCGGCGACTTCTTCGGCCTGCTGCTCAGCTACCCGGGTGCCTCCGGGGCGGTCCGGGATCATCGGGAGCTGATCGAGGCGGCCCACCAGCGCGAGGCGAAGGTCGCCGTCGCCACCGACCTGTTGGCGTTGACGCTGCTGCGGCCGCCGGGTGAGATCGGCGCGGACGTCGCCGTCGGCTCTTCGCAGCGGTTCGGCGTCCCGCTCGGGTTCGGCGGACCGCACGCCGGCTTCCTCGCCGTGCGCGCCGACGTGCAGCGTCAGCTTCCCGGCCGGCTCGTCGGGGTGTCCCATGACGCGCACGGCAACACGGCGTTCCGGCTCGCGCTGCAGACCCGTGAACAGCACATCCGCCGGGAGAAGGCGACGTCGAACATCTGCACCGCGCAGGTCCTGCTGGCCGTGATGGCCTCGATGTACGCGGTCTACCACGGGCCGGACGGGCTGCGGCGGATCGCCGAGCGGGTGCATTCGCAGGCGCTCCTGCTGGCCGGGCGGCTGCAGAACGCCGGGATCGCGATCGAGCACGACCAGTTCTTCGACACCGTGCGGGTGCGGGTTCCGGGACGGGCAACGGAGATCGTTGCCGCCGCCCGCCAACGCGGGATCAATCTGTGGGCGGACGGCGAGGACGCGGTCCAGATCAGCGTCTCCGAGTCCACCACCGTCGAGCACCTGCGGCTGGTCGTCGAGGCTTTCGGGGTCCCCGGTGCGGCGCACACCCCGCTGCCGTCGCGGTGGCCGGACGCGCTGAACCGGACGTCCGAGTACTTGACCCATCCCGTCTTTTCTGCGCACCGCAGCGAGACCGCGATGATGCGGTACCTGCGCCGGCTCTCCGACATGGACCTGGCGCTGGACCGGACGATGATCCCGCTGGGCTCCTGCACGATGAAGCTCAACGCCAGCACCGAGATGGAAGCGGTGACCTGGCCGGAGTTCGCCGGGCTGCACCCCTTCGCCCCCGTCGAGGACGCCGCCGGGATGCTGGAGCTGATCGACCAACTGTCGACCTGGTTGTGCGAGATCACCGGCTACGCAGCGGTTTCCCTGCAGCCGAACGCGGGATCGCAGGGTGAGCTCGCCGGGTTACTGGCGATCCGCGGCTACCACCGTTCCCGCGGTGACGACGGCAGGACCGTCTGCCTGATCCCGGCCAGCGCGCACGGCACGAACGCAGCGTCGGCGGTGATGGCCGGCATGCGCGTCGTGGTGGTCGGCACCGACACCGGCGGCAACATCGACATGACCGATCTGCGTGCGAAGGTCGACAAGCACGCGTCAGAACTGGCCGCGATCATGGTCACCTACCCGTCGACGCACGGGGTCTTCGAGGACACGATCACCGAGCTCGCGGACGTCATCCACGCCGCGGGTGGGCAGGTCTACGTCGACGGCGCGAACCTGAACGCGTTGGTCGGCGTGGCCCGTCCGGGGGCATTCGGCGGCGACGTGTCGCACCTCAACCTGCACAAGACGTTCTGCATCCCGCACGGCGGTGGCGGCCCGGGGGTCGGACCGGTAGCGGTGGCGGCGCACCTGGCGCCGTTCCTGCCGAACCATCCGCTGGCACCATCGGCGGGTCCGCCGACCGGTGTGGGCGCACTCGCCGCCGCGCCGTGGGGGTCGGCGTCGATCCTGCCGATCAGCTGGGCCTACATCCGAATGATGGGCGGCCCAGGGCTGCGCCGGGCCACCCTGACCGCGATTGCGGCGGCCAACTACATCGCGCGGCGGCTCGACGAGCACTTCCCGGTGCTGTACACCGGCGGCCGCGGCTTCGTCGCCCACGAGTGCATCCTGGATTTGCGGCCGATCACCGCGGCCACCGGCGTCACCGTCGATGACGTGGCAAAGCGGTTGGCGGACTACGGTTTCCATGCGCCGACGATGTCCTTCCCGGTGGCCGGGACACTCATGGTCGAGCCGACCGAGAGCGAGGACGTCGGCGAGATCGATCGGTTCTGCGCGGCGATGATCGCGATCAAGGGTGAGATCGACAGGGTCGGCGCGGGGGAGTGGCCGGCGACGGACAACCCGCTGCGCAACGCCCCGCACACGGCCGCGTCGCTGGTGGCGGAGTGGGATCACCCGTACTCGCGCGCGGAGGGCGTCTTCCCGGCGGGCGTTTCGCCGGCGCACAAGTACTTCCCGCCGGTCGGCCGGATCGACGGGGCGTACGGCGACCGGAACCTGGTCTGCTCCTGCCCGTCGCCCGAGGCGTACGCGTAGCGAGGTACGAGCGGAGCGTGGCGCCGAGAAGTGCACGAGGCGTACGCGTAGTTGAGGTACGAGGTTTTGTTTTGGAGCGGAGCGTGGCGCCGAGAGGTCGACACCGTGGTCGCGTAGCGACGAACGACCGCGGCGTCGGTGTGGTCGAGTCGTCGCTCCGCGAGCGGCATCCGCGTCGCCGGCGATCGCGGTTACCGTGGCTGGATGGAGCGTCGGCTGGCCGGGATCGTCGTGCTGTTGCTGGCGCTGTCGGCAATCGTCGTCGTTCCCTCGCTCGACGGCAGGCGGGTGTCCGGCACGGCCGTTGCCACCACGTTCGCCGACCCGCCGCAGGTGGGCGACTGCCTGCGTGCGCCGTTCGCGCTGACCGCGGTGGTTGCCGGGTCACCGCCCGAAATCAGTGTCACGAGCATCGATCTGGGGTCGTGTGAAGGCGAGGCCAGCGGCGAGGTGGTCGCCTTCTGGGAGACTTCGGTCGCCGCCCAGCAGGCACCCAGCTCGAGGTTCGGAGGTCCGTGCTATCGGCAGGCCGCCGAGTACTCCGGTCTGGAGAGCAGCAACCGCTCGACAGACCTGCCCGGGGCGCCGGTGGGTGGGCCGGTGCGGTGGAAGCCGACCATCGGGTTCAATCCGTTCCTGGTCGTGCCGGGTGAGCTGGAGCAGCGTGCCGGCCGTAGCTGGGTGGCGTGCATGGTGCTGCCGGTGGGCGGTGTGGCGTACTCGGGGACGCTTCGCAACGCCTTCTCACAGGGCCTGCCCGCGCAATTCGGGTTGTGCTTCAGTTCCGCCAACTTCGACGTGTTACCGACGTTACTGCTGTGCGATCAGCCTCATGCCGCTGAACTGCTGGCCACCGGCTGGATCCGCGACCGGAGTCAGGTGTCCCTTGCCGAGGTGCATGACGCCTGCCGTGAGGTCGCGGGGCGTTTGATCGGAGCGGCCGACCCGACCAGGGGACAGGCGTTGGAGATCGTCACCGACCGGCTGACCGCCCAGTCCGTCGACCGATCTGACGGACCGCTGACCATCGGTTGCTTCGCGACGGCGGCGGGTGCCACCCAACTGTCCGGTTCGGTCATCGGGCTCGGCGAACGCCCGGTTCCGATCGCCGGATGATGGCCCGATCGCCGGTCGGCGTCGCTGCCGGAGCCCTGGGCCGGGTGGCGCGGGTCCGTACTCCTGCGCCGCTGAGACAGCGGGCGGGCCGGCTCTCTTGTCTGGAACGGTGACCCGGCGCGCGGTCGGAGTGGCCGTGGTGCTCCTTGCTGTGCTGGCCGTCGTGGTGGTTGCCCGGCTCGACGGCAGCAGGATCGCCGGCCGGGCGATCGCTCCACCAGGGCTCAGTGCCCCGGACGTCGGTGATTGTGTCGGCTGGTTCGCCGATCCCGCGCAGACGGCTCCCGGTCCCGACATCGCCCGCGGCTCAGGTGCGGGCACCGTCGTCCAGCAGCCGTTACCGAGGGTCGGTGTCGTGGACGAATCGGGCGTGGCGTTCGCCGACTGCGCCGGTGATCACCTCGGGGAGGTGGTTGCGTACCGCCGGATGGCACAGCAACGACAGGGTGATGTTGATCGGACGGCGGACATCGATTGGTGCCGGTCGGTCGCCGCCGACTACCAAGCGCACCTTCAATGGCGGGTCGGTGATGCGTCCGGCGGGCTTTGGGTGCCGTCGACGGGTCAGCGCTTCACCGCCGTGCTCAGCGCGCCATTTGTTGATCCGTATGAACCTCGTTGGGCCGCTTGCCTTGTGCTGCCGCCGGCCGGCGAGAGTTACCGGGGTTCGTACATCCGGTCGCTGGCCTTCGGTCCGGCGCCTGCGCCCTTCGGCCGGTGCCTGATGAGGACACCGACGGAGCGCCCGGTTTCCTGCACAGCTCTGCATAGCGGTCAGGAGTTCGGCGTCACCTCCGGGCCGGTGCCGGTCGGCAGGAGCGGCATCGCCAGCTGCCGGGAGCTCATCGCCGCGATGACGGGCATGCGGGACATCACGGCCGGCGGTCGCCTGCGCACCGAACTGGTTGCCGGCGCAGCCTCTTCGAGCGCGCCGACGGCGCCCGGCGCCACCGTGGGACCGTCCCCGCTCGCGACGCCCTCGGTCGCGGCACCCGCGTCACCGCCCCCCACATCGTCCGGCACGGCCCCGTCCGCCACGGCCCCGTCCGGCACGGCCCCGCCCGCCACGGCCCCGTCCGGCACGGCCCCGCCCGGCACGGCCCCGCCCGGCACGGCCCCGGCCGAGACGTCGAGTTGCCGCCTGTCGGTGGTGGGCGGCGACCATTGGCTCACCGGAACGCTGATCGGCATCGGCGCCGATGCGGTGCCGTTCGCCTGATCGCGTCGTTGAGTCCCGTCGAAGTCGGCCGTGCCCCCGAATCGAAATCGGTTGGGTCCACATCGACATCGGTTGTGCCGGGATCGAAGTCGGTTTCCCCAGAGTCCACGTCGGGCTGCCACCGGGTGGGGATCACCGGCCGCCGTCAACTCCTCAGCCCGAGGCGGCGGAGCCAAGGACATCGGCCAACGCCGCGTCGACCGTCGGGCCGGCGTCTGTGAGCGATGACTCGGGCGCCGCTCCCGGCGCTGAGGCCGACCCGCTGACGCCGCCGGACGCGGCGGACGTCGGTGCCGCGCCGCTCGATCCGTCGGCCGCCGTGCCCACCACCTGCATGCCGCTCTGGGTGAAGGCCGCCGCGCCGCCCTCACCGCGCAGGTACGACACGAACAGCGCTGCCGCGTCGTCCAGGGTCGGCGTCACCCAGTCCGCCGTCAACGGCACCGCATAAGCGGCGTCCCCAACCGTTGGACCGGCCGGCGCGACCGCGGTCAGCCCCGGGGTGCCGGCCGTGAAGGTGGTCAGGTCGGATTGCACGACCGGAACGGTCGTGAAGCCGCCATCACCGGCAGCAAGGGCGGTGAGTGCGTCCTGGGTGAGGGCAGGTTCAGGGACCGGGCCGCCGGCGGCTACGGCCTTCAGTTGCGGCGCGGCTGCGGTGACCTTTTCCGTGGTCACCGGTGATCCGGAAGTAGCTGCCACCACGGACTGCAGGGCGTAGCTCGTCGCCCGGTTGGTTTCCGGCCCGGGCAACGCCGCGATCAGATGCTTGCCCGACGGCAGCAGCAAGCTGCCGGTCGGCCCGGTCGCCGCGGGCAGCGATTTCCAGCTCAACCCGGCCGACGACATGGCGTCTGCGTCAGCGCTGCGCACGGCGAGGACCACCGGAGAGGTGGCGAGTGGTTCCGGATCTCGCCCGGCCGTCATCGACGAGTTGGACGACTCCAGGGCGAGCAGGTCGGCCTCGCTGTCCGGCACCCAGACTGCGGGGGCCGGACTGGACTGGGCGGTCCAGCCGCCGGCCAGTCCCTGTTCGGCATCTGGACCCTGCAGGGTGGTGACCGCTGTGGTGACACAGGCCGACCTCGCCACGGGCTTTGTGGCGTCGAAGGCCGTTGCAGCGGCCTGGATCGCCGCGGCCGACCCGGGGGAGGCGATGACCGGCAGGATCACTTCCGAGCTGCAGGTACCTGCCGCCTGCTCATCGTCGCCTCTGATCACAAGGAAATAGGCCACGGCGGCCGCCACCACGACGAGCACCACCACGATCGTCACGATGATCCATGGCGCGATGCCACGACGGGCGCCATCAGAAGCGTGACGCGAGGACATGAAGCCTCCAGATCAGGGCGGCGAGACCGGCAAACCATTGCGCGGTGGGGCAACTTTAACCAGACATCACCGACAGTCCGGGCTCGGCGATCCCGGATCGGTGGACAAGCCTGCGGACGGACCGTGGACAGGAAGTCGTGCTGCTGTCTCGGGGTTGCCCCGTACGGCTGCCGGTGCCGGCGTCGGGGTACTTCCCGAATTTCACCCGGGAGTACCGGCGCGAAGGTGGAAGCTGGTTGGATCACCTGCAACGATGGTTTCACCGCGACCGTGTGCGGGGGTGCCGTAGCGTGCAGGAAGTCGAGAGGACATCACATGGCGAATCCGTTCAGCAAGGCCTGGAAGTACCTGATGGCACTGTTCTCGTCCAAGGTCGACGAGTACGCCGACCCGAAGGTGCAGATCCAGCAGGCCATTGAGGACGCCCAGCGCCAGCACGCCGCGTTGTCCCAGCAGGCCGCCGCGGTCATCGGCAATCAGCGTCAGCTCGAGATGAAGTTGACCAGGCAGATGGGGGATGTCGAGCGCTTGTCGTCCTCGGCGCGGCAGGCCCTGGTGCTGGCCGACGAGCAGCGGGCGAAGGGCAACGCTGCGGAGGCCGACAAGTACGAGCAGACGGCGCAGGCGTTCGCCACCCAGTTGGTCGCGGCAGAGCAACAGATGGAAGACCTCAAGACCATGCATGATCAGGCCCTGCAGGCCGCTCAGCAGGCGAAGAAGGCCGTCGAGAACAACGCCATGCAGCTGCAGACCAAGCTGGCCGAGCGGACCAAGCTGCTCTCCCAGCTGGAGCAGGCCAAGATGCAGGAGCAGGTGTCGGCGTCGCTGCAATCGATGTCGCAGCTGCAGGCACCCGGCAACGTGCCGTCGCTGGACGAGGTCCGCGACAAGATCGAGCGTCGTTACGCGAACGCCCTCGGCTCCGCCGAGCTGCACAGCGATTCGGTCGAGGGTCGGATGCTCGAGGTGCAGAAGTCCACCCTCGACATGGCCGGCGCGTCGCGGCTGGACCAGCTGCGGGCGCAGCTGCATCCGGAACTCGCCGCCCAGCAGCCGCGTTCCATTGATGCGGCCACCGGTTCGTCGACGACCCCGGCAGCACAGCCGGCCGCGCTGCCGAATCAGCAGACCTGAGGACACTCCCGTGATGCGCAAGGCCACCGTTCGGGCACTGACGACGAGTGACGCTGTCGCGCAAGGAGTCGAGCTTGCGACGATTGTCGGGGCAACTGCGACCGAGGCGCTGCGCAGCAGAAGGGACCCGTCGGTCGTAGCGCGGAAGCGGCAGCGCGCGGCCAAGCGGCGGGTTCGGGTGTGGACGGCTGGGGCAGTGGTCAGCGGTGCCGCCACGGCCGGCGGCGTGGTCGTCATCGCCTCCAGTGGGGTCTCCTCCGCACCGGTCGTGTTGATGGTGATTTTCGTGGCGCTGCTGGTGTGGAGCATTGCCGGCGTCGTCCGTTCGGCCTCTGACCTGCGTGCCAGGAATCGGATCGTTGCTGCACTGCCGGCGCCGTCCCCGCCGCGGCGGCCCGTCGCCGGTCGGATCCGGCCAGAGATGGGGCGGCTGGACGGCTACTCCGACGGGTTGCGTCACCTCGTCGGGATGGTGGGGATCGTGGACGACGACGCGGGCGTTCGTGAACTCCGCGATGAGATTCTCGCCGCGGCCGATGCCACGGAGGCGCGGCTGCGGCGGCAGGCGGCCGACCTGACCGGCGTGCTGCGTGCCCGCCGGAACGCGCCGCGCGAGACGGCGGCGCAGTTGGACGCAACAGCGGACCTGTTGCAGCGCCAGATCACCGACGGTGTCGCGGCCTACGGGCACCTGGTTTCGGCGGCGAGCGAGGCCGCCAACGCCTCCAGCTCACTGGCCGACCGGGCCGCCCATCCCGGTATCGCGGCGGTGTCGCGCACCGCAACGCCCGCCCTGACGCGTGCCCCGCAGGCGCCCCATGCCGAGTTGGAGCAGCCGATCGACCAATTGCGCGCGCTCGCAGCAGGTATGCGCGAACTCACCGACGGCTGAGCTGCCCCAGCGGGTGCCGTCATCCAGCGACGGCTGAGCGGGCGGGCCCCGCGCAGCGATTCAACGACGGCTTGGCGGGCCGCAGACTGACCTGGTCAGGACGCCGAACATCTCAGGACGTCGATCACGACCTCAGGACGTCGATCACGACCTCAGGACGTCGATCCGCCCGCGGCGAGCCCGGGCCACAGGATGGCCATCAGCTTGTCCGGCATGTCGTCGGCCGGGCGGCCGGTGTTGTGCAGCAGCAACATGACAGGCCCGATCAGGGCCGCCGCAGCCAGTTCCACGTCGAGGTCGCCGCGCAGCTCGCCACGCTTTACGCCGCGGCGCAGCACCCCGAACAGCCACTGCCGTCGCGGCATGATGACGCGCTCGAAATACTCCGCGTACAGGTCCGGCTGGCTGACCCGGTAAGTCATCATCCGCGGCATGATCCGCCCCGACAACGAGTCCACGTCGCGGTTCGCGACGTGGCGCAGCGCCATCATCAGCAGCTCCCGTGTCGACTCGTCCCAGTCCTTGTCGGGGGGCTGCGGAAAGTCATCGTTGAGCGAGGCCAGTGCGTCCAGCACGAGTTCGCGCTTACCCGGCCAGCGCCGGTAGATCGTTGCCTTGCTGACGGCGGCCTCGAGCGCCACCGCCTCGACGGTCAAGGCGTGGTAGCCCTCGTCGGCAAACAGTTTCAGGGTGGCATCGACAATGGCCCGGTCCGCCCTCTTTTCACGCGGGCGGCCTGGCTTGCGCGCGACCCGGGTGCCGTGCCCGATCACGACCCGGTCGGGTCCGACGCGCCGACCGGCAATCGCTCCTCGTGCCGCCCACCGGGGGATCCCTTCGCCGCTCCGGCCCCCTCGCCGGAACCGTTCGTCCGCAGACCTCCATGCACGTCGGGATTCGTGTCAGAGTGCTCGTCCCCGTCGGCGGCGTGCCTGCCCACCGTGACGGCCGACGACACCTCACCATTGACCACCGGTTCGTCGTCCGGCGCGGCATGGCGCCCGCGCCTCGCGGCCGGTGTTCCGCCGTTCGAATCATGTTGTGACCCAACGCTTGCCGCCTCCACCGCGGACACGCCCGCACCCGCATGGGCTGGGTGGTCCGCCGTCGACTGCTCAACTGTCGAGTGGTCGGCTGTCGAGTGGTGGGTGGTCGGCTGTCGAGTGGTCGGCTGTCGAGTGGTCGGCTTGCGACTTGTCCACCGTCGACTGAGCGGCAGCGGCGGGTGCGGCGCCGTTCTCGGGCGGCTGCCCGGAGCCCGCGCCCGGCGAACCCGGACCCGAGCCCGCCCACGCGACGGTTTCCGCCTTGGTCGGCAGGCGCAGCACGATCACCGCAATGGCGATCAGCAACAGTCCGGCGGAGACAAAGGCGGCCGTGTGCAACGCCGGCATGAAGGCATCATTGGCGACCTGCCTGAGCTGCTCCACCACCGGGGCGGGGACCGCTCCGCTGGCGGCCAGTCTGTCCGCGACCTCGTTGGTGCCGCCGATCGAATCTGTAGCAGCCGTCAAAGCTTCCGGCGGCAGGCCCTTGTCTGCCAGCGCAGGGCCGATGTTGTTGCCGTAGACGGTGCCGACCACCGACGACAGAATGGCGACGCCGAAGACTGCACCGACCTGCCGGACGGTGTTCTGCACCGCGGAACCCGAGCCGGAGCGTTCCGGCGGTGTCGCAAGGGTCATCCGGGTAGTGGACGGTGCGATGGTGTTGCCCAGCCCGAAGCCGAACACGACGCCCACGACGACGAGGAACCAGATGGGCGCGTCAGGGCTGAGAAATGCGAAGCAGAGCATGCCGGCCAATGCGAAACCCAAACCGACGGTGATGACGACCCGCGCCCCGAACCGATTGACCATCTTGGCGCTGCGTGGGGCGCCGAGGAGTTGCCCCACGGCGAACGGGAGCACCAACAGCCCGGCCTGCAGCGGCGACCAGCCGCGCACGATCTGGTAGTAGAAGGTCAGGAACAGCAGCGTGCCCTGCATCGCGGCGAAGGCCAGCGAGACACCCGTCAGCGGCACCGAGAACGACCGGATCCGGAACAGCGACAGGTCGATGGAGGGATGTGTGCTCTTGGCCTCGTAGAGAACGAAGCCCGCGAGAATGAGCGCGCCGAGAACCGCGATTCCCCACGTGGAGGGCGCGCCCCATCCCACGGACGAGGCGTTCTGGATCCCGTAGACCATGAGGAACAGGCCGACCACGGACAGCACCAGACCGATCGGATCCAGTTTGCCCGGCCGCGGGTTCTTCGTCTCGGGAACAAGGATCATGATGCCGACGACGCCGATGATGACGATCGGCACGTTGATGAAGAAGACCGAACCCCAGTCGTTGCCGGTCAGCCAGTTGAACCAGTTCGGGTGCTCGAGGAGCAAGCCGCCGAGCACCGGTCCCAGCGCCACGGCGCCACCGACCGCTGCGGCCCACACGCCGATCGCCTTGCCTCGCTCCTGCGGCGGGAAGATCACCGTGATGATCGAGAGCGAGATCGGCATCACCGATGCGCCGCCGATCCCCATCAGGGCGCGGAACGCGATCAGTTGGCCGGGACTGCTGGCAAACGCGCACAGCGCCGACGCCATGCCGAACAGGACCAGACCGATCAGCAGGATGCGCTTGCGCCCGAAGCGGTCACCCAGGACTCCCCAGGTGAACAGCAGCGCGGCAAATGCGAGTGAATAGGCGTTGATCGCCCAGACCAGCTCGTTCTGGGTGGCCGCCAGATCCTGCTGGATCGTCTTCAGGGCGACATTCAAGATCGTGTTGTCGAGGATGACGACGAGCAGTCCGACGACAAGGACGCCGAGCGCCTTCCATCGTTGCGGGTACATCCCCGAAGTGACCGGCGCGGGCGTTGAGCTGGCGGCCACTCCGGTGGACGGCGCGGGAGGCGATGCGGACATAGCGGCTCCTGGAGCAGTGCATCGCGGACGTGCCCGATGCGGATGAGCGGACCGCCAGACAGGGGTCAAGCGGTACCGACGACATGATGGCGTCTGACACCGACAACGGCCGTCCGCTCCAGCCTATTCCGATACGCGTCGGTATCGTTTCGTATTTTCTGACCGACCGCCGACATGAAGGTCGACAGCGCAGTGCGTGCCGGTCAGCGGCGACGACGCAGCGCGATGATCAGGACAACGATGGTCGTGAGAAGGCCGGCGGCGATCACGAGTTGTCCGAGTGGGCTCGACATCCCGGTGGGGTCCATATAGGCAGTCTGCCCGGACGAGCCGGCTGATCCGCCGGTCCACCAGCGACGGACCGGTGGCGCCGCCGGTGCGCTGATTCGGGTCGGACCGGATCGGTAGGGTCGCGGTGTGCGTCTGACCGAGTTCCGAGACCTGATGCAGGCTCAGTTCGGGCCGCTGCGAGCGCCCTCCGTTGCCCATGACCATGTGTTCTCCGCGTTGGACGGCCGGACCGTCGACCAGGCACTTGCTGCGGGCGAGGACCCCAAGCGCATCTGGTCGGCCGTCTGCGACGACTTCGATGTCCCGCAGGCGCTGCGGTTCGGACTTCCGGACTGAGGCCGGCGCGGGCAGGACGATCGACGACGTGCGGATGCCGTTGGGTCACGCAACACGCCGAGATCTTCTCGCGCCTCGAACACCTGTACGTCTAAAGTTGTCCCCATACGTCGATCCATCCACATCCTGTGGCGGTTCGGGGTGGCTGTCGGTGGTCGGCTCTAGCGTCGGCACCGACAAGCAGGACAGCAGGCTTTCGTCCGATCCCGCAAGCGGCGGGCACGGCGAAGTCGCACCGGACATTGGACGAAAGGTACGGGTGGGTCATGTCGGCACCGGATCGTGAGAAGGCACTCGGCATTGCGCTGGCGCAGATCGAGAAGCAGTACGGCAAGGGTTCGATCATGCGGTTGGGCGATGATGGGCGTGCGCCGGTTGAGGTGATTCCCACCGGTTCCATCGCCCTGGACGTGGCATTGGGAATCGGTGGGCTCCCGCGTGGCCGGGTCATCGAGATCTATGGGCCTGAGTCCTCCGGCAAGACGACGGTCACCCTGCACGCCGTCGCCAGCGTCCAGGCTGCCGGTGGCATCGCCGCCTTCATCGACGCGGAACACGCGTTGGATCCCGAATACGCCAAGGCGCTGGGTGTCGACACCGACGCGCTGTTGGTATCCCAGCCCGACACCGGTGAGCAGGCGCTGGAGATCGCGGACATGCTCATCCGCTCGGGCGCGATCGATCTTGTTGTCGTCGACTCTGTGGCCGCGCTTGTCCCGCGCGCCGAGATCGAGGGCGAGATGGGGGACAGTCACGTCGGCCTGCAGGCCCGGTTGATGTCCCAGGCCCTGCGCAAGATCGCCGGCGCCCTGAGCAACACCAACACGACGATGATCTTCATCAACCAGCTCCGCGAGAAGATCGGCGTGATGTTCGGTTCACCGGAGACCACCACAGGTGGTAAGGCGCTGAAGTTCTATGCATCCGTGCGGCTGGACATCCGGCGCATCGAGGCGCTCAAGGACGGCACCGATGTGGTCGGTAACCGGACCAGGGTCAAGGTCGTCAAGAACAAGATGGCGCCGCCGTTCAAGCAGGCGGAGTTCGACATCATCTATGGCATCGGCATTTCCCGTGAGGGTTCGCTGATCGATGTGGGAGTCGAGCAGGGCCTCGTCCGCAAGGCCGGTGCCTGGTACACCTACGACGGCGAGCAGCTCGGGCAGGGCAAGGAGAACGTCAGGACCTTCCTCAAGGAGAACCCCGAC
This sequence comes from uncultured Actinomycetota bacterium, assembly GCA_963798625.1. Taxonomy (GTDB): domain Bacteria; phylum Actinomycetota; class Actinomycetes; order Mycobacteriales; family Nakamurellaceae; genus Nakamurella. The sequence continues at coordinate 28,969 of CAWCUA010000011.1, forward strand.
ATCGCCAACGAGATCGAGAAGCGGATCAAGGAGAAGCTGGGCATCGGCGCCCGGATCGACCTCGACGTTCCGGTTCCCGCGCCCGTCGACTTCTGAGTCAGCGATGACGGCGGCACCTCAGGCGGGGCCGATTGGATCAGGGCAACCCGGCGACGAGGCGAAACGGCAGCTGATCGACGAGCTGGCAGCGCGGCTGGCTGCCATCGAGTCGCGTGAGCGCGTGTCATTGGGCCCTGATCCAGACAGTGATGACCGATCCGGGTTCGCGGCCACCGCCAACGTCGACAGGACCGAGCGCTTGTCGACGCCAGGCCTGCCTGCGTCACGCACCGCGCCGCAGGGCGGTCCGGTTTCGATCGGGGCCAGCGGGACCGTCGGCCCCACACGTCCCGATCGACGACGCGGTGTCGATCCAGCTGGTCACCCCGAGGACGATCCGGGTGACCCGGAGGCGGTCGCGCGGGCCATCTGTCTCCGGCTGCTCACCGGCGCTGCACGACCGCGGGCCGGTCTCGCCGCGGCGCTGCGTCTGCGTGGCATTCCGGATGAGGTCGCCGACCGCGTGCTGAACCGCTTCACCGAGGTAGGGCTGATCGACGACAAGGCTTATGCGGAAGCCTTCGTTGCCGCCAAGCATCGGGAGCGCGCTCTCGGCGCGGCGGCTCTGCGTACCGAACTCCGCCGCAAGGGGGTCGACGAACAAACACTCTCAGCAGCGGTTCACACCATCGATCAGGATGCCGAACGCGATCGCGCCTGGGCGCTGATCCAGAAGAAGGCCGGCGCGGCGATGGCCAACGGCGAGCCAGCAGCTCGTCGACGCCTGGTCGGACTGCTGGCTCGACGAGGCTACTCACCTGAGATGGCCTTCGCCGTCGTCAACGACGTACTCCGGGAGTACAACGACGGAGCCGCATCCGGCTGAACGGGTGGCACCCGACCGTGGCCGACGTACGGATGAAGCCGGCCTGGCCCAGGGGCTTGCGGGCCGTAACGGTCAGCAGAAGCAGGACAGGTGCAATCACAGTACGTAGTCGCGGGCCGGGGACTGGCGTTCCTGTCCGTGATCGTCACCGGCGCAGGTTGATCGCAGTCATACGGCGTCTGACCTGCTCCGTCGGCCAGGCTGTCGCGGGTCGGCTTGACCCGTGGGGTGTCGCTCCTTAACCTCGGTAGTAACAGGAGAGTCACAATGCGCGCACCGCATGGCTGCGCGGCCGATAGCGGCGATGGTTGCCGCACCCGCAGGGCCTTGCCAGGTTGTTTCAGTTGACGGCGAGTTTGCCGTCGATGTGGTTCTTGGTCGTACCGCTGGTCGGTGTCGTCCTCGGCCCTCCTGCCGTCCACTACCCATGGACGGCCCGCCCCTCCCGGGCTGCCGTCCCAGCCGGCGCAGATGAGGGAGGGTCGAAATGTCCGACGTTCTCGTCATCGTGGTGATCGCTGCGCTGGTGGCGGCATTGGTCGCGGTCGTGGTGTTGTCCCGACGCCGCCCGCCGTCCGCGCCAGTGCTGGACGAAGAGGCGTTGCGAAGGCTCGTTGAGCAGGCCGTCAGTCGCCCCGTCCCGGACACCGAGACGGAAGATTCGGCCGGCCAGGCCGAGCCCGATCTCGGGCGGTTCGCGCTGCTCAGCCACGAGGCATCGGCCGCGGCCGACGCCGCCGATGCCGTCCGGCGTACTGCTGCCGAAGCCGCCGACGAGTTGCGCGCGAGGTCCCGTGAGGACGCCGAACAGCTCAGGGCCGATGCCCGGGCGGAGGCGGAGAGGACGCTCGAGGCGGCCCGCGCACAGGCGCAGGAGCTGCGCAGCACGATGGAGTCCGAGCGCAACCGGATCACCGTCGAGGCCACGGCGGCGCTCACCGAGGACCGCCGGGAGTTGCAGGAAGCAGAGCAGCGGTTGCGGGCCGCCGCCGACGCCCTGGCCGAGGAACAGCACGCGTTGGTCGCCGACCGCCGGCGGATCGGATCCGAGCAGGGCGACCTGCTGGCCACCAAGAAGTCCTTGCAGGCCCGGTCGGATGCCTTGGAAGAAGAAACAGCCCGACTGCGCGGCCGGTCGCAGGAACTGGACCGCCGGGAACAGGAACTGGCCGCCGCTGCAGCGTCGTACCAGGCCGAACTTGTCAGAATTTCCGGATTGACGGCCGAGGCGGCGCGGGCGGAACTTCTGGCGGGTCAGGAGGAAGCCGTCCGCCGCGACGCCGCGATGATGATCAGGCGAATCGAGTCCGAGGCGCAGCAGACGGCCAAGCAGCGCGCCAGGTCCATCGTCGCCGAGGCGATCCAGCGGGTCGCCTCCGATCAGACCGCACAGACCGTGGTGGCGGTCGTCCACCTGCCTGCCGAGGAGGTCAAGGGCCGCATCATCGGCCGGGAGGGCCGCAACATCCGTGCCTTCGAGACGGTGACCGGCGTCAACGTCATCATCGACGACACCCCTGAAGCCGTGTTGCTGTCCTGCTTCGACCCTGTCCGCCGCGAGATCGGCCGGATCACCCTGGAGATGCTGATCGAGGACGGCCGGATCCACCCGCACCGCATCGAGGAGGCGTACGAAAGGGCCCGCGACGAGGTCGACGTGCTCTGCCAGCGGGCCGCCGAGGACGCATTGCTGGAGGTGCGGATCACCGACGTCCATCCCGAACTGGTCAGCCTCATCGGCCGGCTGAAGTACCGGACCTCGTACGGGCAGAACGTGCTGGGCCACCTCATCGAGACCGCTCACATCGCCCGCGGCATGGCCTCCGAGTTGGGCATCGACCCGACGGTGGTGAACCGCGGCGCGTTCCTGCACGACATCGGCAAGGCCCTCACCCACGAGGCCCAGGGATCGCATGCCATCGTCGGGGCCGAGCTCGCCCGCAGATACGGCGAGTCGGAAGATGTCGTGCACTGCATCGAAGCCCACCACGACGAGGTCCCGCCGGCCACGGTGGAGGCCGTGCTGACCCAGGCCGCCGACGCCTGCTCGGGCGGCCGGCCAGGCGCCCGCCGGGAATCGCTGGAGTCCTACGTGCAGCGGCTGGAGAAGATCGAGGCGATTGCCAACTCCAAGCGGGGCGTCGAGAAGGTCTTCGCCATGCAGGCCGGCCGGGAGCTCCGGGTGATGGTCAAGCCGGACGTCATCGACGATCTCGAGGCGCATGTGCTGGCTCGGGAGGTCGCCAAGCAGATCGAGGAGGAGCTCACCTACCCCGGTCAAGTTCGAGTCACCGTGGTGAGGGAATCAAGGGCAACCGAGATCGCCCGGTAGCAGCGGTACGAGGCGAAACCTCCGCGCACCCGGTGATCGGTGCGCAGCCGGCGCGATGCGGTGTGAGCCCCCGAAGGATCAGCGGGTCTCGTCCACACCCGGAGCGTTGGTGACCCCGACCGATTGGCGGGCGGCCATCAGGTCGTTCTCGTCGGCGTCCGCGATCTTGACGACCGGGCCGCCACCCCGCCGGGTGCGCAGCTTGCGCTCGAGGAAGTGCGAGAAGGTGCTGAGCGACACGTTGATCACGATGTAGATGACCGCAACCACCACATAGGTCGGCAGCAGGTTGCCGTAGAAGCTGGCGGAGGTGTTCGCCGCGCGGCGCAGCTCGACGTAACCGACCAGGATGCCGCCCAATGCGGTGTCCTTGACGATGACCACCAGCTGGCTGACCACGGCCGGCAGCATGGTGGTCACCGCCTGGGGGAGCAGCACGATCGTCATCAATTGGGTCTTGTTCAGCCCGATCGCCAACGCAGCCTCGGTCTGTCCGCGGGGCACCGCCAGAATGCCGGCCCGCACGACCTCGGCCAGCACCGAACCGTTGTAGAGCACCAGGCCGATGACGACGGCCGCGAACGGGCTCGACACACCAAGGACCGCGAACCACAACTGGAACGCGAACAGCATCAGGATGATCACCGGGATGGACCGGAAGAACTCCACCACGACGCCCGCCGGCCAGCGGATCCAGGCGTGATCGGACAGCCGGGCGATGCCCAACAGCGCGCCGATCGGCAGCGCGATGATCACGCTGACGAAGGCCGCCTGCAGCGTCGCCCACAGTCCAGGCAGAAGGTAGGTCGTCCAGTTCTGCCCTTCCAAGAAGGGAGACCACTTGTCCGCCTCGAGCTGATTCTTCGAGGCGAGGATGGAGATGATCCACCACGCCAGAGCCGCCAGCACGATGCCGAACACCACGCTTGCGATGATGTTGAACCGTTTGGCCTTCGGCCCGGGGATGTCGTAGAGGACTGTTGCCCGCTCGCTCATCGCTTCACCGCGTTCTTCTTGGCCAACGCACCGAACAGCAACCCGGTCGGCAGGGTCAGGATGATGAAGCCCGCCGCGATGACGAGGAAGACGGCGGTGAACTTGTCCGCCTCGTTCTCCAGCAGCGTGTTCATCAACAGCGCAGCCTCCGCGACGCCGATGGCGGACGCGACGGTGGTGTTCTTGGTCAGTGCGATGAGCACCGAACCCAACGGAGCGATCACTGCTCGGATGGCCTGCGGAAGTACCACGATGCCGAGTACCTGAGTGAAGGTCAGGCCGATGGCGCGCGCCGCTTCGGCCTGCCCGGGCGGGACAGTGTTGATACCGGAGCGGATCGCCTCACAGACGAAGGTGGAGGTGTAGATGATGAAGCCGACGACGGCGAGCCGGAAGTTCTGGTTGTCAAGGAAGGCCTGCGGGTTGACGCCGGCCTCCCTGGTTGCCAGCCGAACGCCGAGCTGGTTGGCGATCACCTGAGACATCATGATGATGATCAGGGTCAGCGGGATGTTGCGGATGATGTTGACGAACCCGCCGCCGAACCCGCGCATCAGCGGCACCGGGCTGACCCGCATCGCCGCCAGCAGGACTCCGAGGATGAACGAGCCGATCGCCGACCAGAAGGTCAGCTGAACGGTCAGCCAGAACGCTCCCAGCACGTTGTACCTGGGGTCGGACAAGAAACTGAAATCCACGCCAACCTCCTGTCTGCGCTCGTGCCTGACACGAGTCGATCGGGTGCGGTGTGCGCCGCCAGTACGTCGGTGGTTGATCGCGGGTGGATCGGGCCGGCGGGCAGCTGGCGGCCGGATGGGCCTCATCGGTCCCCGAGCTGGCTCGGGGACCGATGAGATCGTGCAGCGTCAGCTCGTCCGTTCGTCAGCTGGTGGGAGCAGCAGATGCGGACGCCAGCTCGCCCGGGGTCGGCGGGGCCGGGATGGTGAAGCCGGACGGTCCGACCGTGCTGTCCAGTGCCTTCTGCCAGCTGCCGTCGTCGATCATCGACTGGATTGCCGTGTTGATCGCGTCGGTGCCGGCGGTGTCGCCCTTCTTCAGGCCGATGCCGTAGTTCTCGGTCGAGAAGCCCTGGCCGACCACCTTCAGCTCACCTGGGTACTGCGCGGCGTAGCCGGCGAGGATCACGTTGTCGGTGGTGACGGCGTCGACGGCGCCGGAGCGCAGTGCCTCGACGCACTCGGTGTAGGTGCCGTACTCCTGCAGCGCGACATCCGCGGCGTAGTTGTCCTTCACCTTCTGCGCCGAGGTGGAACCGCTGACCGAGCAGAGGATCTTCCCGGCCATCGCTTCCGGCCCGGTGATGTCGGTGTTGTCGGTCTTCACCAGCAGATCCTGCGCCGCGACGAAGTACGGGCCGGCGAAGTTGACCTTCTCCTTCCGGGTGTCGGTGATCGAATAGGTGGCCACGATGTAGTCGACCTCGCCCCGCTCGATCAGACCTTCCCGCTCGGCCGACTTGGATTCCTTGAACTCGATCCCGTCGGCCGGTACTCCGAGCTGATCCGCGACGTACTTGGCGACCTCGACGTCGAAGCCGGCGAAGGTGCCGTCGGGGTTCTTCAGACCCAGCCCTGGCTGATCGAACTTGATGCCGACGACCAGCTTGCCGTCCTGGGCGTCGGCGAGGACCTTGGAGTCGCCTGCGGCGGCGGAGCCGCCGGCCGCGCTGGACGCCTCGCTCATTGCACTGCCGGCCGCGGAGGTTGCGTCCGAGGCAACGCTTCCCGCTGCGCTCGTCGCGGCGCCGGCGGCGCTGGTCACGCTCGATGGGCGTTGTCGTGCACTGCTGCCGCACCCCGTCACGACGAGCGCCAGGGCAGCCGCCCCTGCGACGGCTGATGCGATCTTGCGGAGTCTCATTCGGTCGTTCCTTCCGGTGATCGTCGGCGCGGGTCGGTCCCGGCCGCAGGTCAGTGAGTGAGGATCTTGCTGAGGAAGTCGCGCGCCCGGTTGCTGGTGGGGTTGGTGAAGAACTCTTCCGGCGGGGCGTCCTCGACGATCTCGCCGTCGGCCATGAAAAGGACCCGGTCGCCGGCCTTGCGGGCGAAGCCCATCTCGTGGGTGACGACGACCATCGTCATGCCCTCCTTGGCCAGCGAGACCATGACGTCGAGCACCTCGTTGACCATCTCGGGGTCGAGCGCGCTGGTCGGCTCGTCGAAGAGCATCACCTTGGGCTTCATCGCCAGGGCACGGGCGATGGCGACGCGTTGCTGCTGCCCACCGGACAGCTGCGCGGGAAGTTTGTCCTTCTGCTCGGCGATGCCCACCCGCTCCAGCAGCGAGATGCCGAGCTCGTCGGCGTCCTTCTTGTTCATCTTGCGGACCTTGGTCGGCCCGAGCGTGACGTTCTGCAGGATCGTCTTGTGCGCGAACAGGTTGAACGACTGGAAGACCATCCCGACGTCGGCCCGCAACTGGGCCAGTCCCTTGCCCTCGAGCGGCAACGGCACGCCGTCGATGGCGATGCTGCCGGAGTCGATGGATTCCAGCCGGTTGATGGTCCGGCACAGCGTGGACTTGCCCGAGCCCGACGGGCCGATGACGATCACCACCTGCCCGGCGGGCACGTGCAGCTCGATGTTGCGCAGGACGTGCAGCTGCCCGAAGTGCTTCTCGACATTGTCCATGCTGATCATCGGACGGCCGTGGCCGTCGACCACGGAGTCTGCGCTCACAAGCCCTCCCGACGAGGTTGTTCCGCGGCACTCGGCTCCGCGAGGTGGATCGAGAGTGTCATATCGAGCGGAACGGCGGCACCGTCAGGGCGGTTCAGTCATCAAAGCTTTACTGAAGTGCTGACGATAGTCGCGCCGCGTGACCGATTCGCCCGGATTGTCGTCACCGCGGGTGATGGTGGGCGGGACCAGATGTGTGCAGCGTGCGCGCCGTCCGGCGTTCGGCAGTCGGACGGTGTCGCGCTGGGTAGTCATGTCGGGCAGTACGGACGGCGCAGGCGAAACGGTTCTCGGTGGTCCTGACGGTCCGAGCGCCGGCCCGACTCGACGTACCCTGATCGGCGTGAGTTCCGCCGTCTTCGACCGGGTGAGCGGATCGCCGACCCCGGACACCCGTACCTATCAGGTCCGTACCTACGGCTGCCAGATGAACGTGCACGACTCGGAACGGCTGTCGGGGCTGCTGGAGGAGCCGGGTACGCATCGGCGGCAGCCGGGGGAACAGGCCGACGTCGTCGTCTTCAACACCTGCGCGGTCAGGGAGAACGCCGACAACAAGCTCTACGGCAACCTCGGACACCTGGCGTCGGTGAAGGCCAAACGTCCGGGCATGCAGATCGCCGTCGGCGGATGCCTGGCGCAAAAGGACCGCAGCGAGATCCTGCGCAGGGCGCCGTGGGTCGACGTCGTGTTCGGGACGCACAACGTCGGTTCGCTGCCGACGTTGCTGGAACGGGCCAGGCACAACAACGAGGCGCAGTTGGAGATTCTGGAGTCGCTGGAGGTCTTCCCCTCCTCGCTGCCGGCCAAGCGGGACTCGCAGTACGCCGGTTGGGTCTCCATCTCGGTGGGCTGCAACAACACCTGCACCTTCTGCATCGTCCCGTCACTGCGCGGCAAGGAAGCCGACCGTCGCCCCGGTGACATCCTCGCCGAGGTCGAGATGCTTGTGGCCGACGGGGTTCTCGAGGTGACGTTGCTCGGCCAGAACGTCAATTCCTACGGCGCCCAGTTCGGCGACAGGGCCGCCTTCGGCAAGCTGCTGCGGGCCTGCGGGGCGGTCGACGGCTTGGAACGGGTGCGCTTCACCTCGCCGCATCCGAAGGACTTCACGCCCGACGTCATCGACGCGATGGCGCATACGGCGAACGTCTGCCACCAGCTGCACATGCCGCTGCAGTCGGGGTCCGACCGGGTGCTGCGTGCGATGCGCCGCTCGTATCGGAGCGAGCGCTATCTCTCGATCCTGTCGCAGGTCCGTGCGGCCATGCCCGACGCGGCGATCACCACCGACATCATCGTCGGATTCCCCGGTGAGACCGAGGAGGACTTCCAGGCAACCCTGGACGTCGTCGAGGCGTCGAAGTTCGCTGCTGCCTTCACTTTTCAGTATTCACCGCGGCCCGGCACACCGGCGGCGACCATGCCGGATCAGGTACCGCGCGAGGTCGTCACCGAGCGGTTCCAGCGGCTGATGACCGTGGTCGATGCTTCCGCCCTGGCCGGCAACCGCGGGCTGGTCGGCTCCACCGTGGAGGTCCTGGTGGCCTCCGGGGAGGGCAGGAAGGACGAGGGCAGCGGCCGGCTCTCGGGCCGTGCCCGCGACGGCCGGCTGGTGCACTTCGCCCCGCGCGGCGCCGTCGACGGCACGATCCGCCCGGGTGATGTGATCACCACCCAGGTCAGTTACGGCGCGCCGCACCATCTGGTCGCTGACGGCGACATCCTGACCCATCGCCGAACCAGGGCAGGCGACCGTTTCGAGGCAGGGACGGCCCTGCGCACGCCCGGTGTCGGTCTCGGGATGCCAGGCGTCGGCCGCCCGGCCACGGTGGAGCCGGTATCGGCGTGTGCCGCCGTCTGACCCGAGCCACGGCTACTTGCGCTCGCCGACACGGCGCAGCGACGGCCCGACGCTTTCGCGGTCCGACGTCTTCGCCGTGGCGGCCCGGCCGGGGGTCACGTGTCGAGCGGCTGTAGCAGCAGATCCGCACGGTGCCGGCCGGCCAGGACGAGCCGCGCATTGCGACCGTCCGAGCCGCTGACGGCGCGTTCGAGGGCGACATCGGGGCTGCGGCCGAAACGGATGTGCCGTTGCACCAGTCGCTGGATCCGCAGTTCATCCGGAACATCGAGGAACCACACCTCGGTGAGCAACTCTCCCGCCCGGTCCCAGGGCGGTTCCTCGGACAGCAGGTAGTTCCCCTCGGTGACGACGACCTTGGCCGACGGCGGGACCGGCACCGCGCCGGCAATGGGTTCCTCGAGTTCCCGCCGGAATTCCGGTGCGTACACCGTGTCGGCGCCGACCTCACCCAGCCGAGCCAGCAGCGCGAGATAGCCTGCCACATCGAAGGTTTCCGGTGCGCCCTTGATCTCGGCCAGTCCTGCGGCGTCGAGCACGTGCTGCGCCAGGTGGAAGCCGTCCATGCCGACGAGGACGGCGTCGGCACCACAGGCGGCCACCAGGTCGGCGGCAAAGGTGGACTTCCCGGCGCCCGGTGCACCGGCGATCCCGATGATCACCCGCCGTCCCGGCTCGGCGGCCGAGACCAGCCGACGGACTCGATCCACCAGAGCGCTCAGGTCGGCCGGAATCACCGACGCCTCACCGGTCAACGGCACTCTCCGCCGTGCGGAGCCATTCCTCCCACTGCTCGGCCTGCGCCTCGGCGTCCCGCGCCTTCCGCTCGTCCCCGGCCGCCCTGGCCTTTGCGGCCTGCGACCGGTACGACTCGACGCGCGCCCGGAACTGCTCGACCCGGGCAGAAGTCTCCGGATCGGTCCGCCGCCAGTGCTTGTCCTCGGCCGACTTCACCCGATCCTCGATCGCGCGCAGTCGGGTGTCGAATTCGCGGATCCGGTCCCGCGGCACTTTGCCGGCCGCCTCCCACCGCTCCTGGATGGACCGCAGTTTCGCCTTCGCCGCGTCCAGACCCTTGGCCGGGTCGATGGTCTCGCCCTCGGCCAGCAGTTTCTCCTTCACCGCTGCATTGGCCTCGAATTCGGCGTCACGATCGGAGAAGGTCTTGTTCCGGCGCGAGAAGAACTTTTCCTGGGCCGCACGGAACCGTGCCCACAACGCGTCCTCGACGTCCCTGGGCGCCCGTCCGGCTGCCTTCCATTCCTCCATGAGGCCGCGGTAGGCAGCGGCGGTCTCGCCCCATTCCGTCGCATCGGACAGGGCCTCGGCGCGGGCGATCAACGCCTCCTTGGCGTCTTTCGCGGCGCTCCGCTGCTTGTCCAGTTCGGCGAAATGCGACCCGCGGTGGCGGGTGAACGTGTCCCGCGCCTTGGCGAACCGCTTCCACAACGCGTCATCGGTCTTGCGATCGATACCGCGGATGGTCCGCCACTCCTCGACGATTGCCTTGAGCCGGTCACCGGTCGCTTTCCACTGGGTCGACTCCGCCAGCCCCTCGGCCTCGACGCAGAGCGCCTCCTTCGCCTTGATCGCGGCGGCCCTGGCTGCTGTCCTGGCCTGCGAGGCGCCGGCGATCGCGGCGTCCGCTGCCCCGATGACCGTCTCCAGCCTGGCGGCTGCGCCGTCAAGGTCACCGATCGCGGGCACCGTATCGACGGACTCCCGCAACGCGATGGCCTGTGCCTTGGTGGCCTTCGGATCTCCGGTCCCGGAGGCCAAACGTGCTTCCAGCAAGGCGATCTCGGTCGAAAAATCGTCGAACTTGCGACCGAAGTGGGAGAGTCCGGCCTCGACATCCCCGGCCTGCCAATTGCCGATGGCGCGCTCACCGGCGGCGGTGGTGACGTAGACGACGCCGTCATCGCCGATCCGGCCCCACAGGTGCGGGTCGACCGGCTCGACGATCGGTTCGACGACGGCGGTGTGCGAACCGTGTGGTGCGTGCGGCGCATGAGGCGCGGGGCTCGGCCGGCCGCCCTGGCCGCCCGGTCGCCCACCGGGGCCACCTGGCCTGCCACCCTTGGGTCGCTGCCCCGCGGGTCGCTGCCCCGCGGGTCGCTGCCCCGCGGGTCGCTGCCCCTGCGGCCCGGTCGCCCCTGGCCTCTGTGCTGCCTCGCCCGCCGGTGCCGCTGTCGGTTCTGCCTCGCCCGCCGGTGCCGCTAGCGGCTCTGCGTCACCCGCCGGCGCATCGGCTGCGTCTGCGACGGCCGGAGGCGCAGCGGCTGCTTGTGCGGCCTCATCGGATGGCTCATCGGCCTGGTCACTGGCCGGTTCCGTTGGAAGCTCGGGTGCGCGGTCGGCGTCCTCGGCAGGAACGAGCTCCGGGTCGGCGGACGAGACCGTGTCCGTGACCGCCAGTCTCGTCTCGGTTTCGGTTTCGGCGGCCTGGGTCTCCGGCTCGGCCGGCCCGGGAGCCGTGGTCGGCATCGGGACCGGACGCGGCGTCGGCGTCACGGTGGGCATCGGTGCTGTCGGAGGAGCGGGCCTCACCGTCGGCATCGGCACCGGTGAAACCGGAACCGGCGGCGCGGTCGGCTGCGTCGGGGCTGCGGGTGTCGTTGCGCCGTCGCCGTCGCCGTCAGTGTCCTCACCGGCACCGTCACCCACGCTCTGGGCTTCCTGGAGCGGTGCGTCCGGCCGTGGCTCCTCTGGCCGGGGGATCTCCGGCAGGTCGGGCACCTCGGGCGCGGGGCCCGGGCCGTCCGGGTCGGGGGACGGGATGTCCGGGCCCTGGGGAGGTTCCGGGATCGTCGCCTCGCCGCCGGGTGGCGCAGAATGGACGTGCGGGCCGGTGTGATCGTCCTCGGACATTGGGCGGACCTTCCTACTGCTCGAGGGAGCCCGCAGGCTCCCGGCACCCCGCGGTGCCCCAGTCAACATCTCCCTGCGCTGTCGGCCGCCGTGGCCGACATCACGTCCAGTGTGCCCGTCCCCGCTGGTGGGGGCGAGTGGGGGTGGTGCACCGCCCGTCGCCGCGCGTACGCGTGCTGGCCGCGTAGCGACGCTGCCCGTCGCGTGCGCCGTTTAACCTGCAGGAGTGATCGTCGGAGCAGCTGTGTGCCCCGGGGCGCCGTTCCTGCTCGACGGGTCGGCCGGTGCCCTTGCCCGGCAGGTTCCCGACCTGTTGGTGGCCTGCCGCACCGCGGTTGGCACCCTCCGCGACGCGGAGGTGATCCTGCTCGTCAGCACCGGCCGCAAGAGGAATGCTGCGGGGCCTTCGGTCACCGCGGTGCAGCCGCCGCAGACACGGCTGCTGCGGCCCGGAACTGCACTGCGCGCTTCCGGTTTCGTTCGCAGCGATCGGACCCCGCAACGGCTGCTCTGCCTGCCGGGCGGGGAGCGTGCCGGCGATCCTCCGGCGCAGGTCACCGATCCGGCGGTCGGAACGGTGGTCGGCACGTTCTTGTTGGCGCAGAGCGCGGTCGAGGTTCCCGTGACGGCCGTCGAGATCACCGGCAGCGGTGCCGCGGCCGCTGTCGCCCTGGCGGCAGTGGCGGACGACCGTCATCGAGCAGGCCTACTCGTGATGGCGGACGGCGCTGCCTGCCATGGCGAATCCGCACCCGGTCGTCGCAACGATGCGGCCGGCCCGTTCGACGGCGCGTTGGCGCGGGCCTTGGCTGACGGGGACCCGGACGGTTTGGCGACCGCCTGCTCCGACGACGAAGCGGCGCGGGAACTACTGGCCACCGTCGAGCCGCTGGCCGCACTGGCAACGCTCACCCGAGGGCATCGGCCCGACCGGGCCAGGGTGCTGTACTCCGGGGCGCCGTTCGGCGTCGGGTACCTGGTGAGCCAATGGCAGTGGTCGTGAGCCGGCGCAGCGGGCGGGCGGTCGATCGCCTGGTGGTGGTGGCCGGCCCGACGGGCACCGGCAAATCGGATTTGGCTCTCGACCTGGCCGAGCGGCTGGACGGGGAGGTCGTCAACGCCGACTCGATGCAGCTGTACCGCGGGATGGACATCGGCACCGCCAAACTGCCGCCGGCGGAGCGGCGCGGCATCGAACACCACCTGCTGGACGTGCTCGACGTGACACAGACCGCGACGGTCGCGGCCTATCAGCGCGATGCCCGAGCGGCCGTTGCCGACATCATGGCGCGCGGTCACACCCCCATCCTGGTCGGCGGTTCCGGCCTCTACATCCAGTCGGTCATCGACGACATCGATTTCCCTGCAACCGATCCCGTCGTCAGGTCGGCCTTGGAGAGCGACCTGGAACGGGAGGGCATCGATGAGCTGTTCGCACGCCTGCTGCAGCGCGATCCGGCCGCTGCACGCGCCATCGGACCGGCGAACGGTCGGAAGATCGTGCGTGCGCTGGAGGTCATCGAGATCACCGGGCGCCCGTTCACCGCGTCGCTGCCCACGTGGGGTGAGCCGCGATACGACGCCGCGCTGTTCCGGCTGGACCGGCCCAATGCCGATCTCGACCCTCGATTGGAGGGGCGGGTGCGGTCCATGGTCGCCGCGGGCTTCCTGGACGAGGTCCGAGCGCTCGACGCGGCGGGCCTTCGCGGCGGCGTCACCGCCTCCCGCGCCCTGGGCTACGCGCAGTTGCTCGCGGTCCTGGACGGTGAGAGCGATGTGGAGCAGGCCATTGTGGCGACCGCCGCGGCAACCCGCCGGTTCGTCCGCCGGCAACGATCCTGGTTCCGCCGCGACCGGCGGATGATCGACCTCGACGGCGGCGCCGCCGACCTCGCAGACGTCGCCATGGCGGCGTTGTCCGCTACCCCCGCCGTACGCTGAACCGGTGACGATTCCGGACCTGCACGCCCCGCCGCCGCTCGGCGGTCCGGTCCTGGCCGCGGGCCGGCAGGTCACCGCGGTGGGCGTGCCCTTCCTCAAGGGTCATGGCACGGAGAACGACTTCATCCTGCTTCCCGATCCCGACGGCACCCTCGAGGTGAGCGCCTCCCAGGTCCGGGCGCTCTGTGACCGGCGCGCAGGACTGGGCGCCGACGGCGTCATCCGGGTCGCACCGGCCGCAGAGAGCAGCGCGGCGGCGTTCGTGATGGATTACCGCAACGCCGACGGATCGCTCGCCCAGATGTGCGGAAACGGCGCCCGGCTGTTCGCCCGCTACCTCGTCGACGCCGGATGGGCGCCGGCCGGTCGGATCGTGTTCCAGACCCGTGGTGGCCTGCGGGTCGCGGACGTGCCGGAGACCGGCGATGTCACCGTCGAGATGGGACAGGTGCGGCTCGGAGAGGACGCCGTTGCGCGGATCGATGACTCCCAGTTCCCCGGCGTCGCAGTCGATGTCGGTAATCCACACCTCGTCTGTCTGACCCGGGTGCCGCTCGGGTCGCTGGACCTGAGCCGGCAGCCTGGGTTTGACGCAGCCGCGTTTCCCGAGGGCGTCAACATCGAGTTCGCCGTCCCCCGGGCGGTCGACGAGGTGGCGATGCGGGTCCATGAGCGCGGCGTCGGCGAAACCCGATCCTGCGGAACTGGCACGGTGGCCGTGGCCGCCGCCTACCTGGCCTCGACCGGCCGCGCCTCTGGCACCGTGCGAGTGTCGGTCCCTGGCGGCGAGGTCGGTGTCACCGTGACCCCGCAGGGCGCGAGTTTGACCGGGCCCGCCGTCGTGCTGGCGACCGGCGCGATCGACCTGGGTTACTGGGAATATCACCGCTGACGAAGCGTTGTTCACGAACAGGTGTGCTGGTCGAATCAGAAAAACGTTCGCCATCCGTGGCACCCTGAAAGCATATGAATCAACAGCATCCGGTCCCTTTCCGCCATCGGTCCGTCGCGACCGCGGGTGATGCTGCAGGGCAGCAGGCAGAGGGTGGTCGACGACCATCACAATTCTCGGACCACCAGCAGTCACCGACGTCATCCGGCGATGGTGCAACGACAGGCAATGGCCCGCATGACAGGTCCGGCGCCCGAGGCAGTGACACGATGAGCAATGACACGATGAACATCGACAGGACGGTCACCATTTCGCAATTCACATTTTCCGGAGGCAGCACCATCACCAGCGACCACGTCGGCACTGACGAGCAGTGGATCGATGACATCACCGACACAGGGCTCCCGACGGTGGGCCGGGCCGGCGATGACGACGCGCTGATCGTCGACGGCTACGGCACCCAGGGTGACCGCGACCTCGCCGATCGCGCCGCATTGCGTCGCGTCGCGGGCCTGTCGACCGAGCTCGAGGACGTCACCGAGGTCGAATACCGCAAGCTGCAACTCGAGCGGGTCGTCCTCGTAGGTGTCTGGGCCGGTGGAACCGCAGCCGACGCGGAGGCGTCGATGGCCGAACTCGCCCGGCTGGCCGAGACGGCCGGATCGGTCGTCCTCGAGGCCCTCGTGCAGCGCCGCAGCCATCCGGACAGCGCCACCTACATCGGCTCGGGCAAGGTCACCGAGCTGATCGAGATCGTCGAGGCGACCGGCGCCGACACGGTCATCTGTGACGGTGAGCTGACTCCCAGCCAGCTGCGCAACCTGGAGGAGCGTCTCCGGGTCAAGGTCGTCGACCGGACTGCGTTGATCCTGGACATCTTCGCCCAGCACGCCCGATCGCGGGAAGGCAAGGCGCAGGTCGAGTTGGCGCAGCTCAACTACCTGGTCCCCAGGCTCCGTGGTTGGGGTGCCGCGCTCAGCCGCCAGCGCGGTGGGCGGGTCGCGGCCGGCGCCGGCATCGGCTCCCGTGGTCCCGGTGAGACCAAGCTCGAGATCGACCGGCGGCGGATCCACAAGCGGATCTCGCAGCTGAAGTCCGACCTGACGGGGATGCGTCGCGTCCGTGACACCAAGCGCTCGCAGCGCAGGGCGAATGCCGTGCCTGCCGTCTCGATCGCGGGCTACACCAACGCCGGCAAATCGTCGTTGCTCAACCGGCTGACCGATGCCGGAGTGCTCGTCGAGGACGCACTGTTCGCCACCCTCGATCCGACCACACGCAAGTCGAAGACCGCAGACGGCCGGGTGTACACGCTGACCGACACCGTCGGATTCGTCCGGCACCTGCCGCACCAACTGGTCGAGTCCTTCCGCTCGACCCTGGAGGAGATCGCCGACTCCGACCTGCTCCTGCATGTGGTCGATGGCTCCGATGAGCATCCGGAGGACCAGGTCGCTGCCGTCCGCGAGGTCCTGGCGGACATCGATGCGCTCGCCGTGCCGGAGATCATCGTGGTGAACAAGATCGACGCCGCGGACGACATGACCTTGACCAGGCTGCGGCACGCGCTGCCCGGCGCGCACTTCGTCTCCGCCCGAACCGGGGCCGGCATCGAAGCGCTCCGCAAGGTCATCGCCGCTGCCCTTCCCGACCCCGCCGTGGCGATGAACGTGTTGATGCCCTTCACCGAGGGTGCCCTGGTCTCCAGGGTCCATTCCGAGGGCACCGTGATCGACGAGGAGCACACCGCGGACGGCACCCGACTCCATGCGCGGGTCTACCCGGATCTGGCCGGCGCGCTGGCGCCGTACGTCGCCGTTGGCTGACTCCCCGCCCGCTGCGGACGGGTTTGTGATCGCGGTTGACGGATTTTGGCTGTCGCCGGACGGGTGTCACAGGCATGTGGCACGGGTAACCTGAAGGCGCGGTCCGGCTTCGGGTGCCGCCGCGTTCATCACCGTCACAGCATCAATCGCGACGGGGCCGCCGAGACGGTGCCCCGGTTGTCAGGTCGAGGAGGCACAGCATGGGTGGGTTGTCCTGGTGGCATTGGGTGATCATCCTGGCGGTGTTCATCCTGCTGTTCGGTGCCAAGAAGCTGCCGGACGCCGCCCGTGGTGTGGGCCGGTCGCTACGGATCCTCAAGTCCGAGGTCAGTGCGATGCACGAGGACGAGGAGAAGGCGAAGAAGCCGCAAACCGGTGAGACGGACGCCTCGGCGGCGGTCGCGACCCCGACCGCCCAGATCATGGGGACCCCCGCTCCCGCGCCGGTGTACCCGACAGCGAACGCCGCGCCCGTGGTCAACGGCGTTCCCGTCGTGAACGCCCCGGCGGCTCCGGCCGGCAACACCGTTCCCACGGTCGACGAGCAGCGCACCTGAGGTAGAGCGTCAGCTGAACGGGAGCTCCCGCAGGCCATCTCGGCCGGCGGGAGCTCTTTGCATCGCGGGTGCCGTCGCGCGCCGGGACGCAGACGGTGGTCCTACAGCTTGCGCAGCACCGTCACGACCCGTCCCAGGATGACGGCGTCGTCACCCGGGATCGGTTGATAGGCCGCATTGTGCGGCATCAACAGGACGTGACCGTCTTTGCGGCGGAACGTCTTGACAGTTGCCTCGCCGTCGATCATGGCCGCAACGATGTCCCCGTTCTCGGCGACAGGTTGCTGGCGCACCACCACCCAGTCGCCGTCGGTGATGGCAGCGTCGACCATCGAATCGCCGACGACACGCAACAGGAACAACGTGCCATCCCCGACCAGATCCTTCGGGAGCGGGAAGACATCCTCGATGGCCTGCTCGGCGAGGATGGGTCCGCCCGCAGCGATCCGGCCCACCACCGGCACGTAGGTCGGCGTCGGCTGCTGCGGGGATTCCTCCATCACGTCCTCCATCGGACGGATGTCGACCGCCCTGGGACGGTTGGGATCGCGACGCAGCAGGCCGCGCTTCTCCAGGACCTTCAGTTGGTGGGCCACGGACGACGGTGACTTCAGGCCCGCAGCCTGCCCGATCTCACGCACGCTCGGCGGGTACCCGCGGCGCTCGACCGAATCACGGATCACTTGAAGGATCTTGTGCTGCCGCATGGTGAGTACTCGGCCCACAGCCGGCTCGACGTCGGGGAAGTCGACCACCTCGCCGGTGATGTCCACAGCGACGGCGTCGAGGTGGTCACCATCGACGGCCTCCAGCGACGGCTCCGTCACCCGTCCCGCGCCGCCGGCCCGTCCTGCCGTCATTTCAGCGCTGTCGGAATGAGCTGCGTTGTCCGGATGTGCGCTGTCCGTGTGATCGGTCGCCACGGTTGTCCTCCAGGTGCCTAGCGGCCGAACCCTGCGTCCGCCGGTCGGCTCCGGCGGTCTCGGCCTTGGGGCAACTCTAGGTTCACGGAGGTCACAATTCAAACATGCGTTCGATGGACACGCCGAGAAATCTTCCCACTGTCGGTGGCTCGGTGTACAAAGCGTTCAGACGTTCGATAGAACGTGCGTTCGATCCCTGAGTCGGTGTGACGGCATCGGGATCGGACGTCGGGCAGCGACGAAGGGCCGGTACTACCGGTCGGTGAGGTCGAGGTGAGCGATGAGGACTCAGACACTGGCGTCCCGTTTCCAGGACGAGGTGCGGCTTGCGGTGGTGGTCGATCCGACGGGGTGGTTGGCGCCGGCGCCGGCCGACGAGACCGACACTGACACAGGTCGGCGCCGCGGCCGCCGCAGGCGCGCCGGGGGGCGACCTGATCGGCGCTCGAGTCCTCTGCATGTGCGACGCAGGGACGTTCGACGGCGCGGGCCGGCGGGAGCGCGGTCGCTGGCCAGGGTGGTGCCGGGTGCCTCGGAGACGGACGTGGCCGGTGAGCAGTCGCCCGCACCAGGTGGCGCCCAGGACGGTTACCGAATGGAGAGGTGGGCGCGCCTGTCGCTGACCCTGACCGTGTTGGCCACAGCAGTCATCGTGATCGCAGCCCTGACTTCCGGATCGGCTTCGCCGCGCCTGGTGGACGTCACCGTTGCCCCGGGGGACACGCTGTGGTCGATCGCATCCGCGTCCGCTCCCGACCGCGATCCCCGCGCGGTGATCCACGAGATCCAGGAACTCAACAGGATCTCCGGTGATGTCCTACCGGTTGGCGTCGTCCTGCGTGTACCGGCCTCTACGCAGTAGGTGCAACGCAGTAGGCGCGACGCAATGGGCGCGACGCAGGGACGTGGTGCAAATGACCCTTCAGTGGTGCTCTACCCGGATGGGTGACATCCGGCCGGACCCCTGGGCGCGGGTGGCGACCCGCTGTGGGCGCCGGGTGACGTTGCACGTCGATGGCAGGCGGGGACAGCCGGTACCTGCGGGATGAGACGACTACGCGCAGCAACTGATTCGACCCGGCTCGCCGTCCAGCAATCGCCGACCGCGGGAAAACGCGTCGCGCGGCGCTTGCCATCGGCGGGGTCGGCAATCTACCGTCAACCCCTACATCTGGTAGTTACACGGATGTAAGATATCAACAGGTTGTGCCACTACCGATGGCCAGTTGTCCACAGCAGGCAGCGGTTACCCACCCGTCGTGCACATTCCGATCCACAGTGATCGGCCGGTCGGACGGGATCCGGACGGCCGAGGTAGTTGTTCACAGCGTTGTCAACAAAGCATCAACAGGCGGGCTCGGAGCCGCCCGGCGGCAGCCGGGGCGGCGGCCGGTCAAGAACAGGAGGTGGCGACATGAGGTGCCCGTTCTGTCGTCACCCGGATTCGCGGGTGATCGATTCCAGAGAGGTCGACGACGGTCAGGCGATCCGCCGCCGCCGGTCCTGCCCCGAATGCTCGCGCCGGTTCACCACGCTCGAGGGTTCCTTGCTGTCGGTGGTGAAGCGCAGCGGAGTGACCGAGCCCTTCAGCCGCAGCAAGGTGATCGCCGGGGTCATGCGGGCCTGCCAGGGACGGCCCGTCGACGCAGACGCCGTCGCCCAACTCGCCCAGCTCGTCGAGGAGACGGTGCGCGGTTCGGGTCAGGCGGAGGTGCAGAGCCAGGACGTCGGTCTGGCCATCCTCGGTCCGCTGCGGAACCTGGACGAGGTGGCGTACCTGCGATTCGCGTCGGTCTATCGCTCGTTTTCCTCGGCCGAAGATTTCGCCGCCGAGATCAGGGCGATGCGGGCCGTGGATCAGACAAGTTCGGCAGCTTCCGGTGATGTCACACCATCCACCGACGCCGGCCCTTCTGCCGAGGCGGATTCCGGGTCGCCGGACCCGCCCCTGTCCTCACCGCTCTCGCCTCCGGTGGGAGTGGGCTGACCGCCCGAGCACCATCCGCCAGTCGGGCACAGCCGCCCGCTCGTCCACATCTCGAACGCCCAGTCCAGCTCGGCCGGCCTGATCCGGCAGAACGACTCAGAACGACACTGCTCCCACCGTCGCCCGGGGGAGTACCACCAGGGGAAGGACCCACATGACTGAGACCATCGGCGCACCAGGATCGTCATCGGCCGAAGGGCAGGCGTCATCGCCCAAGGGACGGCGCCGCGCGGCCCCGACCGGGCAGGGCGCCGGTGGGCGGGGTCTGCGGCTCGAACGCGTCTTCACCACCGAGGGAGTTCATCCCTACGACGAGGTCACCTGGCAGCGCCGCGATGTCGTCATGACGAACTGGCGGGACGGCACCGTCAACTTCGAGCAGCGCGGGGTCGAATTCCCTGAATTCTGGTCGGTCAATGCAACCAACATCGTCACCAGCAAGTACTTCCGCGGCGCCGTGGGTACCCCTGCCCGTGAGTCCAGCCTGCGGCAGATCATCGACCGCGTCGTGCGGACGTACACCGCCGCCGGCGCCGAGCACGGTTACTTCGCCACCGACGAGGACGAGCAGGTCTTCGCCCACGAGCTGACCTGGATGCTGCTGCACCAGATGTTCGCGTTCAATTCGCCGGTCTGGTTCAACGTCGGAACCCAGTCGCCGCAACAGGTCTCGGCCTGTTTCATCCTGTCCGTCGACGACACGATGGATGCGATCCTGAACTGGTACCGCGAAGAGGGTCTGATCTTCAAGGGTGGCTCGGGTGCCGGTCTGAACCTGTCCCGCATCAGGTCCTCGAAGGAGTTGCTGTCCTCGGGTGGCACCGCGTCGGGCCCGGTGTCGTTCATGCGGGGCGCGGACGCCTCCGCCGGCACGATCAAGTCCGGCGGCGCCACCCGGCGCGCTGCAAAGATGGTCGTGCTCGATGTCGACCACCCGGACATCGCCGAGTTCGTCGAGACCAAGGCGAAGGAGGAGCACAAGATCCGGGTGCTGCGTGATGCCGGCTTCGACATGGATCTCGGTGGCGAGGACATCATCTCCGTCCAGTACCAGAACGCGAACAACTCGGTGCGCGTATCTGACGAGTTCATGCGCGCCGTCGACGCTGGCGACTCGTTCGGTCTGCGTGCCCGACAGACCGGTGAGGTCATCGAAACCGTCGATGCACGAGAGCTTTTCGGCAAGATCACGCAGGCGGCGTGGGAGTGTGCCGACCCTGGTATCCAGTACGACGACACCATCAACGACTGGCACACCAGCCCGGAGTCGGGCCGGATCAACGCCTCGAACCCGTGCAGCGAGTACATGCACCTGGACAACTCCTCGTGCAACCTGGCTTCGCTGAACCTGATGAAGTTCCTTTCCGCGGACGGTGTCTTCGACGGTGCGACGTTCGCCAAGGCGGTGGAGTTCGTCATCACCGCGATGGACATCTCCATCTGCTTCGCCGACTTCCCGACGCAGCCCATCGCGGAGACCACCAGGGCCTTCCGGCAGCTCGGAATCGGCTACGCAAACCTGGGCGCGCTGCTGATGGCGACCGGTCACGCCTACGACTCGGAGGGTGGCCGGGCGCTCGCCGCGTCCATCACCTCGCTGATGAATGCGGTGGCCTACAAGCGTTCTGCCGAACTCGCCGGGGTCGTCGGACCGTACGACGGGTATGCCAGAAACGCCGACGCGCACAAGCGCGTCATCCGTAAGCACGCTGCCGCCAACGACTACATCCGTGCGGTGGGCGGGAACGACGCCGCGACACTGAAGCTCGCCACGACGGCCTGGGCCGAGACCATCGCCACCGGCGAGAAGAACGGATACCGCAACGCGCAGGCCTCCGTGCTGGCACCGACCGGCACCATCGGCCTGATGATGGATTGCGACACCACCGGTATCGAGCCGGATCTCGCGCTCGTCAAGTTCAAAAAGCTGGTCGGTGGCGGCTCGATGCAGATCGTCAACCAGACGGTGCCGCGGGCATTGCGCTCCCTGGGGTACCAGGAGGAGTCGATCGAGGCGATCGTCGAATTCATCGCCGAGCACGGGCATGTCGTCGATGCGCCCGGTCTCAAGCGCGAGCACTACAGCGTGTTCGACTGCGCGATGGGGGAGCGGTCCATCGCTCCGATGGGCCACGTCCGGATGATGGCGGCCGTGCAGCCGTTCATTTCCGGTGCGATCTCCAAGACGGTCAACATGCCGGAGAACGCCTCCGTCGACGATGTCGCCGAGATCTACCAGCAGGGTTGGAAGATGGGCCTCAAGGCGCTGGCCATCTACCGCGACAACTGCAAGGTCGGGCAGCCACTGTCAGCGTCCAACAAGAACCACGGCGAGAAGTCTGCGGACGTGTCCGCAGCTCCCGCGGCGGTCGCGGCCGCGCCCGTGGCGACCGGTCCGGTTCGCCGCAGGCTGCCGAAGAAGCGCCCCTCGCAGACGGTGTCGTTCACCGTGGGCGGCGCCGAGGGCTACCTGACGACGGGGTCATACCCGGATGACGGGCTCGGTGAGGTCTTCATCAAGCTCGGCAAACAGGGTTCCACCTTGGCCGGCGTGATGGACGCGTTCTCCATCGCGGTGTCGGTCGGACTGCAGTACGGGATCCCGCTGGAGTCCTACGTCGCCAAGTTCACCAACCTGCGGTTCGAGCCGGCCGGGATGACCGATGATCCGGACGTCCGGATCGCCACCTCGGTGATGGACTACCTGTTCCGCCGGATCGCACTGGACTACCTGCCGGTCGACGCCAGGGCGGAGTTGGGCATCTTCTCCGCCGAGGAGCGGGTGGCCCAGGTGTCGTCCAGCTACGGCGCAGCGACGAGCACCGATGACGAGCACGCCGTCGAGGATCTGCGGACCACGATCGACGTCACGCCGATCATCCGTCCGGCCGTGGAGGGCGGCTCGCCGTCAGCCTCGGCGGCATCCGACGCGGCTCCGGTCGACAGTGCAGCCACCGGCATCACCGCCGGTGCCGCGACCGGACAGGCCGGTCAGCGCAATGCGGGTAAGGCAGGTTCGTCGACCGAGCTG
Organism: uncultured Actinomycetota bacterium; assembly: GCA_963798625.1. Lineage (GTDB taxonomy): Bacteria > Actinomycetota > Actinomycetes > Mycobacteriales > Nakamurellaceae > Nakamurella. The sequence goes on from CAWCUA010000011.1 coordinate 51,813, forward strand.
CTGGAGATGGTGATCGGCAAGTCCGCTGACGCGCCGCTGTGCTTCACCTGCGGAACCAAGATGCGGCCGTCCGGAGCCTGCTACGTCTGCGAGGGCTGCGGCTCCACCTCCGGCTGCAGCTGACAGCAACACGGGACGGGGAAACAGCCGTCCTTGCATCCCCGAGACTCCGGGCCCGGCCACGTATCCGCGACGTGGCCGGGCCCGGCGCCATGTTCCGGGCAGGCCCGTTCCTGCTCCGCTTTCGCGCACCGGCACGGAGTGTCCGCCGTGCAGCACGTCTCCGCGGAAACGTCGGTCGTCCGAAACGTTTCAGCGGAAATTCCGTGGTCCCGCACGTCCGGGGAAACGTCTCCGCGGAAACGCCTCACTCGAGGCATCTCCGCGGAGACGCGCGAACGCGCTGGTCGATTGCTGGCGCCGACCGCAGGGGTCTCCGCGCTCAATCGGCGATCGCCAGTTCCACGCCCGCCGACGCCGCCGCGGCGCTGAGTCGACGGTCGAGCGTCGCCAGAGGGGCCGCAAGTCGTTCGGCGAGCAACAGGTACGAGGCGTCGTAGGCACTGAGGTGATGACGTCGTCCTGCCGCGAGTACCGCGTTCGCGTCGGTCGGCGTCGTGTCGATCCGAATCGGCAGCTGCAAGAGCAGCGCGATGAATCGCATCGACTGCGCTTCACTGATTCGGTCCCGTCGCTCTGCGACCAGGAGAACGTTGGTGACCTCGAGCTGCCAGATGAGGGGTACCACGGCCTCGTCGTCGCGAAGGCGCTCCAGCACAAGGTCGGTTGCCTCGGTGGCCTCATCTTCGAAACACCAAGCCATGGCAACGGAGGTGTCGATCACGACCGGCATCAGCGTCTTCCGTCGTCGATCATTTTCCTCACTGAGAGCCGGCCGATACGCACGCCCGACCGCGCGGAGCGCAACGCGTCGATGACGCTGTCGGGCTTTTCGGACGGTGGGGTGACGGGGACGAGCCGGGCAACTTCCCGACCGTGTTTGGTGATGGTGATCGTCTCGCCGTGTTCCACCTGGTCCAGCAGACTAGGTAGGTGCGTCTTGGCCTCGTAAGCGCCGATCGTTCTCATCAGTTCAGACTAGTCTGCGACCAGTCCGACCACGCAGATTCGACCAAGAAGATGCATGGTGAAAGCGGTCGACGACATCGCCTCCGGCGCGTCGTCGCAGTTGAAATGTTGACGTCGAAAAGTGAACCCGCGCGCTCAGGTTCGTCCGCTGACGGCAGTTGGTGTCACCATCGACTCATGGCAGCGGTGTACGACCGGATCGACGACAAGCTGGCGGAGTGGATCGGCCGGCAGCATGTGTTCTTCGTCGGGACCGCGCCCTGCGGTGGAAACGGGAGCATCAACGTCTCCCCCAAGGGAATGGCCGGGACCTTCGCGATCCTTGGTCCACGAACCGTCGGGTACCTGGACTACACCGGCTCGGGTGCGGAAACGATTGCCCATCTGCGCGAGAACGGGCGGATCGTGGTGATGTTCTGTGCCTTCGAGGGGCCGCCGAAGATTGTCCGGTTACACGGGACGGGTCGGCTGCTGCTGCCCGAGCATCCCGACTTCGCCCAGCACAGAACCGCTTTCGGCAAGGAACGCGAGCTCGGTCAGCGCTGCATCGTCGTCATCGATCTCGACAGGATTTCCGACAGCTGCGGATACTCGGTCCCGCTGATGGACTTTCGGTCCGATCGCGATGTCCTGGACAAGTCTCAGGCGCGCCGCGACGACACCTACTTCGCGCAGTACCGGGTCAAGCACAACAGCACCAGCATCGACGGGCTGCCCGCCCTGCCGTTGGCCGCAGAGTCCGCACCGGACTGAGGTCGCGAGTGCGGCATGACCGCCGAGTTGAGGCGGCTTCCGGCGCTTGAACCCGAGGGCCTGAAACCCGCGCTCAGTCCCCGTGACTGGGGGCCCATTGTCGAATGGTCGCCGGACGTCTGCACACCGGCGGGGCAGGTGCGGCGCGCGCTGTGGTACGCCCATCTCCGTGGAGGGCGCGCCCCAAGCCGGCAACTGTCAGCCCTCGGCCGCCCCGGCCGCCCCGGGCGCCTGAACGGAGCGCAGCGCCGCATCCAGATCGGTCCACAGATCTTCTACGTGCTCTATCCCCACGCTGAGCCTGAGCAGCCCCGCGGGGACATGTTCGGAGTTCGAGTACTTGGCCCTGCGCTCCATCGTCGATTCGACGCCGCCCAGGCTGGTGGCGTGGGTGATGATCCGAACCCCCTGCGCCACCGCCTCGGCAGCCTCGGCGCCGCCGGGTACCTCGAACGAGAGCATCGCGCCGAACCCGTTCATCTGCGCCGCCGCGCGCTGGTGCCACGGATCGGTGGGCAGGCCGGGGTAGCGCACCCGGGACACCGCTGGGTGGGCCGAGAGCCGGGACGCCAGGACGCCGGCCGAGTCCTGACCGCGGGCCAACCGCACCGCCAACGTCCGCAGACCGCGCAGCGCCAGGTACGACTCCAAGGCGCCCGGCAATCCGCCGGACAGCCGCCGCCGCTGCGCGATCCGACCCAGCAGTTCCGGGCTACCGGACACGGCCAGCCCGAGCAGCAGATCCGAATGCCCGCCGATGAACTTCGTGGCGCTGTGCAGCACGATGTCCGCGCCGAGTGACAACGGGCGCTGACCCAGCGGCGTCGCGAAGGTGTTGTCCACCACGACAATCGCGCCGGTACCGGCACCGAAGCGACACAGCTCCGGCAGGTCCGCGACATCGATCAGCGGGTTCGTCGGAGATTCGAGCCACAGCATGTCCGCCGCCCAGGCCGCTTCCTTCGTCGCGGCGGTGTCGGTGATGTCGACGACGGTGACCTTCCAGCGGCCGATCGCCGACCCTTCGCGCAGCAACGACCGCACCCCGGCGTAGGAGTCGGTCGGCACCACCACATGCGCGCCGGTGGGGACCAGGTCCAGGATCGCCGACGCTGCGGCCATTCCTGATCCGAACGCCACCGCGCCACCGGCATCCGGAGCGACGCCCTCCAGCGCCGCAACAGCCGTTTCCAGTGCCTCCCACGATGGCGTGCCGCCGTCCCGCGAATACTCCACGACCGGCGCATCGGCAGTTCCCGCGCGGAAGTTCGACGCCAGGACGAGCGGCTCGTTCATCGGCCGCCCGGGCTGCGCGGGTGGTCGACCGGCCGTCACCGCAAGCGTTTCCGCCCGTTGCTGCAACAGATCGTGGGCTTGGGTGCCGGGGCGCGTGGTGTCGGTCATGGCACGGGAGCCTATGCCGCGAAATGTCTCGGACATACGTTCGACTGCGCGATATGCTCGCAGCGTGAGCGTCCTTCACCAGCCGTCGATGTTCGACACCGCCGACGAACCAGAGCTGACGTCGCTGACCGGGCGAATCCGTCGCACGGAGCTGACCGACGGCGCGTGGGTGGACCACCTTCCCGGCTGGCTGCTCGGTTCCGATCAGGTCCTGGAAAGCCTGCTGGCCGACGTCCCGTGGCGTGCCGAGCGCAGGCAGATGTACGACCGCGAGGTCGACGTGCCGCGGCTGCTGTGCTGGTACAGCGGCGCGACCCCGTTTCCGCATCCGATCCTGAACCAGGCCCGGGCCGCTCTCAATCAGCACTATGAACCCGAACTCGGCGAGCCGCTGGTCACCGCGGGCCTCTGCCTGTACCGGGACGGCGCCGACAGTGTCGCCTGGCACGGCGACACCATCGGGCGCGGTTCGCACTCCGACACCATGGTGGCGATCCTGTCGGTGGGGTCGGCCAGGGCTCTCACGCTGCGTCCGAAACCGGGCCGCCATGGCGGCAACGACGCGGCGGCAGTCGGCGCGGCCGGACTCAAGTTCCCGCTCGGGCACGGCGACCTGATCGTGATGGGCGGTAGCTGCCAGCGCACCTGGGAGCACGCCATCCCGAAGACGGCCCGGCCGGTCGGTCCCCGGGTCAGCATCCAATTCCGGCCCGTCGGCGTCGCCTGACCGGGTGGTTGCACCATCGAGGGTCGCCGGGCCGGCACGCAAACCTGTTGTCGCGCAACATTCCCCCGACGCCGCCGGATGCGTGGCAGGCTGACCGCAACACCGGGGCGGCGCAAGGGCCGCCCGGACAGCCGTGGCGCGAGAGGCTCGAGGACAGATGAAAACCATCATGGGATGGATCGACAAGATCGTTTCTTCGCTGGCCCAGCGCAGGGTCAACAAGAACGAGGGTCGCGGCAAATAGCATCAGGCACTGCGAAGCGGGTGAAACCGGGCAGAATGAGCCGCACCGGACGCAGCCGCACCGCGGCCGCACCGGCAGCGACAAGGGGGCTCATCGGTGACGTCACCATCCGGTGCCGCTACAAACGGCAGACGCAGCAAGGCTCCGATCATCGCCGCCGTCATCGCCGGGGTGCTGCTGATCGTGGGCATCCGGTACTTCACCACCAGGGACAGCGCGCCGGACGACCAGCAGCGGCCAGGCCACCGAGCAGCAGCCGCCCCGTGACGGCTGCACGACCGTCACGGTGGCCGCCTCGAGTGAGAAGGCCGCGCTGCTCAAGCAGATCGCCAACTCCTACCGGGATTCAGGACGCACGGTGGACGGCAAGTGCTTCGACATCGCCGTCAGTTCGGTCGCCTCCGGCACGGCGGAGGCGAACCTCGCCGCCGGCTGGGACGAGACCCTCAACGGCCCGGCGCCGGACGTCTGGACGCCAGCCGCGTCGACCTGGGTGAGCCTGCTCAAGAGCGACCTGACGGCCAAGGACCGGCCGAACATCGTCCCGGCCACCTCGGAGAGCATCACGTCGACACCACTGGTGCTGGCCATGCCGGAGCCGATGGCCAAGGCTCTGGGCTGGCCGGCGGCGCAGATCGGGTGGTCCGACGTGCTGGCCCTGGCGACCGACCCGAAGGGCTGGGCGTCCAAGGGCCACCCGGAGTGGGGCAAGTTCACCCTCGGCAAGACCAACCCCACCGTGTCGACGTCCGGCCTGGCCGCGACCATCGGCACACTGGTCGCCGCCACCGGCACCAGTTCGGATCTGACCGAGGCGGCGCTGCAGAAACCGGCGGTGCAGAAGTACCTCAAGGACGTCGAGAGCTCCGTCGTGCACTACGGCGACACCACCCTGACGTACCTGTCCAACCTGCAACGGGCCGATGATGCCGGTGCCGCGCTGGGGTACCTGTCGGCCGCGGCGGTGGAGGAGAAGAGCGTCCTGGACTACAACGCCGGCAATCCCAGCGGCGACCCGAAGACCCTCGGCCAGCACGCGCCGCCCAAGGTGCCGCTCGTCGCGGTGTATCCGAAGGAGGGCACGCTCTACAGCGACAGCCCCTTCGTCATTCTGGACGCGCCGTGGTCGACGCCCGAGAAGAAGGCAGGCGCAGCCGATTTCCAGCAGTACCTGCTGCTGCCGGAGCAGCAGAAGATCTTCACCGACAGCTTCTTCCGGACTGCCGACGGCAAGCCGGGCGAGCCGATCACCTCCAGCCCGTACGTCCTCGCGGACGGCGTGAAGATCGCTCTGAACCCTCCCGGGCCGGCGGTGCTGCGCGACGTCCGGGCGTTGTGGGCCGACGTCCGCAAGAGCGCGCGGGTGCTGATCCTGATGGACGTGTCCGGATCGATGAGCGCCGACTCCGGCTCCGGTGGGAAGTCCAAACTCGACCTCGCCAAGGCCGCGGCAACCACGGCGTTGGGGCAACTCGTCGACACTGACCAGGTCGGGTTCTGGGTCTTCACCACCGACCTGCCGACTCCGGACACCATCACCGCGGAGCTGGTCGACGTCGGACCGCTCAGCAAGACCCGCACGCCGATCACCGAGGCGATCGCCGGCCTGACGCCGCTGAACGGCACTCCGCTGTACGCGGCCACGAAGATCGCCACGGACGACATGAACGCATCCCAGGACCCGAAGTCGATCAACGCCGTGGTCGTCCTGACCGACGGCCGCAACGAGTACACCGACAACGATCTGGACGGCCTGCTGAGCCAGCTGCAGGGCAGTGCCGCCGAGAACGGCGTTCGGGTGTTCACCATCGCCTACGGTCCGGATGCCGACCTGGACACGCTGACGAAGATCTCCGAAGCGTCCCGGGCGGCCGCCTACGACGCCCGCAACCCGGCAACGATCGACAAGGTGTTCGCGGACGTACTGTCCAACTTCTGACCCGACAACCCGCCCACCCCAACCGCACCCGCCACCCGCCACCCGCCCAGCGAAACAAGCGGCGGCCCGAACCGATCGGACCCTCCATGGCCGGTGATTTCCTCGCTCGGGCCGGCCGCGCGCTGAAGGACCCGTGGAGTCTGGTTGCTGCCGGGGTCGGCGCCGGATCGGCATGGGCGATCGGTCTGCCGGTCGGTGCGGTCGGACTGGTGGGGGCCGGGATGCTCGGTGTCGCGGCCGTCGTCGGCGGCGCCGTGCGTTCCGATCCCGCGGCGCCGGACCAACTGCCCGCCCCGCCGCTCCGGCCCGGCACGATCCAGCAGGGGCTGGTCGAGACTCTGAGTGGGTACCGGGTCGACCTCGAGCAACTCCAGCGCGGACAGCTGGAACCCGCCGTGGCGATGAGCGCAACCGAGGCCGTGGAGGCCGCCCGCAACGCCGAGTCGGTGGCGAACCGGGTGGCCCGTGCCGTCGACGCCGTCGACGACGCTGTCGGACGAGCCCAAGGTGTGGCACGTCAACTGCCGCGCTCCGGGGAGGTCCGGGCGTCGGTGCAGCGGATGACGCAGCGCCGCGACGAACTACTCAGCAAACTGTCGGAGGCGGTGGAGGAGGTCGGCGAGGTGTACGCCAAGCTCCTCGAGTTGTCCACCACCGCTGACCTTGTCGGTGTGGACACCGACGGCGTCAGCGAGGCGGCTCGGGTCAACGACTCCTTGGACGCGATCCGCAGCGTGTTCGCCGAACTGGAGGCCGACGCGTCCTCGACCCGCGCTCTGCTCTGAGCTTTCCCGGCCGGCCGGCTCGGTAAAGTGATTCCTCCGCCCCCTGACCCTGGAGATTCGTGCGCCTGCCCGTTCCGCCCGGCCGCCCCGGTCCAGATCACCGGGCGGCTCGTCGGCACCGGGTACCCGCGTGACGACCGCATCAGGACTGTTCTGGCTGGCTCCCTGGTTCTTGGCTGCCTATCTGCTGATCGCACTGGTGTCGCCGACAGTGTGCGCCAGGACGGGCCGGACCGGGCTCCTGCTGCTGGCGCCTGCTGCCGGCGGCCACCACCGCGTGGGCGGCGGTTCAGATCCCCGCCGTGCTCGACGGCGGCGACCGCGGTACCAGCCTGCAGTGGGTGCCCGCGCTGTCGTTGTCGATCGACCTGCGGCTGGATGCGCTGTCGATGGTGATGACGCTCGTCGTCGCGGGCATCGGCACCCTGGTGCTGTTGTACTCGGCGCGCTACTTCCCTGACGGAGACGACGGTCTCGGCCGGTACAGCGGGTCGCTGATCGCGTTCGCCGGCGCCATGCTCGGTCTGGTCTGGGCGGACAACCTGATCCTGCTGGTGATCTTCTGGGAGCTCACCGGCATCCTGTCGTACCTGCTGATCGCGCACCGGACCGGCAAACGGTCGTCCCGCGCCGCCGCGTCACAAGCCCTGATGGTGACCACCGCAGGCGGGCTGGTGATGCTCATCGGCGCCGTCATGCTCGGTGTCACGGCGGGGACCTTCACCATCTCCGACATTCTGGCGAACCCGCCTTCCGGCCCGCTGATCACCACCTCGATCGTGCTGCTGATCGTCGGCGGGATCACCAAGTCGGCCATCATCCCGTTCCAATTCTGGCTGCCCGGGGCGATGGCCGCGCCGACACCGGCGAGCGCCTACCTGCATGCCGCGACCATGGTCAAGGCCGGCATCTACCTGTTCGCGCGGCTGGCGCCGGCGTTCGCCGTGTTGCCGCTGTGGCAACCCCTGCTGATGACACTCGGCGGCGGCACCATGCTGTTCGGGGCGGTGCTCGCGCTGCGGCAGCGGGACCTCAAGCTGCTGCTGGCCTACGGCACGGTGTCCCAGCTCGGCCTGATGACGCTGCTGATCGGCTGCGGCAACCCGGACGCCCTGCTCGGCGGTCTGGCGATGCTGATTGCTCACGCCACCTTCAAGGCGCCGCTGTTCTTCGTCGTCGGCGTCATCGACACCTCCGCCGGCACCAGGGATCTCACCAAGCTGTCCGGCCTGCGTCGGAGCATGCCCGGATTGGCCGCGATGGCGACGCTCGCCGCGATCTCGATGGCCGGCATCCCACCCATGCTCGGATTCGCCAGTAAGGAGGCGGGGTACGCGGGTTTGCTGGACGGCGGCCCGGCCGGCGCGATCGGAACCGCGGTGATGGCGATCGGGTCCGCGCTGACGGTTGCCTACAGCGCCCGGTTCCTGTGGGGAGCCTTCGGTGACAAGACCGGCGTCGAACCGGCACAACCGACGCCGACGTCGTCGTGGATGACCGGACCCACGGTCCTGCTCGTCGCGCTCGGACTCGTGCTGGGCATCGTGCCGCAGCTACTGGAGCCGCTGCTGCAGTCCTACGCGCAGACCGCCGGACCCACCCACGAGGGCGCGATGGCGTTGTGGCACGGCTTCGAGTTGCCGTTGGCCCTGTCCGCGGCGGGTTGGTTGCTCGGCGCCGCGATCTTCCTCGGCCAGCGGTCCCGCGAACGCCGGACCGAGATCGCCAGACCCGGCAGGGAAGCCGGGGCCGGCTACCGGGCGACGGTACGCGGCGTCGATCACCTGGCCGTCGGCGTCACCGCGGCCACCCAGCGCGGATCGCTCCCGGTCTCGCTGGGCGCGATCCTGGTGGTGCTCATTGCCTTCCCCGGGACGATGCTGATCAGAGCGGCGACCGGGCCCGGTGATGTCGAACTGGTCGGGGAACCCGCCGAACTCGTGCTGGGGCTGGTGATCCTGGGGCTCGCGGTGACCACCACCAGAGTCAAGCGCGGCCTGACCGCGATCCTGCTCGTCGGCGGCGTCGGCTACAGCATGGCGGTGGTCTTCGTCCTGCGCGGGGCACCGGATCTCGCGTTGACCCAGATCCTGGTGGAAACCGTCACCCTGATCGCCGCGCTGCTGGTGCTCACCCGGCTTCCCGACACGGCGCTGTACTCCTCCCGCAAGGGCAACGGCTTCCGGTTCGCCATCGCCGTCGGGGCGGGCGCGCTGATGACGGCACTGGCCCTGATCATCCCGGGAACCCGTACGGCGACACCGGTTTCGCAGGATCTGGCCGGTCCCGCGGTCGAGTTCGGCGGCGGCACGAACATCGTCAACATCATCCTGGTCGACGTCCGGGCATGGGACACCTACGGCGAGCTCACCGTGCTGATCGCGGCGGCCACCGGGGTCGCGTCACTGATCTTCCTGGTGCGTCGCACCGGGTCCGCGCCGCGCCGGCCGACGGCGGTGGCCGACCAGGAGAAACCCCGCCAGCCCTCACCGTGGCTCGCGACGAACTGGGCGCCGCGCCGCTCACTGCTGCTGGAGGTGGTGACGCGGATGATCTTCCACGTCATCGTCCTGTTCTCGGTGTACGTGTTGTTCGTCGGGCATGACGCGCCCGGCGGTGGTTTCGCCGCGGGGTTGATCGCCGGCCTCGCGCTGGCGTTGCGCTACATCGCCGGCGGCGCGTTCGAGCTCGGCGAGGCGGCACCGGTCGACGCCGGCAAGCTGATGGGCGTCGGGCTGCTGATCGCCTCCGCGACCGCTGCCTACGGCCTGATCGCCGGCGGCGACGCGCTCCAATCCACCATCCTCAAGGCCACCGTGCCTGTCCTCGGGGACCTCAAGTTCGTCACCTCCACCATCTTCGACATCGGGGTCTACCTGATCGTCATCGGGCTGGTGCTGGACGTCCTGCGCTCCCTCGGCGCGGAACTCGACCGTCAGCTGATGCTGGAGCGGCGGGATGCCGACCGATCGGAGATCCGCAAGCAGCGCCGGGCGCGACGATCAGCGGGGCGGGTCCGATGACGACGAACCTGGTGTTCGCGCTGACCATCGGCGGCCTGTTCGCGGCCGGCGTCTATCTCATGCTGTCCAGGAACCTGATCCGGGTCCTGCTGGGATTTCTGCTGGCCGGCAACGGGATCAACCTGCTGTTGCTGTCGACCAGCGTGGACGGCGTCGCGCCGATCGTCGGGGAACCGTCGAACGGTGAACCGGTGGCCGACCCGATACCGCAGGCGCTGATCCTGACCTCGATCGTGATCAGCCTGGCCGTGGTCACCTTCCTGCTGGCCATGGCGTACCGGAACTACCAGCTGACCCGGGAACCCGAGATGACCGATGACGTCGAGGATTCCGAGTTGGCCGAGAACGGCCAGGGCGGTGGTGACGAATGACCTGGCTGCTGCCGCTGACCATCATCATCCCGTTGACCGGCGCCGGCCTGACGCTGGTGGCCAGTCGACGGCCGAGGGTCCAGCGCCTGCTCTCCGTCGCAACGCTGTCCGTGCAGTTGGCCGTCGAAATGACGATGTTGCTGACGGTCTCGGCCGGCGGCCCGCTGGTGATGCACGTCGGGGGCTGGACCGCGCCGTTCGGGATCTCGCTGGTGGCCGACCAACTCGCGTCGTTCATGCTCGTCGTGTCGACGATCGTTTCCCTGGCGGTGCTGGTCTATGCGATCTCGCAGGGCATGGCCGACGAGTCCGAGACGCCCGAGACGCCGGTGTCGATCTTCCACCCGACGTACCTGATCCTGGTCACCGGCGTCTCCAACGCCTTCATCGCCGGTGATCTGTTCAACCTGTTCGTCAGCTTCGAGATCCTTCTGACCGCAAGCTATGTGCTGCTCACCACCGGTGGCACCAGGGAACGCCTGCGGGCGGGCGCACCGTACATCGTGGTCTCACTGCTCAGCTCGCTGGTGTTCCTGTCGGCGATCGCGATGCTGTACGCCGCCACCGGGACGGTCAACCTGGCCGACCTGTCGGTGAAGCTGGCCGACGTCCCGACGGGCATCGTCGCCGCGTTACAGGCACTGCTACTGGTGGCGTTCGGCGTCAAGGCTGCGGTGTTCCCGATGTCGGCGTGGCTGCCGGATTCCTATCCGAGCGCGCCCGCCCCGGTGACGGCCGTCTTCGCCGGGCTGCTGACCAAGGTCGGCATCTACGCCATCATCAGGGTGCAGACGCTGCTGTTCCCGCCGGGTTCGTTCGGCACCCTGCTGATGATCGCGGCGTTGCTGACCATGATCGTCGGCATCCTGGGCGCGGTCGCATCGTCCGGGATCAAACGAATGCTGTCCTTCACGCTGGTCTCGCACATCGGGTACATGCTGTTCGGGATCGCCCTCGGGTCGCAGGCCGGCATGGCGGCGGCCATCTACTACGTGGCCCACCACATCCTTGTCCAGACCGCGCTCTTCCTCGGCGTCGGACTGATCGAACGGGTGGCCGGCACCACGATCCTGGCCCGGCTGGGCGGTCTCGCGGCCGCCGCACCTGCACTGGCGATCCTGTTCTTCATCCCCGCGATGAATCTGGCCGGCGTGCCCCCGTTCTCCGGATTCCTCGGCAAGGTCGGGCTTTTCGAGGCGGGCGTCGCCGACGGTCGGGTGTTGGCGCTGATCCTGGTGGTCGGCGGCACGCTGACCAGCCTGCTCACCCTGTATGCCATGGTGCGGGTGTGGGGACGGGCGTTCTGGCGACCGGTACCCGAGGTCACCGGGCTGGACGGGGACAGCGGCGCCCTGGAGACCGAGTCCGGTCGCTCGCTGCCCGCCCGCCGGCAGGCCCAGCGGCAGGCGCTGCGCGAGGCCAGGCGCCGGGAGGCCGGTGAGAAGGCGGCGCGGCTGCCGATCGGGATGGTCGGCGCGACCACCGCCATCGTCGCGATCAGCGTGCTGCTCACCGTTGCCGCCGGACCCATCTACGCCTTCGCCGACAAGGCTGCAGCGAACATCATCGACCGCAGTGTCTACGTCGACGCCGTCCTCGGTGCGGGCGAGCCGCCGCCGCCCGGGGCGTCCGGAAACCCTGCCAGCACACCACCGGGGGAGGGGCCGTGACCGGCGCGCGGGCGTTGCGCGAACGTGCGGTGCGGGTCCGCGGCGCGCGCATCCCCGGCAGTGGCGGGTGGCGCCCGTATCTGCTGACGATGGCCGTGATGGTGCTGATCTGGATGGCGCTGTGGGGGTCGGTGTCGATCGTCGTCATCGGTATCGGGATCGCCGTCAGCGCATTGATCCTGCTGCTGTTCCCGTTGCCCACCATGGACTTCCGGTTCGGCGTGCACCCCGTCCGGATGACCGTGCTGCTGCTCACCTTCCTGTGGGACGTGGTGGTCGCCAGCATCCAGGTGGGCTGGCTGGCGGTGCGCCCGCGGCCGCCCCGCGGCGAGGTGACGACGGTCCGGCTGGAGTCGGACTCCGACCTGCTGGAGGCGCTCACCGGGCTGGCCGTCTCGCTGGTTCCCGGCAGCCTGATCGTCGACGCCGATTCGGACGATCGCACCCTGACCATCCATGTGCTCGACGCGGACCGCAAGCCGATGGATGCCTTCGCGCAGCAGGTGCTGGCGCAGGAGCGGCGGATCCGGCTGGCGCTGGGCGACGACACCACCGCGGACGGGGTCGGGCGATGATGCTGACCGCAATGATCTGCGGGACCCTGTTCGGGCTCGGCGCGCTGTTCGCCGCGATCCGACTGGTCCGCGGCCCGACCCAGATCGACCGTGCCGTTGCGCTCGACGTGCTGCTGGCCATCGTCGTCGGTGTGATCGTGCTGCTGGCCGCGGTCAACGGCAGCGGGATCACGCTGGTGATCGCAGTGGTCGTCTCGCTGCTCGGCTTCCTCGGCTCTGCGGGCTTGGCCAAACTGCTGCCCCGGGACCGGACATGAGCACGGTGGACGTGATCGCCTCGGTGGCGCTGGTCCTCGGGGCGTTGATGTCGTTGCTCGCCGGGATCGCGGTGCTGCGCTTTCCGGACACGATGAGCCGGATCCACGCCGCGACCAAGCCGCAGGTGCTCGGCATCATGTTGCTGATGCTGGGCGTGGGGTTGAAGCTGGCCTCGCCCGCCGTGATCGGGATGTTGCTGCTCATCATCGTGCTGCAGTTCGTCACCGCCCCGGTGTCGGCGCACCTCACCGTTCGGGTCGCCTACCGCGACGCCGAATCCGATGACGGATTGGTCGAGGAAGCGCCCGGCCGATCCGCCGCTGACGACGGTCCGCAGCAGATGCATCGGGCGCTCGCCGACCAGAACCAGGCGCGCAAGGACGGTCGACAGGAGAAGTGACAGCAGAAATAGCTGGCGCGAGTGCCCTGGACCGGTAGCGTTTCTGCGATGTCAGAGATCAACGAGATATCCAACGCCTACGTCGCCGACTACGCGGCCCTGAGTCCGATGATGTCCACCTACCTCGGGCTGCCGGGGGCCGATCGCCGGCTCGACGACCTGTCACCCGAAGGCCTCGCGGAGGTCGACGGGCTCGACCGGCGCACGCTGGCGGCACTGACCGCGGCACCGTCGACCGGACCGGCAGACGACCTGGCCCGGGAGGTGCTCACCGAGCGGCTGGAGGTGCAGCGAGATCTGTACGACTCCGGATGGGCGCACGGCAATCTCAACGTGATCGACTGCGCCGTCCAGATGGTGCGGATGGTGTTCGACCTGATGCCCACCGCGACCGACGATGACGCGGCAGCGATCGCAGCCCGGATGGCTGCCGTGCCGACAGCCCTACACGGATACCGGCAGAGCCTTCTGCACGCGGCCGGTGAGGGCAAGGTTGCAGCCGTCCGACAGGTCGACAAGTGCGCGCAGCAGTGCGACACCTACGCCGGGGTCTCGGCCACAGGTTTCTTCTCCACGCTGGCCGAGTCCGTGGGGGAGGGGCGGAGCCCCGCGCTGCTGGCGGACCTGCGGGCCGGTGCGGCGGCGGCGGAAGGCGGTTACGCCGATCTGGCCGCCTTCCTGCGCAGCGAACTGCGTCCACTTGCCCCGGAGAAGGATGCCGTCGGTCGCGAGCGGTACGCGCTCGCGTCCCGGAACTTCCTCGGCGCCGCCGTCGACCTCGAGGAGACCTACGCCTGGGGCTGGCGGGAGTTCCTGGCCATCGAGGCCGAGATGCACGAGGTGGCCGATCGCATCGCTCCCGGTGCCGGCCCGAAGGCGGCCGCGGAGGCGCTCGATGCCGACCCCGCCTACCAGCTCACCGGGCTCCCGGCTCTGCAGGCCTGGATGCAGGAGATCTCCGACCGAGCGGTCGCCGACCTGTCGGTCGAGCATTTCGAGATCCCTGAACAGATCAGGACTCTCGAGTGCCTCATCGCACCGCCCGGCGGCGGTGTCGGCGCCTACTACACCGGCCCCAGCGACGATTTCAGCCGGCCGGGACGGATGTGGTGGGCCGTCGAACCCGGTCGCGAGGTGTTCTCCACCTGGCGCGAGAACAGCGTCGTCTATCACGAGGGCGTGCCCGGCCATCACCTGCAGATCGCCACCGCCGTGTACCGCAAGGACTCGCTCAACGACTATCAGCGGTTGCTCGCCGGCACCTCCGCGCACGCCGAGGGCTGGGCTCTGTATGCCGAACGGCTGGTGCGCGAACTGGGATACCTCGCCAATGACGGCCAACTGCTGGGCCTGCTCGAATCACAGATGTTCCGTGCCGCACGGGTCATCGTCGACATCGGCATGCACCTGGAGCTCGAGATCCCCGCGGGCACAGGCTTTCACGAGGGTGAGCGGTGGACGAGCGCCCTGGGGTTGGAGTTCCTGCTGACCCGGACCATCACCGACCCGGCACACTGCCGTGACGAGATCGACCGTTACCTGGGTTGGCCGGGCCAGGCGCCGTCCTACAAGATCGGTGAGCGGGTCTGGATGACCGGCCGTGACGATGCCCGCCGCCGGCATGGAGACTCCTTCGACTTCAAGGCCTTTCACTCCGCCGCGCTGAACATGGGCGGGATGGGCCTGGATCCGTTGGCCAGGCGGTTGGCCACCCTGTAGTTCTCGCGGGGGGACGCGCCGGGCGCGCTGACGATCAGGTTCAGCGCGCCGTCGGCGCGGTCCCCTCGGCGCCGGTTCCCGCCAACGGCAGCTCCCTGGCCAGCACCCCGAAGGGCCGGGGATCACCGGTGAAACGGAAGTCGCGCAACACATCCCGGAATCCAAGGCGACGGTAGAGCCGCCACGCCCGGTTCTCGCCCTCGGGCGTGGACAGCAGCATGAACCGCTCCGTCCGGCCGGTCGCCAGGGCGCGCAGCAGTGCCTCCCCGAGCCCGCGGCCCTGCCGGTCGGGATGCACGTGCAACTCGGTCAGCTCGAAGAAGTCGGCCAGTTCGTCCTGCGCCCCGGACCTGGCGCCGCGCCGCACCTCGGAGAACCACCACTGGCCGGGAGCGCCGTGGTACCCGTAGGCGAGACCGTGGATGCGGTCGTTCTGATCGGCAGCGATGACGCAGTCGAATCCGGTCCGCCGGCTGTGGTCCTCCCACAGTGCCGAACGGGCGCCCGCGACATCCGGCGGGTAATGCATCGCGAGCAGGTAGATCTCGACGAGTTCGGCGATGCGCCGCCGGAATTCCTCCTGGTCCAGGTGCAGCAGTGCCACGGAGTCCCGGACCTGCCGACCGGGTAGGAGCGCCATGGCGACCATCACACCATGAGCGGTGACCGCTGCGGGCACATCCATGGTGATGCGCCGGTGTGCAATTGACCGACCAGAACGCTGGTCACTCCAGTCGAACAGGCGTACGATTCGAACACAGGTTCGAACACCCGGAGGCGACGTCGTGACAGTGACCAGCGCAGTGCACCATTCCCGGCAGAATTCCCGGCTCGATGCCCGGCACGATGACGTGCCGCTCGGACTCGACCGCACCCCGGTCCTGTTCGATGCGCCCCGCCCGATGCGGTCGGCCGACGGCATGGTGCCGTCAGCGGCAGTACCGCCTCGCGCTGTACCGCCTCGCGCAGTGCCGTCCCAATCGGCCAGGCCGGCCAGGCAGCGCCGCGAAGCCCAGTCAGCACATCGGCCCTCCGGTCGCCCGCCGGCGCCCCCGGTGCCGCAGGCGGCGCGGGATCTGCTGATCGATGCCTCCCGGGGGCTCGGACGGGCCATCCGCTCCACCGCTCCCACCGATCGTTACGCCGCAGCACACCTCGCTGCGCTCCGCGGAGCGGCCGCCGTGCTGGCCGCGAAGGCTCGGCCGGTGCGAGGTCGCCGGGGCAGCGCCTGGGAGCTGATGGCCAAGGTCGCCCCCGAGTTCGCCGAGTGGGCCGCGTTCTTCGCAGCCGGATCCGCCAAACGGCAAGCCGCGGAAGCGGGTCTCACCAGGCTGGTGACGGCTCGTGAGGCGGACGACATGCTGCGGCAGGTCTCGGCCTTCCTGGACCTGGTGGAAGATGCGCTCGCGCCCGTGGACGGCCTTCGTGCGATGGCCCGTTGAACCGGAGGGTCGGCGTCAGCGGCGAACGCGCGGACGTCCTGCGGTGAGCAGCTTGTCCAGCAGCGCGTCGAAGCTCTGCGCGATTTCGCGGGCGCCGGCGGTGGGCCACTGGTGAATGGGGACCGCGGCGCCCTGTGCCTGCTGGACTGCGGAGCGGTCGGGCAGTACCGGAGACAGAACCAAGGGGCCGAACAGGTCTCGCAGTTCCGCAAGCCGGTACTCGTGCTCGGTCACCCGCGGGCGGAAGCGGTTGATCACCACACCGAGCGGCTGGAGGGCCGGCCGGTGCGCGACCCGCTCCGTCTGCACCGCCTCGAGTGCCCGCTGGACGCCGGTCACCGCGAACAGTGACGGTTCGGTGACCAGCACCGCCCGATCGGCGGCCGTCAGTGCGCTTCGAGTCAACTGACCGAGCGAGGGAGGACAGTCGATCAACACCAGTTCCGGTGCCGGTTCCACCTTGGCCAGCGCTCCGGAAAGCCGGAACAGCGTCTTGGAACCTGGGTCGGGGTGATTGTGGTTCTCCGTGCGCTCGCTTCCTGGGATCAAGCGGAGCGAATCCCCCCACGCCGAGACCCGCACAGCCCGCTCGATCGTCTTGCGGGACGGGTCGTCCAGCACTTCGGCGACTGAGTAACTGCGGCGGTCGATGTGCCCGTTGACGTTGCCCACCGACTCGGGGTCGACGGTCGCCGTGGCGTTCATCTGTGGATCGAGATCCACGAGAAGGGTGTCCACACCGCGATGAATCGCGGCTGAGGCCAAACCCAAAGTGACGGTGGTCTTGCCGACTCCACCCTTGAGACTCAACACGCTGGCGACGAGCACCGGCCCACCGTACAGGCCCGATGCGGTCATTTCCGGCAGGCCTACAGCGCGCCGGGGCGCTGCCCGGATGCAGTTGCCGCTCGTGGGACATGATGGCCGTACGACCGTCCCCGCCGCGGGCGCGAGCACGTCCGGGCAACCGGCTTTCGGGCGGCCGGGCGCGGCTGGACGTTCATGGCATTTCTTGGAGGGCATCGATGATCGAACAGCGGCGGGCAGCCGGCGACGATCCGGTGAACGGCGCACTTGTGGCTCTGGTCCAGGTCGCGCCGGGCACCGCGGGTGGCCCGCCACAAGTGGTCGACGTCGGCGGCGGCAGCGGAACCAGGGCTGTACCGCTGGCCGTGCACGGGTGTCAGGTCACCGTGGTGGACACCTCGGTCGACGCCCTTGCGATCCTGCATCGCCGGGCTCAGGACGCCGGTGTCGAGGACCGGATCGGCGGCGTCCAGGCCGACGCCGATCAGCTGGCCGGGGTGGTGGCACCGGGCACCGCCGATCTCGTGCTGTGCCATCACCTGCTCGAGGAAGTGGACGATCCGGCCGACGTCATCCGCGAGCTCGCGTTGGCGGTCCGGCCGGGTGGTCATGTGTCGGTGCTGACGGCCGGTCGTCTCGGCGCCGTACTCGGCCAGACTCTCGTCGGCAGGTTCGTGGAGGCCACCCGTTTGCTGGGCAACACTGACGGCCGATTCGGCGACTCCGACCCGCTGCGCCGGCGTTACGACGCGGCCACCGTCGTCGAGATGCTCACTGCTGCAGGCCTGCTCGTCCAGTCGGTGACCGGCATCGGGGTGCTCGCCGGGTTGGTGTCCGGGCGCCGCCAGACAGGCCGCGCCCGGTGGCGACAGCTCGCTGGCCGAGCTCGAAGCGGTGGCGTCGCAGCACCCGGTGCTCCGGGAACTGGCCGCCGACCTGCACGTCGTTGCCCGCCGACCGGACGAGGTCGATGGCGCACCGGGCTGAGACAAGCCGCGTCGTCACTCTCGATCCTGCAGGCGTCGACGACAGTGCCTGCACCATCCTGCATGTTGACATGGACGCGTTCTTCGCGATGGTCGAGATGCGCCGTCGCCCGGAACTGCTGGGCCGCCCGATGATGGTCGCCGGCACCGGCGGGCGCGGGGTGGTGCTGTCCGCCAGTTACGAGGCCCGTGCGCACGGGGTCCGCTCCGCGATGCCGACGTCTCGGGCCTTGCTGCTCTGTCCCGGGATCGAGGTGGTGCCGCCGGACATGGCTGCGTACGGCGAGGCGTCCCGGGCGGTGATGGCGATGTTCGCCGACGTCACACCGCTGGTCGAGCAGCTGTCCGTCGACGAGGCCTTCCTTGACGTCTCAGGCGCCGGTCGCACCTTCGGGCGCCCCGGCGTCATCGCGCAGGCGCTGCGGGCCCGGATCCGAGGTGAGCTCGACCTGATCGCAACGGTGGGCGCGGCGTCGACCAAGTTCGTCGCGAAGCTGGCGTCGGGGCTGGCCAAGCCCGATGGGCTGCTGATCGTGCCGCCCGCCGAGGTGATAGGTCTGCTGCACCCGCTGCCGGTGCGCGCACTGTGGGGAGTCGGCCCCCGCACCGCCGAGCGGCTCGAACGGCTGGGCATCACCACCGTCGCGCAGATAGCGGAGCTTGACCTGGCGACGTTGATCGGCGTGGTCGGCAGCGCGACCGGGATCAAGTTGCACGAGCTCGCCTGGGGACGCGATCCCCGCGCCGTGGACACCGAGGTCGCCGAGGCGTCCATCGGCGCCGAGACGACCTTTGCAGCCGACACCGCCGACGCGGACTTCCTCGCCCGGCAATTGCTGGCGCTGTCGGAGCGCACCGCACGACGTGCGAGATCTGCTGCCGTCCGCGGCCGCACCGTCAGCGTCAAGGTTCGCTTCGAGGACTTCTCGACCCTGACCCGGTCCGCGACGCTCGACCCGCCGACCGACCTGTCCCGGACGGTGTACGGCACCGCGACCGACCTGCTGGCCAAGGCGCGCGGGGGAGCAGCGGGCAGCCGGCGTGTCCGACTGCTCGGCGTCCGGCTGGAGAACCTGGTGGCCGCCAGCGAGGCGGTCGAACAGCTCGAGCTCGGTGACGGCGATCCCCGACCCGGCTGGCGGGAGGCGGAAGGCGCGGTCGACCGTGCCGTCGCCCGCTTCGGGACCGCCGCAATTCGCCCGGCAGCGCTGCTGGGCGACCCGAAACGACCCCGTCCGGGGGAGCGCAGGAATGAAAGTCCCGGAGATTTCCACTCGCGCTAGTCGTCCGCGCAGACTGCTCGTATCCTTGACGTAGGTCGCCGGCTGGCGACCGTCAGATGTGACCACTCGCCATGGTGGCCAAGTGCCGGAGGAGGGGAACCTATGCCGCTCTCCGAGCACGAACAGCGGATGCTCGACGAGATCGAGCGCGCGCTCTATGAGGACGACCCGAAGTTTGCGACCAGCGTCAACGTCAGCCGCATTCGCCGTCGTCGTCCCATCGTCGCGGGGTGCTTGTTCGTTGCCGGTCTCGTAGCCCTCGTCGTCGGTGTCATCGCGACGCAGAGCTTCCTTGCGATAGGCGTCATCGTCAGCGTCATCGGGTTCTTGACCATGGTGGCCGCTGTCGGACTTTTTGTGTTCGGTCAACCCAGCGCGCGGGCCGCGAAGGGTGCGGAGAAGAACGCTGCCAAAGCGAACCCGTCATTGGGTAATCGGATGGAAGAGCGTTTTCGCCGTCGCTTCGACGAGCCCAACCAATAGGTTCCACGCTTCATCAAGGCAACCGCGGCCGCTTCGGCGCCGCGGTTGTCGTCTTGTCCGGGGACCGGGCGGGCCGGTCGGCCCTTGACCACTGCGCCGGCCATCGGGCACTGCACCGGCCCTTGACGATTGCACCGGCCATTGAGCACTGCCGCTGGCGGCCATCGGCCACTGTGGCGGCCGTCGACCGTCGATTGTGCAGGCAAATTCGGCTCCCGGCGGCCACATTTCCCTGCACCAGCGGCAGTCAGCGTGCGACACGCCGCCGATTGCCCGCGCCTGCCGACCGGCCAGGTGGCAGCGACCCGAACACGGATCAGTCGCGCCACCATTGGGGCCGGACCGACCGCGGCACGAGCCGATCCAGCACCGACAGCGGAGCCACATGCATCAGCTCGCGGGCGATCGTCCGGGGTGCGGCGCCGAGCCCCTCATCGCGCTGGGCCTGATCGCGCCCAGCCGATCGCGCCCAGCCTGATCGCGCCCAGCCTCCGCCCGCTCCCGCTCCGCCGGGCGCTCCAGCGTCGCCGTCCCGGCGGCCGCACCACTGACGGCCGGTCCATCGGCCGAACCCATCGTCGAGCGAGCGGGATCGGCAGTCCCGGTCGAGCCCGGCACAACGCCGGCCGAGCCGGGCACAACGCCGGCCGAGCCGGGCCCCGACCCGTACCAACCCCGCTCGGCCCGGGTGACGACGGCGCGTAGCTCAGCGCGTCCCTTCTCGCTCAGGTGAGTGAGCTTCGCCAGCCGGTTCGCCGCGGACCTGGCGGACTCGGCGGGATTGAGCACGACGCCGTGGTCGACGGCGAGGTCTTCGATCTCGCGCCAGGCTGCCGTTGCGGCGTCCGGCCCGCCGGCGTCGGCGATCTCCAGCCGGCTGCGTCGGCGGCGGTTGCGGACCAGCGTCGGTCCGGCAGCAGCGGCCACGATGACGATCAGTCCGCCCAGCAGGTACCACACGCTGGTCGGGACAGCCGGCTGCTGCGGGGCCGCGGTGGACCCACCGGTCTGGTCCTCCTCCGGCAAGGCATTGGCAGCCCGCGCACCGGGGGTCTCCTCGTCGCGCACCGACGTCTGGGATCCCCCGCTGGTGGGCGCCGCCGAAGAGCTCGTGGTGGCATCGGTGGCCTCCGCGAAACCCTGTTGGCCGCCCTGCCCGCCGCCCAGCGGAGTGGGATCGAACTGCACCCAGCCCGCATTGTCGAAGTTGACCTCGACCCAGGCATGGGCGTCGTTGCTGCGGATCAGGTAGCTGCCGTCGGAGTCCCTGCTGCCCTGGGTGAAGCCGACCGCCACCCGGGCCGGGATGTCCAGCGCCCGCAGCATGATCGCCATCGCGGACGCGTACTGGGCGCAGTAGCCCTGCTTGTTCCGCAGGAAGTCGACCAGGGCGTCGCCGCTGTCGCCCTCCTGCAAGGTGAGCGAGTAGGTGAAGCCGTTGGCCGGATCGGTGAAGTACTTCCGCAGCGCCTCAGCCTTGTCGAACGGGGTAGTGGCCCCCGCCGTGACGTCGCGGGCGGTGTTGACCACTTCGGCCGGCAGCGCGCCGCTATCGGTGAGCGGACCGCCGGGTGTCACGGTGTCCTTGCGTAGCTGTTCGGCGGTGTGCTCGCGGAACACGACCGCGACGCGGTACGGGTCGGGCTGCACCGGATCGGCGCGGTGGACCGATTCCAGGCCGGCGTCGTAGGACCATCCCGGACCGGCACCGTTCACCGACGAGGTGCCGTCGTAGATCGGCAGGAACTCGTCGCGGTAGTTGAGCGACGTGACCTCGATCTGGGGTGCGTCCGCCGACGGCGCGACGGTCGGCAATCGGCCGTCGGAGAGCTCATCGATGGACCAGCCGTCGCCGGGCGTCCACTGCTGCAGGCCGACCGTACGCAGGTACTCCGGCTTGTCGAGCCCGGTGACCCGGAACAGGTCGATGGGGTCGGTGCGGGTCAGATTGCCGGTCAGCTTCGCGAACGGCGACAGCCCGACGGTCGTGCTGGGACCGCTCGCCGTCCGTGGCAACCGACCCTCGGTGCCGACCGCGGTGACGGCGTTCGCGGCCAGCAAGGCGATGACGGTCGCCAGGCAACCCAGCGCCAGCCCGGATACGACGCGGGCGGTTCCGGCGCCCGCCCCCAGTCGGCGCCCGCTGAGCCCCGACGCGGTGAGCAGCAGGGTGTACAGCACGGCTGGGGCGGCGAAGGCCTCCCAGGGCAGCAACTGCAGGTCGATGGACGCGGGCACGGAGTACACGCAGAGCAACGGCAGCGCGACCAACGCCGGTGCCCGGCAGACCGCGATCAGGATGTCGACGATCAGTGCGGTGGCGCCGATCGACACGGTGATCAGGAACGCCAGCTCGGTCGACGCGGGAGCCGGCGAGACATTGGTCCGGATCTGTTCCCAGGCTCCGGTCAGGAGTTCGCCCGCCTCGGACAGGGCGGCGCCGTTGGGTAGGACGCCGCCGATACCGCCCACCGTGAACAGCGCCGTCAGGGCCACCGCGGCGCCGGCCACCTGCAGGACGACGGCGACCGCGGCCGGTATCCGGGCCAGCCGGGCACCGACACCGACGAGCCAGATCACCATGACCACCTCGACGGTCGGCCACAGCCAGTCGTCGCCGCTGATCATCGGCGGGATCGCCGAGCTCGCCGCGAGCACGGCCAGCGCGCCGATCAGCGTGGGGATCAGGAAGGTGGGCGGCGCCTTCGGGTCGACCGGAGCGGGAGCCGACGGCCGGGCCGGCACGGCCTGCGGAGTCGCGCGCGGTGGTGGTGGCGGGGACGGCCGCGACGGCGGCGCGGAGGTGATCGTCATCTCGGTGTTCCCTAGGCCCGCGCCGGCATGGCGGCGGCTCTGCGTTCGACGGACGGCAAGGTGGACGGTGAACCGGCGCACGCGGTGGTCCACGCGGCGGCGAGGTCGTCCCCGGCGTCCAGGGACAGCACCCGCCAGCCTGCCGCCCGGAGCATCCCGGCGGCTTGCGGATGGCCGGGAGGGCCGGCGGCATCCCAGTTCCGCACATTCAGCACGAAGGCGATCCCGTTGGTGCCGCGCCGCCGGGAGGCGGCCAGCAACTGGGCCGCGGGCAGATCCAGTGCTCCCAGGATCGCCACGATCAGACCGGACCCGGCGACCGACGCCGGAGACAGCGCCCCGAGGCGGTCGGGCTCCAGGACTGCGAGCGATGCCAGGACGTCGTCCTCGATGTCACGCCCGTTGGCCAGCACGCTGCCGGTATGGGTGGTCAACCGCATCTGATGTTCGGCGGCCAATAGGTGCAGGCTGATCGACGCGGCCAGTGACACCGCCGTTTCCAGGCTCGAGCGCGCGCCTTGCCCGGCGTGCGCGGCGGCCCGGTGGTCGAGCATGACGACCGCCCCGCCGTGCGAAACCGGCTCCTCCAGCCGCACCATCAGGTCGTCGTGCCGGGCGGACGCGCGCCAGTGGATCGTGCGGATGTCGTCACCGCTGCGGTAGGCCCGGATGCCGACATCCGGGTCACCGCCGGTCGCGCCGACGGTCGCCCGGTCCGACGCGGCCGATCGGCTGCCGCTGCTGGTCGGCATCCCACCGAGGTCGACGACCTTGGGCACCACCAATACCTCGGTGCGGACCGGCAGGGTGCGGTTCTCCTCCCAGAGGCCGAACGGGTCGCCGACCCGGACCGAGGGTGGTCCGAGCACGAAGCGTCCACGGCGAACTGCCTGGACCGGATAGTCGGTGCGGGCGGCGTGGGCCGGCCGGAGCGGCGGTACCAGGCATCGGACGCCGCGGGTCAGATCGGCGGTGGGCGGTTCGGAGATCTCCATGGTGGAGGTGCGCGACGAGCCGGCGTTGGTGATCGACAGCATCACCTGGCCGGTCGTGCCCGGATCCAGCCGGGACGGTTCGATCAGGTGCGATGCGGACAGCCGCAGCCGGCGCAGCGAACCCGCAACGATCGCGATCAGTGGCAGGACGACCCCGAACAGCCCGATTCGCAACAGGTCTCGCTCATCCAGCACGACGGCGCAGACGCTGGCGGCGACACCGCCGGCGAGCAGGCAACGGCCGCGGGTGGTCAACCCCCGGTCAGCCACCTCGCGGCACCCGGATCCGACTGAGCAGCACGTTGACGACCTCTTCGGCCGAGCGGTGGGCCGCGTGCGCCTCGACGGTCAACAGCAGGCGGTGGGCCAGCACCGGGATGGCCAGCCGCTGAATGTCGTCGGGCACGACGAACGGCCGGCCGTCGAGGGCGGCCGCGGCCTTGGCGGCGCGGGCCAGATGCAGCACGGCCCGGGGCGAGGCACCCAGGCGCACCTCGGGCAGCGCGCGCGTGGCGCCGACGATCTCCACGATGTACTGCCGGAGCGGCGGCGCGAGGTGGACCGTCGTGACGGCGTCGATCAACCGGGAGACCTCGGCCGCGTCGGTCACCGCACGCAGCGCCGACAGCGGGTCGACGCGGTCGCGGTCGGCGAGCATCCCCACCTCGGCGGCGCGGTCCGGATAGCCGATGGACAACCTGGCGAGAAACCGGTCCCGCTGCGCCTCGGGCAGCGGGTAGGTGCCCTCCATCTCGACGGGATTCTGGGTGGCCAGCACCAGGAAGGGACGGGCGAGTTGGTAGCTGGTGCCGTCGACCGTCACCTGGCGTTCTTCCATGCATTCCAGCAGCGCCGACTGCGTCTTGGGCGATGCCCGGTTGATCTCGTCAGCCACCACGATGTTCGCGAAGATCGGACCGGGCCGGAACTCGAACTCCGACGACTGACGGTCGTAGATGCTGACGCCGGTGACGTCACTGGGCATCAGGTCGGGGGTGAACTGCACCCGGCTGACGGTCGAATCGACGGTCCGTGCCAGAGACTTCGCCAGCACCGTCTTGCCGGTTCCGGGGACGTCCTCGATCAGCAGATGTCCCTCGGCGAGGACGGCGATGAGAGCGAGCCGGATGACTTCGGCCTTGCCCAGGACGACTTCCGCGATCGCGCCGGCGATCTGCGCGCCGACCCGCTGCACGTCGGCCAGATCGGGCGCTTGATCCGGCATGCCGGGCCGCGCCGGTGCGCCGGCCCCCGCGGGCGCACCGAGAAGTGGCGGCGTTCCCGCACCTGGCCCTTCCGTTCTTTCCAGGTCCACGCGCTGTGTCACCGTTTATCCTCCCGACCGACATGCGGCGACCACGTGTGGCGTAGGCGCCTCACAGACAGTCTGCCAGTGCTCGACCGTGCAACAGGGTGAAGTTCTGCGCTGATGGGCAGTCCGCGAAGCGCGCCCTGACCGGGTCGACCGCCGATCTGCGGCCACCTCCGGCTGCTCGTCCGCCGTCCCCGACTCGGCCGCCCTACCGATCGACTCGTACCCGGACCCGCGGTTGCGTTCGGGAGAAGTCTTCGCCCGCTGACAGAACGGGTCAATGCGGCTGATACCGCTTCGACACCGACGCGATGACGTGCTGATACCGCCACGCAGAACGTCGCCGAATCCCCATCGGGAAAGCCGCTTGTGACGGGTCGTGACCGCCCGCCCGGTCGGGTGATGGTCCTGCCCGGTCGGGTGGCCGCCCATCCAGCGCCCCACTGCGCCCCACGAGCGGCGGCCGGCGCCGCGATCAGGGCTGACCAACGGCCACTGACCAGCGCAAACGTCACGGTGCAGCACCGGCCAGGGCTGTCTGGACCGGACGCCGGGAGGTGTATGCCGGTCGGCCCGGCTGCACGGGCCGTGACGCCCCACGGACCCCGGCCGACCCTGACGTGGGAGAACGCGGCGACACCACCATCTGTTGGGGGAGATGGTGGCCTGTAGTGGCAGAAAGTGGGTTAAGGTGGAGCAACTGGGAGGACGTGGGGCGGGAGCCCGGCGAACGCCCGGGAGTCGGGTGGCTCGAAGTAACGACGGCGTCACCGGGACGGAGGTGTACGAGATGCCCAAGGGCTTCTACGGCACCTACACCCTGCGGATGGATGACAAGGGGCGGGTGACGTTGCCGGCGCGCTACCGGGAGACCTTCGCCAACGGCGTCATGCTCGCCCGCGGCCAGGATCACTGCCTGTACGTCTTCACCTACGAGGGCTTCGAAAGCTTCGCCGACGACGCGATCAACGCCCCGATCACCGACGAGCGGGCCCGCGGCTACCAGCGCTATCTGCTGGCCAACACCGATGAACAGCGTCCGGACGCGCAGGGGCGGGTCTCCATCCCGCCGCGGATGCGCGAGTACGCACGGCTGACCAAGGACCTCGTCATCGCCGGTATCGGTCATCGGATGGAGATCTGGGACGCCGCCGAGTGGGAGGCCTACGAGGCCCGTCAGGAGGCGGCCTACGCCGCCCCCGAGAGGGGGTTGCTACAGAACTGATCCGTCATGTGTCGCGCGGTGAGAACTGGTGCACCACACGGCTCCTGACGCCCGGCCCACACCCGCATCGGGCCTGACACGACTTCCCCCGTGCCAGGAACGCATCCGGCCCTGACACGACTTCCCCCGTGCCAGGAACGGAGCGGGTGGGGACCAGGAATCAGGATCCACCCGAGGTTCCCGCTCCGCCCCGCCCGCATTGCCCCGCGACACAGTCACTCACGCAACAGCTCTCAGCAATTTCCGACATCGACGCCCACCCAAATGCCCCCGGACGGCCGGGGCGCCGCAGCGAAGGAAAGGAAGGCGCCGATGGGGGGCAGTCCGTCGGACGCGGAGGACGGGAACCCGTCGCCCGCGACACCGGACGGGCACGTTCCGGTGCTGGTGCGCAGGGTGGACGAACTGCTCGCCCCGGCGATCGAGGCCGCAACCTCCACCGGCGCAAGTGATGTCGTGCTCATCGATGCCACCCTGGGGATGGGCGGTCACACGCTGGCGCTGCTGACGGCACATCCCGGGTTGCGGGTGATCGGCATCGACCGGGATCCGCACGCGCTGCGGATCGCGCAGGGCCGGTTGGCCGACGCCGGGCTCGCCGACCGGGTGGAGCTCGTGCACGCGGTCTACGACCGGATCGGCGAGGTCATCACCGACCGGGTCGTCACCGGCCGCGTCCAGGCTGTCCTGTTCGACCTCGGCGTCTCCTCGGTGCAGCTGGACGAATCCGACCGTGGTTTCGCCTACGCCCAGGACGCCCCGCTGGACATGCGGATGGATCCGACCACCGGCATCACCGCTGCCGACGTGCTGAACACCTATCCCGGCGCCGAGCTGACCCGGATCCTGCGGGAGTACGGCGACGAGCGATTCGCCGGCCGCATCTCCAAGGTGCTGGTGGCCGAGCGCGCGCGGCAGCCGTTCACCACCAGCGCGCGGCTGGTCGAGCTGGTGCGGGCGGCGATCCCGGCGGCGACCCGGCGCACCGGTGGCAACCCGGCCAAGCGCACGTTCCAGGCGCTGCGGATCGAGGTCAACGACGAACTGGGTGCGCTGCGGCGCGCCATTCCCGTTGCGCTACAGCATCTCTCCGTCGCCGGCCGGATCGTGGTGATGTCCTACCAGTCGCTGGAGGACCGGATCGTCAAGCGCGCCATTGCGCCGCTGACGGTGTCGACCTCACCGCTGGACCTGCCGGTCGACCTGCCGGGGCACGACCCCGAGTTCGCCTGGCTGACGCGGGGCGGCGCCGAGATACCCACTGACATCGAGATCCAAGCAAACCCCAGGGCCGCGTCCGCGCGGCTGCGGGCGGCGCAGCGCATCAGGGAGGCAACATCGTGACCACCATCGAGCAGCCGGCAGCGGGCGGAACACGCACCGTACGCGGCGGGACGGCAACGTCCGGGCGGTCGGCCGCCAGCACCGCCTCCTCCCGGCGAGCGTACGAACGGCGGCAGCGGCGAACGTCGAAGATCGATGCCTCCCGGCTGGTCGGCGCCGGCAAACCGGTCTCGTCCGCGTTGAACCGGGCGCCGTTCGTGGTGGTGCTGATCGCGCTGCTCGCCGGCGGCATCGCCGGGGTGCTGTTCCTGACGACGGTCACCGACGAGGCGGGGATGCGGACCTCCGCCGCACGCAGTGCGACCACCGACCTGCGGCTGCAGATCGAAGCGCTGCAACGCGATGTCGCCCTTCTCGACGCCACGCCGCGGATCGCCGACGAGGCAGCCAAGCTCGGCATGGTGCCGGCCGGGGACTCCGCGATGCTCATGATCAACGGCTCGGGTGCCGGGTCGGTGATCGGTGAGCCCTCTGCGGTCCCCGGACCCCCGCCACCGGCCCCGCCCGCACCCGCTCCGTCCGCCGCCGCACCAGCAGCCCCCGCAGCCGGCGCCCCCGCAGCAGGAGCGCCGGCCGCGGCCCCGGCGACGAGCGCCGCCGCCGCCCCGGCAACGCCGGCACCCGCCGCCGGCGCCACCCAGGGAGGTCAGGGATGAGGTCCGGTTCCGGCAACGATCCACGCGACACCTCCCGTCGCTCTCGCCAGACCGGATCGGCCAGTGCCGGTTCCGGTTCCGGTTCCGCCGGTTCGAGTTCACGTCACTCCGGATCGCGCACTTCGGGATCGCGCACTGCGGGATCGGGAAGCTTGGGATCGGGGAATGCCACCCCGCGCAGTGCTGTCCCGCGCAGTGCTGCCGGGCGCGGTGCCAGCCCGTCCGGCGCCACGGGCAGGCCGGCGAACGGCCGCGGCGGCACCGGACGCGTGACCTCTGGAACCCGCGGCGCCCATCCTCGATCTGCCCCGGGGCCGGCAGCGCCGCAATCGGGACGGCCGCCCCGCGCGCCCCGCCCGGCGACCACCGCCGACGCACAACGTCCGGTGCGGCCGGCACCAAAGGCGCCGCGCGTCCAGGGTTCCGTCCGGGGGCGCCGCGTCGGCCGCGCCAGGACGACGGTCGCGAATCCCCGCCGCCGCAGCCGGCTTGCCCTCGCCGTGCTGCTGACCATGCTGACCATCGCCGGCGGCAAGCTCGTCGCCATCCAGGCCATCGACACCGCCGACTACGCCGCCAAGAGCGAGGCGCAGCGCACCCGCGACATCACCCTGCTCGCGCAGCGCGGCTCGATCACCGACCGGAACGGGACGGCGCTGGCGTTCACCGTCGAGGGCCGCGCGATCGCGGCGCGGCCGGCCTTGTTCACCGATGACAGCCAGCGCCGTCAGGTCGCGCAGATCCTGGCGACCGACGTCGGCGGGGTGACCGTCGACGAGGTCATGAAGAAGCTGCAGTCCGGCAAGTCCTACGTCTACCTCGTGCGCAACCTGATGCCGGCGCAGGCCGACGCGGTGATGGAGAAGGTCGGCAGCGCTGTTCGACACCGATCACCGCGATGCTGTCGTCACCGAGCGCCAGGACCTGCGGCAGTACCCGGACGGGTCCGCGTCCGCCGCACTGGTCGGCGGCACCGACTACGACGGCAACGGGCTCTCCGGCGTCGAGGCGAAGTTCGACTCCAAGCTCTCCGGCAAGGACGGTCAGCGGGTGGTCGACGTCGATGCCCGGCACCTGATCATTCCCGGCAGTCAGCGCGACGAGCAGCCGGCGGTCGACGGCATGGACATCTCGTTGACCATCGATTCCGATCTGCAGTACACCGCTCTGAACATGCTCACCAAGGCCGTCGACAACTCGTGGGCCAAGTCGGGATGCGTGGTGGTCATGCAGGTCTCCGACGCGCAGATCCCGGCGATGGCCTGCTATGAACCCGGCAAGAGCGCCAAGCAGACCGGCAACCGGGCCGTCACCGATTCGATCGAACCCGGTTCGGTCAACAAGGTCGTCACGTTCGCGGCAGCCCTGGAGAAGGGGCTGATCACGCCGACCACCGTGCTCGACGTCGATGGCGAGATCCCCGTCGGCGACGTCGTCGTGCACGACGCCTGGGACCACGGCCCGACCAAGATGACGGCCACCGGCATCCTGGCGAAATCGTCGAACGTCGGCACGCTGATGATCGCCAACAAGGTCGGTCAGGACGCTTTCGTCGACATGGCGAAGAAGATGGGCCAGGGCGTCAAGACCGGCATCCAGTTGCCCGCCGAGACCTCCGGCAGGTTCCCGGCGCCGTCGAGCTGGTCGGTGAGCACGTTCGGCAACCTGCCGATCGGCCAGGGTGTGTCCATCTCGCTGCTGCAGTTGGCGGGCATGTACCAGGCGATCGCGAACAACGGCGTCCGCGTGCAACCCTCCATCGTCGCGAGCACCACCGTGAACGGCCAGCTGACGCCGACCCCGCCCGGAGCGACGACGCAGGTGATGAGCGCCAAGACGTCCCGCACGCTGCTGGACATGCTGCGCGGCACGATCCAGGACGGCGACACCAACCACCGCGGCACCGCACCGAAGGCGGCGATCACCGGGTACCAGGTGGCGGGCAAGACCGGCACGGCACAGAAGGTCGACGAGCAGACACAGGACTACTCGCAGAGCGCGATCACCTCGACCTTCGCCGGGGTCGTCCCGGCGGACAACCCGAAGTACGTGGTGGCGATCATGCTCGACGACCCGAAGGGTGATTCGCCGGCCGGTACCACCAGTTGTGCGCCGTTGTTCCACGACATCGCGGCCTACGCGATGCGCGCTGCGGACGTGCCGCCGTCGGCCACCGCGGCACCGGTGTACGACCTGTACGTCGGCTGACCGGGTAACCTTGCCGCCCGTGTCCACCTCGTCCCGCTCGCTCCGCCCGCAGCACCCGGTCGGGGCGAGCGTGGCGGAGATCGCGGCACGCACTGGGGCGGCGGTGCACTGGCCGGCGCCGTCGGGGACGGGCACAGGGGCACGATCGGACGGCACGCCGGACGCCGGCGACGCCCGGCTCAGCGGCATCACGCTGCGCGCCCAGGACGTCCGGCCCGGCGATCTGTTCGCGGCGCTGCCCGGCAGCAGGGTGCACGGCGCCGCCTTTGTTGCCGAAGCGATCGTCGCCGGCGCGGTGGCGGTCCTCACCGACGACCAGGGCCTTCAGACCATCCGTCAGGCAGCCGACGACACTGTCCCGATCCTGGTCACGCCGTCACCGAGATCCTTGCTCGGATCGGTTGCGGCCGTGCTCTACGGCGACCCGAGCCGCGAGCTGCAGGTGGTGGGCATCACCGGCACGGCCGGGAAGACCACCACCTGCTATCTGCTCGAGGCTGCCCTGGCCGCGGACGGGTCCAGGCCGGGCCTGATCGGCACCGTGCAGACCCGCATCAACGGTGAGGTCGCGCCGAGCGCCCTGACCACGCCGGAAGCCCCCGACCTGCAGGCGCTGTTCGCGGTGATGCTGGAGCGCGGCGTCAGCGTGGTGGCGATGGAGGTGTCCTCACACGCGCTGGCTTTGGGACGGGTCAGCGGTACCAGGTTCGCCGTCGGCGCGTTCACCAACCTGAGCCAGGACCATCTCGACTTCCACCGGGACATGGACGACTATTTCGCGGCCAAGAGCAAGCTGTTCGACGGTCGTTCGGCCAGGCACGTGGTGGACGTCGACACCTCTTGGGGCGCCCGGCTGGCGGCCGCTCACCCCGATGCGCTGACCGTCAGCGTCACCGGCAAGGACGCCGACTGGACCGTGCAGGGTGTTCAGGTCTCGGCCACCGGGATCCAGCACATCACTCTCACCGGCCCCGGCAACCGCACCGTCGCTGTCGATCTCGCCGTCCCCGGTGCCTTCAATGTGGCCAACGCGGCCGTCGCGATCGCCTGTGTCGACGCGCTCGGACGGGATGTGCAGCAGGCGGCGGACGCGATCGCCGGGGTGGTCGTTCCCGGCCGGATGGAACGGGTGGACGCAGGTCAGGACTTCCTCGCGGTCGTCGACTACGCGCACAAACCGGCCGCACTCGCAGCTGTGCTGGACGCGATCGGTGAGGATCTCCGGGGTCGGCTGATCGTTGTGGTCGGCGCCGGCGGCGACCGGGACACCGGCAAGCGCCCGATGATGGGTGCCGAGGCGGCGGCCAGGGCGGACCTGCTGATCGTCACCGACGACAACCCGCGCTCCGAGGACCCGGCCGCCATCCGGGCGCAGGTCCTGGCCGGAGCCCACGGGGCGGTGGGCACGGCGCGCATCGAGGAGATCGGTGACCGCCGCGCCGCGATCAGGGCGGCCGTCGGGGCCGCCCGCAGCGGTGACGCCGTCGTCATCGCCGGCAAGGGACACGAGCTGGGGCAGGACGTCGGCGGCGTCGTCCACCCGTTCTCCGACCGGGACGAGCTGGCCGCCGCGCTCGCCCAGCGGCCTGCGACAAGTGACGCGGGCGACAGCGCCGGGCCAGCTACCGTGCTGGGCGTGACAGCACCAGCCGCTGCAGAGCCCGACAACGCGCCCCGGACCCGCCGATGATCGCGATGACGTTGGCGCAGGTCGCTGCGGCGATCGGTGTCGCGGCGCCGGCCGGTGCGGATCAGGTGACGGTCAGTTCCGTGGAATTCGACACCCGGCGGATCACGCCAGGGGCGTTGTTCGTGGCGCTGCGCGGTGAGAACGTCGACGGTCACGACTACGCGGCTGCGGCCGCTGACGCCGGGGCGGTGGCCGTGCTCGGCACGTCACCGATCGATGCGGACCTGCCGATGCTCGTCATCCAGAGCTCGTCGGAACCGTCGCTGGCTCCCGGTGATCCCAACGCGGACGTGCTGGAGGCCCTCGCCGCGCTGGCGCACGCGTCGGTCACCGCGCTGGTCCGCGATCACGGGCTGGACGTCATCGGCGTCACCGGGTCGTCCGGGAAGACCTCCACCAAGGACCTCATCGCCGCCGTGCTCCGCGCCTTCGTCGACGACCCGTCGCAGGTGGTGGCCCCGCCCGAGTCCTTCAACAACGAGCTCGGCCACCCCTACACCGTGCTGCGCGCCGACGAGCGAACCCGGTTCCTGGTCCTCGAGCTGTCCGCGCGCGGCCCGGGTCACGTGGCGTTGCTGGCCCGGATCGCACCACCCCGGATCGGTGCCGTGCTCAACGTCGGGTCAGCGCACCTCGGCGAGTTCGGCTCGGTCGACGCCATCGCCGTCGCCAAATCCGAACTGCCGCAAGCCCTTCCGCCCGCCGCTGACGGCGGGGTCGCGATCCTCAACGCCGACGACCACCGGGTCGCCGCGATGGCGTCGGTCAACCGCGGCCGAGGTGGTCCTGGTTGGGCAGAGCCCCGGTGCCGTCGTCCGTGCCGAGAACCTCCGTCAGGACGACACCGACCACTCGAGCTTCACCCTGACCGCCCCCGAGGGCAGCGCCGAGGTCCGGCTGACCGTGGTCGGTGCGCACCAGGTCGGCAATGCGCTGACGGCCGCGGCCGTCGGCCGGGCCGTCGGGATGCCGTTGCCGACGATCGCGGACGCGCTCAGCGCCGCCGCCGCGTCGTCGAAGTGGCGGATGGAGGTCACCGAGCTGCCCGGTGGCATCACGCTGATCAACGACGCGTACAACGCCAACCCGCATTCGATGAAGGCCGCCCTGCAGTCCCTGTCGACGATCGGCCGTGGCCGCCGGTCGTGGGCGGTGCTCGGTGAGATGGCCGAACTCGGTGACACCACGAACGCCGCGCACGACGAGATCGGCCGGTTGGTGGTGCGGCTCGGCATCGAGCGGCTGATCGTGGTCCAGGGGCCGGGCGGCGCGACCGGCGCCGCCGTCGGCGGTCGGACCGGCGCCAGGGCCCTGCATCTCGGTGCCCACCTGGAGGGATCGTGGGGCGGGGAATCCGAACTCGTCACCGACGTCGATGACGCCGTCGCGATTCTCGAGCAGGAACTGGCGCCGGGAGACGTGGTGCTGGTCAAGGCATCCAGGGCCGCCGGGCTGGAACGGGTCGCGCTCAGGCTCATCGCTGACCTCGGGACTCCGCGGCCGGACGCCGCCTCTTCTGGTGCCGCCTCTTCCGGTGCCGCCTCTTCTGGTGCCGACCCTGCCGCCGCTGCCCCCGCGGGGGATGCGCGGTGAAGACGATCCTCGTCGCGGCCCTTGTTGCGCTGGCGGTGTCCATCCTGTTCACCCCGTACCTGATCCGGCTGTTCTCCAAGCAGGGCTTCGGTCAGGAGATCCGGGAGGACGGCCCGCAGCATCACAAGAAGAAGCGCGGCACCCCCACGATGGGCGGCGCGGCGATCATCGTCGCGATGTGGGTCGGCTACCTGGTCGCCATCGGTATCGAGTGGGTCACCGGCGGCGGCGGCCCGACGGCGTCGGCGCTGCTGCTGCTGTATCTGACCACCGGGATGGGGCTGGTCGGGTTCCTCGACGACTTCATCAAGATCCGCAAGCAGCGCAATCTCGGGCTGAACAAGCGGATGAAGTTCCTCGGCCAGACGTTCATCGCGCTCACCTTCGGCATCGGTGCGTTGTTCTTCCGGAACTCCGAAGGTTTGACGCCGGCCTCGACATCGCTGTCGTACACCCGTGATCTGGCGTTCCTGTCGATCGGCGCGATCGGGTTCGTCGTCCTGGCGTGGCTGCTCGTCGCCGCCTGGTCCAACGCCGTCAACTTCACCGACGGGCTGGACGGCCTGGCCGCCGGGTCTTCGGTGATGGTGCTGGGCACGTACGTGACGATCGGCTTCTTCCAGTTCCGCAACGCCTGCTGGAACACGCTGAGCCAGGCCGCGCTGGGTGGGTGTTACGACGTGCGGGACCCGCTGGACCTGGCGGTGGTCGCGGCCGCGGCGCTCGGCGGTTGCATCGGGTTCCTCTGGTGGAACGCGCATCCCGCTCGGATCATGATGGGCGACACCGGCTCGCTGGCCCTCGGCGGGCTGATCGCCGGGCTGTCCATCCTGACCAAGACAGAGCTGCTGCTGGTCGTCATCGCCGGGCTCTTCGTCGTCGAGATGCTGTCGGTCGTCATCCAGATCGCCGTGTTCAAGACCCGGCATGTCCGGGTGTTCAAGATGGCGCCGTTCCATCACCACTTCGAGCTCTCCGGCTGGGCGGAAACCACGGTGATGGTGCGCTTCTGGCTGCTCGCCGCGATGTCCGCGGCGCTCGGGCTGGGGCTGTTCTACGCCGATTGGCTGTCCCTCACCGGTGGCTGAGCGGGTGCCGACCGCGCGTCCCGGGGCACTGCCCGGCGCCGGTGATCTCGTGGTGGCCGCGGGCGCGGGCGTCACCGGCCTGCCGGTGATCCGTTTCCTTGCCGCGATCGGCGCATCGGTCGTCGTGACGTCGAACCGGCCCCCGCCGGCCGAGCTCGACGCCATCACCGGTGACGTCACGTTCGCCGGTGACCTGCAGGTGCCACCGGCCGGCACCCGGATGGTGATCACGTCGGCCGGCATCCCGCCCACCAACCCGCTGCTCGCCGCCGCCCACGCCGCGGGCATCGAGGTGATCGGTGAGGTGGAGCTGGCTTGGCGGCTGGACCATGCGACCGGGCACCCCCGGGACTGGCTGGTGGTCACCGGCACCAACGGCAAGACGACCACCACCGGCATGCTCGAATCAGTGCTGCGCGCGGGCGGGCGGCACGTCACGGCCTGCGGCAACATCGGCTGGGCGGTGCTGGAGGCGGTGCTCACCGGGACGGGCGCCCCGGGCGCTCCCAAGGGCAGCCGCAGGACGTGATCGCGGTGGAGCTGTCCAGCTTCCAGCTGCATTGGGCGCCGGGCATCCGGCCGGCGGCGGGTGTCGTCCTGAACCTCGCCGAGGACCACCTGGACTGGCACGGCTCGATGGAGGCCTACGGCGCCGCGAAGGCCACGGCACTGACCGGCAGGGTCGCGCTGGCGGTGATCGACGACCCTGGCGCCGCCGGCCTGCTCTCCCGCTCACCCGCCGGACAGGTGGTGCCGATCATGGGTGGCCGCCCGTTCCCGGGCTCGCTGGGTGTCCGGCAGGCGATGCTGGTGGACAACGCCTTTGGTGCCGACGTGATCATGCCCGCGTCACAGATCCGGCCGGCGGGGGAGCACAACGTCACCAACGCGCTCGCCGCTGCCGGGCTGGCCCTGTCGGCAGGCGTGACCGGGGCCGAAGTGGCCGATGGGCTCCGGCAATTCGAGCCGGGTGGCCACCGCAACGTGCTGGTTGCCGAGCACGACGGGGTCGCCTATTACGACGACTCGAAGGCCACCAACCCGCACGCCGCGCTGGCCTCGCTGCAGGCCTTCCCGCGGGTGGTGTGGATCGCCGGCGGACAGCTCAAGGGCGCGGCCGTCGACGATCTGGTGCGCCGGATCGCGAGCCGATTGCAGGGCGTCGTGCTGCTCGGGGTGGACGCCCCGATCATCGCTGCGGCACTTTCCCGACACGCGCCGGATGTCCCTGCTGAGCTGGTACCCGGCAAGGACGATGACGTCATGCGCACAGTGGTTCGCGCGGCCGCACGGATGGCCGCCCCGGGTGATGTCGTCCTGCTCGCCCCGGCCGCCGCGTCGCTGGACATGTACCGCTCCTACGCGGCCCGCGGTGACGCCTTCGCGGAGGCGGCCAGGGAGTTGGCGGGGGCCGGCTCGTGAGCGTGAGCACCCCGCCCGCTCGTCCCACACCGCCCTCCGGCCCGTCCCGCTCGCCGGGTGCCACGCCGGCCGGCCGCTCCACCCGCACCGCACCGGCGGCCAGGCCGAAACGCCCGGTGGGCAGGGTCGGCCGGGCCTGGCAGGCCGGCCACAAACTGACGGTGGACTGGCTCGACCGGCCGATGACGTCCCTGCATCTGGTGTTGGGCATCTTCGGCCTGCTACTGGGTTTCGGCCTGCTGATGGTGCTGTCCTCGTCGTCGGTGGTCGCGTTCCGCAGCGGCGGGTCGTCGTTCGCCGTGTTCGCCAATCAGGCCACGTACGCGTGCCTGGGGCTGATCTGTTTCTGGGTGACGCAGTTCGTCCCGGTGCGGGTGCTCCGTTCGACATCGACGATGGCCTTGATCATCTCGCTCGGGTTGCTGGTGGTGGTGCTCTTCGCCGGCACGAGGGTGTACGGCGCCCGCAGCTGGATCCGGCTCGCGGGCTTCCAGTTCCAGCCCAGCGAGATCGCCAAGCTCGCGCTGCTGCTGTGGATGGCGCACGTGCTGGCCGCGCGGCGGTCCACCCTCGGATCGCCCAAGGCGCTGCTGATCCCGGTGCTCCCGGTGTTCGTGCTGATGGCCGGGCTGATCATGTTCCAGCCCGACCTCGGGACGACGGTGGCGCTGACGATCGTCTTCATGGCCGTGCTGTTCTTCGCCGGCGCGCCGTGGTGGATCTTCGCCAGTGTCGCGGCGGTCGGGGCGGCGGGTCTGACCGCGCTGGCCTTCTCCGCCCCGTACCGGCTGGCCCGGTTGGTGTCCTTCATCGACCCCGAGGCACACCCCGATTCCTCCTACCAGTTGCTGCAGAGCCTGTACGGGATGGGCAACGGCGGCTGGTTCGGTGTGGGCCTGGGCCAGTCCCGGGCCAAATGGAGTTATCTGCCCAACGCCGAATCGGACTTCATCTTCGCGATCATCGGTGAGGAACTGGGGCTGATCGGCGCCGGGATCCTGCTGGTGCTGTTCGGTCTGCTGGCCTACACCGGGCTGCGCATCGCGCGCCGCAACGTCGACCCGTTCGTCAAGATCGTGGCGTCGGCGGCGACGGTCTGGCTGGTCGGTCAGGCGGCCATCAACATCGGCTACGTGGTGGGACTGCTTCCGGTGACGGGCATTCCGCTGCCGATGATCTCCGCCGGCGGAACGTCGCTGCTGATCACCATGGTGGTGTTCGGACTGCTCGCGAACTTCGCCCGGCGGGAACCGCAGGCCGCGGCCGCTCTGCAGGCCGGCGGCGGCAGCAGGCTCGCGCGTTTCCTCGGCCTGCAGAACGCCGACGGATCCGCCCGCACCCCGACGATCCGCCGCCGCCGGCGTGGCACCGCCGCCCGTCCGGGAGAGTCGAAGCAAGCTGCGCCGGCCCCCGGGAAGCCGCGCTCCGCCGGGGGCGCCGGGAAGCCGAAGCGAGCCGGCCGCGGCCGATCCGCATCGGGTGGCCCCCCATCGGACGGCCCCGCAACGGGAACCGCGCGGCGGACGAAACCCACCTCGGGATCGACCCGTTGGTTGCCGTCCTCGGCACGACAGGGAAAGAAGGAGCAGGGCAAGAAGGAGCAGGCCCGCTCCGGTGCCCCGGACGGGTCCTCGTCCGGCTCCGCCCGCGTGCGACCCACGAGCGGTGACCGTGCACCATCGCAGCCGCGGACCCGGTCGGGATCTTCACCTGCCTTCGAGAACGGCCGCCCCGCACCACCGCCCGGCCGTTCTGGCTCTTCCCCGGCACCCAGGGCGGGCCGCCGGTCCGCGGAGCCGCCGCGGCCGACTGCGTCCCGGCACGGCACCGCCACTCGACAAACCCGCGCCCCGAAGCCGAACGGGCAGCGTGGCGGTGACGCCGGCGGCCGCAACAATCGGTGGGACGGCGCGTGAGAAGTGTCCTGCTCGCCGGCGGCGGCACCGCCGGACACATCGAACCGGCGCTCGCGGTGGCCGACGCACTGCGGGCGGTCGACCCGTCGATCCGGATCACCGCGCTCGGCACCGAACGCGGCCTGGAAACGACGCTGGTGCCCGCCCGTGGTTATGACCTCGAACTGATTCCGGCAGTTCCGCTGCCGCGCAAGCCTTCCAAGGACCTGCTGACCCTGCCCACCCGGATGCGTTCGGCCATCGCGGCCACCCGCGCGATCATGACCGACAGGGCGGTGGACGTGGTGGTCGGTTTCGGCGGCTACGTCGCGCTGCCCGCCTATCTCGCAGCCCGCGGCCGGGTGCCGATCGTCGTCCACGAGGCCAACGCGCGGGCCGGCCTGGCCAACAAGATCGGCGCCCGGTTCGCGGTGTCCGTCGCCGCCGCGGTCGACGGCACCGGTTTGAAGAAGGCGCAGATCGTCGGCAACCCGGTGCGGCGCAACCTGTCCGAGCTGGACCGGCCGGCGCTGCGGCAGCAGGCCCGCGAGTTCTTCGGTCTGCATCCGGAGGCACCCACCCTGCTGGTGTTCGGCGGATCGCAGGGTGCCCAGCGGATCAATGACGCGATGACGGCGGCGGCGCCAGATTTCGCCGAGATCGGGGTCGGCGTGCTGCACGCCTACGGCAGCCGCAACAGCGTCGAATTGCCACCGGCACCGGCGGATGCGCCGGCCTATGTCGCGGTGCCGTACCTGGATCGGATGGACCTTGCCTACGCCGCTGCGGATCTCGTGCTGGCCCGGTCCGGCGCGATGACGGTCGCCGAGATCGCCGCGGTCGGGCTGCCGGCCGTGTACGTACCGCTGCCGCACGGCAACGGCGAGCAGCGGCTCAACGCCTCGTCGCAAGTCGCGAGCGGTGCGGCCATCGTCATCGACGACGCGGACCTCGACCGCACAGCCATTGCCACCACGGTGATCCCGCTGGTCGTCGACGGCATCGTCCGGGACGGGATGACAGCCGCCGCGGCCGCCACCGCGAGCCAGCGGGCGGACGAGGTGGTGGCGCAGATGGTGCTCGACGCCATTCCCGGTGGCGGGCGCGGTGCGGGACTTGCCGCCGGGCCCGACTCATGATCGGCCGACGATCATGACCGGTGCGACCGTTCCGCTGACCGCGCACGGTGTCTCGCTGGAGCGTGCGCACCTGGTGGGCGTCGGCGGCGCCGGGATGAGCGGCATCGCAAGGATTCTCGCCGACCGCGGGTTTGCGGTGTCGGGGTCCGATGCCCGCGATTCGCCGGTGCTGGCGGGGCTGTCGGCCGGCGGCGTGCTGACCGCCGTCGGTCATGACCAGTCGAATCTGCTGTTGCTGCCCGGTGGACCGACTGCGGTGGTGGTGTCGACGGCGGTGCGGCCGGACAACCCCGAGGTGGTGGCAGCCCGTGCGGCCGGCATCCCGGTGGTTCGGCGGGCAGATGCGTTGGCCGCGTTGATGACCGGGTACCGCGACGTCTGCATCGCCGGTACCCACGGCAAGACATCGACGACCTCGATGCTGACCGTCGCGTTGCAGTTGGCGGGCGCAGACCCCTCCTTCGCCATCGGCGGTGAACTCACCGGTTCCGGGCTCGGTGCGCACCACGGCAGCGGTGACATCTTCGTCGCCGAGGCCGATGAGTCCGACGGGTCCTTCCTGTCGTTCAGCCCGCACGGAGCGGTGATCACCAATCTGGAACCGGATCACCTCGATCACCACGGCACCGCGGAGGCGTACACCGCGGTGTTCGACCAGTTCGTCGACCGCATCGAACCCGGCGGATTCCTCGTCGCCTGCGCGGACGACCCCGGCACGGCGGCGCTGCTGCAGCGCTCCCGGCTTCGCCGGCTGATCCCGTACGGGCGCAACGAATCTGCCTCGGTGCGGGTGGTGGAGGCCGCACCCTCGGGTCCGGCAACGGTGCGGCTCGGCGATGGCCGGGAGATCGAGTTGCGGCTCTCCGTCCCGGGCGACCACATGCTGCTCAACGCCGTCGGCGCGCTGGCAGCAGGCGTCGAGCTGGGGATCGCGCCGCAGGCACTGGCCGATGGCCTCGCCGGTTACACCGGGGTGCGGCGGCGGTTCGAGCGCAAGGGCGACGCCGCGGGCATCACCGTCTACGACGACTATGCGCATCATCCGACCGAGGTGGCAGCCCAGATCACCGCTGCCCGTTCGGTTCTCCGGCAGATCGCGGAGGGCGCGGGTGGTCGGCTGGTGGTCGTGTTCCAGCCGCACCTGTACTCCCGGACCGCCACCTTCGCCGAGGCGTTCGGCCGCGCGCTGGCCGGTGCGGATCTGGTGATCGTGCTGGACGTGTACGGCGCGAGGGAGGATCCGCAGCCGGGAGTGAGCGGTGAGCTGATCGCATCCGCGGTCCCGCCGGGCGGCGCCGAGGTGCTGTACCACCCGGATCGGTCCAGCGCGGCTGCCTTCGTCGCCGATGTACTGCGCGCTGGTGACGTGGTGATCACCATGGGGGCCGGGGACGTCACCGCCATCGGACCGCAGTTGCTGACACTGCTGGAGGCAGGCAATGGGTGAGCCGACTGTGGTTGCCGTGATGGGGGAGTCGAGATGAGCACCGCGACACGCGCGACGGCCGAATCGGGTTCGGCCGCAGGGTCCGGGCGGACCCGTCCGACGCCGGCGAAGCCGCGCCGCTGGCCGTGGATCGTTGCTCTGGCCCTGGTCGGCGCGCTGATCTGCGGTGCGGTGTATGCCGTGTTCTTCAGCCCGATGCTCGGTGTGCAGACCGTCCGCGTCATCGGGGTCTCACGATGATCTCGTCGCCAAGATCCGGACAGTCGCCCCCGCTCCGGACGGAACTCCGCTCGCCCGCATCGATCTCGATGCCGTCGCCGCCGATGTCGATGACATTCCGCAGATCTCGGAGGTCGAGGTCTCCCGCGACTGGCCGCACGGCCTGACCATCGCGGTGACGCCGCGCGTTCCGGTCGCCGTCACCTCCGCCAACGGGCAGCTGTGGCTGCTCGATGCGACCG
Source organism: uncultured Actinomycetota bacterium (assembly GCA_963798625.1). Lineage (GTDB taxonomy): Bacteria > Actinomycetota > Actinomycetes > Mycobacteriales > Nakamurellaceae > Nakamurella. The sequence continues at coordinate 93,060 of CAWCUA010000011.1, forward strand.
GTGATCCGTACCTCGCCGTGTCCGCTGCGCCCGCCGGGGTGGTCACCGTGCAACTCGTCGCGCCCGCCGCAGGCGACCCGTCGACGATGGCCGCCCTGACGGTGGCGTCGGCACTGTCGCCGCAGTTCCGCCCCACCGTCACCGCCATTTCCGCCCGCACGCCGTTCGACGTCGAGCTGACGCTGAAGGACGGCCGGAAGGTGTTGTGGGGTCAGGCGAGCCAGTCCGCGCAGAAGATGCAGGTGCTGCCCGCGCTGCTGGCCGCGCAGGCCGGCAAGGTGTACGACGTCACCGACCCCACTCTGGTCACCGTTCGCTGACGGCCTGCGGCCGGCCCGCTGATCGCCGTCCGCTGACCTCCGCGCCGACTGTCGTCCGTGCAGGGTATTTCGGCTCCGGAACGCGGTATTGCCCTGCAGGCGCGACACTCGGCGGTGTCCGCGCGGACGCAGCGTGCTCTCCTGACCGGTGAGTTCCCGCCCGCCGACCAGTCGACCCGCGAGGAAGCCTGCGCATGCCAACGAGAGGAACCACCATGCTGGGGAGCGCCACCACGTTCAGCGGATACTCGGTCGACGACCTCCCGGCCGCGAAGCGTTTCTACGAGGACACCCTCGGCGTCGCCGTCACCGAGGAGAACGGGATGCTCGTCCTGCACACTCCCGGCGACCGCACCACGCTGCTGTACCCGAAGCCGGACCATCAGCCGGCGACGTTCACCGTGCTGAACTTCGAGGTGGACGACGTCGAGGCTGCGGTCGATGAGCTGACGGGCCGCGGGGTGGCGTTCGAGAAGTACGAGTGGGTTGACGAGAAGGGCATCAACCGGCGGGGCGGTCCGTTGATCGCCTGGTTCAAGGACCCGGCGGGCAACATCCTCTCCGTCCTGCAGCGCTGATTCCCGCGCCGCAGCGCTCACCGGCGGACTGCAACAGCGATCCCGCGGCGGGATACCGTCAACCCGTGCCCCGCCGCCCGCCGAAGTCAGTGCGCGCCGCCGGGACAGGTGATTCGCGGGCCAGGTACGCCGCACAGCGGCCCACCGATGACGACGCTCCCACCCCGCTCGGTGGCCGGCACACGCAGCACACGCCGGACGGGGACTACCTGGTCCGAGCGGTACCCGGTTCCGCGGCACGCAAGCCGTACCGGTGCCCCGGTTGCCAGCAAGTCATTCCCACCGGGACCGCCCATGTCGTGGTGTGGCCCGCGGACGACCCGTCCTGGAGGGAGTCCTCGGTGGACAGCCGCCGACACTGGCACCGGTCGTGCTGGCATCGGCGGTCGACCCGGGGAGGTCCGGGACTGGTCGGTTGACGTGCTGCGCAGTGTTGCCCCGCTCGGGAAATCGGCTGTCGCGATTCCGGCCGTTTGGCAGGGGCGACCCTGTTTCAATCGATCGATGGCCCCGGACATCATCGACCTGCAGCTCGAAACTGCTGACGGCCGCAGCATTGACGCCGTCATGACGGTGCCGGACGGACGCGGGCCGTGGCCGGGCATCGTGGTGGTCCACGAGCTGTTCGGTATCGATGAGGAGATGCACAAGCATCTTCGCCATCTGGCCGACATGGGTTACCTGGCGATCATGCCGGATCTGTACACCCACGGCGGGATGCGCAGGTGTCTGATCGGGACTTTGAAGAGTCTGCGGACGGGCCGTGGTCGGGCTTATGCGGATATCGAGGCGGCCCGACGATTCATGCTCGACGAACCGCACTGCACCAGGGCAGTGGGTGTCTTGGGGTTCTGCATGGGCGGGGGGTTCGCCCTGATGACGGCCGCCTCCGGGTTCGACGTGGCGTCCGTCAGTTACGGCGATCTCCCCGTCGACTTGATCTCAAAGCTCGGTGGGTCCTGTCCGGTGGTGGCCAGTTACGGCGCGAAGGACGTCACGAAGAAACGTGCGGCGGCGAAGCTCGAAACGGCGCTGACCGAGCTCGAGATCCCGCATGACGTCAAGGAATACCCGGATGCCGGTCATGTCTTCATGAACGACGAGTTGAACGGGTGGCCGTGGCTCCGGCCGATCGTGCGCGTAGCCCATTTCGGTCCGGATCCGGTCGCGGCCGCCGATGCCTGGGGCCGGATCGAGAGTTTCTTCGCTGCTCATCTCACAGAACCCCAGCGGCCTCCGGCCGTTCTGCCGTCAGCACCGCGGAGCGACTGAGGCTCTGTCCGACTCAGGCGGCCAGGAACAGCGCCAGCACTGCGGTGTCGGCGTCATCGGAGGGATTGATCCCGGCGCGGCTCACCATGCTGGTGATGTTGCCGTCACGATCGGCCTCCACCCAGGCGGCCCGGTGATCGAGCCCCAGATGGGGCAGGCCCGGCAGCAGCACGCAGCCGGAGGCGACCTCGTCGTACTCGGGCAGGGTCGGCCGGATCTCCTGCGGTGGGTGCAGAACGATCAGTCCGGGCGGCTGGTGCGCGGCGAATTGTCCTGGCATGACGGCGTTGTCACCGACGATCGTGCCCTCGGCCATGACCACGCCCACCGTGCCGGGCGCCGGATCGTCGGGCAACTCCTCACGGACCCGGAACACGGTGCTGGTCGGCAGCATCCCCGGCACACTGGCCACCCGCACCGCCAGCAACAGGAAGCGCGCCCATTCCACAGTGCTCGCCGGCCACCGACCGGAGACCAGAAATCCGCTCAGAAGCCCTTCGGCATGAAAAGGCGACACTTCCACGGAATGGTCGTCGGACGGTCTCATGGTCAACCTCCATCGCGGGGGGCCGGATGGGTCATGCTGAATCACAAGCGTGTTAGCACACAAGACCCCCTGAGTGCTAACCGTTTTGCCTGGTGACGGCGTTGTCACGGCGGTGTTACGACTGGTACGCAAGTGCGGTGATACCCGCAGTAAACGAACACAGGGTCATGTAACAATTCGGGTTCGCGGGTGGCGCGCAACACAAATCTGGCGAATACATCCACCATGGTCGAGTACCGAATACTGATCCCATGACGCCGCCGCTCTCCTTCGCCGACAAACCCACCCTCATCGGCGACCTGGTGGTGTTGCGACCCATCGGCCCGCAGGACGTCGACCATCTGATGGACAACCTCGCCGACCCCGAGCTGCTCCGGCTGACCGGCACCCACACCGTCTTCACCCGTCGGCAGATCGAGGAGTACTGCGCAACCCGAGCGGACAGGACGGACCGGCTCGACCTCGCGGTGCTCGACCGTTCCTCCGGCGAATACCTCGGCGACTTGGCGATCACCGAGCTCGATCCGGACAACCGCTCCTGCGGGTTTCGGATTGCCTTGCGGACCAGCGCTACGGGCCGCGGGTACGGCACCGATGCCACCCGGGTGATCGTCGACCATGTCTTCTCGCTCGGCGTCCATCGGGTGCAGCTGGAGGTGTATGCCTTCAACCCCCGGGCCCGCAGGGCCTACGAGAAGGCGGGCTTCGTCCACGAGGGGACGCTGCGCCAGGCGTTGCGGTGGGAGGGTCAGTGGGTCGACGCGGACGTCATGGCCGTGCTGTCCACCGACCCCCGGTAGCAGGCAGGGATTCGCGCTGTTTCGCCATCGCAGACGGCGTGCGAGATCCGCCCGTGTCAGCGTTCGCAGGCTTCTCGCACCGAACCGACCAGGGCCTCCGCGTCCCGAACCGCATCGGCCAGACTCGCCCTGGTGGCGCCGAGCGCAGCCACCAACGCGTGCGCCCGGACTGCGAAGTCCGCGGGCGCAACCCGGAGCCGGCCCGCCGCCGTGACGGCGCCCTTCTCGTTGACCAGCCATCGATGGTCCCGTCCGTGCAGTGCATGCGCGCAGAGGACCGCCACCCGGAACAGGCAGCCGGCGACGTAGGCGGTGTCGGCTCTTTCGGCGCCCTTGCCGGCGATGCCGACGAGAAAGGACGCCTCCCATAGGCATTGGGTCACCAGCGCCTTGCCGAGGGGTTCCGGATAATCCCGAACCATTCGTTGCAGAGACCCGAGCTCACCGGTCGGGTCGGCCAGCACGACGCCCAACGCCAGCTCACCGGGGTAGGAGAAGTCCGCCACGCCGAAGGGATGCCCGATCTGCTGGTGGAAGGCGAACCGCCCCGCAGCGGCGGACGTCCAGCAGTCCCGCACCCGGTCCAGGTCGCGGTAGATCCAATCGACGGCAACGCCGTCGACGGTCAGCCACCCGCCGCCGTCCACCCAGGGACCCCACCCGCCGGGCTCGGTCATTTCCACGGGCGCTCCGGTGACATCGCGAGCGCGCGCGGCGAGACCGCTGACGTCCAGTGGCGGCCGATAGTAGAGGCCCAGGTCGATGTCCGAGGCCGGGGTGTGATCACCCCTGGCCCTGCTGCCGCCCAGCACGACCCCGACGATCCCGTCCACCTCTGCCAACCCGGCGGCCATCTCCCGGAGCCGGGCATCGTCGAGACCCACTGTCATGCAGGCAGTATCACGGCCGGCACCCCGGGCGACCATCGAATTGACCGGGCACGAGGGCCGGCCACCCGGCCCGCGTACCTTGTGGCGATGCCGATGATCACCATTCGCGACACCGCAGCATCCGGCGCGGGCCCGGCCGCGGTCCGTCCCGCCTACCTCGCCGAACCGGTTCCAGTCACGGATCGGCCCGGACCGTGGCCCGGTGTGGTCGTCATCCATGACGCCATCGGGATGACCGATGACATCAAGGAGCAGGCCGACTGGCTGGCCGCCGCCGGTTACGTCGCGCTGGTGCCCGACCTCTACAACGGCCGGTCGATGGTCCGGTGCATCAAGAACACCTTCGGCCAGCTGATGGCCCAGCAGGGACCGGTGTTCACCCAGATCGAGGCCGCACGGCTGCATCTCGCTGCGCTGCCGAATTGCACGGGCACCGTCGGCGTCATCGGGTACTGCATGGGCGGCGCCTTCGCGTTGCTGCTTGCCGCCAGACCCGGCTATGCGGCGGCGAACGTCAACTACGGCCCGCTGCCGAAGAACCTCGACGAGGTGCTCGCCGGGTCCTGCCCCATGGTCGCCAGTTACGGCGCCAAGGACATCAGCCTGAGGGGCGCGGCGCGCGAGATCGAGCTGGGGCTGGCCGAGGCCGGCGTGCCGGCGGACGTCAAGGAGTATCCGAACGCACGGCACAGCTTCATCAACCGGCTGACCGTGGCGTCACCGCTGTCGGTGTTGCTGAAGGTGGGCGGCGTCGGGTATGACCACGACTCCGCGGCGGATGCGAAGGAGCGGATCTTGGCCTTCTTCGACATACACCTGCGAGCGGATCACTCCGTACCGGCCACGCCCGGGGGCCGCCGCCCGATGAGCGATGCGAGTGCCGTCGAACAATCCGGACAACGATCGGTTCACTCCGGATGAGACGGTCAGCCGGGCTTGGTCCGAGCTCGGCGACGCCGATGGGCGCGGGGTGGTCCGACGGATTCGCGCTCGCGCACTGGCATGGGTATTCGCTGGACGACCGGCGCCCGGTCGGGGCTGAGCAACGTCTCCACGGCCCGGCGGCCCATCTCGAAATGCGGTATGGCGATACTCGTCAGCGCAGGCCGTAGCCACTTGGCCAGGTCGGAATCATCGAAGGAAACCACCGAAACGTCATCCGGCACGTTCATGCCGAAGTCTGCAATGGCCTGGTAGGTGCCCATTGCCACCCGGTCGTTGAGGCAGATGAAAGCGCTCGGCCTTTTACCTGCAGCCAGATAGTCACTGACCGCCGTATGTGCATATTCGGGCCACCACAGGGCGTCGATGGAATCCATCAGATCCACACCCTGGTCGCGCAGTACACCTTCCACCCCGGCCAGCCGCTCGGCGGCCGACAAGACGTTCTGCCGCCTTTCTCCGACGACAACGATGCGGTCGCGATGTCCGTGCCGCAGCAGTTCCCGCACTGCCGCCTTGCCGGCCCCGAGGTCATCCGGGACAACCGAGGGCAGCGCCTTTCCTCTGGCCAAGGAATTCAGCAGGACCAGTGGCTGTTCGCGCAATGCCTTCGACACCCGTACGTTCCGCGTGTACATGGACGCATGGATGAAGCCGCCGACGCCACGGTCGAGCATGCTCTGGATCAGCCGTTTTTCGACCTGGGGGTCGCCCTCTGTCTCCCCTATGAACATGAGGTGCTCGTGCAGCAGGGCTGCGGTCATTGCGCCACGAACGACCTCGCCGGCGAAAACTTCTGAAGCGATCACGTCGGACAGCAGGCCGATGGTCTGCGAGAGGTTGGTGCGCAGGCTGCGGGCCAGGAGACTGGGCCGGTAGTTGAGTTCTCGGGCCGCCTTCAGCACCCGCTGCTCGGCGTCACTGGAAATACGCATGTCCCGCCGTCCCGTCATCACAAACGATGCGGTGGTGCGGGACACGCCGGCCCGCTGCGCGACGTCCATCAGGGTGACCCGGTCGATGGTCACCCCGCGAGCCCCCTCATCGTGCCCTCCGGTCCTGGGTGCGATCCAGGATCTTGGATCGCGCCGACACGCCTTCATTGTCCCATTCGATCTGACAGGTCACAACGTGATCACGGTCGTGCGCGGACGCCGGTCGCAGGCGCTATGTCCGATTTAGCAGGGCGAAGGTCGAAAGGGCTCTGGTGGGACTGAGCCGTCGTGACCGGCTGGCCGTTCTTCAGAACCGAGACAGTCCGCTGTACATCATGTTCGGAGGACACGGCGGTGCCGGTTGTACTGTGATCGGGCGCACAATCTGGTCTTGACATGAGGGCGCCCGGCGGGGATCCTCTGGCTAACCCGATTCAGCATTCCGCCAGCTTCTGCCGACGGCAGCCGCGGTGTTGCTGCCTGGGCCAAGACGCCCACCCCTAAGACAGCGTTGAGGAGTCACCACCATGCAGCTGAGAAGATCCCGACTCGCGGCTATCGCCGGAGTTGTCGCACTCGCCGTCGCCGCCTGTGGGGGTGGGTCGAGCACCACCGCGAGTTCCACCAGCGCCGCGGGCGGGGCGGCCGAGAGCGGCAGTGCGGCCGCCAGCGGAGATGCAGGCGAGAGCGGAACTGCGGCCGCGACATCTGCGGCCGACACTGCCGCAGCCGGCGGGTCCACGGAAGGAACCCTGACCATCTGGGCCGATGATCTCTACGGCCCTGCCATCAAGGCGGCCAGCGCGGCGTTCGCGGCCGACAACGGTGTCGCAGTCAATGTCGAGACCGTCTCCAAAGATCTGCAGGCGCAGTTCGTGACTGCCTCGCAGGCCGGCACAGGGCCCGACCTGGTGATGGGTGCGCACGATTGGATCGGCAACCTTGTCCAGAATGGCGCCATCGAACCCATTCCGATGACCGATGCCACCAAGGCCCTGTTTCAAGAGCCCGCCGTTCAGGCGGTGACTTTCAACAGTCAGATCTACGGCGTTCCGTACGCCCTCGAGAACATCGCGCTGTACCGCAACACCGACCTCGCCCCGACCGCGCCGGCGACCTGGGAGGACCTGGAGGCCACCGCAACTGAGCTGCAGAAGGCAGGAAAGGTCAGTGAACTGCTGGCACTGCCGATCGGTACAGACGGTGGGCCCGCGCCCTACCATGTACAACCGATATTCACCTCCGGCGGCGGTGTGCTGTTCGTGCAAAATCCTGATGGCAGTTACGACACCGAGCAGATGGAGATGGGCAGTCAGGGCAGCATCGATGCGATGACCAAGATCGGCAAAATGGGCGCGGCCGGCCTGCTCAAGACGTCCATCGGTGCGGACAACGTGGCCACCCTGTTCACCGACAAGAAGGTCGCTTTCATGGTCTCAGGTCCGTGGAACCTCCCCGCCGTCGTGAAGTCCGGAGTGAAATACGAAATCTCCGATCTACCGAAGTTCGCGGACGGCACGGCCGCCCGACCATTCATCGGGGCACAGACCCTGTATGTCGCGGCCAAGGGCAAGAACAAGGCATTGGCGCAGGAATTCGCGACGAACTTCTTCATCCAGCCGCAGGTGGCGAAAGCGCTGTACGACGTACAGCCTCGGCCGCCGGCGCTGCAATCCACCTACGACGAGGTCGCCGCTGCCGATAAGGACATCAAGGCCTTCGGCGAGGCCGGGGCGGAGGGACAGCCCCTGCCGTCGATCCCACAGATGGCCGGCATCTTCGACCCCTGGGGCAAGGCACTGGTGAGCATCATCGGTGGTGCGGACCCGGCGACGACCACCCAGCAACTGGCCACCACGATCAACGGGATTCTCGGCAGCAGCTGATGTGGGTACCCGGAGCGGCGGTGGCCGCTCCGGGTCCCCCGACTCGCGTGTGCCGGCGGCTGCGCGGGCTCATGTTTCATCGTCTAGCAATCGTTGCGGGGCAAGGAGATCGGCGTGGATCCACAGGCTCAGAACGTTCGAGAAGCGGATGAATCATCGGCGGTGGAATCTCAGGGCCAGGTTGGGGGCCTCATGCGGCTGGCCCCGCGCGGCGGCTCCGCTATAGGCGTGATCATTAAGCTCATCCTGTTGGGGCTGGCGGCCGCTATCGCGATCTGGGGTGCGATACCGCTCATCAACGCCAAGAACTGGATCGGCCTCGCGGTGCTGATCGTGGCGACACTGGCGATGCTGTATATCTACCTCACGCCGAAGCTGATCCCAGCCAAGTATCTGTTCTTCGGCACCATTTTCCTGCTCGCACTGCAGGTCACGCCCGTGATTTACACGGTCAGCACGGCGTTCACCAACTTCGGTGACGGGCATCGCGGAACCAAAGAGGAAGCGATCGTCGCCATCGAATCGGCGTCGGTCACTCAGGCGCCTGGCTCTCAGGTCTACCAACTTGCCATCGCCACCGAATCCGGCGGTGCCCTGGTGTTCCTGCTCACCGATCCCTCCGGTGCCGCATTCGTCGGAACCCAGGACGGTCTCACGCCTCTGGAGCCCGGTTCCTTCACGGTCGGCGGCACCGGAAAGATCACCGCCGCCGACGGCTACACCGTGCTGAACGTCGGGGCCGCGGCCAATCGGAGCGCCGAGATCACCACGCTGACGGTGCCGACGCCGAACGGCGCCATCCGCAGCCAAGGGCTGTCAACCGCGTTCGAGGGCATCGCGGGCCAGAACTACGAAGCATCCTGTGACTGCGTGACCGACACCGCCACCGGCGTGGTGTACACCGCGGACAATGACACGGGCGAATTCGTCGACCCGAACGGCAACCGCCTCGCTCAGGGCTGGAAGGTCAACGTCGGCTTCAAGAACTTCGTCGACATCTTCACCAATCCAGTGATCACCGGGTCGTTCTTCAAGATCCTCGCCTGGAATTTCGCGTTCGCATTGCTCGTGCCGGCCATCACCTTCGCCATGGGTCTGCTGCTCGCACTGGTGTTCAACAGTGACTCGCTCAAGGGACAACGTTTCTATCGGTCATTGATGATCCTGCCGTACGCGATGCCGGCGTTCGCCATGTTGCTGGTGTGGCGTGACATGTTCAACCGCGATTTCGGTCTCATCAACAGTGCGCTCGGATTGGACGTCGACTGGTTCGGCGAGCCATGGTCGGCCCGCGCTGCCGTGCTCATCATTCAACTGTGGATGGGCTTCCCTTACATGTTCCTGGTCTGCACCGGCGCCCTCCAGTCCATACCGTCCGACCTGGTCGAAGCCGCGGGGGTGGATGGAGCCAAACCGGCCAGGGCTTTCCGTACGATCACCTTCCCGTTGTTGTTGGTGGCCACCGGACCGTTGTTGATCACCACCTTTGCCTTCAATTTCAACAACTTCAACGCGATCTATCTGACCAGCGGTGGAGGGCCGTTCCCGGTGGACAACCCGTCGGCCGGCGCCACCGACTTGCTCATCAGCTACACCTATCGGCTGGCCTTCGGCGGCGCGGGAGCGAACTACGGGTTCGCCGCTGCGGTGTCCATCCTGATCTTCCTGATCGTCGCGGTGATCTCGATCATCGGATTCAAGCGGACCAAGGTCCTGGAGGAGATCAACTGATGAGCGAAGCATCTGTCACCGCCGCCGAGCTGGAATACACCCCGCACGGTTCCACTGCTCCGCCGCAGGTGGTCAAGCTCGGCAGCGCCAGAGGCAACTGGTTCCGGCGGACGGGCTGGCGTCATCTGGTCGGGATCGTCGCCCTCGCGTTCGCACTTTTCCCGGTGCTGTTCGTGGTGTCCGCCGCCTTCAATCCGCTGGGCACATTGAGTTCGTCCTCGCTGATCCCCAAGGCGTTCAGCTTTGCCAACTTCACCAAACTGTTCGAGACGACCAGTTTCTGGACATGGTTCTACAACTCCATGGTGATCTCGCTGTTGTCCGCGGGGCTTTCCATGTTCATCTCGGCGTGTGCCGCATTTGCATTCTCCAGGTACCGGTTCAAGGGTCGACGCTCCGGCATGTTATTCATCCTGTTGGTGCAGATGTTTCCGCAAACCTTGGCCATTGTCGCGATCTACCTCATCTTCGTGCAGGTCTCGGAGCTCTACCCGGCGATCGGGTTCAACACTTCGGCAGCCTTGATCCTGCTGTTCCTCGGCGGCGCATTGGGCGTGAACACCTGGCTGATGAAGGGCTTTTTCGACACCATCCCCAAGGACCTGGACGAATCCGCCAAGGTAGATGGTGCGACCCACGCACAGATCTACTTCGGCATCATCCTGCCGCTGGTCACGCCGATCCTCGCCATCACCGGTCTGCTCTCCTTTATCGCGACGATCAGCGAATTCATCATCTCGAGCGTTTTCCTGACTCAGGACGAGGCGAAAACCGCTGCGGTGGGCCTGTACGGGTTGATCGCCGACGGCCAGCAGCGCAACAACAATTTCGGCATCTTCGCGGCCGGTGCACTCATCGTGGCCATTCCGACGGTCGCTCTGTTCCAGTTCCTGCAGCGCTACATCGTCGGCGGGATCACCGCCGGCGCGGTCAAGGGCTGATTTCTCACTTTCCACGATCAGAAGGGTTTCAGTCCATGGCCACCGTAACGCTGGAGAAGGTCAACAAGCTGTACGACAACGGCTTCCACGCGGTTCAAGATCTCGATCTCGAGCTTGCCGACGGGGAGTTCCTGGTTCTGGTGGGCCCGTCCGGATGCGGGAAATCGACCGCGCTGCGGATGGTGGCCGGGCTCGAGGACATCTCTACCGGTGTGATGAAGATCGGCGACCGGGTGGTGAACACGTTGTCGCCGCGGGAACGCGATATCGCCATGGTCTTCCAGTCCTACGCCCTGTACCCGCACATGACGGTGGGAGACAACATCGCCTACGGCCTGAAGATCCGGAAGATGAACAAGGCCGAGATTCAGCGACGGGTACAGAAGGCCGCAGACATGCTTGAGCTCGGCCCGATGCTGGATCGCAAGCCCAAACAGTTGTCCGGTGGTCAGCGGCAACGGGTCGCGATGGGCCGGGCCATCGTCCGGGAGCCGCAGGTCTTCCTGATGGACGAACCGCTGTCGAACCTTGATGCCAAACTCCGGGTCCAGATGCGAGCCGAGATCGCCCAGGTCCAACACGACCTCAACGTGACAACCCTGTACGTCACGCACGACCAGATCGAGGCCATGACGATGGGCGACCGGGTCGCGGTCCTCAAGGGCGGCGTACTACAGCAGGTGGGGCCACCGCAGTTCCTCTACGACAACCCCGCCAACATCTTCGTCGCCGGGTTCATCGGCTCACCGCCGATGAACCTCGGCATGGGAACCGTCCTGCGGCGCGGTGACGGGCTAGGGGTGAAGCTCGGTGCGACGACACTCGCTCTGCATCCCGGTGTGGTCGCCGATCAGCCGGCGCTGGCCAACTGGGTGGGCCGGGACATCGCAGTCGGTGTCCGCAGCGAGGACATGGATGACGCCAATCTGGTCAGGGGTGGCGCGCCGGAGGATTCCACCCTCGACGCGACCGTTGGACTGACCGAGGCACTCGGGTCGGAGATCATGGTGCACTTCGATCTCGACGTACCGAAGGTCGTCACCGAGGACACCAAGCTGCTGGAGCAGGACTCCGGGGCAGCCGATACCGGCCTGGCGACCGACGCCACGCGGTTCGTTGCCTCGTTCGCGCCGCGGTCACGCGTCAGGTTCGGTGAGAAGATCCGGGTGGCGGTGGACACAGAGCGACTACACTTCTTCGACCCCGCAACGGGTATCGCTGTCCGGGACTGAGCGGGTATGGGCAGCGTCACGCAATTCGACCCGGTGCCTTACGTAAGGATCACGCATCCCGAGTGGACCAAGACCGCGACCATCTACCAGATCAACACCAGGCAGTTCACGGACGAGGGCACCTTCAGGGCGGCAGAGGCTCACCTACCCAGATTGCGGGAATTGGGTGTTGTGATTCTGTGGTTGATGCCCGTGCAGGTGATCGGCGAGCTGAACCGCAAGGGTTCCCTCGGCAGCCCGTACGCCGTCAAGGATTACTACGCAGTCGAACCCGCGCTAGGAACCATGGATGACCTCAAGCATTTCATCCAGGCTGCCCACGATGAAGGCTTGTATGTCATCCTCGATTGGGTCGCCAACCACACGGCGTGGGACAGCAATCTGGTCACCGAGCATCCCGACTGGTATGCGCGGGATTGGAAAGGCGATTTTCGGCCCACCCCGTGGTGGGATTGGGTTGACGTCATCGATCTGGACTACGGCAGTGCTGAGCTCCGGGAGTACATGGCGGACGCCATGACTTTCTGGGTCAGGGAAGCCGATTTCGACGGATTTCGTTGTGACGTTGCCGGATTTGTTCCGACCGACTTCTGGGAATGCGTCCGCCGTGAACTGGAGGCCATCAAGCCGGTCTTCATGCTTGCTGAGTGGGAATCGCGGGATCTGCACGCAGCTGCTTTCGACATGACCTACGCCTGGAGCTGGAACGAGACTCTGCATCGGATCGCGATGGGCAAGGCCGACCTCGAGCAGCTCCGCGTGTACTACGCGTGGAACGAGAAGGCCTACCCGGCCGAAGCAATGCGGATGTGTTTCGTCAGTAATCATGACAAGAACGCCTGGGAGGGCACCGAATTCGAGCAGTTCGGTGATGCGCTCGATGCGGCGATCGCGCTGTCGGTGGTAGGGGAGGGTATGCCGCTCATCTACAGCGGCCAGGAGGCCGGCAACGACAGGAGGCTGGAATTCTTCGAGCGCGACCCGATCGTCTGGCGGCAGCACCCGCAGGGTGAGCTCTACCGAAAGCTGTTCGCGCTGAAGCGCAGCAACACGGCGCTGTGGAACGCCCCGTGGGGTGCACGGATGATCGATGTTCCGAACAATGCAGGCACCGCAGTATTCAGTTTCGTTCGGCGCAATGACCGGGACAAGGTCTTCGCGGTCTTCAATTTCTCGGCATCAGGTCGGGACGTCACGTTCCGGGAGTCGTTGTGTCACGGCGCCTATGCGGAGTTGTTCTCGGGCGCAGCGGTCGACGTCGACGCACGGACATCGGTACGGCTGGACCCCTGGGAGTGCCGAATTTACGTGGCCGGGTGACCCCGACCGCCACAAGCCTCCTCGCGGCAGTGGGGCGCCGGTGTCGCGAGGGGCCACACCCGTTGGTTGCATGCGGCACCGTGCGTTCCCCGCATGCAGCCAACGGTGCGCCTTGCACCGTCCACGAACCGGACGGCCAACACCGCTGGCGCACCCCCGTTGTCGGCAGTTCGATCCACCCGGACCAGGCGAGAATGCGATGACTGATCATTGGCAGTTCCCTCACCACGACGGCTCGGTAACCTACGTGTCTGATCTGTGCCCGAACCTCGGTGACCGGGTCGAAGTACACCTGCGGGTCCCGAGGGCGTCTGACGTCACCGATGTCCTGCTGCGCACGTACGTCGATGGGGAGCAATCCCTTGATGCAGTGCAGTTGGTCCGCGAAGACATCCGGGACCGTTGGTACCGCGGCGTCGTGACAATGCTCAACCCGGTGGTGAACTACCGCTGGCTGCTGAGCGGCGGGAAGGCCCGGTATCAGTGGCTGAACGGCACCGGTATTCATCAGCACGACGTCACAGACGCAGCAGACTTCCGTCTCTCCATCCATCCGGCTCCACCGGAATGGGCAGCCGATGCCGTGCTGTACCAGATTTTTCCCGACCGATTCGCCAGATCGGCGGCCGCGAACACCCGGGTGATCCCGCAATGGGCTGTGCCGCAATCCTGGGACGACCCGGTGATCGGACGCGGCCCCGAAACTCCGTACCAGCTCTACGGTGGCGATCTCGACGGGATCGTCGAGCACCTGGACCACATCGCGTCACTCGGCGCCAACACTCTCTATCTGACACCGTTCTTCCCGGCGCAGTCCAATCATCGCTACGACGCTTCCAGCTTCCGGCGGGTCGACCCGGTTCTCGGCGGCGACGAAGCACTGGCCCGACTCACCGCCGCCGCTCACGCGAGGGGCATGCGGGTGATGGGTGACCTGACCACCAACCACTGCGGCGACGCCCACGAGTGGTTCAAGGCTGCCATCGCCGACCCCGCCTCCCCGGAGGCCGGTTACTTCCTGTTCGGCAACCATCCAACGGAGTACGTGTCCTGGTTCGACTACCCGTCCCTGCCGAAGTTCGACCACCAGAACCCGGGACTTCGCCGGCAACTCTATGAAGGTCCGGATTCGGTGGTCGCACGCTGGCTGACCCCGCCTGCCGGCCTCGACGGGTGGCGGATCGACGTCGCCAACATGACCGGCCGGCACGGCGCGGTCGACCTGAATCACCAGGTCGCCACGGGCATCCGGAGCACCATGGCCGACGCGCAACCGGCGTCGCTCCTGATTGCCGAGCACAGCCACGATGCCTCGGCCGACCTGCTGGGCGATGGCTGGCACGGGGTGATGAACTACGCCGGCTTCACCCGCCCATTGTGGCAATGGCTCAAACCCGACAGCCCGGTGACCTTCGAGCCGGGCCCCTTCACGGTTCTGCCGCGATTGACCGGGACCGATGTCGCGGCAACCATGCGTGAGTTTGCCGGGGCAATTCCCTGGCGATCGACTGCGACGGCACTGAACCTCGTGGGATCCCACGACACCGCAAGGATTCTCACCACCCTTGGCGACGTCGACCTGGTCAAGGTCGCCTTCGGCTTGTTGGCGGCCATGCCTGGCATTCCCATGGTGTACGCCGGAGATGAGATCGGCGAGGAAGGCCACAATGGGGAGGACGGCAGGCGACCGTACCCCTGGCATCGCCGAGAACAATGGAATCTGCCTATTCTCGACTGGGTCCGGGCAACTCTCCGAGCACGCGGCGACCTACGGGCCCTCCGCGTCGGTGGCCTGCGGTGGGTCAGCATCACCGACGATGCGCTGACCTTCCTCCGTGAGGCCGACGATGCCTCCGTGTTGGTCCATGCAACTCGCGGGCCCAGCACCCGTGTGCGCCTTCCGGTGCACTACTTCGGCCATCGGCTCACCGGGCTCGAGGGCACCCCCGACCTCATCGCGGACGGTGACGAATTGGTCCTGCCCACTGCTGGTCCGGCGTTTCAGTGGTGGCACATCGGATAGCAGATGGTCGACCGGTCGGCGAACGGTGGGCACCTTCGCGCTGTGTGGTCCGGCGATGAGGCCGCAGAGCGGTGGGTCTGGCGGGAAATGATGAGATGTCGGGTCGGATGGGCCATCAGCCTGGTCGCGGCGCCGATGGCGCACGATGTTCTGGGACGCGGGGATCGTCCAGCTCGAATGGGTCTGCACCCATCCAGCCCGGTGAACGTGTGTGCTTCCAGTGAGCCGTCCCATCGTGAGCCATTGATACCGGAGCCACGTCTTGGCGGTGGAACCAGTGGTCGTCCGCGTCGCTGATGTCAGTGCCCGGCGTGACATCGGTGTTGTGGAATGCGCGAGAACGTGTGCCGGAACACCGACAGTGCGTCGAAACCGACTCAGACGGGCGCCAAACCGGTCTGGAGTGCGTGACCGGTCAACGATCCCCTGCGCTCGCTCGCCACGGCGACAGGACTCCCCCCGCGGGAGATCGGCGCCCGTGCTGCAGCCGCCCGCAGTCCATTGGTGACCGACGACCACGGGGTTTCCGACACCGAATCCATCACCACCTCGGTGGTATCCCGGAGACCGCACAGTAGCCGCCTGGCATCGGCCGGGTCACCAACATGGGCAAATCGGACCACGACAGCTTCGTGGCCGGCGGCAGGCGTCGGGCCCGCGGGGACCGTCCCGACGGACAACAACGTGCTGACGTGCGCCGGCAATTCGGTTGCCCACTCACGCCAGGCCTGAACCGTCGCAGGTGTGCTCGCCAGCCACAGCTGACCGGCCGTGAGAGACGGCAGCGGCATCAGGTCGATGGTCATGGCGGTGACGTATCCGAGCGGCCCACCGCCCGCACGAAGCCTGTCGAACAGGTCGGGATCGTCAGCGGCGTCCACCCAGACCAAATCGCCTGCGGCCGTTGCCACCTGCAGCGCCAGCACACTCGCCGGCGCGAACCGCGGGAGTCGGCCCAGCTGAACCCGCGGGGCAATGCCGTCGAGTGCAGAGCCGGCGGCCATGGCGAAGAGGCCCAACGGTTCGGCGGCATCCAGCACCTGCGTCCATCCGGCGGCGATGCCGACCGTGGCCGTCCTGGTCAGCGGATCGACGGAAACGCCGGCCAGCAGCCGGGTCACGATCAGCACGTCCCCGTCGCCGGCGGAGCGGCCGGGCAGCTGGATCGCGATCCGGCGACCGGCGCGGGCGGCGATCCGCACGGTGGCGGCGACATCCGTCGCACGGGCGGCGATGACGATCACTTCCGCCCGCCGCTGTGCGCTCACGGAGAAGCCGAAGGCGGCGGCCGGGAAGCTGGGGTCGTCGTGGGTGACGACGTCCCCGTCGATGCCCGCTCGCAGGGTGGTGGCGAGGGCGTCGGTGGTGATGGGGCTCGCGATGCTCATCGGGTCTCCAGTCGGTTTCTCGAGTACCGGGTCATCAGACCGGTGGCCACTGAAAGACCGGTGAAGGTCCGCTGAAGGACCGCTGAAGCGGGCGCTGCAAGCGGCGTCGGTGGGAGATGCCCAAAGGGGCAGCTCCCTTTGCCCGAACGGACGCGCGGCGGCGATTGGTACGTGCAGCTGCCCGGCGCCAGGATCGGTTCATGCATCGGCGAGAGCTGGGGGAGGACCAGCCGAGGCACGACCGGAAGCCGGTCGCTGCATTCGCCGCGGGACGCTCGTCCGCACAACCAGCTCAAGGAGTTGCCGAGCGCACCGCCGTTCCGAACGTCCAGCGGTGCACCCCGGCGATGATGCTGGCCCTGCAGAGAGCCGCCGGGAACAGTGCGGTGGCACGAGCCCTCACATCGCACATCCCGGCTGACAGCGCACCGACTGTGCAGCGCGACGACGACACCTCGTCCGGTCCGCCGACCCCGGCGCCCGCCACCGCCCCCAGGCTGCTGCCCGGCTCGCTGTTCCTCGCGGACACCGGCGAGTTCCTGCGCAACCGGCCCGCGCTGGCGCCGAGCGGCATGCTGCCGGTTCTGCCACCCGCCCAGATCACCGGCCTGATCGACTGGGGCGACGTCGGGGCCGCCTATCGGAATCGGCGGTTGAGCCTGGAGAACCGGGACCGTGAGCTGATCATCGGGCACTGGCAGCGCTGGTACCCGGTGGCCCAGGCGCTGCACCGCCTGCCCGGGGCGTCTGCCCTGTTCGACACGCCCGCCGCGATCATGAACACGATGAGCGCCAAGATGATCGATTCCGCACTGGCCGGTGACAACCCCGACGTCATCGAGCGTTTCAACCGTCAGGCCGAGCAGTTCGGGGTCAGCACGACCACCGTGTCGGTCACCGTCAAGCGGTTCTGACAGCTGCTCGGCCTGCGGTTGTCACGATGCGGCACCGCGCGTCCGCCGGTCAGATCTTGGTGGCCGTGAGCAGCAGGTACTCCCACTCCATGACGGCGCCGCCGGCTCCGCGCCGGAATCGGGTCACCAACTCGTCCAGATCCCGGTCCAGCTGCCCCACCCGTGCCGGGTCGTCGGCGATGGCCCGGTAGACGGCGATGGTCGGGCCGTAGTGCGAAGTGAAGTAGCGGCGGAAGTCGGCGGGCTCGGCAAAATGGTCGACGGTGACGGTCTTCCGCTGCCCGGAGACGGCGGTCACCCGGTCGCCGAACAGCTCACGGACGTGGGACTCGTTGCCCCACAGCGGGGGTGGCTGGGCTCCGGGCGGTGGCGGGGGCGCGTACGGCTTCATGGTCGCGAACAGCTGACCGATGAAACCCTCCGGCGTCCAGCTGAGCACGCCGATGGTGCCGCCGGGTCGGCACACCCGGACCAATTCGTCCGCGGTCTGCTGGTGGTGCGGGGCGAACATCACCCCGACGCACGACATCACCGTGTCGAAGTCGTTGTCGGCGAAGGGAAGTGCCTCCGCGTCGGCGGTCACCCATTCCAGCGCCGCACCCGCGGTCACCGCCTCCGCCCGTCCCGCCTCGAACAGCTCGGGTGTGAGGTCGGAGGCGACCACGGTCGCACCGATCACCGCAGCCGGGATGGCCGCATTGCCCGCGCCGGCGGCCACGTCCAGGACCCGGTCGCCGCGACGAACCTTGCAGGCGTTCACCAGCACCGGCCCGAGACCGGAGATCAGGTCGTGTGCCAATTCCGGGTAGTTGCCCAGCGCCCACATCGCGCGGTGTTTGGCTTTCAGTGCCTGGTCCGCGTCGGTGGCGGTAGTCGTCGTCATGGATGAACTCCTCGGGAAGCGGCCGGGAACACGGCCGGGTGACGTGAACACCCCTGACGGTAGGAATCCCGGCGATCCGGCGACACCGCGCCCACGCGTAATTCCACAACGCCCGTCACAATCAGGAGGCGGCGGACGCGTACCCGTCCTTGCCGTGGATCACTGCGGCCGCGGCTGTTCGCTGTGCCGAGCCGGTCAGGCCGAGCTTGCGGTAGATGGTCTGGAGATGACGTTCGACGGTCCGGATACTCAGTGTCAATGACGCCGCGATCTGCCCGTTGTCCTGGCCGGCGGCGACCAGCCGCAGCACCTCCAGCTCCCTGCCGCTGAGGCTGTCGAGACCGGGTGACGCACCGGGTGACGCAGCGGGGGATCGAGAAGGCGTTGAGCTGACG
>CAWCUA010000012.1:0-215488 GCA_963798625.1 uncultured Actinomycetota bacterium
GCCCTCACATTCGGCAGCAGGGATGCCTACGTCGATGGAGTTGCGCGAATGTCCTTCGCGCAATGGGCTTCGAGGTCCCGCCAGCTGGCCGCCGAATTGTCATCGCGCGGCGTCGGTCCTGGCGACGTCGTCGCGTTGATGCTCGCCGCCAGGGATCGATTACGCGGTGGCCTATGTGGCGACGTTACGACTGGGCGCGGTGGTCACCGGTCTGAACACCCGGCTCGGCCCCCTTGAGGTCGACCGCATCCTTGCGCAATGCGCGCCGGCGTTGGTGATCATGACCAATCAACCGGCCTTCCGGCGCCTACGGGCCTCACGGTGATGTACCGCGACGAGCTGACCGACGCCTGCGCCGGCCATCCGGTGTCGCCGATCCGGTGGTCGGGAACCGCAGATGCTCCAGCGGTCATCATCTGGACGAGCGGGACGACGGGCCATCCGAAAGGCGCGTGGTTTGACCATGCCGGCCTTGCCGCAGCGGTCGCCTCTGCCGGTGCCTTGGGCGGGCGTGACCAACGACGACTGGTGGCGACGCCGTTCGCCCATGCCGGCTACATGGCCAAGGTGTGGGAGCAATTGGCCAACGGCACCACGTTCGTGCTCGCACCGCAGCCGTGGAGCGCGGAGTCGATGGCGCGGGTCCTGATGGAGGAGCAGATCACGGTTGCGGGAGCCGTTCCTACCCAATGGGAAAAGCTGATCGAGCTGCCGACCCTGAAACCTTCGCGGTTGGCGCATCTGCGCATCGGTGTCGCGGCGACGGCAGCGGCGTCCCCGGCGCTCATCGAGGCGGTCCGACGAAAGCTCGGATGCCCGTTGGTGGTTCGTTATGCGATGACCGAATCGCCCAGCATCACCGGTACCGAACCAGACGATCCACCCGACATGGGGGGCGGCACTGTCGGTCGCCCACAGGGTGGCATGTCGGTCCGCATCGTTGGGGCCGATGGGTTGCCGGTTGCCGCCAAAGGTACTGGTGAGGTCCAGGTCCGCGGTGCCTGCGTGATGCGCGGGTACTGGAACGATCCGGATGCAACCACGGCGGCATTCGATGGGGGATGGTTGCGTACCGGCGATGTGGGCCGGTTCGACCAGCACGAGAACCTCGTGCTGGCTGGCCGCTCACGAGACATGTACATCCGGGGCGGATACAACGTCTACCCATTGGAGGTCGAGAGCGTCCTGGCCACACATCCTGCGGTGGCCAAGGTCAGCATCGTCGGCATGCCGGCCACGGTGATCGGCGAGATCGGCGTCGCCTTCGTCGTTCCGACCGATTCCGCGCGGCCTCCGACTCTCGATGATCTGCGTGGCTTCGTCCGCGAGCACCTCGCGGACTACAAGTGCCCGGACGAACTCGTCCTGGTCGACGAACTTCCACTCACCCCGATGATGAAGATCAACAAGGAAGACTTGCGACGCCGGTTCGCCGATGTCGTCACAGATCGATCAGGTGCCCGCCGCGGTCACCGGAAAGCGGCGGGCAAGCCCTCATGAGCGACGACATCAGGCGTATCGAACAGGGCAACGTCCTGACCATCGTATTCAACAGAGACTCCAAGTTGAATGCGCTCAGCGACAAGATGATTGACGAGCTGCGTCGGGCAGCTGAAGACTTCGGCGATCGGCGCGACCTGTCGGTCATGGTGATCCGCGCCACCGGCCGCTACTTCACGGCCGGGCTGGACATCGGCAGCCTTGCCACCAGGGTCGGTGAGGCGGACGGGTCAGGCAGCGCGCTGCGACGGTCCTACCGTCGGCTGCATCTGTTGTTCGACGAGCTCGAATCGATCGAGAAGCCAATCATTCTCGCGGCACACGCACCCTGTGTCGGCGTCGGCGTCGAACTCGGCGCCTCCTGCGACTTCCGAATCGCCTCCGACACCGCCACATTCGCCCTACCTGAAGTGGCCAACTTGGGCGTCATACCGGGCTCAGGCGGCATCAGCCGACTAACCCGGCTCGTCGGACCTCACTGGGCCAAGTGGCTCGTCATGGCGGGCAACACCGTAGACGCGGCGGCGGCACTGCAGATGGGTCTGGTGCACGCGGTCCATCCCCAAGAGTGCTTCGACGACGAAGTCGACAAATTCGTGCAACGAATCGCACAGCTGCCGCACGAGGCGGTCGGCGTGGCGAAACTGGCTATCGATGCGACGGTGTCGATGGATCGTGGCACCGCGCGCGACTTTGAGCGGCTCGCCAACTCGATCCTGGGGCTGTCGGACGAGCACCGCGACCTGGTCCGTCAGTTCGGAGAACGAGGCCAGTCGCGTCGCACGACCAGACCGTAACGGAGCCAGCAGTTTTCGCATCGCCCTCGGCGAAGGCAGGAAGAAAGGGACGCCATGGCAATACTTAGAACGAGGCAATCCGGGTCCGATGAGGACTCGATGGACTGGGGCGGTGCACGTGCCCGGCGCTGACCGTCCGACTATCGATGCAACCAGCGCCCCGTACTGGGAGGCCGCGCGGGAGGGACGACTGCTGATCGCCGCCTGCGGA
Source organism: uncultured Actinomycetota bacterium (assembly GCA_963798625.1). Lineage (GTDB taxonomy): Bacteria > Actinomycetota > Actinomycetes > Mycobacteriales > Nakamurellaceae > Nakamurella. Next base: position 2,509 of record CAWCUA010000012.1, read on the forward strand.
GCCTGCGGCAGAAAACATCACTACCCAAGGCCGATGTGTCCGTTCTGCTGGAGTGACCAAGTCCAGCCCGTCGAAGCCAGCGGCCAGGGGACGCTGCACACGTATTCGGTCATCCATGCCAACGACTTGCCGCCCTTCCGGGACCGCCTGCCCTACATCGCGGCGTTGGTCGAACTGGCCGAGGGCCCGCGTCTCATCACGACGATCGAAGGAGCCACACCCGATGAATTGGCGTTGGACATGGCCGTCACCGCCGTGTATCGGCCCCTTGATCCCGACGAGCCGGATGGCGTTCACCTGACGGTGTTTACTCCGACGCGGCTTCTCTGAAGACGTCGCCGACTCCGACCGAAGACGGAGAGACAAGGACAGAATCTATATGCAAACCTTCCCGCTGGGCTCATTCCACGTCAGCCGTGTCGGCTTCGGCGCCATGCAGCTACCCGGGCGGGGGGTGTTCGGGCCGCCGCGCGACCACGATCAGGCGATCGCTGTGCTGCGGCGCGCAATTGAGTTGGGTACCAACCACATCGACACCTCGCAGTACTACGGTCCGAACGTCTCCAACGAGCTGATCCGGGAGGCGCTTCATCCGTACCCCGCCGACCTCGCTTTAGTCAGCAAGGTGGGAGCGCGCCGCGACGACGCCGGCGGGTGGCTGCCTGCGCAGGAGCCCGACGAGTTGCGGGCCGGCATCGAAGAGAACCTGCGCACGCTGGAGATCGACCGCCTCGCCGCGGTCAATCTGCGCAGCATCGGCGCCGGTGATGCAACGTCGGTCGGCCCAGTGGACCGTGACCGTTTCGAACGGCAGCTGTCCGCAATGATCAAGGCGCGCGACGAAGGCCTCATCGCCGGCATCGGGCTGAGCAGCATCAGCCTCGAACATCTGCAGATCGCGCTCGACCGCACCGAGGTCGTCTGCGTGCAGAACGCCTACAACCTGGTCGACCGCACGTCGCAGCCGGTGCTGGATGCCTGCGTCCGACACGGCATCGCGTTCGTGCCGTTCTTCCCGCTCGGCTCTGGCTTCACTGCCGACAATCCCGTGCTCGGCCACCCAGCCGTACAGCGCGAAGCGTCCAAGCGAGGACACACTCCCGCGCAGATCGCGCTCGCATGGACGCTGTCCGTCGCGCCGAACGTCTTGCTGATTCCTGGCACCTCGTCGGTGGCACACCTCGAGGAGAACACCGCCGTCGCCGACATCGAACTGGATGACGAGACGCTTCAGCAGCTCAACGCCGCGGCCTGATTGCACGAGAGAGCAGGTCCAACCCTGATGCCTGACGACCCGCAACGCCTCGTAAAGGTCTTCGCACGAGCCAACGCGGTTATGCGGCCGCTGTTGAAGTCGCCGCTGCACGCCCTAATAAGCAGCCGCCTGATGCTGCTGAGTTACATCGGCGGCAAGACCGGCATCAAGTACGTCTTCACCATCGGCTACTTCCCCTGGGACAACGGAGATGTGCTCGTGCTGAGTTCGGCCAACTGGCCCAGGACGATCAATAACGCCAACAACATCCAAGTGCTCATCAAGCGCCGTTGGTCGCATGCCGAACCAACCGTCATACGACAAGACGACCAGAAAGCCGACATCCTTGGTGAGTTCGCCCAGCGCAACGGACCAAAAGCCGCGAAGGGGCTGATGCTTGGACTGCCCGGAGATCGCCGGCCGAATCGACAAGAGTTGCTCGCTGCCGCCGCTAAAACGACGCTCGTCCGCTTCGCCGTGGCAGAGTAATCTTTCGCCAACACTGCAACGTCGCAGGAAAAGTTCGAGTGACGGCCTGCCGGAATACCGTTTCGGCGCAAATCATTTCGCGCGGGCGGCAAGTAACGATGGCTAGTTCACGGGACGGAACAACGGAAGCCACACCCGGCTGTCTTCTTCGCCGGACATCGCCGTCCAGTCTTCGAAGAACACCTCGACCGGCAGGCCGACGCGGATGTCGTCAAGCGGCACATCGACGATATTCGTGATCAACCTGACGTCGGGCTCATCGGCGAGCTCCACCATCGCCACGATGTACGGAGGGTCGAGCCCGGGTATCCATTGCTGACGATTGACGGTGTAGGCGGCGACGATGCCCTTGCCGGAGACGGGCTCCGGTGCGACGTCGGTACTCCGGCAGCGCCAGCATGCAGGTCCCGGTGGATGGAAGTAGTGCCCACAGCCGTGGCAGCGGTTGATAAGTAATTCTCCGTTGCGTCCGCCCGTCCAGAACGCCGTTGACTCCGCGGTCGGGCTCGGCGCCAGCCGCGTCTGGGGTCTGCTGTATGCGGTGTCGCTCGTCATGCGTTAGCCCTCCTGGTAGTCGCAGCGCATCGACGCTTTGGTGTCAACTTGACGATCGGGAATGGTCGCCCGCTGTCACCGCGAAACGCATTCGCCCGGCGTGATTTCGATGTCGGGATTCGCCTTCACGTTGCGGTACCACCCGGGTCACCCTGGGCCGCCACCGTCACGCGTAGGTCAGCGACGTGGTGTGGACTTTCCTCGTCTTGGCGCCGACGGGGTGGTGCAAACAGGCATATGAACCCAACGCGGTTTGAACCAGAGAAGCCATGGCGTCAGTTTGGCACAGCGGCGTGACCGTACTTATGCTGATCGCTGCGGCGACAGGGTTCCGACATGTTGGTGCAGCCGTGAGTCTTAGGATTCATCATCACCCCGCGCCAGGGTGTGCGCGCAGCGCCGCCCAGAAGGTCCAAGATCTGAGGGGCCCTGTGCATTTCCGGCAGGCAGTCTTGCGGGAGTGTTTCCGCGGTCGTCCCGCCCACGGATGCGGTCTAGTAGCGGCAGGGGAGTAATTCGCGTCCTGGCTGCCAGCACTGTTACGTCGCGTAACACACGGAGGCATACTCCCGGGACAGGGGCAGCGCACGTAACACCGCCAGATGTCAATCCTCGCTGATCACGCCATGTTTCCACAGTAATCAGCAGGGGTTCGAATCCCCTTAGCTCCACCAAGTTTGGGCAGGTCAAGAGACTGAGCGGCCTCAGCTCCGGAGAACCCTCCGCGGTGCGTCCGCAGCAGCTTGGATCGCTGCGCCTCGCACGGCCAGCGCCGGCGCTCTCTCCACCAGGTAAACGCCAGCCGTATTGTCCTCCGATCCCGAGCCTGCTTACTATCTGCGTATGAATGCAGATATGGGAGCTTGCAGTCGTCGGCTCCCCGATGACCAGGTGGACCTGGTGGTCGAAGTGTTCCGGATGCTCGCCGATGCCACGCGCGTCCAGGTTCTGTGGGCATTGGTGAGCCGGGAGATGTCAGTCAACGACCTCGCCACTCATATCGGGAAACCCGCCCCGTCGGTGTCTCAGCACCTGGCGAAGCTACGGATGGCGCGGTTGGTCCGCACCCGACGCGAAGGCACCACCATCTTCTACAGCCTGGACAACGACCACATCGGACAACTGGTCACCGACGCAGTGTTCAATGCCGAACACGCGGGACCAGGCGTACCCGGCCATCACCGCAACGCTGCCGAACTCGCAACCCTGCACCCAGACACCACCATCCGCCTCAGCCCGAGCGACGGGACGCCGCGAATGACCCACGAAACCCACCAAGACACGGCAGACCACGGACACCACCACGGCGCAGGCCACAGTCACGAGGATGATCACGGACACAGCCACGGCGAACGCGGCGGCAAGATCGGTGCCACGCTGCGGGAAGTCTTCGCCCCGCATAGCCATGACGCCTCCGACAGCATCGACGGAGTCCTGGAATCGAGCGCTGCCGGTATCCGCGCTGTCAAGATCAGCCTGCTTGCCCTCGGTGCCACCGCGATTGCCCAACTGGTGATCGTGCTGATCTCGGGATCGGTGGCGCTGCTGGCCGACACCGTCCACAACTTCTCCGATGCGCTGACCGCGATTCCGTTATGGGTCGCGTTCGCATTGGGCACCAAGGCCGCCACTCGGCGTTACACCTACGGCTTCGGTCGTGCCGAAGACATCGCGGGACTATTCGTCGTCGCGATGATCACCCTGTCGGCCATCATCGCGGGGATCGAATCAGTCCGACGTCTGGTCAACCCTGTTCCGATAGGGCATGTCGGCTGGGTCGCTGCCGCCGGTCTGGTCGGCTTCATCGGCAACGAACTTGTCGCCGTCTACCGAATCCGCGTCGGGCGTCGTATCGGCTCAGCCGCCTTGGTCGCGGATGGATTGCACGCCCGCACTGACGGATTCACCTCGCTGGCCGTTCTTTTCGGAGCGGGTGGCGTCGCCTTGGGCTTCCCCCTCGCCGACCCCATCATTGGGCTGGTGATCACAATCGCCATCCTCGCCGTCCTGCGAACCGCGGTGCGCGACATATTCCGCCGCCTCATGGACGGCGTGGACCCCGCCCTCGTCGACTCCGCCGAAGCCGCGCTGGCCGCCGAGCCCGGCGTCACGGAGGTCCGCAGTGTGAAGATGCGTTGGATCGGCCACCGCCTGCACGCCGACGCCGAGCTTGACATCGACCCCGCCACAAGCCTCAACGAAGCCCACCGCATCGCCCACGACGCCGAGCACGCACTGACCCATGCCGTGCCGAAGCTATCGTCTGCCCTCGTACACGCCTATCCAGCCAATGGCGGGACCCAGCATTGACGGCGAATTGCGACAGTCGGCAGACGGCGCCATTGATATCCGGCCCGCCGCTTGCTCGAGTCCAATCCGCTATGGCTGTGTTTCGCTACGGCCTCGTGGCAATCCGAGGATCTGCGCGGCTTCGTCGGGCGTCGCGACCGGCCGGCCAAACCGCTGGCACAGCGCCACGGCTTCGGTCACGAGTTCGACGTTGGTCGGCGTGCGATCGCCACCGAAGAACTCCAGCCCCACGTGGAGGTGTCCGCCACGTTCAAGCGCCAGTCCGGCGAGGGGATCTGCGCACAGATCCCCACCGACGATGGAGATCGCCCACGGAATATCGCAGCCGTCGAGGATCTCGAGGTAGGCGTCGAGCGCCCGTTCGGTCGGGGGCAGCCCGAAAGGTGCTCCGAGGTAGCCGCGCTCGGTGGAGAGATAAAGCTTGATCATCGCGCCTGCGGGCAGTCGGCCCGCCCGCCACCATGCCAGCGTGGCTCGCAGAAAACCCGGTTCATAGATCGCCAGACTCGGGCCCAACCGGCCGTCACGGCAGATGTCGAAGGCGCGGCCGATCACGTCGAAGGAATTGCGGTACACGAACTCACCTGCGGGTAGGCCGTCGGCGTCGCGGATGCCCAAGTTCACCGAGCCCGGATCCGTGATCCCGAGTCGCATGCCGGCTGCGGCCAGGGCGACGAGGTGTTCGTACGAACATGAGCCGCCGGCATCGAAATGGATTGTCGGATACAACAACGCGTCGGGCCGGGCCTCGAGTACCGGCCGCCACGCTTCGAGGTAGCGCTCGATGGCCAGTTCCACGCTGACACCGGAGAGATCGATGTGATTGTGGATGATCGCCGCGCCGGCTTCCATGCACGCTAGGGCATCTCCGGCGATCTCTTGAGGTTCGACGGGCACGTGCGGGTTCGCGGCCTTTGACGTGACACCGTTGATCGCGCATTCGATGATGACCGGGTCCATCCGACTCCTACTCATATATGGCCTACTCCGAGACAGCGTTCAGTTCTGTTCGCGCGCGGTCGATTTGGTCGTAGGCATACGCAGCGATCGCGGTGATGGTCATCGACTCTCCCTTGCGGGCGAGCGATTCGTAGGTCGCTTCGCCGAGGACCTCGCGGAGGTGGGTGATTGACGCGACGAATTCGGGCAAGGTCACCGTGGCCATGGGATTGCCCGTTGCGAAACCGGCGAGGGTGGCCGCCGGCTCGTAGCGTCCAAACCGGTCGAGAGCAACGGCGAGGAGTCCCAGCGGGTTATGCAACATGCCGATGTTGCCCGATTCGTGGTTATTGCGAATGGCCTCAGCGAGGTGATCCAACGCCTTCACCGGGTCCCCGTGTTCGATCTCGAGTGCAGACAACCAGTACGAGAATTGTTTCTCAAAGAAGCGGTTGCCGCTGTCCGCCGCGATGAGCACGCCGCGGCGCAACGCCTCGAGCGCGCGCCCTGGATCAGCGTCGCGGATGGCATACCCGAACGCGAAGAGTGCGTATGCGTTCACCCACGGATTGCCAGTCGCTTCCGCGGCGTCGATGAGGCCGTTGGCGCTCAACATCGCCTCATCGGTCGAACCGGAGACGGCGAGAGCGAACACCAGGTTGGCCCAAGCCATTGCATTGGTGTCCCCACTACGTGCCAGCTGGGCGCGGCACAGTTCGACATACCGTTCGGGCCGGCCGACGAACAAGTACGCACTGCCGAGCCATGCCTCACCGAAGTACGACACCTTATCGCCGGCGGCGGCGACGACTGTCTGCCCGACCTCGCTGTAGTGCACGGCCTCGTCGAAGCGCCCGACGAGCACACACAGTGATGCCCCTACGCACACCGCGGCCAGTCGCGGATGGTCGACGGCGCGCAGCGGCTCTATCAGCTCTTCGGCCCACGTTATCGGTTCGTAGTTCTCGAGAAACGGTCCAAGCAACGCTGAATACGCCGCAATGGCGGCGCCCGCGTCCAGGTCGTCGTTATCGGCGGCCCATCGGAAGGCGGTGCGCAGATTGGCCAACTCGACGTTGAACCAGTCGATGGCATTGCGCTGGCGCGGGCTGTCCCACAGCGCCATGATGTCGTCTTCCCGGCCGGCGAAATAGTGGGCATGCGCTGCCCGGACCGCCTCTGCCGCATCGGAGGTGACGAGTTGTTCCTCGGCGAACTGACGGATCGTCTCCAGCATCGAATACCGCGTCCGCCCGCCTGACTGTGTGGCGAGCAGAAGCGATTTGCGTACGAGAGCGTCGAGCACCTCGAGGATGGCGTACTCGTCGAGGTCATCCGATCCGGCTATGGCGCAGACACTTCGGAGGTCGAAGCCGCCCGCGAACACCGAACAGCGTTGCAGCACTGCCCTTTCGGTATCGGCGAGAAGATCGTAGGACCAGGCCACCGCGTGACGCAGCGTGTGATGGCGTTCCAGGCCGCGCCGTGAGCCGACCAGCAGCCTGAACCGGTGATCGAGACGGTCACGCATCTCACTGGCGGTCATCGACGCCATCCGCGAGGCAGCCAGTTCGATGGCCAACGGAATCCCATCCAGGCGCTGACAAATCTCGATGACTGCGGCGGCCTCATCGCCGTCGACCATCGAGAAGCCCGACGAAATACCCTGAGCGCGTTCGATGAACAGGGTCACCGCCGCAGAGTCGAACCCCGCTGCGGAATCCAGGGAGCGCACCGGCCGAACCTGCTCGTCTGGGACCCCGAGCCCCTCGCGGCTGGTGGCGAGGATCTTCACGGTCGCTGATTGCGTGAGGATGAGTTCTATCAGATCGGCGGCGGCGTCGAGGACGTGCTCGCAATTGTCGAGGACCAACAACCGGACGCGCCCCTCCAGCGCGGCTGCCACCGACTCGCTCACTGTCTTGCCTGGCTGCTGGGTGATGCCCAATACCGCGGCGACTGCATCGGGTACCGCCGCCGGATCGGTCACCGCGGCCAGCTCGAAAACCCAGACCCCGTCGGGGAATTCATCGACAAGATGCCCCGCGACTTCCACCGCAAGACGCGTCTTGCCGACCCCACCCACGCCGGTCAGCGTCACCAACCGATGCGCCCTGACCGCGGTCGTGATCGCATCGACCTCAGGCTCGCGCCCGATCAGGCTCGTGGTCGCCGGACACAGGTTTCCCCGTATCGTGTCCAGTGCCCGCAGCGGCGGGAAGTCCGTGCGGAGCCCCTCGGCCCGCAATTGAAATATTCCGACCGGCATCGGCACATCCCGCAGCCGTCGCGGCCCCAGGCCCAGCAGGTCAACTCCGCTGAGCAGACCGGCAGTCGACTCGGCCAGCAGGATCTGACCGCCGTGCCCGGCGGCCATCACCCGCGCCGCCCGGTTCAGTACCGCCCCGAAGTAGTCACCATCGCGCAGTTCGGCCTCACCAGTCGCCAGCCCAATCCGCACCGGCAATTCCAGCGCACGTTGAGCGGCTACGGCGGCGTCCACGGCAGACTTCGGGGAGGAGAACGCAGCGACCACACCGTCACCCGTGTGCTTGAACAGCCAGCCGTCATTCGCCTCAATCGCAGAGCGCAACACCTGATCGTGGGCGGCCAGCGCCGCTCGCATCTCATCGGCGTCGGCTTCCCACCGACGGGTCGAACCCTCCACGTCGGTGAACAGAAAGGTCACCACCCCAGAAGGAGGCACCCCCGTTGACACCCGCACAGGATGTCACACAAACCCTGTTCAGAGCGGCAATCGCCTCAGCCGAGAAGGTCGGCCCTTTCATCTACTCCGTCATCGTGTTCACTGCGGCGCTGGCTGTGCCCCCGAGCGTGAACCCGAGGTGATTCGTGTGGAAATCGATGGCGTGATCGACGTCGTCAATCACATTCGCGAAATACGCCGTCAGCCAGTCGCGGGGTCTAGCGTCTGCATCATGTCGACAGCGGCGGATCCGGCCGAGCCGCACGGAGGCTCGGTGTCCTCGAAACTCAATTGGCTCAGGGCTGGTGTCTTGGGCGCCAACGACGGGATCGTTTCGACGGCAGGCATTGTGGTCGGCGTCGCGGCCGCGACGGTGGCGCGAGGGCCCATCCTGACCGCGGGAATCGCCGGGTTGGCCGCAGGCGCTGTATCGATGGCGTTGGGGGAGTACGTATCAGTCAGCACACAGCGAGACACCGAGCGAGCGCTGCTGAGGAAGGAACGTGGCGAGTTGCGGGACGATCCGGCCGCTGAGCTGGACGAGTTAACGGCGCTGTACGAGGCCAGAGGGTTGTCGACGGCGACCGCCCGCACGGTTGCCGAGGAACTCACCGATCACGACGCCTTCGCTGCGCACGTCGAAGTGGAGCTCGGTATCGATCCCGACGAGTTGACCAACCCATGGCAGGCCGCCGTGTCGTCGGCACTGTCGTTCACCGTCGGTGCGCTGTTGCCACTGTTTGCGATCCTGCTGCCAGCCGCAGTCCGGATCCCGGTGACCTTCGCGGCGGTACTCATCGCACTCGCGGTCACCGGTGCGGTCTCGGCAGCGTTAGGCGGTGCGCCTAAGCGAAACGCGATCACACGCAACATCATCGGTGGCGCCCTGGCGCTGGGCATCACCTATGGGATCGGTCTTCTTGTAGGCGCAGCGATCGCCTGAGTCGCTCAGAGCCTATCCCGCGGCCGTCATGTCGCTGACACCCGTCATTGACGACCGTCAGCAAGTGACCTATGCTCCTGCTGTGCCGCGAACTGCTTCGTCGACCAGCGAGTCGCCCATCACGAGCGCGAGGGACGCCAAACGACTCGAGACCCGCACCCGGCTGTTCGACGCCGCGCTGGCCGAGATTTCGCGACGTGGCCTTGCTGCCGCCGATGTCAGCGCCATCGCCGCGACGGCGGGCGTTGTGCGCGGCACCTTCTACTTCCACTTTCCAACGAAGGAACACGTCCTGATCGAGGTGGAGCGCAACGAAGAGACGCGGATCATCAGCGACCTCGGCGAAGCCACCGGCGATCTGTCGTGGGTGCTGTCGAAAGTCGTGCATCACGTGCTCGACGCTGAACAACGTCTGGGGGGTGCGGTTTTCCGCGACATGCTGGGACTGCACTTCTCGTCGACACGCCCAGTCGAAGATGAGTTGACGCAGCATCCGCTCGCGACGTTCCTCATCGGCGTGATCGGCCGCGCGCAGGACGGTGGAGAGGTCTCGCCAGACGCCGATACCGGCGAACTTGCAGCGTTCTTCTTGACGGGGCTGTTCGCGCTCCTGGCCACCGGAGCCTACGACTCAGCAGTGCTAAGTCGTTATGTGACAACGATTGTCAAGGGAATGGAGAGACGATGAATCGCACAGGCATCGAGGGCTACCGAGACTTTCTCGCGCGAAGGGACGGCGAGGCGGACCTGCTCAATCGACGGCTCGCCAATCGCGAGCGGTTCTTCGACGAATTGGAAGCCAATCCCATACGGTCCGCCCACCCCGCAGACCGACAGACGTTCCTTCGCAACCTGCGTCGTCGGCGGCCAGAACCTGGCCTGGATCGAAAGATGTTGTTCCTGCTCGCCACGGCCAAGCTGAATCAGGCCGAGCGCTTCGGTGTCGGACTCGGAGAAACCTACGGGCGCAACAGCGACGAGAATCTGCCCCCGGAGAACGTCTACCTCGAACTCGAGGAGCATTACCACACCCGGTTGCTGGCATACGCCCTCGACGCCTTCGATCTGACCTTCCAGGTCGTCCCCCCGCCGTTCGTGATGCGGCAGTTCGTCAAGACCGGTGTGTTCATCCCAGCACGGCTCGGCTTCATGTTCGTCGGGGCCGCCGAGATGGCCGGCTGCATCATGTTCGACGAACTGCGCCGCGTCGGCATCGAATTGTTCGCCGACGAACCACTGGTGGCGCAACGAATTGAGTTGCTGTACAGCGAGATCCTGACCGATGAGATCGGCCATGTCGGCTACTGCGCATCGCGTTGCACGTCCGCAGAACGGGCGATCATGCGTCGGATCTATCCGTGGATAGGACGCCTCTTCGCGCGGCAGACCATGGAGATCAGCATGCTCATCGACCCGAAGGCGTTGCACGCACGACTCGACCGACCCTTCGATGTCGACGACCTCACTGCTGATCTGACGAATGAGACGTATCTCGTCACACATCCGTGACGCTGTCACTGTAGGTTCGCTGCACGGACACCTGTACCGGCACTGACGTTATCCATTGGCCGAGAACGGGATTCGAGCTGCTGGCAGCGTCTTGCAGGTTCCTGTCACGGCTGGTCCCGGGCGGCGAATTGGCACGACAGTCGAACATATGTTCTAATGGCTGTGACCGCCAGCCCGACTACTGCGGGCGATGATCAAAAGGAGTTCACCGTGACGATGACCGTCGACACTCTGCCATCAGAAGCGCTGCCCACCGACTCCGACACACCCGACATCTCGGTTTCTCCTGTCGAAAGCACTCCCGCGGGAGGTACGGCGACGCCCGATGCGCCCATGGCCGACACCTCTGCCGGCGAGAAGCCGAAGAAGGCGCCGGCCAAGAAGGCGGCGGGGAAGAAGACCAAGACTCTCGAGCTGACGCTCACCGTCACCGGTACCGCCGACGGCGAATGGCGCGCCGAACTGAAACAGGGCACCACCTACCGGGCCCGCAACCTCGCGGTCGCCGCCGCGGCCGTTTCCCGCGCGGCCAAGGAACTGCACGAGGACCTCTCCACCCCGATCGACGAGATGATCGAAGAGGCGCGTTCCCAGCAGGCCGCCAGGGTCGCAGCGCTGGAGGCCGAACTCGAAGCCGCCCGCAAGGTGCTGGCCGACTTGGACTGAAACGGCTGCGCGCTGCGCGCCCAGGGTGTCGACTGGAGTGCGCGGCGGAGACGGGGGGACACGTGGAGCAGCTGAGTTGGACCGACGACATGATGCTGCGCGCCGAACGGCCCGAGACCCCGATGCAGATTCAGATGCTGCTGATCTATGACCAATCGGGCGCGCCTGACGGGCGGGTCACCTTCAAGCGCATCCTCGAAGAGCTCGACGCGCGACTGCATCTCGCGCCGACGTTCCGGCGGCGGCTGACCGAACTCCCCGGCGGTCTGCACATGCCCTACTGGGTCGACGACCCCGATTTCGATCTTGAATATCATGTCCGCCACATCGCGCTTCCCCAGCCCGGTGACTGGCGCCAGCTCTGCATTCAGGTGGCGCGTCTTCATGGACGCCAGCTCGACCTGCGGCGCCCGCCGTGGGAGATGACGGTCATCGAGGGACTGAACAGCGTCCCCGGAGTGCCGGCGGGATCGTTCGCGATCTCCCTCAAGCTGCACCACTGCGTCGTCGACGGCATGGAAAGCGTCGAGTTGATGGCCGCGATGCACGACCTCGCCGCCGACGGGCCGCGCCCTGCGCCTCCGGCTCGGCCATTCTCACCCGGGCCTCTGCCGTCGACGTCGGAACTGGTCACTCGCACGGCGACCAACATCGCGCTCTATCCACTTCGCGCGAGCAGGGTCGTGATTCCCAACGTGTTCAAGGCGCTTCGTCACCTGCCGGCGGTGCCGGGCGCGCTGGTGTCCGGCATCTCCTCGACTCTGGCTCCCAGCGGTGGCTCAATCTTCGCGCCGGCCACCCGGTTCAACGGCTCAGCCACCCCGCATCGGGTATTCGAGGCTCGCTTCCACGACCTCGCGGATTTCAAGCACATCAAAGCCTGCGTGCCCGGCGCGACGATCAACGACGTGGCCCTCGCCTATGTCGGCGGTACCCTCCGCTTCTACCTCGAGGGACGCGGCGAGCTTCCGGACGAGAGCCTGGTGGCCGCGTGCCCGGCGTCGATCCGCTCCACCGACGAACGCGGCGCCGGCGGTAACCGGCTCTTCGGGCGGCTGCACCCGCTGGGCACGTCGATTGCCGATCCGCTCGAACGGCTGGCGGCCATCGTCGAAGAGACCTCCGCATTCCGGGACAACGTCGATTCCGAGGGCGACGCTCAACTGATGGATCTGGTCGGAGTGGTGCCCACCACGCTGCTCGGACTTACCGTGAAAGCAGCATCCGTCATGCCGTTCAGTGGTCCCACGATCGCGGCCACCACGGTGAGTAACGTGCCCGGGCCCACCGAACCGATCTACTTCGCGGGCGCCCGACTGGCGCGCGTCACCGGACTGGGCCCGCTGATCGGTGGCATGAATCTGTTTCACGTCGTGGCGAGCTACAACGGAACCGTCTCGATCGGCGCGACGGCCGACCGCAGCGCGCTTGGAGACCCCGGGCACTACGCGGAATGCATGCAGACAGCCTTCGACGAATTGCTCAATGCGATCGGCTGACGCGCGGCTTCTTGGGCAGACGCCGCCTCAGGCTCGCGCTCTTGACCATCCGGATGGCCAGGTTCGTCGACGTGAACATCGGGATCACCCCGAGAAACGTCCGCTCCGACGGGGTTGCGCCATGAAGGTGCTCCAGGCTGCCGAACACGTAGAAGCATCCGATCGCGAAGATCGCCAACGGAATGCAGAGCGCCATGAACGATCCGCGATCCGAAACCGCCTGTCTCGCAACGGCCAACTCCTCTTCAGACATGGGTTCGCGTTTACGGAGCTTGCGCAGCACCGTCGGGATTCCCTGCAGGTCGTCGCTCATCGGCAGTCCCGGGCGGCGCACCAGTCGGCTCACGAACACGGCGGCGAGTGCGGTGAACACCAGCACCGCTCCAAGCGAGATGACTGTCAGAAGCGCCCACAGGCTCATGCGATTCCCTCGCAGGCTCCGGTCTCGCATGTTCGTCGAATCATTCGCTCGCAAGCTTCGCTCATGGCGCGGCCTTCACTGCGAAGTCCGATGGATGGCGCAGCGGCCGAGTCCGAATCAGAGTCGGCCACCAGAACCAGGGCCCGAGCAATCGCATCAGGCACGGCACGATGAACGAACGCACGATCAGCGTGTCGAGCAGCAGGCCGATGCACACAGTTGAGCCCACCTGACCGATGGTCCGCAGATCGCTGGTGAGCATCGCCAGCATCGTGAACGCGAACACCAGACCCGCCGATGTCACGACCCCGCCGGTACTTCCGAGTGCGCGGACGAGGCCGGTGTTCAGCCCCGCGTGCACCTCATCCTTGACCCGTGCGATCAGCAGCAGGTTGTAGTCCGAACCCACCGCGACCAGGATGATGAAGGTGATCGGCAACACCAGCCAGTGCAGATGGAGCCCGATCAGGTGCTGCCACACCAGGACCGAGAGACCGAACGCACCGGCGTAGGAGAAGGCCACGGTTCCGGGAATCACCAACGCCGCGATCAGACTTCGCGTCAGGAACAACATGATCAGGAAGATCAGGACGAACGCGGCGATCGCCACGATGAGCAGATCCGAGGCGGCGTACTGCTTTATGTCCTTGTTGTTGGATCCGGCGCCGCCGATGTAGATCTTGGAGCCCGCCAACGACGTTTCCTTGAGCGCGATCTGGATCGCCTGCGGGAACGCCTCGACGTGCTGCACTCCTTCGGGTCCCATGGCATTGCCCTCATGGGTGACGATGAACCGGGCCGCCTTGCCGTCTGGCGACATCATCAACTGCATACCGGTTTTGACATCCTCGTTGTCGAAGGCCTCCCGCGGCATGTAGAAGAAGCCGTCACTGCGTGACTTGTCGTAGTCGTTGCCCACATTGATCAAATCGTTGAAGGTCTGATCGGTCTGGGTGGACTGCAGATGCGCGGGGCCGTACGAGTGGACGATGACGGACTGCAGCGCCTGGGTGTTGTCCATCATGACCTTCAGCTGCGAGATGAGCTGGGGCAGCAGTCGATCGACGGCCTGAAGATCGGTGACGGCGTTGTGGATCTCGGCGTCCAGCGCATCGATTCCGTCGAGTCCGTCGAACAGCGATCGGAACGCCCAGCAGATGGGAATGTCGAAACAGTGTGGCTCCCAATAGAAGTAATTCTTCAGCGGTCGCATGAAGTCATCGAGATTCGAGATGTTGTCATTGATCTGGTCGGTGACCTGCTGCAGGTTCTCCATGGTCAGCACCGTCGCGTGCAGGTCGTTCGACATCTGCTGGGTCAAGTCGATCGTCTTGGCCAGCACCTCGACCGAGTCGGCCTGGATCTTGGCCTGCTCGTCGGTGTCGGCGTTGGCCTGCTGGTTGAACGGCAGCTGCTGACCGCTGCCGCTGCCTTGGGTGGTGAACAGGTACGGAATCGAGGCGCGGTCCAGTGGTCGGCCCAGCGGCCGGGTGATGCTCTGCACCATGGCCACGCCCGGGACCCGGATGAGTGCTCCGGCCACCCGGTCCAATGAGATGAAGTCGGCCGAGTTGCGCATGTCGTGGTCCGACTCGACCATCAGCATCTCGCTGAACAGCTTGCTCGGCGGGAAGTGCCGATCCGAGGCCTCGAAGCCGAGATTGGCGCGGCCGTCGGTCGGCTGGTACTGGCGATCGTCGTAGTTCACCTGGTAGCTCGGCACGAAGATCGCGCCGATCATCACGACGGCGCAGCTAGCTGCGAGGATCGGCTTCGGCCACCGCACCACGCTGGCCCCGATCCGCCGGTAAAGGTGGCCCCGCACCATGCGTCTGGGATCGAAGAGACCGAAAAGGCTTCCGACGGTGAGGATTGCGGGTCCCAACGTCAGTGCCGCCGCGATCGTGAAGAGCATGCCGATCGCCACGGCAGGCCCCATCGTGTGGAAGTAGTCGAGTCGCGCGAGGCTCAGACAGAATCCGGCCCCGGCAATCGTCAGTCCTGAGCCGATGATGATCGGCGAGACGCTCCGGTAGGCGGTGTAGTACGCGTCCTCTCGGGTCTCGCCGGCTTGCCGGGCTTCGTGGTAGCGACCCAATAGGAAGATGCCGTAATCCGTGCCCGCCCCCAAGGTCAGGGCGACGACGATGTTCACCGCGAACGACGACAGGGGAATCACCCCGAGATGCCCGAGTGTCGAGACGGCGCCCTTCGCGATGAGCATTTCGAACAGGACGCTGGCCAGCGGCACGAGGAGGGCGGTGGGGGAGCGATAGACCAGCAGCAACATCACGGTGATGAGGAGGATCGTTACGATTGTGATGTTGTTCAGGCTGGCGTTGGCGATGGACAGGGTGTCCGAGGCCAGTGGTGCCGCGCCGCTGACGTAGACCTTCAGCCCGGGCGGCGGAGTGTCCTTGGCGATGGTGTCGCGAACCGCGTCGACGGATCGATTCGCCTGGATCTGGCCGATATTGCCGGCAAGGCGGAGCAATACATACGTGGACTTGCCGTCGACGCTCTGGGCGCCGGCAGCGGTGATCGGCTTGCCCCAGAGGTCCATGACGTACTGCACATGCGCGGTGTCCTTCTTCAACCGCAGCATCAGGTCGTCGTAGTACTTGTGATCCTGATCGTCCAACGGGCGGTCGGCTTCCAGGACCACCATGGTCAGGCTGGTCGACGTGGACTCCTGGAATTTCTCGCCGATGCGCAGCATCGCCACCTGGGACGGCGCATAGGTCGGAATCATCGAACCGGCGAGTTCGGCGGCGACGTCCTCCACCTTCGGGATGAACGTGTTCGTCGTGACGGCGACCAGGCCCCAGAACACGATGATCGGAATGGCCAGGAGACGCACGGTGCGCGCGAAGAACGGCCGCCGCGCCTGATGCGCGCTCACGCGGACTTCACCCGGCAGGTCACGTCGGCGTCCTCACGATTGGCCGACTGCTCGTCGCGCACAACGCCGTTCACCAGCATCCGGCAGCCGACCTGACCTCCGTGCACCTGTGCGGAAATGCTGCCCGAGACCACGGTGAGTGTCGTTGTCTCCGAGTGTGACCAAGGCAGTTCGGTGAGCTCAACGGTGTGCGGATGGCCGTCGATGTCGATGTAGGACAGCATCCCGCCGGACCCGAGATCTCCGAATAATTCGTAGGTCAGCTGCTTGGGCACGAACTCCTCGGGCGCCTGTGGGGGATTGACGGCGAGGACCGGCCCCGGCGCCGATGCCTGATGCACCTTCCACATGCACAACGCGGCCACACTGAGCGCGATGACGGTGACAAGGGGCAGCCAGACCTTCGCGAGGATCGCCATAGGCGAGCGCCGGCTCATGAAGAAGATTTATATCGCATGTAGGAACCATCGCTCAACCGGCGTGAGATCGCAGCAGTGTGATTCACAGCAAGTTCGGAGGTTCGAGTATAGAGCAGTGACGTCAATATCTGGGTGTGCGGACCAAGTGTCGGGGGATCGGGATTCTGTGGCCGAGTGCAGCAAGTTACATCGCGTCAATGATATAAATGAGCCGTGACGGGCAAACCTTCCGATGAGGGCACGGCCGCGGTCTCGGCGATGATCGAGCTGAGCACCGACATGATGTGGCGCTATCTCGTCGATCGCGACAGTCTGAGCCCGAGCGCGACACTGGTTGTCAATCGCCTCAACCGCGAGGGGCCGATGCGGGTCACCGCGCTCGCCGACGCGGAGGGTTCGAGCCAGTCGGGGATGACGCAGTTGGTCCAGCGGCTGGAACGGCAAGGCCTTCTGGAGCGGTGGACTGACCCCGCCGACGGCAGAGCGTGCTTGGTCAACGTCGGTGAGGCCGGTCGAGAGATGTGGGACGCGCGTCGTGAGCTCCGCGCGGAACGTATCGCCGATCTGTTGTCCACGGTCTCCGACGACGATCAGGTGGCATTGTGGCTTGCCGCCCAGGTGGTGGTCCGGGTTCTCGGACAGATGCGCGAGACCGCCGGTGCGCACGCCGGGGCCGGGGCTAGCATCGCGCCGTGACCGCCCTGTCCCGTCGTGATGCCATCCGATACGCGTTGGCCGCGACGTCTCTGCTGGGCGCCGGCACGGCCGCGGCGGCAGCCGGCGCGGGTCAAGCGTCGGCAGCGGGTAGGCGGCTGATCGATTTCACCGAGCGCCTCGTCTCGCCGGAGCAGATCGCCGCGGCGGGTTACGCCGGAGCGGTGGTTTTCGTATCCGAGTCCCGCCCGGGCGCCAACTTCGACTTCAAACCCGTCACGCGTCAGTTCACCGATGCCATGCGCGCGTCGGGTCTGGCGATCGTCAGCAACTATCAGTACGGCAAGCCCGGCTGGCCGACGCCGTCGGACTTCACCCGCGGGTATGACGGTGGGGTGGCCGACGCGCAGACCGCCCTGCAGCTGCACGCGGCCGCGGGCGGTGACGATTCGGCTCCGATCTTCTTCAGCGTCGATGAGGATATCGGCGCAGACACCTGGAAAACGACTGCGGTCCAATGGTTTCGGGGCATCAATTCGATTCTGGGAGCCGCCCGCACCGGCGTATACGGCAGTGCCCGGGTCTGTGCATGGGCGGGCGCCGACGACGTCATCGGACATTCCACGACCGCGGGATACCGCTGGGCGTGGCAGACCAGAGCCTGGTCGGGCGGCGCGCGCGAGCCGTCGGCGGTGCTCTTCCAATCAGCGGTCAACACCGCGGCCAGCCCGGGCCCGCTGATCGGCGACGTGCACATCGACGAGGACGACGTGCTCGCACCTGACTTCGGGCAGTGGGGCGTCGCCCGCTGAGGTACGTTCCAGCCATGTCCAATCACTTCACCGGTCTCAGCCTCGGGCCTCCCCTCGGCGATCAGCGGCTGGATCTGTGTGACCTCTACGCCTTCACCTCACCCGCCGATCCGTCGCGCACCGTGATCATCCTCAATGCGAACCCGCTCGCCGACGCGCTACACCCCGACGCGATCTACCGGGTCGCGATCGACAACGACGGAGATCTGTTGAACGACATCGCGTTCAGCTACGTCTTCTCCGAGCCGGCGGACGGTAAGCAGACCGTCGACGTCTACCTGGCATCAGGGGACGACGCGCGCGAAGCCGAAGCGGTCGGCGAGAAGATCTTCTCCGCGGTCCCGGTGTCGTTCGTCGGCGACGAACCCCACATCGCGACGTCCGAACGGTTCACCTTCTTCGCGGGAGCGCGCAGCGACGCGTTCTTCTTCGACTTCGACGGCGTCAAGGAACTCTTCGACACGTCGGGCAAGCGAAACTTCACCGAGCTCACCCTGCCCGGTGAATCACCCTGGACCGGTGTGGATTCCAATGCCACGGCCAACGTCTTCTCGACCGCCATCGAGATGCCGACCAGCTTCCTCGGAGCCGACCCGGATATCAGGATCTGGGGCCGCTGCAGCGTTCGCGAGAACGGGAAGCTCCTCCACGTCGACCGGGCCGGACACCCGTCGGTCAGCAGCTTCTTCAACACCGACGACACCAAAGAGGAGTACAACGCCAGCGAGCCGGTCAACGACCGCGAGCGGTGGATCGCCATGTTCATCCATCAGCTGGGGCATACCGGCGGATACTCGCGCGAGGAAGCCATCAAGGCGATCGACAATGAAGGCACGTTGCCCGACATGCTGACCTTCAACCCGTCGAAGCCGGCGAAGTACCCCAACGGGCGGGTGTTCACCGACGACGTGATCGACTACCGGCTGGCGTTCCTCACCAAGGGCGAATGCCCGCCGTCGGGCCTGAGTCCGCACACCGACACCCTCACCGCCTTCCCGTATCTGGGGCCGCCGCACGCGTGACCAGCGGCGCCAGCAGGGCGGCCAGGCCGTATTCGAAGACGGCGTCGTAGTCGGTCGGGGACTGCAGTGCCGCGACGAGAGCCTGATCGGGCCACTCGTCGGTCCACAGCGTGGGGTCTTCCTCGTCGTGCTTTGCGCCGCGAACCGCCGAGAACTGCATCACCGCAGACGAAATGACGTGCACCTCGACCGCCCGCAGCACGAGTGCCGCGTCGGCCCCCGTCACGCCCAAGGCGGCCAGTTCGGCGGCCAGCCTCTGCTGGATCGGCAGGAACAACCGCGGCGTGCAGTCGCGCTCGTGCGCGATGGCAAGCAGGTGCTGCCGCTCGATCAGCGCCGTGCGCTGGGCCCGCGCGAGCGACGCGATGCGGTCGACGGCGGTGTCGCCGTCGGAAGGCAGCCTCGCCATCTGGTCGAGCAGGCGGTCGACGAGACGGTCGAAGAGTTGGTCACGACCGCCGACATGCCAGTAGATCGATGTCACAGCCACGTCCAGTTGCTCCGCGAGTCCGCGCATCGTGAACGAGTCGACGCCGCCCCGTTCGATCAGCCGCGCGGCGGTGTCGAGGATGGCCTCAGCGCTCAGCGTCGCCCGAGTCAACAGGCTCACCCCCGGTCATCCGCTCGGACTCCGGCAGGTCCAGATAGCGCTCGAGGTTCCGATGCAGGTTGATGACCCGACGTTCCTCGTTGGAGAGTGTCAGGTGGGTGAGTCCCGGTTGCTGCAATCCGCGCTGCAGTCCGGCCAGAACCGAAATATCCTGCGTCAGAACCAGACCCGGATGAGCTTCGGCCGCGGTCATCCGCACGTCCATCGGCTTGGTGCGCGGCGCTCCGGTCGGCATCCGCGACCACAGGAACATCACCAGCTCACCCCTGTCGGGCTCGGGTCCCGGATGTGACGTCATGACCGTCAAGTGATCGGCGTTGACCAGCAGCGTCATGTTCGGGAAGACGTTGTACTGGTGCAGCCGCATCATCTCATCGGTGGAAGCCCAGCTCAGATCGACACCGCGACTGGCGGCGAACGCCTTTGTGCGCTCGGCGATCAGGTCGGCGACCGATTGACCGTCGTCATGCTGATCGGCCGGGAACGGTGTTCCGTCCTCGACCCCCATCAACGCGCCCTGGGTCGCCACGTACGCATCCCACAGATCACTGTCGGTCGACGGCTCCTTGATCTGCGGGCTGGGCACGCCGTAGAGCTGTTCGGACTTGCCGGTATGGCCCCAGATCGTCTGCGGTGCATAAACATCGTCCATGCACCGGTGCAACTCCGGGTGCAGCGTCTGGATGTGATAGGTCTCGCTGTAGCCATCGGCGATCGTCTTCCAGTTGGCATCGACCTCGACGGTCATCGTTGCGTAACAACGGAAGTCGCCGAGACCGCACCACGCGATGTCGTCGGGCATCGCCTCCAGGTAGTCGTTGAGCGGCATCGCGGCGACGTCGAGGTTGACGAATACCAACCGCTCCCACGTGTCGACCTTGGCCTCGAGCAAGCCGAACTCCGACATCGCGAGCGCCCCGAAGCCCTTGCGGTTGGGCACCCGTTTGAGCGCTCCGGACAGATCCCACGTCCAGCCGTGATAGCCGCATTTCAGCTCGCGCAGCCCGTCGCCTGTTCCTGAACACAGCGTGTTACCGCGGTGCCTGCACACGTTCTGGAACGCGCGCAATTGGCCGTCATCGCCACGGACGATGAGCACCGAGTAGGGGCCGCAGCGGTACTCGGTGTAGTCGCCGGGCTCGGCGACATGGTCGACGGTGCACGCCAGCTGCCACACCTTCGGCCACATTCGCTCCACCTCCAGGCGTGCGAACTCAGCGGACCGATAGCGCTCGGCGGGCACCAGCGTGGGGCTCTTCGGGGGCGCGCCGATGGCGTCCTCCCGGTGGGCTCGGCCGGGTTTCCGGCGCTCGGGGCCTCCTGCGCTGCATGCGTCACGATCAGCCTCCTGAGTTTGGCGCCACTGGCCTGTAACGGTGGTGGTTTCCATCGATGCCGGCTGCATCCTCGACGGCTGGCACGCCGACTCGGCGATCTCGCTGCACGTCGGATCCGCACCGTCGATGGAAGAGGTCGACCTGATCGCTGCCTGCGACCTGGCCATGTGGGCTGGGATTGCTGCGGCGCGCGCCGGTGGCCGCCTTGGTGACGTCTCTTCGGCGATCGAGGAGTCGGTGGCCCGGTCCGCGCGCAACGACGGCCGTCGTTACGGCTCGGTGGCCAACTACGGCGGGCACGGCATCGGCACCGCAATGCACATGGCGCCGTTCGTGCCGAACCAGGGCAAGCGTGGCAAGGGGCCACGGCTCGCCGCTGGCACGGCGCTGGCCATCGAGCCGATGATCACCCTGGGCAAGCCGGCGACCAAGGAGCTGTCCGACGGCTGGACCGTCGTCACCAGGGACGGGGCGCGCGCGGCGCACACCGAGCATTCGATCGCGATCGCCGAGGACGGCGTCAGCGTGCTGACCGCCGTGGACGCTGGCGCGGCCGGTCTCGCGGCGTTCGGCGTCGTCCCCATCTCGCTGGACTGAGGCCTTGCTCGCTGTGGCCCGGCGGGCCGTCGATGCGCGCAGCGCTGCCTTCGTACTCGTCACGGTTCTGCTCTGCTCGTTGACGCTGGCCCTCGGTTACGCCAACAAGGCCCGTTGCATCGGCCCGTCCTTCGACTCGCTGGGCCGCAGCAGCCCCGAGCTGAACATCAGGGTGGCCAGGGACGTCTGCTACTCCGACATCCAGTACCTGTGGGTCGGCCGGGACGTCGACAAACATGTCTTTCCCTACGTTTCGGGCGGCTACGAACCGGTGTCCAAGACGTTGTTCGGTGGCTCCCTGGAGTACCCCGTGCTCACCGGACTGGCCATCTGGGTCGCGGCCGCCCCGTCGTCGACCGACGGCGATTTCCTGTTCCACACCGCAGTACTGCTCGGTCTGGCCGGGCTGCTCACAGCGGCTCTGTTGGCCTGGTTGGCGGGCCTGCGCTCGTGGTGGTTCGCGCTCGCGCCGCCGCTGGTGTTGTACGCCTTCCACAACTGGGATCTGTTCTCGGTGGCCGCCACCGTGGTCGGGTTCTGGGTGCTGCTGCGCGCGGCCCGGCCGCGACCTGCCACCGCTGAAGTGGGCGGGTCCGGGAGCGGGTTGGAGTCCCGGACAGCACGGCCGGTGCCGGCACACGATCTGCGCAGCGGCCGCCGGCGTGCTGGCGGTGGCGTCATCGACCGTGTCTGGCCGCTGGTCGGCGGGGCCGTCGCGTTGGGCGTGGGCGCCGGATTCAAGCTGTACCCGTTGATGTTCGCGTTGCCGGTGGCGCTGTGGCTAGGCGCGGGCGGCTGGCGACCGGCGGCAGCTGCCGCCCGGCCCGCACTCAACCGCTGGCTGGCCGGGGCCGGGTTCGCGGCGGGCGCGGCAGCGGTCTTCGTCGCGGTGAACCTGCCCTTCGCCATCGCCGGTCCCGCGGGCTGGTGGGCGTCGTTCCAGTTCCAGTGGAGCCGGCCGATCGATGTCACCACCAACACCATCTGGTTCTGGGGCGCGCGGCCGTACAGCAACTCCGACAACGACGCTGTGCAGCACAACCTCGCAATGATCGCGACGGCCACCACGCTCGCCGCGTTGCTGCTCGCCTGCATCTTCGGCTGGCTGCGCTACGACCGGCGCCGTGGTTACCCGTGGCTGCAGGTCTGCGCTGCGATGGTTTGCGGATACCTGTTGTTCAACAAAGTGCACTCGCCGCAGTTCACGCTGTGGTTGCTGCCGTTCTTCGCGCTGCTGCGTATCCGCCCGGGCTGGATCCTGAGCTACTTCCTGGCCGACGCCGCGATCGGCATCGGGTTCTTCCGCTGGCAGTACCTGATCGGCAGTGGCGAGCCCAATTCCGCCTATGACGCGCTCTCCCCGCAATTGGTGCTGATCGGCGTCTGGGGTCGCGCCGCGTTGCTGATCGCGCTGTTCATCGTGTTCCTGCGCTCGGAGGTCGTCACGCTTCCAGCGCGCCGGCCCCGTCACGACAGGATCGACACCGCCGACGAGGCCGACGAGTCCGACAGCGTCGACGAGTCCGACAGCGTCGACGGGATCGACAGCGCCGACGGCATCGACAGCGCCGACGGGACGGGCCGAGCCCCAGAACCGGAGTACGGCCCGGACCACCGCCCGCCGCTCACCGATCCCGACGGTGCACTGGGGCGGATCTCCCGCCCCGCGACGGTGAGCGACTGACCCCGATGAACGGGCGGCAGAGCGACCGATTGGATGTCGACGCTCACCCGTCCACGGATCTTGTTGACCGCCACCCAGATCGCACCGAGAACCAGCAGCCCGTACAGCGACAGCGCAAGCGTGGAATCGAACAGCGTGCCGACGTCGCCCTCGCTGACCGCCAGCGCCCGCCGCAGACTGGTCTCGGCCAGCGGCCCGAGGATGACGGCAATCAGCACCGGGGCCAGCGGCAGGCCGTACCGTCGGAGCACGAAACCGAGCAGCCCGATCAGCACCAGCAGCACCAGATCGACGATCGACGAGCTGCCGGCGTAGACGCCGAGCACGGCAAAGACGGTGATGCCCGCGTACAGGTACGGCTTGGGGATCAGCAGCAGCTTGGCCCAGATCGGCGCGAACGGCAGGATGATGATCAGTAGCACGAACATCCCGACGAACAGGCTCGCCAGCAGCGCCCAGACCAGGTAGGGCAGAGCTCGACCAGGCGCTGCGCATCTTGCACGCGCCGTCGGCGCACCGGCCGAAGGGACACTCGACGCTCACCGAGCAGGCCGTCGTCAAGGCGGTGACGGCGGCCGGTGAACCGGTGTCCGCGGCCGCGGTCGCCGACCAGGTCGGCATCTCGCGGGCCACCGCGCAGCGGTACCTGTCGCTGCTGGCGGACGCCGGCAGCATCGTCATGCAGCTGCGGTACGGATCCACCGGACGCCCGGAGCACCGGTTCAGCGCGCCCGACCGATCGGGCTGACCGACGGATCGGGCTGCCCGACGGATCGGGCTGCCCGACCTGTCGGGCTGACGAGAGTGGCCGGCGACCTGTGAAACGCTCGCGGGTGTGAACGCCGTGCCCACTGCGCTGCTCGTCGGTCTCGTGGTGGTGACGATCTGCGCTGCAACGATTCTCGGCGGCCGGTGGCTCCGCCGGCGGATGCTGGATCCGCCCGGTGTGCGGGCGGCGGCGCAGGCGCTGCGGACCGCCGGCCTGGCCGCACCGGCCCTCCGCGAGGGCCTCACAGCGCGGTCGTCGGAGCAGGCATTGCCGTACCTGTCGGCGTTGCTGGAAACCCCCGCGGTTGCGCTCTGCGGTCCGGACGGTGCGGTGCTCGGCGCGCACGGACCCGGCGCGCACCATGCCGAGGAGTTCCCGGCTGACGTCAGGGCCGCGATCGACACTGGGCGTCGCCAGCTGATCGACGTGCCGCCGTGCGGACGGCGCGGTTGCCAGGTGACCCGCGCGATCATCGTCCCGCTGGTGGCCGCCGGGCGGCCGGCGGGCGCCCTCGTCGTGCTGGCCGGCACCGCGGTCGGCCCCTTCCTGGTGCGCGCCGCCGACGAGACGGCGCGCTTCATCGCCACCCAACTCGAACTCGCCGATCTGGACGCGTCACGGGCCGATCTGGCCCGGGCGGAGGTGCGGGCGCTGCGGGCGCAGATCTCGCCGCACTTCATCTACAACGCGCTGACAACGATCGCGGCATTCGTGCGCAGCGACCCGGACCGTGCCCGCGAGTTGCTGCTCGAGTTCGCCGACTTCACCCGGTACTCGTTCCGTCAATCGGGCGAGTTCACGACGCTCGCCGACGAGATGGGCAACATCGAGAAGTACCTGACGCTGGAGCGGGCGAGGTTCGGTGACCGGCTGCACATCCGCTGGCGGGTCGCCCCCGAGGTGCTCGGCGTGGTGGTGCCGTTCCTGTCCATCCAGCCGCTGGTGGAGAACGCCGTCCGGCACGGTCTGGCCGGCCGCGCCGGGGACGGGACCGTGGCCGTCACCGCGGAGGACGCGGGGCCGGACTGCCTGATCAGCGTGGAGGACGACGGCATCGGGATGAACCCCGATCTGGTCGGGCGGGACCGCGAGAACGAGCCCTCCGGCAGCCATGTCGGCCTGTCCAACGTCGACGACCGGCTGCGGGCGGCGTTCGGCGAGGATTACGGACTCGTCGTGGAAACTGCGCCGAACGCGGGCACCAAGGTGATCGTGCGGCTGCCGAAGTTCGCGCCCGGGGTCAGCGCGCACCGCTGAAGAACGGTGCTGGACACGACCGACGGGCGTGCCCACTGGCGGATGACGTTCGCAAGCCTCACCATCTCCGGATGGCTGTCACCCGCATCGTGCCCGACCTTGCCGTCGCCTCCACCGGCGCGGCGGCCACCTTCTACACGCAGATCCTCGGCCTCCGCCCGGTGATGGACCTGGGCTGGATCGTGACCTTGGCAGACCCCGACCGCCCCGAACTCCAGGTCAGCGTGATGACTGTGGAAGCGACGGCGCCGGTGCTGCCGGAGGTATCGATTGAGGTCGACGACGTCGATGCCGCCTACCGCGCCGCGCAGCAGTCCGGCGGGGACATCGTGCATCCGCTCATCGACGAACCATGGGGAGTACGGCGGTTCTTCGTCCGCGATCCCGACGGGCACGTCATCAATGTGCTGTCGCACCGGGACGCGGTGGCCGACGACGCGGCGGGTTGATGGGCGCAAGGCCATGCGCATCCCGAGGACCCAGCCGACCTGTTGCGCCCGACCGGGAACGGGGAACAGACGCTCCGACCAGGGAGCCGGACGCCGGATCCATGACACGCCGAGCCCATCACGCCGAGCCCATCACGCCGAGCCCATCACGCCGAGCCCATCACGCCGAGCCCATCACGCCGAGCCCATCACGCCGAGCCCATCACGCCGAGCCCATCACGCCGAGCCGATGAACGCCGCGAACCCTGAGACGGCCGACCCGGGACGCACAGATGACGGGATTCGGAACGGCCGTGCCGGAGAGGATGCCGTGACAGCGACGTCGGTCGGCCAGACACCTGACGGTCTGGTGGTGCTGGCGGTCGACGACGAGGCGCCCGCGCTGGACGAGATCCGCTACCTGCTGGAAGGCGATCCCAGGGTCGGGACGGTGCTCACCGCGGCGAACGCGGGAGAGGCGCTGCGCATGGTGCAGCCCGGTGCAACGCCGATGCCGGACGCGGTGCTGTTGGACATCGCCATGCCCGGCTGGGATGGCGTCGACCTTGCCCGGGTGGTGTCCGCGCTCCCGCGTCCACCCGCCGTCGCGTTCCTGTCCGCGCACGACGACCGGGCCATCGACGCCTACGAGATCGGGGCGCTGGATTACCTTCTCAAGCCTGTCCGAGCCGCCCGGCTGGCGGAGGCGGTGACCCGGTTCTGTGCGGCAAAGGACGTCGCGACCGGCCGGTATCCGCCTCAGCCGCAGGTGGTGCCGGGATCCGGCCCGGCCGACGCTGAGGTCGGCGCACCGGCGGACGCTGCAGCGCTGATCGCCGTGGACCTGGCCGGCCACACCCGCTTCGTCCCGCGGGCGTCGGTGTGCTGGGCGGAGGCACAGGGGGACTACGCCCGCCTGCACGTCGAGTGCGGGGACAGTCACCTGATCCGCACCCCGCTGGCCGTGTTGCAGGAAGAGTGGGCCGCCGCCGGCTTCTTGCGGGTCCACCGCGGGTACCTGGTGGCGCTGCACCGGATCGTCGAGCTCAGGGCAGTCGACGGTGGGTACCGGATCGGCGTCAACGGCGGCCCGGAGATCGCCGACATCCCGGTCAGCAGGCGGCATCTGCGGACGCTGAAGCAGCGTTTGCTGGCCGGTCGCCGGCCGGGCCGATGACCGCACACCGAGTACCGCGCCGGGGCAGCGTTGGGCCGGCCGGCAGCCGGCGCCGCCGATGAGCCAGCACCAGATCCCGCGCAGGGTCAGGGTGGTGCTGGCCGATCGCAGACCCGCGTCTGCGCCGGTGCATCGGGCGGCGGAGGTCGCCGAGCAGACCTCACTGGGACGCGAGCTGGTGCGGGGGCTGATGCGGGCGCAACTCGCCGCCTCGCTGCGAATCGCCGGTGTTGCGCTCGCGTTGTTCGCGCCGCTGCCCGTGCTCTTCGCGCTGGTTCCGGCGGTCGCGGACGTCAGAGTCCTCGGCGTTCCACTGGTGTGGTGGGCATTGGGCGTCGCCGCCTATCCGGCGCTGTACGCGCTGGCCCGGACCCACCGCAGGCAGGCGGAGCGGATCGAGCGCGACTTCACCGACCTGCTCGAACGCGGGTGAGCGGCATCGACGGATCCACGCTGTCGCTGATCGCTATTGCGCTGGTCGTCGTCGCGACCGGTGTCATCGGTGCCAACGGAGTGCGCTTCGCACGGACCACCAGCGACTTCCTGGTCGCCTCCCGTACGGTCCGGCCCTCCTGGAATGCCGCCGCCATCTCCGGCGAGTACCTTTCGGCCGCATCGTTTCTCGGGGTCGCCGGGCTGATCGCCGTCTACGGCCCCGATGCCTTGTGGTACCCGGTGGGCTTCACCGCCGGTTACCTGGCGCTGCAGCTGTTCGTCGCCGCGCCGCTGCGCCGGTCGGGCGCTTACACGGTTCCGGACTTCGCGCAGATCCGGTGGAATTCCAGGCGCCTGCGGGCGTTGTCGACGGCCCTGGTGCTGGCCATCGCGTGGCTCTACCTGGTTCCGCAGCTGCACGGTGCCGGCCTGGTGCTGCGCGAGGTGACCGGGCTGCCCAGCTGGGTGGGCATCGCGGTGGTCGCCGTTGTCGTGACGCTGAACGTGGTGGCCGGCGGCATGCGGTCGATCACGCTGGTACAGGCGGTGCAGTACTGGTTCAAGCTGGTCGCGATCGCCGTCCCCGTGCTGGTGGTGCTGGCCGTCAACCGGCCGTCCGGGCGGGACGCCTTCGCCGGCGGCTGGGCGGACGCCGGCGGTGGGCTGGGCGGCTCACATCCGGTCGCAGGCGTCTACTCGCTGATGTTGGCCACCTTTCTGGGCACCATGGGTCTGCCGCACGTGCTGGTCCGCTTCTATACCAACGTCGATGGCGGCTCGGCGCGGGCAACAACCGTGCGGGTGATCGCGCTGCTCGGCGTCTTCTACCTGTTCCCGGCGCTGGCGGGAGTGCTGATCCATGAGCTGATGCCGCCGCCGCTGCCCGGTCAGGCCGACTCGCTGCTGCTGGGATTGCCGGCCGCGGCGCTGGGTGGGGCGATCGGGAATGTGCTCGGCGCCCTGGTCGCCGCCGGCGCGATCGCGGCATTCCTGGCCACGTCATCGGGATTGGTGGTCGCGGCCGCCGGCGTGCTGTCGACGGATGTGCTGCGCGGGCGGGTCCGTGACTTCCGGGTGGCGGCAGTGGTGGCGGGGGCGGTGCCGTTGCTGCTCGCGCTGCCCACGACCGATCTGGACATCTCCCGGGTGGTCGGGATGGCCTTCGCGGTGGCCGCGTCGACGTTCTGCCCACTGCTGGTGCTGGGCATCTGGTGGCGCGGGCTCACCACGACCGGCGCGATCGCCGGGCTGGTCATCGGCGGAGCGCTCAGCCTGGGAGCGCTGATCCTGTCCATCGCCGTCCCCGGCCTGCTGCCCGATCCGTACGACTCGCTGCTGGGGCAGCCCGCCGTCGGCTCGGTGCCGGCGGCGTTCGTGACGATGATCGGGGTCTCCCTGCTGACCCGGTCCCGGGTGGGCGCGGACGTCGACGCCGTTCTGGCCCGGCTGCACCTGCCCACTTCGGCCCGGCGCGGCCCCGCGCTCGACTGACGTCCCGCCCCTGCCGGCATCGCGGATGCCAAGCCGGGTCTCACCGAAGGCGCCGACGGACGCTGCTGCAGGGTGAAAACCGCCAGAAACCCTGCAGCACCGACACTCGACCCGCCCTCGCCGCCGCTGCCGCTGCTGCCCCTGCCGCAGCTGCCGCCGCCCCGGCCGCAGCCGCTGCTGCCGCTGCTGCCCCTGCCGCAGCTGCCGCCGCCCCGGCCGCAGCTGCTGCTGCCCCCGCTGCCGCCGCAGCAGTCGCCGAGCGCGGCGGACTGTCCATCTCGCCCGAATGCACCGCTCACCGGCATCTGCCGACCGTTCGGCGCACCGAGTCCGGCACTGCCCGAACGACCGTCCCGCGGGACCCGACCCGTGCTTAGCGTCCTGGCAGACAGCGCGTCGGGCGGTGGAACGGCACCGTCCGTGCGCACCCGGGACGAGGAGGTCCGATGGCAGATCGGTCCACGGCGCGGTCAGGATCGGTGTCGACGACATCCGGTGCGAGCCCCGTCATCACCAGCGCCGAGGAATGGGAGACGCTGCAGGCTTCGCCGGAGTTCGGCAGGTTGCGGCATGCCCTGCGGTCCTTCGTCTTCCCGACCACGATCGCTTTCCTGGTGTGGTACTTCGCCTACGTGCTGTGCGCGGCCTTCGCCCGTGACTTCATGAACATCCAGGTCTTCGGCAACGTCACCGTCGGGCTGATCTTCGGTGTGCTGCAGTTCGTCTCGACCTTCCTCATCGCGCTGTTCTACGCGCGGCATGCGGACAGCAAGATCGACCCGCTCGCCGACCGGTTGCGCGGCGAGATCGAGGGCGGTCAGCTCGCAGGCTCGTCCACCAGGACAGGCGACCCGACCGCTGACCGCGGCCACACCGGCTACCGCGGCAACACCACCGACCACGCCGACACCAGTGACAGGGGCCCTCGATGACCAGCCTGACCCTTGCTTCCACCGAGGTCGTCGAGGCGGCCGCCGAGGAAGGCTCCTCGCACCAGACGCTGACCATCTCGCTGTTCGCATTGTTCGTCGCGCTGACCCTCGGGATCACCATCTGGGCCAGCCGGCAGAACCGCACCGCGGCCGACTTCTATGCCGGTGGAAGGTCTTTCACCGGTATGCAGAACGGTTTCGCCATCGGCGGCGACTACATGTCGGCGGCGTCGTTCCTCGGCATCGCGGGGCTGATCGCGCTGTACGGGTATGACGGCTTCCTGTACTCCATCGGCTTCCTGGTGGCGTGGCTGGTGGCGCTGCTGCTGGTCGCGGAGCTGATGCGCAACACCGGCAAGTTCACCATGGCCGACGTGCTCAGCTTCCGGATGCGGCAGCGGCCGGTCCGGACAGCGGCGTCGATCTCCACCGTCATCGTGTCGATCTTCTACCTGCTCGCCCAGATGGTCGGCGCCGGCGAACTCGTCGCGCTGCTGCTGGGGATCAGCTCGCAGGCGGCGAAGAACCTCGTCATCGCCGGTGTCGGTCTGCTGATGATCGTCTACGTCGTCTTCGGCGGCATGAAGGGCACCACCTGGGTGCAGATCGTCAAGGCCGTGATGCTGATGACCGGCGCCGCGGTGATGACGATCTGGGTGCTGGCGAAGTTCGGCTTCAACCCATCGGCGCTGCTCGGCGCCGCGGCCGACGCGTCCGGCAAGGGGGACGCTTTCCTGCAGCCAGGGTTGCGGTACGGCGTCGAGAACGCCGATGCCACCAAGGCTTTGCTGTCGAAGCTGGACTTCATCTCGCTCGCGCTGGCTCTGGTGCTGGGCACCGCGGGGCTGCCGCACATCCTGATCCGCTTCTACACCGTGCCGGATTCCAAAGCGGCCCGGAAGTCGGTGCTGTGGGCGATCGGACTGATCGGGATCTTCTATCTGATGACGCTGGCGCTGGGCTTCGGCGCGGCGGCACTGGTCGGGTCCAAGGCGATATCCACCCAAAGTCCCGGCGGCAACACGGCCGCTCCACAACTGGCGGAGGCGCTCGGCGGGGTCGGCACCGGCATGGGTGCGGTGATGCTCGCGGTGATCGCGGCTGTTGCGTTCGCGACGATCCTTGCGGTGGTCGCCGGGCTGACGTTGGCGTCGTCGTCCTCGCTCGCTCACGACCTGTACTCGAACGTCATCAAGAAGGGCAAGGTCACCGACCAGCAGGAGGTGCGGGTCGGCCGGATTGCGGCGGTCTGCATCGGTGCGGTGTCGATCGCGTTGGCCATTCCGGCGCAGTCCCTGAACGTGGCCTTCCTGGTCGCCATCGCTTTCGCCATCGCGGCCTCGGCCAACCTGCCGGTGATCCTGTTCTCCTTGTTCTGGAAGCGGTTCAACACCCGAGGAGCGACCTGGGGCATTTACGGCGGGCTGATCTCCGCACTGGTGCTGCTGGTCTTCTCGCCGAATGTGTCCGGCGGCGCGGTGAACGCCACCACGGGCAAGGCGGCGAGCCTGTTCAGTGACCCGGCGATCAACTTCGCCTGGTTCCCGCTGAGCAATCCCGGCCTGGTGTCGATCCCGCTCGGCTTCCTGTTCGCGTTCATCGGGACCGTCACCAGCCGCGAGTACAACAAGGCCAAGTGGGCGGAGATGGAGGTCCGCTCGCTCACCGGTGCGCACGCCGAGAAGGCCACCTCACACTGACTCGCTGATCGTTCGTCCCGGTTCTCCGCGGTACATCGCCGGCTGGAATGATCAGCCGGCGATGTGCCGTATCCGCAGACCCCAATCCCGCATGGCCGCCAGGGTGATGTCGCGATCGGCGTCATCGAACTCGGCGAGCACCGCGTACGACACCGCCCGCAGCGGCCCGCGGACGAGTCCAACGTCGGCGCGGACGCCCGAGTCGCAGCCGGTCTTGTGGGCGATCCACCAGTCCCGGTCAGGCGCCGCATGGGCCAGTGGGTCGAGCCCGAAAGAGCCTGCCACCATGGACATGTCGGTATCCAGGTTCAGCCAGCCGAGCACCATCGCACTGACCGTCGGGTCGATCACCTCGCCCCGGTGCAGTCTCGCCAGCAGGTCGGCCAGCTCGCCGGCTGAGCCGGTGGACAACGTCGGCGGGTCCTGCGGCGAGCGGACGTCACGCACCCTGTCGAGCAACGCCGTGTCCTGCAGCCCGAGCGATCCGGTCAGCTCATCGACGGCGGGCGGCCCGACCTCACGCAGCAGCACATTGGTGGCGAGGTTGTCGCTGACCGCGCCCACCAGCACGGCGAGGTCCGCGACGGCCAGCGACCTCGCATGCAGGTGCTGCCAGAGCCCGGAATCGGTGACCGCGTCCTGGGAGGAGCGGGTGAACAGGGTTGCCGGGTCGAGCTCGCGGTGCACCAGGCGCCGGGCGACCTCGATCAGCAGCAAGATCTTTCCCACCGACGCCGTTGGCCTGACGGTGCGCGCATCGAGGGTGGCGAGCTCCTCGCCGGATTCTGCGTCGACCAGACACGCGGACAGTCGCACAGTCGTGTCGCGGGAGGCGCTCATGCCGCCCATGCTCGCATCCGGGTGGATCATCGGCTGCGTGATCGAGTTCCACGTTGTCGTGTTCGACTGCCGGCATGCGGCCACGCTCGCGCGGTTCTGGGCGGCGGTGCTGGACGGCTACCGCGTCGCCCCCTACGAAGACGAAGAGCTGTCCCGGCTCCGTGGGCTCGGCATCGACGATCCCGAGGACGACCCATCGGTGCTGCTGCAAGCCCCGCCAGGCAAGCCGCGGATCTGGTTCCAGACCGTGCCGTAAGCCAAGATCGCGAAGAACCGGGTGCACCTCGACGTCGCGTCGTCCGACCCCACGGCCGACGTCGACCGCCTGGTGGCCCTGGGTGCACGCCGCGTCGGTCCGCCGTCATCGGACACCGTCCTGGTGGTGCTGCAGGACCCCGAGGGCAACGAATTCTGCGTCGTCCGCCGCTGAGCGGCTGATCAGACGCCGGGTGAATCTCACCCTGGGTGGATGACGATTGTCCCGCCGTCAGCGAGCACAGTGACCGCCAGCGGCAGCAGGCTCCAGCCCGGTCGGGTGGCACGCCGATCGCCTTGGTGGAAGGACCGACATGACACCTCAGAGCAAGGTGCCGGCCAGCAAGGTTGAGCCGCAACGGGCTGACATCAACCCGGCAACGCCCACCGACGCACGCGTCGGCCCGGCCGGGCTGCAAGCCGAGTTCGTCGCGATGGTCGAGAACTTCGACGACTCGAAGCAGGAGTGGCGCCGGCTGTTCTCCGAGTTCATCGGCACGTTCATGCTGGTCCTGGTGGCGGCCGGCGGCGGGATGATGAGCCAGGCGTTCCCAGACACGATCAGTCGGTCGGCCGCGGTCGTGGCACCCGGTCTGATGGTGCTGGGGGTCATCCTGTTCATGGGCAAGGTCTCGGGCGCCCACCTCAATCCCGCGGTGAGCCTGGCGTTCGCCCTCCGCGGCGACTTCCCGTGGATCCGCGTGCCGGGCTACATCGTCGTCCAGTTGGCCGGTGCGGTGCTGGCGTCGTGGTTCGCGCAGGCGGTGATCAACCAGTCCGCCAGTTACGGCTCCAACTATCCGGCGGCCGGCTACTCCAACATGGCGGCGTTCTGGATGGAGACCGCGCTGACGTTCGGGCTGGTCAGCGTCATCCTCGGCACCGCATCCGGCGCCCAGAACGTCGGCATCATCGGCGCGATCGGGGTCGGCGCCTATATCGCGCTCGCCGGTCTGTGGGGCAGCCCGATCTCCGGCACCTCGATGAACCCGGCCCGCACCTTCGGACCGGACATGGTCTCGCTCGATTTCAGCGCCTACTGGGTTTACGTGGCCGGACCGGTGGCGGGCGCCGTCATCGCCGTCGGCATGGCGTTCGTGCTCCGCGGCCAGGGTGGCGGGCGGTCCGGATCCGCCGCTGCACAGGGAGTCCTCGGCACCCAGGTGGCCCGACCCGAACGCTGATCCCCAGCAGCGCAGGTCCTGCTTGTACCCTCTGCCGCAGAGGCGTTGCGACGGTGCACGCCTCCTCTGATCGACGCGGTCTGTGGTCCG
This sequence comes from uncultured Actinomycetota bacterium, assembly GCA_963798625.1. Classification (GTDB taxonomy): domain Bacteria; phylum Actinomycetota; class Actinomycetes; order Mycobacteriales; family Nakamurellaceae; genus Nakamurella. The sequence continues at coordinate 36,397 of CAWCUA010000012.1, forward strand.
CCCAGTCTGCGGGCAGCGCAGCGTTGATCGACCCAGCGGTGGCGGGAGGTCGGGGCCCGTGCGAGCCGGTTCCAGCTGGTCTCTGGCGCGCCGCATCCTGGCTTGCAGGCCGTCGTCCTCATCATCGTGCTAGGTGCCGCGCTCGCCGCCCTGCTCGTCAACACCAACGCCGAGACGGAGCGGAACACCGGCGAAAGGGTCGTCGCGGTGGCGTCCACCGTCGCCGCCGCGCCGAGCGTCCGGGCCGCGGTGACCGCGACGTACCCGGCGGGGCAGGAGATCACCGGCCCGGCCGCCGCGATGCGGGACTACGCGGAGACTGTCCGGGCCAGCACGGGTGCCGATTTCGTGGTGGTGATGACGCCGTCCGGCATCCGCTACACCCACCCCGACCCGGCGCAGATCGGACTGGAGTACCGGGGCAGCCGGGACGTCGCGCTGGCCGGGAGCACCGCCGTCGAGACCTACACCGGGACGCTCGGACCGTCCGTTCGGGCGATCGCTCCGGTGGTGGTCAACGGCCGGGTGGTCGCGCTGGTCTCCGTCGGTGTGCTGGTCAACCATGTCGACGAGGCCACCAACCGCCGGCTGTTGGTGCTGGGTTTCATCGCCGCCGGGGCATTGGCGATCGGCGTCATCGGATCGTTGCTCATCGCCCGCTGGGTGCGCCGGCAGACCCTCGGCAAGGGCCCGCGCGAGCTGGCGGATCTGTTCACCTATTACGACGCGGTGCTCGCGTCCGTGCACGAGGGCATGGTGCTGTTGGACGGGAGCGGGCGGATCGTCCGGGTGAACGCGGCGGCCCGGCAGTTGCTCGGCCTCACCGATGACGCGATCGGCCGCACCGCGGCGCAGGCGGGCCTGCCGCCGCAGGTCGCCGAGCTGATCGACGACCTGGGGAACCTCACCGACGAGTTGGTCCTTGCACTAGACGCGGTGTTGGTGATCAGCCGCCGGCCCGTTCAGGTGCAGGGCGAGACCGTCGGCGCGGTCGTCACCCTGCGGGACCACACCGAACTGGAGTCGCTGACCGGTGAACTGGACCGGGTCGAGGGCTTCTCCGAGGCATTGCGCGCGCAGGCCCATGAGTCCGCGAACCGGCTGCATACCGTCATCTCCCTGATCGAACTCGGCGAGACCGACCATGCCCTGACGTTCGCAGTCGCCGAACTGGAGACCGCGCAGGGGCTCGCCGATCGGGTGCTGGCCGGGGTCGAAGACCCTGCGGTGGCAGCTCTTCTGCTGGCCAAGTCCGCACAGGGTGCCGAGCGTGGGATCGAGTTGACCGTCCGGCCCGGATCGTTCCTCCCGCCCGGCGCTGCGCCCGACGCCGAACTGGTCACCATCGTGGGCAACCTGGTCGACAACGCTTTCGACGTGCTCTCGGGTGAGAGTGCCGCCGACGGCCCGCGCCGGGTGGAGGTGTCGGCCGGGTTGGATGACGGCTCGGCTGCCGACAGTGCGCTGCCCGGTGACGGGGTCTCGGATGATGCCGGGGTCTCGGATGATGACAGGGGCTCGGATGGTGACGGCGTCTCGGATGGTGACGGGTCGGCGGTAGGCGGCGTGCTGATCACCGTGACCGACAACGGCCCTGGTCTGACGCCCGAGCAGGCGTCGTCGGTGTTCGCCCGGGGCTGGTCCACCAAGTCTGCGCGCGGCCCGGCCGGTGATCGCGGTCTCGGTCTCGCTCTGGTGGCGCAGGCGGTGCGTCGCTGCGGCGGCACTGTCCAGGTCCGGCCGGGCAAGGGCGCGCAGTTCAGGGTGTGGCTGCCCATCCAGACCGCGCACGACGGCGCAGTGGCGGGCGACGCCGGGGTACAGGTCGGCGGCGCGGTGCGGGTCGGCGGCGGTGGGCTGGGCGGCGGCGGTGGGCTGGGCGGCGGCGGTGGGCTGGGCGACGGCGGTGGGCGGGTCGGCGGGGGCGGGCTGGGCGGCGGCGGTGGGCTGGACGGCCGCGCGGTGCGGGGCGACGGCGCTGGACGAACCCGCGGTGGCCCCGGTGCCGAACCGTCCAACCCCGTGCTGCCTGATCCGCACCATGCGCCCCGGTCGGCGCGGAGCGTCCGATGATCAAGGTGCTCGTCGTCGAGGACGAACCGATCGCCGCCCGTGCCCACAAGGCTTATGTGGAAAGGGTTTCCGGTTTCAGCGTGGCCGCCGTCGCGCACTCCCGGATCGAGGCAGAACGGGCCCTCGGCCGCGGTGGTGTCGACCTGGTCCTGCTGGACCTGCACCTGCCGGACGGCAGCGGGCTGGACCTGTTCCGGCGGATCCGGGCGGCCGGATCGACGGTCGACGTGATGGTCGTGTCGTCCGCGCGGGACGCGGATGTGGTCCGTTCCGCCGTCGCGCAGGGCGCCGTCCAGTACGTCATCAAACCGTTCGCGTTCGGCACCCTCCGGGACCGGTTACTGGCGTACCAGGAGTTCCGCAACCAGGTGGGGGAGCACACCGACGTCGACCAAGCCGCGGTCGACCGGGCGCTGGGCATGCTGCACTCACCGGCCGGCGGAGCGCTCCCCAAGGGGATGACGAAGGAGACCCTGGCCATCGTGGTCGGCGCGCTGCGCGAGTTCGGCGAGGCGTCATCGACCCAGATCGCCGAGTTCCTCGGAGTCTCGAGGATCACCGCCCGCCGCTACCTCGAGCATCTCGCGGACACCAACGTCGCCGAACGGAGCCTGCGCTACGGGCAGGTCGGTCGGCCGGAAACCCGGTACGGCCTGCGTAAGCCCAGCTGACCGCAGGTCGACAGCGGCGCCCGCTCGCCACCCGGGATCGTGAAACATCCTGTCGTCCAGACCGGCACGATGTTTCTCGTTCCCCGCCCGGCGGCGTCGCGGACAGGCCCTGTCAGCCGCGCGGCAGCACGTTGCTGATCAGCGGCTGCCAGGTCTGTGGTCCGACGATGCCGTCCACCGTCAGGGTCCAGTAGTCCGCCACTCGGTTCTGGAAGCGGTAGACGGCCGCTTCGGTCTTGGCGCCGAACACGCCGTCGACGGCGAGATACGCCTTCCCGCCGGCGGCGATGTTGCGCGCGTTCATCTGGTCCTGCACCGATTTGACCGCCTGCCCCACGCTGCCGCGGTGCACCGTCACCAGCAGCGACGACCAGGTCCGTGGGCCGACGATGCCGTCGATGACCAACCCGTGGCCCGCCTGGTAGCTGCGGACTGCGGAGTTCGTTCTGGCGCCGAAGATGCCATCGACCACCAGGCGCGCGCCGTGGGCGTTGAGCAGGTATTGCAGCGAGCGGACCGTCACCGCGGAGTTGGACCCGCCCTGCCGCAACACCGGCCAGATGCCGATCCCTTCCGGCGCGGAAGCGGAGAGGACCGAGTGACCCGCCACGGCTCGGCCGGGCGCGGTGCCCGTCGCCGCGGACGTTGCTGGTATGGCGAGCAGCAGGCACAGACCGACAGTAAGGACAGCGATCAGGCTGCGAAGGATGGCCTTCATGGTGGCCTCCCGGATTTTGGGGCGCCGGATCAACGACCGGATGTGGCGCAGGACGGCGCTCGCCAACGTTTTCATCCTGGTCGCTGCGGATTCGCGCGGTCAGAGTCAAAGGTCATCACTTCGGCAAACGAAATGAATACGCGCTGCACGGTGAGCGACCCCAGGGATGCGGAGCATGCGATCGCTCGCCGCTCGCCGCTCGCCGCTCGCCGCTCGCCGCTCGCCGCTCGTCGCTCGCCGCCTCGCCGCTCGTCGCTCGCCGCTCGCCTCGTCGCTCGTCGCTCGTCGTGTCGTCGTGTCGTCGTTCGTCGTTCGCCGCTCGCAGGTCTCTGGTCCGGTCGGCAGCAGGTCACTCCGCGAGGCCGACCGACCAACTACCGGTTGCGGTACTGCCCGGGCGGCACCCCGACCAAGGCGGTGAAGTCGCGGGTGAAGTGCGCCTGGTCGTACCAGCCGTAACGGTGCGCGAGGTCGGTCAGGGTCCCGTCGTACCCGTCGTCGATCTCGGTCACGACGTCATGTAGCCGGTAGCGGGCCAGCACCCATTTCGGGCCGACGCCGACGTAGTGCGTGAAGAGGCGCTGCAGGGTCCGGACCGTGACGCCGTGCCGACTCGCGACGTCGGCGACCGCTATCAGTGAGCGGTCGGAGAGCATGTCGGCGACGACCGCGAGAAGCGTGTCGTACCTAGGGTCCGAACCGTCCGAAGGAGCCGCTGTCAGCAGGCCGGATTGGGCAGCGGCCGCCCATTCGTCGGGAAACGCGGCCAGATCCGGATCGGCCAAGGTGCGGCACAGATCTGCGGGCAGCAGTTCGCGGGCCGGCAGAACCCGATCGGTCCAGCCGGACGCCGAACGGCCGGTGAGGGCGGCGAGCCCGCCCGGCCGGAAACGCAGCCCCACCACCCGTCCCCAACCCTGCGCCTGCACCTCGAAGCGACGCGTGGCCACGCCGGTGACGACCACCGTTTCACCGGAAGTCGGCATCCCCGGCCGTGGGTGACTGCCGTGTTCGACGGTCAGCGAACAGGTCGGGTGCGCGAGGACGTGGCTGTCGACGACCTTGCCGGTCGGCAGGTCCCACGTCAGTGACCACTGGTTCTCGACCCACCGGCTCACCTGCGGTGCGGCGGGTCGGCGGGTCAAGTGGACGTTCTGTGCGAAATCGTCGGGACGCAGCACGCCCGCCGTGGACGCGGTCGCCCGTCCCTCCGCTGTCGCGTTTCTGCTAGCCGTCACGGAGCAAGCGTAGGCACGCTGATGACGTTCACCGTCACCGACCGGAAGGCATCGCCATGGCCGTCGCCGCCCTCAAGATGATCACCCTCGACAGCTCGGATGCCAGGCGTGACGCCCAGTTCTGGTCGGGCGTGCTCGGCTGGGAGACCGCGCACATCCAGGACGAATACGCCATGCTCTCGGGCCCCGGCGGCATCGCTCTCGGCCTCGGCACGCTGCCCGACCACCAGCCGCCGGGCTGGCCGAACGAGCACGGCAGCAAGCAATTCCACCTCGACCTGGCGGTGGACGATCTGGATGCGGGGGTCCAGCAGTGCGTCGAGTTGGGCGCGACTTTTCCGGACGAGCAGCCCGGTGAGACGTGGCGGGTACTGCTCGACCCCAGCGGTCACCCGTTCTGCCTGACGCAGGCGGCCAACTGGGGCTGACCCCGAGCGGGATCCAGACCACCCCTGCTGGGGGACGTCAGGAACCGCTGGTCGGCTCCTCGACGGGGTCCTCGGTGAGCAACTTGTCCGGGCGCCCCCTGGTCTGCCGCCACACCTGGCGCACGGTCAGGCACAGCATCAGCCAGGCCAGCCCGGTGACCCAGCCGCCGATCACGTCGGTCGCCCAGTGCACGCCGAGGTACAGCCGGGACAGCCCGATCGCCAGCACGAACAGAAGAGCCGCGGCGATCACGCACGCGCGCACCCAGTGCCGGCCGATCGACGGCACGAACACCACCAGCAGCACGCCGATGATCGCCGCCGAGGCGAGCGCATGCCCCGACGGGAAGGACTCATTGGTCTCCGCGACGAGCCGGAGATTCGCCGGTGGCCGGTCCCGCCCGACGGTGGCCTTGCCGAACCTGACCAGCCCGCCGGCACCGGCCGCGACCACCGCCACCAGGGCGGCGTCGGAGCGCCTGCCGCGCCAGAACAGGTAGCCGATCGCCGCCACGGCGATGATCGACATGGCAAGTGTGCTGCCGACCTCGGTGACGACGATGGCGGCCGTGGTCAGGGCCGGAGTGCGGTGCTCGACCATCCACTGCCAGACCGGCGGGTCGATCGACGCGAGCCCGTTGCCCTCGGTGGCCCCGTCCGCCAGACCCAGAACAATGGCGGCGAGCACGGCCAGCAGCGCGCCGCTGGTGAACAACAATTCCGCGGTCCGCGGAGCGCCGCGGCGCCAGCGGATCGCTGCGACGGCGCCCAGCCCCAGGAAGATCACGGCGGCAATGGCATACGGCAGCCAGACATAGCCGTACTCGAAGACAACATCGCCGTCGGCGAGCATTTTCGGGCCGTCGGCGAGCATTTTCGGGCCGTCGGCGAGCGAGCTCGCGCCGTCGGCGAGCGAGCTCGCGCCGTTGGTCAGAGATCTCAGGGCGTCGCCCAGGATGCTGCCGTTCAATGCAGGGGCCGGGTCTCCCACACCGGGGTTCACCCCGGCAGGGGAGAGCTGCAGCCGGAGCGTGAGGGCAAAACCCATCAGCGCGGATGACACACGAAGCTCCCTCCGCCGACGGACTCGCCCTTGCAGTGCCCGGTCCGGGCATCAACGTAAACGCAAGGTGACGGGAAGGGGAACGTCCGGGGCGGCGGTCGGCCGTGTCGCGGCTCCGCAACGGCGGCCGCCGGTCAGTCGAAGAAGCTCTCCAGGAAGGTCTTCTTACGCTTCTTCACCTTCCGGGCCTTGCGGTCCTCGGCGTAGAGCCGCTCGGCGCGTTTGCGGTTGTCCTCCTCCGTCGGGCGCCGCGGGGCGTCATAGTCCTTGATCGGCGGAGGTGGCGGGGCGCCGAGCGGCTCCAGGCCCAGGTAGCGGGCTTCCGCCGCCTGCAGGTGCTCCAGCTCGCCGGCGTCCAAGAAGATCCCCCGGCACTGCTTGCACTGGTCGACGGTCACGCCGTTGCGCTCGAAACTGCGCATCTTGCTCTGGCACTTCGGACAGGTCAGGCTCATGGTGGGCACAACGGTAGCGCGTCGGCTCCCGGACAGCGTTTCATCTCGGTTACGCGCGAGTTGGAGCATGCGGCGGACGAGCGTACAGTGGAACGTCGGCGCGCGAGTCGTGTCGGCTTGGTGCTGCACGCGTCCGGCCGGCATCGGATGAATGGCATCTGAGCGCGTCGGCCTCCCGCAGAAATTGATACGGAAGAGCTGGTTCGGCCTTGCGCCGGAGCAGTGGGTCCGTGCGGGTGGTGCGCTCGACTCAAGCCCGGTCGCCCCGCAACCGGACGTCATCGTCGTCCACGGAAATTCGTGTCCACGCAGATGATGGCCGATCGCCCGGCGGCCAGCACGGCCAACGGATCGGATTGCGGAGGACATGGGCAAGAAAGACGGGGCCATCGAGGTCGAAGGTCGCGTGGTCGAGCCGCTGCCCAACGCGATGTTTCGCGTGGAGCTGGAAAACGGGCACCGCGTGCTCGCGCACATCAGCGGCAAGATGCGGCAGCACTACATCCGCATCCTGCCTGAGGACAGGGTCGTCGTGGAGCTCTCGCCCTACGACCTGACCCGCGGCCGGATCGTCTACCGCTACAAGTAGAGGTTCTTCGGCGCGCAGTCCGGCGACGAAGCAGCGACCCGCCCACAGTGGCTGACTGCAACACCATCTGTTCGCACCACAAAATCCACCCCCTACTCAGGGGTGGGCCCGGGCTGGACCCGGGACGACCGGCTTGCACACGCAGGACCGGTAGGGAGCGCACCGAGCCGGTGCGCGTGGTCCGCCCTGAACGCCAGAGCGGTACTAGAGAAAGCAGGACGGCAGTGAAGGTTCAACCCAGCGTCAAGAAGATCTGTGACAACTGCAAGGTGATTCGTCGCCATGGCCGCGTCATGGTGATCTGCAACAGCAACGCACGGCACAAGCAGCGCCAGGGCTGATCGGCCCCGGCGCGCTCGCTCGGTAGCACCGGGCAGCAGATCAGCACGACAAGAACAGCGTCACAAGATCAGCGTCACAAGATCAGCGTCACAAGAACAGCGCCACAGCACTACGGCAGTACAGCAATCGCGCCGCCACCCGCCACCTCGGCCTTCGGGTCGGGGACCGGCGGTACACCCCCGGACCACGGGCCGGGGCCCCGACACAGGTCGGGGACGGGGCGCGACCGACACCTGTGGGAACGACAAAGGAGTACCACGCCACATGGCGAGACTCGTCGGCGTCGACCTCCCCCGCGACAAGCGGATGGAGATCGCGCTCACCTACGTCTACGGGATCGGGCGAACCCGCTCCCTCGAACTGCTGAAGGCCACCGGCATCAGCCCCGATCTGCGCTCCAAGGATCTGACCGACGAAGACGTGCTCGCCCTGCGCGACGCGATCGATCAGGCAGACCTCAAGGTGGAAGGTGACCTGCGCCGCGAGGTGCAGGCCGACATCCGCCGGAAGATGGAGATCGGTTCCTACCAGGGGCTGCGGCACCGCCGCCACCTCCCGGTCCGCGGACAGCGCACGAAGACCAACGCGCGCACCCGCAAGGGACCGAAGAAGACGATCGCCGGCAAGAAGAAGGCCAGGTAAACGATGCCCCCCAAGGCCCGTACGGGTTCAGCAGCCGTCAAGAAGGTGCGCCGCAAGGAGAAGAAGAACGTCTCCCACGGTCACGCTCACATCAAGAGCACCTTCAACAACACCATCGTCTCGATCACCGACCCCACCGGTGCGGTGATCTCCTGGGCGTCCGCCGGTCATGTCGGCTTCAAGGGCTCCCGCAAGTCGACCCCGTTCGCCGCTCAGATGGCGGCCGAGAACGCTGCACGCCAGGCCATCGAGCACGGCATGCGCAAGGTCGACGTATTCGTCAAGGGACCGGGTTCGGGTCGGGAAACCGCGATCCGTTCACTGCAGGCCGCCGGCCTCGAGGTCGGCGCAATCTCCGATGTCACCCCGCAGGCCCACAACGGAACCCGGCCGCCCAAGCGGCGCCGGGTCTGAGCGGGGAGGAAGCTAAGAAATGGCTCGCTATACCGGTCCCATGACCAAGAAGTCCCGTCGCCTCAAGACCGACCTCGTCGGTGGCGACCAGGCCTTCGAGCGCCGTCCCTTCCCGCCCGGCCAGCACGGCCGCGCGCGGACGAAGGAGAAGGAATACCTGACCCAGCTGCAGGAGAAGCAGAAGGCCCGCTTCACCTACGGCGTGATGGAGAAGCAGTTCCGTCGCTACTACGCCGAGGCCGCGTCCCGTCCCGGCAAGACCGGCGAGACGCTGCTGCAGATCCTGGAGTCCAGGCTCGACAACGTCGTCTACCGCGCGGGCCTGGCCCGTACCCGGCGGGCGGCGCGTCAGCTGGTCACCCACGGACACTTCCTCGTCAACGGCACCCGGGTGGACGTCCCGTCCTACCGCGTCGAGCAGTACGACATCATCACCGTTCGCAAGCAGTCGGCGGAGTCGTTCCCGTTCGAACTGGCGCGGGCGACGTTCGGTGACCGTCCGGTCCCGGCGTGGATGAAGGTCGTGCCGGAGTCGCTGACGGTGCTGATCCACTCCCTGCCGGTGCGTGCGCAGATCGATTCGCAGGTCACCGAGCAGCTGATCGTGGAGTTCTACTCCAAGTAGTTCTCCAGCCCGGTCGGGAGGCATTCGTGTCGCTCGACCGGGCTTTGCACTGCCGGTGATCCTCGTCGAGGCGCTGTCCCGGGATCGATGTCCGGGGACATCTTGCACCACGGCGACGATCACCTCTGACGGCCGGAACGGTCCGTCCCGACGGCCCTGGACAGGCCGTGCACACAGCAACATGCAGTACCCACAGTGACGTCATATAGCGGACGTCACCTGCGAAAGGAAACACCACTGTGCTGATTTCCCAGCGCCCCGCACTGACCGAAGAGGTCGTCTCCGAGAACCGCTCGCGATTCGTCATCGAGCCCCTCGAGCCCGGATTCGGCTACACCCTCGGGAATTCCCTGCGCCGCACCCTGCTGTCGTCGATCCCCGGCGCCAGCGTCACCAGCATCCGCGTCGACGGCGTGCTGCACGAGTTCACCACCGTCCCCGGCGTGAAGGAGGACATCACCGAGCTGATCTTGAACCTCAAGGAGCTCGTGGTGTCGTCCGAGGACGACGAGCCGGTCACCATGTACCTGCGCAAGCAGGGCCCCGGTGACGTCACCGCCGCCGACATCGCACCGCCGGCTGGTGTCACCGTGCACAACTCGGATCTGAAGCTGGCCACCCTGACCAAGAAGGGCAAGCTCGAGATCGAGCTCGTCGTCGAGCGTGGCCGCGGCTACGTCCCGGCCTCGCCCAACAAGGTCGTCGGCGCCGAGATCGGCCGCATCCCGGTCGACTCGATCTACTCGCCGGTCCTCAAGGTCACTTACCGCGTCGAGGCCACCCGCGTCGAGCAGCGCACCGACTTCGATCGGCTCGTGCTGGACGTCGAGACCAAGCCGTCGATCACGCCTCGGGATGCGCTTGCGTCCGCCGGCACCACCCTGGTGGAGCTGTTCGGGCTGGCCCGCGAGCTCAACATCGACGCCGAGGGAATCGAGATCGGGCCATCGCCCGCCGAGGCCGATCACATCGCCGCATTCGGTCTGCCGATCGAGGAGATGGACCTCACAGTCCGCTCGTACAACTGCCTCAAGCGCGAGGGCATCCACACGGTCGGCGAGCTCGTCTCCCGCACCGAGGCGGACCTGCTCGACATCCGCAACTTCGGGCAGAAGTCGATCGACGAGGTCAAGATCAAGCTCGCCGGCATGGGCCTGTCGCTGAAGGACTCGCCGGCCGGGTTCGATCCCGCCGCCGCCGCGCTGGCCTACAGCGACAACGACTGGAACGACGACACCGACGACGCCGGCTACGGACTCCCCGCAGCCGCGCCGGTCGAGGCCGTCGTCGACGACACCGATTACGCGGAGACCGAGCAGATCTAGACGCTGGCTCCGCCAGTAGGTATGGACCGGACTTCGTCCGGGCTCGACAACGATCAACCGCAGTACTGGTCCATCCACGATGTGGGTGGGCGGGCCGACCAGGAACCCGCTGGTCAGCCCGAACACGGATAGGAAACCGTCGGCGCCCGGGAGTTCGCTCCCGGGTGGCCGCCTCACCCGCGGCGGGTCCACCGCCGCGGACAACGATCGAAGGAACATCTCATGCCCACGCCAGCCAAGGGTCCCCGTCTCGGCGGAGGACCGGCCCACGAGCGGCTGATCCTCGCCAACCTCGCGCAGTCGCTGTTCGAACACGGCCGGATCACCACCACCGAGACCAAGGCCAAGCGGCTCCGTCCCTACGCGGAGAAGCTGATCACCTCGGCCAAGAAGGGCACCCTGCATCACCGCAGAGAGGTCCTCAAGGTCATCCGTGACAAGGACGTGGTGCACAAGCTGTTCGCCGAGATCGGGCCGTCTTTCGCGACCCGCGACGGTGGATACACCCGGATCACCAAGACCGCGCCGCGCAAGGGCGACAACGCCCCGATGGCGATCATCGAGCTGATCGACGAGGAGACCGTTTCCTCCTCCGCCTCGCGGGTTGCCCGCCGCGCCGCGTCCACCCGCAGCGGTGACCGTAGTGCCCGCGTCGCCGCTTCCTCGGGTGCCGCTGCGGCGGGCTCGACACCGGCCGTCGTCGATGGTGACACCGCTGCCGATGAAGCCGCGGTGGACGAGAGCGGCGTGGTCGACGGTGCTGCTGTTGATGCGGACGCGGTTGCCGACGACGCGGACGTGACCGCGGCCGAGACCAGCTCCGACACCGAAAGCGGCTCGGCGCAGGCCGTCGAAGCCGCAACCGAGGATCCGGCCGAAGGCGCCGACGAGGCGAAGTAATCCGCACCGAGCGCAACTGCGACAGCGGGGGCGGAGCGACGATCGCGTCGGTCCGCCCCCGTTGTGCTGTCTGCTCTCGCCAGCCACCAGGCGCATGTTCGCCGTGGCGCAGCGTCGCAGAGGAATCGAGTCACCACTTCCGGACCCTCCCGCTGCCCGGGAAGGTCCGTTATTGGCGACTCGATGACGTACCGGATGGCCGCAGATGATCAGGTTGCGGTTGGACATCTCCTATGACGGCACCGACTTCTCCGGCTGGGCCGTGCAACCCGGGCGCCGGACGGTCGCGGGGGAGTTGTCGCGTGCCTTGACGGTGCTGTTCCGGGAAACACCGCCGCTGGTCGTCGCCGGGCGGACCGACGCGGGGGTGCACGCGCTCGGGCAGGTCGCACACATCGACGTTCCCCGCGCGGGGTTGATCGCGCTCGCCCCCCGGCACCTCGCCGCAGGGTCGGCCAAGGCCGCGAGCGGTTCATCCGACGAGACTGCGTCGGGTCGGCTCGGTGTGCTCCGCAGGCTGGCGGGCCTGCTGCCGCTCGACGTGCGTGTGCGGGCCGTTTCCGTTGCACCGCAAGGCTTCGACGCCCGGTTCGCGGCGCTGCGACGTCATTACCGCTACCGCATCGGCACCGCCGACTGGGGCGTCGAACCCGCCGACCGCAGGTTCGTGCTCGCCCGGCGCCACGCCCTGGACGTCGAAGCGATGACGCTCGCCGCGCGGGCGCTGATCGGCCTGCGAGACTTCGCCGCGTTCTGCCGGCCGCGCGAGGGGGCCACCACCATCCGCGAACTTCAGTCGCTGACCGTTCACCGCGACGGCACCGAGGTGCGGATCGACGTCGCGGCGGATGCCTTCTGCCACTCGATGGTGCGTGCGCTGGTCGGGTCACTGATCAGCGTGGGGGAGCTGCGGATGCCGACCCGGCGGCCGGCGGAGTTGCTGGAGGCGGGCACCCGGACGGCCGACATCCATGTCGCGCCGGCGCACGGGCTGACGTTGATGGCCGTCGACTACCCGGCTGACGACGAGCTGGCGATACGCGCCGGCGCCACCAAGGCGCGCCGTGACATCACCGAGCGCTGAGAATCGTTCCGTAGCACTCAACGGTTGCGAAGCGCCGGTCCGACCAGATCTCCAACTGGTGAGCCAGGACGCTGCGGCCGGACGACCGGACTGCGTGGTCAGGCATACGCCCACCAGGCAAGCAAAGACGGTATTTATGCTTGGCAAGTGCCTACTCTCCAAGGCGTGGAGATGCTTCTCGGCAACGCTGAACTGTGCAGAATCCTCGCCGTCAGCCGGCAGCGGGTCAGTCAACTCGTGACCCGCGACGACTTCCCGACGCCGCGAGCCACACTGACCATGGGCGGCATCTGGGCCCTGCCCGACGTCATCGCCTGGGCGGAACACACCGGCCGGAAGCTCAACCTCGACGCGCTGAGCCCACCGGCACACAACGACGACACGACCCCTGACGCCGGTGTGCACAAGCCCTAGCGCCACCTGTCACCTGCCAAGCTCGCGGAGGAGCCACCGTGTCTCAGACCTCATCCCGGATCAGGATGATCTTGCCGACGTCGAGTCGCACTGTCATCGGCGCCACCGCAGCCACCGCAGCCACCGGTCTCATCACCGCGCTGACCGCGATGCCGGAGCGCATGGCCCGGCTCCTGCGCGACCGTTACCCGATGGTGGCGGTGACGGGGATGACCGGCATCGGGAAGAGCCAGCTCGTCGACCGGCTGACGCGCCGCTCGGCCGGCGACGCCGTCGCCGAGGTCGGCTCGGCGGTCATGGAGCGGCGCACCCGCCGCGGGGCCAAGCTGCACGGCTTCCGATTCCTGGTCGTGCCCGGTGACAATGCCGCTACCCGGCTCGGAGCCCTCGACGAGGTCTTCCATGACGAGCCGGTCGACGGCGTCATCCACGTCGTGGCCAACGGATACGCCACCCCGCGTCGCGCGGCCGGCACCACCGGCGCCGCTTCGGCGACCCGTGAGGAGCAGCTCGCGCTGGAGCTCGAGGACTGGGCGATCACCTCGCATCGCATCGCATCGATGGCCGTGCGCCGCCACAAGCCCATCTGGCTGATCATCGCCGTGACCAAGACCGATCTCTACCCCGATGACATCGACGAGGTCGTGCACTACTACTCACCGGGCAGCGGCTCGCCGTTCGGCGACAAGGTCGACGCCCTGCGGGCCCTGGCCGGTGGTGCGAAGCTGTCGGTCGATGTCCTCCCGGTGTCGAGCCTGGGCGGCGACAGGAAAGCGACGATGTCCGACAAGCGCGCGGCCGCGATGGTCGACGCCCTCGCCGACCGTTTGGGTCAGCTGAGCGGCCACGCGTGAGCCATCGTCCCTGACCCACTGTTCGCCGACCCATATTCTCGGGCGGTGCCGACACCCACCGGCGACTTCGAGCTGACAACCGACGAGCTGCGGGGCGTCGTCGCGTATGCCCTCTCATGCGCGGAACCCTTCCTCTTTCTGTTCGAGCGGGCTGAGCCGGACGATCCGCGGCCCGCCGCCGCGCTGGATGCGGCTCGCGCATTCGCCGAGGGCGCGCCCCGCTCGCGCCTGCAGCGGACCTCCGCCACCGACGCTCACCGCGCCGCCAAGCAGGCGTCCACGGAGCCCGCCCGGTACGCGGCAACCGCGGCCGGTGATGCGGCCGCCGCGGCATACCTGCACCCACTGGCCAACGCGACGCAGGTGCGGCACATCCTCGGTGCTGCGGCCCACGCCGCGCGTGCGGCCGAGCTGGCCCGGGGCGACGACAAGGTCGTCGCGGAGTACGTCATCACGGCCGCCGCGGCGCGGGCCACGCCACTCGTTCTGGATGTGCTGGGCCGCTACCCGCGGGCTCCGCACGGACGCACCCGGGTCGCGGTGCTCCTGACGCGGCTCGACAGCCTGCTTAGGGACCCGCCGCCCCCGCCACGCGTCGTCGACGACCCAGGGCCTTTCTTCCACGGGACACGCGCCGATGTGGCGGTCGGGGACCTGCTCACGCCGGGGTGGCGGTCGAACTACGGCTCGGGCCGTCAGTCCAAGCACATCTACATCACAGCCAGCCCCCAGGGCGCACCGCTGGCCGCCGAGCTCGCCCGCGGCGATGGGCCACCGCGGGTCTACCGGGTCGAACCGACCGGCTCGATCGAGGACGACCCCAACGTCACCGACAAGCGCTTCCCGGGCAATCCGACCCGCTCCTACCGCACGACCGAGCCGCTGCGGGTTGTCGAGGAAGTGGTGGGCTGGGAGCCGGCGCCGCCGGAGGCGGTCCGGCACATCCGCGAAAGCATGGGCGAGCTCGCAGAGCTCGGCATCGAGGCCATGGACTAGATCTCGTTCTGTGGATCCGTCACCGGGTGGGAACTGCGGCGGCCGTGCGGCACAACTTGGTGTCCGTTGTCGGCGCAGGGCCTCAGCTCCTCCACCCGACCTGCGTGGCCCCGTCCCACCGCAGCTTGCAGATATTGAGCCCCGCCTCGCACAGTCCGGGTCATGCGCGGGAAGTTTTGTCCGTTTAGGGTTTGACCGCTGGGGCAGGACGGCGGAACGAGGCGGCATGAGCGGAACCAACGGCGTCGTGCCGCCCGCCGACGACCAGCCGGCCGGTACCGTGCCGGCTGAACCCCAGGGGCATGTTCGCAACGAACCCCGCACCACCGAGGAGCCTGCGGCACAGGTCGATTCCGCGCCGGGGTCGGGCAAGAACTCCGGACACGCTGCTCGCAAGGCGCCGTCGGTCCATCCCCTGCGGCTCGTCGCCGGGTGGCTCAAGCAGGTCCGGCCCCGCCGGAAGGACATCAAGTCCGACGTGCTGGCCGGCCTACCCGGAGCGATCAGCTCCGTCCCCGACGGCATGGCCACCGCGTTGCTCGTCGGCGTCAACCCGGCCTACGGCCTGTACGCGTCGTTCTCCGGAAAGATCGGCGGCGGGCTGACCACCAGCACCAAGTTGATGGTCGTCACCACGACCACCGCGGCGTCACTCGCCGCCGGGTCGGCGCTGGCGGACGTCGCACCGGAGGGCCGCGACCGGGCGCTGATCATGCTGACCGTCCTGACCGGCGCGGTGATGATCGCCGCCGGGCTCCTGCACCTCGGCCGGTACATCAGGTTCGTCTCGCGATCGGTGATGCTCGGGTTTCTCACCGGGGTCGCGGTCAACATCGTCCTGGGTCAGCTCGCCGGGCTGGTCGGATCACCCACCGAGGGCGGGGTGGCGGCGCAGAAGGCGGCTTACGTCATCACCCATCCGTCCGGGATCGTGACCGCCTCCGCGGTGGTCGGCGCTGTCGCGCTGGCCGTGATGTTCCTGCTCAGCCGCACCAGATTGGGCTTGTTCGCGTCGTTGATCGCCGTGGTGCTGCCGACGATCGCCGTTGCGCTGATGAACCTCGACCAGGTGCAGACCGTGGCCGACGTCGGCGCCATCCCCAGCGGATTTCCGCCGCTCGTGCTGCCGCACATTGGTGACCTGACCTTCAGCGTCATCAGCGGTGCGTTCGCGATCGCGGCGATTGCGCTGGTCCAGGGGGCCGGCGTCGCGGAAGCCGCGCCGAATCCCGGCGGTGCGCTGTCCAGCACCAACCGGGACTTCATCGGCCAGGGCGTCGCGAACGTGGCGGCGGGGCTGTTCCACGGGACGCCGGTGGGCGGTTCCGTCAGCAGCACGGCACTCAACCTGGCCGCCGGTGCGCGCAGCCGCTGGGGCGCCATCTTCGGCGGTCTGTGGATGCTCGTCATCCTGGTGGCGTTCGCCGGCGTGGTCGGGCTGGTGCCCATGCCGACGCTCGCCGCGGTGCTCATTTTTGCCGGCGTGATGTCGATCAAGCCGCGGGAGATCGCAGTGGTGTGGCGGACCAGCACGACGGGTCGAATCGCGCTGGTGGTGACCTTCGTCTCGACGCTCGCGCTGCCCGTCGCCGCGGCGGTCGGCGTCGGTGTCGTCGTATCCCTGCTGCTGCAGCTCAACAAGGAGCAGATGGACCTGCGGATCGTCCGGCTGTCCCGCCGACCGGACGGGCAGTTCGTCGAGCAGCCGATGCCGGCGGTGCTGCCCGATGCCGAGCCCGTCGTGCTCGATGTGTACGGCAGTCTGCTGTACGCGGGCTCTCGGACGCTCGGAGCGCGCCTCCCTGACCCGCGGCCGACCCGCAGGCCCGTGGTCATCCTTCGGCTGCGTGGCCGGATGTCGCTGGGCTCAACGTTTTTCGGGGTGGTCGCGCACTACGCCGATCAGCTCGAGGCGGCCGGCGGCCGGTTGTACCTCTCCGGCGTGCAGGCGGACATGGTGCACCGGTTCAAGCATTCACAGTTCGAGGACGTGAAGGGCCGGATCACCGTATTCCGGGCCACCGAGGTGCTCGGCGCCTCCACCCTGGCCGCCGTGCGTGACGCGCGGGCCTGGCTCGCTGAGGCCGACAGCGACCTCGACGGCGACGACGCGACGATCGATCACGTTCAGCACGAACCGGTGATGCTCGACATCTCCGACGCCATCGTCGCGGTCGAATCGCCCGACAAGAGGCCGCGACCGGGCAATGCCGGCACCTGAGGGTCGAAGGGAACATGGGCACGATCACCATCGGTGACGCCTCGCGCGTCGTGCGCCTGCGGTCACTTTGACCTTGCCGACGGCCTCGCGGTACTCTGGCTAGTCGGTGTGCCGCGCAGCTGCGTGCGGCGGTCCTGGCGCGTGTGCGTCAGCCCGCATTGTGCAGTTGGTTCCGGATCCCAGCGAATCGTGTTCGCCGGGGTTCGACCATGTGGTGTCGCGCACCACCTGGGAGGCACCCGCCCCCGGCATGACCACCCTGGACGAGAACGAAGAGGCATATCCGTGCGCACGTACAGCCCCAAGCCCGGCGATGTGACCCACGCCTGGCACGTGATCGACGCGACCGACGTCGTGCTCGGCCGGCTCGCCAGCCAGGCCGCGCAGCTGCTGCGTGGCAAGCACAAGGCGATCTACGCGCCGCATGTCGACACCGGTGACTTCGTCGTCATCGTGAACGCGAGCAAGGTCGCCGTCACCGGCAACAAGCGGGACGGCAAGTTCCTGTACAGCCACTCCGGCTACCCGGGGGGCCTGCGCAAGCAGACCGTCGGCGACCTGCTGGACACCCGGCCCGAGCGACTGGTCGAGAAGGCCGTCATCGGCATGCTGCCGCACAACTCGCTGGGCCGTTCGATGGCCCGCAAGCTCAAGGTCTACGCGGGCCCCGAGCACCCGCACCTGGCGCAGCAGCCGCAGCCGTTCGAGATCTCCCAGGTCGCCCAATAGGAATCGATCAGTAGAAATCGACCCGGTGATCGTGGCCGTAGGCCACATTTCGCAGCACGTCGCCGCTGACGACGCAGCCGCAAGCAGCACTGCCGCTCAGCACACCGCCGCACACAGAACAGCGAGATGAGTCAGTCCGTGAGCCAGAATCCCGAAGTTGCCGTCGAGGAAGACTTCGACGTCCCGTCCGAGAACGAGGCGGCCGTCGAGGTCGAGCTCGTTGTTGACGACGCCACCGATGTCGTTGCCGATGATGTCGTCATCGACGAGGTGCCCGAGGTCGTTCCGGCCGTCGTGCTCCCCGTCGCCGTCGACCGTCCGGTGCAGACCGTCGGCCGCCGCAAGGAAGCCGTCGTCCGGATCCGCCTGGTCCCCGGCAACGGCACCTTCACGCTGAACGGGCGCAGCCTGGACAGCTACTTCCCCAACAAGGTTCACCAGCAGCTGATCAAGGAGCCGCTGGTGATCCTGGAGAAGGGCGAGATCTACGACGTCATCGCCCGGCTGCACGGTGGCGGTGTCACCGGCCAGGCCGGTGCGCTGCGGCTGGCCATCGCGCGTGCGCTGATCGAGCTCGACGAGACCGATCGCCCGCCGCTGAAGAAGGCCGGCTTCCTCACCCGTGACGCCCGCGCCACCGAGCGCAAGAAGTACGGCCTGAAGAAGGCCCGCAAGGCGCCCCAGTACTCGAAGCGCTGATCGCCGTGGGGGGACGGCTGTTCGGCACGGATGGTGTGCGAGGGCTCGCGAACGCGGATCTCACCCCGGCGCTTGCCCTGCGGTTGGCCACTGCGGCCGCCCAGGTTCTCGGCGAGCGTCGGGCACCCAGACCGCCCGTGAAGCCGTTCGGAGCGCATGGCGAGGCGGTGCTCCCGCCGAGCCCGACGCGTCCGCTCGCAGTGGTGGGCCGCGATCCCCGCGCCAGTGGCGAGATGCTCGAGTCCGCGGTCGCCGCGGGCCTCGCCTCCGCAGGCGTGGACGTGATCCTGCTCGGCGTGCTGCCGACGCCCGCGGTGGCGTACCTGACGGCGGATCTCGACGCAGACATGGGCATCGTCATCTCTGCGTCGCACAACGCGATGCCCGATAACGGCATCAAGATCTTCTCCGGCGGCGGTCACAAGCTCGAGGACTCCCTCGAGGACGAGATCGAACGCCGGATGGACGATCCCGCTCCGTTGCCCACTGGCGAGGGTGTGGGCCGGATCAGGCGCGACGATGATGCCGACCGGCGGTACCTGGATCACCTGCTGGTTGCCACCCCGAACCCGCTCAACGGGCTGCGGGTGGTCGTCGACTGCGCACACGGGGCGGCGTCCTCGCTCGCCCCCGAGGTGTACCGGCGGGCCGGCGCAGAGGTCGTCGTCATCGGCGGTAGCCCGGACGGCCTGAACATCAACGCCGGGGTCGGATCCACCTACCTGACTGGCTTGCGCGAGGCCGTGGTGTCCGAGGGCGCCGATCTCGGCATCGCCCACGACGGTGACGCCGACCGGTGCCTGGCCGTCGCAGCTGACGGATCGGACGTGGACGGCGACGTCATCCTCGCGCTGCTCGCGATTTCGCTCAAGGACCGCGGCCGGTTGATGCAGGACACCGTCGTGGCGACCGTGATGGCGAACATCGGGTTCCACCAGGCGATGGCGAAAGCCGGGATCAAGGTGCGCACCACCGCGGTCGGTGACCGGTACGTGCTCGAGGACATGCGGGCCGGCGGCTACTCGCTGGGCGGCGAGCAGTCCGGGCATCTCATCCTCGCCGACCACGCCACCACCGGTGACGGGCTGCTGTCCGCACTGCACCTGATGGCCGCGGTCGCTGAGACCGGGCGTCCGCTGGCGGAACTGGCCAAGGTCGTCACCCGGTTCCCGCAGGTACTGATCAACGTCCGGGTCGATGACAAAGCCGCGGTCGCTTCGTCCCCGGATGTGCTGGCCGCGGTGGACCGCGCCGAGTCCGAACTGGGTGACTCGGGCCGCGTGCTGCTCAGGCCCTCCGGGACCGAGTCGCTGGTGCGGGTGATGGTCGAGGCGGGCACACCCGAGGCCGCGCAGAGCATCGCCGAGCGGGTGGCCAAGGTCGTGGCGGGCGTCTGACGCACCGTTCCGCCAAGGCACCCGCGGTGGCCGCGAGTTGAGCGGACTTACTGCGCGGATTCAGCTGTTCCGCGCGCCGTAGGTGGGCGCAACTCGGGCCCGGGCCTGGTGTGTCCGGTCGCTGGCCGGCGTTCCCCGGCGGCCGCGAGCGGTGGCCGCGAGTTGAGCGGACTTACTGCGCGGATTCAGCTGTTCCGCGCGCGGTAGGTCGGCGCAACTTGGGCTCGGGGCCTGGTGCGTCCGGTCGCTGGCCGGCGTTCCCCGGTGGCCGCGAGTTGTGTGGAGTTACTGCGCAGATTCAGCTGATCCGCGCGCGGTAGGTGGGCGCAACTCCTCTGCCGCCTTGCGTCAGCGGGCGAGCACACCGGCTGTGCGCAGGCGCTCCGAGATCTGAGTCACGAGGGTGCGCCGCCCGGTCGTCAGCATCGGGGCCGTCACTGCGAGGATCGTCCATCCCGCTGCGGTCAGCGCGTTGAGCCGCGCGCGGTCCCGGGTGAGTGCCGCACCGGTGTGGAACTCGACCCCGTCGTACTCCAGGCCGAGGCTGGCGGCCGGCCATGCAAGATCCAGTCGGTATGACAAACTGCCCGCGCATCGCACCCGGTACTGCGGCTCCGGGCTCGGCAGACCGGCGTCGTGACACAGCCAACGCAGCCATGACTCAGCTGGGGACTCCGCCCGCGAGTCGGCCAGCGCGACCAATCCACGGGCGGCGCCGACTCCGTCGACGTGCAGTCTCACAGCTATCTCGGTGAGTGTGGCGGGCGTGACGAAACCTGATCGCAGTGACGCGTCGAGCAGGGCGAGGCTCCGTGCCGGATGAGGCGCACACGCAGCGAGCCGGATGGCTGTTTCTGCTGCGTCGACAGCGTGGAAACGACCGGCTGCCTGCAGCGGCGAGGTGTTTCGCGTCCGGTGCACGGTGACGCCCGTCAGCGTCGTCGACCGCTCACCGATGAGGTGGGTGACGTCGTCTGCGTCGATCGCGAAGCCGTACAGCTCGGCCGCGGTGTGCAGGCAGGCGATGGTGGGTCCTGGAAGTGTCAACTCCGCTGCGGCGAGCCGCGTCCAGACTGGAGCCGCGATGCGGTGCACCGCCGTCGGATCGAGCAGTCCCAACCGGCGCGATGCCGTCACCACACCGGAGCCGCGAGGCGCCGAGGCAGAGCCAAGGGCCGGTGCCCGCCACATGGGCACCGCATAGGCGTTGCGCCACAGCCGGACCAGGGCTCGGTCGCGCACCGCGCCCCGGAGACCGTGGGGCCCGAGGAAGGAGAGCGCCTGCACGCCCGTGACGGCAAGGTGCTGGTTGCGGGCGAGGGTGATTAATCCCGACGGCAGAGGCCGGAGTGGCGCTCGTCGCGCACGAGGGTGATCGTCGTCGATCTCTGCGGCCCGGGGCATGGGGAAGACGGTGACCCACTCGCCGCGAGACCGGGCTGCGCATGGCCGCTGATGTGGATACATCCGGGCATGTGGACAACCGGACAGAGGTCGAGAGCGGCGCAGAATCCCGATCGACGGGCGAGCCGCGGTCCCCGGGGCGGCGGCCGGCTGGAGTTGCGCCGGGTTACTGCGCGGTTTTCGCCGACTTTGAGGCCGTAGGTCCGCACAACTTCGCCAACGCACGGCTGGCTGCGGGCGGCGGTCCCGAGGCGGCGGCCGGCTGGAGTTTGGCTGAGGTACCGCGCGGTATTCGCCCAGTGTGACGCCGTTGGTCCGCGCAACTTCACCAACGCGAGCTGGCTGCAGCCACCGGCCCCCCGGGGCAGCGCCGGGCTGGAGTGGCGCGGGGTTACCGCGCGAACGAAGCCGCGTTTGACGCCGTACGTCCGCGCAACTTGCTGATCACCGACGTCCCGCCGATCACAGCATCGCTGCGGTAGCCACATCACCGACCGAGAGCGGACCGGACAGGTCCGGATCCTCCAGGCTCTCGATGGTGGTGCCCTTGACCTTGGCGTCCATCTCGTCCGCGAGCTGTTCGGCGTCCGTCAGATAGCGGATGAAGAACGCCGAGGCGAGCATGCGGGTGACCTGTTGCATCTTGTTGTCGGAGTCGGCACCGATGATGCCGTTGAGGAAGTTCTTGCCCTCCGCCAGGCCGAAGTGACCCGAGCCCTTGACCATGCGCAACCGGGCCGGCCCGGTGCAGGAGCGGGCGATCCGTGCGCCGTCCGCCTCGGTCATGTCGTCCTTCGACCCGATCAGGTGCAGGCTGGGCACCTCGACCCGACCGGCGGCTTCGATCGCGGACGGGCGGGTCTCGGCGGCGGTGACCGTCATGACGGCGCGGATCTGCGGGTCCTTCGCGGCGGCGAGCATGGCAGCCCCGCCGCCGACGGAATGGCCGATGACGCCCATCCGGCGGACGTCGCCGCGGACGCGTCCCTCGCCGAGTTCGCCGTTGGCCACCAGCCGCAGGGCCCTGGACAGATCCAGCGCCAAGCCCTGATGTGAGGAGAACGGGTTGCGGTGGGTGTTCGGCGCGACGACGATGATCCCCCACGAGGCGAGATAGCGCATGGTGTCGGCGTATCGGTCCGCCGATTGCAGCCAGCCGTGTCCGAACGCGACGATCGGCAGCCGCCGGCCGGACGTGGGCGCGAAGACAAGCCCGGGCATGCCGGCCGCCGCGAGATCTCCGGTGGCAACCCGGTGCGGTCCCCGGTAGGCGAAGTACTCCAGGGTCGGCCGCTGGATGCTGGGGATCAGCTTCTTCGCCATCACGTTCCTCCGAGCTGGGCAGGCAGGGTGCCGAGGGCGATTCACCGCCGCGACGGCTGAGTTGGCTCGCGCTGACAGGCATCCTGTCGGCAGCACCGGCGCGATCCGTCGTGCTGCCATGACACCGCCGTCACCGCTTCGCCGCTCTCGTACAGTAACCGGTGGCTCGGCCGGGGCTGCGCGGCGTCCACCGGTCAACCCCGATGGGTCCGTCAAGCGGCCGCACATTCCGACCAGGGAGCACGCAGACGTGGCAGACGATTTCGCGACCAACCTCCGCAGGCTGATCCGCGCCAGGTTCCCGCTGCTGTCCATCCAGACCGCCGAAGAGTCCCGCGCGCTCGCCGAGATCGCCGCCGTGGTCGGCAACCGGACGCAGGTCTCGCCCGCCCGGCAGGTCTACACCTGGTCGACTGCCAACGGGTTCGCGGCCCTGGGCCAGCCCGGCAGTCCGGACACCCGTACCCCGCACGCCGCCCTCACCGCCGCGGCGGCGTTGACCATGCCCAGCGTTGTCGTCCTGCTTGACCTGCACCCGTGGATGGGATCCGACGCGACCCCGGCCGACACCCAGCTGGTCCGCGCGCTGAAGGACACGGTCCGCTTCTACAAGGACGGCCGGGTGCCGCGGACGCTGATCCTCATCTCGCCGACCCCGCGGATCCCGCCGGATCTGGAGTCGCTGGTCACGCTGGTCGATTTCCCGCTGCCCACGGAGGCGCAGATCCGCGCGACGCTCGACGGGATGATCGCCCGGAACTCGGCCGCGGGTGCGCTGAAGGTGCAGCTCGGTCCTGCGGGAGCGGAGCGGCTGGCGAAGGCGGCGCTCGGCCTGACCGCGTTCGAGGCGGAGAACGCGTTCGCCAGATCGATGGTGGACGACGGACGCCTGACCGATGACGACATCGCGCTGGTCCAGGAGGAGAAGCGCCAGATCGTGCAGAAGTCCGGCGTGCTGGAAGTGGTTCGGTCCACCGTCAGCTTGGACGACATCGGCGGCCTGGAGAACCTGAAGACCTGGCTTCGCAAACGTGACGGGTCCTGGCTCGAGGAGGCCGCAGCGTACGGGTTGCCGGCGCCGAAAGGTGTTCTGGTGACGGGCGTCCCGGGTTGCGGCAAGTCGATGACGGCCAAGGCGATGGCGTCCGCGTGGTCGTTGCCGCTGGTCCGGCTCGACATCGGCCGGGTGTTCGGCGGGCTGGTCGGCGCGAGCGAGCAGAACATGCGGACCGCGCTGCGCACGGCGGAGGCCATCGCTCCGTGCGTCATGTGGATCGACGAGATCGAGAAGGGCTTCGCGTCCGGCGCCTCCGGTGGGGGAGACAGCGGAACGTCGGCGCGGGTGTTCGGCACCTTCCTGAGCTGGATGCAGGAGAAGACGTCACCGGTGTTCGTGATGGCCACCGCCAACACCATCTCCCTGCTCCCGCCGGAGATGATGCGCAAGGGCCGGTTCGACGAGATCTTCTTCATCGACCTGCCGACCGACACCGAGCGCCGGGTGATCTTCACGCTGCACTTGAAGGCCCGGTTGAAGGCCGGACCGGCTCTCGGGTCCCTGCCGTTGACCGACGATCTGCTGGACACCCTGGTCGGCGCGACGGAGGGCTTTTCCGGGGCCGAGATCGAGCAGGTGGTGATCGCGGCCTGCTTCAACGCGTTCAACGAGCGTCGCGAGCTGCAGGCCGCCGACCTTCAGCACGAGATCGACAACACCGTCCCGCTGTCTGTTACCCAGGCCGAGCAGATCGCTGCCCTGAGGGCGTGGGCGGACATCCGGGCGGTCGCGGCGTCGGCGCCGGAGGATCGAACGCGGTACGCGACACCGGAACCGTCACCACCGGCCGGGGTGGTTCCGCCCGAAGCGGCGATGTCGAGGGGTGGGCGGCCGGTCGAGGCCTGACCGTCGGCAGGCGGGGTTCGGGCGCGCACCACCGGCCGGCCCATCTACGCTGACCGTGAAACATCATGCTGTCCTGGGCCGCACGATGTTCGACAATCGGGTTGCTCGGTGTCCTCGGGCGAGGACGCGTGCTGGCCCCCGGGAAGAGTGCGCCGCGCGTGCGCCGTGGTTGCTGCGCCCGCACCCGCGCCGAGCGCCGAAAGAGCTTCGCCGCCCGGATGACCCCCACCGGCGGGGAAACTGCGGATGCCTGCAGGGTGACAACGCCCGGCTGAGTGACGGAAAGTGACCATTGGGGCGGTCTGGGCGTGCGAGGGTGGACGCGGAGCGTGACCAAGGCCACCGACAGCCCGCTGAGGTGGCACGTTGCGATTCGGATGCCGGTCGGCGCCCACCGAGCCGTTAGCCTTGGTGCTATGTGTGGCATCGTCGGGTACACCGGCCCCCGTCAAGCGCTTCCGCTCGTCCTGGAAGGGCTGCGCCGGCTCGAATACCGTGGCTACGACTCCGCGGGCGTGGCGATCCTCGACGGTGAGGGCCGACTGCACACCGCCAAGAAGGCCGGCGTGCTGGCCAATCTGGAGCACTACATCGACACCGGCGAGGTCCCGCTGAACGGGACGACCGGGATGGGGCACACCCGGTGGGCCACCCACGGCGCACCGACGGACCGGAACGCGCACCCGCACACCGATGTGCACGGCAAGGTCGCCGTCATCCACAACGGCATCATCGAGAACTTCCTGCCGCTGCGGCGTGAACTCGAGGCCCGCGGCATCGAAATGAGCAGCGATACCGACACCGAGGTGGTGGCGCACCTACTGGCTGGCGCCTTCGCCGATGGCCCGACCGCCGGTGACCTGCCCGCGAGCATGGCCGCCGTCTGCCGTCGACTCGACGGTGCGTTCACCCTCGTCGCCGTGCATGCCGACGCGCCCGACGTGCTGGTCGCGGCCCGGCGCAACTCGCCGCTGGTCATCGGAATCGGCGACGGCGAGATGTTCGTGGCCAGCGATGTCGCCGCGTTCATCGCGCACACCCGCAAGGCGGTTGAGCTGGGTCAGGACCAACTGGTCGTCATCACGCCGGACAGCTATGAGGTGACGTCGTTCTCGCCTGATCCGCTTGCTGTCGCCGATTTCCGGATCTTCCACGTGGACTGGGACCTCGCTGCCGCCGAGAAAGGCGGCTACGCGACCTTCATGGACAAGGAGATCGCCGAGCAGCCGCAGGCGCTGGCCGACACGCTGCTCGGGCACTTCGACGGGTCCGGGATCGTGCTCGACGAGTTGCGGCTGTCCGACGACGACCTGCGGACGATCGACAAGGTCTTCGTGGTGGCCTGTGGCACGGCGTACCACTCCGGGCTGGTGGCCAAGTACGCCATCGAGCACTGGACCCGGCTGCCGGTCGAGGTCGAGGTCGCCAGCGAGTTCCGCTACCGGGACCCGGTGCTGAACCGCGAGACGCTCGTTGTCGCCGTCACCCAGTCCGGTGAGACCGCTGACACCCTGGAGGCGGTTCGGCACGCCCGAAGGCAGAAGGCCAGGGTGCTGGCCGTCTGCAACACCAACGGGTCCCAGATCCCGCGCGAGTCCGACGCCGTCGTCTACACCCACGCCGGCCCGGAGGTCGGGGTGGCGGCGACAAAGACCTTCCTGGCCCAGGTCACCGCGAACTACCTCGTCGGGCTCGCGCTGGCACAGGCCAGGGGCACCAAGTACCGGGACGAGGTCGCCCGGGAGTTCGAGCTGCTGTCGGAGATGCCGGCGGCGGTTGCCGAGACGTTGACCCTGATGGACCCCGTTCGCAAGTTGGCGCAGGACATCTCGCGGTCGAAGGCTGTCTTGTTCCTGGGCAGGCACGTCGGGTACCCGGTGGCACTCGAAGGTGCGCTCAAGTTGAAGGAACTGGCGTACATGCACGCCGAGGGCTTCGCGGCGGGGGAGTTGAAGCACGGCCCGATCGCGCTCATCGAGGAGGGCCTGCCGGTGGTCGTGGTGACACCGTCGCCGGTGTCGGACCCGTTGCTGCACAGCAAGCTGCTGTCCAACATCCGCGAGATCCAGGCGCGGGGGGCGCGCACGATCGTCATCGCCGAGGAGGGTGACGACACGGTGGCGCCGTTCGCCGACTTCCTGGTGGAACTGCCGCGAGTGCCGAAGCTGTTCCAGCCGCTGGTGAGCACCGTGCCGTTGCAGATCCTGGCGGCGGAGATCGCCCGCTCCCGCGGCTACGACATCGACAAGCCACGGAACTTGGCCAAGTCCGTCACCGTCGAATAGCCCATGACGGTGCGGCAGGTGCGGCCGGCAGGCGTCGGTGCGACGCATGCCGGACCATCCGCGACGATCGCGCCGCTGCCGGCCGTCCGATGATGCCCCAGCTGCCGACCGGCGCAGGGGTCATCGCCGTGGGCATCGACGTGGTGGCGGTGGACCGATTCGCGGCCGCGCTGCAGCGGACGCCGTCGTTGGCTGCCCGGCTGTTCGGCGCCGACGAAATGATCACTGTCACGGGTCACCCCCGCGGCCCCGCCTCTCTGGCCGCCCGGTTCGCGGTGAAGGAAGCGGTCGCCAAGGCGCTCGGCGTGCCGCGCGGGATGGACTGGCACGACTGCCGGGTGCTCTCCGAGTCATCAGGTCGCCCCATACTTCAGGTGGTGGGCACGGTGGCCGGTGCCGCGGCCGACCTCGGCGTGACGGACTGGCGGCTGTCGGTGTCCCATGACGCAGGCATCGCCGCAGCGGTCGTCATCGCGCTCGGCTGATCGCGCGCCTCGGCTGGTTGCGCGCTCGGCTGGTGGCGCGCTCGGCTGGTCGCGCGCCTCGGCTGGTTGCGCGCTCGGCTGGTGGCGCGCTCGGCTGGTCGCGCGGCTCGGCTGATCGCGCGCCTCGGCTGGTTGCGCGCCTCGGCTGGTTGCGCGCTCGGCTGGTGGCGCGCTCGGCTGGTCGCGCCTGGGCCGACCCTGCGCTCGGCTGATGGCGAAGTAGTCCCGGCGGCTCGTCGCGGGAACCGGCCGCTACGCGCTTCGGGTGAGCGCGACGGCTGATGCGCGCGCGGCGAGGACACCTGTAAACGGCGGACATCGGTCTACGTCACGACGAACTCCAGACTCCGAGTTCGGTGCCGCCCGGGTCGGTGAAGTGGAAGCGACGGCCGCCCGGGAACTCGTACGGCTCCTGCGACACCGTGCCGCCGGCCGCCCGGACGGCTGCCAGCGAGGCGTCGAGATCGTCGGAGTACAGCAGCACCAGCGGCGCACGACGATCGTTCCCGGCGGTTCCGTCCAAACCGCCGACCTCGCCGTCACCGGAAGGCGCTGCGATCCCCGCGTAGTCCGCGCCGTACTCGTTGAATCGCCAGCCGAACGCGTTTTCGTAGAACATCCGGGTAGCGAGGAGGTCTGGGGCCGGCAACTCGACATAGTCGATGGCGTGATGGGTGTTCGTCATATTCCGGACCCTAGGGATCGACACCGACAGTCGGTGGGTGATCGCCCATGGTCCCGGGGCCGACGGGCACCACCATCCCCCGCAGAGGCGCCCCCGGTGTCGGGTCGACAATGTTCCGATGCCGCTCGACGTCGCGCAGGACTGGCCGGACGGGCTGCCGCATCCGGTCAGGTCCGAGGTGCTCAAAGGCGGACTGATCTGCACCACCACCCAGGAGTGGCTCGTGGACGGCCGCGTCGTCGTGGTCAAACGCTGCCCCTACCCGGCGGAGGTCGAAGCGGAGGGATTGCGCGCGCTGGCCGAGGCGGGCGCGCCTACCCCGGTGGTGCTCGGAACGGCGGGACACCTGCTGGTGCTCGAGTACGTCAGCGGGCGACCCGACTGGCCCGGGTTGGGTCGTGCCATGGCGGCGGTGCACCGGACGACTGCGGAGCGGTTCGGATGGCACCGGGACAACCCGGCGGGTGCTTTCGATCAGCACAATGCCTGGTCCGACGACTGGCCGAGCTTCTTCATCCAACGGCGCATCCTCGCCCATCTGGACGACCCGCAGGTGCCGCCCGCACTGGCCGACCGGCTCCGCGCCGCCTGCGACGGCCCGTTGCGCGACCTGCTCCCCACCGACTCCAGACCCTCCCTGACGCACGGCGACCTGTGGTTCGGCAACGTCATCGACGGGCGTTGGGTGGTCGACCCGGCCGTGTGTTTCGCCGACCGGGAACTCGATCTCGCATTCATGCAGGCCGGTGGACTGCCCGACGAATTCTTCGACGCCTATCAACGGGAGTGGCCCTTCGATCCCGGGTATCCGGGACGGCGAACAGCCCTGCAATTGCACAAGATCCTGGTCGGGCTGCGGCATTTCGGGGCGGCGCGCATTCCTCGGCTGGAAGCCGCGCTGGATCACTACGGCTGGTGAGCGCCCGGTGCGCGGCACGAGCCATTGCACCAAGACGCTCTCGCGGCCGGAAACGGAGCGGGGCGGGCACGTCGGTCAGCTCTATCGACCGCCCGACCGCTGAAACCGAGAAACGTGAGGCGGGTCGGCCTTTTCTCGCCGGATGGGGTCCCCGGGCAGCCGGTCGGTGACCGGTCCATTGCTGGGCGGTGACGCGGTAATCGAGTTGACCCTGGGGCGGGGGAGAGGTCGACACTTTGTTGCTCAACCAGGTTTCGACAGGAGTTGACATGGCATTTGACCAAGCGGCGGCTCAGCGGTTTTTCGCCGAACCACAGGTCGCCGTCTTCGCGGTCGCGGCGTCCGGCGGGCCGCCCGCGGCCGTGCCGCTCTGGTATCGCTACGAACCGGGTGGGGCGCCCTGGATCGTCGTCGGTACCGCGACGCGGAAGGCCCGGCTGGTCCTCGAGACCCGCACCGCCACACTGGTCGCAGAGGCGGTGAGGCCGAGAATCCGGTTCGTCTCGGTCGAGCTCGCCCTCCTCGATGCCCGTCACCCCACCGTCGAAGACTTCAGGGACCTGGCTTCTCCGCACCTCGATGACGAGCACCTCGACGGCTTCCTGCATTTCGCGCGGGGCAACCTGGAGCACGAGCTCAAGATGACGTTCGAGGTCAGCAAATGGCGGTTCGGTGACCTCACACCGGGATAGCCCCGGTTGATTTTCGGAGGAGCCTGCTGCCCCGAACAAACCTGGTCAGGACAAGCAGGCGAGGATGAGCCGATGATCCCCGCGTACACCGTGCAGCAGATCCGCGAGGTCGAGGCAGCCGCCCTGGCCAGGGACGGCGACGGCACGCTGATGCGGCGCGCATCGCACGCCATCGCACTCGAAGTGGCCGAGCGCGTTCCGTCACCGCATCCGGGCCGCAGCGTCGTCCTGCTGGTGGGGTCCGGCAACAACGGCGGTGACGCCCTCTACGCCGGCTCGTTCCTGCGACGGCGCGGAATGCGCGTCACCGCAGTGCTTCTCGAGCCTGCCAAGGCGCACACCGGCGGTCTGCAGGCGCTTCGCCGTGCCGGTGGGAGGGTGCTGACCGCCGATGACCCCGCTCTGCGGCCCGCCCTGGATGCCGCCGATGTCGTCATCGACGGGATCGTCGGGCTGGCAGCCAAGCCGCCGCTGCGGGAGAACGCCGCCCAGCTGGTCGGTCTGGCCAACGCCACCGGCGCGCTGCGGGTGGCGGTCGACGTTCCGAGCGGGATCGAGCCCGACACCGGACGTGTGCGTGGGGTTGCCTTTCTCGCCGACGTCACGGTGACGTTCGGCGGGGTCAAGCCCGGTCTGCTCATCGCGGACGCACAGGCCGGAACCGTGGTCAGCGTTCCGATCGGCATGGAGATGACGGGCCAGCCGGCCGATCTCGTGGCGATGACGGACGGCACCCTGCGGCAACTGCTACCCGGCCCCGGACCCGGTGCGGACAAGTTCACCGACGGTCTGGTCGGTATCGCGGCCGGCTCGCCGGGGTACCCGGGGGCGCCCGTGCTGTGCGTCGGCGGGGCAGTGCGCACCCGGCCCGGAATGGTCCGGTACGCCGGTGCGCAGGCGTCCGCGGTGCTCTCGCACTGGCCGGAGGTGGTGGCGGCCGCGACTCCGGCCGAGGCCGGGCAGGTGCAGGCGTGGGTGGTCGGGCCCGGCATGGGCACCGAGGGTTCCTCGATCGCGACGTTGCGCTGGGTGCTGTCGCAGGACGTGCCGGTACTGGTCGACGCCGACGGCCTGACCGTGCTCGCAGCGCTCCCGACGCTGCTCGCGGCACGCCGCCGTTCCGGACACGTCACCGTGCTGACCCCGCACGACCGCGAGTTCAGCAGGGTATTCCCCGACATCGCACTCGACGACCGCCTGGGTGCGGTGCGTCGGGGTGCTCGGGAAAGCGGTGCCACCGTTCTGCTCAAGGGACACCGCACGTTGATCGCCGAGCCTGGCGGGCAGGCGGCGGTCAACCTCTCCGGATCGTCGTGGCTCGCGACGGCGGGCTCGGGTGACGTGCTGTCCGGCGTCATCGGATCTCTGTTGGCGAGCGGGCTGCCGCCGCTGCTCGCGGCCGCGGCCGGTGCGTTCCTTCACGGACGGGCCGGCGAGCGGGCCGAGCGCACCGGGCTGTTCGGGGCGCACGTGCTCTGGGATCATCTGGGGGTCGCCGGCAGGTGATGCTCAGCCCGGCTTTTTCCGCTCGGTTCAGGCAAGTTGCGCCGGGTTACTACGCGGATCCGGGCCCTCGGCGCGCTGTCACTCCGCCCAACTCTGCCCAACTCCGCCCAGCTCGGCGCGTGCCGGCGGGCGGTGGGGCGGCAGCGCAATCACCGCTCGTGGTCACACAAGTTGCGCCGGGTTGCGGCGCGGATCCGGGCCGTCGGCGCGCTGTACCTCTGCCCAACTCCGCAGCGAGGGGCGCGGCTGCCACAGCGCAACAGCGTGCGGACTCACCCGGCCACCATCTGTTGCTGCGCCGAACCCGAGGTCGGCACCCACGGGCACTGTCACCGGGACGGCGTGTGCCCCACGGCCAGGTAGCCCGCGCCGCCGGCCAGTTCCTGCACCCGCAGGTCCGGGACGAACTCGGCCAGCAGCCGCCACGGCCGGTCGAACCCGGCGAAGCTCGCGATGAACGGGGCGTGCAGGTCGGTCACCCACATCCGAAGCGGGATCATCCACGGCGCAGGCCATTTCCCGCCGATGGCGCCCACAGCCGCACCCGGCCGCAGGTGGTCGAAGACCCGTTGCAGCGCCTCCCGGGACTGCATGAGGTCGTGAACGGCGCAGAACATCGCGGCGTCCGCCATGGCGTCGATCTGCGCCTGCGCGATCGGTGCGGTGATCAGCCGGACGTTGTTCCAACCCCACTCGGCGACCCGCTGCATCGCCAGGGTCAGCATCTGGGCGGACGCGTCGATGCCGACGATGAAACCGCTCGGACCGACCTTCTGCTGCAGCAGCGGCAGGCACAGGCCCGTTCCGCAGCCGACGTCGAGCACGGTGTCGCCAGGCCCGGCCGGTAATTGCTGGACCAACAGTTCGCGCCAGTGCTGGAAGGCGTGGGTGCGCGCGTCGTATCGATCGGCGTGATCCTCGTAGGCGGGCGTCAGGTCCGCCCCGCCGCCAGCCCCGCGCTTGTCGTCACGGTCCATGTTGTCATCGCGCCTGTTGTCACGGTCCCTGTCGTCATCGCGCCAGTCGGCACCTGGCGGGTGCGGTTCCGTCGTCACCATGAGGGTCTCCAGAAGGCTGCGGACGGGCGCTGCGCTCGTCCGGACGATCCGACCACGGACATTTGACAGCCCGATGAACCCCGGGTCAACGGTGTGCGGCGGTCAAGGCGGACGAAGACCCGGGTTCCGCGGTTGGCAGTGATCAACGTTTCGGTACCTCGGTGGTTGCAGCGTGACGTGAAATGTTCCGCAACGTTGATCACCACCGGGGGACCGGCTGTTGATGACCGCGCGGGATCGGCTAGGGCTCACCGCGGGACCGGCTGCCGCTCACCGCGCGGACCGGCTGCCGCTCACTGCGGGACCGGCTGCTGCTCACCGCGCGGACCGGCCGAAGAAGCCGCCCATGGACAGGCCGGAGCGGGTGATCGCAACAGAGGTGCAATCGGACCGGCATCGTGCGATGACGCCACCTGGAGCCGGAACGTGATTCCATCGTCATGTGAGCACACAGTCGGTGACCGCTGCGGGTGCGGCCGAGCGTCCGGTCATCGACCGTTCGGGTGCCGGTTCACGCCCGCAGCCCAGCCCGGGCTGGATCCGCGCCGAGGCCGTCATCGACACCGACGCGCTGACGGCCAACACCGCGGCCCTGCTGGTGCAGGTTCGGCGACACAACCCCGACGGCCGGCTGATGGCCGTCGTCAAGGCCGACGGGTACGGGCACGGCGCCGTGCAGTCGGCCAGGGCGGCGTTGGCCGGCGGCGCGTCCTTCCTCGGTGTGGCGACGCCAAGTGAGGCGTTGGAGCTGCGCGCGGCGGGCATCGACGCCCCGGTCCTGGCATGGCTCTGGCCGGCCGGCGAAGACATCCGGGCAGCGGTCGCGGCCGGCGTACAGATGGGCGTCTCAAGCCTGCAGCACCTCGACGCCGTGATCGACGCCGGCGGCGGCCCGGTCCACGTCAAGATCGACACCGGCCTCGGCCGGAACGGCGCCGGGGTCAACGACATCGAGACGGTGCTCGACGCGGCGGCCGCTGCGCACCGGGCCGGGCGGGTCAGGGTCACCGGACTGATGAGCCACCTGGCGTGCGCCGACGTCGCCGGTGACCCGTCCGTCGGGGAGCAGACCGCCGCGTTCCGCGCGGCCATCGAACGCGCCGAAGAACTGGGGATCCGCGGCGCCGTCAGGCATTTGGCGAACACGCCGGGGGTCCTCGACCACCCTGAAACGTATTTCGACATGGTGCGCTGCGGCATCGGGGTGTACGGCGTCGATCCGCTCGATGGTGACCGGACCACCGTCCCGTTGCGGCCGGCGATGACCCTTCGCGGCACTGTCGCGCTGACGAAGCGAGTCCCGAAAGGCCACGGCGTGTCCTATGGACTGACCTACCGCACGGCCGCCGAGACCACCCTCGCGTTGATCCCGCTCGGGTACGCCGACGGCATCCCGCGGGCCGCCAGCTCCGTCGCGCAGGTGTGGCTGGGCGGCAGGCGCCGGCGGATCGCAGGGCGCGTCGCGATGGACCAGATGGTGGTGGATTGCGGCGATGACACGGTCGCCGCCGGTGACGAGGTCGTCCTGTTCGGCTCCGGCGATGCGGGGGAGCCGACGGCGAACGACTGGGCGGCGGCGTGCGGCACCATCGGCTACGAGATCGTCACGCGCATCGGGCCGCGGGTGCCGCGCCGATACATCGGTGCCGCAGCTGGGGGACCGGGATGAGCACGGTCGGCAGGATTCTGGGTGCCGCGGGGATCGCGACCGGAGTGATC
Source organism: uncultured Actinomycetota bacterium (assembly GCA_963798625.1). GTDB lineage: Bacteria > Actinomycetota > Actinomycetes > Mycobacteriales > Nakamurellaceae > Nakamurella. The sequence continues at coordinate 70,253 of CAWCUA010000012.1, forward strand.
GGGGCGGCCGCGCTCGGCGGTGTCACGGCTCAACGGATGGTGGTGCGCCGCTACCAGGCGGCCCAGGCGGCACTGCTGGCCGATCCGCAGCAGGAACAGGGATACGGCTCCCTCGAGGCTGACCGGACGTATTCGGTGGATGCCGAGGACGGCGTCGCGCTGCACGTCGAGGAGGTCGGGCCGGTCACCGCGCCGTTGACGGTGATCTTCTCGCACGGCTGGACGCTGCGATCGGGCGCCTGGCACTACCAGCGGCTGGGTCTGGCGGGGCCCGGCTTCGGCGAGGCTCCGGGCGCGGACGATGCTGCCGACGACCGCGAGTTGGCCCGCCTGGTCTTCTTCGACCAGCGCTCGCACGGGGCGTCCACCCGCGCGCCCGAATCGCACTCCACCATGGATTACCTCGCCTCCGACCTGCGGCAGATGATCGCCACCGCGGCGCCGGTTGGCCCGGTGGTGCTGGTCGGGCACTCGATGGGCGGGATGGCCATGTTGACACTGGCCGCCCGTGACCCCCAGTTGTTCGCCGATCGCGTCGCCGGCCTCGGATTGGTCTGCACCGGGGCGACGTCGATGCGTCCGTCGGAGCTGACCAGGCTGTTGATGACCGGCGGCAACCCGTTGGTCCGGGCCGTCACCACCCTGGCCGCGCGGTATCCGGCGATGTTCGAACGTGGCCGGGAGAGCAGCCGGGACGCGGTGTGGCTGCTCACCAGGAGCCTGGGCTTCGCCCGCGGTGACGTCCCGGGCGCGATGGTGGACTACCTCGACGAGATGATCTCCGGCACCCCGGTCGAGGTGATCGCCGAGTTCACCCCCGCGTTGCTCGCGCACGACCAGTCGGCGGCATTGCCTGCGCTGTCAGGGATCCCGACCGTCATCGTGGCCGGCGACAAGGACCGGTTGACGCCGCTGGACCGGTCGCAGGCGATCGCCGATGCGTTGCCGGACGCCGACTTCGTGGTCGCCCGCGGATCCGGCCACATGGCGATGATGGAGGACCCGACGGTCACCAACGACGCACTCCGGCAGATGCTGCGCAGGGCAGTGCAGCACGCCGCGACCCTTCCCGCGAAGTCCGCCGTCCAGCATGACGGTCGCGCCGTGCAGCCGAGTACGGAGTCCACCAGGAGTGCAAAGGCCGGCCGATGACGATCACCCTCGACACCGTCGACCACACCCTCGCGCTCGGCGAGCGCATCGGAAACGTTCTCACCGCAGGCGATGTCGTGATTCTCAGCGGCTCACTGGGGGCCGGCAAAACCACCCTGACCAAGGGCATCGCGGCCGGGATGGGGGTGCGCGGGCTGGTGACGTCGCCGACGTTCGTCATCGCCAGAGTGCACCGGCCTGCCGGCGGGCAACCGGCGACACCGAACGCCGCCGGCGGGCAACCGGCGACACCGAACGCCGGCGGCGGCCAACCGGCGACACCGAACGCCGCCGGCCCGCAACCGGCGACATCGAACGCCGCCGGCCCGCAACCGGCGGTACCGGGAGTCGCCGGCTCACGGTCCGGCGGCCCGGACGCCCCGGCCGCGAATCTTGCGAGCCCCCCGGCGGTCCCGCTGGTACACGTCGACGCCTATCGCCTGTCCGGCGCGCTGGAACTCGACGACCTCGACCTGGACACCGATCTCGCCGCAGCGGCCGTCGTCATCGAATGGGGTGAGGGCGTCGCGGAGCGCCTCGCCGACGACCGCCTGCAGGTCCAGCTGACCCGGCTCCCGGACGACAGCAGGACGGCCGAACTGGTTCCGGTCGGCGGCTCGTGGGAACGGCGGGTGCCGGAAATCCTCGCGGCACTGCCTTCACCCGCCGCCGAACCGAGTTCTTACGGTTCGCGGTAGATCCCGTGCACCCGATGGTGGGGACGGCCGCGGCGACCTACCGTCGGAAGGTGGGCCGTGCCGATGACGCGTGTGCGCACCCGCCGCGGCGCTGGGCAGCGTGCGATTTCGGGAAGGTGGCGCGGTGACCGGGCAGGCTCGGGTGCTGGTTGTCGATGACGACGAGACGGTGCGAGAAGTGCTGCGCCGCTATTTGACTCGCGACGGTCATGAGGTGCTCGAAGCGGGTGACGGAGTCACCGGGCTGAATCTGGCCAGGACCGCCAACCCGGACCTGGTGGTGCTGGACCTGATGCTCCCGGGTATGGACGGCCTCGACGTCTGCCGTCAACTACGCAGCAGCTCGACCGTCCCGGTGATCATGTTGACGGCCCTGGGTGAGGAGTCCGACCGGGTCGTCGGCCTCGAGTACGGGGCCGACGACTACGTCGTCAAGCCGTTCAGCCCACGGGAACTCGCCCTGCGGGTCGGCCGGGTGCTGGAGCGCAGTCGCGGCGCCTCGCCAGGTGCCGGGACCGAGGTGACCGTCGCCGCCGCGACGAGTGCCGACGGCGAGCTGTCGACCGACCCGATCGCGCGGACAGCGCGGCTTGGTGGTCGCGAGTTGTCGCTGACCGGGAGGGAATTCGACCTGTTGCATTTCCTGCTGGGGCATCCCGGTCAGGTGTTCGGGCGGGCCGAACTGATGGAACGGGTGTGGGGCTGGTCGTTCGGTGACCAGTCCACCGTCACCGTCCATGTCCGCCGGCTCCGGGAGAAGATCGAGCCCGATCCGGCGCGGCCGACGCGGATCGTCACGGTGTGGGGTGTCGGTTACCGCCTCGATCCGGGCGCGCCCGTCGCGCCGGCGACGGCCGGTGAGCAGGGGTCGGCGCTGTGAACGACGTGCTGCACGTCCTGCCGTGGGCGCTGCTGGCCGCCGGACTGACCGCCGCCGTCGAGGTGGGGCTGCTGTACGTGCTGCGGCACCGGTCCGCCGCGGCGAACATCGCGGCCCTGGTCACCGTCCCGATCCTTGCGGTGCTGATCTTCGTGGTGGCGATCAGCGGGCTGATGTACACCTCAGCTCTCGCCCTGACCACGACCGCGTGCGTGCTCATCGCGCTCGTCGTCATCCCGGTGGCGGTGTATCTGGGCAGGCGGATCACGCTGCGTGCGATGACCGCGGAGAAGGAGCGGGCCGCGGAACGGGCGGCTGAGGCATCCCGCCGGCAACTGGTGGCCTGGGTCAGCCACGACCTGCGGACACCGCTGGCCGGGATCCGGGCGATGAGCGAGGCGCTGGAGGACGCGGTCGTCGTCGACCCTGCCGAGATCGCGGACTACGCGCGGCGTATCAGCTCGGAGACCACCCGGCTGTCCACCATGGTCGACGACCTGTTCGAGCTCTCCCGGATCAATGCCGGGGCCCTGGCGCTCACCCTCGGGCCGGTCAGCACCGAGGAGCTCGTCGCCCAGGCGATGGAGGCAGCGGCGCCCGCCGCGCAGCGGCGGGGGATTCACCTCACCGCCTCAGCCGATCCGCGCTGGCCGACCGTGCAGGGCTCGGACAACGAGCTGATCAGGGTGCTGCGGAATCTGCTGGTGAATGCCATCAGGCACACCCCGTCGGACGCGACGATCGAGCTGGTCGCCGGGCAGACCGCCGACTACGCCTGGCTGGCGGTGCAGGATTCCTGCGGCGGCATCGATCCCGATGATCTCCCGCGGGTGTTCGACGTCGCGTTCCGCGGGGCCGCAGCACGCTCGCCCCGGACCGGGGTGGCCACCGAGGAGACCGGCGCCGGTCTGGGTCTGGCGATCGCCCGGGGTCTGGTGCAGGCGCACGGCGGCGAGATCAGCGTCAGCAACCAGGGGGAGGGCTGCCGGTTCGAGGTGCGGCTACCGGTGGCCGCCTGAGGCCGCCGGGCGGGTGTCCGGATGGGCGAGAAGTTGCTGACCGGCTCGATCTTCTTGCCTCCCGGCGCCATTCTTCCGGCCCGTTCGCGCACAACAGAGCGGCGGTTTGTCACGGCCAGTGGATCACCGGTGGCGGAACCGGGTGCCTGCCCAGCAGCGTGTCGCGAAGGCTTCGGGCCGGCGGGTCGATGTCCGCACCAACCGTCCGGAGGATCCACCGCTCGGCCGCCTCGTACTCGCTGAACGCACCCTCGTACCGCTGACGCCGCCGACCCGCCGCCACCCGCTCGTACTCGTCGGCCTCCGGCAGCTGCAACCACAGTTCGCGTCCCTGATCGCCGGTGGCGACCAGCTGACAGCCGTCATGCCCAGACTCCTCCGATCGCCGCCGCCCGTCGTAGCGGGTGACTGAGCTGGGCGGACCGATCCAGCCGTACCGCTCGGTGGCCAGCGACCACAGCTCGCGCAGGTCCGTGGCCGTGACACCGCCCTTGTCGAACTCCATCCTGCTGACCAGCCGGTGATCCCGGACGAAGGTCCGACCGGGCGGGCTCGACGGGGCATGCCCATCGATCAGCCGATGCCCGACCACTCGGCCGTCCACGATGTGCAGCTCGTCGAAACCGCCGAGCGTCGTCTCGGATGCCGCCCCGTCGGTCCTGTCGAGGGCATCGTCGCAGCCCAGCTGCTCCAGGATGGTGACGGCGGTGGCGGCGGCGCCCTCCGGCGCACAGCCCGCACCGCTGAGCCAGAGGTGGTCACCTCGGTCGTCCACCAGCACCATCCCCGGGCCGCGCCCGTTCGGGACCCCGAAGCGCTCGTGCAGGCTCCGTGGATACCGGAAACCGCGGATCAGCGGGGCGTTGATCCGTCCGCCGAACAGCCACACCTCGCGGACCGCCGCGGTCACCGCGGAAAGGTCTCCGAACGCGGCCAGAGTCGCTGCCGGGTCCTCGAAGGCGGCACCCTGTTCGACGTCGATCCAGATTCGCGGTGCCCGCGGCAGGCCGGCCATGACCGGAGTCTTCAGCATGTGAGCGTTGGTCGCCGGGTCATCGGCCGCGCGGCACGTCGTTCGCTCCTCGCCGCCGGACCGCAGCCACACCCGATCACGAGCGACAGCAGCCAGCTGCGGCCGCCACCGCCTCACGCAGGGCAGCCACCGGATCGCCCTCGTGATAGGGCCTTTCGTCCGGCTCGATGCGATCCAGGAAGTGCTGGTAGACCACTGCAGCATTCAGCGCCGCCACGGGGCCGAGCAGGGTCGCCGCCCGGCGGGCGTCGCTGCCGGGGATCATGCGCTGCCACTCCGCCGCCCACGTGTCCTGCACGGCCACCCGGTCCGCCGCCGGCAGCCGGCGGCAGAATGCCAGCTGGTCGATCATCGGCTGGCCGATGCCGCTGTCACCCCAGTCCAGGATGACCAGTGCGTGAGCCGTGCCGCGAACGTTGCCCGGATGAAAATCGCCGTGCACCAACGTGTCCGGCAATCCGCAGGATGCGATGTCGGTGAACCGGCGGGGCAGGTCGTCGACCAGACCGTCGATGATCCTCCGCTCGTCGTCGACAAGTTCGCCGCGCAGGCGCTGGACCACCGCGGTGATCCGCGGTAACAGAGCCGCCGGCCGGAGGTCGGGCACTCCCAGCGCGAGGAGTTCGTCGGCACGTCCGATCCAGCCCGACTGCAGGCGCACCAGGTTCTGCACCATGTCCAGCAGCGGGGCGCCGGTGGCCTCGTACTGGTCGACCCCGGGGACGTCGCCGAGCAGCACCCTGCCCGGCTGCGCGCCCAGCACCGGCGGCACGAGCGCAGGATCCAGCAGTGGCAGCAGCGCACCCTCGTGCGCGAAGAACGGCGGTGCCACCTTGAGCCACGCGTTCCCGGCGGCCGTTGGCAGGCGCCAGATGCTGGACAGGTTCCAGGTGCGGATCTGTTGCGGCACTGTCTGTCTCCGGCCGAAGGTGGTGGAGATGCCGCGTTCGGCCAGGACATCCGCCGCCCATTGCAGATCCCTCGCATGACCACCCGGCTCGGCATACCACATCCGGTGCGGGTGCGGATCGAGCGGATTGCTTCCCGTCCACGGCACCAGGTCGGCAACGGGGCCCGTGTCGGTCTCCGCGAGGTAAACGACCGGTCCGCCGCCGGGAAATGGCGGCCCGGCGCTGCTCAGCAATCGCAGCACCCGGACGTCGACGTCATGCAAATCCCTTGCCGCAGTGACGACGTCGTCCACCTGGCGCCACTGGGGCGACGGGACGTCGAACGGCGGCAGCGCACCGAGCAGGGTGCCGTCGGGCGTGCAGAGCACGAGAGTGACGCAGCGGCCTGACACGCACCGGGACTTTAGATCTCCGGGGGCCCCGCGTCATCAGATTTGTCGCCCGCACGAGGAACCAGAGTGCGGCAGTCCATCGGGAAACAGCCACTGCATCGCGCGGACGGCGTTCGAGATGTACTCGGATCTGCCCTGCTCGCGCCCGAAGAGCACATCCTCCAGGGCCCGGCAGCGGGCGTAGAAGAGGGCACGGACCTGCAGTGCCGCGCTGTCCGCAACGGTGATGTGGGACTGCGCGGCGGCGTATCCGGTCGGGCCGAGATCTCGGAGGATGAGACCGAGGTCGATGGCCGGGTCGGCGAATCCGGCGTCCGACCAATCGATCACGCCGGTGACGGTGCCGCTGCGGGGATCGATCAGCACGTGTTCGGCGCCGAGATCGTTGTGACCGAAGACGGATTCGGTCGGCTCCGGTGGGACGGGCGACTTCAGGAATTGCAGAATCCGAAGGCGATGGTGATCGGGAATCGTCTCGCGTGAGGTGGCGAAGCATTCCTGCGCCTCGCCCAGCCACTCTTCGAGTGGGTCTTCGTCGAGGTGGACGCCGGGCGGGAGTTCGGCGACCGGTATGGCGTGCAACTCGGCCAGGAGCCGCCCGAGCGCGTGCCCGACGCGGTCGCTGCTGGGCACCGGCAACGCGGTGATCAACGGGCTGCCACCCAGCATCCGGTACACCAGCATGCCGTCGGCGGCGACCAGTGGCTCCGGCACGGCCGGCGACACATGACGCGCGACCACGGCGAGCACGGCCGCCTCGATCCCCACCTCGGATTGCGGGTCGGCGTCGCCCGATCCGATGTCGTCGGCCGAACGCACCCTGATCACCAGCTCCCCGCCCACCAGGTAGCTGACGTTGTCCAGACCCGTTCCGAGCCGGGTGATCTCGATGTCCCGGTACTGCGGCAGGTGGGTAGCAATCAGGTCCCGGACGTGTTCGAGTTCGACGGCCATGCCTGCAGAGTAGGGAGGACGGACGCTGCGGGCGGTGGGTCGTGAACTATCGCGCCGGTGGCGGGGTCGTCGGGGCTGAGTGGGGGTGTCCTCGCGTGGGGTGGGCGGGCGGGGTGTCGTCGCGCGGGTGTCGTCGCGCTGATGTCGCCGTGCTGGTGTACTGACCCGCGGACCGTCGTCGAATCCCGCAGGAGCCGTGATGAACGCAGCAGCACCGGGCAGCACCGTCGAGCAGGTATCGGAAACAGTCAGCGCGCTGATGCCGAGCCTCATCGACGAGCTGAAAGCGCTGGTCGCCATCCCCTCCGTCGCTTTCCCTGGCTTCCCGAGTGAGCCCGTGCACCGCATGGGCGAGGCCGTCGTCGATCTTTTCAAGCGCTCCGGCGCACAGGCGAGACTGCTGGAGATCCCCGGCGGCTATCCGGCCGTCTGGGCGGAAATCCCGGCACCGCCGGGGGCGCCGACGGTATTGCTCTACGCCCACTACGACGTGCAGCCGGCGCCGCCCGAACAGGGTTGGGACACCGATCCCTGGGTCGCCACCACCGGCGCCGACGGCCGCATCTACGGTCGCGGCGCCGCCGATGACAAGTCGGGGATCGTCATCCACGCGGGGACGTTGCAGGCGTTCGGGCCGGACCTCCCGGTGGGCGTGAAGATCCTCATCGAGGGCGAAGAGGAAACCATCAGCCACCTCGAGGATTTCGTCGATGCGAACCCCGAGATGTTCGACTGCGACGCCTTTGTCATCGCCGACATGGGCAATCAATCCGTCGGCCGGCCGGCGCTGACCACCGCCCTTCGCGGTGACGTGGCCTGCACCGTCACCGTCCGGACGCTGGCCTTCCCGGTGCATTCGGGAGTGTTCGGTGGTGCCGCACCGGACGCGCTGGTCGCGTTGATCAGGATGCTGGCGACGTTGCACGACGACGCCGGCGACACGGTTGTTCCCGGGGTAGCGACCGGCGACTGGCCGGGCGCCGACGTGGATGCGGACGTCTACCGGGAGAGCTCCGGGATCCTGCCGGGAGTCGACATGGTGGGCACCGGGTCGCTGTCATCCCGGCTGTGGGCGAAGCCGTCGGCGACCGTCATCGGCATCGACGCGCCGAGCGTCGCCGAGGCTGCGAACATCCTCATCCCCGAGGCGACGGCGCGGATCTCGATGCGCATCGTGCCGGGAGCAGATGCCGAGCGTGAACTCGAACTGCTGGTTGCACACCTGAAATCCGTTGCGCCGTGGAACGTCCAGGTCGAGATCACGCCGCTCAAGGCGGGCTGGCCGTTCGCCGCCGACATGCAGGGGGCCGCCGTGCGGGCCGCCGAGGACGCCCTCCAGCAGGCGTTCGGCGCACCGGTCGAGGCACTCGGGTCCGGCGGGTCCATTCCGCTGATCAACTCTCTGAAGAATGCCTGCCCACGGGCCGGCGTCATTCTCTGGGGCGCCGAGGACACCAGGCTGTCCCGGATCCACGCGTCGAACGAGAGCGTCGATCCCTCCGAGATCGAGAAGATGGTGGTGGCACAGGTGCTGGCGCTCTCCGAGCTCGCTGGGCAATGACGCGAGCACGGCTCTGGTGATCGCCGGTCCGTTGATGACCGACCAGCAGCACAACCGACCAACGCAACGCCTTGGACTTGACGCGCGCTCCGGCAGCGGATGGTTGACCGGGTCGTCATCTCGGTAGCCCTTCGCCGTTCCCGCGGCTTCCCGGCGTCCTGCTCGTTGCGCGAGAAATTCCGGAGCCCCCGGAACTCGGCCGCCCTAGAATTTGCGCATGCGCACCAAGGCGCACGTCCAGGAGCGCCCGAGCGGGCGCAAGGCAGAACGCCGCACTGGCGCGCCGATCAGGACCCGAGCACCCCGTTCTCGAGCTACAGCGGCAGGTCGGCAACAAGGCCGTCGCGGGCCTCCTCGAGGGCGCCGTGAGTCTCTGGGACAGCCTCACTACCGCGCTGTTCGGCGACGATGAGGACGTGTCCGGCGGCGGGGGCGCCCCGCCCAGCAAGGCAGCGTTCGAGGCATCGTTCGTCGGCAAGCAGTTCGAGATCGACGACGCTGCCGCGCAGGTCCGCAACGACGACGGCACCGCCCGCAAGTGGGCCGCCGGCGACACGATCCCCGCCGACAAGAAGGCGGGAGACCCGATGGTCATCCCGAACGGGTCGAAGGTGGAGGTGACGGGCACCAAGGGCGAGGGTGACGCCAACCGGCTCGTGAACGTCGAGGGTTGGGGCTGGACGAAGGCCACCAACCTCAAGGGCGACTTCCACGGCGAGACCCTGTCGCGGACCGACGCGAAGTTCCTGTCCACGGACCCGGCGCACAAGACAGTAGGTGACCCGAAGGCGACGATCCGCACGAAGGGCACCAGCTACCCGGCGGTGAAGCCGGCGGCGGTGATCCCGAAGGGGACGGTCGTGAGGATCGCGGCCACCGGGTCGGACGCGACGATCGTTCGAGTCTCGGCTGTGGACGGCACCGACCTCGGCTGGACCAAGAAGGCGAACCTCACGGCGGGTGCCGACGGCAGCTACACGGTGAACAACACTCAGGCCGTCCGGCGCGTGGAAACCGTCGGCTACAGCCCGACCAGCGCGACGATCCCGATCGGCACCCTGGTGATCGTCGAGGAGGCGTCGCAGGACAGCACGCCCAAGGGCGCATACGTCCGGGTGGCGAACACGAAAGTTGACGGCGAGAAGCGGGTCAGGAGCGACGAGGTCGGGTGGACCTCGGCCGGCAACCTCGTCGACGGATGGACGGAGGACATCCACAGCTCGACGTCGACGTGGGAGGGCGGGAAGTTCACCGGGCAGATCGATGTGGTCGACATCGTCGACGAGGGCGGGGACACCGAGCAGGTGTCGGAGGCGACGCTGCCGCCGTTCCGGGTGCTGCAGCAGGCGGCGGCGGACGCAGGTCACGATCTGCAAATCGAGAGCGGGTTCCGGACCTTCGAGGAGCAGAAGGTGTTGCGGGACAAGTATCTGGCGGGCACCGGCAACAAGGCCGCGGTGGCGGGTTTCAGCAACCACCAGAACGGGATCGCGCTGGACCTGAACACGAAGGGCTTCGACACCGCGATCTACGAGTGGATGACCGAGCACGCCCCGAGCTTTGGCTACATCCGCACCGTCAGCAAGGAGCATTGGCACTGGGAGTATCACCCGACCGAGGCCGCCGAGATGGCCAAGGCAGGCAAGTTCAAGCGGGCCGGCGTCAGCCCCTGACACCTGCGCGGTGAGCGTGCCTTTTCGGGCACGATGCGGTGCCCGAAAGTCCGGACCGAATCCTCTGTCTCCGGCGCGCGACACGCGGTCCGATGGTGGTATGGCGATGAAGAATGCCTCGATCGCCCGCGGCATCCGGATCCCGGCGGCCGGCAGGCGTCGCCAGGGCGTCGCGCCGCAGCCTGGAACCGAGACAACCGCACGAAACCCGGACGGCGCACCGCTCCGCACCCGCCTCGCGCTCAGCCGCGAGTCGGCGACGGCGCTGCAGCGACAGGCCGGCAATTCCGCCGTTGTCGGCCTGATCACCGGCGGCGGCCGGGTTCGCGCACGGCCCCGGCCGCGGGATCGGCGTTCTCCAACGGTTCAGCGGGACGCGCTCACAACCGCGGACGACCCGAAGGGCTATACGAAGCCCGGCGGCGTGCAGAACGTCGAGAAGACGGGCATGACGCGCGTCGAGGTGACGGGTCTGAAGTACGGCGTCGCGGGCGGCCACCAGGCGCAGTACAAGAGCTGGCGGGGCAACTTGGTCCCCAGCTCCGAGAAGCAGATGACGAAGGAGAGCCCGGACAACGCGGCGGTCGTCATCATGCCGGACCTGCTCGTCGCGAATCGGCCGACGCAGGTGGTGCTTCATTTCCACGGGTGGGGTTTCCGCGCGGGCGACCCGTTCGCGGGGTATGCGGTCGCAACGGGCGAGCTGGGAGGGCAGGGCAGGAAGGGGCAGGTCCGGGACGTCGATCAGGAGCACTGGGCGCAGCAGATGGGCGCGGTCGGCAAGGAGCGCGCCGCGAAACCGGACGACGCGAAGTCGGTCGCCGGTCCGCAGATCATCGCCATTCTGGCGCAGGGCCGGGGGATGTCCGACTTCGGCGACGTGCCGACGTTCGACTACATCGCCGACGTGTTCGCCAAGGCCGGCGGGAACCTGGCGAAGATCACCAAGTACCACGTCATCCTGTCGGCGCACAGCGGCGGCGGGAACATGCAGGTCGCGAAGAAGGTGAACGCGGGCGACATTGTCGGCACCGACCCGTCGCGGCTGCGGACCGGGACGCCCGGGAAGTCCGACCAGCGACCGTCCGACCTCGTCATCCTGTTCGACGCGGAGGGGGCGGCGTCGACGATGTCGTGGATCGTGGGGGAGATCGGCAAGCTGACGAATGCGATCAAGGCCGACCCGGCGAACGCGCAGGCGACAATAGTGAAGGCGCCGAAGTTCCGCGGCTACTTCGCCACCAGCGGCGCCTACTGGCGGGACTACCACGACGCCACCACGAGCCTGAACGCTGCGCTGCGCGGCGTCCCCGCGCAGTGGCGCCGTCCCGACACGTCAAGTCCCGCGTCAATCAAGGTCAGCGACCTGTTCCGGATCATCGAGGTGAAGGACGCCGGGGTGAATCACGAACACGTGATCAGCGGCGGGACGACGGGGCCTTCGGAGGCGGGCGCGCTGGCCGATGCGCTGCGGGCATCGGTGGACCCGACGATCGACCGGGCGCGGGAGTACGACCCGGCGGAGGGCGCCCCGCGGCTGCAGAAATTCGAGGAGGCGCTGGCCAAGAAAGCAAAGGCCGCGAAGGAGGCCGCGGAGAAGAAGGCCGCCGAGAAACAGGCAGCCGAGAAACAGGCAGCGGAAAAGGCCGCCAAGGAGAAGGCGGTGCAACCCAGCATGGTCCCCGGCGCGCCGACGAGCGCCCGCCCGCCGGGTCCGTTGCCCACCGCGGCGCCGACTGTCCAGCGCGACGACCCGGACAAGAAGCCGGTGCCCGCACCGGCGTCCAACTGGAGGAAGAGCGACGCGACGAGCGAATTCAAGTACACCGACGAGGACAAGGCGCTGCTGGCCGGCAAGACCGCAGACGCCCGAGCGGCGGACTCGGCACTGTTGCCTCAGTCGGCGATCGACCGGCTGAACGCTCTGGCCAAGGCAGAGAAGAAGAACAAGCTCAAGCCGGGTGAGGACAAGGAGCTCGCCGACCTTCGGACGCTGAAGGACCGGGTCGAGACCACGAACCGGGCGCTCAAGCGTAAGGACGTCGAGGAGATCATCGACGAGGCCGGGCTGGGCACCGTCACGGCGTGGTACGGCGACATCAAGAAGGGCACGTTCCTCGGGATCGAACTGCGGTGCCACAAGGCGCTGGCGGACCGGCTCGACCGCGCGTCGACCGCGCTGGTGAACGACGCGACGGTCAACCCGTCCAAGAAAAATGCCAAGGACCTCGGCGTGGACCTGAACATGTATGCCTCGACCAGTGACCTTCGGCAGCCCGCGAAGGCCGTGGGTGGTGGCAGCCTGAGCATGCACACCTTCGGCCTAGCGGTGGACCTGAACTACAAGGGCAACCCGTTCATCGGGAACGCCGGGGACGCTGCACCCACCGTGATCCGCAGGGCCACCAGCCTGGTGACCGGCACCGCCTCCAACGTGACGACGTCGCTCGGCGACGCGCAGGCGTCCTACACGGCGCTCGACGCGGCGTCGGACGCGATGAAGACCTACTTCTCCTACCGCGATCCTGCGAACCTGGCCGCCCTCACGACCGCCGTGCAGGGACACACCGCAGCCAAGGGCGAACCCACCGACCTCGCCGGATGGCAGAAGCAGATCGAGGCGGACTACACCGCGCTGAAGGACACGGGGGATTTCAAGAAACACAAGTCACCGGACGAAGGCTTTCTCGACCTCAACGAGTCGGTCGTCATGGCACTCGTCGGGGCGGGCCTGACGTGGGGCGGCACCTACCCCGGCGACAAGGACATCATGCACTTCGACCTGCGGCAGGGGGACGGGGCGAAGATCCAGGCCGCGCGGACAGCGCACGTCACCAGCCGCTAGATCGACGCCCTTGCCAGGTCCACCGGATCAGCCGGACCGAATCGGTCAGAGATCGACCGCTGCCGAACCGAATGCCACGTTGAACCGGTCGCACCAGATCACCACGGAGGTCAGGCCGCTCAGGTCGGCGTCGGCGGGCACCAGGTAATTCTGGTTGCCGTCGGTGCCCTTGAGGGTGCCCAGTTCCACGTAACGTCCGTCGTCGTACTTGCCCCAGTCGTCGCCGCCCGCCTGCTGGTCGGTGACCCACACCTGCACGTCGGGACCGTCGCTGGTGGAGAAGCCTTCCAGCCGGACGTATCTCGACCCATCGGGTAGTTGCAGCACGCTCGCGGACCCGGTGGTGGAGTGTTCGCCGTCGACAAAGGTGCCGGTCGCCAGCACCTCCGGCTGGGCCGGCGGCGGTGGTGCGGCCTCGCTCGTGACCGAGGGCGGGGCCGCGGCGGCAGTCGCTGCAGCGGACGGACGCTCGACGGCGGTCGAGCCTGCCGCCGGGCCGGCGCCCGATCCGGCATTGTCGGTCGCGGTACTCGCCATCTGTGTGGTGGCTGCCACCGGCGCGGCCGCGACCGGCGCCGCCTCGTCCACCGTGCTGCGGGTGAAGATCTTCCACGGCTGGAACAGTGCGAGGCCGATCACCAGGCCCACCACCAGCACGCCGGCGACGGAGATCCAGATGATCCGCCGTTTGCTACGCGGCCGGCTCGAAGGGCGGTCGTCGACGTCTGTCATCGTGTCTCCAGCTGTGATCTGTCCGGCTTCGGCAGCCCTGTCCCGTTCACTTCACCGCAGAACAGCCTGATCGAACAAGGACACAGCGCTTACGGAACTGTGAACACGACCGCTCACGGACCGGCCGGGGGCGCGCAGGTCAACCCCTGCTCAGTCGGTGGGAGGAACAGAACGGACGGCGGAGCGGGCCGGAGTGCTGTCCCTGATCACCACCTCGCCGAGCACCGTCATCACGACCGGCTCGTCCGCGCCGTCCGTGCCGGCCAGCGGCCGGTCCAGCGCCAGATGCAGTGCCCGGCGCCCGATCTCGGCCAACGGTAGGCGGACGGTGGTCAACGCGGGAAGGACGTCGCGGAGCGTGGGGATGTCGTCGAAGCCGGCGACGGCCATGTCGTGCGGCACCCGGTAGCCCTGTTCGCGCAGCGCGGCGGTGGCCCCCACCGCCATCATGTCGTTGACCGCGAAGACAACCTCGACGTCGATCTCCCGGTCGAGCAGTTCGGTCATGGCCACATATCCGCCGTCACGGCTGAACTGGGCGCCGATCACGTTCTCCTCCGGCAGCTCGACACCGGCGTCGCGCAGTCCGTCACGGAACCCGGCCAGCCTGTCCTCGGAGGTCACCAGCGTCTCCGGCCCGGCCAGCACCGCGCATTTGCGGTACCCGAGAGAGACCAGCGCCCGCGCCAGACGTGCTGCGCCACCGGCATTGTCGATCGCGATCGTGTTCAGGGGCAGGCTGTGTTGGCCGATCACCGCGACGTGCCCGCCGCCCACCGAGAAGCCGAGCAGCTCCTCCGCGAGCCGATCAGCCGATTCACGGTCGTTGAACCGCGAGCCCGCGAGGATCACCGCCCTGGCCCGCTGCCGGCGCAGCGCCTCCACATGCCGGATCTCCACGAACGGATCCGAGAGGGTGGAAGCGATCGTGACGATGAGGTCCTGTTCGGCAGCGGCGGCCATCACCCCGGACGCCAACGCGGCCGCGGACGGATCTGCGATGTCGTGCACGATCAGCCCGACGGTGGTGGTCGTCCCACGCACGATCGCGCGTGCATTCGCATTCGGCGAGTAGTTCAGTTCCGCTGCTGCAGCCTTCACCCTGGCCCGCATCTCCGGCCCGACGGTGCGTCCGGCCCCGCCGTGCAAGGCCCGTGAAGCGGTGGCCAGCGAAACCCCGGCCCATCGGGCGACATCGGCGAGGGTGACCTGACCTGCCATTGCCACCTCCTGATCGACGGATCGCGTGCGAACGCCCCAGTCCACCGCCGATGTGGCGACCGGAACAACCATGACGTCATCGCGGAGTGCCGGTGATCGCCGAAGACGGAATCGTATCGGGCGGTCGGCCGTCGGTGGGCTGCTCACGAGCTGCTCGCAAGGTTGATCGGACGCTCGATCGGAGGTCGGCCGGAGCCCGGCCGGTCCAGGCGTGTGTCGACCGTAGGATGGTTTCTCGTGCTCGTGCTCGCGTTGGACACCTCGACGCCATCGGTGACCGCCGGTGTCGTCCGGCTGCGGGCACCGCACGAGATCATCGCCGCGATCGACGCTGGGGCGGAGCCGCACGACGATGCTGTGCAACCGGCCGTGTTGCTCGCCGAACACGTCGTCGTCGATGCCTTCGCGCACGCCGAACGATTGATGCCGCTGGCCGGGGCCGCCCTGGCCGAAGCAGGACTCATGCTGCGGGACCTCGACGCCGTGGTCGTCGGTCTCGGCCCCGGGCCGTTCACCGGGTTGCGAGTGGGCATCGCGACCGCAGCGGCGTTGGGTGACGGCCTCGACATCCCGGTTCACGGGGTTCCCAGCCACGACGCGACGGCACGATCGACGGCGCCGTGGCACGGCGACCTGCTCGTCGTCACCGACGCCCGGCGACGCGAGGTGTACTTGTCGGCGTACCGCGAGGACGGGGCCAGGACGCTCGGCCCCCTCGTCGCCGCCCCCGCCGCGGTTCCGGAGATGCTGGCCGAGCACGGTATCTCTCCCTCCCGCATCGTCGGAGCCGGCGCGGGATTGCTGCCGGACGTGTCAGCTCCCGCGTCGGCCCCCTCCGACGCCCAACAGGTCATGACGCCGCAGGCGCTCGGTCTCGTCCAGCGGGCCGCCGTCGCGTTGTTGACCGGCGCGGTTCCGGGCCCGCTGACCCCGCTCTACCTCCGGCGGCCCGATGCGACCGAGCCCGGCGCCCGCAAGTCCGTGTTGGGCCGGTGATCGCGTTGACCAGTGGCGACGCCCCGGAGCTGGTGCCCGTATCGGCCGCCGAAATGACCGCCGAAACCACCGCCGAATTGCCCCAGGGCCTGCAGCGGCTGCAGCCCGAAGACATCCCGGCGCTGGTGCAGCTGGAGGAGATCCTGTTCCCGGACGATGCGCCATGGACCCACGAGATGTTCCAGTCCGAACTCGACGCGGGCAACCACTACCTGGTGCACCGCGACGGCGGTGGCGTGATCGACGGGTACGCCGGACTGGCCCTGCTGGGGAGCGAGGCTGAGGTGCACAACATCGCCGTCCGGCCGGCGGCGCAGGGCCGCGGTATCGGCCGGAAGATGCTGCGGCAGTTGCTCTCAGTCGCCGGCTCGCGGCGCGTGCTGCTCGAGGTCCGCACCGACAACGCGCCTGCCATCGCCCTGTACGAGTCCGAGGGTTTCACCGTCGTCGGCATCCGCCGCCGCTACTACCGGCCCAGCGGCGCCGACGCCTACACGATGGCGCGACCCCGATGAGCACCGGCGATGAGCCCGATGAGCGCCCGATGAGCGCCCGGAGCACCGACGCGATGGGAGACGCAGCGATGAGCGCCAGCCCGGCCGGCGACCCGACCGGCCACCGCGCCAAGCAGCGGGCGGCACCGTCCGGTGCGGTGGGCACCATCGTGCTCGGCATCGAGAGCTCCTGTGACGAAACGGGTGTCGGCCTGGTCCGGATCACCGAGGGCGCGCCGGAATTGCTGGGGTCGGCGCTGGCCTCGAGTCAGGACGAGCACGCCCGGTTCGGTGGCGTGGTCCCGGAGATCGCCTCCCGCGCCCACCTGGAGGCGATGACGGCCACCGTGCACGCCGCCTTCGCCGACGCCGGCGTCCGGCCGGCTGACGTCGGGGCCGTCGCCGTCACATGCGGCCCCGGTCTGGCCGGCGCGCTGCTGGTCGGGGTGGCCGCCGCGAAGGCGTACGCCGCGGCGTGGGACGTGCCGTTGTACGGGGTGAACCACCTCGCCGGTCATGTCGCCGCCGACACCCTCGAGCACGGTGTCCTGCCGACACCCGCGCTGGCCCTGCTGGTCTCGGGCGGGCACACCCAGTTGCTGCGGATCGACGACCTCGCGGGGGACATCACCGAGATCGGCACCACCGTCGACGACGCCGCGGGCGAGGCCTATGACAAGGTGGCCCGCTTGCTCGGCCTCGGCTATCCGGGCGGGCCGGTCATCGACCGGCTCGCCGCACAGGGCGATCCGGCGGCCGTCCGGTTCCCGCGCGGGTTGACCGGCCCGCGCGATGCGCCGTACGACTTCTCCTTCTCCGGTCTCAAGACCGCTGTCGCCAGGTACGTGGAGGCCGCGGAGCGGGACGGGCGCGACATCGACATTCCGGACGTCTGCGCGTCATTCCAGGAGGCCGTCGTCGATGTCCTGACTTCCAAGACCGTCCGTGCGGCAACGGATCTCGGGATCGACACCGTGGTCGTCGCCGGCGGCGTCGCGGCCAACCGCCGGCTCCGCGCGCTCGCCGAAGAGCGCTGCGCGGCAGCAGGTATCACCCTGCGGGTGCCGAGAATAGGGCTGTGCACGGATAACGGCGCGATGATCGCGGCGGTGGGGGCGCATGTGGTGGCAGCCGGTGGCTCGCCGTCGGATGCACTGCTCACCGGCGATCCCGGCCTGCCGGTGTCGGTCGTCCACGTCGGGTGATCCTGCAGGCTGATCACACAGGCTGATCACGCAGGCTGATCACGCAGACTCGCTCGGACTGATCGCGCGCGACCGGGACTCACCGCCGGCGCTGCCCGGGTCCCCGCCGTCGTCGCCAGCACCCCCCCCTTCGTCCCCGCCTGTGTCGTCCCCGCCTGTGTCGTCCCCGCCTGTGTCGTCCCCGCCAGTGTCGTCAGGCAGTTCCTGCAGGTGGCCACCGACAGCATGGGGGCGCCGTTCCAGCAGCGCCTGGGGCGGTGCGGGTCGCGGTTCGCGGCCGTTCAGCCGATCGTGACCGGTTCACGATGGCGGGCCGGCAGGAAGGCGAGCACCGCGATGGCGGCGGCTGCGGTCACCACCGCCGCGACCACAGACCCTGCCGTCATCCCGTCCAGGAAAGACCGGCTCACACCGTCGATGACGGTGACGGCCTGCGCGGGCGGGACCAGAGCGGCCGCCTGGAATCCGGCTTGCACTGAACGCTCTGCGCCGGAAATCGCCTCGGGCGACAGGGAAGTCCCGGCCAGTGCATCGACCAGCCGTGCACCGTAGATCGAGTTCATCACCGAGCCGACGATGGCGACCCCGAGGGTGCCGCCGATCTCCCGGGTGGTGTCGTTGATGGCCGATCCCGCACCTGCCCTGCTGGCAGGCAGCGCGCCCATGATCGCTTCGGTGGCGGGGCCGGTGGTCAATGCCAGGCCCGCGGCCATCAGCGTCATCGACACGACAATCCTTCCCCAGTAAGCAGAATCGAGGTCGGATCCGGCCGCCAGCAGGAAGCCTGCGGACATCAGCCCCAGGCCGGTGGCGACCACGGCGGTGGTCCCGAACCGCTTCATCAGGACGATTGCGACCGGTGAAAGTGCGCCGATCACCACGGCGAACGGCAATGTCGCCAGGCCCGCCTCCAGAACGCCGTACCCACGAACGATCTGGAAGTACTGGGTGATCAGGAAGATGAAACCGAACAGACCGAAGAAGGCCGCCGCAATAGCACCGCTGGCCGCTGAGAATCGTGCGTTGCGAAACAGTGTCACGTCGAAGAGCGGGTTGGTGCGCCGGCTCTCCCACCACACGAACAGGGCAAGCGCACCGAGGGCACCGGTGAGGCCCAGCACCGTGACGGGCGAGGTCCAGCCGTTCACCGGCGCCTCGATGATGGTCCAGACCAGCAGTCCCACACCGATGATCGAGCCGAACGCACCCACCGGGTCGAACTTGCCCGGTTCCGGGTCCCTGGATTCCTTGACCAGCACGGCGATCGCGGCGAAGGCGATGACCACCAGCGGCACGTTGATCAGGAACACGGCGGACCACGCGAAGTGCTCGAGCAGGAAGCCGCCGCTGACCGGGCCGAGGGCCACCGACAATCCCGTGATGCCCGACCAGATGCCGATTGCGGCCGCCCGTTCCCTGCGGTCGGGGAACAGCGACACGAGCAGCGCAAGGGTTGCGGGGAAGATCAGCGCCGCAGCGGCGCCCATCGCGGACCGGCCGGCGATCAGCTGCCCCACGGTGCCGGACATCGAGGCGGCGATGGATGTCAGCCCGAACAGCACGAGCCCGGTGAGCAGGATGCGACGGCGGCCGAACCGGTCACCGAGGTGACCGCCGAGCAGCAGCAACGTGGCGAAGACCAGGGTGTAGCCGTCGACGATCCACTGCAGCTGGCTGGTGGACGCGTCCAGCTCCCGGCCGATGGTGGGCAGCGCGACATTGACGATCGTGTTGTCGATGCCGACCAGCAGCACGCTGAGGCCGATTGCGCCCAGCGCCCACCACCGGCGATTGCCGGGCCGGTCGGTCGCCGCGGCGGTGTGTCGTCCCGCCGATGCCGTGGTGATGCCGCCGGGGCGCGCCGCCAGCACGGCCGGAGCGGCGAGGTGCCGCCCCCGGTCTCCGGTCGGCCCCGTCTCCACGACTGCGTTCCCGGACTGTTCAGGGTTCATTGTCAGGCTCCTGTAGGACGATGTTCTATTACCGTAGAACAACGTTCTATCATTGATCGAGCGGTTTGCACAGGGCTTGACCGACTCGAACCCTGAGTGCGGAATCGGTGCACCACGGGGCGCCGCTGACCGATGAGGAAGGAGAATGACCGGCATGCGCGCTTCTCGATCGACCGCACCGGTGGATCGGTCCACTTCCAGAACGCCGAGCAGGAACGTCGAGCAGGCCCTGATCGACGCGGCCGAGCGGGTGCTCGTGCGGGACGGCCCGGACGCCGTCACCGTCCGCGCAGTCGCGCAGGAAGCCGGCGTCGCGCCGATGGGCGTCTACAACCGTTTCGGCGGTAAGGACGGCCTCGTCGACGCCCTGCTCATCCGCGGTTTCGATGCGCTGCGCGACGCCATTGCCCCTGCAGGCGAGACCGATCCGGCGGAGCGGTTGGTCAATTCCGGTCTGCGGTACCGCCAGTTCGCGTTGGGCAACGCGGCGCACTATCTGGCGATGTTCGACAACGCCATCCATCAGGACCAGCAGTCACCCGACGTCATGCCGCACGCCCGGGCGACCTTCGAGGAACTGGTCGGCCATGTCAGGTACGGCATGGTGGGCGGAATGCTGATGGAGGGTGATCCGGAGGAGATCGCGCAACAGATCTGGAGCACCGTGCACGGCGCCGTCCAACTGGAGATCAAGGGCATGCTGAAGGTGCCCGATGCCGACCGGAGTTACCGGAACCTGCTTCAAACGCTCTACCGCGGTCTGAAAACGGGGTAGCGCCCAGGCGGGGATTGACCTTTCCGCGCCCGATTTGCGGCATTGCCTTTACCCTGTCGGTGTCGTACGGGCCCGGCCCCTCAGCGCCGTGTCCACCCGTTCGCTGAAGAGGAGTTCAACGATGAGCGCCCCGACTGCCCATGATGCAAATGATTTCCTGCGTTCCGAAGCCGCTGCGACGCTGCTGTCGGAATTGCGCACGGCCACCGATGGCCGCATCGGAGACCGCCTGTCGGCGGCCATTCGAGCCGTCACGAGGTCCAGTTCCCACCTGTCGCCGGAGGAGGTGGACAGCGCCATCGCGGCCATCGCACTGTTGCTGGCAGCCAACGATCCGACGATCCTCGACGGCGCGGCCGACGAGGACTCGCTCCGGGGCTGGCTGCACCACGTCGACACCGAATTGACACCCGGTCGCCGACTCAAGGCGGAGGCTGCTCTCGCCCGGATCGAGATCGGTGCCAACAACGAGTGGTACGTCGCCCACGAGCGCGCCGGCACCCTGCCGGCCGCGCTGAAGACGGTCCATCGGCTCCGCGACGGATTGCACGACGCCACGGCGGGCTGACCCGGGGTGTCGCGGCTGATCTGATCTCGTGGCCGAGCGGTCGGAGTCCGCACATCGGGACCTTCGACCGTGGCATCGGCCGACGGAAATCCATACCCTTGGGGGTATTGCTGGCAGCCGCCGACCGGGCACCCGGATCGCCGCCGCCCGCGCGACCGAGGGGATCCGACAATGTCCGAGATGTTGCACGTCCGCCATCTGGCGGACGACCGGTTTGCCATCGACGTCCGGGGCCACACCCTGGTCGTTGACCAGCCTTTCGGTGCCGGCGGCACCGACGTCGCACCGACCCCGACGGAACTGTTCGTGGCCTCGGTGGCGAGTTGCGTGGCGTTCTACGCCCGGCGCTACCTGGCCCGGCACCAGATCGACGACGCCGGCCTGATGGTCTCCGCGTCCTTCGGCATCGGTGGCCGTCCGGCTCGGGTCACGGATCTGAAGATCCTGATCACGCCACCACCGGCACTTCCGCTCGAACGGCGAGATGCGTTCCTGGCGGTGGCCTCTCACTGCACCGTGCACAACACACTGACTGCTCCGGCGGACGTCGAGGTGTCACTCGCCGCACCGGTGGCATCTGCAGTCTGACGGGACTCGCGACACCGGTCACGCGGGGAGCCGTCACTGCCAGCGTCCTTCGTGCCGACCGCAGCGATAGCCCGTGGAGTAGCAGTGCTCGCAGGGGACGTCGACGCCCGCGGTGGCGTGGAGGCGGTCCTCGAAGCAGAACACGCAGTCCGACAGCGGCTGAAAGCATTTCGTGCAGACCATTGACTCCTCCCATCCGCTGACGCCGTCGGTCATTCCGGACCCAGCCTTCGTTGGTCGTCGCTGACTTTTTCCTGCTCACATCTCCCGCCCGTCGGGCACGTGCGCCGGATCCAGGAGTCGTGCGGGCTCCCAGTTGCCCTTTTTGCCCGTTCCGGGCCCCGGAGAGTGAACCACCCAGGCCGTCGCCACGGGGCTCCGCGTCGAGAAGACCGCTCGTCCGAGAATTCCGCGCTTCGCAGCGAAGTCGATGCGGTCGACCGTCGTTCGAACGCGCGCGATCGGTCGGTCTCGAGATCGCCCGGCTCGCCCACGGGGCCGCGAATCGAACCTTTCGCCCGATGAATCCCGACCCGGTGGTTGAGACCTGGCACTCACGTGGCTAGAGTGCTAGTCGAACGGCACAGTGACGGTCCGGCACCCGCGACGACGGCCCTGATCCTCGCCGCTCACCCGAAGACAACCAGCCGGCAGTGGCCGTGAAGGTCCCTGCTACTTCAGTCGAACCCCAGAAGGGGGAGGTCACACCGTGGCGAGCGTGAACATCAAGCCGCTCGAGGACAAGATCCTCGTTGAGGCCAACGAGGCCGAGACGACGACCGCGTCCGGCATCGTCATTCCTGACACCGCCAAGGAGAAGCCCCAGGAGGGCACCGTCCTTGCAGTAGGCCCGGGTCGTTACGACGACAACGGCAAGCGCATCCCGATCGACGTCGTCGAGGGCGATGTGGTCATCTACTCCAAGTACGGCGGCACCGAGGTCAAGTACAGCGGCAAGGAATACCTGCTGCTGTCCGCACGCGACGTGCTGGCCAAGGTCGCCAAGTGACATCGGCCGGTCGCCGGTAGCTCTGCTGGATTTCTCGGCAGGCTTCCGGCGCCGGCCCGAACTGTGTTCGACCCGCGCCCCGGCGGCCCGCACCCCGCGGGCAGTCGGGGCGCGGTCGTCTACGGACCCATCATCGACCGTCGTTGACGGCCCCATCATCAACAGTTGTCACCCGATATCTCGAGGACTGGACAAACATCATGGCGAAGCAGATCAGCTTCGATACCCAAGCCCGCGCCGCCATGCAGCGCGGGGTCGACAAGCTGGCCGACGCGGTCAAGGTCACCCTCGGCCCGCGCGGTCGGTACGTGGTGCTGGACAAGAAGTTCGGCGGTCCCACGATCACCAACGACGGCGTCACCATTGCGCGTGACATCGATCTCGAGGACGCCCAGGAGAACCTGGGAGCCCAGCTGGCGAAGACCGCGGCGACCAAGACCAATGACGTCGCAGGCGACGGCACCACGACCGCGACGATCCTGACCCAGGCCATCATTGCCGAGGGCCTGCGAAACCTGGCGGCCGGCGCGAACCCGCTCGCGCTGCGTTCTGGCATCATGCAGGCCGCCGACCGGGTCAACGAACTGTTGACCGAGTGGGCCACCCCGGTGGCCGGCGACCGCGCCGCCATTGCCCAGGTCGGCACCATCGCCTCCCGGGACTCCGTGATCGGCGACCTGCTCGGCGACGCGCTGGAGAAGGTCGGCGCCGACGGTGTTGTCAGCGTCGAGGAGCACTCGGGGCTTGGCACCGAGCTCGAGTACACCGACGGCGTGCAGTTCGACAAGGGTTACATCTCCCCGTATTTCGCGACCGATCCCGAAGCGGGCGAGGCCGTTCTGGAGAACACCCTGGTGCTGCTGGTCCGGGAGAAGATCTCCGCGCTGGCCGACCTGTTGCCGCTGCTGGAGAAGGTCCTGCAGGAGAACAAGCCGCTGCTGATCATCGCCGAGGACGTCGAGGGCGAGGCGCTGTCCACCCTGGTGGTCAACGCCATCCGCAAGACCTTCAAGGTCGTCGCCGTGAAGTCGCCGTTCTTCGGTGACCGTCGCAAGGCGTTCATCCAGGACCTGGCGATCGTCACCGGCGCAGAGGTGGTGTCCTCCGAGGTCGGCCTCAAGCTGTCCGACGTCGGCCTGGAGGTGCTGGGTAGTGCCCGCCGGGTGACCGTCACCAAGGACGACACCACGCTCGTCGACGGTGGCGGTTCTGCCGACGCCGTGGCCGAGCGCGCTGCGCAGCTGCGCAAGGACATCGAGAACACCGATTCGGACTGGGACCGGGAGAAGCTGCAGGAGCGGCTGGCCAAGTTGGCGGGCGGCGTTGCGGTGATCAAGGTCGGCGCCGCCACCGAGATCGAGGCCAAGGAGCGCAAGCACCGCATCGAGGACGCCGTGCACGCCACCAAGGCCGCGGTCGCCGAGGGCATCATCGCCGGCGGCGGCTCTGCGCTCGTGCACGCATCGGCGAAGCTTGCCGACCTGGAGTCCGAACTCAGCGGTGACGAGGCTGTCGGCGTCGGAATTGTCCGGCGGGCACTGTCCTCGCCGGCGTTCTGGATCGCCGCGAACGGCGGCGAAGAGGGCGCGGTGGTGGTCTCCAAGATCGCCGCGCTGCCGGTCGGTCAGGGCTACGACGCCAACACCGGTGAGTACGTCGACATGGTGAAGTCCGGCATCATCGACCCGGTCAAGGTCACCAAGTCTGCGGTGTCCAACGCCGCGTCGATCGCGGGGATGGTATTGACGACCGAGACCACCGTGGTGGACATCAAGGAAGAAGAACTGGAAGTGAACGGCGGCGGCCACCACGGCCACCAGCACTGATCGCTGCCGGTTTGGACGCTGCCGGTTTGGACGCTGCCGGTTGATGTGCGGGAGCGAAACCGGCTGATCGTCGGTCGCCGGTGTCGTCGTCGTCCAGTGGGCGGGTTCCCTACGGGGCCCGCCCACTGTCGTCGCACCCGCACCCGCACCCGCACCCGCACCCGCACCCGCACCCGCGCCGGAACGACGACGACGACGATGACGACGAAGGCAACGAGAACGACAACGGGCCGACGATGGCGTACGGCTGCGGGTGTCGCGGCGGAAACGGTCATCCGTCGGCGCGCTCGAGGCGATCGGATGAAGCGGTGACTGTCGGCACCGATCGGCTTCATCCATTGGTGCGCGAAAGGCCCATCGGCGCACTACCATCGTGTGATGGCCGGCCGCCCGATGGTCCCTTCGCGGATTCCCGGTAGCCTGCTGCGGCCGTCCGGACGATGGAGGCTTGCTCCGACGGGTGGTGCTCCGACCCGCGGCACTCCTACGTGTGGCGCTCCGACGGGTGGTGCCGGAGAGCGGGAGCGCTCAGCTCAGAACCGGCACGACCAGCGCCCCGGGGTGCTGGTCGGCGCAGCGTCAGTGTGCGACGGACAGTGCGAGCATCTGCGCCCGCTCGCCCTCGGAAAGCCCACCCCAGATGCCGTACGGCTCGTGCACCTGCAGGGCGTGGGCCCGGCAGGCCACCATGGCCGGGCACTCGAAGCACACCGCTTTTGCCTGCGCCTCGCGCCGCGCCCGCGCCGGTCCGCGTTCACCTTCGGGGTGGAAGAAGTACGAGCTGGCCATTCCACGGCACGCCGCATGCAATTGCCAATCCCACAGGTCGGCATTCGGTCCGGGCAGGCGCCTGGTATCAGCCACGTCGATCCCCTCTGTAGACGTCACGGCGGACGCGACGATCGTCCGGCGACGATCTCTACGTCCGACCTGCGCGACGGCCTTCACGGCCGTGCAGAACAGTGCTGCCGAGGACGGGCCGTCACCGGTCTCGTCCACGTCGTGCCGACCACGCCGGGGATCGGCACGCGGTCGGTGTCGCGGGTTGCTTTCCAGGCGCGAGGCGACGGTCTGATGACCGCCTCCGCACCCGTCGAACTCCCGCGTTCAGGCCGGATCCGCGCTGATCCCGGCGTTGTTGATCTCCAGACAGTAGAGCCCGTGGGGGTCGCCGACAAGACCTGGATCATGGATTTAGTCGATCTTGATCGGGGTGTTATCGGCCGCCCGCGCCGAGCCGGGCAGTTCACCGACCGGGTGTGCGGAGCTCCGGCGGGTCGGGAAGCGACGCGCCGATGGAGCCAGCCCCGATCGCGTCTGTTCGTGAGGAAGCCGCTACTCTCCGCAGTGACCGGTTCGTCCGTCACCCGCAGTCCGAGTTTTCCCCCATTAGGGGGACCGTATCGTCGCCTGACCGGCGCTCAGGGGTTCAGCATCCGGGCAGGCGTAGCAGTGCAGTTACCGTCCACACCGTCCGCAGGGGGAGTCACGTGACAAGCGTGTTGATTTGCGACGAGCGCCGCAGCGCTCGTGATGGTCTGACAAGGGTGATGGGAGCGGTGCCGTCGGTCGAGGGGATCGACTGCGTCGCGAGCGGGGACGAGCTGCTGGCCAGGTACGGCCGGCAAGCCGCCGACGTCGTCCTGATCGGCACGCAGCGAGCGTTGACCAGCGGAATCGAGGCGACCCGGCGGCTGCTGGCGATCCATCCCGCCGCCGTCGTCATCGTCTTCGGCTCGCCGGACGACACCGCCTCGATTGCCGCGGCAATCGCCTGCGGGGCAAGGGGTTTCCTGCGCTGGGACGCCACCCAGCCGGAGATCGTGGCGGCGCTGGCGGACACTCTCACCACACCCCGGCTGCCCGCGCTTCGGGACTCGATGGACGGCGAGGCGCCGTTGACCGAACGCGAGATGCAGGTGCTGCGGGGGATGAGCCAGGGCCAGTCCAACGGCGAGATCGGCCGTGAACTGTTCCTGTCGGAGGACACCGTGAAGACGCACGCGCGCAGGTTGTTCCGCAAGCTGGGGGCGCGGGATCGGGCGCAGGCTGTCGCGCTGGGATTCCGGCGCGGCTTCGTCGCCTGAGCTGTCGGTCCGGCTTCGGCGCGGGCCGCGGCCGTGCACGGGTGTACCTCGACGGTGTCGTCGACGGCGGCGCCGATCGGCCTCCATCGGGGTTCGGTGGACCAGATCGGGCCACGGTTGGCTTCATCCATCTGTGCGCGCCGAGCTCGGGGCGGCCCTGTAGTCGTCGAATCGACAATTGATCCTCCTGTGCCTCCCGTCGTGCGGAGGCGGCGGCCCGTGGGAGCTCTACGATGGGCGGGCGGTCACGGCCGCGCCGCCTGGTCACTCGTGGACCCGGCGGTCAGCCGATTGCGATCGCGTGACGTCGCCGGGAACGTCTGTGTCCGGCCTGCCACGGCATGTAACGGGGGAGCCGCCGAGCGCGATGAAGCAGTCACGGGATGCCGCCGACTCGAGTGACCTGGACGACCTGGTCGACCGAGCCGTCAACGGTGATGCTGCCGCGTTGGACAAGGTGCTCGGTCTCATCCATCCCGTGGTCGTTCGCTACTGCCGGTCCCGTATGTCCGCAGGCCACCGCTCATTGTCGTCCGCAGATGACGTCGCCCAGGAGGTGTGCATGGCTGTCTTCACGGCGTTGCCCACCTTCCGGCGCGAGGGCAAGCCCTTCCTGGCCTTCGTCTACGGCATCTGCGCACACAAGGTCGCCGATGCTCACCGGGTCGCTTCCCGCTCGCGCTCGATGCCGATGGCCGAGGTGCCCGATTCGGTGTCGACCGATCGCGGTCCCGAGCAGAATGCGGTGGCACTTGCCACGGCCGGCGTCGTCGACGATCTTCTCGGCGCCCTGCCCGAAGCCCAGCAGGAGATCCTCCGGCTGCGTGTGGTCGTCGGACTCAGTGCCGAGGACACCGCCGAAGCGTTGGGGATGACCGCGGGTTCTGTTCGGGTCGCCCAGCATCGGGCGCTCGCAAAGCTGCGCCACCTGCTGGCCGCCGACGCGGTGTTGACCGAACAGCTGGTGTGATGGCCTCCCGATCCGGTTACCGCCGGGTCGATCCCGGTTCGCCGTTGGTCGACCTGGACGCAGTGTTCGCCGACGACGCCGAGGTCGACCGCATCGCCGAGCAGTCCGCCGCCGGTGCCGCTCGAAGCGGGCACGTCACATCCCCGGGCGGACGGGTCCCGCCGGGCTCCGGTGATCCGTTGATGGACCTGTTCCGCACCTGGCGCCAGGAACTCACGGCTGTTCCGTTGCCTCCGGTCCCGGACGTACACGGCGCGATCGGCGGCGCGCCCGACACCGTCGGTTCCGGTCAGAGGTCGGTGCGAGCGGTGCTGGCAGTGGCGGCGGCCATCGCGGCCCTGCTGGTGGGTTCGGCGACGGTGGGCTCCCGGCACGCCGAACCGGACAGCGCCCTGTGGGCGGTCACCCAGGTGCTGTGGCCCGATCACGCGAAGTCCGTGACGTCGCGGCAGAACGTCCAGGTGGCGTTGCAGCAGGCACAGGCCGCGCTGGCCACCGGTCGCACCCAGGAGGCGCAGCTGGCGTTGCTCCGGGCGGCGATGGAACTGGGCAAGGTGGACGAGGGTGACGGCCGTGACGACATGGCCGATCAGGTCGACTCGATGTGGAGAGTTGCTGCACCGCAGGGGGTATCCAGCACATCGCTGGCCCCCGAGTTGCTCGCCGGTGAGCCGGCCGGCCAGCCGCCCGCCGTTGCTCCCTCGTCGTTCCTGGCCGCCGGGCGAACCGGCGCACCGGCGCCGACGTCACAGCGGGCCGCAGCTACGACACCGGCGGCCGCGTCACCGACCGCCGCGCCGGCGGCAGGGGCTCCGCAGTCGGGTTTGCCGGCAGCAGCCGAAGATCAGTCCGGCCCAGCCTTGGTCGCCGACGGGCCGGTGCCGCCGGCCGCCGGCGACCAGGGCGTTGTATCGCCGCCAGCCCCGGCCGTCGCCGCACCGAGCAGTGTTGCCGGTCCCGCGGTCATCGGTCCTCCCGCGCCACAGCCGTCCGTCCCTGCCGCCCCGCCGAGCACGTCGGCCGTGCCGGGGGCCGCCGAACCGCCACCCGTGGTCGATCCCGTTGCTGCGCCGTCGACCTCGCCCACCTTGACCCCGCCGCCGCCGTCGCCTGTCGACCCGAACACCGGGTCGACCTCGCCGGACACCACGACGTCCGCGGCCCCGCCCGCCCCCGCCCCGGCACCAGCGCCGACGACGACCGAGATCGGCCCGCAGACCACGACCGACACCGCCGGAACCGGGGCGACCGACGCCACCGCGTCCGACCAGCAGGTGTCGGTTACGGCAGTCGGTTTCGGCCCAGTCGGTTTCGGCCCAGTCGGTTTCGGCCCAGTCGGTTTCGGCCCAGTCGGTGTCGGCCCAGTCGGTGTCGGCCCAGTCGGTGAGCGACGCGGAGACGCCGGCCACCTGACCCGGGCAGCAGCGTCGCGGCCGCCGTGCTGCAACGCTTCCTCGTCACTGAGCCTGCGGTGATTCCTCGCCGCCGGGCAGCAGTGCTACGACGCCGGTCGCGCCCGGCCCGACGTGGCCGGAGCCTCGCCTACGATGGCAGCACGCGCAATCGCCGGACCATCGCCCGGCTCACCCGGTCGGGGCGTCAGCGGAAGGTCGGTCATGTCGGTCACAGAGTCAGATCTCTCGGTTCCCGCACTCGGTGGCGCGGTGGTGTCCGATCCTTTCGAAGGGGCCAGGAGCGCCATTCGCGACGACAAGTTCGCCACCGTCGGACTGACCTACGACGACGTGCTGCTGTTGCCCGACGCCTCCGATCTGGTGCCGAGCGAGGCCGACACCAGCACTTGGCTGTCCCGCAACATCCGGCTTCGGGTGCCGCTGCTGTCCAGTGCGATGGACACCGTCACCGAGTCCCGGATGGCCATCTCGATGGCGCGGGAGGGTGGGATCGGTGTCCTGCACCGGAATCTCTCGATCGAGGACCAGGCCGCGCAGGTGGAGATCGTCAAGCGATCCGAGGCAGGGATGGTGACGGACCCGGTCACCTGCCGGCCGGACGCCACCCTGCGCGAGGCCGACGACCTGTGTGCCAAGTTCCGGATCTCCGGGGTCCCGGTCACCGACAACGACGGCCGGTTGGTCGGCATCATCACCAACCGCGACATGCGCTTCGAGGTCGACCTGAGTCGCCCGGTGCGCGAGGTGATGACGCCGATGCCGCTGGTCACGGCCCCGGTGGGGGTCAGTGCCGAGGCAGCGCTGGGCCTGCTCCGCAAGCACAAGATCGAGAAGCTGCCGCTGGTGGACGGCGACGGGAAGCTGCGGGGCCTGATCACCGTCAAGGACTTCGTGAAGACCGAGCAGTACCCGAACGCCACCAAGGATGCCGACGGCCGGCTGCTGTGCGGGGCCGCGGTGGGCGTCGGTGAGGAGTCGTACAAGCGGGCGATGGCCCTGGTCGACGCCGGCATCGACGTGATCATGGTGGACACCGCCCACGGGCATTCCATGCGCGTCGTCGAGATGGTCGCCCGGTTGCGGGCGGACGTGGGTTCGCGGGTCGACATCGTCGGCGGCAATGTCGCGACCAGGGCCGGCGCGCAGGCCCTCGTCGACGCCGGCGCCGACGGGGTCAAGGTCGGGGTCGGACCCGGATCCATCTGCACCACCAGGGTTGTCACCGGGATCGGCGTCCCGCAGGTGACGGCCATCTACGAGGCGTCCAAGGCCTGCCGACCGGCCGGGGTGCCGGTGATCGGAGACGGCGGTCTGCAGTATTCCGGCGACATCGCCAAGGCGATCGCCGTCGGCGCCGACACCGTCATGCTCGGCTCCCTGCTGGCCGGCGTGGCCGAATCTCCCGGTGAGCTGATCTTCGTGGCCGGCAAGCAGTACAAGGCGTACCGGGGAATGGGGTCGCTGGGCGCGATGCAGTCGCGCGGCGAGGCCCGTTCGTACTCCAAGGACCGGTACTCGCAGGACGACGTGCTGTCCGACGACAAGTTGGTGCCCGAGGGGATCGAGGGCCGGGTGCCTTTCCGCGGCCGGCTCTCCGATGTCGCGCACCAGCTCGTGGGAGGCCTGCGGGCGGCGATGGGCTACACCGGTTCGGCCACCATCGAGCAACTCAAGGACGCCAAGCTGATCCGGATCACCTCGGCCGGCCTGCGCGAATCCCACCCGCACGACATCTCGATCACCTCAGAGGCACCGAACTACATCGATCGCTGAGCGGCCGGTCGAGGGCCGCCCGACCGCGCGCCCGCGCTGATTCCGCACTGACCCGCGCTGGTCCCGCGCTGGTCCCGCGCTTCGGCCGCGCTGATCCCGCGTTGATCATGCAGCTCAGCGCGCGACACGCCGACGACACGCCGGCCGAAGTCTGCTGAGCTGCATGATCAACACCGTTCGGCGGCCCGGGTTGGATGGCACTGTTCGACCCGCGCGCGCCCGGACGCGGTAGGAGCGGGCCGCCCGGTTCGCCTACCCTTCAACGCGACACCAGGCCGCGGCGGCTCTGCCCGGTCGGACGCGCAACGGCGAGGAGCTTCGGTGCCAGAGGTCGAGATCGGCATGGGGCGTACGGCCCGTTCGGCGTACGACCTGGACGACGTGACGATCGTGCCTTCCCGGCGGACCCGGTCGTCATCGGACATCTCCACCGCCTGGCAGATCGACGCCTACCGGTTCGAGATCCCGCTCATCACCCAGCCGTCCGATGCCGTCGTCTCACCGGCCGTGGCGTCGGCGGTGTCGGCGCTCGGGGGGCTGGGGGTGCTCGACGGCGAAGGGCTCTGGGCCCGTTACGCCGATCCGCAGCGCGAGATCGACACCCTGATCGACAAGGGTGCACGCGCAGATGATCCCGACGAATTGATCGCCGAGTTGCAGCGCGTCTACCAGGCGCCTGTCTCGGTGGACCTGCTGTCGGAGGCCATCCGCACGCTGCGGGACGGCGGCGGAACCGTTGCGGTGAGGCTGTCACCGCAGAACGCCTCGACCCTGGCCGGGCCGGCAATCGCCGCCGGAGTGGAGATGCTGATCATCCAGGGCACCATCGTGTCCGCCGAACACGTGCAGGCCGACGGCGCCGCGCTGAACCTCAAGTCCTTCATCGCCGACCTCGACGTGCCGGTCATCGTCGGCGGCTGCTCTAACTACCAGACCGCAACGCACCTGATGCGCACCGGGGCGGCCGGCGTCATCGTCGGCACCGGCCACGGCTCGACCGCCACCACTGATGACGTGCTCGGCATCGCCGTCCCGATGGCCACCGCCATCGCCGACGCCGCCGCCGCACGCCGGGCATATCTCGACGAGACCGGTGGCCGTTACGTGCATGTCGTTGCCGCGGGCGGCATCGACTCGAGCGCCGACATTGCCAAGGCGATCGCCTGCGGGGCGGACGCGGTCATGCTGGGGGAGCCACTCGCGTGGGCGGCCGAGGCGCCGGCGGCCGGCTGGTACTGGCCGTCCACCGCGGCACATCCGGTGTTGCCCAGGGGTTTT
The DNA here is from genome assembly GCA_963798625.1 of uncultured Actinomycetota bacterium. GTDB lineage: Bacteria > Actinomycetota > Actinomycetes > Mycobacteriales > Nakamurellaceae > Nakamurella. The sequence continues at coordinate 102,260 of CAWCUA010000012.1, forward strand.
GCCGCCCCGTGCGGACCGGCGGACGTACCGCTGAAGCAGTTGCTGACCGGTCCCGCGCTGGGGGCCGACGGCCGGACCAACCTGTTCGGCGCGCTCCGCCGGGCCATGGCGAAGTCCGGGTACTCCGATCTCAAGGGCTTCCAGAAGGTCGGCCTCAGCGTCCACGCCTGACCCGGACACCCCCGGGGTGATCAACGTCCTGGAACATTTCTCGTCGTGGGGTGACACAGATTCTTCCGAAGCGTTGATCAAGGGTGCAGGGGGACGCCGCCCCGCAGGCGGGCGCTGGACCTCGATTGCCTCGGCGCGCGATCGCAGGCGCGAGGTCAGAGCCAGTCGCTGCGGCGGAACAACACGTACAGGGTGACGACCGCTGACACCATGATCACCAGGCCGATCGCGAAGCCCTCGCCCCGCCCGAAACCCGGGTAAGGGACGTTCATCCCGAAGAAGCCGGTGATCAGCGTTGGCACCGCGATGATCGCCGCCCAGGCGGACAGCTTCTTCATGATCATGTTCAGGTGGACGTCGGACAGGGCCAGGTTCGTCTCGAAGGCCGAGGTCAGCAGTTCACGCAGTCCGGTCGTGCCCTCGGCGGCGTGCCGGGCGTGATCGGCGACGTCGGCGAACCGCCTGCGGGTGGTCGTCGTCAGCAGCGCGGAGAGGGCGTCATCCGCCTGTTCGTTGCCCTGCCTGGCTGCGGCACTGGCCAGCGTGGCGGTGACCTCCGTCATGGGGGCGACCAGTTTGCGGAGCCGGCCTATCGCCTGCCGCATCCGGAAGGCCTGGAGTTGCTCCGCCCGGCCCATCGGCTTGTCGTCGAACAGTTGCGAGGTGAGCGCGTCGGTGGCCTCCTCCATGTCCTCGACCGCCGCCGAGTACGTCTGCACCACCTCTTCCAGCACGATGTGCATGCCCGCACCGATGCCGTCGGCGCGCATCCGGCCGGCGCAGTCCATCAGCGCAGGGGCGAGCCGTGCCGACTCACCGTCCTCGGCGATGACGACGAGCACCCGTTCCGTGGCCAGGATGGAGACCCGGTCGATCGCCAACTCCGCGGTCTCCGGGTCGAACCGGATGGCCCCGCTGACGATGATGACGGTGCTGCCGATGCTGTCGACCTTCGGCGACTCGCGGGCGCCGAGCACGTCGTCCACAGCGAGTCGGTCCAGTCCCAGCAGGTCCGCCGTGCCCCCGATGGCGGCGGGCTCCCTGGGCAGGAACCACCATGCCTTGGCCTGCGGGTCGTCGGCGAGGACGGCAGCGATCCGCTCCGCGGGCAGGTCGGTGTCGATGACGCCCTTGCCGTTCCACAGCAGGGACCGCAGCGGCACGTCGGTGTCGCTGCGCTGCGTCGGGGACGTGATCGTCACCTGACCATGATGACCCCCAGGGGAGCCCGCAGGCCGACGCACCCCGTCGGCCGCCCGGTGGTTCACGATGTCGCCGACTGGTCCCCGGTGCGGACCTCGGATCCGTTGCGGATCCGTTGCGGATCCAGCGGGACACCCCGATGGCTCAGCGCCGATCGCGCTTCGGCCGGCGTAGGCCGGCCGCCCGCAACCGGCGGATCAGCTCGCGCGAGTCGACCGGCAGCGCACCGGCGTCGATCAACTGCTGGTAGCGCTCACCCGGTACGTCGTAGTGGTCGTGGTCGAAACCCCGCCCCGGGATGCCGTTCTCGGCGGCGAACGCGTGCAACTCCGCATACGAGGCGTCGCTGACCAAATGGGACCACACCCGGTCGTGCGCCGGCCACCGCGGCGGGTCGATCAGCACGGTCACCGGCCGAGATTAAGGGACGGCGGCGGGGTCACCCCTGCCGCCGTCCCTGATCACCGGGTTTCGTTGCGGCCGGCTCGATGTTCCCGGCGCACGACAGGTCAGGGCCGCAGCAGGACCTTGGTCGCGCGGCGCTCGTCCATCGCCCGATAGGCGTCTGGCGTCTGCTCCAGCGGCAGTTCGAGGTCGAAGACCTTGCCGGGGTCGATCGTCCTGCTCCAGATGCGGTCGATCAGATCCGGCAGGTACTGACGAACCGGGGCCGGACCGCCGTGCAGGTGCACACCGGAACGGAACAGCACCTCCCCTGGAAGGTTCACGCCGTGGCTGACACCGACGTAGCCGACGTGGCCGCCGGCGCGAGCGGACCGGATGGCCTGCAACATCGACTCCTGGGTGCCCACCGCCTCGATGACGGAGTGCGCGCCGAGCCCCCCGGTGAGCTCCTTGATCCGAGCCACACCCTCGTCACCGCGCTCGGTGACGATGTCGGTGGCGCCGAATTCCTTGGCCAGCGCCTGCCGAACGTCGTGCCGGCTCATCGCGATGATCCGCTCTGCGCCGAGTTGCTGCGCCGCCAGCATGCCGAGCAGCCCGACGGCGCCGTCACCGACCACGGCCACGGTCTTGCCGGGCCCGACCGCTGCCGCGACGGCGGCGAACCACCCGGTGCCCAACACGTCGGAGGCGGCCAGCAGGCTCGGCACCAGGTCGTCAGCAGGCTGCTCTGGAGTTGCGACGAGCGTGCCGTCGGCCAGTGGGATGCGGGCGTACTGCGCCTGCGCACCGGTGGGGGTGGCCGGCTCGCGGTGGACGCAGAAGCTCTGATAACCCGAGCGGCAGATCTCGCAGGTGTTGTCCGAGGCCAGGAATGAGCCGACGACGAACTGACCCGGTTTCACGCTGCGGACGTCGCTACCGACCTCCTCGACGATGCCGACGTACTCGTGACCCATGGGGCGTGGCTCGCCCACGTCCTGGATCCCGCGGTAGGGCCACAGGTCCGAACCGCACACGCAGGCCGCAGAAACGCGGATGACGGCGTCGGTGGGCTTCTCGATCGTCGGGTCCGGGCGGTCCTCGACGCGGACGTCACCTGGGGCGTACAGGACTGTTCCTCGCATGATGCTGCTCCTTGGTTCTGTTCTTCGGCGGTCCGAGTGTTGATGTGTCTGCGTCAGGGCAACGCGGTGGGCGGCGCCGAACTTCCGTCGATCCGGCGCCCGCGCGGCCGGGTGACCAACGAGCAGTACCCCGTGGCGCTCCTGGCCAGCGTTCTCGATCGTGGCGATGCCGTGTGGAGTCCCGGTCCTCGGGTGCGTCCGGTCTGCGGGTGATCAACGCTCGGGAAGCTCTGGTGTCACCAGACGACCGCACACGGACCGAAACGGTGATCACCCGCGTGCATCGGCCATTGGAACCTGCTCTGAAGCAGCTGGAGGGTCCGGACGAGCGAGCCCACCGAACTGCAAGGAACGCCGCACGCCCCGGATAGACTCCGCGACGCCAGGATCGACCGGGCGAACCGGTCCGTGCCGGGCCCGATCCGGTGAACGAGCGGCGCGCAACCCGGCCGCGCCGGCCCAAGACGAAAGGCGGCCATCGTGCGGAGCGACGCCCTGCCCAGCCCCGCCGACAGCAGTCCGACGGACGCCCGCCCGACAGATCCCAGCCCGCCGATCCAGCCCGACAGATCCCAGCCACGCCGACACCAGCCCGACGGATGCCCGCCCCGCCGGTTCCGGCGCCGGCAATTCCGCGGCCGAACCGGCCCAGGACGCCCAGGCCCACCCTGTGCTCGTCGTGGACTTCGGGGCCCAGTACGCCCAGCTGATCGCCCGCCGGGTCCGCGAGGCCAGCGTCTACTCCGAGATCGTTCCGTCCAGCATCACCACCGCCGAGATCGCCGCTCGCGAGCCTGCGGCCGTCATCCTGTCCGGCGGCCCGGCCAGCGTGTACGCGGAGGGGGCGCCGCGGATCGACCCGGCGCTGTTCGAGTCCGACATCCCGGTGTTCGGGATCTGTTACGGCTTCCAGGCGATGGCGCAGGCGCTCGGTGGCAGCGTGGATCGCACCGGCCGGCGCGAGTATGGCGCCACCGAGCTGACCGTGACCGATCCGGAGGCAGCCCTGCTGCACGACATGCCCCAGCGGCTGGGCGTGTGGATGAGCCACGGCGACGCCGTCTCGCAGGCCCCCGACGGGTTCGCGGTCACCGCCACCACCGCAGACACCCCGATCGCCGCCTTCGAGAACGTCGGGCGCCGCCTCGCCGGCGTCCAGTACCACCCGGAGGTGGTGCATTCGGAGTTCGGCCAGGAGGTGCTGCGCCGGTTCCTGCACGACGTCGCCGGGATCAAACCCGACTGGACACCGGCGGAGATCCTGCACGAGCAGATCGAGGCCATCCGCACCGTCGTCGGCGGCGAGAAGGTGATCTGCGGGCTGTCCGGCGGTGTCGACTCGGCGGTGGCGGCGGCGCTGGTGCACAGGGCGGTGGGTGACCAGCTGACGTGTGTCTTCGTCGACCACGGGCTGCTCCGGGCCGGCGAGCGCGAACAGGTGGAGCGCGACTACGTGGCCGCCACGGGCATCAATCTGGTGACGGTCGACGCCTCCGAGCGGTTCCTCGGTGCGCTGGCCGGGGTGAGCGACCCGGAGACCAAGCGCAAGATCATCGGCCGCGAGTTCATCCGCGTCTTCGAGCAGGCGGCAGCCGACATCAGCGCCGAATCCGGTGGCATCCGGTTCCTGGTGCAGGGCACGCTCTATCCGGATGTCGTCGAATCCGGTGGCGGCACCGGCACCGCGACGATCAAGTCGCACCACAACGTGGGCGGCCTGCCCGAGGATCTCAAATTCGAACTGGTGGAGCCGCTGCGCACCCTGTTCAAGGACGAGGTGCGGCTGCTGGGAGCCGAACTGGGGTTGCCGGCGGCCATCGTGCAACGGCACCCGTTCCCGGGCCCGGGCCTCGGCATCCGGATCATCGGCGAGGTCTCCGCGCAGCGCCTGGAGGTGCTGCGCGCGGCGGATGCGATCGTCCGGCAGGAGATGACCGCGGCCGGCGTCGACGCGCAGATCTGGCAGTGTCCGGTCGTGCTGCTTGCCGACGTGAGATCCGTTGGCGTGCAGGGTGATGGCCGCACCTACGGGCACCCGATTGTGCTGCGGCCGGTGTCCAGCGAGGACGCGATGACGGCCGACTGGTCGCGGCTGCCGTACGACCTCTTGGCCAAGATCTCCAATCGGATCACCGGTGAGGTGCCGGAGGTGAACCGGGTGGTGCTGGACATCACCAGCAAGCCGCCGGGCACCATCGAATGGGAGTGACGGAGCCGTCCGCCGGCGCGTCCGCCGATCCACCGGCCGTTGCCTGCGCTGAGGGTGTGCCGGAAAACGTTGTGCCTGAAAACTCTGTGCCGGCGGACGCCGTGCCGGAAAACGCCGGGCGAAGTGCTGCCGGGCGAGGACCTGGGCGCAAAGCTGCCGGGCCAAGCGCGCTCTGGCTCGTCATCACCCTGGGCGCGTTGTCCGGGTTCGGCCCGTTGTGCCTGGACATGTATCTGCCGGCGCTGCCGGAGTTGCCCAGAGATCTGTCGTCGACGACGGCGGCCGCGCAGTTGACGTTGTCGGCCTGCATTGTCGGGTTGGCCGTCGGCCAGCTGATCACCGGCCCGCTGTCCGACCGGTTCGGCCGGCGGATGCCGCTGTTGATCGGGGTGGCGATCTTCGTGGCGGCGTCGGCGATCTGCGCTGTCAGCACGTCCATGACGGTGTTGATCGCCGTGCGGCTGGTTCAGGGCGCCGCCGGCGCGGCCGGCATCGTCGTCGGACGGGCCGTCGTTGCCGACATGTTCGCCGGAAAGGCTGCGGCGGCGTACTTCTCGGCGATTGCGACGATCAACGGGCTGGCCCCGATCCTGGCGCCGGTGATCGGCGGCCAGGTGCTGCGGGTCGGCACCTGGCGGACGGTCTTCTGGGTGCTCGCCGGGGTGGGTGCAGTGCTGTTCGTGCTGGCGGCGGTCGTGCTCAGAGAAACCCTGCCGCCGCACAGGCGCACCGTCGGCGGGTTCGGCGGAACACTGCGGGCCTTCTCGGCGCTGCTCCGCGACCCGGGTTATGTCGGCTGCGTGCTCGCCGGGTGCCTCGTCACGGCCGCGATGTTCGGCTACATCTCCGCGTCGCCGTTCCTGCTGCAGGACGGCTTCGGCGTGTCCCCGCAATGGTTCAGCGCCTGCTTCGCGCTGAACGCGATCGGCATCGTGCTGGCGACGGTGGTCGGCCGGATCCTGTTGCGCTGGAAGACGTCCTGGTTCCTACTGTGCTGGGGCGTCGGTCAGGCGCTCGTCGGTGCCGTTCTGCTCACCGCCACCGTGCTGACCGGCTGGGGTCTTGTGATGGTGTTGCTGTCCCTGTTCGTGATGGTGTCCGCCGTCGGGTTCGCGCTGCCGCACGCGTCGGCACTGGCGATGGACCGGCACCGCGGAATCGCGGGCTCGGCGTCAGCGCTGCTGGGGCTGACCCAGTTCGCGCTCGGTGCCGTCACTGCCTCGCTCGCCGGCATCGGAAACCCGGCCACCGGAAAGGCGTTGGGCGTCACCGCACTGGTCGCCACCGTGATGGCGGTGGCCGGGTTGCTGCTGGCTCGTCCTGCGATCCGGCGGACCGCACCGGAATCGCTGGTGCTTCTCGCAGGGGACGCCGGTCGGGGCGATCGAAGGTGATGGTGACGGCCAGGACCGCCGTGCCCTGCGCCTTCCGGACGCTGCAGTTGCCGACCGACTGGTACCTCCCGGACGGCGGACCGGTCCGCGGCCTCGTCTATCTGCAGCACGGATTCGCCGAGAGCAGGAACGACTGGCGGGAGTTCGCCGCGCTCGTCGCAGCGGCGGGCTTCGTGGTGTTCGCGCCGACGCTTCCCAAGTTCGATGTCCTCGGCTGCACGGTGCAGAATCTGCTCCCCAACCACCGTTTCCTGGCAGCGGTCGGTGACCTGTTCCTCGGCATCGACGATCCGGCGGGTGCGCTGCGCCGGAGCTTCGCGGCAGCACTGGACGGGACCGGCCGGCTCGGGGTCGCCCTGCCGACCCGCCTTGCCATCATCGGTCATTCGGCGGGTGGCGAGGCAGCGTTGACCATTGCCAGCCGATTGACCGGTGACCCGGGCGCGCCGGTCGGGGACCCTGCCCCGGTCGACCTCCGCTGCGTGGTGCTCGCCGATCCGGTGCGGTCGATCGTCGGCGACACGATGTCGAAAGCGTTGCGCGTGCTGGCAAGAACCGCCGTGCCGATCCGGGTGCTGGCTGCCCCGCCGTCGTCCTGCAACGCCCGGCAGTCCGGTACCAGGACGGTGCTGAGCGAACTCGCCGGCCGCAGCTTTCTCGGCGCACTGATCACCGCTGGGTCACACGCGGACATCTTCGGTGGCTCGGTCAACCGGCTGGAGCGGCGCACGTGCGGCGCCCCGCGGCAGCCGAACATCAACGCCGTGCAGTCGCTGGCACTGGGCTGGTTGACCGACGCCTTGACCGACGCCACGACCGACGGGATGCCGCCGGACGCCGGTAGCGGGATGTCACCCGGGGGGGCCGGATACGACCGTCTCGTCGCACGCGGCATCATCTCGACACTGCCGTGATGCGTCGTGAAGTGACCGATGGAGGGAGATGCCGATGACCAGCGTCGACGTGAACTGCGATGTCGGGGAGTCATTCGGGCGGTGGGTGCTCGGCGACGACGCGGCCGTGCTGCCCTACGTCACCAGCGCCAACGTCGCCTGCGGGTTCCACGCCGGTGACCCGGTCACTTTGCGGCGCACCTGCGAACTGGCCGCGAAGGAAGGCGTTGTCGTCGGCGCGCAGGTCGGATACCGGGACCTCGCCGGCTTCGGCCGCCGGTTCATCGACGTCGCTCCTGACGAGCTGATCGCGGACGTCATCTACCAGATCGGCGCGCTGCAGGCGATTGCCCGGGCCTGCGGCACCTCGGTCAGGTACGTCAAGCCGCACGGTGCTCTGCACAACGCCACCGTCGAACACGAGGCGCAGGCGGCTGCGGTGGTGGACGCGGTCCGGTCGGTCGATCCGACGTTGCCCGTCCTGGGTCTGCCGGGCTCGGCGCTGCTCGAGATTGCCGGCGCCCAGGGACTGCGGGCGGTGCCGGAGGCCTTCGCCGACCGGGCGTACACCCCGGCCGGGACGCTGGCGCCGCGCTCCGGTGGCGGCGCGGTGTTGTCGGATCCGGTCGCGGTCGCCGCCCGGGCAGTCCAGATGATGGTGCAGGGAACGGTTGTCGCGATCGACGGCTCGGTGGTGGCGGTGCGGGCCGAGAGCATTTGCGTGCACGGGGACAGCCCCGGAGCCGTGCAGATGGCGGCCGCCGTGAACCGCGCGTTGCGTGAGGCGGGCGTTCGGATCAGGCCCTTCGTATGACCGACCCACACGTCCAGCCATCGTGAACGTCACCGTGCTGCCCTGCGGCGAGCGGGCGTTGCTGGCGGAGGTACAGGACGTCGGAGAAGTGCTGGCGCTGACCGCGGCGCTCCGCGCGGACGCGGAATGTTCCGCCGCGGTGATCGAGCTGGTCCCCGCCGCGCGCACGGTTCTGATCGAGGTGGCGGCAGGCACGGACCTGGCGGCCCTGCGCGCGTGCGTCATCGGCATCGCCGGCTCCGCCGACGCGGCCGACACCGGGACACTCGATTCCGAGGAGGTCGAGATTCCGGTCCGGTATGACGGCCCCGACCTCGCGGAAGTTGCTGCAGCCAATGGCCTCTCGACCAGCGAGGTGATCGCTCGGCACACCGGGACGCCGTGGCGCGCGGCGTTCGGCGGGTTCGCCCCCGGGTTCGCGTACCTGATCGGCGGGACGCCGGACCTGCAGGTTCCGCGACGGTCCGAGTCCAGGACCGCAGTGCCTGCGGGGTCGGTCGCGCTGGCCGGCGAGTACAGCGCGGTCTACCCAGCGGAGTCACCCGGCGGGTGGCAATTGATCGGGACCACCGCGGTGACGTTGTGGGACGTCGACCGGGATCCGCCGGCCCTGATCCGGCCGGGAACCCTGGTCAGGTTCGTCGAGCTGAGCGGTGACGGCTGACCGATGGAGATGCGGTGGCGGTGGCGGAGTGGACGAAGTTCAGGTGGGCGGTGACGTGACGAGCCGTGACGAGACGCGCAGTGACGAGACGCGCAGTGACGAGACGGGCAGTGACGAGACGCGCAGTGACGGTACGAGCGAGCACGGCAGCTACCTGGAAGTCTTGCGCACCGGACCGTTGAGCCTGTTCCAGGACCTGGGCCGGGTTGGCCTGGCGGCAATGGGTGTCGGGAGATCGGGGGCCGCCGACCGTTCGTCGTACCTGGCCGTGAATGCGTTGCTGGGCAACGACTCCGGTTCCGCGGCGATCGAATGTGTGCTGGGCGGCCTGTCGGTGCGCGCGCACGGCGACGTCGTGGTGGCGCTCGGCGGCGCACCCGTCGCGCTGACGGTGGACGGTGACCCCGCCGACACCCGCGGCCCGGTGGACCTTCGGGACGGGCAGGTCGTCAAGTTGGGCACGCCGAAACGTGGCCTACGCAGTTATCTCGCGGTCCGGGGAGGCTTCGACGTGCCCGCGGTGCTCGGGTCGTGCAGCACCGACACGTTGTCCAAGGTCGGTCCCGCACCGATCGCCCGCGGGGATCGGATCGGCGTCCGACCCGGTCCGGCTGCCAGTCCAGCGGCACAGCCTGTCCCGCAGGAACAGCTTGGTGCGGATGCGTCAGACCCGTTGTTGCTCAGGGTGATTCCAGGTCCGCGTGATGACTGGTTCACGGCCCCTGCCGACCTCGGGGTGGGGGAGTGGATCGTTTCGCCGCACAGCAACCGGGTCGGCGTCCGGTTCGACCGCGCACCAGGAACCGACCAGGCCGGCGCTCCTGCTCTGCGTCGCAAGGACTCTCGCGAACTGCAGAGCGAAGGTGTCACTCTCGGCGCCATCCAGGTGCCACCGAGCGGGCAGCCCGTGCTGTTCCTGGCCGATCATCCGGTGACGGGCGGGTATCCCGTCATCGGAGTCGTCCGCGATGCCGACGTCGACCGGGCTGCCCAGGCAAGGCCCGGTCAGCGGGTGCGATTCCAGTGGGATGCTTGATCGCCGGGTGACCGCCCGCCAACACGAAACCGCCCGTCACCAGTGGCGGTGACGGGCGGTTCCTGTCGGGCGGGGAGAGGACCCGCACGATTGCGGAGCCGGGCGCTCAGGATCGGTTCTTGCGCTGACGGCCGGGCAGGGCCGAGGCGAGCAGGCTGATCCCCACCAGCGCTACCAGTCCCGCGATCACCCACTTCGTGGCCTCGTTCAGCAGCCACCATGGGTTGCCGCTGAAACCGACCGACGCCACCGCGAAGAACGCCAGCGAGAAGACCACGCCGATGACGCTGATCCGCGTGCGCGGCGAGACCGGAGTGGACCCGGTACCCGTTGCGGTTGTGGTGTTCTCAGCCATTGCGCACCTCCGCTTGTCCGGCGCCGACGTGCACTGTCAGGTTGATCGTGCCCTCATCGGAGGAGCCATCCTGCCGGCTGGTGACCTCTTGTTGCAGGCCATCGGACTGGACTCCGAGGCAGTCGACCTCGCCGGCGTTGGCGGTGCAGGTGGCGTTCACCGTCGCGTCGTCGGGAACGATCACCGACGCCTGCCCGGCCCTGACCTCGACGTCGATGTTCGCGATCTGCCCGGCGGGCACCGTCAGCCTGGACAGGTCCAGCGTTCCCTGTCCGCCGTTGAGCTCGAACGGTGACTGGGCGGTGGCCGCTGCCACGCTCGTCGGCGCCCAGGTCTGCTGCCCGTAGCCGGTCGTCCCGTTGATCCCGGTGACGGTGAGGCCGAGGGTCAGTACCGACAGGAAGATGCCCGGACCGATCAGCGACTGCCCGCGTCCCCGGAACGAGCCGACGAGCAGGCCCAGCGCGACGACGGCCAGCGCGGTGGCGGAGACCCCGGCCCAGCTCAGCTGCCACCAACCGGCGAACACTCCGGCCGTGGCCACACCGCCGACGAGCAGCACTGCACCCATGGTGACCCGCCCGATGACGCTGCGCTGCCGCGCCAACGGAGGCGGCGGGGCCAGTGGCGTCGGTTCCGGCAGATCCCAGGCGAACGGCGCCACGCCCAGCGGATCCCACGCGGGCGGCTGCGGCGCCCGGGGTTCGTCAGGAACCGCGCTCCCGGCGGGACCGGTGGGTGCCTCGTCCTTCTTCAGCGAAACCCTGCTGGTGTCGCCCCTCTCATCCCAGAAGGCGGGCTTGTCGAACGGCGAAGCAGCGTCCTGGGACCCGGGGTTGGGGGTTCCCGACCACGGTTGGCGGGCGACCCATTGCTCGGCCTGCTCGCCCCAGGACTGGCTCTTCTCGGTCATCCTGGCCGCCCACTCTTCACCGTTCACCTTGCCGTGCCCGGAGCAACCCTGCTGTCGTTTGCGGGCAACCGAGATGGCGATGATGGCGCCGATGACGAGCGGCCAGAACGGCAGGCCCCAGGAGAACATGGACGCAATCGAGACGGCTGCGACGATGGCGAGGCCGACCGCCAGGGCCGGCGGTGTCGACGACCGTCCGCGGCCGATCAGCGATTCGGCGGCGGAGACCTCGTCGCCGTCGGCGGGCAGGAACAGCCAGCCAAGGACGTACAGCAGCCCACCGAACCCACCCGTGACGGTCAGGACGACGAATCCCACCCGGATCAGCACCGGGTCGACGCCGAACGCGCGGCCGAGACCGCCTGCCACGCCGGCGACCTTGCGATCGTTGGTCGAACGGCGGGGGCGCCTGGTCCACCACTCTCCACCGGTGGCGCCCGTACCGGCGGCGGGATCGTGCTGCGTGTTGCTCATGGCCATCAGCGTGCTCGCGACCCCGCCGTCACACCATCGGGGATCACCCTGGTTCGGGCTTCCAGGGTGAACCCGGATACCCAATCCCGGCGTTGCGTGTGACCCTGAGAGGGTGAAATCGACCTCCGGTGCCCACGGCACGCACGCCGGCGCGCATTCCGGCGCGCGGTTCCGGCATCGCCGTCGTACCCCGTCGGACATGGACCCGGTGGCAGCGGAGCACGTCTCCGATGACGCCGCCGTTGATCAGCGGACGGCGCAGGCGCCGGTCGCCGGCACCGCGCAAGCCTCGGTGGCCGGCGCCGCGCAGGATGCAGTTGACGACACAGCGATCGACCCAGCGAACGACACAGCGCAGTACGCCCTGCACGACACAGAGGCGCACCCGGCACAGCAGTGCCGCCTGCAGCCGGCAATCCGCACCCGGGCGCGCCCGATGCCGCCTTTGATCCGCCGGGCACGGGCGCACCAGGCGCCGACCCGTGGTCGACTCCGGACCCGCGCATCGCAGCTGCGGCGGCCGCGCTGGCGCCGCCGCCGTCACGCCGGTTCACTCCCGACGGGTTGCCGAAGCTGACCCGTCGGCAGGAGGGCTCGATTGTCGGCGGCGTTGCCGGCGGCATCGCCGATCACCTGCGCGTGCCGGTGCTGTGGGTGCGCGTCACCTTTGCCCTGCTGGCGGTGATGGCGGGGGCCGGCGTGCTCGGGTACGCGCTGCTGTGGATCTTCGTGCCGCAAGGTCCGAGCTCCCCGGACGAGGCGCCGCGGCCGGCCAGCGCCATCGAGCGCAGGCAGGCCTACGGCATCGCCGCTGTCGGCGTTGCACTGCTGATCGTCGCGACCGCACTCGGATTCGGTGAGGTGCTCACCTGGGTCCTCGGACCGCTCGGACTGGCCGCGATCGGCGCCGCCTTCATCTGGCGCGAGGCCGACGAGGGCAGGCGGGCGCGGTGGCGCCGCACGGCTGCGGGCATCGTCGGCCCGACCACCGGATCGTGGTGGCGGCTGGTCGGCGGTTGCCTACTCGTCGTCGGGGGACTGTCGGTCTTCGCGCTCGGTCAGCTCGACTTCACTGCGGTGCGGTCGGCGTTGATCGCCGTCGTGCTGACACTGGTCGGCGTCGCCATCATCACCATCCCGTGGTGGCTGCGGTTGATCCGGGATCTCGGCGACGAACGCCGCGGCCGTATCCAGGAGCGGGAGCGCGCCGAGATAGCCGCGCACCTGCACGACTCGGTGCTGCAGACCCTCGCACTGATCCAGCGCCAGGCCGGCGACAGCCGGGAGGTGCAGCGGCTGGCCCGAAGTCAGGAGCGGCAGTTGCGGACCTGGTTGTACGGGCCGGCGGGGTACGCCGCGGCCGGCCAATCGTCCGCGCCCCCCTCGCGGTCGCTCGCTGCATCACTCGCCGAGGTCGCCGGCGAGGTCGAGGACGCCTACGCCATCGCTGTCACGCCGGTGATCGTCGGTGACGCGCCGATGGACCAGCATCTCGCCGCGCTCGTCGCCGCGGCCCGCGAGGCGATGGTGAACGCCGCCAAACATGCTCAGGTGGAAGAGATCAGCGTCTATGCCGAGGTCGAGGACGGGAAGGCCAGCGTGTTCGTCCGCGACCGGGGCATCGGCTTCGACCAGAAGGACGTGGCGACCGACCGGCGCGGGTTGGCCGAGTCGATCCGCGGCCGGATGGAGCGGCACGGTGGCACCGCCACCGTGAGATCCCGGCCCGGTGAGGGCACCGAGGTGGAGCTCACCGTCACCGTCAGCACTGATGGCCCCGACGAAGCGCCGCCCGGCGCGCCGTTCACCTCGGGCGGCGCGGCCGAAGGGGCTCCGGCGCCGTCGGGTGCGCCGGATGAAGCGGCCGCCGGTACCAGCCGTTCACACGTCGACCCGAGTCCGGGCGAAGGGCCGGATCAGCGGGACAAGGTCGGTACGGTCAGTGCGTCCGCCGATGCGAAGGAGTCAGCGTGAGCGAACCGGTGAAGATTTTCCTGGTGGACGACCACGCCCTGTTCCGCACCGGGGTCAAGGCCGAATTGGCCGGTCTGGAGGACGACCGGATCGAGGTGGTCGGCGAGGCAGGTTCGGTAGGTGAGGCCGTCGTGCGCATCTCGTCCAACCCGCCGGACGTCGTGCTGCTGGACGTGCACATGCCCGACGGTGGCGGCCGGGCGGTTCTCGAGCAGGTGCACGCCACGCTGCCGGACGTCGTCTTCCTGGCCCTGAGCGTGTCCGATGCGGCCGAGGACGTCATCGCGGTGATCAGGGCCGGTGCGCGCGGCTATGTCACCAAGACCATTTCCGGACGGGAACTGGCGGACGCCGTCGTCAGGGTCGCTGCCGGGGACGCGGTGTTCTCACCCCGGCTGGCCGGTTTCGTGCTGGACGCCTTCTCCGACCGCAACGGTCCCGCCGTGGTCGCCGACCCGGAGCTGGACATGCTCTCGCCCCGCGAGCGCGAGGTGCTCAAACTGCTGGCCAGGGGTTATGCCTACAAGGAAATCGCGGCGCAGCTGTTCATCTCGATCAAGACCGTGGAGACCCACGTCTCGAGTGTTCTGCGCAAGACGCAGAAGTCGAACCGTTACGAGCTGTCCAGGTGGGCGACCGATCGACGCCTGGTCTGACGGTGGGCCCGCAGCGTTGATGGGCCGTTCAACCGCCGAGAACCGCCGGCTGTCGGACCGGCGGTCTACGGTCGGCTCAGCCGACCGGCGGACAAGGGAGTTACACATGAGCACACTGGACAACCGGCCCAACACAGCACTTCTCGTGATCGACGTGCAGAACAACGTCGTAGAGCAGGCCTGTCGCCGTGACGAGGTCGTGAACAACATCGCCACCCTGGTCGAGCGGGCTCGGCACGACAAAGTCCCGGTGGTGTGGGTCCAGCATTCCGACGACGAGATGGCCCAGGGCAGCGAGGGTTGGCGGATCGTTTCGGAGCTGACCCCCGGCGACTCCGAGCCCGTCGTGCAGAAGCGCTACGGCGACTCCTTCGAGGACACCGACCTCGAGGCACTGTTGGCCGGCGTGGGTGCGGGCCGGTTGATCGTCGTGGGCGCACAGACGGACGCCTGTATCCGGTCCACCCTGCACGGCGCCTTCGTCCGGGGCTACGACACGACCCTGGTGAAGGACGCGCACACGACCGAGGACCTCACGCAGTGGGGAGCGCCGTCACCGGAGGACGTCATCTCGCACACCAACCTGTACTGGTCTTTCCAGTCGGCCCCCGGCCGCACCGCGGGGACGGTGGCCACCGCGGAGGTCGACTTCAGCGCGGACGGGGCCGCCGGCTGAGTCGGGCGGGCCTGCACCCGGTCCTCGCAACGTTCCCGGTGGGCCGGTGGAGGTCCCATCGCGGGACGGATCGCCGCGGCTGGTCCAGGCCGTGACTCCGGCCGCAGTACACGGTGTCCGAACCACCTTGCCCCGCGGGGGCTGTTACTTCCGGCCGAGTTTGCCACGGCCCATCGCCAGCAACAGCATCCCGAGATCCGTCCCAGCGGGCCCGAGGGCGCGGAAACGCTCCAGGATCGCCATCTCGCGGCTGTAGACGATCTTCGGGCCGCCGAGCGTCTTGCGTGCGGTGCCGATGGCGTGCGAGATGGCCGTTCGGTGCAGGATCAGCCGGACCAGTTCCGCGTCGATCGCGTCGATCTCGGTCCGCAGGGCATCGATCCCAGCCTGATCCGCGGGAACGGGCACTTCCTCGGGTACGGGCGTTGCGTCGATGGCCGTCTCCGTGTTGCTACGGGTGCGCTGATGCACCGGGAGGTGGAATGCCGGCGCGGTTGGCGCTGCAGGCTGCGTGCCCGGTGGTGCGGGCGGCGCGGTGAGGGGAGCGCTGATCATGGTGGACCTCATTCTGCCCCGCCCGCCCGGCCCGGAAACGGAAAACGCCCCGGGTCTCTGCGGACCTCGGGGCGTCGTCGTGGCGGGTGTGGTTCAGCCGCGGACGGGCACCGGGATCCGGTACCCATAAAAAAACTCCGGCCGTGCAACTGCACAGCTCAGGTTTCCGCGGGTGGTCATGTCGGGTAGTGAACCACATCGACCCGGTCGTGCACACCCCGCACGAGTCATCGGGACAACTCTGTCCACACTGACCGACTCCCGCGAGCCGACTCCCACGAGCCGACTCCCACGAGCCGACTCCCACGAGCCGACTCCCACGAGCGGACTCCCACGAGCGGACTCCCACGAGCCGACTCCCACGAGCCGACTCCCACGAGCATTGGTGCGCGACAGTGGACGTTGTCCGGAGCCCACCGGCGTCCCCCTTTGCCATCCGCACGGCCAGCTGTCGTGGTCCCGCCGACGCATCCACCGCCGTCACGGGCACCGACGCGGGACGCGCAAGCCGACGTCGCCGGGGCTGTCGGCCTTTCCGGGTAGCGTTGTTGCCGACATGACAAGCCTTTTCGAGCTTCCATCCCCGGGCGTGGCGACAGCTGCGGCGGTCGGTGTCCGCAACCTGGGCGCGGAGGCCGCCGCGGCCAATGCCGAACGCGCGCGGGAACGGGCGGAGCGTGCAAGAGCCAGGGCGGACGAGCTGCTCGAGGGGCTGAACCCGCCGCAGCGGGAGGCCGTCGAACACCGCGGCGCTCCCTTGCTCGTCGTCGCCGGCGCCGGCTCGGGGAAGACCAGGGTCCTCACCCGGCGGATCGCCTACCTGCTGGCGGTGGGCGGCGCGCAGCCGGGCGAGATCCTGGCGATCACGTTCACCAACAAGGCCGCGCGGGAGATGAAGGAGCGGGTTGCCGACCTCGTCGGGAACCGGGCCAGGGCGATGTGGGTCTCGACCTTCCACTCGATGTGCGTGCGGATCCTGCGTGCCGAGGCCGGCCAGCTCGGGATGAAGTCCACCTTCACCATCTATGACGCCGCCGATTCGCAGCGGCTCGCGCAATTGGTGGCCTCCGGGCTGAACATCGACACCAAGAAGTACCCGGCCCGCTCGTTGGCCGCCCAGATCTCGAACCTGAAGAACGAGCTGATCGACCCGCAAACCGCGATCGACCGGGCGGAATCGGACCAGGCGAAGATCGTGGCGCGGGTCTACGAGGGCTACCAATCCCGGCTGCGGGCGGCGCAGGCCTTCGACTTCGACGACCTGATCATGCAGACCGTCGAGTTGCTGGGCGCTTATCCGAATGTCGCCGAGCATTACCGCAGGCGCTTCCGGCACGTCCTGGTCGACGAGTACCAGGACACCAATCACGCCCAGTACATGCTGGTCAAGCACCTCGTCGGCGGCACCAACGACGAGCGCGAGATCCGCACTGCCGATGGCGATCTCGTTCGCCCCGCGGTCTCCACGGTGCCGCCCGCGGAGTTGGTGGTGGTCGGCGACGCCGACCAGTCGATCTATGCCTTCCGAGGCGCGACCATCCGCAACATCGTCGAGTTCGAACGTGATTACCCGAACGCCCGCACCATCATGCTGGAGCAGAATTACCGATCGACGCAGACCATCCTGTCGGCTGCGAACGCCGTCATCGCCCGGAATCCGCAGCGTCGCGCCAAGAATCTGTGGACGTCGCAGGGCGGCGGCACCCAGATCGTCGGCTATGTCGGTGACAACGAGCACGACGAGGCGCAGTTCGTCGGTCGGGAGATCGACTCACTGGTCGACGCAGGCGAGGTCGTCTTCGGTGACGTCGCGGTGTTCTACCGCACCAACTCCGCGTCCCGGGCGTTGGAGGACGTCTTCATCCGCACCGGACTGCCGTACCGGATCGTCGGCGGCGTCCGGTTCTACGAGCGCAAAGAAGTCAAGGACGCGCTGGCGTACCTGCGGGCGATCGCGAACCCGGATGACGAGATCAACCTGCGCCGCATCCTGAACACACCCCGCCGCGGCATCGGCGACCGGGCCGAGGCGGCCGTCGCGGTGTTCGCCGAACGGGAGCGGATCGGGTTCGGCGAGGCGCTCGGCCGCATCAGCGAGGTACCCGGGCTGGTGACGCGCTCGGCCAACTCGCTGTCATCGTTCGCCGAGTTGCTGGCCGGTCTGCGGGCCGAGGTCGGCTTCGGCATGGAACCGGCGGACCTGCTGACTGCGGTGCTGGACCGCACGGGCTATCGCGCCGAGCTCGAGGCGTCCGACGACCCGCAGGACGGTTCACGCCTGGAAAACCTGGACCAACTGGTCAGCGTGCTGCGGGAGACGACCGAGAACCTGCTGGCCACTGCGGCTCTGGCGAGTGCGGCGCCGGCCGGGGACGCCGACGAGATCGACCAGCGAGTGAGCGATCCGCGTGGTGCCGACAAGGGGGATGCCGGCGATCAGGGGAGTGGCCGAGCCGCTGCCGCCGCCGGTGACGCTGATCGCAGCGACCCCGGTCGCGACCCGAACACCGATCAGGGTGGCACGGGTCGAGGACCGAACGGTGCACAGGATCCGGACGGCGCGCAAGACCAGGACGGCGCGCAAGACCGGGGCGCCGCGCAAGACCGAGGCGGCGCAAGCGATCTCGACGAGGACATCCCGCCCGACGCGGGTGATCTGCTGATCGCCGTCATGGAACAGTTGTCGTTGGTCGCCGATGCGGACGCCGTGCCGGACTCCGCGGACGGCGTCGTCACGCTGATGACGTTGCACACCGCCAAGGGGCTCGAGTTCCCGGTGGTGTTCCTGACCGGCTGGGAGGACGGGATCTTCCCGCACCAGCGCTCGCTCGGTGACGAGGTCGAACTCGCCGAGGAGCGCCGGCTCGCCTACGTCGGCATCACCAGGGCGAAGAAGCGGCTGTACGTGTCGCGGGCGATGATGCGCTCCGCCTGGGGCCAGCCAGGGGCGAACCCGGCCTCCAGGTTCCTCGACGACATCCCCAAGGATCTCGTCGAATGGCGGCGCACCGACGAGGACGCCCGCTCCGGTGGGTTCATCGGTGACAGCTCGTTCGAGGGCAACATCAGCGGCCGTGTGTTCGGGCAGCGGGGCGGTGGCCGGAGCTTCGGTGGGTCCGGAGGTGGCTGGGGATCCCGCTCCGCGCCGATGACCGCCAGTCGGTTCGGCGAGAAGTCGTCGACGCCGTCGAACCGCCGCCCGCTGGGCTCCGGACCGGTGTTGGAACTGGCGGTGGGCAACCGCGTTTCACACGACAAGTACGGCCTGGGAACGGTCGTCGCGGTCGACGGCGTCGGACAGCGGGCCACCGCGACCATCGACTTCGGCGCCTCGGGAAAGGTGCGGCTGATGCTCATCGGCGGCGTCCCGATGACGAAGCTCTGAGCCGCCCGACAGCGACGGATCCTTGTCGGACGCGGTGCCGGACCCGGTGTCGGACGTGGTGCCGGACACGCTCTCAGCGCAGCAGCTGGGCCGGGACAACCGTGACAGGGAAGGGATTCTCCAGGTGCACCGGCTCGTCGCCGGTGCCCGCGCCGGCCGTCACGTATCGGCCGCTCGCCAGCTCGAGGGCCACGATGGACGGCACCTCCGGATCGACGATCCAGTAGCTCTGCACGCCCGCGTCCTCGTACTTGGACCGCTTGTAGACGGCGTCCTTACGCCGGGTCGACGGTGAGAGCACCTCCACGGCAAGGATCATCGATTCGTTGACCGGTGCCGTGAGGTCCCTGTTCTTCAGCACCAGGACGTCCGGCTGTAGGGATGTCCTGATGTCCGGCCGCCAGTCCAGGGGAGCGACGATCGTTTCCATCTCGGGTGGACACGCCGTTCGCAACAGCGCACCGAGTTCGAGGACGGCCCGCTGATGACGGCGCGTGGGCGCAGGGCTCACGAGCAGGATCCCGTCCAGCAACTCATACCGCAGCCCGTCATCGGGCAGCGTGTCGAGGTCGTCGACGCTCCACTCCGCCACACCGCCCGGCATCACCGTCATGGCCGTCATGATCCGCTCCTTCCCCAGGACTGTCACGGTCGAACACCTGCGGAGCCTGACAGAGCGGTCCCGGTGACGCAGACGGTTGTCCACAGCGCGGTCGTTCGTGAGCCCGGGGTGGCTCAGCCGTCCATGTCACGCCCGGGCTGCGATGCGCTCGGTCGTGCAGCGACGAGTCAGACCGGGGGTGGACCGTCCGGCCCGGGCTGGGACTCATCCGACCGCGAAGCAGGAACCCCCGAGCGGTCGCTGCCTCGGGTCTGCCAGAGCCACATCAGCCCGAGGACCGGCAGGATGATGGGCACGTAGCCGTATCCGGCGCCGAACCTGGACCACACGGTGTCTTTCGGGAACGCCGCGGAGTCGACGATCGATGCGATGCCGATGGTGACGACGCCGACCATCTCGGTGCCGACCGCGGCCCACGCCAGGGGACGGGACCAGCGCCGGTGGGTGACCAGCCCAACGGTGGCGGCGATGTAGACGATTCCGGAGAACAGTGACAGCACATAGGCCAGCGGTGCCTCGTCGTACTGAACCAGGATCTGCACGACGCCACGGGCGGTGGCGGCCAGGGCGAACACCGCGTACAGCGCGATGAGCACCCGCCGCGGGCCGGTCGGCGGTGCCTCGTCCTCGGGTGCCGACGCGGTGGAGTCGATGGCCGGCTGATCAGCCAACGGGGGCCTGCCAGAGCTGCAGCAGTCGAAGCGTCATCACGGCAACCACCACTGCAGTGAAGCACAGCGACAACGAGCCCCAACGGGTTCGCTCGAGCCGGGCCAGCTGGAATCCCAGCGGCAGGGGCAGCAGGATCCCGACGGCATAGGCGATGAACGTCACCGGCTCGCCGAGGTCCCGGCCGCCGCCGATCTGCACGATCGCGATCACCGTCTGCACCAGCAGCGCAACCTCGACGACGATGGCACCGACCATTTGCGCCTCGGTGGTCGGGCGCCGGCGCCAGGCCTGGAAGCCGGTCCAGGCGGCCAGCAGCAGACCTGCGACGAGCACGCCGATCGCCAGTGCCTGGATCATCCTTCGATCATCGCTGATCCTCGGTCCGGCACCGGCCGGTGGACTGCCACCTGCGCCGCGAGCAGGCGTGATTGTCGCCACGGGTTGCTACGGTCGGACCCGTGCACACAGCACGGACGACCCGGCCCGCCGCGCGCAGCGGTTCCGTCGGCGACGGTGCACGACGCCCCGATCTGGACGGCGATCGGCAGGTCCGGACATGACGAGCACCACCACGGCGCACCGCATCGACGCCGAGGCCTCCGTCGACCGGCGCGGTTCCTTGGTGCTGTCACTGCTGCTCCTGCTCGCCGGGGTGCTGGTCGCCGTCACGCCGGTGCTCGTTGTGGTGCGGACGGCGGATGCCTCGCCGACCGTCACGGCGGTCGGTGCCGGCTTCGCAGCAGTTCTACCCGGGCTGCTGGCGATCGGCCTGGCGGTCCGGCGGCCGGTCCTCGGCCTGGCTGCGGCCGCCGGAGCCGGTGTCGTGGGTGTGGTACGGGTGCTGACCGATCTGGCGGTGCTGACCGAACCGGACCGGATCACCCGGCCGGAGCTGTTCGCCGAGACGACCGATCGGGCGCGTCCTTTCGCGGCTGGCGCCGGCGGCTGGCTGTTGCTGGCGGCGGATCTGCTCTGGCTGACGGTCGGCATCGTCGCCGCGATTCGTCTCGCTCCTGCCGTCGCCGAACTCTTGGCGCCGCCCGAGGACGGGTTCTTCCGCCCGCCCGCCGGTGATCAGCCGGTGCCCGACGACACCGCCGGGGACGAGCCGGACGACGTCGCCGTGGTGGGACCGGCCCTCGGCCGGTCGCCACCACCCGGCCGCCGGCCGCTGAACCTGCCGATGATCGCCGTCGGCTTCCTCGGTGCGGTTCTGCTGATGGTCGGCGCCCTCGGGACGCCATATCAGGGTGGCTATCTGGCGCTGCGGGTACTGCCGTTCGGGTCCAGCCTGACCGGCCTGGTCGCGGCCGCGCTGCTCGGCTTCGTCGCCGCCGTTGTGGTGGTCGTGGCTGCCGCGCTGCCGCGGGGGATCGCCGCCGCGCTGCTCGGCGGCGCCGCACTGGCCGCAGCGGTCCCCAGCCTGACGGCCGTCGTCGCCGTTCTCGCCGGCGCCCCGACGAATCTGTCGCCGGTCGTGTGGTGCGGTGTTGCGGGAGCGGCAATCCTCGCGGCCGCAGCGCTTCTCGCGCGCCGCCCGGCACGCAGTGCCAGGCCGGAGAGTGCCGACGGGGCGCCGCCCGCTCGATGGATGACGGTCGGCACGGGTGTCGCAGCGGTGCTCGGCGCGGCGGCGTTGGTCGGCGCCTGGCGGTTCCCGCTGCTGTACCTGGACGGGGCAGCGCCGGATCGGATCGCCGGCGGTGCGCTGCTTCCGGCCGCACTGCCGCACCTGGTGGCGGCGGTTCCGCTCGGTGTTGCCGGCGTCCTGGCGCTGCTGCCGCAGATCGCGTCGGCCGGCCGGGCCGCCCTGACCGTGGTGTGGGCGGGTTCGGTGTACGCGTTCGGGCAGGCGTTGTGGGTGCGGTCCCTGGTGCTGTCCACGGCGGGTGACACGACCGGCGGCGCGATCGGCACCGAGCATTCCTGGACAACCGCTCCCGGGCAATGGTTCTCCCTGCTGGGTGTGCTCTTTTCGATCACTGCGGCCGTGCTGGCGACGATGACGTCCCGCGCGGTGTCGCAGGCATCACTCGAAGTGATCGACGACCGGAGTCTTGCCGCGTCTCGGGTGGCCCGACGGTGGCCGGCCGCCGGCGTGACGGTGCTCGTCCTGGTGGCGCTGGCGGTGCCCACCTTCAGCGACCTCACCGGCCCGGGACCGAGCCTGCTGCGCGGCTACGACCTGGATACCTGGGGTCTGTGGGTGGTGCTGACCGGGGCGGCGATCGGGATCTGGGCAGCGGCGTTGACGGCACGCGCGCCGGAGGCCGTCGCATGGTCGATCGGGGCGGCAGCCGTTGTCGCGCAGCCGCTGTTCGTTCCGGAGCCGGTGCGCGCCATCCCCGGATTCGCTGTCGGAGTGGGCTTCTGGCTGCAGGTGCTCGCCGTCGCAGCCCTGCTGGCGACGGCCGGGTGGTTCGGTGCCGCTGCGTCCCGCGTCCGTCGACTTCAGCTCGCCCCCGTCGGCGGTGCCGGTGGCGCAGGCCCGTTCCCGCCCGCAGGGAAGGATGGGCCCGGATCCGCCTCTGCTCCTTCCGCGCGGGTTCGCGGCAGACAGAACACCTCCGGCGGAGCCGGCAACAAGGGACGCGGCGCAGCATCGACCGGTCGGAGTGGATCCACCCAGGGTCCGGGCACCGGACCGGGCAGAGGTTCGAGCCGGGCCGCACAACCGAAAGGCAGATGATGTCCGTTTCCAGTTCGTCAGCCGCACCCACACCACCGGATGCGTCACGGCCGACCAGGCCGATCCGGGTGGTCGTCGCCAAGCCGGGACTGGATGGCCATGACCGCGGCGTCAAGGTGGTCGCCCGGGCCCTGCGGGACGCCGGTATGGAGGTGATCTACACCGGTCTGCACCAGACGCCGGAGCAGATCGTCGCGGCGGCGCTGGCCGAAGATGCTGACGCCGTGGGACTTTCCGTGCTCTCGGGCGCGCACATGACGCAGTTCCGGCGGGTCGTGGCGCTGCTCGAGGAGGCCGACGCCAAGGACATCATCGTCTTCGGCGGCGGCATCATCCCCGCCCACGACATCGAAGAACTCCGGCAGATCGGCGTCACCGGCATCTTCACGCCCGGTGCGCCGACCGCCACGATCGTCGACTGGTTGCGGGAGCAGGTCGCTCCGCGGCTCGAGCAGGACTGAGCGCGGCGGCCGGCTCTGACCTGGCCCGATACCGAACGTGTGGGAGGTCTCAGCTCCCCGTCAAGTCCTGCCGCTGCCGGGTGGATAGGGTAACTGCGACGGTCTTCGGCGCCCGGGCTTCGGCCGCGCCGGACTCGTTTTTCCGGCACCCGCAGTCCTGCGAGGGAGAAGACGTGGATCTGTACGAGTACCAGGCGAAGGAACTGTTCGCCGCGCATGGCGTCCCAGCGCCCACCGGCATCGTCGTCACATCGGTCGACGACGCGGTCAAGGCCGCGACCGAGCTGGGGACACCGGTGATGGTGAAGTCCCAGGTGAAGATCGGCGGCCGCGGCAAGGCGGGCGGGGTCAAGTTCGCCGCCACCGTCGACGACGTGCGCAAGCACGCCGGGAACATCATCGGGCTGGATATCAAGGGTCACGTCACCCGGCAGGTCCTGATCAGCCCGGCGGCCGACATTGCCGAGGAGTACTACGTTTCCTTCCTGCTCGACCGGTCCAACCGGACGTTCCTGGCGATGGCCACGCACGAGGGCGGCATGGAGATCGAGCAGCTCGCAGTGGAGCGGCCGGATGCACTCGCGAAGATCCCGGTGGACGCGCTGACCGGCGTCGACGCCGAGAAGGCCGCCGAGATCGCCGACGCCGGAAAGTTTCCCGCCGAGGTGCGCGATCAGGTGATCGACATCCTGCAGCACCTGTGGGAGACGTTCGTCGCCGAGGACGCCACCCTGGTGGAGGTCAACCCGCTGGTCAAGACGCCGGACGGCACCGTTCTCGCGTTGGACGGCAAGGTTTCGCTGGACGAGAACGCCGACTTCCGGCATCCCGATCATGCGGCACTCGAGGACAACGCCGCCGAGAACCAGCTCGAGGTGCTCGCAAAGGAGAAGGGCCTCAACTACGTCAAGCTGGACGGCCAGGTCGGCGTCATCGGAAACGGTGCGGGACTGGTGATGTCGACGCTCGATGTGGTCGCCTATGCAGGTGAGGCGCACGGCGGCATGTCGCCGGCCAACTTCTTGGACATCGGCGGCGGCGCCAGCGCAGAGGTGATGGCGAACGGGCTGGACATCATCCTGTCCGACCCGGATGTCCGCGCCGTGTTCGTGAACGTGTTCGGCGGCATCACCTCCTGTGACGCGGTGGCCAACGGGATCGTCTCCGCCCTGCAGATTCTCGGTGACCACGCCACCAAGCCGCTGGTGGTGCGACTCGACGGCAACAACGTCGAAGAGGGTCGGCGGATCCTCGATGAGGCCGCGCATCCACTGGTGACGCAGGCGCAGACCATGGACGAGGGCGCCGACAAGGCCGCCCAACTGGCAAGCACGGGAGTCTGACGATGGCGATCTTCCTGAACGAAACCTCGCGCGTCATCGTGCAGGGCATGACCGGTTCCGAGGGCATGAAGCACACCCGCCGGATGCTGGCCTCCGGTACCACCATCGTCGGTGGTGTCAATGCCCGAAAGGCCGGCACCACAGTCGATGTCGACGGTTCGTCGCAGCCGGTGTTCGGCAGCGTCGAGGAGGCGATGAAGGAGACCGGTGCGGACGTCAGCGTGCTGTTCGTCCCGCCCGCATTCACCAAGGACGCGATCATCGAGGCGATCGACGCCGGCATCGGGCTGGCCGTCGTGATCACCGAGGGCGTGCCCGTTCACGACTCCGCCAAGGCATGGGCGCATGCGGTCGCGACCGGTAACAAGACGCGCATCATCGGGCCGAACTGCCCCGGCATCATTTCGCCGGGAAAGTCGAACGCCGGCATCATCCCGGCCGACATCACCGGCCCCGGCCGCGTCGGCCTGGTCTCCAAGTCCGGCACGCTGACGTACCAGATGATGTACGAGCTTCGCGATCTCGGATTCTCGTCCGCGATCGGTATCGGCGGCGACCCGATCATCGGCACCACCCACATCGACGCACTGCAGGCCTTCGAGGCCGATGACGAGACCGACGCGATCGTGATGATCGGCGAGATCGGCGGTGACGCGGAGGAGCGGGCGGCGGCCTTCATCGCCGACAACGTCCGCAAGCCCGTCGTCGGTTATGTCGCCGGTTTCACCGCCCCCGAGGGCAAGACGATGGGTCACGCCGGCGCGATCGTGTCCGGTTCCGCCGGGACCGCGCAGGCGAAGAAGGAAGCGCTCGAGGCGGTCGGCGTCAAGGTCGGCAAGACCCCGTCCGAGACGGCGCGCCTGTTGCGTGCGGCCATCGCCTGACACAGTTCTGCCGCAGCGGTCGGTACGTTCGTCGAAGAGGGAAGTCGAACGTGCCGGCCGCTGACCTCTGTGCCGCCCGAGCGGGGTGACGGCGCCCGTCATCGCGCGGACGCCGAAGCGCTTCGGGCGTGCACGGACAGCCGTGGCAGCGACCCGGCCGTCGCGTTGCACGCACACCCGCCGACGGAGGAGACGCGATGAGCAGCCCGAGTGGAACGAACGGCCCGTCAGTCCCCGGCTATCCGTCGTACGGACCGCAAGCCGGATCCTGGCCAGCCGCGGCCGGTTCGTTGGACGACACCGGTCCGATTCCCCGCCAGACCGCCGCGCCGGACGGACGTGTGATCGGTGGGAGGCGGCAATCTGTCGATCTGGCAAAGGTTCTCGGGTTGGTCGTCGCGGCGCTCGGTGCGCTGAACTTCATCTGGGGCTTCCTCCCGGAGCTGACCGCGGCCCGATCCCAGGACAGCCTGTCGGTGTTCGCTGTCGGCCCGGCCTATGTCCCGGTGCTGTTGCTGATCGGTGGATTGCTCGCACTGGCCGCACTCTTGCCTGGTAACGAGGTGTCCCGGCTTGCAGTGGCAGCGGTGTCCGTCGGCGGCGCGGCCGGCGCCATCGTGTCGCTCGGCACCCAGGGTGCGGTGCAGTTGGTCTCCACCTCGCAGGTCAGCAAGGGCATGGGCGCCATCCTGCTGGTGATCTTCGGCATCATCCAAGCCGTCGTGGCGATCGGCGCCTACGTGGTGGGCGCCGACGCGGCTCCGTGGGGCCGAGGTCGGCCGGCACCCGTTGCCGGATTGCGAGCGCAGTCCAGCGCAGCGCCCACGGGGCAGGGTGTTGGCTCTGCCGCGCCCGCCCCCGGGTTCGGCGGCGCGGTCCAACCCGGGTGGTACGGCCCGCCCCGGCAGTGGTCGCCGATCGACCCACGCAACACCCCGCCCGACGAGCGCCCCACCGGCCCGCAACAGATCGTGACAGGGGCGGAAACTGGTTCGGACGAGCCCGCCGTGATGCACGTCCGACCCGGTACGTCGACAGGCCCGGCTGTCCCGGTCGACCTGGACAAGGGCCGCGGCGAGCAACCGGCTGAAAACACAGACCAACGCTCGGCTTCCAGCCGGGGCGCCGGGTCGTCTGACCCGCAGGCGGCGTCCGAACAGTAGGAATCGTCCGGCACGTCCGTGCCGCCGTTCGCACAGTCGGCGTCTGCCGGCGGCCCACATCGGAACGGCGACGGCGTGCCTGGCCGGTCCGCCCCGGCCGACATGTGACAGTGGCGGGGTGAGTTCGCAGCTGGCCCTCGAGCGTGGGTCCGTCGGTGCAGCGCCGCCGGAGAGGAGTCCGTTCGGCCTCGTCGCCGCGGCGGCAGCCGTCCGTGGCGCAGCCGTCGCCGTCTCCGGCGCGCTGCTGGCAGCCGCCGTCTCCCTGGTGCTGTGGTCGCTGACGCCGGCATCGGGGTCGGACGCGATGGTGGCAACCAAGGCCGGTGTGGCGGGGTTCGCTGCCGCCAACCTGATTCCCGTGACGATCGGCGGGGTCGCCCTCACCATTCCGCCGTTGCTGTTCACCGGGTTCATCGTGGCGCTGCTGATGGTGACCGCGCGGCGCGGCCGCTTCCTGCCGGTGGGGCGGGGCGAGGAGACCGCCGCCGTCGGCGTCACCGCCGCAAGCTATGGCCTCGTGGTCGCCATCATCACCCGTGGGTTCGCTCCGGAGGGCGTGGTACCGGCCGGCTGGGTATGGACGGCAGCGGCGCTCGCACTCCTCGCCACCGCGGCCGCGATGGCATGGGCGGGGTCCGCGTGGCATCAGTGGTGGCGCAGCAGCGTCGCCGGATGGCTGCGGAGCGCCGCCAGGGCGGCCGGTATCGGGCTCGGTGTGATGATCGCCGGCGGCGGAGCGGCGCTGACCGTCGCGATGGTTCTGCACTTCGGTTCCATGGTGAGCGTCGGCGCGCTGGCCGCGCCGTCGTGGACGGACGGGTTGGGTATCACGCTGCTCGGCGCTGCGTATATCCCGAACGCGGTGGTTGCCGCCGTCGGTTACGTCAGCGCAGTGGGGTTCGAGATCGGCCCCGCGACATTCTCACCGTTCGGGTCGACCCCGGTGGACCTTCCGGCGTTGCCACTGTTCGCGGCGGCCCCTGAGCAGCCCGGGCGCTCGCTGCTGGGGCTGGCGCTGCTGTCGGTGCCATTGATCGCCGGATACCTGATGGCCCGCCGGGTTTCCAAGAATCTCGATTCGAGGTCGCAGCGGGTGCTGGCCGTGGTGACGGCGGCCGCCGGCACCGGGATCCTGCTGGGCGCCCTGAGCTGGCTCGCCCGCGGCGGCGTCGGCACCGCGAGATGGGCTTCGATGGGTGTCCCGCCACTGCTGGTCGGGGTCGTGGTCGCCGGTGAGCTTGCGGCCGTAGGTGGTGCGGTGGCCGTTCTCACCGGGATCCGCACCGTGCCCTGGCGGGCAGCCGGTCCGGGCGTCGTCGCCGATGTCGGGGACACCGGTCTTGAGGCCGATCTCGCGGACGCGGATCTGGCGGACGCGGATCTGGCGGACGCGGATCTGGCGGACGCGGATCTGGCGGACACAGAGCTCGCGGACGCGGATCTGGCGGATGGCGATCTTGATGACGCCGATGTGATCGATGGCGACGGGGGCGGTCCAGACACCGAGCTCGACACCGACATCGACACCGAGCTCGGTCCCGAAGTTCCGGGCACGGATTCCGTCGATGGCGCCGCCGCTGACGCTGATGACGCCGCCCGCGACCAAGTCAGCTCCGACGCCGATGACGATCGAGTCGCCGTCGCCGAACCCAATGCCATCGATACAGACGCTCGCACCGACACCGACACCGACACCGACACCGAACTGGACACCGACACCGCAGTCGACACCGCAGTCGACACCGGGATCGAGGCGGAGGCAGGCCAGTCCCTGGTCGCGGAAGGCGGTCAGGAGGCGGCGGATCCGCGGCCGTCCGAGGCGGCAGACCGGTCCGAAGAGGCCACAGCCGAGGAAAGCACCCAGCTCGTCGCCGGCCCGATCGGTTCGGACGATGCCGAGCAGAGGGGCGATATCGACACCACCGTGGCCGGCCCGGGTATCACCCTGCCCGAGCAGCGGGTGCACTCGGACGACCGGGTCGCACCCGGCCGCCCCGACTCCCGCGACTAGTCAGCGAGGACGGCTCGATGGATTCCACGACCATCAGCGCTGCACCGGCCGCCGATCAGAAGGCTCGTTGGCTGTCGCACGCGCGGTCCGGATCGCTGTCGACGCTTCGCTGCCGATGATCTTGTACGGTGCGCACCGGATCAGCAGCCCGGCCGGCACAGACGCTGTCCGACGGCGTCGAGAAAGATCTCTCCGATCTGTTTCGGGTCACGTGATTGGTAGGCCGCGCCGCCCGTCGCCTTGCTGATCGCAGCGAGCGACTGCACGTCGCTGTCCGGCCCGAAGGCAATGGAGATCACCGGTACCGGCCGGCCCGGGTCCTGCTCGGCCGCCAGCGTCTTCAGGAGGTCGTCGAGGGTGATGCTGCCCTGATCGTCATTCATCCCGTCCGACAGAATCAGCACGGCGTTCACCTTGGTCGGGTCCCACGCGGCCCGCATGGTCCGCACCGCGTCGAGAACCGTGTCATAGAGACCGGTCCCGCCGTCGCGGACGGCGCTGATCGAGGCCACTGCCGCCGCCAGCCGCTCCGCACCGGACCTGCCGTCGGCGTTCGCCCCGAGTGGACCGACCGGGATCAGCTCTCGGTGGTCGTTGTCGCCTTCCAGTCGGCGGGAGAACACCCACAGGCCTATCTCACTGCTGCCCGGGTACAGCGCCAGTCCCCGTGCTGCCGCCTCCTTCGCCAGGTCCATTC
Source organism: uncultured Actinomycetota bacterium (assembly GCA_963798625.1). Lineage (GTDB taxonomy): Bacteria > Actinomycetota > Actinomycetes > Mycobacteriales > Nakamurellaceae > Nakamurella. Next base: position 131,706 of record CAWCUA010000012.1, read on the forward strand.
GGCTTGCGCCACCGGTTCCGGGAACCTGGGATTCCATCGACCCGGAGACGTCCATGACGGCGAGCATGCGGGATGGTTCGTTGGTCAACTGCGCGGTCCTGATGGCTTCGTCGACCTTGCCGAGTGCGGGCAGCGGCTTGGTCACGATGACGGCCGGATCTATCCCCGCTGCGTCACCGATGGTCGTCCCGGGCCGACCGTCCGGGCTCCGGAACCCGGCCTGCTGCAACGCATCACGGCTGTCAGCATCGGTGAGCGCGGCGGTCAGCTGTGCGGTCGCAGCGGCGACACCCGGGTCGGAACCAAGAGCGATCAGTGGGTAGTCCAAGGTGACCCCACCGCTGCGCTCGTACACCGCCACCGCCGGCGATCGAGGGTCGGACCGGTTGTGGGCGATGACCTGTTCCTCACTGACCGGTAGCGCGGTGCCGGGGTCGCTGCTGAGCCGGGCGAGCAACTCGGCTCCGTTCACCGGTAGCCGCGGTGGGCTCGAGCGCACCGCCCAGGTGAGCGCCGCCCTGGCGTCGGCGGTCCCGGTCACGGCGGCTCGGGCCGACAGGATCGCGCCGACCGCCGCTGCCGACTTCTGTGGGTCCGGAAGGCCTACGCGGATGGGTGCGGCGCTGCCGCGACTGGCCAGGATGGTCCGGATGTCGGCGCTGCCCAGCTTCTTCAGCTGCTGGTCCGCCTGCTTCGACACCGCCAGCACGACCGGACTGCTCGCGATGCTGGTCGCCTCTCCTGCGGGTGCGCGGCCAGCGGCTTCGGCCCGCTCGAGCCAGACCGACGAATCGGGGATCCAGACATCTGCACCGGCACTGTCCCGCAGTACGGCCGCGGGATCGACGGCGCGCACCGTCACGGCGCATCCCTGGGGGCGCAGGCTGTCTGTCAGATCGTCGAGGGTGTCCGCCAGTTCCGGGGCGGCAGCGACGGTCAGCTCATTGCCGGGCAACGTGCACGTTCCGTCGCCAGCAGGTGCGCCGCCCGAGCCCGTGACCGGGCTGGCGGTGACAGATCCGGCGGCCGTCACCGCCGTTTGCCCTGTCCCGTCCGGTGCTGGCCCGGCACCGGCTGGCCCTGCACCGGCCGAGCCGGCAACCTCCGGCTCCTGGGTGCCGGCCGCGGCGCCCGCATCACCCGATGTGGGCGCAGCCGTGCCGGCGGCACCGCTTCCCGGCGCCGGCGAGCCATCGGACCCCCCGCCCGTGACCGGAGCGGCCGACGACACCGACGACGCGACGGTCCCACCCGCGGCGGTGGACATCGGGTCGTCAGATCCTGCCCGCACCCGCCATGTCACCAGTCCGGCCACGAGCAGCGCCAGCACCGCCGCGGTCGCGACGAGCGCGCGGTTGCGCCGGGTGTGGTCGCGGTGCCGACCGTGCCGCCGCGGCGGTGTCGACGCCGGCGGTGTCGATGCCGGCGGGCCGTCGGTTCCTGGCGCTTCGGTCACGCGTCACTCCCTCCAACGATGCGGTCACGCGCCGTCCCCGACGGCAGGTGGAGCACCCGATGTGTTCCCCGATCACCGCTGCGCACGCTGGCGTCGCTCCGCTGTCTGCACGCTGGCCGCGGTGCCGACGGTGAACGCCCAACGGCGGAGGCTCCAAGCTGATCCTGCACGTCGTTCTCGGCAGCCCTGACTCCGGGATTGTGTTCCTTGCTCGTGTTGCAGCATGAGCATCGGATGGGTTTGCAGAGCAGGAGGTTTCGCCGACCGCACGCACGCGACCTGACCGCACGCACGCGCCCTGACCGCACGCACCCGCCTTGCCGGCACGCACGCGCCGACCACGCCGCTTTCACCGCCAGATGCTCAATCCGATCGAGCCCATCCGCTCGCTGAACCGGCCGTCCGGAGATGCTTCCTGAAGGAGCTGCCGAAGGTCGCGCTCGAACGCGTCCAACCGGTCGCCAAACAGGTGCGGCGCCGCGCTGGACAGCGAGAACACCGACGCCACCACCTCCTCAGCGGTGCGGTCGACGACCCGGCCGGGAACCTCGAGGCGCTCCGGGCCGTCGAAGCCGGCATCCCGGAAGATCACGTCCTCACGTTGCTCGTTGAAGACCGGGGCCCCGGAGAGCTGGAGCCTGACTCCCATGGGTGTGGCGGATGGAAGTGTGGACTGCCCCGCCCGGCGACGCGGCCCGAGGTATTGCTGCACCAGCGCGGTGATCATGTGTCGAGGCGGCCTGGGGTGGGGCAAGTGCTCGTCGGTGACGATGCCCTCATGCGTCGTGGCACCGACGTGGACGACGGCACCCCGCGGGGAGCATGCCGCGCACCGCACCGGCAACGCGGGGCCGGTCCATCCAGTGGAAGGACTGGGCGAAGGTCACCACCCTGGCGCGCGGCAGGTCAGCAGGCAGGTCCTCGCCGCGCAATTGACGCCAGCTCACGTTGTCGACCCGCTGCGTGGCCGCAAGCCTTCCCGCTTCCGCGAGCATGCCGGGATCAGGATCGACGCCGACCGCCCGAGCGACGTGCGGGGCCAGCAGCAGGGTCAACGAACCCGGTCCGCATCCGACATCGAGCAGCACTCCGGATCCGTCCAACGACAGCGCTTGCACCATCTCGTCGGCGAGCCGCGGCGGGTAGGCCACCCGGCCGATCGAGTAGTACCGGGCGCTGCCTTCATAGAGCGACGGATCCCAGCGCCAGCCGTCCGGTGCTTGACGATCGGGTTGCTCCGGTGGCACCGCCACAGCATTCCAGTCGCACCGGGCCGACGCCTGCCCGCCAACCGGAGGGCGCCGTGAGCCACACGGTGGTCGGCGACTAACCTTGGCGCGCCCGGTTGCGCCCGCTGCGACCGGTCCGTGCCAGTGTTTCGATGGCCGACCAGAGACAACCGCCGACCTGAGACAACCGCCGACCAGACATGACTGCCGACCAGGCACGACTGCCGACCAGACACGACTGCCGACCAGAGACAACCGCCGACCTGAGACAACCGCCGACCTGAGACAACCGCCGACCAGAGACAACCGCCGACCAGAGACAACCGCCGACCAGACACGACTGCCGACCAGACACGACTGCCGACCAGAGACGGGTGACGCGTGGACGACCGACCGGCCACTCCGGCGACCGTCACGACGGATGTCGTGAAGAACGTGGTCGTGCTCGCCTCCGGCTCCGGAACACTGCTGCAGGCGCTGCTGGACGACGCCGATCCCAAGCCGTACCGGGTCACCGCTGTCGGATCCGACCTACGGACCTGCCCGGCGCTCGACCGGGCGGAGTCGGCCGGCGTGCCGACGTTCACCTGCCGGCTGTCCGATCATTCCGATCGGCGGGACTGGGACCGCGGTCTCGCCGTTCTCACCGGTTCATTCAACGCGGATCTGGTCGTCCTCGCGGGCTTCATGAAGCTGGTCGGGCGGGACTTCCTGGAGGCGTTCCCGAACCGGGTCATCAACGCACATCCCTCGTTGCTGCCGGCGTTCCCGGGGACACGTGCGCCGTTGGACGCAGTGGAGTATGGCGTCAAGCTGACCGGGTGCACCGTGTTCCTGGTCGACGGCGGTATCGATGCCGGGCCGATCGTTGCGCAGCGTGCGGTGCCGATCCTGGACTCCGATGACGCCGAGTCGCTGCACGAACGCATCAAGATCGCCGAACGGGAACTGCTGCCAGCAGTGGTGCGCGAGCTGACCGCCCGGACCTACACCGTCAGCGGACGAAAGGTGAGCATCGGATGACCGCGGACACCACAACGTCGGCGCCGCTTCCGGGGAGTGAGGGCCGTCGGCCCATTCGCCGTGCGCTGCTGTCTGTTTCGGACAAGACCGGACTGGTGGAGCTCGCCGGGAGCTTGCATGCAGCGGGCGTCGCGCTGGTGTCGACCGGTGGCTCGGCCAAGGCCATTGGGGACGCGGGAATCCCGGTCACGCCGGTCGAGGACGTCACCGGGTTCCCGGAGTGCCTCGACGGTCGGGTCAAGACCCTGCACCCGTCGATCCACGGCGGCCTGCTGGCTGACACCCGGCTGCCCGCGCACGTCCAGCAGATCGACGACCTCGGGATCGAGCCGTTCGAACTCGTGGTGGTGAACCTGTATCCGTTCCGGGAGACGGTCGCCTCCGGCGCCGGGCAGGACGACAGCATCGAGCAAATCGACATCGGTGGGCCTGCCATGGTGCGGGCGGCCGCGAAGAACCACCCTTCGGTTGCGGTCGTCGTCGATCCGGCGCGCTATGCCGACATCGAGAAGGCGCTGCAGCTGGGCGGTTTCACCCTTGCCGAACGCACAGCGCTGGCTGCTGCAGCGTTCTCGCACACCGCGTCCTACGACGTCGCTGTTGCCTCCTATCTGAACCAGGCGGTCGGGTCGGACGACGGCTGGCCGGCGTGGACGGGTGCGACCTGGGACAAGGTTTCGGCGCTCCGGTACGGGGAGAACCCGCACCAGCCGGCGGCGCTCTACCGGCACTGGCGGCCCGGACTCGCCTCCGCGGAGCAGTTGCACGGCAAGGAGATGAGCTACAACAACTACGTCGACGTTGACGCCGCCTGGCGGGCCGCGAACGATTTCGCCGGTCCGACAGTGGCGATCATCAAGCACGCCAACCCCTGTGGCATCGCGACGGTGCCCGGGGGTGACGACGACGCGGTGGCCCTCGCGCATCGCCGGGCGCACGCCAGTGATCCGGTGTCCGCGTTCGGCGGGGTGATCGCCGTCAACCGCCCGGTGACGACGGCAATGGCCGAGCAGGTCGCCGACATCTTCACCGAAGTGCTGGCTGCCCCTGCCTTCTCGCCGGATGCGTTGTCGGTGCTCACCCGCAAGAAGAACATCCGGCTGCTCCGGATGCCGGCCGACACCTCGCCGGATCCGGTGGAGTTCCGGGCGATCTCCGGTGGCGTGCTGGTGCAATTCCGGGATCGGCTCGACGCCCCCGGTGACGCGCCTGACGCCTGGCGGCTGGCGGCCGGACCGGCCGCCGACGAGAAGACCCTCGCGGACCTGGATTTCGCCTGGCGTGCCTGCCGGGCGGTCAAGTCCAACGCAATCCTGCTGGCTGCGGATGCGGCCAGCGTCGGCATCGGGATGGGGCAGGTGAACAGGGTCGACTCCGCCCGGCTCGCCGTCGAACGGGCAGGGGAGCGTGCCGCTGGTTCGGTCGCCGCCTCAGACGCGTTCTTCCCCTTCGCCGACGGCCCGCAGATCCTCATCGACGCCGGCGTCCGGGCGATCGTGCAACCCGGCGGCTCCGTGCGGGACGCGGAAGTGATTGCCGCCGCCGAGGACGCGGGCGTGACGATGTACTTCACCGGGACGCGGCACTTCTTCCACTGACACCGTTGTCGTCACACTCATCAAGATCGGAAGTACCAGCGTGTCATTGACGCTGACCGAAAGGGCTTACAGCGACGAAGACTTCGCCGACGTCGACCTCATCGGCCAGGTAATGGAGGACATCACCTTCACCGACTGCGACTTCACCGAGGCCTCGCTCGCGGATACCAGGACCCGCCGGGTCAGCTTCGAACGCTGCCGGTTCGTCGGCACCGAACTGTACGGAAGTGCTCATCAATCCAGTTCTTTCGTGTCCTGCACCTTCGAACGGGCGGCCTGGCACGGTGCCACGCTGACCGGATGCCGTCTGACCGGGTCCACGTTCACCGACTGCAGGCTGGTACCGCTGACCATCACCGAGTGCGACCTGACCCTGGTCTCGCTCGCCGGCTGCAAGCTGGCCGGCACCGACCTGTCCGGACTGCGCATGCGGGAGGCGAACCTCACCGCGGCGAACCTGACCGGCTGTGTGCTGCGCGGCGCCGATCTGACCGGCGTCCGGGCGGACCGGCTGGATTTGACCGGCGCCGATCTGCGCGGGGCGCGGGTGGACGCGGCGTTGTGGGTGGGGGCACGGCTCACCGGCACGGTCGTCGACGTCGATCAGGCGGTGCTGTTCGCGGCCGCGCACGGCCTGGTGCTGCAATCGGAGCCCGAACCCGCTGGCTGAACCTGCGCACTGCCTGGCAGGCGTTGTGGTGCAGCGCTGCGGCTCTCGCTCCTCAGGCGGCGCCGAGGTGAAGGCTGCCGAGAGGAGTGTGGGTACGGCAGAACCGAATCACGCGACTGACGTTCGCCTCATCCGGCAGAGACCGCACCCTCCAGCCGATCGAATCGTTGCCGCGCGCGTTCAACGTCGAGCCGGTGGGCCAGCGCCCACTCCGACACCGCATCCAGGGGCCCGGCCAGGCCCCGCCCGAGATCGGTCAGCGAGTACTCCACTGACGGCGGCTTCGTCGCAAACACCGTGCGCGCCACCAGCCCGTCCCGTTCCAGTAGCCGCAGCGTCCGGGTCAGCATGCGGCGGGAGATGCCGTTGGTCGCCCTCAACAGAACCGAGAACCGGGTAGGTCCCTGCTGCAACTGGACCACGATCATGACCGACCACTTGTCACCGATCCGGGAGATGACGTCCTGGATCGGGCAGCCGACTCTGTTGCTGGACCTGCAGGGTTCCCCCGGTGTGACCTGGTGCCACGAAAGTGCCTCCTTGCGCGGGAGTCGGTGGGTACTGACGATGACCTGGTTACTGATCATAACCAGGGAGGAAGAACGATGGAACTCGAGGGAAGAACAATCCTGACCTTCGGTACGACCGGCGCACAGGGCTCGGGTCTGGTGCCCGCCGCTACGGCCGCCGGTGCGACGGCTGTGCGGGTGACCAGTCGTCCGGAGCAGGCGCGGCAATGGCGGTCCGAGGGCGGCTCCGCAGTGGTGGCGAATCTGCTCGAGCCGGAGACGGTGCGCGGCGCGGCCGACGCGGCCGATGCCGCCGCCCTGCACGTCCCGTTGGGACTGGGCGGCCCCGGCACTTCGAGCGCGATCCTGGCGTCGATCGCAGCGCTGCGCGGCGCGGGCCTACCGGTCACGGTGAACATCGGGTCGCCGGTGGCGCCGCCCGGTGCCCCCGATCCGTTCGGTGCACGAGCCATGGCCGACGCAATGCTGGCGACCGGCGCGGTCGTGTTGAGCCCGACGGCATACCTCGAGAATCATGTCGCGCCATGGGCTCTGGGACCGATCGGCGCCGGTGAACTGCTTTACCCGCGGCCGTCGGAGGACGCCATTGCGTGGATCGCGGCCGGTGATCTCGGCATTGTGGCGGTGGCCGCCTTGCGGCGGGACATCACCGGTGAACTGCTCGTGCTGGCCGGCGCGCAGCGGTTGACGTTCGATGACCTCGCCCGTGAACTGGGTGCCGGGATCGGGCGGGAGCTGGCATTCCATAGGGTGTCGCCGGCGGAGTACGGAAATCTGCTGCGGCCCTTCATGGCTGAGGCCGCCGACGGCGTCGAGGCCGCCTATTCCTCGATGCCGGAGGAACCCAACCCGCTGATGACGCCGGACGCCGGCGCTACCTGGGATCGGCTGGGCCTCACGCCCACCAGCGCCCGACAGTGGGCGTCGACGGTGCTGGCGGGCGCACTGCAGGCGAGGGTTTGAGTCGGCTGGATCAGACGAACGCCGACTTCCCGGTGATCGCGCGGCCCACGATGAGTGCGTTGATCTGAGCGGTCCCCTCGTAGGAGTAGAGGGCCTCGGCGTCGGCGAAGAACCGGACCGCGTCGCGGTCCAGCAGGATCCCGTTGCCGCCCATGATCTCTCGCGCCCAGGCCGCGGTCTCCCGGAGCCGGGTGGTGGAGTACCACTTCGCCAGCGCGGCCTGCTCGTCGCGAAAGATGCCGTCCTGCTGCAGTTGTGACACCCGGACCGCCATGCCGAGGGAGGCGGTGATGTTCCCGAGCATCTTCGCGAGCAGGTCCTGCACCAGTTGGAAGTGGCCGATCGGTTTGCCGAATTGCACCCGCTCCTTGGCGTACTCGACGGCGGCGTCATAGGCACCGATCTGGCATCCGACCGCCGACCAGGTGACGCCGCCGCGGGTGGTGCGCAGCACCCGTGCGGTGTCCTTGAAGGAGTTGGCGTTCTGTAGCCGGTTCGCCTCCGGAACCAGGCAGTCCGTCAGCACGATGTCGGCGTTCTGCACGGTGCGCAGCGACGCCTTGTTCTCGATCTTGGTGGCCACGAAACCGGGCGTGCCCTTCTCGATGACGAAACCCTTCACGGCATCGTCGGCGACGTCGCGGGCCCAGATGATGGTGAGGTCGGCGAACGTGGCGTTACCGATCCAGCGCTTGGCGCCGTTGAGCACCCAGCCGTCCTCGGTGCGCCGAGCGGTGGTGCGCATTCCGCCCGCGACGTCCGATCCGCCGTCGGGTTCGGTCAGGCCGAAGGCGCCGATCAGCTCCATCCGCTGCATCGCAGGCAACCAGCGCTGCTGCTGCTCCGGTGACCCGCAGAGCACGATGGTGCCCATGGCGAGGCCGCTGTGGACGCCGATGAAGGTCGCGATGGACGGGTCCACCCTGGCGATCTCCAGCCCGACGAAACCGGTCAGCAACTGGCTGTGCATCGGTGTGCCGTCCCAGCCGTAGGCCTGCCCGATGATGCCGACATCAGCCAGCGGCTTGATGATCTGGAACGGGAACTCCGCCCGTGCCCAGCAGTCCTGGGCGACCGGCGCCACATGCTCGCGCATGAAGTCCCGGGTGCGCTGGACGACCAGCCACTCGTCCGGCGTCAGCATCGCCTCGTAGCCGAACAGGTCTGCGGACAGCAGATCTGGCGGGTCGGCCTGCGCGGAGTGTCCGACGCCCGGATGCGACGAGGTGTCGGATTCGGTCTGGGTGAATTCGGCCTGCACGAGTTCGGAAGGGGCTGACATGGCAACCACGGTAGGCCGGGATGGCACGACGGGACCGGTCGTCGGGGGGTTCGTCGGGATTGCCCCGATTCCTGATTTCGGCGCCGCCGCCGGCGCCGGTTCGGTCAACGGAAGGCGCCGGACCGTGCGCAGAGGGCGATCGGGAAATCCGACGGCGAGGGCCCCACCGCATCGGGATGGCATCATGACCTCTCGTGACCGCGACGATCCTGGACGGCCGAGCCACCCTCGCGGTGATCAAGAGCGAGCTGCGGGCCCGGGTGCGCGCGCTCGCCGAGCGGGGCATCGTGCCGGGCCTTGGCACCGTCCTGGTCGGGGACGACCCCGCGAGCAGGTGGTACGTCGCGGCCAAACACCGCGACTGCGCCGAACTGGGGATCGCCAGCATCGGTCGTGAGCTGCCCTTGGGCAGCAGCCAGGCCGATGTCGAAGCGGTCGTCGACGAGCTGAACGCGGACCCGGCGTGCACCGCCTTCCTGGTCCAGCAACCGACCGGCCTGGACGAGTTCGCGATCCTGAGCCGGGTGGATCCGGTCAAGGACGTCGACGGCCTGCACCCGCTGAACCTCGGCGCCCTGGTGCTCGGCCGGCCGGCACCCCTGCCGTGCACGCCGCTGGGCATCGTGGAGATCCTTCGCCGCTACGGGGTGCCCATCGCCGGCGCGCACGCTGTGGTGATCGGCCGCGGCCTGACCGTCGGCCGGCCGCTCGGACTGCTGCTCACCCGGCGCACCGAGAACGCCACCGTAACGCTGTGCCATACGGGCACCCGTGACCTCGCCGACTTGGTCCAGCAGGGTGACATCGTTGTCGCCGCAGCCGGTGTCCCTGGGCTGGTGACCGCGGAGATGATCAAGCCGGGCGCGGCGGTCCTTGATGTGGGGGTCAGCCGGGTGGACGGCAAGATCGTCGGTGACGTCGCCCCGGACGTTCGGGAGGTCGCGGGATTCGTGGCACCGAACCCGGGCGGTATCGGACCGATGACCAGAGCCATGCTGCTGTCCAATGTGGTCGCCGCGGCGGAGTCCGGCGCAGCGCGGTGAGCCGGCGCAGCCCGGTGAGCATGACCGGCGCGCTGCCGCGTCCGGTGAGCCGGCGCAGCCCGGTGAGCCTGCCCAGGGTGCCGCCGCGCCTGGTGCTGGGGACTGCCAGGTGGCGCTGAACCCCAAGGCCCTGCGGGCCATCCCGATCACCGTCGTGCTGACCATCGTTGTCGGCGCGCTGATACTGATCGCCTTCGCCTACTGGCGGCGCGGCACGTTCGCCCTCGGCGCGGCGATGCTGCTCGCCGGGGCGCTCCGCGCGGTCCTGAGTGAGCGCACCATCGGGGTTCTCGCGGTGCGGGGCAAGGGTTTCGATCTGCTGTTCTACTTCGTCACCGGCGCGTTCATGATCGCGCTCACGGTGGGCATCACCTGAGCCGCGACGCGACTGGCGTCACTTCTTCGTGTGTCGACCGCCGTTGCCGGATCCGGCGGAGTCCTTCTGCGATCCGGCTCTGCGGCGCGTCGGCCCCGCAGTCGCTTGACCGGAGGGGACTGCGCCGTTGCCCGCACCGCCATCGGTTGCGGTCGACGCCGACCCGACGGTGACGTCCTGCTCGGCCAGCAGACGATGGAAAACCTTTGCCAGCACGGCGGCCTCGTCATCGTCGATGCGAGAAGCGAAGGTTCGCTCGATACCGGACACGTGCACCTGCGCGGCGCTGCGCAAGGCCGACCGTCCGCTGCGGCTGATCTTCACCAGCACTCCACGGCCGTCGGTCGGGTCGGGAAGCCTGTCCAGCAGGCCCTCCTGCTCGAGGCGGGCGACCTTGCGTGAGAGCCCGGGTTGAGACAGAACCACACGGTCCACCAGATCTCTCAGCCGCAGCCGGCCGCCCGCTTCCGAGACCTGGACCAGGATGTCGTAGGTGCTGAGAGGAATCTCACCCGCCTCGTCGAGTTCCCGTGCGAGTTGCTGAATGAGAGCGGCCTGACAGTGCAGGAAGCCTTCCCACGCAGCCTTCCGGTCTCCGCTGAACGTCCGGTCAGCGGACGTGCGGGACGGCGCCATCATCATTTCCCCCCGGTGCGCTGTCGCGGATCCCCTGTCGCGGTCGGGCCCCCGACCCGCCGCGTCCCACGTTCGACGACTGACGGTACGGTCTGCCAGGAGATCCTGCACTACCGGTAACCCGTGCGGCCCAATGCCGCAGTCGTGGCGGGCAGTCCTGTCGGACAGTCCTTTTGGCGGGTTGCCACCGGTGGACGCGTTCGAGAGGGAGACGGCAGAGCATGTCGAAGATCAAGGTGACCGGCACGGTCGTCGAGCTGGACGGCGACGAGATGACGCGGATCATCTGGCAGTTCATCAAGGACAAGCTGATCCTGCCGTACCTCGACGTCAATCTCGAGTATTACGATCTCGGTATCGAGAGTCGGGACGAAACCGGCGACCAGATCACCATTGATGCCGCCCACGCCATTCAGAAGCACGGCGTCGGCGTGAAATGCGCCACCATCACCCCCGACGAGGCGCGGGTCGAGGAATTCGGCCTGCAGAAGATGTGGCGATCGCCGAACGGAACCATTCGGAACATCCTCGGCGGCGTGATCTTCCGCGAACCGATCATCATCTCGAACATCCCGCGGTTGGTACCGGGCTGGACGAAGCCGATCGTCGTCGGCCGTCACGCGTTCGGAGATCAGTACCGCGCCACCGACTTCCGCTTCCCCGGTAAGGGCAAGCTGATGATGACGTTCATTCCCGAAGACGGCTCGGAACCCATCGAGGCCCTGGTCTACGACGCGCCGGGCGACGGTGTCGCGCTCGCCATGTACAACCTCGACGACTCGATCCGGGACTTCGCAAAGGCCTCGCTCAACTACGGACTGGCCCGCAACTATCCGGTCTATCTGTCGACGAAGAACACCATCCTCAAGACCTATGACGGCCGGTTCAAGGACATCTTCCAGGAAGTGTTCGACACCGAGTTCGCCGAGAAGTACCGCGCGGCCGGGCTGACCTACGAGCACCGCCTGATCGACGACATGGTCGCGTCCGCCCTCAAGTGGGAAGGCGGGTACGTGTGGGCGTGCAAGAACTACGACGGGGACGTGCAGTCCGACACGGTCGCGCAGGGTTTCGGTTCGCTGGGTCTGATGACCTCGGTGCTGTCCACCCCGGACGGCAGCATTGTCGAGGCCGAGGCGGCGCACGGAACGGTGACCCGGCACTACCGGCAGCACCAGGCCGGTAAGCCGACCTCCACCAACCCCATTGCCTCGATCTATGCCTGGACGGGCGGGCTCAAGCACCGCGGCAAGCTGGACTCGACCCCCGAGGTGATCGGATTCGCCGAGACGCTCGAGGACGTGATCATCAAGACCGTCGAGAGCGGAAAGATGACCAAGGACCTCGCGGCGCTCGTCGGCCCCGACCAGAGCTGGTTGACCACGCAGGACTTTCTCAAGGCACTGGACGAGAACCTCCAGGCCCGGCTGGGCTGACCCGGTCGCGGTCGTATCCGACGCGTCACACCCGTCGCGCACGAATCGAGACGGTGATTTCCGACCTTCCCGGGAGTGCAAGGTCGGTTTTCACCATCTCGATGCCAGGCCCGTGGCAAGCGCCCGGCGGACCACTGGGCGAACGAGCGGACACGATCGCGTGTGACGCAGGCAGGAACGGGCGCGCGTGTCGTTGACAGGCCCGGCGGCCATCCATAGGTTTTCCGCATGACGCCCGCCGAACCCATCTCACAGGTGGCTGCCCGGCTGCGCATTCGGCAGAACCACCGGCGCAGGCACGTCGACCTGCAGCGGGTGTCCAGCGCGTTGTGTTGCTGCTGACCTGCTGATCGCGGCGCACGAGCCACTCGACCCAGTTCTCGGACCCCGGCTGCACCCGAACGCCTTCGCGCCGCCCTGCCGGTTCCCAGGCGCTCGCCGGTGCGGCGGTTGTTGATCAGCGTTTCGCCGTCAGCCAGCACCCGCACCCATCCCGCCGGGACCACCGGTCGCAATGGCCGAAACCTCTTGACCTGATGGGTCTGCCGATCGGATCCTCATGACGCCGTCAACGGCGATCGACATCCACCAGCATCTCTGGCCGCCCGTTCTCGTCGACGCACTGCGGTCGCGGTCGCAGGCACCCAGGCTCGTCGACTGGACGCTGCTGCTGGACGGTGAACCGCCGTACGAGGTCAACGCCGCCGATCACGTCCCGCGCCGACCGGCGCCTGTTGGATGACGGTCGGATCGTGCTCGGGTTGTCCAGCCCGTTGGGCATCGAGGACCTGCCAGCGGGGGAGGGTCGCGGGCTGCTGGATGCGTGGCATCACGGTGCGGTGGCGCTGCGCCCGGACTTCGATGCCTGGGCCGCGGTCAGCCGGCAGGAACCCGACCTCGAGGCCTTGCGCGAGAGGCTGACGACCGGATTCGTCGGTCTGCAGATCCCGGCCACCTGGCTGTCGGCGCCACACGCCGTCGATCTGCTGGCCCCCGTCCTGGAAGTCGTCGCATCGGCGGGTCGAGCCGTCTTCGTCCATCCCGGTCCGGTCCCGGCTTCGGCGTCGGCCGAGCGCCGGCCGGGGTGGTGGCCCGCGATGGTCGACTACCCGGCGCAGCTCAGCGCCGCGTGGTGGTCCTGGTACGTCGCGGGGCGTGCGTCGTTCCCAGACCTGCGGATGTGTTTCGCGGCCGGCGCCGGGCTGGCTCCCGTCCATCACGAGCGGCTGCTCGCTCGCAGCGGGCGGGCACTGGTGGTCGACCGCAGATCTTTCGTCGACACCTCCTCCTACGGCCGGCAGGGCGTCGACAGCCTGGTCCGGGTGCTCGGCATCGATTTGCTGGTGCTCGGCAGCGACCGGCCCTACGCAACCCCGCTGGACGCCGATCTGGGTGAGGCCGCCCTGACCGCCATCCGGCACACCAATCCCATCGCTTTGTTGGAAGGACCCAGACCATGACCGCATCCACCGTGATCACTGCTCCTCTTGCCCAGCCGATCCCCGAGCCGGCGCCGTCGTCGAACACGCGGAGGGCCCCTGCATTCGGCACCCACCGACCCCCAACCCGACCTGTCCCCAACCGACCGATCAGCCGGGGATCGCGGCCACCGATGCGGCGGCGACGATCGCCGGCCGGGTCGTCGAAGACGCCATCCCTGCACGAAATGTGATCAATATCGAGGCGCTCGGCAAGCCCGGCACCGGCGCAGTCCCGCTGACCCTGGGCACGCTGCCCGGCCGGGACCTGGACCAGTTCGAGTTGCTGGAGCTGGCAGCGTCCATCGCCGCCGATCCTGCCCGCTGCAGGGGCACATGGCCTTCAGCGATGACAAGCGGCACTACGTCAGCCTGCATCGCGACACCCACGTCGACGTCTGGCTGCTGTGCTGGACGCCGCAGAACGACACCGGCTGGCACGACCACGACATCTCCTCGTGCGCGGTGGCCGTGTTGCCTGGCGCGCTCACCGAGCACAACCTGGCCATCGGCACGCCGAGTATCGAGACCGGGATCGATGCCGGGTCAGCGTTCAGCTTCGGTCCCGACCACATCCACCGTCTCACCGGGCGTGAGGTGTTAAGTGTTTCTGTGCACGCCTATTCGCCGCCGTTGTGGCGGATGGGGCAGTACACCCTCGGACCCGGCGGACAACTAAGCCGGCGCTCGGTGTCCTACGCGGACCAGTTGCGGCCGCTGGACGACATGGCCTGAGCGGGTGGTCCGCTGCCTCGGGCACCGGTCGGCCGAACGCTGAGCGCGTGGATGGCAAGATCGCCGTCATGAGTTCCGTCTCCCCGCAACCAGCAGCCGGGCCGTCAACGGCGCCGTCGTCGGTCACACCCGCGCCCACCCGTCCCCGGGTGCTGTCCGGCATCCAGCCGACCGCCGATTCCTTCCACGTCGGCAACTATCTCGGCGCGCTGCGGCAGTGGGTCGACCTGCAGGCGACGCACGAGACCTATTACTCCATCGTCGATCTGCACGCCATCACCGTCGAGCAGGACCCGGTGATACTCAGGGGCCGCACCCGGATCGCGGCCGCTCAACTGCTCGCGTTGGGGATCGACCCGGAGCGGTCGACGTTGTTCGTGCAGTCACAGGTTCCGGCGCACACGCAGCTGTCCTGGGTGATGGAGTGCCTCACCGGTTTCGGCGAGGCCGGCCGGATGACGCAATTCAAGGACAAGTCCCAGAAAGGCGGCGCGGACCGTTCCAGCGTCGGCCTGTTCACCTATCCGATCCTGCAGGCGGCCGACATCCTGGCCTACCAGGCCGACGCAGTACCGGTGGGGAGGACCAGCGCCAGCATCTGGAGCTGACCCGCAATCTCGCCCAGCGGTTCAACGCCCGGTACGGGCCGACGCTGACCGTGCCCGAGCCCTACATCCTCGAGCAGACGGCGAAGATCTACGACCTGACCGAGCCGAGCGCGAAGATGAGCAAGTCCTCGCCCGGCGGATCGCTCGACCTGCTCGCCCCCGTCTCGGCGTCGGTGAAGAAGATCAAGTCGGCGGTGACCGACACGGAGCGCGAGATCCGTTACGACGAGCAGGCGAAACCCGGTGTGTCCAATCTGCTCTCACTGCTGTCGGTGTTCACCGGTACGGACATCCCGACGCTGGAGAAGCAGTACGACGGGCGTGGTTACGGGGACCTGAAGAAGGACCTCGCGGAGGTCTTCGCGGACTTCGTGACGCCCCTTCAACAGCGGGTCCAGGGCTACCTCGGTGATCAGGCCCAGCTGGACCGGATACTGGCGTCGGGGGCGGTGCGGGCCCGTCGGGTCGCGGACGCGACGGTGGCAGCGGTGTACGACAGGATCGGATTGTTCCCCGGCTGAGCGTTGAGGATGGCCTGAGCGTTAAGGATGGCCTGAGCGTTACGGATGGCCTGAGCGTTGAGGCCCGACTTGCAAGCGCTCGACCGGTCGCCCCGGGCACCAACCCCCGGTGTCGCCGCTGACGAACCACCAAGCGAAACCCGGGCAAGCGCAGACAGGAGACCCGATGGCCGCGACGAACGGTGCAGTGGGCACGGCAAAGCCGACCCTGTCCTTGACGAAACCCCAGCCGCAACCCGAACCCCAGCCGCCGGTGCCGCCGGATCCGGGCTTCGTCGGGCGGTGGGTGCTGCGCGGCAAGCGAATCGCGTCGCACAAGAGCGTCAAACATCTGATCCGGGCGATCGGCCGGTACGGCGACCGGCTCGGCAGTCAGTTCGCTGGGGCGATGACGTACTTCTCGTTCCTGTCTCTGGTGCCGATCTTGATGATCGGCTTCGCGGTCGGCGGCATCGTGCTGGCCAACAACACCGAGCTGCTGACCCGACTCGAGGACCAGGTCGCGGAGCTGCTTCCGCCCGATCTGGCGGAGCCGATCACCGCGCTGATCGACAGCGTGGTGGCCAACCCGCTGGGCGTCGGGATCATCGGTTTGCTGATCGCGCTGTATTCGGGCGTGGGCTGGATGGGCAACCTGCGGAAGGCGACCAGAGCGATCTGGCGACCAGACTTCGATGAACGGCAGAACACCGACAACATCGCCGTAGCGACGGTCAAGGACCTGGGGGCGTTGGCCGGGCTTGGCATTGCCGTCGTCGTATCGCTGGGGCTCAGTACCTTTGCCTCGAAATACGCCACGCAGATCGTCGAGTGGATCGGTCTCGGCGACCAGACCTGGCTCGGACCCTTCGTCACCGTGATGACCCTGGTGATCGCGATGGCTGCCGACGTGCTGATCTTCCTGTGGATCTATACCGTTCTGCCGGGAAGGGAGCTGCGCTCACCGCGCAAGGCGCGGGTGCGCGGATCGATCGTGGCCGCCATCGTGTTCGAGATACTCAAGTACGCACTCGTGGTGCTCGTACCGGGCGTCGCCACGACGTCCCGCACGGCGGCGATCTTCGGACCGGTGATCGCCCTGCTGTTCTTCTTCAACCTGGTGGCGCAGCTGGTGTTGTTCGTCGCCGCATGGATCGCGACCTCCGAGGGCGGACCTGAGGTCGATGACGGCCCGCTGCCGGAGGTGCCGGAGGCCACCGTGCTGGTGCGCAAGGACGCCTCGCCCACCAAGGCCGCGGCGCTGGTGGGGCTGGGCGCTGCCGTCGGCTGGGGAGCTGCCCGCAGGCGCCGCTGAGCAGCGGTCGGGTGCAACGCTCGGTGCAGGCTGCACCGTCTTTTTGCTACCGCCGCCGGATGCGCCGTGGTGTGTCCGGCTAGGGCGGGGTGTCGCGAGTCGGCGGGATGTTCTGCGGCGGGTCGGCTGGTGCTTCCTCGATTGGTGCTTCCTCGGTTGGTGCTGGCTCGGTTGGTGCTGGCTCGGTTGGTGCTGGGTCGGTTGGCGCTGCCTGGGGTGGTGCTGCGTCGGCGGCGGGCTGATCTGTGGACGGCGAATCTGAGCCCACTACGTCGGTCGGCGCCCCATCTGCAGTGAGTTCGGCGGTGTGCGGTGGCTGCACCGGAGTCATGTCTGGGGTCGCCGAGGCCGTTGGCGATTCGGCAAGCCCCCCGGCCGCCGCCGCGTCACCGGCGAAGGCGGGCCGGCGCCTCGAGCGGGCACGCAGCCATAGCAACAGTGCGATCACCAACACGACCACGATCCCGATGCCCGTCAGCACCCAAGCCGTCGAAGGCGTACCCGATGTCGACGCTGCCGCCGACGGGGCGCCGGTGGTGACCTCCGCACCGTTCGACCCGGTCACTGTTACCGACGCAGCGGAGGAGGCAGCCGACGACGGGGGAGGAGTGCTGGGGGTGGGTGGGGCGGCGGCCGCGGTGGCCTCGGCGAGCGAGCCGACCAGCTTGCCGACCGGCGGGGTGTCAGCAGGCAGGGCGAAGCCCCAATCGAGCAGCGACGCGGCCTGCATCCACTGCCGGCGCGGCTGCTGGGTGCCGTTCAGCATGGTCACCACCAGTCGACGCCCGTCCCGCTCCGCCATGCCGACGTAGGTGTTGCCGGCGTCGTCGGTGAATCCCGTCTTGCCGCCCAGGGCCCCCTTGTACTGGTAGAGCAGCTGATTGTCGTTCGCGGCGATGTAGCCCTGGCCACTGGACGAGGGCACTCGCACGTCGACACTGGAGACAAGTTCTGGGAACGGCGGGGTGGCCATGTCGGCCTTCGCGAACAGTGCGAGGTCGTAGGCGGACGTCGACTGGCCCGGTCCGTCGAGCCCCGACACCGTGGCCGCCCTGGTGTCGAGCGCGCCGAGAGCCTTTGCCGTGGCATTCATGTCGGCGATGCTCTTGTCGTAACCACCGTTGGCCCGGGCCAGCGCGTTCGCCGCGTCATTGCCCGAGATGATGATCAGGTAGGTGAGCAGCTGCCGGATCGTGTACTTGCCGCCGGCCTCGATGCCGACCCTGGTGCCGTCCTGCTCGGTGTCGGTGCTGGTGCCCTCGACGACCTTCTTCAGGTCCTTGAGGTTGCGCAGCATCACCTGCGCGGTGAGCAGTTTCAGCGTGCTCGCCGGCCGGTACCGGCCATGTGGGTCCTTGGCGGCCAGCACCTCGCCGGTGTCCAGGTCGGCGATCAGCCAAGCGCCGGCACTGATGTCCGAAGGTAGGGGTGGCGAGCCCTTGGGCACGATCAGCCCGCACTCGCCCAGCCGCCCTCCGCCGACAGGCTTGGCCGGCACCGGCAGGGGGGTGACTGCAGGCGCGCCCGGCGGAACATCTTCCGAGGTGTCCACCGCGGCGGGTGGTTTCGCCCGCTGACCGCAGTCGTCGGTGTTGGGCGGGGTCACCGTCTCACTGGGCGGCACATAAGGGTCGGTGTTCGGCGCAGCGCCTGCGCTGAAGCTCCGTCCGGGTGGCGTGGAGGCCCGGTTCTGTGCCGCCACGGACTGCGTCGGCAGGATCAGCGCCATTGCGCAGAGGGACGAAAGGAGCACCAACAGGCGTTTCAGGGGGATGGCGGTCATCGTCGCCCACCGTAGCGTTCCGTCTGCGCAACGTCGCGCTCTCGTGGCCGGCCTGTGTCGTCACAAAACCCGTTGAACCGCCACCTCGCCGGGAGAGCCAGATTCAGGCCCCCGCGAAAGGCAGCGGTTCAACGGGTGATCATGCGGTCCTGCGGAAGACGTCAGCCGGCGGTTGCCGCCTGCGCGGCGGCGACCTGCGAGCGGACGTCATCCATGTCGAGTTCCTTGACGCCGGTGATGACCTGCTCGAGCGCGCTCGGCGGCAGTGCCCCGGGCTGCGAGAACACCAGGATGCCGTCGCGGAAGGCCATCAGTGTGGGGATGGAGCGGATGCCGGCGGCTCCGGCGAGTTCCTGCTCGGCCTCGGTGTCGACCTTGCCGAAGGTGACGTCCGGGTGCTGCTCGGAGGCCTTCTCGAAGGTCGGGGCGAAGCGCTGACACGGGCCGCACCAGGCAGCCCAGAAGTCGACCAGCACGATGCCGTCGCCGGACACCGTCTGCTCGAAAGTGGTCTTGGTCAAAGCCTGGGTGGCCATGCTGGAGCCTCTCGGTTGGAATCAGGTTTGTCACCAGTTCCAACCGTTGGGACACCCCCGCACATTCCCAAAGAGTTCTGAGGTCACCCGCGTGTGCCCCGGCTCACCCAGAGAGCGACTGCCGCGTTCAGCAGGCGCCCAGACCGATGTTGATCATGCGGCTCAGCCTCAGACACGCCGACGACACGCCGGAATAGGTCTGCTGAGCCGCATGATCAACAAGGAAAGCGGCTCTCAGATGCGCCGGAACATCAACGCGCGCTTCACTTCCTGGATCGCCTTGGTCACCTGGATGCCGCGGGGGCAGACCTCGGTGCAGTTGAAGGTGGTCCGGCAGCGCCAGACGCCCTCGGCGTCGGAGAGGATCTCGAGCCGCTCCTGGCCGCCCTCGTCGCGCGAATCGAAGATGAACCGGTGCGCATTGACGATTGCCGCCGGACCGACGTAGGCGTCATCCGACCAGTACACCGGGCACGAGGATGTGCACGCCGCACACAGGATGCACTTCGTGGTGTCGTCGAACCGCTGACGGTCCTTGGGAGACTGCACGTACTCGCGGGTCGGCTCCGGGCTGTGCGTGATCAAGAAAGGCTTCACCGCGCGGTACGCGTCGAAGAACGGTTCCATGTCGACGATCAGGTCCTTCAGCAGCGGCAGGCCCTTGATCGGCTCAACCGTCACCTCGTTCTTCTTGTCACCGATCAGGTCCTTGACCAGGACCTTGCAGCACAACCGGTTCCGGCCGTTGATCCGCATCGCGTCGGACCCGCAGACGCCGTGCGCACAGGACCGCCGGAACGTCAGCGTGCCGTCGATGTACCACTTGATGTAGTGCAGCACGTTGAGCAGCCGGTCACCGGGCAGGGCCGGCACCCGGTAGGACTCGGTGTGCGGGACCTCGTCGATCTCGGGGTTGTACCGCTGGATGTTCACGGTGAGCATCACCGCGCCATCGGGAACCGGCGGCAGCCCGGCGGCGCCGCTCGGCCCGCCCTCGCGTTCGAGTTCCGGCGCAATCGTCGTCATCAGTACTTGCGCTCCATCGGCTGGTAACGGGTCTGGACGACCGGCTTGTAGTCCAGACGGATGTCGGAGGTGAGGTCGGAGCCCTGCTTGTACGCCATGGTGTGGCGCATCCAGTTGGTGTCGTCCCGGTTCGGGTAGTCCTCCCGGGCGTGCCCGCCGCGGGATTCGGTGCGGACCAGTGCACCGGTGACCAGCACCTCGGCCAGTTCCAGCAGGAAGCCGAGTTCGACGGCCTCGAGCAGGTCGGTGTTGTACCGCAGGCCCTTGTCCTGGATGGAGACCCGGGCGTAGCGCTCCTTGAGCAACCTCAGGTCGTTCAAGGCCTCCTTGAGCGTGGCCTCGGTGCGGTACACGGCGGCGTTGAGATCCATCGTCTCCTGCATGGCCGTGCGGATGTCCGCCACCCGCTCGGTGCCGGCGGAATCGCGGAGCTGCTGCACCATCCCGATGACGCTCGCCTCCGGCTCGTCCGGCAGTGGTGCGAAGTCGCTGCCGTTCGCGTGCTCCGCGGCGGCGATGCCGGCCCGCCGGCCGAACACGTTGATGTCCAGCAGCGAGTTGGTGCCGAGCCGGTTCGACCCGTGCACGGACACACAAGCGCACTCGCCCGCGGCGTACAGGCCGGGAACCACATCGGTGTTGTTGGCCAGCACCTGACCCTGGATGTTGGTCGGGATGCCGCCCATCACGTAGTGGCAGGTCGGGAAGACCGGAACCGGCTCCTCGAGCGGCTCCACACCGAGATAGGTGCGCGAGAACTCTGCGATATCGGGCAGTTTGGTCTCCAGCACCTCTTTGCCGAGGTGGGTGACGTCGAGCAGCACGTAGTCCTTGTTCGGGCCGGCGCCGCGGCCGTCGCGGACCTCCTGGACCATCGAGCGGGCGACGATGTCACGCGGCGCCAGGTCCTTGATCGTGGGCGCGTAGCGCTCCATGAAGCGCTCGCCGTCACCGTTGCGCAGGATGCCGCCCTCGCCGCGGACCGCCTCCGAGATCAGGATGCCAAGCCCGGCAAGGCCTGTCGGGTGGAACTGGAAGAACTCCATGTCCTCCAGCGGCAGCCCCTTGCGGAACACGATGCCCAGGCCGTCGCCGGTCAGGGTGTGCGCGTTGGACGTCGTCTTGAAGATCTTGCCGGCGCCGCCGGTGGCCAGCACGACCGACTTCGCCTGGAAGACATGGATTTCGCCGGTGGCGAGTTCGTAGGCCACCGCGCCGGTGCAGACGTCACCCTCGTCGGTCTTGGTCAGCAACAGGTCGAGGACGTAGAACTCGTTGTAGAACTCGATGCCCAGCTTGACGCAGTTCTGGTACAGCGTCTGCAGGATCATGTGTCCGGTGCGGTCGGCGGCGTAACACGCACGCCGGACGGCTGCCTCGCCGTGGTTGCGGGTGTGCCCGCCGAACCGGCGCTGGTCGATGCGACCTTCCGGGGTGCGGTTGAACGGCAGCCCCATCTTCTCCAGGTCAAGGACCGCGTCGATGGCTTCCTTGCACATCACCTCGGCGGCGTCCTGGTCGACGAGATAGTCGCCGCCCTTGACGGTGTCGAAGGTGTGCCACTCCCAGTTGTCGTCCTCGACATTGGCCAGCGCGGCGCACATCCCGCCCTGCGCCGCACCGGTGTGCGAGCGCGTCGGATAGAGCTTGGTGAGAACCGCTGTCCGCGCCCGTTTGCCGGACTCGATGGCGGCGCGCATACCGGCGCCGCCGGCACCGACGATCACCACGTCATAACGGTGGAACTGCATATCAGTCCTTCCCAGGACGGGGGAGACCGGCTTCGCCGGGCTGCACGAGACGAGAGTCCTTCCCAGGACGGGGGAAACCGGCTGCGCCGGGCTGGCTTGTCATGTCGGTCGTGTCCCCGTCAGCCCATGTTCGGATCGAAGGTGAAGATGACCAGCGTGCCGACGCTGAGGATCAGCACGACCGACGCCGCCAGCATCAACTGCAGCCAGAACCGGGTCGAATCCTTGCGGGCGTAGTCGTTGATGATGACCCGCAGGCCGTTGGCTCCATGGATCTCGGCGAGCCAGAGCATGACCAGGTCCCAGATCTGCCAGAACGGGCTGGCCCAGCGGCCGGCGACGAAACCCCAGTTGATCCGGTGCACACCACCGTCGAGCACGTTCATGATCAGCAGGTGGCCGAGAACCAGGACCACCAGCACGATTCCGGACAGCCGCATGAACATCCATGCGTACATCTCGAAGTTGGTCCGGCGGCCGGTGACGCGACGCCGAGGGGCCCGCGGTGCGACGATGCCGCGCGTTGCCGGAGGGTCGAAGGCGGCGGTCACGAGGAGCCCCCGAACAGGTCGGTCACGGTGCGCTGCAACATGAAGTAGACGCCGGGGATCATCAGCACGAACCAGACGCCCAGGATGATCCAGAGCATCATCCGCTGGTACCTGGCGCCCTTGGCCCAGAAGTCGACGAGCATGACGCGGATGCCGTTGAGCGCGTGATAGAGAACGGCGCCCACCAGGCCGACCTCCATGAGGTTGACGATCGGGTTCTTGTAGGTCTCGATGATCTGGTTGTAGGCCTCGGGCGAAACGCGGACCAGGGCCGTGTCCAGCACGTGCGCGAACAGGAAGAAGAAGGTCAGCACACCGGTCACCCGGTGCGCGACCCACGACCACATGCCGGCGTCGCCGCGATAGACCGACCCGCGACGCGGGAGGGGTGCCCGCTCGCCGGTGGCGTAGGTGGTGGGGGTGGACATGATCGTGTTTCGACCTCCGGCATCAACGGCGGACGCGCCTGAATGGGGACCTGAGAACTGCTGTTTCGTGCCTGCGAATTCGCGCGGGGACCGCCAGGCCACCATTCAGCGATCTTGCAGCAAGGCTAACCCTGTCTTCACACAGGGTGCGACTCCGAGACCGTGTGACGTGGTCGACATCGTGGGTGTGTTGCCGCACACCGCGACCTGCGGCAACGTCTGCAGGGGTTGCATTCTCCGTCTGCGGGTGCAAGCCACCCATACCTCTCGTCACGTGATCACCGATCGCGACTTGTCGACGCGTCACGGTGCCGCCTTTCGGGTGATGGAGTGATGCGGAGCAGTCGCCCCGACTGGGTCATTCACGCAGGCTGGACCCGTTTGACCGGTTCAGCAGAACAATTCGGTCACGGAGCGGGTTCGTGTGTCGCTCGTCCCATGTACAGCGGGTAACGTCCGACCGTGCCGTGCCGCCGATATCCGGCGAGCAGCACCCTCGTACCCCGACCGGGGCCGCGAGCAGTGACGAAGAGGAGACACCAACGTGCGTCGAGCTCGTACCTTGAAGCTCATCGCCGGGCTCGCGGCAGGCGCGCTCGCGCTGACCGCCTGTTCATCCGGCAGCAGTTCCTCCAGCAGTTCGACCTCGGCAGCAGCTTCCGCGGCGGTGTCCGCGTCGGCGGAGCTGCCCACCAGTGCGGCGGCTCCGGGCTCGGAGTCGGCGGGCGCCTCAGGTTCGGCGGCCGCGGATTCTTCCGCCGCGGTGTCGGCACCGGCGTCCATGACCGGCGATCCCGCCTCGGTCAAGCTCGGTCTGGCCTATGACGTCGGTGGCCGCGGCGACCAGTCGTTCAACGACCTTGCCGCCGCGAGCCTGGACAAGGCGAAGGCAGCCGGCGTGAACATCGTCGGCGAGCTGACGGCGGGCCAGGGCGAAGCAGAGTCGGCCAAGACGGACCGGCTCAATCAGCTCATCGACGACGGCGCCACCGACATCATCGCCGTCGGCTTCGCCTATGCCGAAGCGGTGAAGGCGGTTGCGGCCGACAACCCGGAGGTCCACTTCGCGATCGTCGACGATGCCTCACTGGCGGATGTCGCGAACGTGGCCTCGCTGACGTTCTCCGAGGAGCAGGGCTCGTACCTGGTCGGCGTCGCGGCGGGCAAGAAGACCAAGTCCAACAAGGTCGGCTTCATCGGCGGCGTCAACACCCCGCTGATCCAGAAGTTCCAGGCGGGCTACGAGGCCGGCGTGAAGGCCGCCAATCCGAGTGCGACCGTCACCTCCAAGTACATCAGTGAGGCGCCGGACTTCAGCGGGTTCAACGATGCCGCCAAGGGCGACACCATCGCGACCGGCATGTACAACGACGGCATCGACATCATCTATGCCGCGGCCGGCGGGTCCGGTGCCGGCGTCTTCAAGGCCGCCAAGGCAACCGGGAACCTGGGGATCGGCGTCGACTCCGACCAGTACAAGTCCCCGACGCTGGCGGACGTGAAGGACGTCATCATGACCTCGATGCTGAAGCAGGTCGACGTCGCGACGTACGACTTCATCACCAGCGCGGTGAACGGCGAGCCGCTGACCGGCGAGCACAAGTACAACCTGAGCAACGACGGGATCGGGTACTCGACCTCCGGCGGCCAGATCGACGACATCGTCCCGGACATCGAGAAGGCGAAGGCCGACATCCTGTCCGGCGCGGTCACCGTGCCGACCACCCCCGGCAGCTGATCTCCGAGAGCAACTGGAAACGATGGTTCGCGGCCCCGACGGCACCTCCGTCGGGGCCGCGGCGTATCTGCTATGACTGCAGGGTCCAAGGCCAGCAGGCGTGCCTCGAGCAACCGATCCGGCCGCCGTCGGCGATGTGTGCAGCAGGAACGGGAATGTGGAAGCGGGACGATGACAGCTGACGGCAAGCTCCCCCCGGCGGGACCGGACGGCCCACCGGCCGAGCGAGTCGCTGTCGCGCTGACCGGCATCACCAAGCGGTTCCCGGGTGTGGTGGCGAACTCGGACATCAACATCTCGGTGCGGACCGGCACGGTGCACGCCCTCGTCGGTGAGAACGGTGCCGGCAAATCCACCCTGATGAAGACGCTCTACGGCATGCATCAGCCCGACGAGGGCACCATCACCGTCAACGGCAAGCAGGTCGTGTTCTCCTCGCCCGCCGATGCGATCGCCGTCGGCATCGGAATGGTCCATCAGCACTTCATGCTCGCCGACAACCTGACGGTCTGGGAGAACATCGTTCTCGGCTCCGAACCAACGGCATCGGGGCGGCTGGACGTCAAAGGAGCGCGGGCGCGGATCGACGACCTCGCCCGCCGGTACGGCCTGACCGTCGACTCCGGCGAGCTGGTGGAGACCCTCGGCGTCGGCGCCCGGCAGCGGGTCGAGATCCTCAAGGTGCTCTACCGCGGCGCGAAGATCCTGATCCTCGACGAGCCGACCGCGGTGCTCGTGCCGCAGGAGGTCGACGAGCTGTTCGGCAACCTCCGCGAACTCAAGAGCGAGGGCCTGACGATCATCTTCATCTCGCACAAGCTCGACGAGGTGAGGGCGATCGCCGACGACATCACGGTGATCCGGCGCGGCACCACGGTCGGCACCGCGGATCCGAAGACGGTCACCAACCGGCAACTCGCGGAGATGATGGTCGGGTCCGCGCTGCCGGTTCCGGAACTGCGCGAGTCGACCGTCACCGATCGGGTGGTGCTGCAGCTGTCCGGGGTCCGGGTTGCCTCCGCCTCGGCCGACCGCGACGTGCTGTCCGATATCGACCTCACCATTCACGCCGGCGAGGTGCTCGGCATCGCCGGGGTGGAGGGCAACGGCCAGGCTGAACTGGTCGACGCCATCATGGGTATCCGGCCGGTCGCTGCCGGGCGGATCGAGCTCGCCGGCGCCGACATCACGCAACTGTCCACCGCCCACCGCCGGGCGGCGGGAATGGGCTTCATCCCCGAGGACCGGCAGCGACAGGGTTTGCTGCTCGAGGCATCGCTGTGGGAGAACCGGATCCTCGGCCACCAGACCAGGGCACCGTCCGCGCGTGGCTTTCTGCTCAACCGGGCCGCGGCCAAGGCCGACACGCAACGGATCATCGACACCTTCGACGTCCGCACACCGGGAATGGACGTCACCGCGGCTTCCTTCTCCGGCGGCAACCAGCAGAAGTTGATCGTCGGTCGGGAGATGAGCGAGGATCCGGTGCTGTTGATCGCCTCGCACCCGACCCGCGGTGTCGATGTCGGCGCTCAGGCGGCGATCTGGGAACACCTGCGCAACGCCCGCGCGGCAGGGCTTGCGGTGTTGTTGATCTCGGCGGATCTCGAGGAGCTGATCGGCATGTCGGACCGGCTCACGGTGATCTTGCGCGGCCGGCTGACCGGCACCTACGACCCCGCACGGTGACGCCGGAGCAGCTCGGCGCGGCGATGACCGGGGCGGACGACGAGCACGTGGGCGAGGTCGCCTGATGACCGGCTCGCGGTCCCGCCGAATTCTGCTCGGCGCCGCCGCTCCGGTGGCCGCGCTGCTGGTGTCCTTCCTGATCACTTCGCTGATCCTGCTGCTGACCGGCAGCAATCCGTTCGACGCCTTCGGTGCCATGGCGTCCGCTTTCGGCCGGCCGCGGATCCTGCTGGGAACCATCAACCAGACCGTCGTCTACTACCTCGCGGCGGTGGCAGTCGCCATCGGCTTCAAGATGAACCTGTTCAACATCGGTGTCGACGGGCAGTACCGGTTGGCCGCGATGCTCGCGGCAGCTGTGGCCGGGCAGCCGTTCATGGGTTCACTGCCCGGGCCCGCTGCGGATCGCGATCACCATCATCGTGGCCATGGCGGTCGGCGCGTTCTGGGCCGGGATCGCCGCCGCTGCTCAAGGTGACCCGCGGCGTCAGCGAGGTGATCAGCACCATCATGCTGAACTCCATCGCCACCTTCCTGGTCGCCTACCTGCTCACGCCGGAACTGCTGGCGGTGCTGGAGGGCAACAACATCAGCACCCCGAAGATCACCGAGGGCGGGCAGCTGCCGGTGATCGAGCATCCCGGGTTCGTCGACCCCGTTGAATTCGCTGATCTTCCTGGCGGTCATCGTCGGGGTGATCTACGCGCTCGTCCTGTCCCGCACCGTCTTCGGCTTCTCCATCAGGGCGACCGGGCTGTCCGAGACCGCCGCGGTGGCCAGCGGCATCTCGGTGAACAGGATGATCCTCTCGGCGATGCTGCTCTCCGGCGCGGTCGCCGGTCTGATCGGCATGCCGGAGCTGCTCAACGGCACGGCCGCCTCGTACTCGCTGAACTTCCCGACCGGGATCGGCTTCACCGGCATCGCCATCGCCCTGCTCGGCCGGAACAACCCGGTCGGCATGGTGTTCTCGGCGCTGCTCTGGGCGGCGCTGGACTCCTCGGCCAACGCTCTGCAGGGCGTCGGGGTCGCCCGCGAACTGGTGACGATCATGCAGGGCGTCATCGTGCTGTCGGTCGTGGTGGCCTACGAGTTCGTCCGTCGGTACCGGCTCGTCCTCGAGGCCGTGACGTGGCTCAAGGGCTCTGGCGGCTGCGGAGCGGTCAGAGAGGTGGCGGTGTGAGCGGTATCGACTCGGACATCGCCCCCGTCCTCCCGGCCATCGGCCCCCGGCGCAAGCTCACGCCCGCGCTCTGGCTGCTGTTGGTCGCGTTCGGCATCGCCGTCGTCTCCGCGGTCCGGATCTGGACCGGCGCGGACAACCTCGATTCGTCCGGTGCGATCCAGGCGGCGATCACCGCGGCGGTTCCGATCGCGCTCGCGGGTCTGTCGGGCCTGTGGTCCGAACGAGCGGGCGTGGTGAACATCGGCATCGAGGGAATGATGGTGCTCGGCACCTTCGGCGCCGGGTACGCCGGCTACCAGTGGGGGCCGTGGGCCGGGGTGTTCTTCGGCATCGTGTGCGGGTTGCTCGGCGGTCTGCTGCACGGGCTGGTGACGATCACCGTCGGCGTCGACCACATCATCTCCGGCGTCGCGATCAACATCCTGGCGCCGGGGCTGACGCTGTACCTGTCCCGGCTGGTGTTCACCGACGCGCCGGGCGGCGGGCAGCGGCAGTCCCCGCCGGTGCCGGACGTCGGGCGGATCACCCTGCCGTGGCTGTCCGACTGGCTGGGCGAGATCGAGGACAAGGGCTGGTTCTTCGTCTCCGACGTGGCCAGCATCCTGCGCGGGTCTCTGCACCAACCTGTCGCTGCTGTCCGTGCTGGCCGCGGTGCTGATCGCGCTGTCCGGGTGGGTGCTGTGGCGGACCAGGCTGGGCCTGCGGCTGCGGTCGGTCGGCGAGGCGCCTTACGCCGCCGAATCCCTCGGCGTCAACGTCTACCGGTACAAGTACATCGCGGTGATCGATCTCCGGTGCGCTGGCCGGTCTGGCCGGTGCGTTCCTGGTGGTGGGCCTGAAGTTCCAGGACGGGCAGACCGGCGGTCGCGGATTCATCGGGCTGGCCGCGATGATCTTCGGCAACTGGCGGCCGGGCGGGATGGCCATGGGCGCAGGCCTGTTCGGCTACACCGACGGCGTGCAGCAGTACGACTCGTCCGGCTCCGCGATGCACGCGTTCCTGATCCTGGTGGCCATCGCGCTGATCGCGGTGGCGATCCTGCAGTACCGGTCCGGTCATCCGGTGGTCGCTGCGGTGGCTGCGGTGATCGCCGCGCTCTGCCTGTGGTGGTTCTCGGCCACCGACGAGCTGCCGCAGCAGTTGGTCAAGGCCGCGCCGTACGCGATCACCCTGCTGGTGATGGCGCTGGCGTCGCAGAACCTGCGGATGCCCAAGGCCGACGGGTTGATCTACCGCAAGGGCGGTGGCAGTTGACCGGCCCGGACGAGTTCTTCGCAGCTGCCAATCAGGAGCGAGTAGTGGTCGACTGGGACGCGTTGCGGGCGCTGGCCGTCGAGGCCGCCGCCGCGGCGTACTGCCCGTACTCCCACCTCCAGGTCGGAGCGGCCGCGCTGGTCGACGACGGCCGGATCATCACCGGCTGCAACGTCGAGAACGCCTCGTACGGGCTGGGTCTGTGCGCAGAGTGCACGCTGGTCGGCCAGTTGCGGCTGACCGGTGGTGGCCGGCTGGTGGCGCTGGCGTGCCGGTCCGGGCACCGGTGAACTGCTGATGCCGTGCGGGCGGTGCCGTCAGGTGATCTACGAGTTCGGCGGCCCGGAATTGCTGGTCGACACCCCGACCGGGCCGGAAACGATGAGTGGGTGCTGCCGGCCGCCTTCGGACCGGGGACCTGCCGCCTGGCTAGCCAATGGGTGCCGGTCATGGGGAGCAGCGCCGGACACGCCCACGACACGCCGAGACGACCGTAGCTGCGCGGCCATGATCGACAGCCGTTGTGGATCCGCCGATACCGATGAGAGGACGCCGCGTCATGAGCGGCTCTGCACGGCGGTCGACGTGATCATCGCCAAGCGCGACGGTCGCGAGCTGGCGCGGCGAGCAGATCGACTGGGTGATCGACGCCTACACCCGCGGTGAGGTCGCCGAGGAGCAGATGTCGGCGCTGCTGATGGCCATCCTGCTCAACGGCATGACCGGTGCCGAGATCGCCGACTGGACAACGGCGATGATCACCTCCGGTATCCGGCTGGACCTGTCCGGCGTCGGCCGGCCGACCGTCGACAAGCACTCCACCGGCGGCGTCGGGGACAAGATCTCGCTGCCGCTGGCGCCGCTGGTCGCGGCCTGCGGCGCCGCCGTGCCGCAGCTGTCCGGCCGCGGACTCGGGCACACCGGCGGCACGCTGGACAAGATGGAGTCGATCCGCGGCTGGCGGGCGACGCTCACGCCCGAGCAGATGATCGATCAGCTGTCCTCCGTCGGCGCGGTGATCTGCGCTGCGTCGGCCGATCTGGCGCCCGCGGACCGAAAGCTCTACGCGCTGCGTGACGTCACCGGCACGGTCGAATCCATCCCGATGATCGCCGCGTCGATCATGAGCAAGAAGATCGCCGAGGGAACCGCGTCGCTGGTGCTCGATGTGAAGGTCGGCACCGGGGCATTCATGAAGCGCGCGGACCACGCCGCCGAACTGGCCAGGACGATGGTGGAACTCGGTGCCCGCGAGGGTGTTCGGACCTCGGCGTTGCTGACCGACATGTCCACGCCGCTCGGCGTCGCCGTCGGCAACGCCGTGGAGGTCGCCGAATCGGTCGAGGTACTCGCCGGTGGCGGCCCCGCCGACGTGGTCGAACTGACGATCGCTCTTGCCCGCGAGATGGTCTCGCTCGCCGGGTTGGACGTCGACCCTGCGCGAGTGCTCGCCTCGGGCAGGGCGATGGACAGCTGGCGGCGGCTCGTCGCCGCCCAGGGCGGGGACCCGGACGCCGCCGTTGGCGACGCCGCGGCACCGTGAGGTCGTGCTCGCCGAAACCGACGGCGTGGTCATCGGCTCTCGATGCGTTGGGTGTCGGGATGGCGGCGTGGCGGCTCGGCGCCGGTCGTGCGCGCAGGGAGCATGACGTGCAGGAGGCGGCGGGCGTCCTGTGCCTGGCCAAGCCCGGTGACGCCGTCACTGCGGGAAGCCCGCTGTTCGAGCTGCACACCGACACTCCCGAGCGTCTGGCCGAGGCGAGAGCCGAAGTCGACTGCTGCCCTGACCATCTCGCCGACCGGCACCGCCGTGCGCCGCCCGCCGCTCGTCCTGGACGTGATCCGCGCCGGTTGAGCGTCGGCGCCCGGTTGGCAGTCGGCAGCCGCGTGACAGTCGGCGGCCGCCCACCGCGGTGACGGACGGTTTCGGCCGGCCCGACGGCCCGGCTGACCGTCGGCTATGGACACCACCTTCCAAGTCCTGTCTGCTTTCTCGTCGCATCTGGTTTCATGCGCCGTCATACGTGGAACCCACTGCGCAAGGGTTCCTGTACCTCGCGTTCGCAGACACCGGCGTCGGTGACCGCGAGCGTCTGTCGGGTTGGATCAAGGTGGCGGATCCGCTCCGGCTGAGCCGAGATGGCACGGCGGAGAGGCGTCTTGGTCATGAAAAGTGCACGTCGGCAGGCGCTCTCGATCGCCGCGTCGTTGGTGGCGGTGATCGTCACGGGCACGTTCATCGCGGTTCGAGGAGCGGACGGTTCCGCCTGGAGCGGACCCGGACAGCGGCGGATCCGGAGCTACCGGTGGGGGAACCGTGACGGTGCCGGCGCTGCCGTCCACCGCATCGACGGCGAGCCCTGAAAAACAGCCGGCCGGTCGCGCGACATCGCCTCCCACGACGGCGGTGTCGACATCCCCAGTGTCATCCCCAGTTTCATCTCGGGTGTCAAGGTCGCTGGTGTCCGCATCACCGGTCTCGACGTGGCCGGCCCCACCGGCGGACCCATCGGCGGCGGTCGCCGCTGCCGTGTCCGCGGCCGCGGAGCAGGGCGTCCGGCAGTCGGTGGTGATCCTTGATCGTGCATCCGGGGCGGTACTGGCCGAGCATGACCCGGACAGTTCGCTTCCCGCGCTCAGCCTGGTGAAGGTGCTGGTGGCTGCAGACCTGCTCGACTCTGCCGCGGTCGGCACCGACACCCTTGAGCAGATCGACGAGATGATCGCCGCCTCTGATGATGTCGTCGGGTCGGACCTGTACTCGGCGACCGGTGCGGACGCGATGGTGCTCCGGGTCGCCGACCGGTTCGGCCTCACCGGGACGACGCCGACCCCGGACGGGCGCTGGTGGGGAAACGTGCAGACCACCGCGGCCGACATGGCGAGATTGCTCCGCCAGGTCCTGACGGACCCGGTTGCGTCCGGCGTCATCGGCCGCGTGATGCAGGCGTCGACGCCGATCGCAGCGGACGGTGTGGACCAACGCTTCGGGCTGCGGGTGGTGCCCGGAGCGGGGGTGAAGCAGGGGTGGGGGTGCTGCCTCAGTGGGGTCCTCGGCGTGCATTCGGTCGGCTTCACCGCCGACCGGATCGTCGCCGTGCTCACCGCCGCGGAGCCGCAGGATTACACCCTCGGCAGTCAGGACGGCGTCGCCCTGCAGGCCGACCCTGGCGGACAGATCTCCATCGCGACCGTCACCGCGACCGTCCGCGCCGCCTTCGGAGGACCGGCATTGCCGAACGGACCGGGTTCCCCCTCGTTCATGCCGGCCGGGTAACGTCCGATCGATGCCTGACCGATCGATGTCCACCCCGCTCACCGCCGACGCCATCGTCACCGCGCCCAAGGTCCTGCTGCACGATCATCTGGACGGCGGGCTCCGACCCGCGACGCTCGTCGAGCTCGCGGAGCAGACCGGCTACGACGGGCTTCCCACGACGGTGGTGCCCGACCTCGCGCGGTGGTTCGCGGAGTCTGCGTTCTCCGGTTCCCTGGAGCGCTACCTGGAGACCTTCTCCCATACGACCGCGGTGATGCAGACCAGGGACGCCCTCATCCGGGTGGCGTCGGAGTGCGTTCAGGATCTCGCCGCGGACGGAGTCGTCTATGCCGAGGTGCGCTTCGCGCCGGAACTGCACACCGAACGGGACCTGTCCCTGGACGAGGTGGTGCAGGCGGTGCTCGATGGGGTGCAGGCGGGCACCAAGGCCGCGGAAGTGGCCGGGCACCGGATTCGGGTGAGATTGTTGCTGACCGCGATGCGGCACGCAGCGCGCTCGCTGGAGATCGCCGAGCTGTGTATCAAGTACCGCGATGACGAGGTCGCCGGGTTCGACATCGCCGGCGCAGAAGCGGGTTTCCCACCCACCCGGCACCTGGACGCCTTCGAGTACATGCGCCGGGAGAATGCGCATTTCACCATCCACGCCGGTGAGGCCTTCGGGTTGCCGTCGATCTGGGAGGCGCTGCAGTGGTGCGGCGCCGACCGGCTCGGGCACGGCGTCCGGATCGTCGACGACATCACCGTCGATCGGGACGGCAACGCCGATCTCGGCCGGCTGGCGGCCTACGTGCGGGACAAGCGGATCCCGCTCGAGATGGCGCCCACCTCGAACGTCCAGACGGGTGCCGCGCGCTCGATCGCCGAGCATCCGATCGGCATGCTGGCGGCGCTGAAGTTCCGGGTGACGATCAACACGGACAACCGACTGATGTCCGGATGCTCGATGACGAGCGAGATGGCAGCTCTCAGCGAGGCTTTCGGTTACGGGTGGGACGATCTGCAGTGGTTCACGGTGAACGCGATGAAGTCCGCGTTCCTGCCGTTCGCCGAGCGACTCGAGCTGATCGACACGGTCATCAAGCCGGGTTACGACCGGCTCCGCGCTGCAGGACCTTCGCGAGCGCGTCTCTGACGGCGGTGAGTTCGGCGACGGTCAGAGCGGCGCCGAACATGTCTGTGATCGCCTGCAGGTAGGTCGGCGCGGCCTCTTCGAACCTGGCGCGGCCCAGCGGTGTCAGTGCCGCGAAGGCCGATCGCCTGTCCTCCGGGTTGGCGTCGCGGCGGACCAGTCCGGCCGCCGTCATCTCGTCGACCAGCCTGCTCACCCGGGTGCGGCTCAAGAGTGACACGTTCACCGAGTTCGCTCATCCGCAAACGGTTCTCGGGTGCGTACCGCAGTTCCAGCAGGACGTCGTACCAGGCCAGGGGAAGTCGGTGAGCGCGTTCCAGTACCCGGTCGAGCTGAGGGACGACGTCGGCATGAACGCGCAGCAGCGCGCCCCAAGCGTCTGCGGCGGTGCGGTCCCGCGTCCTGCTCTCCGGCATGACAGCACTGTAGCGGGTTGCGTGCGTGCGCACGCAAATGCTAGTGTGTGCACACGCACATAACTCCGAGGAGGCACCATGACCACCCTGTTACACCTGTCGGCATCGCCGCGCGGCGCGGCGTCGGAATCACTCGCGCTCGCCGACACCTTCCTCGCGACCTACCGCGAGATTCATCCCGAGGACAATGTCGTTGAGTGGGATCTGTGGGACGGCTCGTTGCCCGACTTCGGGCCGGCCGCCGCCGCGGCCAAGATGGCGGTGTTCGCCGGCGCGGATCCGCAGGGGGCGGAAGCGACCGCGTGGCGCGCGGCCGGGAAGGCCTTCGAGCGGTTCGCCGCCGCCGACGCGTACCTGTTCAGCGTGCCGATGTGGAATGCCGGGATCCCGTACATCCTCAAGCAGTTCATCGACGTCGTCAGCCAACCGGGGATGGTCTTCGGCTTCGATCCGGAGCGCGGCTACAGCGGCCTGCTGACCGGACGCAAGGCCGCGGTGATCTACACGAGCGCCGTCTACGGGCCGGACCGGCCGCCGTCATTCGGGTCGGACTTCCAGGCGCCGTACATGCGGGACTGGCTGCGGTGGGCGGGCATCGACGACATCACCGAGATTGCATTCCGGCCGAATCTGGCTACTGCCGACGCCGAGACCGGGCGGCAGGCTGCGCTCGCCGCCGCGCGGGACGCGGCCAAGACCTTTTGAGCGATCCGGCGGCCACCCACCTTCGGTATGACCCTGGGGCGAGGGTGGGCCGCCACGAAGTCCTCCCCGGCGTCAGCCATTCCCGGCCGTACGACGCGTGCCGGGTCAGCCGCGCTCGCCGTCCCAGTCCAGGGTTGCCGAGAAGCGGTCCACCAGCACCGACCAGGCGGCGACCTCGTCGTCGTACGGCGGGGCCGGTGCCTGCCGGGCCGGATCGGGGCGGACGGTTGCGCCGATCAGGTTTCCCAGCGGGCTCGCGGTTCCCAGCGCGTCGATCGTCTCGGAATCGCCCCGCTCCAGGGCCGCATCGGCGAGCAGTTCCACCGCCAATTCGAGCTGCCTGACGTCGACCGCGTCCGGTCCTTCGAGCAGACTCTGATCGAGACCGTCGAGGACGTAGGTGTTCTCGGGTCCGGCGAGCACTGCCGCCTCGCCGTCGACGACTGCCTTGCGGATGTCGGGCCAGACGGCGAGCGAGGCCAGGGCGTGCTTGGGATCCGCCTCCATCAGGTAGTTCTCGAGATCCTCCGGTGACGAGCAGATCTGGATCCGGCCCTGATGGGACAGGAACACCGGGTCGTCGCCCAGGTAACAGCGCAGGGTGTAGCCGGTCCGGGAGTTGACGGTGATCTCCAGGCAGTCGACGCCCGTCTCGTCCCAGAACTCGAGGTCCTCGTCCCGGTCCTCATCCACTGCAGGTTCGGGCTCCGCGATCACCCCGGGGATGACCTCGGGTTGCTTCTCCACCGCGCTGATCGCGGCCGCCTCCGCCTCCGCGACGGCGAGTGCATCGGCGTCGATCTGCGGGGTCGTGACGATCGAGTCCAGTGCGTCCAGCACCTCGTCCCATCGTTCCGCGACGACCGCCCCGATCTCGTTCCACAGCTTCTCGCCGTTGCGCCCGGTGAAGGCCTGCTGGCCCATGGCGAGCAGCCGGAACCCGTCGGTCGAATCCAGGACGTCGTCGACCGCATCCAGCCCGCACACCTCGGCCAGCGAACGGAGAATCGCGACGGTGTCGGTCATCTCGGCGAGCGTCCAGATGTCGGCGGGCTCGGCGACCAGTTCGGGCACGCCGACGATGTCGAAGCGGTGATCGTCATCGGGGGACAGTTCGTCGACGAGCAGCTGGGCGGCCGTCGCCCACTCCGGGTGATCGAGCAGGTCGTGCTCGGTCGAAGTACGGATGAAGGCCGCCAGATGCGCGGCCGACGGGAAGACGTAGAGATCATCCTCGTGGCCGAGGAAGGCCTCCCAATCCTCGCCGTCCTCCCGCCAGCTCGGTGCCCACAGGGTCAGACCGTTGCCCTCGGTCAGCCCGAGCTCGATGGGAATGATGTCCGCTGCCACCGAAAAGGTCCTCTCGTCACGACTGCACTGTGCCGCCGCAGCGCGATGCCGACCGCAGCGGGCGCCAGCCTAGTGCTTGCTCATCGGTGCGCGATCCGTGCGTGATGCGGTGCGCGATCGATGCGCGTGGGCCCCTCGACTGCCAGCGCGCGACCGCGGGCCCTTGACGGTCGGCTCGCCGAGAATGGAGTGGCAGGGCGCCGCGGCACCGGGCGATGATGGGGCGAGAGTCGATCATTGAAGCGGTCCTGATGAGATGTCCGAGCGGGACGAACAAGACCGTGCCCGTCATGCTGCCCCAGGAGGCCCTCATGCCAGACAGTGCGTCAGCCAAGAATTCAGCGTCAAAGGCCGGGACCAAGGCGCCAGCAGACGAGGTGAAGGCAGCCGGCGCCACAGCCGCGGATGCGGCGAGGACCCCAGATGCGAACGCGACAGCGGACGCCGGGGAGTCAGCGGCGACGGACGGCCCGGTGACCAGCACGGCCAAGGAGATCTTCGCCGCGGCGCTGGAGAAGAAGAAGTCGGCCGGCCAGTCCCGCAGCGCCCACCTCGACGGGCACGGCGGGGTTGGGGGAGCGACCGCGAGCCACAAGGCGACCCGCACCTTCCGCCGCAAGTCAGGCTGACCGGCGCTGCCACTGCAGGCTGCTGCTCGGGCCATCGCAGCACGACGGCCCGAGCAGCCCGCGCGGGAAGACCGAGCCCGCCAGAGCACTGCGACTACAGCACCACGACTACAGCACCACGACTACAGCACCACGACTACAGCACCACGACTACAGCACCACGACTACAGCACCACGACTACAGCACCACGACGGAGCGCAGCACCTCGCCGCGGTGCATCTTGTCGAACGCGGCCTCGATGTCGGTGACGGCGATTTCCTCGCTGACGAAGCGGTCGAGCGGCAGCCTGCCCTGCAGGAAAAGCTTGCTGAGCACGGGGAAGTCGCGCTCGGGGAGGCAGTCGCCGTACCAGGACGACTTGAGAGAGCCGCCACGGCCGAAGAAGTCGAGCAGCGGCATCTCCAGCGTCATATTCGGAGTCGGGACACCCACCAGCACAACGGTTCCGGCGAGGTCACGACCGTAGAACGCCTGCTTCCAGGTCTCCGGCCGGCCGACGGCGTCGATCGCGACGTCCACCCCGAACCCGTCGGTGACCGCCTGAATCTGCTCCACCACGTCGCCGTCGGACACCAGCACGGTGTGGGTGGCGCCGAACTCCTCGGCCAGCTTCAGCTTTCGCGGGTCGGTGTCCACGGCGATGATGGTGTGCGCGCCGACCAGCCGGGAGCCGGCGATGGCCGCGTCGCCCACCCCGCCGCAGCCGATGACGGCCACGGAATCGTTGCGGGTGACAGCTCCGGTGTTGATGGCCGCGCCGAGGCCGGCCATCACGCCGCAGCCCAGCAGACCGGCGACGGCCGGTGGGACGGCGGAATCGACCTTGGTGCACTGCCCGGCGGCGACCAGCGTCTTCTCGACGAAGGCTCCGATGCCGAGCGCAGGGGAGAGCACGGTTCCATCGGCGAGGGTCATCTTCTGCTTCGCGTTGTGCGTCGCGAAGCAGTACCAGGGGCGTCCGCGCTTGCAGGCCCGGCAGGACCCGCACACCGCGCGCCAGTTCAGCACCACGTAGTCGCCGGCAGCGACGTCGGTGACGTCCGGGCCGACCGCCTCCACGATCCCGGCTGCCTCGTGGCCGAGCAGGTACGGGTAGTCGTTGCCGATCCCGCCCTGCTTGTAGTGCAGGTCGGTGTGGCAGACCCCGCAAGCCTGCACCTTGACCAGCGCCTCACCTGGGCCGGGATCGGGCACGAGGATCGTGGTCAGCTCGACCGGGGCGTCCTTGCTGCGGGAGATGACGCCCTGAACCTCGTGCACCATGCCGTGCTCCTTCTGCCGTGACCATCCGGACGCGCGGTGAGTCCCGCGTCCCCTTCCCGGAGGCAACCTGGGAGCTGCTTCGGGGCGGGATTACCCCTGGGAGGGTAACCGGCAGCGCGGCCCGGCGTTCTTGGCCCGGCGTGCGAGGCGTATGCCGGCGAAGGCGTCAGGCCCTCGCTGCGATCTCCGTCATCGCATCACGTGAAATGACCTTGATCCGGGCGCGTCCGTGCGGCTCGCCGGCCGCCAGCTCGTGCGCGTCGAGCCGGTCCCAGCCGGTGAAGTCGGTGACCAGCAGGCCCTTCTGCGGTGAGCAGGGCATCGACGGCCGTGACGTCCCGCTGCGGGGCAGGCGCGAGATCAGGGGCGTCCTCGAGCAGGTTGGCGACCGTCTCAGCCGCGTCGGATTTGGTGTGACCGATCAGGCCGACCGGGCCGCGCTTGACCCAGCCGGTGGCGTACAGCCCGGTCAGCGGTGCGCCGTCGAGATCGAGCACCCGGCCGCCGTCGTTGGGCAGCACGAAACGGCGGGTGTCGAACGGCAGATCCTCGATCGCCTCGGAGCGGTAACCGACGGCCCGGTAGACCGCCTGGACGTCCCATTCGGTGAACTCGCCGGTGCCGCGACCGTGCCGTCGCCGGTCGAGCTCCTGACGCTCCGTCCGCAGACCCACGACAGCACCATCGGCACCGATGATCTCGACCGGGTTCTCCAGGAAGTGCAGGTGGATGCGGCGGTGCGGGCCCGGCTTCGGGTCGCGCATCGCCCAGTCGCTGAGCACGTCGACGACCATCCGGAGCGACTTGCTGCGGGACAGCGCTGCCTCCGACGCGTCGTCGAACTCCATGCCCTCGGCGGCGACGACGACCTGCACGTTCGCCGAGTGGTCCAGTTCGCGCAGTTCTACCGGGGTGAACTTGGCCTGCGCCGGCCCGCGGCGGGCGAACATGTGGATGTCGGTGATGGTGGACTTCGACAGGGCCTCGTGCACGTGCGGCGGGATGTCCGTCGCGAGCAGTTCGTCGGCGCTGCGGCCGAGCATGCGGGCGACGTCGAGCCCGACGTTGCCGACGCCGACGATTGCCACGGACCGCTGCTCCGACAGATCCCAGATCTGCTCGCGGTCGGGGTGGGAGTCGTAGAAGGCCACGAAGTCGGCTGCGCCGTAGGAGCGACGCAGGTCCTCACCGGGGATCCCCATCGAGCGGTCCCGCTCGGCGCCCGTGGCGAAGACGATGGCGTCATAGAACTGCCGCAGCTCGTCGAGCTTGAGGTCGACGCCGATGTGGACGTTGCCGATGAACCGGATCCGCTCGTTCTCCATCACCCGGTGCAGAGCGACGATGATGGCCTTGATCCGCGGGTGGTCCGGCGCGACGCCGTAGCGGATCAGGCCGTAGGGCGTCGGCAGCCGGTCGAAGATGTCGACGGTCGCTGCCGGATCCTTGGTCGTCAGGATGTCGGCGGCGTAGATACCGGCCGGTCCGGCGCCGATGACGGCGACCCGCAGGGGCAGGGACATGCGATCTCCAGGAAGTGAGGCAACCCTTCCAGGGTAGGCAGCGGCGGGGGCCGCTCAAACGCCATCGTGATCAACCTCGCAGGCGCCTCCCGCGTGCGTTGTGACGCCGATCATGCCCGCCGGGTGCGCTTCTGACCGCACCTACTGCACGGCTCGTGCCGGCTCAACTCCTCGTTCCGGCAGGGCGAGCGGACGCGAAGCGGTCAGTACCCGCCGCCGCCGGCCAGCGAGACCGCGCCCGTCGGGTGCCACACCGACTTGATCTCCAGGAACGCGCGCATCCGCGAGGTCCCCGGAGAGCCGGTGAAGTCGGTAGAGGTCGGGACGTACACCCGCTTCAGGTTGCCCGCGGCCGCCCGCTCCAGATCGGTACGCAAGGCGTCTGCGGCGCCGGTCAGGTCGAGCGCGTTCACGTCGGCATGAGCCGCGAGGTGTGGGGCGATCTCCGCGGGATCACCGGTGAGGATGTTGACGACCCCACCCGGCAGGTCGGAAGTCGCGAGCACCTCGGCCAGCGTCACCGCGGCCAACGGCTGATGCTGGGACGCGAGCACCACCGCAGTGTTGCCCGACGTGATGACGGGCGCGATCACGCTGACCAGCCCGAGCAGGGGATCGGATTGCGGCGCAACCACGGCGACGACACCCGTCGGCTCTGGTGTCGAGAACGAGAAGAATGGTCCGGCAACGGGATTCGCACTGCCGAAGACCGAGGCGAGCTTGTCGGTCCATCCGGCGTAGTGCACCAATCGGTCGATCGCCGCGTCGACCGTCGGGCCGTCCTGCGGCGCGGCCGCCCAGCAGGTCGACGAACTGCGCGCGGCGCCCTTCGAGCATCTCGGCGATTCGGTAGATCACCTGACCACGGTTGTAGGCGGTCGCCGATGACCAACCCTTGAAGGCCTTCCGGGCGGCGCTGACGGCATCCCGGGCGTCCTTCCGGGAGCCCTGGGCGACATTGGCGAGGATGGAACCGCCGGGTCCGCCGACGGCCTGATAGGTCCGGCCGGACTCGGAGCGGGGGAACGCACCGCCGAGGTACAGCTTGTAGGTCTTGTTGACCGTGATCCGGGCCTGGGAGCCGGCAATCTGTCCAGTGGGCTCGGCAATCGACTGATCGATGTGCTCGACCGATGCGGCGTTGGCCTGGACATCGTGCGCGCTGGCAACAACGCCCGTCGCGTCCGCCAAAGCCTCGGCGTTGGACAATGCGTCGGCTGCAACGCCGACCGATCCACCGACGGGTTCTGAGTCGGCCGGCGTACCCGAGTGGTTCGGGGTGCTCAGGTCGGCTGGAGTGCTCGCATCGGCCTGGGTGCTCGAGGCAGCCTGGGTGCTCGAGGCGGCCGGGGCGCTGGCCGGCGCCGATGCGCCAATCCCGACATCGGGGATAGCCGCGGTCAGGGGCGCGTCGTCATCGGTGTTCAGATAGGCGGACAACCCGGAGCGGCCGCCCTCCCGGCCGAAGCCTGACTCCTTGTACCCGCCGAATGCGGCGGCCGGGTCGAACCGGTTGAAGGTGTTCGCCCACACGACGCCCGCCCGCAGCGCCGAAGCCATCCCGAGGATGCGCGATCCCTTCTCGGTCCAGACGCCGGCGGAAAGTCCGTACGGGGTGTTGTTGGCCTTCGCGACGCGCCTCGTCCGGCGTGCGGAACGTCAGCACCGAGAGCACCGGACCGAAGATCTCGTCCCGGGCGATCCGCATGGACTGCGACACCCCGGTGAACACAGTGGGCGGGAAGTAGAAGCCGCGGTCGGGCACCGGGCAGGGTGAGGTCCAGCGCTGCGCGCCCTCGGCGTCGCCGGTGTCGGTCAACGAGCGGATGGTGGCCAGCTGGGTGGCCGAATTGATCGCACCGATGTCGGTGTTCTTGTCCATCGGGTCGCCCATCCGCAGCGTGGCGATCCGGGCGCGCAGTTTCTCGTTGACCTCGTCGGCCACGGATTCCTGCACCAGCAGGCGGGATCCGGCGCAGCAGACATGCCCCTGGTTGAAGAAGATGCCGTTCACGATGCCCTCGACGGCCTGGTCGATCGGGGCGTCATCGAACACGATGTTCGCGGCCTTGCCGCCGAGCTCGAGGGTGATCTTGCGTCCGGTGCCGGCCAGCGATGCCTGGATCTGCCGGCCCACATCGGTGGAGCCGGTGAAGGCGACCTTGTCGATACCCGGGTGGTTCACCAGCGCGGCGCCGATGTCACCCGCGCCGGTGATGATGTTGACCACGCCCGGCGGGAGGTCGGCGTCGGCGATGATCTCGGCGAGCACCAGGATCGACAGTGGTGT
This sequence comes from uncultured Actinomycetota bacterium, assembly GCA_963798625.1. Taxonomy (GTDB): domain Bacteria; phylum Actinomycetota; class Actinomycetes; order Mycobacteriales; family Nakamurellaceae; genus Nakamurella. Next base: position 173,116 of record CAWCUA010000012.1, read on the forward strand.
CGTCTCAGCGGGTTTGATGACCACGGTGTTCCCGGCGGCGAGCGCCGGGGCGATCTTCCAGGCGGCCATCAGCAGCGGGAAGTTCCACGGGATCACCTGCCCGGCGACTCCGAGCGGCGCCGGCGCCGCCCCGTACCCCGCATGCTGCAGCTTGTCCGCCCAGCCCGCGTGGTAGAAGAAATGTGCTGCGGCAGTGGGCACGTCGACGTCCCGTGACTCCTTGATCGGCTTGCCGTTGTCCAGCGTCTCGATCACGGCAAGTTCGCGGGAGCGTTCGGCGATGCCGCGTGCGATGCGGTACAGGTACTTTCCGCGTTCGGCGGCCGAGATCCGTGACCAGACACCGTCGTACGCGGCCCGTGCGGCGGCCACCGCAGTGTCCACGTCCGAGGCGGCGGCGGTGCTGACGGTGGCCAGCATTTCCTCGTTCGCCGGGTTCACGGTCTTGACGTCATCGCCGCGACCGTCGACGAAACGACCGCCGACGTACATCTGGTAGCGGTCGCGGAGTCGACCGATGGCCGCCGATTCCGGGGCGGGCGCGTAGTCCCAGTCCAGTCCGGCCGGTGCGGTGCCGCGGGGGCTCGTCATCGAGATGTCCTCACTGGTGACGTCAGTCGACGGTCACGTAATCGGGGCCGGAGTAGTGGCCCTGGAGCTGGGTGCGCCGCTGCATCAGCAGGTCGTTGAGCAGGCTCGACGCCCCGAAACGAAAGAAATAGGGATCGAGCCATTGCGGTCCCGCGATCTCGCGGACCGCGACGAGGTGGCGGATGGCGTCCTTGGTGGTGCGGATGCCGCCTGCCGGTTTGACCGCCCGCTGCTCGCCGGTCTGGTCGTACCAATCCCGAACCGCCTGCAGCATCACCGCTGTCACCGGCAGTGTCGCCGCGGGCGAGATCTTCCCGGTGGAGGTCTTGATGAAGTCGCCACCGGCGAGCAATGCCAGCCACGACACCCGGCGGACGTTGTCGTAGGTGGCCAGCTCCCCGGTTTCCAGGATGACCTTGAGCCGGGCGGTGCCGCACGCCTGCTTGACGCGGACGATGTCGTCGAACACCTTCCCGTACCGGCCCGCCAGGAACGCACCGCGGTCGATGACCATGTCGATCTCGGTGGCGCCGGCGTCCACGGCGACCGCGGTGTCGGCCAGTCGCACCTGCAGGCTCGTCCGGCCGGTCGGGAAAGCCGTTGCGACGGAGGCGATACCCACGTCGGATCCGGTCAGCGCCTGCACCGCCACGGGCACCATGTCGGGGTAGATGCACACCGCAGCGACGTGCGGTGTGTCCGGAATATCCGGATCGGGCCGTCGCGCCTTCGCCGCGAGAGTCCTGACCTTTCCCGGGGTGTCGGAACCTTCGAGAGTCGTGAGGTCGACCATCGAGATCGCGAGATCGATGGCGGCGAGCTTGCTGGCCTTCTTGATCGACCTGGTGGCCAACGCGGCGGAGCGTTGCTCGACACCGACGGCGTCCACGCCCGGCAGGCCGTGCAGGAACCGCCGCAGAGAGCTCTCGTCCGCGGCGACCTCCCGCAGGTGAGCGGGCAACGCGGCCGGCACCGGTGCGGTGGGGCGGGACGGGGTGGCTGTGCTCACGACGGTCATCCTATGGCCGCTGCGGCGGCTTGCGGTTCCTCGCTGCTGACGGTTGCGCTCCTGGCTGCGGCGGCCCCGGGGGTCCTGGCTGCTGACGGTTGCGCTCCTGGCTGCGGCGGCCCCGGGGGTCCTGGCTGAGGGGTCGGCAGACCAGGCCCGGCGCCGTGCTGCCCGCTACGGTTCGATGGATCGCGGCAGCCCTCACGCGCAGGACGCCGCGCTCCCGAGCACCCACGCCGACGGACAGGATGGTCCCGCATGACCTCGCAGCAACCGGCGCACCGCGGTATCCCCGAGAACCTGGATGTGACGGTCGTGGACCATCCGCTCGCGGCGTCGCGGCTGTCAACGATGCGCGATGCCCGCACCGACAATGCCGCCTTCCGCGCAGCGCTGCGGGAGTTGACCTTGATGCTCATCTACGAGGCGTCGAGAACCCTGAGCACCGTTCAGATCCCGATTCACACCCCGGTAGCCCGGACGACCGCCACCCGGCTGTCCAACCCGCCCCTGCTGGTGCCGGTGCTGCGCGCCGGCCTCGGCATGGCGGACCAGGCGCATGCGCTGATCCCGGAGGCCCAGATGGGTTTCGTCGGGCTGGCGCGCGACGAGGAGACGCTGCTGCCGACTCCGTACATGGAGTCGTTGCCGGAATCGCTGGCCGGGCGGCCGGTCTACGTCCTGGATCCCATGCTCGCCACCGGCGGCTCGATGGTGCACACCATCGGACTGCTGACCGGCCGGGGAGCGACCGACGTCACCGCCATCTGCGCGTTGGCGGCGCCCGAGGGCTTGATCACGCTGGCCGGCGCCGACCTTCCGGTGCGCGTCGTCACCGCGTCCATCGACGAGCGGCTCAACGACTCCGGTTACATCGTTCCGGGACTGGGTGATGCGGGGGACCGGCAATTCGGCGCCGTCTGAGCGTTCCGCCTTCTCGCCGACGTCCACCGATCTGCCGCCGCTCCGACACGGCTGATTTCGCGTCGCCGCATCGGCGCTGTCGTGCAACCATCCGGTCGGGGTGTTTCGTCCTTGTTGTGGCGCCCTGCACGCTTGCTGGAAACAACGGCGCAGCTCCCAGCCCGAAAGCCGGGACTGTGACGCTCACTGAGACGAAGGACGGAACGACGATGAGGATCATCACGCCGCGCTCGGCGACAAGCCTCGCAGCGCTGACCGCCGTGGCGGTTCTCGCGTTGGCGGCCTGTGCCGGCCAATCCAGCAACTCGTCCGTCGCACAGAGCTCGACCAGCGGGGCGGCGGGCAGTTCGGCCGCGTCAGCCGGAGCGGCGTCGGCCGGCGGGTCGTCCTCGGGCGGTGGTTCGTCCGCTGCGCCGTCCGGATCCACCGCCGGGTCGCTGCCCGCCGAAGTAATCGGCACCACATTCGTCGCCACCCAGGTCACCGGTCAGTACACGATCGTGCCCGGATCGACCATTTCGCTGACGTTCGAGAACGGGACGCTCGCCGCTAGGGCCGGCTGCAACAACATGTTCGGCCCGTACACCGTCAATGGCGACGTGCTGACCGTCGCGCAAATGGGTTCGACGATGATGGCGTGCGATCCGGATCTGATGAAGCAGGACCAATGGCTGTCCGCCTTTCTGGCATCGGGCCCGACATGGACCTATGACGGTGGGACGCTGCAGCTGACCAACGGCACGGACACCATGCAGTTGAATGCGGCGCTCAGTGCCGCCGCCGCGGTTCCCGGCGTCGGCTGGAAACTCGTCGGTCTCATCTCCCAATCGGGCAGCACCGTCAGCGCCGTCGACCCGAGCCTGAGCCCATGGATCGAATTCGACAGCAGCACCGTCACGATCAACACGTCCTGCAACACTGGCACCGGCAAGGCCGAGATCGGTGACGAGACCATCACTTTCGGTCCGATTGCGATGACGCTGCGGGCCTGCACCTCGCCGAGTTCCGATGTCGAGGAGGCGATGACCGCTGTCCTGCAGGGTGTCACGAACTACACGGTGACCTCGGATCCGTCCGCAGTCCTGCTGGTGATCATGTCCCCGGACGGCACGACGGGCCTGCAGTTCCAGGCCGACCCATCGGTCGGGACCTCGGCGACGTCCGGTGCGGTCTCTTCCGGGAACGTTTCTTCCCCTGCGATGTCGTCCGGGAACGTGTCTTCGGGCGGCTGACGCAGGTCGTCTCGTGCGCTGTTCCGAGCTCGACTGACCTTGCTCGTCAGCCTGAAATGCCGACCACGCCGACCATTTCGGTCTTGAGCTCCTCCAGATCGGCAGCCGCTGCCGCGCGCAGCGCCGCGAGGTCTGCACCCTCCGGCGCCGGACGCGAGAGCTGCAGGTAGCACTTGAGTTTCGGTTCCGTCCCGGACGGCCGGACGACCACCCTGGTGGTGCCCGTTCGCAGACGGATCGCGTCCGTGCGCGGCAGAAGATCTGTCACCTCGGTCACGTCGGAGCCGAGAAGTGCTGCCGGCGGCGCTGTCCGCAGCCGTTGCATGGCAGCGCCGATCTGGGACAGGTCCGCGACTCGCAGCGACAGCTGACCGGTCGCCAGAAGGCCGTGCGTGCGCGACAACTCGTCGAGGCGATCGGAAATGGTCAGCCCCTGGGTGCTCAACGCGGCGGCCAGATCCGCGGCCGTCACCGCTGCCGAGATCCCGTCCTTGTCTCGGACGTGGTCCGGGTCGACACACAGCCCGAGCGCTTCCTCGTACCCGAACACCAGTCCGGTGCCCGCGCCGTCGCCGGCCCTGACGATCCATTTGAAGCCGGTCAGTGTTTCGTCGTAGCGGACGTCCTGGGCCGCCGCGATCAATTGGAGCAATTCGGCGGAGACGATGGTGGTCGCGACGAGCGGGTCGGGATGCACTGTGCGATCGAGGTTCCGCAGGAGATGATCACCGAGCAGGGCCCCTGTTTCATCGCCGGTGAGCATTCGCCAGCTTCCACCGGGTTGCGGAATGCCGATGGCGCAACGGTCCGCGTCCGGGTCGAGGGCGACCGCGATGGTGGCGTCCACCTTCCTTGCCAAGGCCAGCAACAGGTCGGTCGCGCCGGGTTCTTCCGGGTTCGGGAATGGCACCGTCGGGAAATCCCCGTCCGGGGTGGCCTGCTCGGGGACGACGTGAACGTCGGTGACTCCGGCGAGACGCAAAGCCTGGACGGCGGTCTCGCCGCCGACGCCGTGCATCGGCGTGATCGCCACTCGGACGGTGCCGGTCGCGGTTCCCGCGTGGGCCAGCGATCCGACCCGCTCCAGGTACGACTGCACGATGTCGTCCGGCCATGGCTGCACGCGGCCCGCGGTGCCGGTGACGTCGATCGAGCGGGCCGGACGCGTTGCGGCGATGGCGTTTTCGATTCGGCCGTCCTCGGGGCTGACCAGCTGGGCCCCTTGAGCCAGGTAGACCTTGATGCCGTTGTCCTGCGGCGGGTTGTGGGACGCGGTGATCTGAAGTCCCGCGGCCGCGCTGAGCGAACGCGTCGCGAAAGCCAGCATCGGGGTCGGCAGCGGCCGGGGCGCCAGCAGTACCGGGAATCCGGCGGTGGCGAACACCGCTGCCGCGTCGGCGGCGAACTCTGCCGAGCGGTGACGGCCGTCGTAACCGATGACGATCACACCCCCGCGGTCTCCCTGGGCGGCGAGGTGGGCTGCGATCCCGGCCGCGACCTTGCGCACCACCGCGAGATTCATCCCGGCCGGCCCGGCGCGCAGCGGACCGCGAAGGCCGGCCGTACCGAAGCTCAACGGTGCCTGCATCCGCTCGCGCAGATCCAGCACCGCCTCCGGCCGCCCCGCCATCGCGCCCGCGAGCACCTGCTGGAGTTCGGCTCGGTCGGCAGGGGAGGGATCGTCCGCGATCCATCGGATGGTCGCGTCCCGGAGTGTCGGCGTCAGCCGGACGTCATCGGCGGGCATTGTCACGCCTTGGTCACCAACTCCGCGAGCAGATCGCCCATCGACACGGCCGCCGCACGGCCGGTCGCCAGCACCTCTTCGTGGTCGAGAGGTTCGCCCGTCATCCCGGCGGCGAGGTTCGTCACCAGCGACAGGCCGAACACCTCTGCACCGGCTTCGCGCGCCGCGATCGCTTCCAGCACCGTTGACATCCCGACGAGATCGGCGCCCAGCGTCCGCAGCATGCGGATCTCGGCGGGGGTCTCGTAGTGCGGGCCGGGCAGCTGCGCGTATACCCCCTCCGTCAGCGAGGGCTCGATCTCCTGTGCCAGTCCGCGCAGCCGCGGCGAGTACAGGTCCGTCAGGTCGATGAAGTTGGCGCCTTCGATGGGCGAGGTCGCGGTGAGGTTCAGGTGATCGGCGATGAGCACCGGGTCCCCGGGGTCATGCCGTCACGCAGCCCGCCCGCTGCGTTCGTCAGCACGATCAGTCGGGCACCGGCGGCAACCGCGGTGCGAACTCCGTGCACCACCTGCGCAACGCCGCGGCCCTCGTACAGATGCGTTCGCCCGAGCAGCACCAGTGCCCTCTTGTCACCGATCGGGATGGACCGGAGCCGACCCGCGTGTCCTGCCACCACCGGCGCCGCGAAGCCCGGCAGGGTCGAGATGTCGATGTCGGCGGTCGGCGTGCCCAGACGATCGGCGGCCGGCACCCATCCCGACCCCATGATCAGGGCAACGTCGTGATGCACCGCCCCGGTGGCCCTGGCCACGGCGGCCGCGGCTTCCTGCGCAATGGCGTGGACGTCGATGACAGGTTCGGCAGGCATGCGGGCAGCGTAGTAGGGGCCGAGGCCGGCCTCGGTCATTGCCGGGGGTGGTCCTGTTGGCAGCTGTCGGTCAGTGGGCGGCCGCGGAGGGCGCGGGCAGATTGATGCCGGTGGACAGGTTCTGGTGATCGGTTGACCAGCCCGCTCTGGCTTCGGACGACACGACGACGGCAGCAACGGCTGCACCGTCCTGAGCTGCCGATCGGCTGGCAAGGTCGGCGATCAGGCGCACCCCGAAGAATCCGACGACGGCCGCGATGATCGCCACCAGCACCGCTGCGATGACGCGGAAGCGCGCCGAGTGTGCTTTGTCTGCAATGCGTCTCTCGTTGCCGTCGCCATCCCGGGCACCGTCGGCGTGATCGCCCTTGCCGTTGCCGTCGACGTCGCTCTCATCGGGAAGTGGCCGCAACGCGGCGGCCTCCTCCGGTGCCCATGGTGGAGGTGGGAGGGCCTGCTGGATCGAGGCCAACGGCATCTGCCGGGAGTCGCGTGCGGCACTGTCGTGGTACCCGCGCGGCGGCTGACCGGGCGGCCAGGGTTGTTGTCCCGGCAGCCACGGTTGTTGTGCCGGCGACGCGCTTGCCTGCGGTGAGTGCGCCGCGTCGTGTGTTGATGCGCTGGGCGATGGTGTGCCTGGAATAGCCGGTCGGTCGTCGTGCCGGCGGGGCGGCGTCACCGACCTTCCCGACGGCGGCAACGGCGGCGCGTCGGAAGCGAACGCGGCCGATGAACCCGCCGGGTCGGCGCTGCCGAACACCGGAGGACGAGCCGTGGCGCGAAGCGGAGGCGGGCTCGCGGGACCACTCGACCAGGTCGAGCTCCCCGTGCCCCCGCGTGGGTCTCTGCCGGTGCCTGTGCTTCTGCTCGTGCTTCTGCCGGTGCCTGCTCCGGGGCCGGTGCCTGCTCCGGGGCCTGTGCCGACCCCGGGGCCTGTGCCGACCCCGGAGCCCGTACCGACCCCGGGGCCTGTGCCGACCCCTGGGCCTGTGCCTGTGCTGGGGCGGTCAGCCGGCCGCCCCGGGTTGACGCCCGGGCTTCGGCCTGGGTGGCCCCCGGAAATGGAGCCGGGGATGTCTCCTGAGGTGCCGCGCGCGGATGGGACGCCGGTACCTGTCGCCTCACCGAACGGCGGCAGGCCCGGGGCGGTGTCCTCGTCGCGCGGGATGCGGGCGATCGCCGCGAGATTCATACCCGATGGGTCGTCGGCGATCGTCCGCATGATCGTCAGGGCGCGGTCGATGCGCATCCGCAGCGACGGCGTCTTCACCAGAAGGCCGGACACCACTGCCCCCAGCCGGCCGGAATGCGGGTGCGGCGGCACCGGGTCCTTCACGACAGACGTGAGGGTGGCGATGGCGGTGCCCTGGTCGAACGGCGGACGGCCCTCGACCGTCGCAAAGAGCAGACCACCGAGACTCCAGGCATCGGAGACCGGGCCGACCGGAACCCCGTTGGCAACCTCCGGAGCGATGTACGCCGGTGACCCCAGCAGCAACCCGGTCGCCGTCATGGTCTGCTCGGCGGAGCTCCTGGCAATGCCGAAATCAGTGAGCTTGATGCGGCCGTCATCGCAGATGAGGACGTTGCCCGGCTTGACGTCCCGGTGCGTGATACCAGCGGCGTGAGCAGCGATCAGGCCGGACGCCACCGCGACGCCGATCGTTGCGGCCTGCCCGTCGGGAAGTCTGCCGACCCGGCGGAGGATCTCGGCGAGCGACCGGGCGCGCAACAGCTCCATCACGATGACCGGACCGTGTTCGAGGGTCAGGATGTCGAACAGCGTGATGACGTAGGGATTGGACAGCGCTGCGATCGCCCGCGCTTCCCTGAGCGTCCGCGCTTCGAGTTGGGCACGCTCCGCCGCGGGAGTGCCAGGTGGGAAGTCGATCTCCTTGATCGCCACATGCCGGTGCAGCACCTGGTCAGTGGCCGCCCAAACCGTGCCCATCGAGCCCTTACCGATGACGGAGTCCAATCGGTAACGGCCGGCCAACACCCGTGGCGGGAGCTGCGGCGTTGGCGCGGATGCCGCAGCGTCACGTCGAGCCCGGGGGTCCGGTGGCGGTGGTGCGGGCGATGACACCCCGCCATCCTGCCAAAGTGAGAGTTAGGCAGGGGCATGCTGCGCCCGGCGGTGGGCTGTTGCCCGAAGCTCCTGACCTCGTTCGCGGGAGCTCTCGTGGTCACTGGTCACTGGTCACTGGTCACTGCCCGGACGCGGCGCGGCGCGGCACTGACGTCACCAGTGAGGGCGGTTCTGCCTTGCCCAGGTTCATGCGTTGCCTGGCTTTTGCGTTGCCTGGCTTTGTGTTGCCTGGCTTTTGTGTTGCCTGGCTTTTGCGTTGCCCGGCTGTTGCGGTGCCCGGCTGTTGCGGTGCCCGGCTTTTGCGTTGCCTGGCTTCTGCGTTGCCTGGGTGCTCGAGGAGCGCGCCAGTCGCAGCATTGCTGCGAAATACCCAGCGCTGATCCCACCCGAGCTGCTCGCGAATTCGATGAATCGCACGTTGAAGAATGCCCAAGATGTTCCGGGAGCATTCAGCTGCTGGCGCCTTTCACTCGACACCACTCGATGCTAGTCACTCACAATCCTGAAAAGTGAATGAGCAGCGTGGTGCCATCAACGACGCGACAACTCACCGACGCGCATCGACGGCTTGTGTCCTGTGCCGGACTGTCAATTCAGCTGATGACGACCCCTCTCATTCTGAGCGCGTTGTTGTGGTGCGGCGGCAGGCGGCGCCCACGGATCGCGCTGGACGCCACTGAACCTCTCTGATCCATTGGAGCACAACTGATCCCCGCCAGTTCAAGTTGTCCACATTGGTGGAGATCCGCGTACGGCCACGCCTGTGTGACAGTTGATTTCAGGACCCGTACGACGGGTGCTTGCCGTCGATCCCGTGTGTCGACGGCTGCACGCTGGCCCCACGCCGAGCGCGTCGGCCAATGCCGCCGGCCCAGCCTATCGCCATCGATTGATTCGGTCAGTCTTCGTGCGTGGTAGTCACACGAGTAATGACGTCGTCAGCGTGCCAGCGATTGTCCCCAATTTCCCGCCGACCGGGCGTTGTCGGTGGTGCCTGTTACGGTTTTCATATGTCAGGGCCCGATGTCACCGCGACCGTTTCGGCGGGGTTGGATGCGGTGCGGGCGGGGTTGACGGGGTTGCGGGATTCGGAGTTCTGGAAGGTCGCGGACCGGGATTTGTTGGTGGTGGCGCAGCAGGTGGAAATCCTGGCCCGGTTGGTGTTCACCGTGCAGGTCCACCTCGCCGGTGAGATCGACACCCGCGGGGTCGCCAGCAGCCATGGGGCGGCGTCGACGGCGGCGTTGCTGCGGGCCACCCTGGGGGTGTCCCAGGCCGATGCCAGGACCATGGTCGCGACCGCCGCGGTGGTGCTGCCCCGGGACCTGCCCTCCGGTGGTGAACAACCACCGGTCCTGCCGGTTCTGGCCGGGGCGGTCGACGAGGGCGGGATCGGGGTGGCGCAGACCCGGACCGTGGTCACCACCATGAGCAGGCTGCCCGGGCGAGGTCGACACCGCCACCAGGGTGCTGTGCGAGGAACACCTCGTCGGGCACGGGCGGGTCACCGAACCGGCCCCGTTCGCGCGGTTCGCCGAGACCGTGCTGCTGAGCCTGGACCAGGACGGGAAGGACTTCGACGAGGACCCACCCGCCGATCACGTCGAGTTCACCCTGGGCACCCGGAACCCGAACACCGGGCTGACCCGGATCAGCGGGCAACTCGACGACCTCGGCGTGGAGATCGTGAACCAGGCCATCGACGCCCTGTCCAAACCCACCCCCTGCGACGGGAACAGCGGCGCCAACGGCGGCGGCACTGGGAACGGTGGCGCGAATGGCATCGGGAACGGCGGCGGCGGCAGCAGCGGCGGGAACAATGCCGGGCGGGGCGGGAAACGGCTGCTGGATCCGCGGCCGGCGACGACCCGCCGCGCCCAGGCCCTGCTCGAGGCGCTACGCCGGTTCCTGGACTTCGGGGACGCACCCACCCAGGGCGGCGAACGACCCCACGTCACCGTCACCATGACCCTGCACGACCTGCTCGGCGGCACCGGCACCCCACCCGGCGGCACCGGCACCCCACCCGGCGCGAACGGTGGCCCGGCGGCGCGAACGGTGCGGGACGTGCCGGTGCGGGCGTGGCAGTCGCCGGGACAACGATTCGGCAACCGGTGGCGAAGGCAGCGACCATGCCCCCAACGCGAACCCCGGCCGCGGTGCCGGTGCCGGCGCCGGCGCCGCCGCCGGTACCGGGCCCGGCCCGGGCACCGGGCCGCCGGTGCTGGAATACGGCGGACCCATCACCCCCGCCCAGGCCAGGGCACTGGCCTGCGACGCCCGGATCATCCCCGCCGTCCTCGGCGGCGCCTCCCAAGTCCTCGACGTCGGCACCAGCAACCGGCTGTTCCCACCCCACATCCGCCGCGCCATCACCCTGCGCGACAAAGGATGCACCTTCCCCGGCTGCGACCGACCCCCCGGATGGACCGACGCCCACCACGTCAGCTTCTGGGTCGAGAACGGAAAAACCGCCTACCACAACGGATGCCTGCTCTGCCGGCGCCACCACACCGAAGTCCACCGCGGCCACTGGACCATCACCTTCGCCCCCGACGGCGTCCCCGAATTCACCCCACCGCCATGGGTCGACCCGTCCCAAACCCCACGCCGCAACACCATCCACAACATCCCCGCACTGCTCAGACAATGACAGCGACAGCGATTGGAGAGGCAAAGCGGGGGCTGACGTCGACCGTCAGAACGCCGGGCGACTCGATACCGTCGATCTCTGACAGGTCGATCTCCGACACGTCGATCTCGGACACCCATCCGGAATGGCGTCTACGACCATTGAGGTGGTCGGCCGCGGGGCCCGCGAGCTGATCGGCGCGGGTGCGGTGGCTGCTCCCGGTCACGGATTCGTGAACCGCTGGTGCAGGATCAGGGAATGACAGGCGCAGGCAGGGTGCCCCAGCTATCGATCATCGCAGGGGCCGAATCGACTGCCTCCGATGACATGCGCCGGCCGCGATGACACGAGTGTTGATCGTGGACGACGACCGTCCCCTCGCGAGGGCGTTGGCCATCAACCTCACCGCGCACGGCTACGACGTCACGGTGGCCCACGACGGGAGGACGGCGCTGGATGCCGTTTCTCGCTCGCATCCTGCGGTCGTCGTGCTTGACCTCGGCTTGCCGGACCTCGACGGCATCGAAGTCCTCGCCGGCATCCGCGGGTGGTCACCAATTCCGGTTCTGGTTTTGTCCGCGAGAGCCACTTCCGCAGAAAAGGTCGCGGCGCTCGATGCGGGCGCGGACGACTACGTGACGAAGCCCTTCGGCATGGATGAACTCCTGGCCAGGATCAGGGCAGCAGTGCGCCGCGGCACACCGTCGACATCCGATGCGGTGGAACGGATCAGCACCGCCGACTTCACGGTCGACCTGACCGCCCACCGCGTCGTGCGCGGCGATCAACCGGTCAAGCTCACTCCCACCGAATGGTCGTTGCTGGAGTTGCTCGTCCGGCACGCCGGCAAGCTGGTCCCGCAGAAGCAGATGCTGACAGAAGTCTGGGGACCCGCGTACGAGCACGAAACCCATTACCTGCGCGTGTATCTGGCTCAGCTCCGGCGGAAACTGGAACCCGATCCGGCGAGGCCGCGGTACCTGATCACGGAACCAGGGGTGGGGTACCGTTTCGAACCGTGAGATGCCCGCGTGGGTATCGGATCGGGACCTCGATGTGCCGTCAGAGGACCAGCGCGAGCTGATCCAGTGACGTCGCCGCCAAGCCTTGGAGACCGTGCGACCAGTGGCCTCTCCGACAAGTCGGCAGCGGTGCGACAACAAGAGTCTCAGCGGTCGGGACGGCGCCGCCGCTGCGGCGTGCCGAACGAACCGAACCGAACCGACCGAACCGTCGCGACCGCGGAAACGCTTGAGCTGGTGGCTCATAGCCGGGGGCGGTAACCCGCACAGCCCGCGAACAGCTTCGCCGAGCAACGTGAGCGTCGTCGATCGGCTCACGTCATCGGAGGTCACTCTTGATGGACACCAGCACCACCGACGCTCAGGCCACCCCGCTGGGCACCCCTCAGCCCGCCGCGCCCGGCGACGCTCAGGCCGCCGCGCCGGGTGACTCTCGAACCGCCGCGCCGGCCGACCCTCAGGCCGCCGTGCCGGCCGACGCCTCAGGCCGCCGCGCCCGGCGACCCTCAGGCCGCCGCGCCCGGCGACCCTCAGGCCGCCGCGCCGGGCGACTCTCGAACCGCCGCGCCGGCCCCCGCTCGAACCACCGCGCCAGGCGACTCAGCAACCACCGCACCGGGCGCCGTGACCGGCACAGCGCCGGGCGCAGTGCGGGTGCGCCGAGCAACCCGATCCCGTCAATGGAAACGCTCCGCAGGAGTCGTTGCAGCGGTGGCGCTCCTGGTCGTGGGACCGGCGCGAGCCGCAGCAGCAAGCACCCCGCAACGGCATGGCGACTCAGCCTCGTCGCTGTCGACTGCCACGCAGCCGAGCCGGTTCTCGACGCTGAGCAGCGGGAGCTATACCTGGCATGTGGCGTCGTCTCCGGCACCGTCGAACCCGGGCGACGAGTGCGACGGCTCCGGCGGCCCGTTGCACGGTGAGTTTCCGGTGGTCGCGGTGGACGGAACCGTGCAGATGCGCCGGTGGCAATGGGGCCGGGTCGTCACGGTGTCCGACGGCTGGTTTGCGGTGACGAGCGACGATGGCTACCGGGATCAGTACGCGCTCGACGACGGGCTCGATGTCACCGCGGTGCAGGTCGGGCAGCAGGTCACGGTGGTCGGCGTTGCCGAGCCCAGGCGGGTGGATTCCGATGCGCGGGTGGTGTGAACCTGGGTTCCGTACGCAAGAAGCAGAACATTCGGTCAACAGTTCGTTGACGCATCAGTCCTGATCGAAGGCCCGCAGGATTGCGTCTGCGGCGCTCGGTGCCGGCGTCGTGTCTGCGAGCACCTCTGCTCGCAGTCGACCGGCCGCGGCCACCACTGACGGGGACCGGCGCAGTCTCTGCTCCAGCTCATCCCGGACCAGTGCCCAGGTGAGCTCCCAGCGCTGACCGGCACGCTTCGCGGCCAACCCGTCGACGCCGAGGAAGTCGCGGTGCTTCAGCAGCGCCTTCCAGACCCCGCCGACACCCTCACCGGTCAATCCCGAACATGTCAGCACCGGCGGCCGCCACGCACCGTCGCCGCCGCGGACCAGTCGGAGGGCACTGGCGAGGTCACGTGCTGCTACCTTCGCCTCGGTGACCCGATCACCGTCGGCCTTGTTGATGGCCACCACGTCCGCGATCTCGAGCACGCCCTTCTTGATGCCCTGCAGTTGATCCCCGGACCGGGCCAACCCGAGCAGCAGGAAACTGTCCACCATGCCGGCAACTGTCGTCTCCGATTGGCCGACTCCGACGGTTTCGACGAGTACGACGTCATAGCCGCCACCTTCGAGCACGGTGATGGTCTGTGCGGTGGCACGGGCGACACCGCCGAGGGTGCCGGCGGTCGGTGAGGGCCGGATGTAGGCGTTCGGGTTGGCGGCCAGGGTCGGCATGCGTGTCTTGTCACCGAGGACGGATCCGCCGGTGCGCGCGCTGGACGGGTCGACCGCGAGAACGCCGACCCGGTGCCCTTGCGAGGTCAGTTCCGTCCCGAGCGCCTCGACAAAAGTTGACTTGCCGACCCCGGGTACGCCCGAGATGCCCACCCGCACAGCGCTTTCGGCTGTGGAAGCGAGCACCGTGAGCAGCAGCCGGGCGGCGGCCCGATGATCGGCACGGGTTGATTCGACCAGGGTGATGGCCCGGGACAGGGCGGTACGGGAGCCGGCGAGCACCTCGTCGGCGAGCTGCTGCGGGTCCGCCGTCGCGATGCGGGTCGTCATCCGAGCCTCTGTCCCTGCTCCGCCACTCGTGATCGCCGTACTCAGTCCGGCACCTCCCATGTGTGCACGGGCCGGTTCGCATGCATGCCCTCGGAGTACAGCTTGAGCATCTCTGTCAGCGCTTCGTTCCGGGACAGTCCGCGGGCCTCGAACGCCGCGACTGTCTCCGACTGCCACCACGACCCGTTGCGCCGGGTTTTGCAGCGGTCCCGGACGATGCCGAGGTAGCGATCGCGAGCCTCCTGCGCGACGCCCCAGCGCTCCAGGCCCTCGTCGGCCTTCGGCAGCAGGTGTCGCAGCAGGAGTTCGTCCCAGGTGACCTCGCCGTATCCCGGCCAGTAGAAGACGGCATCCACGCCGTAGCGGGCGCCGGCGTCGAAGTTGGCCTTGGCCGCGTCGAACGACATCTTTGTCCAGACGGGCCTGTCCTCACTCGCGAGAACGGTCAACGCGCCGTAGTAGAAGGCTGCATTGGCGAGTACGTCGACGACGGTCGGCCCGGCGGGCAGGACGCGGTTCTCCACCCTCAGATGCGGGGTGCCGTCGACGACGTCGTAGACCGGCCGGTTCCAGCGGTAGACGGTGCCGTTGTGCAACCGGAGTTCCTGCAGCCGCGGCGCCTTTCCGGAGGCCAGCACCGCCTCGGGGTCCTCTTCGGTGGTCTCCGGCAGCAGCGCGGGGAAGTAACGGACGTTCTCCTCGAACAGGTCGAAGATCGAGGTGATCCACCGCTCCCCGAAGAAGACCGGCGGGCGAACGCCCTGGTTCTGCAGTTCGGGGGACCGGGTGTCGGTTGCCTGCAGGAACAATTCGGTGCGGGTCTCGGCCCACAGGCGTTTGCCGAACAGGAACGGTGAGTTGGCGCCGAGTGCGAGTTGGGGCCCGGCCAGTGCCTGCGCGGCATTCCAGCAGGCGGCGAAATCCGCCGGCGACACCTGCAGGTGCAGCTGCACCGAGGTGCACGCCGATTCCGGGGCGATCGTGTCGGCGAACATCTGCAGGTGCTCGACGCCGCTGATGTCGAGTTCGAGGTCTTCGCGGCGGGCGGCGAACACCGCTTCGTCGAGCGCCTGGTAGCGCGGGTTCGCGCTCATCCATTCGCCGTCGAGATGCTCCTTCTGGAGGGTCGGCAGGATGCCGACCATGATGATCTCCGAGCCGATCTCGTTGGCCTTCGCCTCCGCGTGGTCCAGCGACTCGCGGAGCGTCTTCTCCAGGTCGAGCATCAGCTCGCCGGACAGCGAACGGGGGGCGACGTTGAACTCGATGTTGTAGCGGCCCAGTTCCGTTTGGAAGTCGGGGTCCGCGATCACCTCGAGCACCTCGGCATTGGCCATCGCCGGCTGCCAACGACTGTCGACGAGGTTGAGCTCGATCTCCAGGCCGGTCATCGGGCGGCCGAAGTCGAAGGAATGCTCGACGAGCATCCGTTCGAACACGTCAAGGCACCGCCGGACCTTCGCCCGGTAGGCCTGCCGCTGTTCGCGGGTATAGGTCGTTTCCGCGACGTCGTCGCCCATCGGGTACCTCCTGCGCAGGTGCTGCCCGGCCGCCAATCGGTACTGCCGCCAATCGGTACTACGGTCAACGTCGCGCGCCGCACGTCGCACTTCCGTGGCGTCTACACCCCGTCGACTGACACCCAACCACACGCAGGCTGGCGGGGCTGCGTGCGGTCCGTCGCAGAGCGGGAGCGGACTACGCTGATGCCCATCCCCGCGTCGCTGTGCGGGGCTTCGGCATGCCGGGACGTCCCCGCGCAGCCGTCCGTTCGGCAGTGAAGGGGAGTGCGCGCATGGCCTATGCAGCCACGCACGACACCCCCGACGGCGCTGCTGCGCCGCACCCGCTCGCCCCGGATCCCGAGGCGATCGACGACCAGGCCGCAGGCTCGGGTCCGTCGTGGCTCGACGACACCCTTGCCACCGAGCTGCCCGACCTGGTGCGGTTGCGTCGAAGGGTGCACGCCCATCCGGAACTCGGCCACGAGGAGTCCGGCACCACCGCGTTGATCATGCGGACCCTGGAGGCCGACGGCATCAAGGCGCGGCTCATCCCGTCCGGAACCGGAGTGATCGCCGAGATTGGTTCTGGTAGCAGGATTGTCGGTCTCCGCGCGGATATCGACGCGCTGCCGATCACGGAGAACAGTGGCTTGCCGTTCTCGTCCACGCTGCCCAACGTGTCGCACGCCTGCGGGCATGACGTGCACCTCACGGTCCTTCTCGGCGTTGCCCGCGCGCTGTGCCGGGCCGGCGACCTCGGCGGCCGGGTCCGGTTGATCTTCCAGCCCGCGGAGGAGGTCTTCCCGGGTGGCTCGCACGACGTCATCGCCGCCGGGGGCCTTGACGGTCTGAGCAGACTCTTTGCGCTGCACTGTGATCCGCGGCTGCAGGCCGGACTTGTCGGGTTGAAGGCCGGGGCGATCACCTCCACCTCCGATGTGGTGGACCTGCGGGTGTCAGGGCCCGGCGGACACACATCCCGGCCACATTTGACCGCGGACCTGGTGTATGCGCTCGGCTCGGTGATCACCGGTCTGCCCGCGCTGCTGACCCGGCGCCTGGACCCGAGGGCGGCTGCGGTCCTGGTCTGGGGACTGGTCCGCTCGGGCGAGGTGGCCAATGCCATCCCGCAGTCCGGTGAACTGCGCGGGACATTGCGGATGATGGACCGCTCGTCCTGGGATGCGGCGGAACCCCTTGTCCATGCGTTGGTCGCGGAACTGTTGGCGCCCACTGGTTGTGACTTCGATCTCACCTATCACCGTGGGGTGCCACCGGTGAACAACGAGCTGTACAGCACTGAGCTGATGACGGCGGCGGCGCAGCGCGCCCTGGGTGAGGACGCGATCCGGCTGGCCGAGCAGTCCACCGGCGCAGAGGATTTCGCCGTCTTCCTGGAGCAAGTGCCGGGATCGCTTGCCCGGCTGGGTGTCTGGGACGGTGTGAGCCCGAAGGTGGATCTGCACTCGTCCGCGTTCCGGGTCGACGAGCGGGCCATCGCTGCGGGCGTCCGGCTGCTGGCGCACACCGCCGTCGCCGCGCTACAGCAACAGCACTGACTTGCCGCCGACGCGGCCGACCTGTCGCAAACGTGACCGACCCTGCCGTGCACGGGGCTGACCTGCCGCAGAACGTGACCGACCCTGCCTCGGATGGACCCGACCTGCCGCGCACGGGGCTGACCTGCCGCAAACGTGACCGACCCTGCCGCGGATGGGCCCGACCTGCCGCGGACGGACCCGACCTGCCGCGGACGGACCCGACCTGCCGCGGACGGACCCGACCTGTCGCGTATGTCGCCGACAAGCCGGTTGTCAGTTGCCCTGGTGCGGCCGGCTGCGTATGTCGTTGACGTACTCGGCCGGTGCATCGGCGGCCTCAGCGGCGTCGGCGATCACCCCGAGGTAGCGCGCCGACGGCAGGCCGCCCTCGAACGCCTGCAGCGCGTAGAGCCAGGCCAGCACGTCGCCGTCGAGGGTGTGCACCCGCAGTCGGATCTTCGTGTACAGCCCGAGGTCCGCGCCCTCCCAGGAGTCCAGGGTCCGCTCGTCGGAATCGGCCATGTCGTACAGCACCACGAACACCGAGGAGTCGGGGTCCTCGACCACCGTCGCGAGGGCCCCGTTCCAGCTCAGGTCCTCGCCGCCGAAGGTCAACCGCCAACCGGGCAGCCACCCGGTCCCGGCAACGGGGGAGGACGGGCAGCGCTGGAGCATGTGGGCAGGGTCCATGTTGGACCCGTAGGCCGCGTACAACGCCATGGCAGCAGAGCGTAGCGGGCATCGCGCGCAGACCCGGACACGAGCGACTGACCGCCGAATCCGCCGGACTACTGTGGCTGCGTGACCAGGATCGTGATCATGGGCGGCGGGCCCGCAGGCTACGAGGCGGCGCTCGTCGCGGTGCAGTACGGCGCCGATGTGACGCTGATCGAGCGCGACGGCATCGGCGGCGCGTGCGTGCTGTCCGACTGCGTCCCGTCCAAGACCTTCATCGCCTCCGCGGGTGGGCGGACGTCGGTCCGGGCGGCGGACAGCCTCGGTGTGATGGTCGACGCGGAGAAGGTCGGCGTCGACGTGTCGGTGGTGCACGGCCGGGTCGCCGAGTTGGCGCTGGCCCAGTCCGCGGACATTCGCAGCACGCTGCGCAGCAACGGTGTCACCCTGATCGACGGCACGGCGGTGCTGTCCGACCCGCAGCCGGGCTTGTCCCCGCATTGCGTCGCGGCCACCGCGCCGGACGGCACGGTGACCGAGTACACGGCTGATGTCGTGCTCATCGCGACCGGTGCGACGCCGCGGATCCTGCCGGATGCCGAACCGGACGGTGAGCGGATCCTCACCTGGCGGCAGGTGTACTCGTTGCCGCAGTGGCCCGAGCACCTCGTGGTGGTCGGGTCCGGCGTCACCGGAGCGGAATTCGCCTCCGCTTACACCGAGATGGGTGTCAAGGTGACGCTCGTGTCCAGTCGGGACCGGGTGCTGCCCAGCGAGGACGCCGACGCCGCGGACGTCATCGAGAAGGTCTTCTCCTCCAGGGGCAGCACGTTGGTCAAGCGGTCCCGTGCGAAGTCGGTGCACCGGGAGGACGACGGGGTCGTCGTCACGCTGGAGGACGGCAGGGAGGTTCGCGGGTCCCACGCGCTGATGACGGTCGGCGCAGTGCCGAACACCGGCAAAATCGGGCTGGACACCATCGGCGTGACGGTCGACAAGGGCGGCTTCATCGACGTGGACCGCGTGTCGCGGACATCGGTGCCGGGGATCTACGCGGCCGGGGACTGCACCGGGGTGCTGATGCTGGCGTCGGTGGCGGCCATGCAGGGTCGCATCGCCATGTGGCACGCGTTGGGTGAAGGCGTTGCACCGCTGCGACTGAAGACCGTCTGCTCGAACGTCTTCACCCAGCCCGAGATCGCTACCGTCGGCTACTCCCAGCTCGAGGCGGAGCAGAGCCAGGCGCTCTCCGAGGTGCTGACCATCCCGCTGGCGACCAACGCCCGGGCGAAGATGCTCGGCGTCGAGGACGGTTTCATCAAGATCGTCGCGCGCCGGCTGACCGGCATCGTCATCGGCGGTGTGGTGGTCGCACCCGGTGCCTCCGAACTCATCCTGCCGATTGCGGTGGCGGTGCAGAACCGTTTGACGGTCAAAGATCTCGCCTACACGTTCAGCGTGTATCCGTCCCTGTCCGGCTCGATCACCGAGCTCGGCCGGCGGATGATGCACACCGACACCGAGGGCGTCTGAGCACAGCGGTTGCGCCGCGGGAATGCGCCGGTAGCGTTGGTTGCGGCGTCCCGGAACACCCCGGCAGGGCGGCTTTGACCGATTGCGATGTTTCGCATCGCGAGGGTCAGGACCATCCCGCCGGACCGGTGATGACCACGGCGGCAGGACCAGAACGCCACCGATCGGGACGCCACCGACCTGGAGGGACGTCCGAGACATGACCGACGACATCGGCGCAGCAGCGAGCACATCGGCCGCACGGCTGGGACCTGAGCAGCGGGCCGCCGACTTCGAGCGGCTGGGCCGCGAGACGTTCGACGTGGTGGTGATCGGCGGCGGCGTGGTCGGCGCCGGTGCCGCGCTGGACGCGGTGACCAGGGGTCTGTCGGTCGCGCTCGTCGAGGCCAGGGACATCGCGTCCGGCACGTCGTCCCGCTCGTCCAAGCTCTTCCACGGCGGTCTGCGGTATCTGGAGATGTTCGAGTTCGGACTGGTCCGGGAGGCGCTGCGCGAGCGCGAGTTGATGCTGACCAAGATCTGCCCGCACCTGGCGAAGCCGGTGTCGTTCCTCTACCCGCTGTCCAAGAACGTCATCGAGCGGCCGTATGTCGGGGCCGGCCTGGTGCTGTACGACACGATGGGCGGCGCCCGCTCGGTGCCCGGGCACAAGCACCTCACCCGTGCGGGCGCGCTCCGCCTGGTGCCGGGCCTGCGGCGCGACGCCCTCGTCGGCGGCATCAAGTACTACGACGGTCAGGTCGATGATGCCCGGCACACGCTGGCCGTGGCCCGCACCGCCGCGTCCTACGGCGCGGTGATCCGGACCTCCACCCAGGTGATCGGGTTCCTCAAGGAGTCCGACCGGGTCGCCGGTGTCCGGGTGCGCGACGTGGAGACCGGTCAGGAGACCGACGTGAAGGCGAAGGTCGTGATCAACTCGACGGGCGTGTGGACCGACGAGCTGCAGCGGCTCTCCGGCGGCCGCGGACGGTTCAAGGTCCGCGCGTCCAAGGGCGTGCACCTGGTGGTTCCGCGGGACCGGATCACCTCGGAGAGCGGCATCATCCTCAAGACCGAGAAGTCGGTGCTGTTCGTCATCCCGTGGAAGTCGCACTGGATCATCGGGACCACCGACACCGACTGGAATCTCGACCTCGCGCACCCCGCCGCGACGAAGTCCGACATCGACTACATCCTCGACCACGTCAACAAGGTCCTGGCGGTGCCGCTGACCCATGACGACATCGAGGGCGTCTACGCGGGACTGCGTCCGCTGCTGGCCGGGGAGAGCGAGCAATCCTCGAAGCTGTCCCGCGAGCACGCCGTGGCACGCGTTGCGCCCGGTCTGGTCGGGATCGCGGGTGGCAAGTACACGACGTACCGGGTGATGGGGACCGACGCGGTGGACGCCGCCGCAGAGGATCTGCCGGGCCGGATCAACCCGTCGTGCACCGAGGATGTGCCGCTGATCGGTGCGCTCGGATACCAGGCGCTGGTCAACCAGGCCGATCGGCTCGGGGAGCAGCACGGCGTTCACCCGTACCGGATCCGGCACCTGCTCGACCGGTACGGCTCGGAGATCCACGACGTCCTCGCGCCCGCGGCGAAGGACCCCGCCCTGCTCGAGCCGATCCCCGGCGCACCGGACTACCTGTTGGCTGAGGCGCTGTTCGCGGTCACGCACGAGGGTGCGCTGCACCTGGAGGACGTGCTGGCCCGGCGGACGAGGATCTCGATCGAGTACGCCCACCGCGGGACCGAGTCGATGCAGCGGGTCGCAGAGGTGATGGCGACGGTGCTCGGCTGGTCCGACGCGGAGACGGCCCACGAGGTCGAGGTCTACCAGGCGCGCGTCGACGCCGAACGCCGGTCGCAGACCGAACCGGACGACACATCGGCGGAGAAGGTGCGCCTCGAGGCACCGGAAGTGCGCGACCTGATCACCTCGCCGGTCGCCTGAGAATTTCCGGACCTGGACCTGGACCCGGACCCGGACCTGGCCCGGACCGCGGAGCTGGCCCGGACCCGCACCCGGACCCGGATCGGGCTGGGCCGGATCGGGCTGGGCCGGATCGGGCTGGGCCCGGATCGGGCCAGGCAGCCTTTCGGGACCCGACTGGCGGTCGGACGCTGCCCAACGCCGGCGCCCGACCGCTGTACTGACCGATCAGCTGCTGTCGATGGTCGACATGTCGGGGTAGCGCTCGCCGACGACAGCATCGGCAGGGAACGCCGCATTCAGTTCCGCCAAGTCGTCGTCGGTCAGGACGATGGCCGCCGCCGCGACGTTCTCCTCCAGGTAGTGCACGCGCTTGGTGCCGGGGATGGGAACGACATCCTGACCCTGCGCGAGCACCCACGCCAGGGCGAGCTGGCCGGCGGTGACGCCCTTGCGCTCAGCGATCGCCCGTACCCGCTGCACCAGGGACAGGTTGGCCTGCATGGCATCGCCGGCGAACCGCGGGTTGACCCGCCGGAAGTCGTCGGCAGCGAGCGAGTCCGTCGAGGTGATGGTGCCGGTGAGGAACCCACGGCCGAGTGGTGAGTACGGAACGAGGCCGATGCCCAGTTCTCTGATGGTGGGCAGGATCTCGGCTTCGATGTGCCGCGTCCACAGCGAGAACTCCGTCTGCAGCGCGGTGATCGGGTGCACGGCGTGTGCGCGCCTGATGGTGGCCGCGGACGCCTCCGACAGTCCGAGCCGGCGGACCTTGCCCGCCGTGACGAGTTCCGCCATGGCTCCGACGGTGTCCTCGATCGGCACGGACCTGTCCACCCGGTGCTGGTAATACAGGTCGATGTGGTCGACGCCGAGCCGCTCGAGGCTGGCGTCGCAGGCCTTGCGGACGTACTCCGGGCTGCCGTCCACCCGGCGCAGGCCTGGGTTCTCCGGGTCCCGGACGTTGCCGAACTTCGTCGCGAGCACCACGTCGTCCCGGCGCCTGGCGATCGCGCGGCCGACGAGCCGCTCATTGGTGAACGGCCCGTACATGTCGGCGGTGTCGAGCAGTGTCACACCCAGATCCAGTGCGCGACGGATCGTCCGGATGCCCTCGTCCTCATCGGTCGTGCCGTAGAACTCGGACATCCCCATGCACCCGAGTCCCACCGCGGAGACGGTGAGATCGTTGATGCCGCCGTGGGTTCCGAGGTTTCGGAACCCGAGCGTCGTGCTGTTCCCCGAAGCGGTGGTGGCGGGTGCGGTGTTGGTGGCTGCGGTGCCGGTTGCCGTGTCACCCGGTGCGGTGGTGGCGGGTGCGCCGGTGTTGGCTGCGGCAGTGGTTGATGCTGTCTCGGTCGGTGGAGTCATGACACCACCATTGACCTTCGAGCGCGCTCGAAGTCAAGACCGCGGCAGCAGCGGTTCAGCGCGGCTGCCGTTCCAACCGGTCCTGGTAGATGCCGATCTTGCCGTTGATCGCGCTCAGGTGCGCGGTGGTGGCAGCCAACTCCGCGAGCACCCGATCCCGATGCGCCAGCAGCAGAGCGAGTCGCTCCGATTCGTTACCCTCGCCGCGCCGGCACAACTCGGCGTAGGAGCGGATGTCCCGGATCGGCATGCCGGTCGCGCGCAGCCGGGTGATCAGCGTGATCCAGACGAGATCCCGCTCGGTGTAACGCCGATGGCCGGTGGTAGCACGGCCGACCTGCTCCAGCAGCAGTCCGTCACGCTCGTAGTACCGCAGGGTGTGGGCTGTCAGTCCACTTCGCCGGGCGGCTTCGGCGATGCTGAGCCCTGGTTCCGCGCCGCGGTCCGGAGCGGCCTCGGCCGACCCTGAGGCTGCGGGCGTTCGACCGGATTGTTCCAGGACGCGCGCAGTGCTGATGGCCGGGGAGGGCGGTCGTGTCACGGTCATCGCACAACCGGACACCGTGAGCACACTCGAAGTCAAGTCCGGCGCCGTGGGCCGCGGCGGCCCAACATGTCGGTCACCGATCCGGCCGGGTTGGCGACCGTCGACGGGCCGCCTCACAGCACGCGCGTGTAGTTGTACAACGCGAGCGCTTCGTTGCCGTAGTAGGGACTGTAGAGCTCCTTCGCGTTGGCTGCCGGGCCGCTGACGTACCGGTAGCTGTTGTGCCCGTTGACGTGTCCGAGTCCGGTCGTCGGTGAGATCCCCACGATCCAGCCGCCGCCGCTGGTTCCGCCGGTCTGATTGGACGAGATCTTCATCGGGACCGGTCCGACGAGGCCACCCAGGAACGGATCGTCGCCGATCCGCTTGGAGACGGACACGCGCTGGTCCCGCCCGTTGAACGGAGCCGCTTGCGGATACCCGAAGGCGTTGAAGGTCTGATTCCTGGACGCGTTGAAGAACGTGCCCTGCCCACCGAGATAAGTGGCAATGTGCCGCTTGTTGAGAGGGGCGAGCACACCGTAGGCGACATCCTGCTTGATGTTGGCCGAGTAATGCCACTGCGCGGTGGTGGTCAATCGGCGTGCGGTCCAGATTCCGTACGGATACAGACCGGCCGAGCCTGCGGCGAGCTTGGAGGCATACCCCGGAACGAAGACCCAATTGGTCGCGAAGTGGCCGGCTCCGTCACTGACGCAATGCCCTGCAGTGTCCACCATGTCCTTGTTGGAGCTGTTGATGACCGTTCCGGAGCAGACGTAGTCGAGCCCGCCCATGGTGAAGAAGACCTTGCCGTTCAACCTGTCGGGTCGGTTCGTATAGGGCCGCGTGACCAGTGCCTTGAGAAGTTCGGTCCTCGGCGCGGCCAAGGTGCCTGCGTAGGCCGGAATGTCGGTGATCTTGACCGAAGCGGTGGTTTTTGGCGCGGGCGCGGTGCTGCCCAGCGCCGATTTAGGGGTGGCGGTCGTCGTCGGGACGGCTGCCGCGCGCGCCATTCTGTCTGCCGTCCAATAACTCTGGGCTGCGGACTCGGTGCCGAACGACTGAGTCGACCGCGTGCCCGAACCGGTACCTCCGGTGCTCACGTTGCCGGTGCTGACATTTCCGTCGGTGGGGACACCCTGTGCAGCGGCTGCGGTCCCGACGACGCTGACCGCGGACGGCGTGTCCGCGGCCGCGGCTCCGCCGACGGTGACGGTGGTGGCAAAGACCAGCGATATCGTCAGCGCTGCGACCGGGGCCAGCAGCCGCGATCTGTTTTTCAAGGGCGTTCTCATGTCAGCGGCCACAACATTTCTTTTCCGGAGGATGAATCAACCGCCCAGCGGTCCGGGCGGCCTGTCTCGATCCGTGGTGCTACGAGCGGGACACGCCGCCGGAAGAAATGGGTCACCCCCGCGGTGCTTGAATTGCACCGCCGAGTGATTGGCCCCCCGGCCGAGTGTGCGAACTGCCCCCCGCACCAGGAAAGTGTCACAGACAGTGCAGAGAAAAGCATCACTCGGACGACGTACCTCATCCGATTCTCTGTCGGGTGAATGTCCAGTCACTGTTGGTCAAAATTTGACCTTTGGTCGGCGTGTCCTGGAAGAGTTGTTTGTTCAACGCCTGAGGTGGCCCGTCCGGGCGTGACTTGCCGACCCCAATGGGGTGCCTCCCGCCCGCGGCGGGGTGGCCATGGGCATTCGGGCGGATTGGGAGATGGTCATCGGAGGATCCGGTCGCGACTTGCCGACCCGAATGGGGTGCCTCCCGCCCGCGGCGGGGTGGCCATGGGCATTCGGGTGGGTTGGGAGATGGTCATCGAGGATGGGCCCGACGGGTGATGTGACAGCGGTGCCACTGAGCGGGATGACGACGGCGGTGACGCCGCTGGTGACGAAACGGGAGGGCGCCGACTCCGGTCAGCGGTCAACAGCTGGGGTGACGGTCGCCGGGGCGCATCCGGCGCCGCTGGCCGCTGGCCGCTGGCTGCTGGGTCCGCCGATGCGCCGGATACCGGCTCCAGGCACCTGTGAGTCAGTGCTGCCAACCGCTGAGTAGACGTTCTTCAATCGGTGGCCTCAGCACCTGGCCGGTGCGTTCCCGCCGGCTCGACTCACTGGGGTCCTGGGCCCGGCGATACCGGCTACCCGCCGGGATCGAAGTGAGCCCGCTCAGCGCCTGCGGTTGGGATCCTTCCAATCCCCGCCCCACGCGGCGCTGGAGAGCACGCCGATCACGGCCGGCAGCAGAAAGATGTACCACGGTAGGTGCAGGGCGAAGAAGAGCACAGCGGCGAGGATGCCCGATGCTGCGATGCCGAACGACGCCATCCGCTGCGCCGGTGTGCGGTCGTCGACCCGTGCGGGCGGGGAGGCGCGACGCTGCGTATCGAGGTCCGCGCGCGGGGCAACCGCAGGTACGGCGGCGGGGCCCGGCAGGCTCGGGTGCGGGGCGGGCAGATCGACGAACAGTGCCCGAAGATCGCCCACTGTCCTCGCCTGGCTGACCTGCGCACTGCGGGTGCCGAATTCGTCCAGGTCGATCCGCCCCGACGACAGGTGCTCACCGAGGGCGTCCATCGCCGCGTTGCGTTCGGCGTCACCGATCCTGATCTTCAGCGGATCGGTGCCGTCGGCTGGAGTGCTCACCCCACGACTGTAAGCCGGATGTCGCGGTGAGAGCACGCGCACCCGGCGCAGAAGCTGCGCACCATCCCTTTTCGCCTGGTCACTCGACGTCGATGATGATTTCCTCGGGCAGCGCCTCGGTCTCGATCTCCGCGATCTCCGCGACCACCGCGCCGGCAGTGACCTTCCCGCCGACCTCGACCTTGATGGCGGTGATCTTCCCGTCGTGGTGGGCGGTGATGGGGTTCTCCATCTTCATGGCCTCGATGACGGCGATGACGTCACCGGCGCGGACGGCGTCATCGACAGCGACGGCCACCTTGACCACGGTGCCCTGCATCGGCGCGACCACGGCCCCCTTCGTGGGCAGCGGCACGGCATGCGCCACCTTCGAGCGCTTGCTGCGGCCGGCGGCGGACGCCGGTCGGGCTGCTCCGGCCGTCACCAGTTCAGGCGGCAGACCGACGCGCACCCGGCGGCCGTTGACCTCGGCGACGAACTCGCGCAGCGGACCGGCCGGTGCCGGACTCTCCACCGCGACCGGCGTCGGGAACATCTCGATCGTGTTGACGAATTCCGTCTCGATCCAGCGGGTGTGCACGTCGAACACGCCGTTCTCCGCGGTGAACGCCGGATCGTCGAGCACGACGCGGTGGAACGGCAGCACTGTTGCCATGCCTTCCACCTGCATCTCGGCCAGCGCCCGGCGGGACCGTTCCAGCGCCTCCTGCCGATCGGCACCGGTGACGATGATCTTCGCGAGCAGGGAGTCGAAGTCCCCGGAGATCACCGACCCGGATTCCACACCGGCGTCCACCCGAACTCCCGGACCGGACGGCGGAACGAACCGGGTCACCGTTCCCGGCGCCGGGAGGAAGCCGCGGCCGGGATCCTCACCGTTGATCCGGAACTCGAACGAGTGCCCTCGCGGCCGCACATCGTGCGTCCAGCGCAGCTTCTCGCCGTCGGCGATCCGGAACTGCTCGCGGACCAGATCGATTCCCGATGTCTCCTCCGAGATCGGGTGCTCGACCTGAAGTCTGGTGTTCACCTCGAGGAACGACACAGAGCCGTCCTGCCCGACGAGAAACTCGACCGTGCCGGCCCCGTGGTAGCCGGCCTCGACACAGATGGCGCGTGCGGCGGAGTGGATCCTGGTCCGCTGGTCGTCGGTGAGGAACGGCGCCGGTGCCTCCTCGACGAGTTTCTGGTAGCGGCGTTGCAGGGAGCAATCCCTGGTGCCCACGACGATGACGGTGCCGTGTTGATCGGCGAGGACCTGGGCCTCCACATGCCGCGGGCGGTCGAGATACCGCTCGACGAAGCACTCGCCGCGACCGAACGCCGTGATCGCCTCGCGCACCGCGGACTCGTACAGGTGCGGGATCTCCTCGATCGTGCGAGCGACCTTGAGTCCGCGTCCACCGCCGCCGAACGCCGCCTTGATCGCGACCGGCAGGCCGTGCTGGCGGGCGAATGCGATGACCTCGGGGTAGCCCGTCACCGGCTCGGAGGTACCAGGGACCAACGGTGCGCCGACCCGCATCGCGATGTGTCGCGCGGTGACCTTGTCGCCGAGATCCCGGATGGCCTGCGGGCTCGGGCCGATCCAGATCAGCCCGGCGTCGATCACCTTCTGGGCGAACTCCGCATTCTCGGACAGGAAGCCGTAGCCGGGGTGCACCGCGTCGGCGCCGGACCGGGCCGCCACGTCGAGCAGCTTGGCAGCGTTCAGGTACGACTCTCCGGGCGTCGACCCGCCGAGCGCGTAGGCCTCATCTGCGGTGCGGACGTGCAGCGCGTCGCGGTCGGGGTCGGCATACACCGCGACCGATGTCAGGCCGGCGTCACGGCAGGCGCGGGCGACCCGGACGGCGATCTCGCCGCGGTTGGCGATCAGGACGGTGTGCACGGGCACCCCTTCAGGTAGAGCGACGGGTAGGACTGTCCAGATGTGTTGCAGTCAAGCGGGTCTGGGAACTCGGGGTCGGGCTGGCCTTGCTGGTTGCGCCGGATGGGCCGGTCCTGGCGGTTGGCCGCGTGGGCGTACCGGTCATCGCGGTTACCCGCCACAGGTCGGTCACGCTGATGCCGACCCGCCGCAGCAACTCCCGGGTCAACGGCAGGGAGATGCCGAGCACGTTCGACGGATCACCGTCAACGCCTTCGACGAACCAGCCGCCGAAGCCGTCGATGGTCAGCGCGCCGGCCACCGCCAGCGGTTCACCGGTGCCGATGTAGGCGTCCAGTTCGGCCTCGGTGGGCCTACCCATCCGCACCGTGGTGGAGCGCGTCGCCGATACGGCGGCCGACACGGTGCCGGCTCGCACCCGTCGAACGGCGTGGCCGGTGAGCAGTACGCCGTCCCGGCCGGCCATCTGCCGCCAGCGCTGCTTGGCCTGCTCGGCATCGTTCGGCTTGCCCTGCAGTTCGCCGTCGATCAGCAGCATCGAGTCGCAGCCGATGACGACCACGTCGTCGGAGAGATCATCGGTCCGGAGTTCGGGGACCTCGCCCGCTGCCACCAGCCGGGCGACGGCGTCGGCCTTGGCCTCGGCGAGCGCGCTGATCTGGTGCGCGGGATCGGCGTGCCGCAGACCGGCGAGCACCGCATCCTCGTCGACGCCCGAAACGATGACCCGCGGGTCGAGGCCCGCGTTCCGCAGGACGGACAGCCGCGCCGGTGACGCCGACGCGAGCAGCACAATCGTCATCGCGGCATCGCCGATGCCCACCACGCGACGGGGGAGGGGTGCAGGCGGCTGCCCAACCGGTGCGCGGGGTCGCTCCAGACCGACCGGGGGCCGGCCGAACTCTCCTCGGCCGATTCCTGACCGCCGGCCAGTGCGAGCACCACGGCGAGAACCGTTGCGGCATCATGATCGTTGCGTTCACGGACGAGCGTGACCGCCGACCGTCGGTCACCCACTCCGGCCGTACCGTGGCCGGTCGCGCCGCGCCCGGCCACCCTGCTGCCCGCCGCACCGTTGCCCGCAGCCGTGTTACCTACAGCCCTGGTACCTGCAGCCCTGGTACCCGCAGCCGTGTTACCCGCAGCCGTGTTACCCGCAGCCGTGTTACCCGCAGCCGTGTTACCCGCAGCCGTGTCACCCGCAGCGCCAGTCCCCGCAGCATCATCGCGCGCAGCTTCCCGCACGCCCCCGTTGCTGCGGTCGGCGACGGTCTCGCGCTCTGTCCGCTCGCTCACAGCGGGATGTTCCCGTGCTTCTTCGGCGGCAGCGACTGCCGCTTCTCGGCCAGCACCTGGAGCGCGTTGGTGATCATCATCCGGGTGGCCGACGGCTTGATCACCTGGTCGACGTATCCCCGTTCGGCGGCCATGTACGGGTTCACCAGGGTGTCCTCGTACTCGGTCTCCAGCCGGGCGCGCAACGCGGCGACTTCCGGACTGAATTCGCCGGTGATCGCAGCCTGCGCCTGCAACTCCTTGCGGTACAACACGTTCACCGCACCGGCGGACCCCATGACGGCGATCTGCGCCGTCGGCCAGGCCAGATTGACATCGGCCCCGAGGTGCTTGGACCCCATCACGTCGTACGCCCCGCCGTAAGCCTTGCGGACGATGATCGTCACCAGCGGGACGGTCGCCTCGGAGTAGGCGTAGATCAACTTCGCGCCGCGGCGGATGATGCCGTTCCATTCCTGGTCGGTGCCGGGCAGGAAGCCGGGCACGTCGACGAATGTCAGCACCGGGATGTTGAACGCATCGCAGGTCCGGACGAATCGCGCCGCCTTCTCTGCCGCGTCGATGTCGAGCGTGCCGGCCAGGTGCATCGGCTGATTGGCGACGACACCGACAGAGCGACCCGAGACGCGGCCGAAACCGACGATGACGTTCTGTGCGAAAAGCTCGTGGACCTGCAGGAAGTCGCCGTCGTCGAGCACCGCGTTGATGACGTCGGTCATGTCGTACGGCTGGTTCGGTGCGTCCGGGATCAGCGTGTCCAGCGCGATGTCGGTGTCCAGCAGCTCGGTCTGCACCTCATCGGCGAAGACCGGCGGCAAGGTGAGATTGTTCGAGGGCAGGAAGCTGAGCAGATCCTGCACGTAGGAGATGGCGTCGGCCTCGTCCCGCGCGAGGTAGTGCGCGACGCCGGAGCGGGTGTTGTGGGTTCGTGCGCCGCCCAATTCCTCGAGCGTGACATCCTCGCCGGTCACCGAGCGGACGACATCAGGCCCGGTGATGAACATCTGCGACTTCAGGTCGACCATGACGACGAAGTCGGTGAGGGCGGGGGAGTACACATGGCCGCCGGCGTTCGCGCCCATGATCAACGAGATCTGCGGGACCACCCCGGACAGGTGCACGTTCCGCTTGAAGATCTCGGCATAGAGCCCCAGGGAGACAACGCCTTCCTGGATGCGGGCGCCGCCGCCCTCGTTGATGCCGACGATCGGCCGACCGGTGCGCATCGCGAAATCGAGGATCTTGACGATCTTCTCGCCGTACACCTCGCCGAGCGAACCACCGAACACGCCGACGTCCTGGGGACCACCGACTCGGCTTCCTTCGCCTGATGTTCGGCCCCAGCCGACTCGCGGGCTAAAGCCGCATTTGCCACAGCCTCACGTTCGGCCCGCGTCGCTCGGACGGCCTGCCACGTGCTCGCAGCAATACCGCCAAGGATGGCCACAGCCACCACCGACGCGGCAACAACCGGTCCGCGATTGCGGCGAACGAATTTGCCAGCGCGATACAACTGAGAAGGCGGCCCCGCCGCCACCGGCTCATTATTTAAGTGATGGTCAACGTCATCGGCCAGCGCAGCCGTTGTTTCGTAACGTCAGTTCGCGGTCCTTTTCGAGCGCCTTCATCACGATCCAGTCGAGTTCGCCGCGCACAAGCCGACTCAATCGCGCCGGTTCGATGTGCCGATTCGCCGCAATCGACGGCAGAAACTTGCTCGTGCCAAGCCGCGTGCTGGGTACGGGCGGTTCCTCCTCGCGAATGATCCGCAGCATTTCGTCGAACGCCGCCGTCTGCAGCCGCTGCTTGCTCGAAGGGCGTGCTGCCGGTCAGCAGCTCGTAGAGCAGCACGCCCAGCGAATAGATGTCGCTGCGCGTATCGATGTCGAGCTGGTTGAGCTTCGCCTGCTCGGGGCTCATGTATTCCAACGTGCCGACGATCTGGCCGAACTCGGTGAACATCGTCCGTTCGGTCAGTCGTCTGCGCCGTCGCCTTGGCCACGCCGAAGTCGATGACCTTGGGCACGGCCTGGTCGTCGTACTCGGCCACCAGCACGTTCGACGGCTTGAGGTCGCGATGGATGATGCCTTTCTGATGGGCGTGCTGCACCGCCTGGCAGACCGGCACGAACAGCTCCAGCCGCTCGCGAGTCGTGCAGGTGCTGCTCGTCGCAGTACTTGGTGATCGGAACGCCCTTGACCAGTTCCATCACGAAGTACGGCCGGCCGGTCTCGGTCGTGCCGGCATCGAGCACCTTGGCGATGTTCGGATGGTCCATCATCGCCAGGGCCTGCCGTTCGGCCTCGAAGCGGGCGATCACCTGCCGCGTATCCATGCCCGGCTTGATGATCTTGAGCGCGACCGTGCGCTGGACCGGCTCGGTCTGCTCGGCCATGAAGACCACGCCCATGCCGCCTTCGCCGATCTGCTGCAGCAGCTTGTAGGGGCCGATGACGGTGCCAGGGCGTTCCGATAAGGATGACTGATCCCCCATTGCGGCGTACTCTGACGGCGGCGATTCGAGAAAACTCTGTTCCTCCTCATGGGCTCGCAGCAGGTCCCGAATCCGCTGGATTACCGTCGGATCGTCACCGCACGCTTGGGTCAGGTACTCAACTTGCGCCGCCGGATTTGTAATCCGGCGGGCCGCGTTAAACAGGGCTTTCTCGTCGATTTGTTGAGTATTCATGCCAGATGCTTTCCCAGCCCTCGCGCGGGCTTCATATCTCAGTGCGGAAATCTAGGGCGCACAACCCCTAACAGAATTTGAAGATTTTTGGCGAGTGCGATCAGGATGGATCGCTAGTACTCGTCGAAAGCTGCAATTTCAGCCAAGACTTGGCGTAGGCCCAGTCATTCTCGGCCGTCGCGACGGAAACTCCTAACGTCTCGGCGGCTTCGGGGACCGTGAGGCCGGCAAAGAATCGCAGCTTCACCACTTCAGCCGCACGTGGATCCTGGGCCGCCAATTTGTCCAACGCCTCGTCCAAAGCCAGTAGGTCGACCTGGTTCACCGGCGCCGCGGGCTCGACCGCTGTTAACTCGATGCGTTGAAAATTGCCCCCGTTGCGATCGCTGCGCATGTGTCGCCCTGATCGATAAGGATTCGCCGCATGGCCTCGGCAGCTGCTCCAAAGAAATGGCCGCGGCTATTCCAATGCGGGGCCTGCTGACCGCCCACCAGTCGAAGGTAGGCCTCATGAACGAGCGCCGTGGCCTGCAACGTCTGACCGGGCTTCTCCCGAACCAGATTGGCGGCAGCCAACTTCCGTAGCTCTTCATACACCAGCGGCAAGAGCTGTTCGGCGGCCATCGGGTCGCCTGACTCGATTTGAGACAAGATCTTCGTAACGTCAGTCATCAGCGGTGGCCTTGAATCATTAAGCCAGACCGTCTGATTGTAGCCAGTTCCCAAAGCGTCCGTCGTAAATCATTCTTTTTGCTGCGATATGGTAGATCTGCCCATGAACCTCGTTCCAAAAAAGGTTGGGTTAGCGGAGCGTTTTTCAACGGGAACGAACGCCGAGTGTCAGACCGACCGAGGAGATGAGTTTCCGACACGCCCTTGGCATTCTATTAACCTGACGAGTTCTTGAGAATTGCCATCGGTCTCAGAATCGGTGGATTGTTGACGTGTCTCACCACCGCCGGCGTGACGAGTTGATAGCGCTTTTCCGCGTGCCTTATTGCTGAGGAACCTAACGGGACGCGCGTTGGCGTCCTCTTCTACCGACCCCGAATCCACTCGGGCATCCCGCTGCCCGCCGGGGTGATTAACGCGCTAAGTATAGCGACTCGCCGCAGGCATCCCAAAACCGACGTAGCGGCCGATCCCTCCGGTAGCCCGGGCAACGGAACGTATACGGGCAGCTTCACGGTGGTACTTCCCGTCCGACAACGAATATATGATTCGGTCTCGACCACTCTGTGCCGAGGGAACCGGCGTCACGAGGTGATTATTGATTAGCCGGGTCTTCCGCAGACGATTAACTTTCCATTCGATAAATCAGCCATAACGATCCGAGGACCACTAGAAGTACAAGCGTGGCATCTGGTTCAATCAGCCGTTTTCGCCGCTCGACTTGATAGAGTTGCCCCAGCACCACGATCATCGTTGCAACGACGGCAGCTATGCACGTAATCGCGTGATCTTTCGACACAGCACTAAGAATGGGGCCCTCGTGGGCTAGATCGAGTGGAATCAAAAGGAGCATATTAAAAGCGTTGCTGCCGAACACGTTGCCGATCGCGAGATCATGTGCTCCCATACGCAAGGCTGTCAGCGATGCAACAAGTTCCGGCAATGACGTGCTGAAAGCAACCAGTGTAGTACCCACAAATGAATTCCCGAGGCCGCTAGTTTCGGCTATCTTACCTGCGGCGTTTGCTAAATATGGCCCCACGACGACGATGACCGCTGCAGCAGCAAGAAATCCTAAGCCTGGGTGAAGCGCCGATTTGATCGAGCTCGAAGGGGATTCTGCTTGGACATCAGCGGCTTCCCTGCGAGACGCCCTTTGGTCAAAGTATACGAGTCGTACGCCAAAGACGTATCCGAGGACGACCAGCCATAGTCCAAACGAAACGCCGAGTAACTCTCCGCTGCCAAGAATGGGTTGCGAGAGCAAACTTACGCAACGACCGCTATGAGCACGGCGCTAACATTGCCGGAAAGTGCATGACGCGCTGCTTGGCGTGAAAGCATTCTGCCCTTTGAGCGCAATGATAGGTCTAAAACCGCCAGAATTAACAGGTTAAACAAGCAGCTCCCCATCAAGTCGCCAATTGCAAGGTCGGCCATTCCTTTCCGGACTGCGGAAATATCAACAGAAAGTTCCGGCAGAGAAGTCGCTCCCGCCAAGAGTACGCTTCCGACCAGCAGTCGTCCGAACCCCGTTCGTTCAGCGATTTGGTCCGCGAACCGAGATAGAAATATTCCGGCAACGATGATGACGGCAGCTGCTCCGGCAAACTGGACGATTGCGATAGCCATGCAGCATTCCTTAGTGAGCACTTTAGTATAGGGTGCGGCAGTCAGGCAGCGAGAAATGGCATTCTACGAAATCCTGCGAGAATTAAACTGCCCGTCGTCGCGCGCCACGCATCAAAGACCACGAAGCTTCTGGCATAGTCGATACAACCGGTAACGTTAGAAAATGGGATAGCTAATAGACCGGTTTCCGTCAGACCGCACAACACATTAGTTGCCGGCAAGGACAGAATTCTTTTTCGGATACCTACGCGGTTCGGATTATCCGGCCTTCGTTAGATGGCGTGTTCTCGCAGTCAAAGTGACCGCCGAGTGTCAGGCCTACCGCGGAGTTGAGTTTCCGGAGCGGTAAATATGTTCCGGATAGCTACCGCATCGATGAGATTAGAGATGCCCGGCGAAGGCGATGGTCATAATCGCCGGAGTGGGCCGGATCGCCGCCATCGGAACAGTTTCTTAACGGTAGGTTGTTGATCATTGCCACGAGTTGATGGGTTTTCGGCGCCATAAGGCGTATTGATGCACATTTAAATTCCGAGCTTTTTCAGTCATTCGAGCAGCGTCAGCGTGACGCGGCGCACGTCCATCACTGACTTGCCGGGAATCTCCAGGCGCACGTAGCGTGAGCGGAGCCTGGCCTGTTCTCCAGGTGGATCTCGCCAAGCTTCAGCGGGCGGAACTCCTTCATCTGCGATTCGCCGTGCGGACGCGGCAGCGTGTCCTGATTCGTGTTCAGCGGCGGATCCCAGCCGGGAGCTGACCCGGCCCGT
Source organism: uncultured Actinomycetota bacterium (assembly GCA_963798625.1). Taxonomy (GTDB): domain Bacteria; phylum Actinomycetota; class Actinomycetes; order Mycobacteriales; family Nakamurellaceae; genus Nakamurella. The sequence goes on from CAWCUA010000012.1 coordinate 208,046, forward strand.
GAGGCGGCTGTCGCGGAAGCGACAGTTCGACGAGCGACCCGGCATCGGTTTCGGGGCAGGTGTAGTCGATGACGACTTCGTACGGCCGGTTGTGTGGACGTCGAGCAGCCAGACCATGCGGTCGTCTTTCGAGGTCCAGTTCACAAAGTAGGAGCAGTTCGGGGCGCTGCCGCTGCGCCGGACGCCGCCCCGCGGCTCGCCGTCGCGAGCCGGGCAGCATGGTGATGGGAAACTCGCGGTAGCCGACGGGGAGCGGACGCGGATCGACCGCGTTGCCGTCGCCGCTTTCTTCTGACTTCGCTTCTCGGTCTTCGCGAGCGCGTCAGCCGGACGAGTGCCGCCGAACATTTCCTGCCGCCAGGCGGTCACGGCCGCCTTAAGTCGAGCGGCGAGTTTCCGGATTCTGGCTCGTTGATTGGCGTCGTCTGCCCCGGATCGGCGACCATGTCGAAGAGCTGCCCCTCGATCGTCGAGCCGATACTGTTGCGTCCGCACGCTGACGCGCCCTGCCCAGGTCGAGAAGATCATCCGGTCGGGCCAGTCCGTCGGCTGCTTGAGCAGCAACGGGCTAAGGTCGCGGCCGTCCAGCGGCTTGTCGCCGACGCGGGTGATGCCGGCCAGACTGGTCAGCGTCGGCAGCAGATCGATCGCGCCGGCGATCTGATTGACGGTGTGACCCGCGGGCAGCTTCGCCGGCCAGCGAAGAAAGCACGGCGAGCGCACGCCTCCTTCATCGGTGCTCCCCTTACGTCCCTTCATGCCGCCGTTCCAGCGCCAACTGTTCGGGCCGTTGTCGGAGAAGTAAAGCACGATCGTGTTATTGCGTCAGCTTCAGCTCGTCGAGCTTCGCCAGCACGCGGCCGACGTTCCCGTCCTGGTTCTCGATCATCGCCAGGGCGCAGCGGGTTTCGTCGAGGTTCTCTTGCTCGGCCAGCGTCGCGCGCTGGGTGATCGGCTTGTCCTTGAACCGCTGCCAGTCCTTTTCCGGCGCGGCCCAGGGCGAGTGCGGCGTGGTGAACGGGACGTAGCAGAAGAACGGCTTCGATCTTATTGCGGTCGATGAAGTCGAGCGCCCGGTCCGTGCAGACGTCGACGATGTAGCCTTGCGTGCGAATCATGCGGCCGTTGTCTTCCAGCGGCGCATCGAAGTATTCGCCCCAATGGCCCGACGTGTGGCCGAAGTATTCGTCGAACCCGCGGGCCATCGGATGATACGGCCATTGGCTGCCGTTGTGCCATTTGCCGAACGCGCCGGTCGCGTATCCGGCCGCCTGAAACGCGTCGGCGATCGTTCGCTCATCGAGGTCGAGCCGCTCCTGACCCGTCGAGACGCCGTGGACGCCGCCGCGCGGATGATATCGCCCGGTGAGAAACTCGGCCCGCGTCGGCGCACAGACCGGGCAGACGAAAAACCGATCGAGCGTCACGCCGTCTCGGGCGATGCGAGTCGATGTGCGGCGTGCGAACCTGGCGGTTGCCGTTATGGCTGTAATCGCCCCAGCCGGCGTCGTCGGCGAGGAAAATGACGACATTAGGTTGTGCCAGCGAAATGGAACAAAGAGCGAGAAGGAGTAGTAAGGCAAGGCAACGGTATTTCATGATTTGTTGAACACTTCGAGCGGTCAGGGCTTGCTCTCCAGATGCCGCCCATTCTAGCAGCTTGTCTGGCAACAGTTTCAATTACCGTTCCTTGGACGAAGCATTTCTTGGTCGGGAATGACCAATAAGTGTCAGGCCGGCCCGAGAGATGTAGCTGTTGCAAAAAGCTATCGCATCGAAAGTTTCGACACACCCGGCGAAGGCGTCAGTCGAGGTAGCCGGAGCAGGTACAATATCGTTTCTTAATCGGTGGTTGATTGATCATGTCACGCGTTAGTGAGTTTTGACAGTCGCAAAGTGCTCCGAGGTCGCCGCCTCGGGAAGCCCTCGACAAGCAGAATTATCTGCAGTAAAGATGCCCGCTCAGGCACGGCGGCACTCGCATCGGCACCTGAGCCGCTGCCGGCGGCTCGACGAAGTTTGCCCGCCACACATCGTAGTCGTACTGCGTGAACTTCGTGTTGAGCCCCTTGCACCACATCACGTAATCGGCCGCATCGACCGCGCCGCTGCCGTTGTAATCGCCGGCAAGGCCGGTGAGCGTGCCCATACTCGCACGTAATCAACGTCCATGTACTGCGGGAAGACCGTACTTCCATTCGGATCGGCCCCAAAGTCGCCGCCCACCGCGAGATTCAGTACGATGTTTTTGGCCGTTTCGAAGATGGGAGTAGTAGGCGATTCGATTACGAAAGAGTGAAGATTGCCATCGACAAAGAAACGCAGTTCAGTTGCTTCCCATTCGACCGTGTAGGTATGGAAACCCGCCTGAAAATCGATAGGAATGCCCCCGTTGGCGGCCGAGTAATTTTGGCTAACAAACTGGTGGAACGACGCGCCCCGCTTGAGCCGGCCAATGATAGGCGCTAATTACTATGGTGGGCTGGCTTCCACGGTTCTCCATGATGTCGATCTCGCCGCCGAGCGGCCAGTCGACGCCGCGATTCGGAAACAGCAAAAGTGCGGGCCACATTCCCTGTGTCGCCGGTAAATCGATCCTCGCTTCAAATCGTCCGGGGCCAAATGTGTTCCAACTCTCCAGACGCACCGATCGATATTGCTTGTCGTCGATCGGTTGGTTGCTCGCGGTGATCCGCAAGTTGCCGCCGACGACCGAGGGCCTGTGGGGGCAAATAATATTGCTTCGTTGTTGTAGCTGTTTTGACGCGTGAGCACTTCCCAATTGCTCGTGACTTGTCGTGCTGCAAACTCGTCGTGCCACAGCAGGCTCCAGCCAGGTACATCGGGAAGTGCACTGCACCAAATCGCTAACGGGCCAAAGACGAATGCTGCCACAACAATCAGAAGTGAGAGGGGTTGTCGCATCACAATCAACCGATGAATTACGGTCCCATGCGGCAGATCGATTGCGTCATTGGATCTCTTGATTTGCCGCTTCGGTTCGTTTCATGCCTTTTACCCGGCGCTCCATATACTCCGCATAGAACACGGCCAACTTGGGCCTGGCATTGTGAAGTTCGCTTTGGAAGTCGTGCGTGCCGTCCGAAATCGCCCTGCGCCATTGAGAAATCGATCACCCGGGTTCGGAGAGATCAAATTGCGGCAAAGGTGGATCAAGAGGTCCGAATCCCGCACCTGGCTGGGAATCAGGTCAGTCAGGCGATCAACCAACTGTTGCTTGATCTCGGCAAGTTCCTCGCGTGTTTTCTTGTCTAAATCGTAAACGGAATCCAATTCCAACGATTCGTTGGCGAGTAGCGAATTGCCGCCCTGCGAAGCGACGAGTACGTCTGGCCGGCCAGTAGAAGTTCAATCAGAGACGTAACCCAAACTTGCCAGGTCGCTTTGCGGCGTCCCCTCGCCACCCAGCAATACTTCTGGCGGCCCATACCGTGGGGTCCGAGCCCGTTGCGACGGCGGCGAACTGCGGTGATATGCGGAGCAGATATCGATCGCCGGATCGCGCCATAGCTGTCGATCATGATATTTGAAGGTTTGAGGTCACAATGGATGATATTCTTATCGTGTAAGGCGCTCAGGCCGCGGAGGCACTGTTGGATGATGTTCACGGCGACGCCAGGATGAAGGCGCCAACGTAGAAGAGCGCGTCCCAAAGACGACGGGGCCGAAATCACTCAAGAAATCCTTCGGAGGCAGCAAATTCTTAAGGTCGGTGACGGTCTTTGGCTCCAGCAAGTATTGCAAGTCGTAGCCATCCACGAGGCGCATGAGCATGCAGTAGATGCCGTCGTGCGGGTTCGAACCGCTCAATCTGAAGCAGATTGTTGTGCCAGCTTTGGTCAACCACGGCCGCCACAGCCGCCATGCGGCTTGCATATCGGCTTGGTAGTCGTCGGCACTGGCGTACGGCGTCGGTGCGACCACTTTCAACGCGCGTTTTCCGGAAAACTGGTTCAAACAGTCGATCGAGTACACAACGCCCTGACCGCCGCGACCTATTTCTTCCAGTACTCGATATTCGCAGTTCCAGGCAACTCGTTCATTTCGCGGGCACGCCTTGTACGCTTCAGTCAACCGTCGGAAACTCAGGCGAATCTTGCCCGCTCGGCTCTTGCTCGCCGAGTGGTGTATTTAAACGAGTATCGTCGGGGCCTTGCCCGTGCATGATGAATGGGACGTATCATCCGGAAATCGCAAAAACACTCGGTGGGCACACTCCTCGGGCGTGCCCGGTTTTTCCAGCATAGAAAGATCGCTCTCGGCCGAGTCCGGCAGTGGAGCCTCTGTGCCTTCAACTTCCGTCAATAGCCGATCGACGAATTCGTCCACCACAGCATGGTCGGCGTTCTTAAGCGCATGAACGAGCGCATCCTCCTCCGGTTTGCGACGGGGCAACATGATTCCAGTCAGCACCCACGTTACGAATCAGGTCAAACGCCTCCAGGTCATCCAGATCAACATCCATAACGGCTTCCTCGCCATGGGTATGTATCAATGTCTGCTCGTCTTTCATGGCCAATGTTTCGATATTGTAAAGTGGGATTTTAACTTAGCTATCGCTCGGTAGTACGTAATTAATCGCATCGGTTTCCTGCGCAGTTACGGGGCGGCCTAGGATGACCTCCGCCAATTCTTCCCACGTTGGCTCATGGCCGTCATCGGCAACAAAGTCCCGGTGAGCATCAAACACACGAAGTTGCCACGAAGTTAGTTTTTCTTGCTTAGCCGCGCAAAGCGCACGTCGCAAGTCACGGAGTTCATAGTGATACCGCGCTCGGGCCACATCGGCCACGTCAATCAGTCCCCATCCACCTTGCGACGCGTATTTTTCCGATCAAGACTAATTGCAAAGCACTTAGCGATCCTGTATAGCAACGAGCCAAAATCACCCTCGTCCGTAAACATACTGCATCCGCAGCAGTACTTCGATCGTCCATTGGGCAATGTCCTCTGCATCCTGAGTCTTCAGGCCGGGGAAATTGGCCAGGACAAACCGCTTAAGGGCGAGGTGGTCCCATTGACCATCAACTCGGTCGCTAGAACGATATCTTCCTTCGTTCCGCTACAAAGCAGACGGATTATCTCCGCGTCGTTTTTGTTTGACCCCCGCCCGGGTTTCCGCGACACCGTCTCCTCCCCGCCGGGAAACATCCGACACGCCAACCAGTTTGTCGACTATTGATCTACTCGCTCGACACAGCATTCGGGAGCGGAGATTCCCAAAAACTTTCCAACAATTCTTGCCCTGGCCACATTACTCGGGTTTTTGCAGCCCTTTCTGGGCTTTCGAGCGAGTCGACTGGATTCAAGCGAGACCTGATTTTCGCTTTTCCTTGTTGGCCGAGACGACTTCTGCGTCCCTTTCGGAGGGAAAGCCAGTGATCTAGTGTGGCAGAGCAAAGCCAGGCCTCAATCCATGCAGCTTCAACCAGCGGCTGCGCAACATGTCTATTCCAAACTCCAAACGATTGTTCCACCAAGGGGCGTTCCTTCCATGAGCATCCTCCGCAATTCCGCATTTGGTACCGCAATTCTGCCGCGCAATGACAAAGGTTGACATTAGGAAACCTATGTGGTTTCGCGACACTGCATAAATTCTCAATCCGCAACAACTGGAATTTGCAATCGGCATTCGGCCGATTGTGCCCCGTGCCGCGTTTCTGGCTCGTCATCGTGCCGCCGGAGATGGACGCGCAGAGTCGCTCTCAATGGCACTCTGCTGTGGTCCGGGATTCACGGAGTGCGGCACGCCGACAGCCTGGCGATCAACGGCCACAGCATCTGGGTCGCGGCGATCCGGTCGATTGAACCGTGCGGCCCCTACGATCCGGCCGTTCACGGCGCGGATGTGTTTTGCATTCTGACGAAGGCCCGTTTGTCGCCTGGTGAATCGGTTGTGCTATGTCCTGGCTCGGGCGGCAAAGCCTGCAATGTGATTTACAAAAAAGAGGCCTGGGAGATGGCGATGCAGGCGTCGTCGAGCCTCCGTTGTCCCAACTGCAAATTTCGACCCGACGACGCCGATTGGCAACCGCCCAAATCATGGGCCCAAGAAACGAATTCATGAACTCCTTGGATGCACTAGCAATGGTCGTACCTAATCCCGATCGATTTGCTCAACTGCGCGAGACGGCCACTTTCCGCAACGACGGGATCGCGAACTGGTCCGAGAAGCAAACAATCGTTTTCGGTGGCGGCAATCTGGGCGGTCCTCTGGTTCCGAGCATCGTGCGCTGGGCGGGGCCGTCTGCGTTGTTGATTTTGACATTGGTGCTTTGGAGAACCAGGGCGCGCGACCGGTCGAACCTGGCATCAGCAAGGTAAAAGCAATCGTTGCCGCATGTGACGCAATCGAACCTGGCCGCATTCGTGCTTTTGAATGCGACGCTCGCCACGTTGGCATCGGTGTGCTGAACCAGTTCAACCTTCTGATTGTACAGGACGACCCGAACTTGGCCTGGCCGCTCACCGAGATCAGCAACGGTCTCGGCAAATCGCTGATGCATTGCGCAGTCGATGGCAGCGGCATACCGAATCGGGGCGGGTGCTGCTCTCGGCCGGAGGGTCCGGACACGCATGTCAGCTCTGTTCGTATAGCCTGGGGGACCTTCATCCCAACCGAGAACGGACCGGCTGTCCGGATCAGCCAGAGCTTACCAGCAATCCGACATTTGCCGGCGGCGCGATCGCCATGGCGATTGCCGGTTTGGCGAGTGCTGGCGCTAAGCGCGTGCTAACGGGCAACGACGACAACCTGGTTTACAATCACCAAACGCATCTCAATCTCACGCATCTTCAACTTCTGCCAATGAAGCTGACGCGCTCGGAGCGGTGTCTAAGTGGCCATGTCACCTGGGAGTTGGTGCCGATCGATGCGACCGCTTCCAACGTGACTTTGGCCGAAGTGTTCAACATTGCAAGCCGGGAAACTTCCTCGGCCGACGTCACGCTGGAGCCATACTTACACCCGCTTTATGTCCAAGCCGAATGTGCCTGTGGCCAGGTCACGACGGCCACCAGTAAGCAGTGGGCCCAGCTGCCCGAATGTCCACGCTGCGGCGAATCCATGTCGTGGCGAGCGAGCGATTCAGTATGACCGAGTCTCCATGCAGTTCGCTTCGAACTGGGAATACTTGGTGTTCCTTTGACCGCGTTAGGCTTGCCGGACCAGGGCGCGATGTCTCGTTGCGCACACCGCGAACCGGCCGCCCGTCCGCTTTGTGCTGCGGTGCGAAAAGGTCGAATTTTAAAACGGAGAGTTCGTCGCCCCTTCGGAGTAGCGTCGATGACTCACAACGATTTGCCGGCAGAATTGCAGCAGTTCATGGAGCAGTTTTCGCAACTGCTGGCCCTCGGCTCTGAACTGCCGGAAGAGGATACACCGCTGGGAAAGTTGACTCGTCAGTTTTTCGCAAACATCCT